>NZ_JBVHIL010000006.1:0-291575 GCF_055560575.1 Streptomyces sp. NPDC023157
GCGGTGAGTTCCTAGACAGCTCCCACCACACCGGAGGTCTTCGCCATGTTCAAGACCAGACCAGTGTCAACAACGCTCGTGATCAATACACCTAGCGGATGCGCTTCTGGTGCGCTGCTTCGATCTCGTCGAGACGTCTGCGTTCGGCGGCGTCGCCGCGAAGCGTGACCTCCTGCGCGATCTCGGCGAGCTGGTCCTCGAGGGAGCGTCCGGGGGTGTCGGACCATTCGCTCGCCCGGTGCGGCTGGCCGCCGCTTAGGGCGAAGCGGAGGCGTTCGGACGGGGCGTAGTCGAAGCGGGGGATCCTGATGTAGGAGTTCTTCTTGGCCTCGGCGAGTTCCTTCTCGGTGGTGACCTGCTCAGTCCGGTCCTGCTCCTGGAGGACGAGGCGCCGCTTCGTATCCCAGTTCGAGGCCCCAGCTGGCAGCGGGCGTCATTCGAGACAAGCCATATTCCCGAGCACCGGGTAGCGCCCGGTCCGGGGGGAGTGATTGCTCAGCCGGTCCGTCGGATCTGCTCCATGCTCTGGCCGGCCGTTCACTCCTGGTAGCGCGGGAGGATGTCTCCGTTCTTGACGAAGGTCAAGGCTGCGGCGACGTCGTATGCGTGGATCGCGGAGGCGAGCGGTGCCAGCTGGTTGGTCAGGCCCTCGATCGCGTTGCCGGTGAAGAATGCGTCCCGTGCTGCGCTGTCGCTGAACCCGAGGACGAGGGAGGCATGGAATCGCTGGTCATGGGGGTTGTCGTGGGCGACGTTCGGGGTGTCCCAGAGCTTTTCGCTCCAGGGCAGGAACGTCTGCGTGCGCAGTTCCTTCAACGCTGCGGCGTCGGCGAGCGCGGGAACGAGCTGCTGGTTGACGAACTTCCGGAACTCTCCTGCGCCGACCCCGTCTCTGCGGCGCAGGTAGATCAGGGTGCGGGCACCGACCGTCTCGTCGGGGTCGGCGACGTCGTACCAGCGGGAGGAGTTCGGTGGGCCGGCATAGAGCAGGGTGCGGCGGAACACGTTGATCTCGTCGGCGTGGGCCAGCTTCGTCTGCTTACGCCCTTTCAGGGGCGCAAGCGCCGATTGGAAGGTGACCTCGGCGACGCCGTCGATCTTCCGGTCCGCGGGGATCGAGGTCTGCACCCCGTCGGTCGCCGGCCACCGGCCCGGGTTGTGCTCGGCGAGGTGGATCTGTCGGTACTCTTCCAGGCCCGGGGTGGCGGAGATGATCCCTGAGTGCGGTCCCTTCCAGTGGTCCATGCCGGTCTGGCGGGGCTGGTCGGTGCGTACCCACAGCAGGATCGAGGAAGTGAGGTGCTTCTTCTCCACGCCCAGCTGAGCGGCGGACGGCGAGGCGCTCATGGTGCTGCTCTTCTCTTTCTGGTCGCCGACACGTGTAGTTGTGGTGTTCGCCAGAGGTCAACGGGCGAGGAACTCGACCGCTAGGGGGGCGAACTGCTGGTGGTGCTGGAAGATGCCGCCGTGGCCGGAGTCGGGGTAGATGATCAGCTCGCTGTCCTTGATGCGTCGGTGCAGGTCCTCGGAGAGGACCGAGGGCACCATGCGGTCGTTGTCGCCATTGGCGATCAGGGTGGGCTGGGCGAGCTGCGACAGGTCGTCGGGGGTGGAGCGCCCCCATTTCTTGATCGCCTTCAGCTGCGTCTGGAACGCTTTGATCTTGATCTTCGCATCGCGGTCGGCAGTGCGCTCTTTGAGCCGGTTGACGAACGCGCGCGCGGCGAGCTTGCCGGTGGTGTTGCGGTTGAAGAACAGGAATTCCTTGGGGTCCGACCGGGTCAGGGTGGCGCGCAGCATGTCCCAGTACGTGATGGCGGCGACCTTGTCGATGTCCTTGCCGCCCTTGGGGCCTGTGCCGGTGAGGACGAGTTTGCGGACGAGCTCGGGGTGCTTCACCGCCAGGGCCTGGGCGATCATGCCACCGAGGGAGAAGGAGAAGACGTCAATCTTGTCGAAGCCGAGCGCCGTGATGAAGGTGTAGGCGTCATCAGCCATCGTCTCGATGCTGTCCGGCACCTGGCCCGTGGAGGCCCCGACACCGCGCTGGTCGAAGGCGATGACGTGACGGCCCTTCGCGATGGGGTCGACGATGCGCGGGTCCCAGTTGTCCAGGGTCGCGGCGAGGTGCACGAAGAACACGACGGGGACGCCGCCCTTGGGTCCCAGCTCGCGGAAAGCGTAGGTGACGCCGCCGGCGGTGACGGTGCGGGTCGGGGCGTGGGCGTACGAGGTGATGACGGGTTCGTTCGGGGTGCCGGTGCTGCTCATGGTGGTTTCTCCCGGTGTGTTTCTGGTCGCCCGCCGCGGGGTGGTGGCGGGTCCGCTGGGGCTGATGACGGCCCTGCCGAAGCCGGGCGGCAGGCCCGTGACCAGGCGCATCACGCCTTGCTCGGCGTGGACGGTGAGCTGGTGGAGCTGGTCGGGTCGGCGGGTCTGTCCTACGTCATGGAGACGACGACCTTGCCGGCCTTCGCCCGGCCCTTTTCGACGTACTCCATGGCGTGGAGGGTGTCGTCGAACGGGAAGACGGTGTCGACGACGGGGCGGATCTTCCCGGTGTCGATGAGGGGGGTGAGTTCCCGCAACTGGTCTCCACTGGCCTTCATGAACAGGAAGGAGTACGTCACGCCCAGGCGCTTGGCCTGCCGGCGGGTCTTGGAACTGAGCGCGGTCATGGCCAGGCGGAGGGCCGGGTTCGCTCCTAGTTCACGGGCGAAGGCCGGGTCGGGCGGGCCCGCGACGCTGATGGCGATGCCGCCGGGCTTGAGGACACGCAAGGACCTGGCCAGGTTGTCGCCACCGAGGCTGTCGAGGACGACGTCGTAGCCGTCGAGGATCTCGGTGAAGTCCTGGGTGCGGTAGTCGATGACTTCGTCCGCGCCGAGGTTCTTGACCAGGTCGACCTTGGCGGTGCTCGCGGTGGTGGCCACGTGCGCGCCGAGTCCCTTGGCCAGCTGGACGGCGATGGAGCCGAGGCCGCCGGCGCCCGCGTGGATGAGGACCTTCTGACCCGGTCGCACGCGGGCGCGCTCGACCAGTGCCTGCCACGCGGTCAGGGCGACCAGGGGCAGGGAAGCGGCCTCGGTCATGGTGAGGGTGGCGGGTTTGGACGCCAGGTCGTCCTGGTGGACTGCGAGGAGTTCGGCGAAGGTGCCGATGCGGTCCTTGTCGGGCCGGGCGTAGACCTCGTCACCCACCGCGAAGCGGGTGACGGAGGACCCGACCTGCAGGACCTCTCCGGCGAGGTCGTTGCCCAGGACGAGGGGGAGACGGTAGGGCAGGAACGCCTTGAAGTCCCCGTTGCGGATCCTGAGGTCCAGCGGGTTGACGCTCGCCGCGTGGATCTTGACCAGGACGTCGTCGGCGCCCACCTGCGGGTCGGGCATTTCGGCGGCGCGCATCCTGGCCTGGCCGCCGTACTTCTCGACCATGAAGGCCCTCATCGTCGTCTCCGTTCCGTGTCCCGTCCCTGGAAGGGGGCGGGGGCTGTGCTCGCCCCGGGCTTCTCCCAGTACGAGATAGTTTGTGTTGTTTTCCTGGCTGCGGCTGGGCGCACTGCGTCCTCAGTCGCGTTCACCCGTCAGGCCACCGGCACGACAGGGGCGGTGACGCGGTCGGCTGCGCCTCCCTGGAGGCGGTGCAGCGAGGCAACTATCCCTTCATGGGGCGCGCCGAGCGGCACCGCGCTGACCTCGGTCAGTCGGGTGTACTGCGCGTCGGTCAGCTGGACGTCGAGGGCGCCGAGGTAGCTGTCGAGCTGGGCAAGGGTGCGCGGGCCGATGATCGGGAGGAGCGTGGCCACGGAGCGGGCGGCGCGCTCGCGCACCCAGACCACCGCCACCTGGGCGGGTGCCACGCCGGTCTCCTGGGCGACGGCCAGGACGGTGTCGACGACGGCGGTCTTCTGGCCGGTGCTCTCGGTGTGGATGACCATGCCCAGGTCGCTCAGACGTCCCTCGGCGGAGCTGCGGTATTTGCCGGTGAGCAGTCCGCCGCCGAGCGGGGACCACAGGGCGGCACCGAGCCCGAGACTCTCGGCCATGGGCAGGAGTTCACGGTCGGCGGTGCGCTCGACGAGGCTGTACTCGTGCTGGATGCCCACGATCGGGGTCCAGCTCTTCAGGTCCGCGAGGGTGACCGCGCGCGAGACACGCCAGGCGGGGAAGTTGGACAGCGCGGCATGGTGGATCTTGCCGGCGCTCACCAGGTCGTCGAGCCCGCGCAGGAGTTCCTCCATCGGAGTGAGCTCGTCGGGGAAGTGCACCCACAGCAGGTCGATGTAGTCGGTGCCCAGGCGCTTCAGGCTGGCCTCCACCGAGGCGACCATGTTCTTGCGGCTGTTGCCCGTCTTGGAGATGTCCGGCTGCGGAGCGGAGCCCAGGGCGAACTTGGTGGCCAGGACGAAGTGGTCGCGGTCGGCGGAGATCAGCTTTCCGGTCAGTTCCTCCGACTCGCCGAACTGGTAGCCGTCCGCGCTGTCGAGGAAGGTGCCGCCGGCCTCGGCGAACCGGTCGAAGATCCGGCGTGCCTCGTCCGGCTCGGCGCCCGCGCCCCAGCCGGTGCCGAAGTTCGCGGTGCCGAGCGCGTACTCGGACACGCGCAGTCCGGTCAAGCGCCCGAAGGTCGCATAACGCATGAAGGGTCCTTGCGCGAGGGGTGGGAAGGGGGCGCGCCGCGGTGGCGGGGTGAGCGTCAGCCTGCGTTCGGCTGGGGTGCCGCGGCCAGGCTCTGCTTGACGTACCGGCTGGTCTCGTCGGCGAGGATCTCGGGCAGGCCCGTCTCGATGCCGTACAGGGCCTGAGCCGCGACGTCGGCGGCGGCGACCTTCTGGTCGGCGGGGACACCGGCGGCCATGTCGGTGTCCATGTAACCGACGTGCAGCGCCGAGACGGCGATGCCCCGGGGCGCCAGCTCTTCGCGAGTCGCGTCACTCAGTGCCCAGGCGGCGGCCTTGGATGCGGCGTAGGAGCCGAGGGCGGCCGGGTGGAACCAGGACAGGGCGGACAGGACGTTGAGTACGGCGCCGCCGCCGTTGCCCTCGATAACGGGGGCGAAGGCGCGGGTCGCGGCGAGCGGGCCGTAGAAGTTGGTCTCCATCTCCCGGCGCACCTCATCGGTGTCGCCCCCGATCAGCGTCGCGCCGGTGGAGATGCCCGCGTTGTTGATCAGCAGGGTCGCATCCGACGCGATGCGGGCGGCCTCCCGTATCGACGCCTCGTCCGTCACGTCGAGGCGCAGCGGGACGGTGCCCGGCACGTCGACCGTCTCGGGGCGGCGGGCCGCCGCGTACACCTTCGCGCCGCGCTCCACGAGCTGGGCGGCCAGGTGCCGTCCGAGGCCCCGGTTGGCGCCGGTGACGACCGCGACCGCGTTCTTCAGTTCCATGCCTGCTCCTGGTCTTCGGCGGGCGCCGTCGAGTCGCCCGCCCCATGTTTAGATTACGAACCTAATCTAAACATGGGGATACGATAGATGCCAGTCGACATCCAAATGGGAGGTGGCCATGGGCCGCGTATCGCAGGCGCAGGCGCAGGAGAACCGCAGGCGGGTGGTGGACACCGCCTCCCGGCTGTTCCGGGAGCAGGGCACCCAGGTGAGCGTCGCCGACCTCATGAAGGCGGCCGGCCTGACCCACGGCGGCTTCTACAAGCAGTTCGCCTCCAAGGAGGCGCTCGTCGACGAGGCGACCGCCCACGCCTTCGCTGAGCTCGCCCGGCGCCATACGGCCGGGCTCGAGCAGTACGACGGGCAGCGGGATACCGCTCAGCGGGCCCTGATCGACGCCTACCTCTCCGTCGAGCACCGTGACGACCCGGCGGGCGGCTGCCCGGTCGCGGCCCTCGCCGTCGACGTCGCGCGCGGGGATGAGGACTGCGAGGCCCGTCGCACCTACACCGAGGGGGTGGCCGACTTTGCCGCGTTCCTCGCCCCGGTCGGGGCCGCCGGGGAGGGCGAGGACGGCATCGCCCGGCTGTGCACCTTGTTCGGTGCGCTGGTGCTGTCCCGGGCAACCGCGGGTTCCCCACTCTCCGAGGAGATCCTCACCGCCGCGCACGCGGCCCTGACGGAAGCCGGCTGACCGGGGCCAAAGCCCCTGGCGCCGCGCGGCGTGTGCGCGCCGGTCGCACCCACAGTCGAACACCGCGGGCACCCGCGAGGGGCTGTGATCACCCCCTGTCGGCGGTAGCGCTGCCAGCCAAAGCGTCACCGGCGTCAGCGCGGCAGTACGACCGCCGGCTGGTCTCGGATGTCACGCGGGATCTCGTCGACGCTCGCGGTCGCGTTTACGCTCGCGGCCTCGCGAGGAAGAGCACGGCGGACACGACGCGCGCCAGCGTCGCGACATCGCTCTCGTTGAGCCGCCCGGCACGGCCCAGTGCGGCGACGCCCCTGGGTCGGCCAGGTCGTCCGCGCTCGGCCGGACCGTTCGGTGAGTGGTGTCGAGGTGCCGGACCATCAGGTCGACGTAGGGGCCGTCCGGGTTCCTGCCCATGGCGTCGTCGTCTGCGGCACGAGCGCCGACGTCGACGGACAGGGTGTGCAGGTTCCCGGTGGGAGGGCGGCCGAGTGCGGCGAGCGCGCTGGAGTCCAGGCCGCCCGACAGCAGCATGCAGACGGGGACGTCGGCCGCCAGTTGCCCTCGCACGGCCCGGCCCAGCAGCCCTCGTACCCGCTCCACCGTGGTGGGCGGGTCGTCGCGGTGCTCGGCCGGCGTCAGCGTCCAGTAGCGGTGAATCGTTTCACCGTTGGCAGAGAGGACCACGGTGGTGCCGGGGGCCACCTCGCGCAGTCCGGCGAAGGCGCTGCGTCCCGGGGTCTTGATCATGGGGTGGGCGGTGAGCATCAGTTCACGAAACCCGTCGTGGTCCAGTGCCACCGGGACGTCGGGGTGGCGAGTACGGCCTTGGGCTCCGACCCGAACACCGTCCCGGCCTCGGGTCGGGCGTAACAGAGCGGTTTGATCCCCAGCCGGTCCCGGGCCAGGGTCAGCCGCCGCCGGGCTGGCTCCTACGCCGCGTCGGCGAACATTCCTTTCAGCCGCCCGGGGGCATCGGGGCCCCAGGCGTCGATCGCGTGCAGCACCACCTCGCCGTCACCACGCGTACGGAACCGGTGGCCGAGCCCGGCCAGCTCGCGCCGTAGTTCGCCGTGGTTGTAGACCTCGCCGGTGAACACCACGGCCAGCACGATCCGGCCGTCGCGCTCCAGGAGCAGTGGCTGGCGGCCACCTTCCACGTCCACGATGGCCAGCCGGGTGTGCCCCAGCGCCGCGTGCCCCTCACGCCAGGTTGCGGAGGCGTCCGGTCCCCGGCAGGCGAGCGTCTGCGTCATCTCCTTGAGTGGAACCTTCGGTGGCGGCCGCAGGAGCGTCCCCGAAACCTGCGTACCCGACCAGACCGCACATGCGTGAGAACTTCCCAGGTCCAGCAGGAGGGGCGGCCCTGAACGTCGTGGGCGGGCCCGCACTGCCTCACCCTCGCGGATGCCTGCTTCACGACAGGGGTCCACCGCCGGGTCTCCGACGGCGACAACTCAAACGATCAAGGGCTGATCACGTCACGCACCGCGAAGGGGGGCTGCCAGCGCGCGTCGAAGGTGGCACGTAGCGCCCATAGTGCCCACAATGCACATTGATCTTGAGCCCGATTTGCGTCGCACGCGCCGCTGACCTGCGGTTTCTCTTCATGTGTTTTTTGGTCCACGTGTTTTGCGATGACCCACCATGTCGAGTGCGTCGCGATCCTTGAGCCTGCTGAAAAGGGTCGCTGACCTGGCGTTTCTCCGGGTGTGCGTTATAGGCGTTACATGCGTTAAGTCGATATCTTGATGCATATTCGACGCACGCGACGCACGTTTGACGCACGGACGGCGCGGTTTCTGATGGGTCGTCATGCAGGCTGGCGACCACCGAGTGGAGCCCTCAGCTGTCTGCTCTTAGAGGTCGTTTTCGCCCGATGTTTTATCCCGGGATCGGCTGTTTGGTCTGTGGTAACGGGTCGCGCCAGGAGGTGGTGTTCTCGCCGGTGAGGCGGCGGGCCATGAGGTCGGTCATGGCAATGTGGATCACGGCCTCGGAGTGGGTGGGCAGGGTTTCGTAGTCGCGGGTAAGACGGCGGTGGAGCATTAGCCAGCCGTAGGTCCGCTCGACCGCCCATCGTTTCGGGATCGGGGTGAATCCCCTGGTCCCGGGCTTGCGGGCGGTGATTTCCATGTCGATGCCGAGGGTTGCGGCGTGCTCGACGAGGTGTTGTCGGTAGCCGCCGTCGACCCACACCTTACGTACGCGAGGGTGGTCGGCGGCGACCTGGTCGAGCAGCGCGGTGCCGGCGATGGAGTCCTGCACGCTGGCCGCGGTCACGAGCACGGCGAGGAGGAGTCCGAGCGTGTCGGTGACGATGCTCCGCTTGCGTCCGACGATCTTCTTGCCTGCGTCGATGCTCTGGCCGGCGGCGGGGACGCTGGTTGAGGTCTTGACGCTTTGTGCGTCGATCACGCAGGCCGACGGCTCCCCGTCCCGTCCCTCCTTCTCCCGTAGGAGCTTGCGGAGCACGCCGTTGAGCTGGCTGAACACGCCCTCGTCCGCCCATTTGGCGAAGTAGCCGTAGACGGTGTTCCAGGGTGGGAAGTCGTGCGGAAGGTAGCGCCACTGGACCCCAGTCCGGTCCACGTACAAGATCGCGTCCATGATGTCCCGCAGATCGTGCTCGGGCGGCCGGCCGAAGTCCAGGGCCCTGCCGCGGCGCTCGAAACGCCAGGCCGCAAGAACCGGCTCGATCAACTCCCAGCGGGCATCGGACAGATCACTCGGATACGGACGTCGCTTCGTCATGCGTCCGGCGTACTCCTGCGGACCGAATGCGCCCAGGCGTAAAACCGCGACAGCCGAAGCACACGACTGCGAAGACCGGACAGCCTGGGATGAGACAGGAACGCGTCACCTTCCGCCCCATTCGTAACCCCACACGCCCCACAGGCATTGGCTGCATTCCCGGCCTCATCTGCACCGAAGCCGCAGGTCATGAGAATGAGCCGATGCACCGGCAGTTCAGGTGAAAACTACCTCTGAAAGAGCGTTTTGTCCCGACGGGGGTGTTTGGTATCGCCGGTTTGTTTGAGGAGTTCTGCAGGTGTGGTGGGTGTGGCGGTCGATGTCAGCGTCGGGTGGGAGGATCACGGGATGCCTCTGCCTCAGCCTGATGATCTGACCTCGCTGGTACTGCGTACCGACTTCGGTGACGACGGAGCTTGGGACGCGGTTCGAGCTGCGCTCGACGCGGCCGATGAGTACCCCCACGCCACGTATGTCAGCGAGTTTCGCTTCGCCGACGCGGAGGTCCGGGCATTGGTGGATGAAGAGGCTGCCGCGGATGAAGAAGCGCAGATCGTCCATGTCTTTCTGGCGGACGCGGCCACGATGAAGGATCCGGATCACTCGCTCCTGGCCGTGGATCTCTCGGACGAGCCTGGGCGGACATTCAGGCTCCCTGCGCGGTGGTTTCCTGACGTCTCGGCCAACCTCAGCATCGCCAACATGGACTTTGCGGAGTTCGCCGACGCTGCTGATGGATCAGGAACCTTCCGCGGCTTTGACGAGGGCTGACCCTCTATCTGGGTGAGCTATGTGCCGCGCCGGTTCAGAGTGGCTTCGCGGGTGAGGCGGCGGCTCATCAGGTCGATCATGGCAAGGCGGATCATGGCTTCGGAGCGGGGGGGGGGGTCTCGTAGTCGCGGCCGAGGCGGTGGTGGTGCATGAGCCAGCCGAAGGTCCGCTCGACGACCCAGCGCCGCGGAATCACCTTGAAGCCCTTCTGGGCGGGGTCGGGGCGGGTGACCTCGACGTCGATGCCCAGGCGGGCGCCGTGGTCGATGACCTTGGTGCGGTAGCCCATGTCGGCCCAAGCCTTCGTGACACGCGGGTGGTCTGCCGCGATGCTTGAGAGAACCTGAATGCCGCCGACGTTGTCGGAGACGCTGGCGGCGGTGACCAGCACGGCCAGGAGGAGGCCGAGGGTGTCGACGCCGATATGGCGTTTGCGGCCTGCGATCTTCTTGCCCGCGTCGATGCCCTGGCCAGCGGCCGGGACGTTCGCAGAGGTCTTGATGCTCTGGGCATCGAGGACGCAGGCGCTCGGCTCGGCGTCGCGGCCTTCGGCTTCCCGGACCAGGCGCCGCAGGAGACTGTTGAGCCGCTCGAAGACCGCATCCTTCTGCCAGGCGGCGAAGTAGCCGTAAACCGTCTCCCACGGAGCGAAGTCGTGTGGCAGATACCTCCAGGGGATCCCGGTCCGGTCGACGTAGAGGATGGCGTCCATGATCCGGCGCAGATCGTGTTCGGGCGGCCGCCCGATGTCCAGGCCCTTCCCTCTTTGTTGGGCCCGCCAGGCTGTCAGGGTTGGTTCCAGCAGTTTCCAACGGGCGTCGGACAGGTCACTCGGGTACGGCCGCTGCTTACGAGGCGTGTTTCTGTACTACCGATGGCTGCCGTCTCGCTACAGGGCGCAAACCGGCGCGGCCGGGGGCGTGTTGGGATCAGACAGGAGCGAAGCGAGCGAAACGGATCCTCGAAGACCGTCACCCGCCCCACCTGCCACAGCAGGCACCACCGCCTCAGTCGACCCGCAGCGGTCTGTCACCTGAACTGTAACGAAGCGCCCTGAGCAGGATAGAACGCTCTTTGAGCCGGAGTTTTGGTCCGTGACTGGTCCGGAAGCGCTGGTCAGGAGCGGGACACCGGTGGGAGGAACTGGGAGTTTCGACGCAAACTCGGCTTCGCCCTGGGAGGCGCGAGCGAGAGGCGCCTGACGGGTAAAAGACCAGGTCAGGCGCCTCTTTTCGTGCCTCTAGAAGAAGCCGAGCTTCTTCGGGGAGTACGACACCAGCAGGTTCTTCGTCTGCTGGTGGTACAGGGAGCGCAGGCGGTCTGACCAGCCAAAACGACTGATGTAAGGGGTGGCCGATCGGCATTGTGGTCCGGGAATGGTCCGGATCTAGGCCGTGGTCCTCGTTTGCGAACCGTCGGGCGAGCACAGGGTGTTCTGGGCGGACGCGGCTCGCGCGCTGTCGGTCGCAGGGGCGGTGGGAGATGACCGCGGCTGCCCCAGGGACCGTGACCCGCATCGGTCGGAGAGCGCGTCGGTGATGCAGGCGCCTGCGTTGTGGTGGAACTTCGTCGGCCGCACCGACGACGAGATCCGCGCAGCCAGGGAGGACTGAATGGCGAGCGACCGCTTCGGCGAGGTGAAGGGCTACGACGGCACCCGGCTCGATGCCCCGGAGGTCCCGCCTACCCCGCTCAAGGCCCGGGGTAGGGTGCGCTGACCTGGGGTTTTCTCCTCGCGGTCGATGTCCGCAGCAGGCTCGCTCGGTTGTGCCCCCGACTTTCGGTGTGCCGCCGGGAGGGATGGTTTCGCACCTTCTCTCGGTGTCGCAGCCAGTGCGGCGCGCTTCTATCGTGTGCTCGTGTGGGAGCAGGTCTGGTCAGCTGAATGCTGACCTTTTGCTGACTTTACTGGCGAGCCATCAGATGCGTCTCCGGAGGCAGCGGCTTCCTCGCCTGGTGGTCGTGCAGGCGATCTGGCATGCCCAGCCTGCACCCCGAGGCAGTGCCGATCATCGGACCGCCGTGTCCTCAGCGCCGCTGCTTGTGCATCATGAGCGGATGGAGAGCCCAGGCGAGTTGCCCATCGTGATGATCACAGCCGATCGTGGTTCGGACGCCCTCGTATTGGTCAGGTCCGACGGCAAAGAGGCGCGGCTGCCGCTGCCTGGCCCCTTGTTCGAACCGACAAGTCTGCTGTCTCGGATCTCCTACCCGCCGACCTTCGAAGGCTTGGTTGTGGAGACTCTCAAGTGCGACAGCATCGTGTTCGAGCTCCCCCGGCTTGACCGAGCCGACCAGTTGGCCGGACGGCTCGTCGTCTATCTGGATCAGAACAAATGGCGCCTCGTAAGCGATGCGATGAGAGGGCGGCGGAGCGGAACGGCGGATGATCGAGTCGCGGCCCTTCGGCTTGCGCAGTGGTCAGCGGAGCGCAAGATCATCCTCCCTGCTTCGTCGGGGCACTATTACGAGACGACCAAGTGGTCGAACGCGGAGGGGCGTTATTGTCTAGGCCTGTCCATCCTTCAGTTCAGCAGGGGCTGGCAGTTGCGGGATCCGCTGCAGGTGTGGCGGGATGAACTCCGTCTGATGTTCCGTGCGGAGCTCGGGCAGTCTGAGGTGATGGCGCCGGTCGTGACGTTGGAGCCGAACTCGCTTCATTCCACCGCGAGAGGCTTCGTTCCTGCCTCGGCGCCGGCGGATTTTCCACCGACGGCAGCGTTCCAGCACGAGGCGCTCGTTTCTGCAGTGAGCTTGATCGACACCATGCTGGACTCGGAAGGTGGGGAGCGTGGTCCTGAGCTTGGCTGGACGGAAGCGAACCAGAAATTCAGTGACTGGCTGGACACCCAAAGCGGCGATGCTCAGCAGAAGCGCAAGGCGATCGACGCATGGCTCCTCAGCGACCTGCGGAACAAGGTGGCCGAGGAATCCTTCGCCGCAGGAATGACGCCAGAGCAGTTGAAGGACTGGGGCACAGGATCTCAGCCCGTCCAGAAGATGAGCTCTCTTCCGGCTCTGGGCCTCTTCCGGGAGATGCTCCACGAACGTCACCTCAACCGTGGCACCACCTGGAAGCCGAATGACGTGATCGACATGGTCTATCTCTCCTGCGCGGCCGGCTACGCCGACTTCATCGTCTGCGAGCGGCAGATGCGTGAGCCACTGGCGCGGGGGGCGAAACGGCTTGGGCGAACCACTCAGGTCTTTCGGAGCCTGGCAGAAACGGTATCTGCTGTGGAAACGGCGCTTGGAACCCGTCCAGGAGCTGGCAATGCCGGGACATCGGCGTAAGGCGTCCTGCGTGCGTACGCGACCAGAGCCGGTGTGCCTTGCAAGTGGCGTTGCAGCCATCAGACCGCGTGAAAAGGTCTCTCCTCGGCGTGTGCTTGCCTGGGCCATTCCCGTGCATGCCTGGAGCGATCTTCCTTCAGGCACGGGGCCACCGCCGGATGGGGTGTACCGACGCCAGTGCGCGTAGCATCAATAATCATGGACCTCATTGCACGCGTGCGCCGGGCGATGGATGAACAAGCCATCCATCCAACGGAGTTCGAGCGGTGCGCCTGTGCGCTCCTGCAATCACAGTATCCGGGCCTGTCCGTGGTCGAGGGGGGCATGACTTCGGCCGCGACGCCGACATCTACTTCCCATGGGGACCCCAGGACGCGGACGCCCGTGGGCGCCTGCTCGTGACTACGGGTGATCCTGTGGCGAACCTGCGCACGGGCCTTCGTCGTATGAGCGAAGAGGGCGTGCAAGCCGATCTGATTGTGATGGCCTGCTCACAGCCTGTCGACGCTACCAGACGCGCCTCCTTGGACCGGTTGTGTGCAGATCATGGCCTCCCAGCGCCGCACATCTACGCCCGGGACTGGTTCGCTTCGCGCTTGTCCAAGGAGCCGATGTGGAGGTTCCACCTCCTCGGCGTCAGAGGAGAGCTGGAGGCCCTGCTTGACAGGCCGCTGGAGCTGCCGGAAGACGGCGCTGAGCACACCGATCTCCTTGGCCGAGAGGCGGATCTGGCCAAGCTCGACGAGGCCGTCACCAGCGGCCGGGATGTCGTGCTGGCCGGCGTGCCCGGTGCGGGGAAAACCCGGCTCACCGTTGAGCTCACAGGCAAGGTCGCCTACCTAGAGCAGGCGCAAGCAGACCGCATCCTGGACGAGCTACTGACTTCTCGCCCTGCCGCCGTTGTCGTGGACGATGCCCACACTCGTCTCGATGAGATGCGTGTACTGCGGCGGGCGCGCCACAGTGCGGAACATGCCTTCGCCATCGTCGCGACCACCTGGCCCGACAGAGCAGACGAGGTGACGGCAGCCCTGCCCAGCGCTGTCCGCCTCGACATCGACCTGCTGGAGCGATCCGACATGAACGCCCTGGTCACCTCTCTGGGCGTCACTGGGCACCGGGCCCGGGCGGCAGTTCTCGACCAGGCAGCTGGACGACCGGGGTGGGCCGTCACCTTGTGCCAGCTGTTCACAACGGGGGAGGGAAAGCAGGTAGCCAACGGCGCAGCCCACCTGGCCAACGTAGAGCGCCATCTCCGCCGTATCACCGAGACCGAGACAGCCGTCGACGTTTTGGCCTGTGTAGCGGCCCTGGGAGGGGCTTCAAGCGAGACGCTATACGCGCTTGCGCCGCTCGTCGGCGAGCCGCCGGCGAGAATGTCCGGCCTGATGGAGCGCCTTGCGCGCCATGGCCTCGTGGAAACGGTTCACGACGTCTGGCGGCTGCAACCAGCGCTGCGCGCGCCACTGATTGCCCGGTGGTTTTTCACACGTCCGGCAAACAGGCCGTGGTCCACTCTGTGCGAAGCCTTCCCCACCAGGAGCCGTGACCTCGTCTCCGCCGCCATATCCGCAGCCCGTGTCTCGGTCTCGTCGGATGCTCGGACGGCAGTCGAGAACTGGGTTCGAGCCTTGCCTGCACCGACCGAGTGGGACACCGGCACCTTCTCGTTGGTGTCCGAATGCGCCCGTTTGGACCGAGAGGCTGCCCGCTTCGCGGTCACCCAGGCTCGTGTGCTCCTCGCCGCCCCGCGTGACGAGCCAATGAACGGCACCATCACGGACCGGCAAGCTGACGCAGCTGCTCGGCAGCTCGCGCAGTCGGCGACGCAGTATCTACTGCCTGAAGCGATAACCGCTCTGCTCGACCTGGCCGTGGGCGACGAGCGCCCGCGCCACTCCACTCCGCAGCACCCACTGCGTGTGCTCGACGACGTGGCCAAAACGATCGACCCGGACTTCGGAACCGTATTCGAGGTTCGAGGGCTGCTGTTGAGGCCCGTCCTTGAGTGGCTGCGTACTCACCGCTCTCCAGCTGAATGGGGTGTAGCCACCGAGGTGATCGCAAGCATCTTCTCCGCCGAAACGTCTGGGACTTGGACTGACCCCGGTAGCCCCAACACGGTCACCATCGCCCGGGGCGTGGAAAGTGCCGAAAACCTGGCTCGTCTCATCTCCTTGTGGGACCAGGTGGCGCCCGTGATCGAGGAAACCGAACGACAGGATGGCCTCAACAGCGCCCCAGCCGCGGTTGTTCCTCTGCTGGACCTGGCCGGCTCATGGGTACGGCTCGGTGAAGGATACGTTCCGCACAACAGCGAACCGAACCAGGAACAGAAGAACCAGGGAGCGAAGGGAGGGGCTCGCATACTGGCTACCCTGCATCATCTACTCCAGGCCTCTCCCGGTCTCGCTCTCCGTGCTCGGCGCATGCTCAACGCCGCATACGCGCGGGCCGGCGATGAAGGAAGCAACCTCCCGGCACTGGACATCGATCCAGATATGGAGTCCTTCATCGGCTGGAGTCGTAGGGACGCCACGGGTGACCAGGACGAAACCGCCCCAGGCAGCGTCCGCACAGTGGAATCTCTCGCCCAAAGGATTGCTGCCCTCGGCCCGACCGCCGGAGTCGCGCGATTCGTCGCCTTGGCCGAGCAAGCCGAGCTCGCGGGAGACCACGGAGGCGGCACCTGGGTCGCCGACCACATGGTGCCGCACCTCACCGATCCCGCCGCCTGGCACGCAGCAGCAACAGCAGCTGGCAGCCCGCCGATTAATCGAGCCGCACTGAGCCGATGGCTCACCACTTCCCACGACACGTTGTCTGCTGAGGTCCTCACCTCTGCGCTGGATGATCCCCGCTTCAGAACCGGCGTCATCTCCACCGTCCTCGGACGAGGTGCAGACGACACGGCTGCCCAACTCGTGGTCGCGAAGATGCGCGCCGAAGACGCCTGGCTGCTCGACTCGATCTTCCTCCGCGACGAGCCGCACGAGGTACTGCACCGTCTGCTGCGCCACCCGGACGCTGTCATAGCCGGCAGCACGGCGGTGATCTTCGCCATCGGACAACCCCATGGCCCCTCACTACCGGGTACATGGCGAGCTACCTGGCGTGACGCCGTACGCCGCATCCGCCCTGAGGATCTACCCCAGCACGACCAGTGGCGTGCCGGCCAACTCCTCGCCCACCTTGCCGAGCACGACCCCGATCTGCTGGAAGCGTGGTACGCCGAGCGCCTCGACGAAATGGCCGAGCAGGGCTATTTCACCGCGCCCGAGCCCCACGGGTGCGACCTGCACTTGGACCGCCTCCCACAAAGCCACCGCTACAGCCTTGCCATCCGCTGTGTCGACCTTCCACGCATCGGCCACAGCCCGCTTGTCCAGCTGATAGGCACCGACCGTGACCTGGCAGAGCAGCTCATCAGCGACAACGCGGTCACCCCCGGCAAGCTCCTCGAAGCCCTCGTGGGCCAGCGGAACGAAACACTGGAAAGCCTCGGACCCCTTCTCCTCGACCACGGCGTACCCGCCGCACACATCGCGGCCGACGTCGCCTGGGTCGACTCATGGTGGGGAGAGGATTCGGCCAGACACCAACATCTCATCGACTACTTCACAGATCTCTCCACCCGCGTCCCGGCTCTCGCTGCCGTCGCCGAAGCGGGCCGTGCTCAGCAAGAGGAGCTGCTGCGAACGGCGGAAAGGAAAGAGCGCTCTGCGCGAGTGTAGGGGCGCTGAGCGAGGCAGGCACAAGGGCTCCCGGATCCACGTCGGCGGTCATCGAGCGGCTTACATGCAGGCCATGGACGCTGCTCTGCTCTGCTCGCCGAGCGTGTCGGGTCAGGGGCGTTGGTGGCCATAGGCAGCTGTGGCGGCCCGGTTCCTGATACTCAGAGACTGAGGAGATCTTCAAGAAGTCCTCGCCCTCGGCGCGCTGACCTGCGGAGATCGCTATCGGGGGTGGGATGACCTGGGACTTTGCAGCTTTCTGGGGCTTTCATGGTGACGTTCTTTTACGTAGCCGATTCTCCCCAGCCGCTCCCCAGGGCGGCCCATTCTCCCCAGATTCTCCCCAGGGACAGCTGGTTTGAGGGGCGGATCGCGGCTGGTCAGGAGTGGGTTTCGAGTCCCGCTCACGTCGCGCAGCGTAGCGAGTCCACGGGTCTGCGGCCGGGCCCCGGGTCGGCTGCTGCGACGGTCCGCGCCTTGGCGCGCCGGGTGGGGTGGGGGTAGTCGGAGAGGAAGGCGAGGAGCCTCGGATGGGCCATGGCGGTGCCAGGGCCTTGAGGCCGCGCTCGTGAAGTGTCACGAGGACGCTGACCTCCCCCGATCCCCTGCGTAGGCCAACCGGCTTGGAAGGGAAGGCATCCCTTGTCCCCAGCGCGCCGCCGCCGCAAATTGTCCCCAGCGGACTGATGGTCCATAAGGAGGGGCTCGTTGGTGGGCTCCCGGGGTGCGAAAGCTCACCGCGTTCCCTATGGGACGTCGAGCGGAGGCTGGCCCGCGTCCCCTCAGCGGGGCTGGAAGGGGTTGTGCGGTCAGGCCCGGGTGCGGTTATGAGCTCCACCACCTCAGCGGTCGACTGGGAGTACCGTGCCCGCGTGAATGAGTCGCAGCGCGATCCGTTCGTGTATGTCGTCGTGTGCGCGGCCGGGATCGCCGGCGATGTCGGCAAGCTCATTACAGTCGCACAGGAACGGGGCTGGGAGGTTGTGGTTGTCGCCACCCAGCAGGGCCTCGGCTTACTCGACAGCTGGGTGATCGAGAACCAGACGCATACCCGATCCGCTCTGCCTGGCGCGCCATGTCCAGGGGGTGGCCGGCCGCAGGGGGTTCTGCTGAGCCGCCGGGGAGGCTCCAGTGGCCGGGCGCCGCGGTGGTGGGGGAGCCACGTCCGACCGCGAGTCCGGCCTCCGTCGGCAACAAGACGGTGACGAAGACGGACCCGGGGACCTCTTCGGCTGGCCACAGTTTCTGCAGGGCCCGGTGTCGGTACGTCATCCTGGCCCATCGCACCACCGACGGGCCGGGCCCGGACAGGTCGATGCCCAGGCTCGCGACGAGCGGGCCGTCGAAGGTGGTGGGGTTGTGGGCCTTCGTCTCCGCCCAGAGACGGTCGACGTCGCCTCGTTCCTGTGGTGACAGGGCCGGTGGAGGGTGCTCGACGAAGTCGATCTGTTGCGCGTCGAGGAACTCGACAGGGAAATGCCCGGTCTGCATCGGAGGTCCTTCCCACCCGTCGGAGCGCTCGGATCGATCGAATGTGGCGAGTACGGCCCCCACACCGGCTGCTCTGGTTCGGAGACGCTGGATCGCTTCCTATCGGCAGCTCCAGGTCATGGCTGGTGCGGGAAGGGGACGGAAGGCGAGCTCGGTGTAGAGGGGGAGTCCGTCGGGGGAGGCGTTTAGGCGGAGGGAGGAGCAGCCCTGGTCGGCAAGCCACTGCATGGTTGCGGTGGCGACGGCATGTCCATAGCCGCGCCGGCGCCAGGCGGGGTTGGTGGCGACGGAGTGGATCTCGCCTTGGAACGGAGAGTCGCTGGTGGGACTGGGGAAGCGAGGGGTGTAGGTGTCGACCGCGCAGGGGGCGAGACCGGCACCGTCGGGCGTATCGACGACGAAGGCGACGAAGCAGGGGCCTTCGAGGGAATCGGCGAAAGCCGCCTCGCACGCCGTGACCCATTCGCCGTCCGGTGTGGGCCGCGTGGCGTCGAGCATGATGCGGCGCAGCCGGGTGAGCTCGGCCGCGTCACGGCGGTCGGCACGACGGAGGTCCAAGGCGTTTCTCCTCCAGTACGAATCGGTTTGACGGCGGCGTGGTGGGTCGACCGTTTGCGTCCTGGCGCCGGCCTACGGGGTGGTGCGGGCGCGGATGACGTCGTAGAGGTGGGTGCCGTGTGCCCATCTCTTCAGGTCCTCGCGGCCGACGGTGATCAGACGGTGGCGGGAGGCGAAGTCGAGGGCGGGCTGCGTGAAGCCGTTGAGGCCGATGATGACGGCGTGATCGGCACCGTGCTCCGGGCGGGCGGTGCCGTTGAACTGTTGCATGGCCGGTGAGTTCACGGGCCTGTTGAGCTGCTTGCACTGGACCACGATGGTGAGGCCATCGGCGTCGGTGGCGATGACATCGGCGCCGAGGTCGCCTGATCCGCCGACTCGCCGGGCATGGAGGAAGCCGTCCCGGGCGAGGAGTTCGGCGCAGGCGTGCTCGAACCCGGTCGGGCTCATGGCCTCGAGCTGCTTCATCCGGTAGGTGAGCAGGGCAGGCTCCGGCTCGACCGATGTCACCTCCACACCGGCGACGGCAGGTGTGGCGAGAACGTCGAGGACAGCGCCGGCGAGCCGAGCGAGGAGGAACAGGACAGCGAGGAAGCCGATCATGATGAGCACGGTCCACCAAGGGTGTGCGGCGACCGCGCCCCACAGGCCCACGGTGATCCATCCGATGACGGTTCCGGTCAACCACTCCCAGAGCATCTTCCCGGCGGCCAGGACCAGTACGGCGTACAGCAGGAACTTCAGAAACGGGTCGAGGGAGCCGTCTTCATCGAACACCGTTCGTCCTCCCCTCGGGAGCGGTCCGTTCGTACGGCGCGGCGAACCGGGGCCGGCGAGTGCCGGGGAGCCGTCGGCGGGTCAGGGCGGGAAGCTGCAGGATCTGGTGGAGCGGGACACCCAGCTCGGCCCATGAGCGCAGCCGTTCACGGTCGGTCCAGCCCACGGCGTGCCGCTCTCCCCACTCCCTGGCGTCGCGGGTGAAGCCGCCGTTCGTCACGACTGTCGCCGCGTTCGCGCGGTGGGCGGGGCCTGCTGTCCCCTTCACCTGGTACATCACCTGGGAGCCGACCTTCGCAGCGACCTTGGTGTGCTTGGCCTGGACGACGAGGCGCCCGTACGCCGGGTGGTCGGCGATGACATCGGCGGCCTGATCGCCCTGCTGCCCGACCTGTCGGGCCGACCAGCCGTCCCGGATCAGCAGGTCCCGCAGTGCGAACTCGAACTGCCGGTCGTCCATCGCGTCGAGCTCCGCCAGGCTGAACCGCAGGACCGACAAACGCCGTGCGCGCGCCGCGTGCTCGTGGCTTGCCGCTACGGCCCGCCAGACGCCGGCCGCGAATCCCAGGAGAGCGAGCACAGTCACGATGGGCCACCACCGCACCAGCGCCTCGCCCACCCATACGAGCAACCGCACCACCAAGGAGGCCACCGCTGCGGCGACCAGGGCCGCCGCCCCGTATTCGACCGTGCCGCGCGGCCGGCGGATCGCTAACCGCCGCCGCCCCATCAGCGGCCCGCCGCCGGCGTCGCCGTCACCCCGGGCGCGGGGGGCTGTGCCGGCGCCGCCCCCTCGAATCCGAAGAACTGCGCCCACAGCACCACCACGGCGGCGATGCCGCCGATCAGCCACGGGCTCATCTTCTTCGAAGACCGACGGGTCGGATTCCGGCGGATGTGGCCCCGCACCCGGTGATAGCCCTCAGGCGGCATGAACTGTCCCCTCCCGACATGAGGGCCGCACCGACGCGAACCCTCCTGACATGGATGTAGCAGCGGCCACCGACACTGACCCGGGAGAACCGCACCGCGATCACTCCAAACCGGCCACGCCCGTCGAAGACCTCCCCTCAGCGGTCGAGCATGAGGTGAACGGCCAGGTGGCCACGGAGAACCGATCGCCGCCCCGGCCGAGTCCGCACCACCCGGGCACCACACGGCAGCCGGAGAAACCCCTGGTCGCAGCTCTCTGCCCGGTGAAGCGAAGTTGGCGAGAAAGGCAGGGGGCACGCTCCCCGCGTACGCGCGTGTGCGCCCCCACGCGCCGCCAGCCGGACGCAGCGCCGGGCAGGTCTCCACTTTTAGGACGGGCAGCACGGTGGGGTGGGTGCTCCATGTGCCCCGAGTCCGGGGCGAGTGTCCACGAAATAGGGCAAAGCCCGAACCATAAGGCCCCAAGCGCGGTCTGATCAGTCAAACCGTCCGATTGCGCAGCCGTCTGGGTGCGAAGCCGAACGGTTCGCTCGGCTGGCCGCATCGGGCCGAGGTGAAAACTCTTGAAATTCATGATCCCGTGGCCGCCCGAGACGGTGCCGCAAACGGTCCTCGGAGGGCCGCGACGCCCCTCCCGCAGCAGCGCGCGCCCTTCCCCGCCCGACCCTCCTGATTGCCCTTCAGGAGCCCTGTCGGGGCCTCGCCATTTCGGCTCTGACCTGGTGTTTTTCTGGGAATCTCCTAGGTTGGGAGAGCTCTGTCGAACACCCTCGGAGGGGGCACCATGAACGAGGAATCCAAGACGTACGACGCCAGCACGATCGTGGTTCTGGAGGGCCTGGAGGCCGTTCGGAAGCGGCCCGGGATGTACATCGGATCGGTCGGTGAGCGCGGCCTTCACCACCTGGTGCTTGAGACCGCCGAGCGGGCGCTGAACGAGATCCTCGGCGGCACCGCCGGCTGTGTCGAGATCACCCTCACCGCCGACGGCAGCGTCCGTGTCACCGACGACGGCACGGGTCTTGCCGTCGGGCACGCCGGCCACACCGACGACCATCCGTTGGAGACTCGGTTGACCGAGCTCTGGTGCGGGGCACCGCCCGCAGACCGACACTCGCTGTTCGGCGGTTACTTCGGCATGGGACTGGCCGTCGTCAACGCCTTGTCGAGCCGCCTGACAGCAGAGGTACGGCGCGACGGCGCCCACTTGGTGCTGCAGTACGAGCAAGGCGTGCCTGTCGGGGTACCCGCCCGCACCGGGCCGGCCGACGGCAGCGGGACCGTGATCACCTTCCGGCCCGACGCCGAGATCTTCGAGACGCTGAAGTTCTCGTTCGACACACTGACCAAGCGCTTCAGGGAACTGGCCTTCCTGAACCGCGAGTTGGACATCACCCTGACCGATGACCGCGACCCTGCGGCGCCCCGGGCCGTTCGCTTCCGCTTCCCGGACGGCGCGAGGGACTACATCGCGGAACAGAGCGCCCCGCTCCACCCGGACGTGATCGGCTTCGAGCGCGAGTACTCCGAGATGGAGGGAACAGTGGAGGTGGCCCTCCGCTGGTGCGACTCCCGCCAGGAACGGATCGCAAGCTACGCCAACAGCCTGCCGACCACCGGCGGCGGCACGCACGAACTCGGCTTCCGAGACGGCCTGGCGGCCGCGCTCACCGGCTACGCCCGGGAGCAACAGCTGATCAGCCCGTCCGACCCCGACTTCACCCCCGCTCAGCTCGGCGCGGGCCTGACGGCAGTCGTGTCGGTGAAGCTCGATCGGCCCGAGTTCGAGGGGTCAACCCGCGACCGGCTGGGCAACAGACCCGTCCGCGCCTGCGTCACCGAGGCCGTCCGAGAGCACCTGACCGCCTGGCTCCGCGCCAACCCGGCGCAGGCGACAGCCGTCCTCGCCCGGATCTCGCCGACCACCCGGCACTGACACAGCAGCACACCGAAGCCCAGGTCGGAGTTGCTCCCCGGCCCGGGCTTTGGTGGCGCAGACGGTTCCAACGACCCCACTGGCCACACGGCGTGGCAGATCTCAAACGCGGTCTCAAAGAGCGTTTTGTCCCGTCGGGGGTTTTTGACGCCTATATGGGTGGCCGAGTGGGCTGGGACTGCTGAGGCTAGGGTCGCTATCCGTGATGTGAGAGACGGCTGACTCGATCGCCGGAGACGTTTCCGCCCGTTCGCTCCTGTCTGATCCCAAGGCGCCCCCCGTCACCCCTGTTTGCGCCCTGTGGCTGCGTGTCTGCCGACGGAACTATCGAAACATGTCCCGACAGCGGCCGTATCCGAGTGACCTGTCCGATGCCCGATGGGAACTGCTTGAGCCCATTCTGTCGGCCTGGTGGGCCGAGCGGCGAGGGAAGGGCCTGGACATCGGGCGGCCGCCCGAGCACGACCTGCGTCGGATCATGGACGCGGTCTTGTATGTGGACCGGACCGGGATCCCCTGGCGCTACCTTCCCCACGACTTCGCGCCGTGGGAAACCGTCTACGGATACTTCGCGGCCTGGCAGAAGGACGGCGTGTTCGACCAGCTCAACGGCCTGCTCCGCCGGCTAGTGCGGGAGGCCGCAGGCCGGGATGCCGAACCGAGCGCGTGCGTGCTGGACGCCCAGAGCGTCAAGACCTCTGCCAACGTCCCGACCGCCGGGCAAGGCATCGACGCGGGCAAGAAGATCGCCGGACGCAAGCGCCATATCGGCGTCGACACCCTCGGCCTCCTCCTCGCGGTCTGGGTCACCGCGGCCAGCGTCTCCGACAACGCCGGCGGCATCCACCTGCTCTCCCACATCGCCAAGGCCACCCCACGATCACCAAGGCATGGGCCGACACCGGCTATCGAACCAAGGCCATCGAACACGGCGCCATCCTCGGCATCGACGTCGAGGTCACCCGCCGCGACCCGGGCCAGAAGGGCTCCAAGGTCATCCCGCGGCGCTGGGTCGTCGAGCGGACCTTCGGCTGGCTCATGAACCACCGCCGCCTCGCCCGCGACTACGAAACCCACCCGCACCGCTCCGAAGCGATGATCCGCATCGCGATGATCGACCTGATGAGCCGCAGGCTCACCCGAGAGTCGACTCCGAACTGGAAGGACTCATAGCCGCCGGGCAACGCTGACCCGCGCGTCCTCGCCCCTCATTGCCTGCGGCCAGCGGTCATCGATCGCCCCCGCCGCCTCCCGGCAGGCGCCACAGGCGTTCTCCCGATCCGGCGGCCACCAATAATCCGACGGAGACATGCCGGCTACCTGGATTCCGCAGAGCGTCCTGTCGAAGATGCCGTAGGCGTGGGAGACGTCGGCGGAAAGGCCGTCCGCGACGGCCCTCTCCCAGCGCATCCCCACGGGCAAGTACGGCGGCCGCGAGACCTCGAACCACTCGCCACCCACATGCGTGGCGGCATGACACCAGGAACAGGACCAGATCTCCTCTTCCGACACAGCCGGCTGCACCGGCCATCGCCACATCACCCGTCCACACACATCGCACTCCACGGGCGGATCCTCACACGCCTCCGTGCATGGCCCCAACCCGCTGACACCGCGCGACTTACCAAACACCCCCGACAGGACAAAACACTCTTTCAGGAACAGCGCAGGTATCTATGAGTCACGTGAAGAGGTGTTCGTCTGCCTCGACATATCCGAAACCTTGAAACATGTGGATGAGAGCACGCCGTAGCAGCAGTTGCCGTTCCTCGTGTTCCAACATCGGAGAAGCGGTGATCGTCACCGCCATTTCGTGTAGGGGACTGCGATCGGTCGGCCCTAGCACGCTGAGGTCGATCAGAGTGCCGAGGTCGACACGGGGTTGATCGTGGGGCCCTTCTGCGCTCAGGCGCAGTTCGATCGTGGGTGCACCTGCCCATCGCTTGGTCGTGATGTCGCAGGTAGCCGCTGGCAGAGGGTCCGCGGCTGTCAGCCAGGCTGTCTGCAAGACCGACTCCACCTCCTCGAGTGTGAGCTTGGTTGAGGTACCTGAGGGGAGAAGCGCTGCCCAGGCAGCGGTGTCCTGGATCGTAACCTCGGCACAGGTCACTGTCTCCGATGACTGAGGCGTGTTCGGCAGAGATGCCATGACCGCCCCGGCCAAGGCCTGCCGTCCATCCGGGGTGGCGATGGTCGTCGAGTAGCTGATGGAGTCGATCGCGTTGCGGTGCGGTCCCGGGGCCCAGAGATCTGCGGGAAGTTCCGCTCCTCTCCTCAGTGACAGCGCGGCCACCACGTGTGCGAGACGGCCTAGGCGGAGTTCAGTCTGGAGGTCACGGCGACGAGCCGTGGTGATGGCGTCCGGGGCGGTGTCCCAGGGCAGCGTTACGACGACTCGCATCCGCAACTGGGGAGCAGGCTGGACAGCGGTCCAATTCCTGGCGGAACGTGTCTGATGGAAACCTAGTCCTACCTCGGGCTCCCACCGCCAGCCGTGCTGGGCCAGGACAAGCGAGCCGGGGCCCCAGCTGCCGCCCTCGAGAGCGATGCGCTGTATGTCCGGGCCTAGCACTGTGGGATCGGTCCCTGCGGCGGTGGGGTATCCGACAGCAGCCAGCGGGTCGCTGTCTGCTGCTGAGTGTCCTGCGCTTACAAGGGCATTCCAGAGCGGCTCACTCACAGCTATGGCCCGACCGTTCCTCAGTGCGAGGACCCAACCATGGCCAGAGGAATCCGAGTTAGTGAATTGTTGCACGGCAGTGACGCCGGATAGGTATGCCTCGGCGGCCGGCGCACCGAGTCTTGCTGGCTGCAGTTGCTCGTACGCCATGCTCAGCTCGCGTTCGTACCTCGGAAGACCCTGGCCGACACGTAGCTGCGGGGGGATCACATTGCTTACTGTCGGAGGATCGGTAAAAGGCGAGGTCGAGTTCGCGGCAGTGGAGGCGGCGTCCCGTTCCGGCGCGAGCAGGCGCTCATTGAGGAGGCGAAGGAGGGTGTCGTAGGCCTCGAAGAAGGCGCCACGGAGCATATGCAGGTGTCGCTCGTCTTTACCGGGCTGGTGCTCGCCGAGGACGAGGGTCCATGCGTCTTCTCTTTCTCCCGCTGGCAGAATCTCAGACGCCTTGAGGTCGACACGGTCGGTGAAGAGAAGGTCGATCATCGCCTCGCTAAGGTCCAAAACAGCTTGGCTGCATGCCGTGGCTGCTTTACGCAGCTCTAGGTCGTTGAAGTTGAGGGGGTCGTTCCTGAAAGCGTCAGCGGCCTCGTGGAAGAGCCGGTTGATTCGGCCGCTGACGACGAAGAAGTGCTGGGTGCGCAGTGTCTTTAGCCAGTCGGCGTAAGGAGGCAAGACATCCAAGATCCGCTTAGCCTTTGCCTGGTCCCCCCATGGAGCGGCAGGTGGTTCAATCGGGGAGGAGATCGAGGTGGCAGTGGTCGGGGCCGTAGGGTCTTCCTGTCGTTGAACGTCCAGAAGATGCTTGCGGAGGACGACGTAGGCAAGGGCCTGATGTGATGCGGGTTTGATGATGGTGGAGTGGTCTCCTGGCAGCATGAAGACATTGGGGAAGACCCCTTGAGCGGAGGCACGGGGGACGACGTTGTCCTCGTCTCCTCCGAAGACCCAGAACGGAATGTGGCACGAGGAGGAGCCAGTCACCTCGGCTTGGACGATCTGGTTGAGGACCGTGCGTTGGGCGTCCTTCACATCCGGATCGAGCGGCGCCAGTGCGCGCACTTGGGGGTTCCCTCGCCACCATGCGCGGCGAAGCGGCAACATGAAGTCGGAGCCGTCGTTTGGGCACGCAAACAGCATGACCCCTCAGATTCTGGTGAGTTCCTGGCCTTGCCCCTCGTTGATCATCCGTGCGAGGTAGCGCTGGACGATTAGCCCGCCTTGACTGTGGCCGACAAGGACCAAACGATCATGCCCTGACGCATCGTAGTGCAAGAACGCCTTCAGGCGCTCCGCAAGATCGTTGTAGTCGGCGGTGCGACGATCAGGTCGAAGACGGCGGAGTTTGGGAGATCCGTAACCAAACCTTCTCACCGTGATGGAATCCATCTTCTCGTCGGACGCCAGGAGTCGAACGAGCGGATCCCATGTCTCCTCCGATGAGAAGAGTCCATGGACGAACACCACTCCGAGACTGACGGTGCCTACGCTCACTGCGCCCCCACATATTCCTAACGATGCCTACGTGACTGATTGTTCCGCACCGATAGCCAAGGCGGGTGTCTCCAGCTCCACCGAAGTGCCTCGGCGGGTAGGGACGGTGGACTTGGCCGCGCTGTGTGCGGCGGTGTCCTGCCTGTTGGTGAGGTCCACAACGGCCGCGGGGCACCGGGACGCGGTGGGCCTGGTGGAGGCGGAGACACGTCACGGCGGGCGAGGGCTCGCCGGCCGGGCGCTGGAGCCTGATCGCGCCCCGCTCGTCCGCGGGCTCTTTGAGCTTGAGGAAGTGCGGTTCCCGGCTGGCGATCAGGTTGCGGAACTCGCCGCTGTCGTCCATGTCGCGTACAGCTTTCTCGTCGAGTCCGGTGGTCGCATGGGCCGACACGATGGGGCAGGAGAGGGGCCCGTCGACGAGGAGGGCGCCATGGCCCTTGAACAGGACCCTGACGGTGGGCGAGACAGATAGTGATCAGCACCAGACGGGCACTGATCTCCTGCAGCTCCCGCCGCCGCTTGTGCTCGGCAACTGTGTCTTCCCAGGAAGCGGCCACGATCGCGGCCGCTTCCGCCGACCGCCGGTTACACCTGGGCCCGCCGCGGCACCCGCGCGCTCGCCCTGCAGGAAGGCACCTCCGGCAGACGAGTCAACGCCCTCGGCGCCCTGAGCGTCGACGGCCCCGACCCGCGACTGGTCTTCCGCACCACCACCGGGAAGATCACCGCCGACGTGCTGCTCGACTGCCTGTGCACCCGCATCGCCGGCCTGCCCGAAGGCCCGGAGTCTTTCAAGACCGCCCCGCCGCCTGACAGCCCGCCCAGACAACGGACCGTCGTCCCGGACAACGCGTCTGCCCACGTCAGCCGCCTAGTGAAGGCGGCCCGGCCGCACCTGCAGGCCCACGGGATCACCCTGTACTACCTGCCGCCCTACAGCCCGGAGCTGAACCGGATCGAGCGGGTGTGGCGGCCGGTGAAGTACGAGGACATCCCCATCCGCGCCTACCCCTGGATCACCGAACTGCAAGCCACCGTCGACCAAGCCCTCGCCTACCACAACAGCCAACTCCGCGCAGCAGAAACAGACTTACGCAAGACCGCTTAGTACTCCAGCAGGACTTTGGTGTCTGACCTGGGACGATGCCGGGCGCCTGGAGCGCTAGGCGAAGCGCACGTCAAGTCAAGGGCGCCCCGAACGACGCTCGCCGGTTCAGCCCAGCGTGGGCAGGGCGGACGCGGCCTTCGCGAATTCGTCGTCTTCGTACTCCGGTGCAGCTCCGCGCTCGCGAGGCTGAACCTCCGTGCTTCTCGGGGACCTTGGCGACGCCGGGGCCCGCCCTGCCCGCGCGGGGCTGAACCGAGCTGCGTGGCTACGGCCTTGGCTATATCCGTCCTGTCGGCGCGAGGCTGAATTGTGCTTGAATTTCGTAAATGCCCCGTGGCACCCTCCGCCTCGCCCGCGAGCGGATGAACCGTATCCGATCTGAGTGAGGGCGGCGCTGATGTCGTCCGCCCCCACCTGCGCGGGCCATGCGACAGCAGGGTCCTCGGCTCGGCGTTAGGGGGAGCGAGTCCCGTGCCTGGCGCGACCTGCGCCACGCGGACCAGGTCAGCGACCAGGGCACCGGCACTCAGCTCGTCATCGAAGCCATCGCCGCCAGCCGGCCGCTAACCCCCGAATCCCCAGCAGATGGCCAGGCCTGAGACGCACCCGGCTCACCACCGGCACGGCACGCTGGCCGGTGGCCGCAGCGTGCTCCTGGGTGTCCCACGCCGACCCATCCGCGCCGTGCCGGTGGTGGCGTACGGCGATCGGAGAGTCCCGTGTTTCACATGGCGCCATCTCCGCTGCATGGCCGACCGGTGGCGCAGTTCCTCCGAAAGCGGTCTGTAATAGAGGAGGAGGCATACGGCGGGTTCATTCCGCCACCGGGATTGCCGCACCCGCTGTCGGGGGCGGATGTTGTCGCGGCGTCAGCTGCCGAGGAGGCCGGCGATGGGTCCGAACAGGCCGGTGAGCGCGATGGCCTTGACCGGATCGGTCTGGGTCTGCGTGGTGGGCTTCCAGGCGGCGAGGGTCCAGGTCTGACCGGGGCCGCCCTTGCTCTTGCCGACCAGGTAGCCGCCGTCGTCGGTCCAGTAGGTCCGATCGCTCGGCACCGTCTCGCTGTCCGCGCCGTAGATGTGGGTGCCGTCGTACGCCCACCGGTAGGTGTTGTTCTTGCCGCGGCTCGCGCCGCAGCCGTACATCCTCGTCCACGTTCTGTCGGACGTGACTGCCGGTGGGTGGATTCCTTCCTCCGCTGCCGCGTCCATGTAGGACTGCGCGGCTTCGGGGCCCTCCGGGTCCTCCTCGACGTTGTGTTCGGGGAACGTGAGGGAGGCGCAGTAGCGGTGCCAGAGGTCCAGGATCTCGTGCAGGCTCGCGTGGGCCCCCAGCTCGTTTTCAGCCTCCGCCTTGAACGCTGCGGGCAGCAGTACGGCGAGCTTCTCCTTGAGGTCGCGGGGCATGTCGTTCAGCTTGTGCCGGAACTCGTCGGCTGCGCGCCTGCGGTCCTCGGCGGTGGGGCGTGCCTGGAGGTTCAGCCATACACAGTGATTGCCGATGTTCTGGTACTCGCCGACGGCATGGCTGACGATCTGGTTGACCGGGCGGCGCTCTGCCGCGTCGTCGGTGGTGCTGAACCACCAAGCGGTCGCCGGACTGCCGTCGGGCTCTCCCAGCTGCAGGGCCGGCTTTTCGGTGACGTGCTGGAGGTACTTGGTGCCTGCCTGCCAGTCACTGACGTCCTTGGTCCTGCCCAGCCGTACGCGGACACAACGGCCGGTCTCGTTGTTCACGATCGTGAAGTTGCCGTCTGGAAACGTTGACATGACCGCAGTATCGACACCTGAGCGCGCTCTGCCAGGCGCCTTCCGTGATCTTCAGTCGAAAGAGCGACCCTAGAGTTGCAACCCCCAGACATGGAGGAACGCCGGGCGACAACTCTCCCCGGGCGCCGACCATCCGGGTGACCCCATGGCCGCCCCGTGGCGTCCCTGGCGCGACTCTCCTGGCACCCTTTGAGAGGAAAGGTTTTCGCTCTCGCGTCCCCGTCGGCGGTGCCATGTGGCACGACCCCCCGCCCTCCCGGTGGGACTGAGTGTTGTGCCCCGTGGAAGACGGCGGTGACGGGCTGGTCAGCGGCTGCCTGTGCCTGCACGGCTCGGGCCTGGTAACGGCGCGGCGCCGATGTCGCAGCTCGGGAAATGCCGATCCCTTGGTGGCGGGGCTCCCTCGGGAAATAATCCCGGCGTCCTGCGGCGTTGCTGCTCGGTAATCGCTGACCGGGGGTGGCTGGACCTGAAACTGACAATTGGCGCTGAGTTACAACGTCCGGTTCTGGGACATACGGGAGCGCCCCGACCGGCGCAAACCGTTTATGGTCCGGTGGACGGTTGACGGGCGCGAGAAGTCCGAATCCTTTATGACGGCCGCGCTCGCTGAGAGCAGGCGAGCGAAGCTCATGACCGCAGCGCGTGAGGGCGAGCCGTTCGACTTGCACACGGGTTTGCCGGTGTCCGAGCTGCGAGCCATCAAGCAGCGGACGACGTGGTACGACCTCGCCCACGAATACCTCGATCAGCGATGGGACCGCACGCCAGGGAACACTCGCCGCACCCTGGCTGATGCGTTCGCCACTATCACGCCTGCCCTGGTGCCCCCGAGTTCAACCTACTCGGAGCCGCGGGTGCTACGGCGCGCCTTGTACTCGTGGGCGTTCAATAAGAACGCATGGGCTGAGGAGCCGACGGAGGAGTGGCGGAGGGCCCTGGATTGGATGAAGCGGAACTCCTTGCCTGTCGGCGATCTCGCGGAAGCCGATGTGCTGCGACGGGCGCTTGACGCCCTGTGCCGCAAGTTGGACGGAAAGGCCGCTGCGGCCAAGACGGCACGGCGCAAGAGGGCTGCGTTCAATGAAGTGCTCAACACAGCAGTGGAGAAAGGTTACTTCGCGGAGAATCCCCTCAACGGCCTCCGGTGGAACGCTCCGGCGGTCAACGAGGAGGTTGACCTGGCTGCAGTTCCCAATCCGGCACAGGTTGCGCGGCTACTCGCGGCAGTTGCTCAGCAGCGCGGGCGCGGCCCTCATCTGGAGGCGTTCTTCGGTTGCATGTACTACGCGGCGATGCGGCCGGCGGAGGTCATTCACCTCCGGCTTGAGCAGTGCCATCTTCCCGAGACCGGGTGGGGCATGCTCAACCTGTCGGGCGGTGTTGTCACCGCAGGCAAGGAGTGGACAGATGACGGCGCGGTGCATGAGGTGCACTCGCTCAAGCGCCGCGCAGCTACCGCCACTCGGCCCGTGCCCATCCCTCCGCAGTTCGTACATCTCCTCCGTGCACACATCGACCGCTTCGGCGTGGCACCGGACGGCCGGCTGTTCCGGAACCAGGCCGGCAACTACGTGGACCCATCGGCCTATGGCACGACGTGGGCGCGGGCTCGGAAGTACGTACTGACACGCATGGAGCTCAGCTCCGGGCTGGCCAAGCGTCCCTACGATCTCAGGCACGCCGGCATCTCGTTCTGGTTGTACTCCGGTGTGGACCCAGCCGAATGCGCTCGCCGCGCGGGTCAGAGCATCGAGGTTCTATTCCGTCACTACGCCAAGTTCCTGGACGGCGTGCGGGAGCAGGCCAACCGCCTCATCGAGCAGTCCATGGAGGAGTGGGAGCGCGTCAGCCGAGGTGAGGCTCCTGCGGGCTGAGTCGGAGTTTTGGTCCGTGACTGGTCCGGAAGCGCTGGTCAGGAGTGGGACACCGGTGGGAGGAACTGGGAGTTTCGACGCAGACTCGGCTTCGCCCTGGGAGGCGCGAGCGAGAGGCGCCTGACGGGTAAAAGACCAGGTCAGGCGCCTCTTTTCGTGCCTCTAGAAGAAGCCGAGCTTCTTCGGGGAGTACGACACCAGCAGGTTCTTCGTCTGCTGGTAGTGGTCCAGCATCATCTTGTGGGTCTCCCGGCCCACGCCCGACTGCTTGTAGCCGCCGAAGGCCGCGTGGGCGGGATACGCGTGGTAGCAGTTGGTCCAGACGCGGCCCGCCTGGATGGCGCGGCCCGCGCGGTAGGCGGTGGTGGTGTCGCGGGTCCAGACGCCGGCGCCGAGGCCGTACAGGGTGTCGTTGGCCGTGCGGATGGCGTCGTCGAAGTCGGTGAAGGACGTGACGGCGACGACCGGGCCGAAGATCTCCTCCTGGAAGATCCGCATGTGGTTGTCGCCCTCGAAGATGGTCGGCTGGACGTAGTAGCCGCCCGCCAACTCGCCGTCGTATTCAAGGCGCTGACCGCCCGTCAGGATCTTGGCGCCCTCCTGCTGGCCGATCTCCAGATACGAGAGGATCTTCTGGAGCTGGTCGTCGGAGGCCTGTGCGCCGATCATCGTCGCCGTGTCCAGGGGGTGCCCGGGGAGGATCAGTTCCGTGCGGGCCACGGCCGCTTCCAGGAACTCGCGGTAGTGGCCGCCCTGGATCAGGGCGCGGGAGGGGCAGGTGCAGACCTCGCCCTGGTTGAGGGCGAACATGGTGAAGCCTTCGAGCGCCTTGTCGCGGAAGTCGTCGTCCGCCGCCCACACGTCGTCGAAGAAGATGTTCGGCGACTTGCCGCCCAGCTCCAGGCTGACCGGCTTCAGGTTCTCCGCCGCGTACTGCATGATCAGCCGGCCCGTCGACGTCTCGCCCGTGAAGGCGATCTTCGCGACGCGGGGAGAGGACGCCAGGGGCTTGCCCGCCTCCTCGCCGAAGCCGTTGACGATGTTCAGCACGCCCGGCGGCAGCAGGTCGGCGACCAGGCTCAGCCAGAAGTGGATGGAGACCGGCGTCTGTTCGGCCGGCTTGAGGACGACCGCGTTCCCCGCCGCGAGCGCGGGCGCCAGCTTCCACACCGCCATCAGGATCGGGAAGTTCCACGGGATGATCTGGGCGACGACCCCCAGCGGCTCGTGGTAGTGGTACGCCACGGTGTCCTCGTCGAGCTCGCTCAGCGAGCCCTCCTGGGCGCGCAGCGCACCCGCGAAGTAGCGGAAGTGGTCGATGGCGAGGGGGATGTCCGCCGCCAGCGTCTCGCGCACCGGCTTGCCGTTCTCCCAGCTCTCGGCGACCGCCAGCGCCTCCAGGTTCGCCTCCATCCGGTCCGCGATCCGCAGCAGCACCTGGGCGCGCTCCGCCGGTGACGTACGGCCCCAGCCCGGCGCCGCCGCGTGCGCCGCGTCCAGCGCGCGCTCCACGTCCTCGGCCGTACCGCGGGCCACCTCCGTGAACGCCCGGCCGTCGACCGGACTCGGGTTCTCGAAGTACCGGCCCCGCGCCGGGGCGACGTACTCACCGCCGATCCAGTGGTCGTAGCGGGGCTCGTACGACATGATCGAACCCTCGGTGCCGGGTGCGGCGTAACGCGTCATGGGCAGGGCCTCCTCGTACCGCGCCGGCCGTCCCTGGCCGGCTGTGCTCAGCGGCGAGTCTGTGCGGACCGACGTTGCAACCCCGTTGCGCCCGCCGACAGTTCGGCGTCCAGCGCGGTCAGCCGCGCCCGTACGGCCGGAGCCTGCGCCGCCGGTACGGCCGCGGCCAGCGCCCGCCACACCGTCACGTCGTCCTCACCCCACGCGCTGTACGCCCAGTCCGCGAGCAGTCCCGGGTCGGCCCGGTCCACCAGCGCCGCCCGCAGCCGCCCGGCCAGCCGCTCCCGGAGACGCACCACCCCCGGTGCCCGCGACCCCGGCAGCAGCGGCCCCGCGTACTCCCCGAGCGCCGTCGCCAGCGCCCCCGAGGCGAGCCGCCGGTCCACCGCCAGGAAGTCCGCGTCGACCTCCCCGGTCAGCCGGTACGGGCGCGACGCCAGCAGCTCCGCTCCGAGCAGCCCCCGCAGCCGGGACATCTCCGCCCGCAAGGTCACCGGGGTCACCGACTCGTCCTCGTAGAGCAACGTCAGCAGTTCGTCGCCGCCCACACCTTCCCGCCGGTGCGCCAGCACCGTCAGGATCTCGCTGTGCCTGCGGGTCAGTCGCAGCCGCCGCCCCGCCACCCGCAACAGCGCCTCGTCCCTGCCCAGCGCCGAGAGCCGCGGCCTTGCCCCGGCCGGGGCAGGGGACAGCAGCGCCAACTGCGACTCCGCCGCCCGCGCCACCGCCTGCACGAACGCCAGGCTGTGCGGATGCGCCAGACCCTCCCCACCCGTGATGTCCACCGCGCCGAGCAGCCGCCCGCTGCGCGGGTCGTGCACCGGAGCCGCCGCACACGTCCACGCCTGCGCCGGGCGCTGGAAGTGCTCCGCCGCGCACACCTGAACCGGCCGGTCCACGGCGAGCGCGGTCCCCGGTGCGTTGGTGCCCGCCGCCGTCTCGGACCAGCGCGCCCCCGGCACGAAGTTCATCCGGCGCGCGCTCCGGAGCGTCCCCGGGTGCCCCTCCACCCACAGCATCCGCCCCGCCGCGTCACAGACCGCGATCAGATGCTCGCCGTCCCGCGCGTACGCCCCCATCAGCTCCCGGATCACCGGCATCGCCGCCGCCAGCGGATGCTCCTCCCGGTGCCCCGCCAGCTCCTCCTCGTCGAGCTCGACCCGCGCCGCGCCGTCCGGGCTCACCCGCGCCCGCACCGAGCGCCGCCACGACTCAGCGACCAGCGGCCGCACCGGCGGGACACCGAGCGCACCCCCGGCCGTGAACGCCTCATGCGCCCGGCGTACGGCACCGGCACCGGCACCAGCGCCGGCACCGGCAGCGGAACCGGCGCCGGCACGCGAATCCAGTCCGTCCGCCGCCCGCCCCGCCGGATCCGCCGCAGCCCCCGCCCCCGGCGTTCCCGCCGCCCCCGCCGCACCCGTCACCGCACCGCTCAACTCGGCCTCCCCGGCGAGGCCGTTCGCCTCGTGGACGTCATCGTCCACGTCATCGTCGTGCGCGCGCGAGGCGCCGACAAGCGTCCGTGCGGCCTCGCATATGCCGCCTGTCCGGTACCCGTCACGGTGACCGTCACGTACAGTGGTGCCGGGCCGTGACTGGCGCTTGAGGTGGATCACCACCGGGGAGCGGCCCGGCGGACGCGCTCACCCGCGCGGCCGTGTCGCGGTCGCGCGCCTGGGCATCCACCGGTCATCGTCGACGCCCAGGAGTGGCCCATGTCCACCAGCACCGCCCGCCTCATGGACGGCACAGCGCTCGCCCGCCGCACGGTCGAGGAGACCGCCGCCCGCGCCGCCGAGATCACCCGCCGCACCGGTGTCACCCCCTGTCTGGCCACCGTCCTCGTCGGCGCCGACCCGGCCTCCGTCACGTACGTCAAGATGAAGCAGAACCGGTGCGCGAAGGCCGGAATCCGCTCCAAGCACGTCGAGCTGCCCGCCGACACCACCACCGAAGAGCTCGTCGCGGCGATCACCGCGCTCTCCGAGGACCCCGAGGTCCACGGCATCCTGCTCCAGCACCCCGTCGGCCCGCACATCGACGAGCGCGCCGCCTTCGAGGCCATCGCCCCGGAGAAGGACGTCGACGGCGTCACCATGGCCTCCTTCGCCGCCATGGGCTTCGGTCTGCCCGGCTTCGTCTCCTGCACGCCCGGCGGCATCATGCGCCTGCTCGACGCGTACGACGTCGAGCTCAGCGGCAAGCGGGCCGTGGTCGTCGGCCGCAGCGCCATCCTCGGCAAGCCGGCCGGTCTGCTGCTCCTCGGCCGCGACGCCACCGTCACCTACTGCCACTCCCGCACCACGGACCTCTCCGCCGCCATCCGCGAGGCCGACATCCTCGTCGCCGCCGTCGGCAAGCCCCAGTTCATCAAGGGTGAGGACATCAAGCCGGGCGCCGTGGTGATCGACGCCGGCTACAACCCGGGCAACGTCGGCGACGTCGACTTCGACAGCGCCGCCGAGCGCGCCTCCCTCATCACACCCGTGCCCGGCGGCGTCGGCCCGATGACCATCGCCGTCCTGCTCGCCCAGACCGTCGAGGGAGCCGAGCGCCAGCTCGGGCTCTGATCCGTACGGTCCAGGGGCTTGCCCCGGTGCCCGGCCGATGCCTGGCCGACGCCCGCCTGGCGCCTGTCCCGGCGCCAGCTCGGCACCTGCCGGGCGCCTGCCGAGCACCTGTCCCGGTTTGCGCGGAGGTGTCCGTCGCCGCCGTCCCCGGACCGCCGGTTCGCGCAGTCCGGGCCCCGCTCCTCGGGCCGTGATCAGGGTCTCGCCCCAGCAGCGGGATTGTCACGGTTCTGTACGAGCGGTGCCCAAGTCACGGATATCGCTCGCCACATGGGCGATGCCGGGTGAACCTGTTCCCTATGCTCCACCCGCCGACGGCATCCCCGTCCCGCGGCGCCCGGGCCCCTCGGCGGCCGGGCGCCGGTGCTCTGCTCGTCGCGGCGCTCGCCGCGGTCCTGCTCCTTTCCGTCGCCTTCACCGCGCGCGGCGGCACCGACGCCCGCGCGCCGCGCGCCGTCGGCCCCGCGCGCGCCGCGGCCGACACGGCGCCGCCGCCGGACGCGGGACCCGCCGGAGGGCGTGCCGACACGCCGTACGACACGCCCGGCCAGCATCCCTCCGCGCAGGGCGAGAGCCCCTCGCCCCTGCCGACGCGGACGGTGGCGCCGACCCGATCGGCGAAGCCGCGCCAGGTCCGCACCGCCTCCTCGTCACCCACCCGCTCCGGCTCCGGCTCCGGTTCCACCCCCGCGGCGACCGGCGGGACGACAGCGCCCCCGCGGTCCACCCCGAGCCACTCGAAGGCGCCCTCGGGCACCCCGTACGACCGGCTGCGTGTCGGCGACTGCTTCGACATCGACCGCGACGCGCCCGGCACGATCGTCCGTCGCACCTGCGACACGCCGCACGACGCCGAGGTCGTCGCCCGGCTGCGGCTCACGGGCCGGTACGCCGACGACGGCGCGGTACGGGACGAGGCCGCTGTCCTGTGCCGGGGGCTGCTCCGCCGCAAGGCCGCGGACCAGCCGCTCGGCACCCGCTGGACGACCTTCGTCCAGTACCCGTACCGCACCAGCTACCTGCTCGGCGACGACACCGCCGTCTGCAGCCTCGCCGCCCCCTCCGGCTCGGGCCGGAAGCTGACCGCGCCGCTCCAGTGACGCGGCCCGGCGGCGGTGCGGCCCCCGTCAGGGCGCCGCCACCGCCGCGAGCGCCGCCGCCGGGTCCTGTTCCGCCGGGCCCGCCGGGGTCCAGCGGCCGTGTTCCTTGCGGTACGGCCACCAGCGGCCGTCCGCGCCGAGCCGCAGCTGGGCGTCCGCCCCGGCGACCGTCCAGCGGCCGGCGCCGACCGTCCGCAGCCCGGGCCGCTCGCCGTCCTCCCAGGCCTCCGCGAGCTGCGCGCCCGCCCGCACCAGCGCCTCGGGCGCCGGGGCCTGTTCCTCCTCCAGGACCGCCAGCGCCGCCGCGCCGCCGAACCGCCACGCCCGCACGGCCAGATCGAGCTCGGCCGGCCCGCGCCCGGACCCCTCGGCGAGTCGTGCCGCGATCCACGACACGGGGTCGGCCGCGGCGAGCCGTACCGCGTCCTGGGACGGCGAGAGCGGGGCGTCGTCGAGGGCGCCGGCGAGCATGCGCAGGGCCCGGGCCGCGGCGTCCGCCGCCAGGAACTCCAGTGCCGCCGGGTCGATCCCGGGCTCCGGGCCGTTCTCGGTGTCGAGCGACGGAGGCTCACCCGGCGCCGCGGGCGGGACCGGCGGGTCGGGCAGCGGCGGCAGGATGCCCCCGGCCGCGAACGCCTCCTCCGCCGGCACGCCCGCCGCGTGCGACCGGCCGCCCACACCCGCCGGCGTCACCCCGCCCGAGGCATCGGACCCGCTCGCCCCGGCGGCCCCCTCCGGGCCCTCGGCCCCGGAGGCGCGCGCCGCGCTGCGCTCCTGGAGCGCGTCGAGCAGCGCCCGCTCCCCGCGCCCCCGCATCAGCAGGAGCACGAACGGATCCTCGTCGAGCAGCCGCGCCACCTGGTAGCAGAGTGCCGCCGTGTGCGGGCAGTGGTCCCACGCCTCGCAGGCGCACTCCGGTTCCAAGTCGCCGACACCCGGCAGCAGTTCGAGGCCGGCCGCCGCCGCGTCCTCCACCAGGTGCGGGGGCATCTCCCGGTCGAGCAGCGCCGCGATGTGCCCCGCGCTGTCCACCGCCAGGTCGAGCAGCAGGTCCCACTCCGCCTCGGACAGCTCCTGGAGCAGCACGTCGCTGCGGTACGCCGTGCCGTCGCGGTCCTGCACCACGGCCGTGATCCGGCCCGGCCGCACCGACACCGCACCGACCGCCCCCGCCCGGGCGTGTCGCCGACCCTGCTTCAGCTGCTGCCCGTCGAGCGCCGTGTCCTCCAGCGCCTGCAGCCACGCCCGGCCCCACCAGGTCCGGGCGAAGACCGAACCCTGCACCCGGGGCAGCGCCGCGAAGGTCCGCTCATCCTCGGTCCCGTACCCGCTCATCGTCCGTCCTCCCCGCGCAGCCGCACCAGCTCCGCGAGCTCCGTGTCGGTCAGTTCCGTCAGGGCCGCCTCGCCCCCGCCGAGCACGGCGTCCGCCAGCTCGCGCTTGCGTTCCAGCATGTCCGCGATCCGGTCCTCGATCGTGCCCTCGGCGACCAGCCGGTGCACCTGCACCGGCTGGGTCTGGCCGATCCGGTACGCGCGGTCGGTGGCCTGCGCCTCCACCGCCGGGTTCCACCACCGGTCGTAGTGCACGACGTGCTCGGCCCGGGTCAGGTTGAGCCCGGTGCCCGCCGCCTTCAACGACAGCAGGAAGACCGGGACTTCGCCGTCCTGGAAGCGGGCGACCATCGACTCCCGCTGGGCGACCGGCGTGCCGCCGTGCAGGAACTGCGTGGGCACGCCACGCGCGGCGAGGTGTGCTTCGAGGAGCCGCGCCATCTGCACGTACTGCGTGAAGACGAGGACGCTCGCCCCCTCCGCGAGGATCGTGTCGAGGAGCTCGTCGAGCAGCTCCAGCTTGCCCGAGCGGCCCTCCACCCGGGGGCTGTCCTCCTTCAGGTACTGCGCCGGGTGGTTGCAGATCTGCTTGAGGCCCGTGAGCAGCTTGACCACCAAGCCCCGCCGCTCCATCCCGTCGGCCTCGGCGATGGCGGCCAGCGTCTCCCGGACGACGGCCTCGTACAGTCCCGCCTGCTCCTTGGTCAGTGCCACGGCCCGGTCGGTCTCCGTCTTCGGCGGCAGCTCGGGGGCGATCCCCGGATCCGACTTGCGGCGCCGCAGCAGGAACGGGCGCACGAGCGACGCGAGCCGTTCGGCCGCCGCCGGATCGCGGCCGCCCTCGACGGCGGCGGCGAAGCGGGTGCGGAACGCGCCGAGCCCGCCGAGCAGCCCCGGCGTCGTCCAGTCGAGGATCGCCCACAGCTCGGAGAGGTTGTTCTCCACCGGCGTGCCGGACAGCGCCACCCGCGCCGCGCCCGGGACGGTGCGCAGCGCGCGGGCGGTCGCCGAGTACGGGTTCTTGACGTGCTGGGCCTCGTCCGCGACGACCAGGCCCCAGGAGCGCTCGGCGAGTCGCCGCGCGTCGAGCCGCATCGTGCCGTACGTGGTGAGGACGAACTCGCCGTCGGCGAGGGCGTCCAGGTCGCGCGCGGGTCCGTGGAAGCGGCGCACGGGCGTGCCGGGTGCGAACTTCTCGATCTCGCGCTGCCAGTTGCCCATCAGCGAGGTCGGGCACACCACCAGGGTGGGGCCCGCGGAATCCGGGTCGGTCTGCCGGTGCAGGTGGAGGGCGATCAGGGTGATCGTCTTGCCCAGGCCCATGTCGTCGGCGAGACAGCCGCCGAGCCCGAGCGAGGTCATCCGGTGCAGCCAGCCGAGGCCACGCAGCTGGTAGTCGCGCAGGGTGGCGGCGAGCGCGGCGGGCTGGGCGATCTCCTGCGCGCCGCCCTCCGGATCGGCGAGCCGGGCCCGCAGCCGTTCCACCCAGCCGGTCGCCTCGACCTCGACCCTGCGCCCGTCGACCTCGGTGGTGCCGGTGAGCACGGCGCCCAGCGCGTCGACCGGGGTGAGCTTGTGGTCCTGGTACGTACGGGCCCGCCGCAGCTCCTCGGGATCGACGAGCACCCACTGGTCCCGGAGGCGTACGAGCGGCCTGCCCGCCTCGGCGATCCGGTCGAGCTCGGCACGCGTGAGCTCCCGGTCGCCGACGGCGAAGCGCCAGTCGAAGGAGAGGAGGGCGTCGGCGGAGAGGAGTGAGGGGAGGCCGTTCCCCCGGTCGCGCGCGCCGTGTCCGTCGCGTGCGCCGGGCCCGTCCTGCCCGGCGTTCGGCTCGCCGTATGCGTTGAAGTCCCTTGCGTCCGGGGCTCCTTCGGCTCGGTCGTGTGCGCCCGGTGGGCCGATGACGGCGCGGGCGGTGAGCCGGTTCGCGAGCTCGCGCGGCCAGTGGACGCGGACCCCCGTCGCGGCGAGCGCGCGGGCCGCGGGGCCCAACAGCTCGGTGATCTCCTCGTCGGCGAGGTCGACCGCGTCGGGGACGGCCGCGGAGAGCAGCGGGGAGAGCGCGGGCCAGGCCCGCGCCGCCCGGCGCAGCGCGAGCAGGGCGTCCATCCGGGCCCGGGGCCCGAACGCGGCACCCGCCGCGGACACCCCGGCCCACACCTCGGCAGCGTCCGTGACCAGGGCGGGATCGGCGACCGAGTGCATCTGGAGGACGGCGCGGAAGGCGGGACCGGGGGAGGGGGAGGCGGTGCCGGCCTCGGCGGGCTCTGAGGGACCCGAGACCTCCGAGGGACCCGAGACCTCGGCGTACCGGTCCGCCGCCTCCGCGCCCACCAACTCCAGCCGCAGCGACAGGCGTACGCCCGCGTCATGACCCGCCGCCACATCCGCCGCCCAGCCGCGCTGATGCGGCAGCTCCTGCGGCTCGTGGCTCTCGTCGGCGGCGAAGGCGGGGCCCCCCGCCGCCAGCGGCGCGGCCGGGGTGCGCGGCAGTACGTCGGCGACGGCGTCGGCGAACGCCCGCAGCAGCCCCTCCTGTTCGGGGAGCAGCAGCGGCTCGTCCTCCGCCTCGGCCGGCAGCGGTACGGCGTGGGCGGCCGGCGGCATGGAGGCGGCGAGGTCGCGCAGCGCGGCCAGTTCCTCGGGGCCCAGCGGTCCGGCCCGCCACGCGTCGCGGTCGGTCCCGGTGAGCCCGGGCAGCAGCAGCCCCCGGGCGACCAGGCCGAGGGAGAACAGGGCCGCCGCGCCCCAGAACGCGGCCGAGGGCGAGGCGTCCTCGGTGGACCGCGCCCGCACGAGCACGGGCAGGGCCTCCCGTACGGGCAGGAGCAGTGCGGGAACGGTCTGCGGCAGTACGTCGTCGTCGAGGACGGTCAGTTCGGTGACGGCAGTGGTGAGGGCGGCGGCGTCCGCCGGGGGCCGGAACTCCGGGCCCCAGAAGGCGATCCGTCCCGCGCGCGGCGGATCGGCGGGCAGGAAGACGGCGGAGCAACGGCCGAGTTCATCGGAGGTGAGAAGAGAGGAAGAGGCCGAGGGGCCCTGCGCGGATGACGGGGACTGCGGAGACGACGGAGACGACGGAGACGAGGACGAAGGCGACAGCGACAACGCATTCCTCAAATTTGACTACCGGAGGGTCGAGCCGCCGAGGGTACCTGAACGCGTCACCCCCACGCGCCGTTCGACACCGTGATCCGGGTCACCCCGCCCCGCCGTGGTGGGGAAGACCCCACCCCCATCCCCAGGGCCGCCCCCCGAACCGGCCCGGGTGGTGACGCCATGGCCCGGACCGACCGCCGATCCGTAGGTTTCGAGTGGCCGCCGAGACCCGCGCGGCGACCCCTTCCACGGACCCCGGAGCCCCGCCATGTCCCAGGCCACCGCGACGCTCGCCCCGCCCCTCGCGGCACCCGACCCGCGCCCCTCCCGCCGTCAGGGCAAGGGTGGCGGCAGCGAGTTCGCCCCACTGCTGCGCACCATCAAGGAGCAGGGGCTCCTCGAACGCAGGACCGGCTGGTACGCCCGCGGCATCGTGGTCAACCTGCTCGGCATCGCCGCCGTCATCACCGGCCTGGCGCTCATCGGCCCGTCCTGGTGGGCGCTGCTCCTCGCCGTACCGCTCGGGCTCCTCTCCGCCCGCGTCGCCTTCGTCGCCCACGACGCCGGCCACTCCCAGATCACCGACCGGCGCGGGCTCGGCCGGGTCATCCAGCTCGTCCACGCCAACCTGCTCCTCGGCATGAGCCGCGAGTGGTGGAACGACAAGCACAACCGCCACCACGCCAACCCCAACCACCTCGACAAGGACCCGGACGTCGCCGCCGACATCCTCGTCTTCGCCGCGCACCAGACCGGCGGCCGCACGGGCCTGCGGGGCTGGCTCACCCGCCACCAGGCCTGGCTGTTCTTCCCGCTGACCACCCTGGAGGGCATCGCCCTCAAGGTGTACGGCGTCCAGGCGCTGCTCGCCGAGGACGGCCCCTACCGCACCCGGCGCGAACGCCTCGTCGAAGGCGGTCTGCTCCTCGCCCACCTCGCCGGATACGTCACGCTGCTCCTGACCCTGCTGAACCCGCTCCAGGCCCTCGTCTTCGCCCTGATCCACCAGATGCTGCTCGGCGTGCACCTGGGGATGGCCTTCGCCCCGAACCACAAGGGGATGGAGATGCCCGACGCCCACCCGGACGGGGACTCCTGGGGGCATCTGCGCCGCCAGGTCCTGACCTCCCGCAACATCCGCGGCGGGGCGCTCACCGACTGGTTCCTCGGCGGTCTCAACTACCAGATCGAGCACCACCTGTTCCCGAGCATGCCGCGGCCGCACCTGCGCCGCGCCCAGAGCGCGGTGCGCGCGCACTGCGCCGCGCTGGGCATCCCGTACACGGAGACCGGCTTCGTCGCGTCGTACCGCGAGGCGCTCGGGCATCTGCACGAGGTCGGCGCCCCCCTCCGTGCCGGGAAAGGCGTCGCATAGGGTCGAGGTGCCCGACACCCGAGGAGAGGGGAGCTCCACGTCATGAGCGGTACGAGCAGCGAGAACGAGGCCGTGGTCACCACGGTCAGCAGCAACGGTGTCTACTCCTTCACCAAGCCCAACCGGGCGAGCATCACGCTCCTCGCCGGCCTGGGTGTGGAGGGCGACGTGCACGCGGGGGTCACCGTCAAGCACCGTTCCCGGGTGGCCAAGGACCCGACCGTGCCCAACCTGCGCCAGGTGCACCTGATCCACGCGGAGCTCTTCGACGACGTGGCCCTCGCCGGATTCGAGGTCAGCCCCGGCGCCCTCGGCGAGAACATCACCACCCGTGGCATCGACCTGCTCGGCCTGCCGACCGGCACCCGGCTGCACCTCGGCGCCGAGGCGGTCGTGGAGGTCACCGGACTGCGCAACCCGTGCGCGCAGATCGACAACTACCGGCACGGACTGCTGAAGCAGGTCCTCGGACGCGACGAGGAGGGCCGGATCGTCCGCAAGGCGGGCATCATGTCGGTCGTCCTGACCGGCGGGGAGGTGCACCCCGGCGACACGATCCGCGTCGAGCTGCCGGCGGAACCGCACCGGGCCCTGGAGATGGTCTGACCGGTGGCGAAGGGTCGGTCGAGGGGTGGATGCGCGGACGTGCGGGTGGGCAGATGTGCGGATGTGCGGATGGCCGGATTCCGACCGGTTCGCGTGAACCACTGACTACCAACTGGTAACTTGCGCGAGTTGATCAAGGTCGGGGGCTGCTCAGTGGTGCCCTCGGCCTGAGCCACTCCCCATTCCAAGGAACCACATTGGCACGCACCGTCCGCACGACGGCCCTCGCCCTGACCCTCTCCTTCGCCCTGTTGCCCGCCGTTCCGGCGACCGCCGCAGCGCCCGAGCCGGCGGCCGTCGCGGCCGCCGCCACCCCGCACCTGGACGCCGTCGAGCAGTCCCTGCGCCAGGTGTCCCCGGGGCTGGAGGGCTCCGTCTGGGAACGCACGGCCGGGAACCGGCTGGGCGCCTCCACCCCCGGCGGCTCCGACTGGCTGCTCCAGACCCCCGGTTGCTGGGGCGACCCCTCCTGCGCCGACCGCCCCGGCTCCCGCCGCCTGCTGGAGAAGGTGCGCGAGGACATCGCGCGGGCCCGGCAGAGCGTCGACATATCCACCCTCGCCCCGTTCCCCAACGGCGGCTTCCAGGACGCGATCGTGGCGGGCCTGAAGGAGGCGGCGGGGAAGGGCAACCGGCTCACGGTGCGCATCCTGGTCGGTGCCGCGCCGGTCTACCACGCCAACGTCATCCCCTCCTCGTACCGCGACGAGCTCGTGGCCAAGCTGGGTCCTGACGCCGCGCACATCACCCTTAACGTCGCCTCGATGACGGCCTCGAAGACCAGCTTCTCCTGGAACCACTCCAAGCTGGTGGTCGTCGACGGGGAGACGGTGATCACCGGCGGCATCAACAGCTGGAAGGACGACTACCTCGACACCACCCACCCGGTGAACGACGTCGACCTCGCCCTGTCCGGTCCGGCCGCGGGTTCCGCGGGCCGCTACCTCGACACGCTGTGGGACTGGACCTGCCGCAACAAGAGCAGCTGGAGCAGCGTCTGGTTCGCCTCCTCCAACGGCGCGGGCTGCCTGCCCACCCTGCCCCGGACGGCCGGCCCGGCCGGCGGCGGTGACGTCCCCGCCATCGCGGTGGGCGGCCTCGGCGTCGGCATCCGGCAGAGCGATCCGGCCTCGGCGTTCCAGCCCGCCCTCCCGGACGCCTCCGCCGCCAAGTGCGGCCTGACCGGGCGTGACCACACCAACGCCGACCGGGACTACGACACGGTCAACCCGGAGGAGAGCGCCCTGCGCGCGCTGGTCGCGAGCGCGACCGAGCACATCGAGATCTCGCAGCAGGACCTGAACGCGTTCTGCCCGCTGCTGCCCCGCTACGACATCCGGCTCTACGACACCCTCGCGGCCAAGCTGGCCGCCGGAGTGAAGGTGCGCATCGTCGTCAGCGACCCGGCCAACCGGGGCGCCGTCGGCAGCGGGGGCTACTCGCAGATCAAGTCGCTGTCCGAGGTCAGCGACATCCTGCGGAGCCGCCTCACGGTCCTGACGGGCGACGACCGCACGGCTCGGGCGGCCATGTGCCAGAGCCTCCAGCTCGCGTCGTTCCGCGCCTCGTCCAAGGCGACCTGGGCGGACGGGAAGCCGTACGCCCAGCACCACAAGCTGGTCTCCGTCGACGACGCGGCCTTCTACATCGGCTCGAAGAACCTGTACCCGTCCTGGCTCCAGGACTTCGGCTACGTGATCGAGAGCCCCGCCGCCGCACGGCAGCTCGCGGACGGCCTGCTCGCCCCGCAGTGGACGTACTCGCAGGCGACCGCCACGTACGACTACGCCCGCGGCGTCTGCCAGGGCTGACGGACCGGGCCGGACACCCGGCCACGTGTCGGGCCCGCCCGGCCCGTCCGACCCCTCCGGTCAGCGCCTGCGCTGGCCGGAGGGGCCCGCCAGGAGCGCTTCGGAGACCAGGCGTACGCCCCGGGAGAGACGTCCCAGCTGGTCGAGCTCCATGGCGTACATCCTGATCGTGTTCTCGATGACGACCTCGGCCACGCCCATCCTCGGCAGCTCGGCCCGGCTGGTCTGCAGGGCCGCGCGCACCGTGCGTATCTCGTGCTGGAGCTGCAGCTGCACATGCCGGGTGAGCACGGCGGGGTGGCGGGTGAGGGTCGCGTAGCCGCCGTAGCGGGCCGGGAGGAGGTCGCGGAGCCATCGGGTGGCGGTGCGGTCCCAGTCGTGCGTGCCGGGGGCCTTGACCTGGAGGGGCCAGTCGGGGCTGCGCGTGAGGGTGGCCGTCTGGGGCATTCTCGTCACTTCCGAGGGGTGTCGAAGCTCTGATCGAGACAGTGAGGCGGGCGGCCTCGGCCCAGGGGGGGTTGGCCGAGGCCGCCACGGGCGTTCCTCGTGATCCGCCGCCCTGACCGTCACCCGGTCGCACCGCGAGGAGGTGCGGCGCGCTGGGTGGCTGATTCGACGAGGACATGGGGTCGTCCTCCCTGGCTCCTGACGGATCCGGAACGCCGAAGTCAGTAAATATATATACCGTCGAGTACGCAAGAGTATGAAAAATTTCATGCATGCGGTGATGCTGAACACCCCTCTGCGGAGACGGCGCCCACACCCCCCGTGACCTGCCGTTAGAGGAAGAACCCGTGCTGGTCGGCGACCTGCTCGTACTGTTCGAGGCGGGCCTGGGTGCGCTCCGGATCGGCGTCGGCCATGGCCTGGAGCAGCGCGGCCGACAGCATGCCGGGAGCCGCGTACGAGTCGAAGACCAGCCGCGATCCGGTGCCGGCGGTCAGCACCACGTCGGCCTCCTCCACCAGCGGGCCGACCGTCGGGTCGGTGATCAGCACCACCCGCAGACCGGCGCTGCGGGCGGCCCGCAGGGCGGCCAGGGTCTCGTGGGCGTGCCGGGGCATCGCGAAGGCCAGCACCCAGCCGCCGCCGGCCGCCCGGGCCTGCAGCAGCGTGTCGTAGGCCACGCTGCCGCCACGGGTCACCAGGCGTACGTCGGGGTGGATGCGGCGGGCGGCGTACGCGAAGTACTCCGCGAGCGAGACCGAGATGCGCAGGCCCAGGACGGTCAGCGGGACCGAGCCCGCCAGCTCGCGGCCGATCTCCAGGACCTGATTCGTGTCGGCCAGCAGGCGCCGGACGCTCTCCAGGTTCTCGATCTCGGCGTCGACGGCGGCCTGGAGCTCGTTCTGCCGGATCTGCTCACGGCTGTCGGGGGTGCCCGCCACCGCGCTCAGGGCGATGGGCTGGAGCACGTCACGCAGGGCGGGATACCCGCTGAAACCGAGGGAGACCGCGAAGCGGGTCACCGACGGCTGGCTGACGCCGACCCGCTCGGCGAGCTCGGTGATGGAGAGGAAGGCGGCCTCGGTGAGGTGGTCGATCAGGTACTGGGCGATCCGCCGCTGGCCGGGGGAGAGCCGGTGTCCGTCGAAGAGCGCGAGCAGCCGGTCGGCGGGCGCCTTCTCCTGCCCCGGCGGGGTCCCGCCGGGCGTGATCGCGGCTGCCTGCGCGCGTGCCTGCTGCCCCGATGACACCGGCGGACCTCCCTCTCACGTCGCTCGTGTTCCAACATAGCCCACGCCCCGCAGGCGGATGATCATTGCGCCGTGCGGGGCGGTGCCGGTGGCCCGACAGGGACCTCCCCTGCCGGGCCGATGCTCTCCTGCCGCGCCACTACCCCTTCACAGCACAGGAGTTGACCACGTCGCCGTCCGCCGGCCGGGCGATCACATGGTCCGCGGGCGGCGTCTCGCCCGCCTCGACCCAGCGGGTCAGCGCGGTGAACGCCGAGCGGTAGCAGGGCAGGATCGGCCGCAGCCTGTCCGGGTACGTGTCGTACAGGCCGTCCGTGTGGGTGCCGTCCTGGACCGTGTAGAAGCGGTGCAGCGCGCCCCGCCCCCGGCCGTCGATCATCCGCGCGTACACGTCCGAGTCGGTGGCGACCGGCAGGAGGGTGTCCAGGTCGCCGTGGAGCGTGATCAGCGGCTTGCCGATGCGGCCGGTCAGCGCGACCTTCGCGACCGCCCTGCGGACGGAGTCCGGCCGGTCCGCGTAGGTGTACGAGGCGCCCGACGCGCACGGCGCGAGGATCTCCGGCACGGTCGTGCCGGCCGTCGCACCCGGGCACTTCGGGTCGTACGAGGGGTCGAACTCCGCCCGGAACATCTTCTGGGTCAGTCCCCAGTAGGCCTTCTCGTGGTACGGCCACAGGAAGCGCGAGCCGGGCGCGAAGCCTGCGCGGATCAGATCGTCGTCCGAGGCCGTGCCGAAGGTGCGGGCCACGGTGACCGGCAGGCTCGTCAGGAGGTTGGGGCCACGCGTCGTCCACAGCACCCCCTCCCAGTCCACGCCCCCGTCGTACAGCTCGGGCCGGTTCTCCAGCTGCCAGCGGGTCAGATAGCCGGCATTGGAGATGCCCGTCATGTACGTGCGCCGCGGCGCCTTCCCGTAGCGCTGGCGCACCGCCTTCTTCGCGGCCTTCGTCAGCTCGGTCACCCGGCGGTTCCACTCGGCGACCGCGTCGCCGGGCTCCCGCCCGTCCGTGAAGAAGTCGGCACCCGTGTTGCCCTTGTCGGTGGCCGCGTAAGCGAAGCCCTGGGCGAGCACCTGGTCGGAGATCAGGGTGTCCGAGGAGTACTGCCGGCGGGTGCCCGGAGAACCGGTGACGACGAGGCCGCCGTTCCAGTCGTCGGGCAGCCGGATCACGAACTGCGCGTCATGGGCCCAGCCGTGGGTGGCGTTGGACCGGGAGCCGTCGGGGAAGTAGCCGTCGATCTGGACACCGGGGACGCCGGACGGATTGCGGGTCCCCTTCGCCGAGAGCCCCGCCTGGTCGGCCATGTCGGTGTACGGGGTGCCCGCGAGCCCCGCCGTCGTCAGATCGGCCAGGCACGCGGACTCCTGGTGCTCGGCACCCGGCACGGCCAGCCGGTCCTGGCGGGCGCAGTGCCCGGGGGCCCGTGCCCCGGCGGGGGCCGCGGGTCCGAGGACGGTCAGCCCCGTCAGGAGCGCGGCGAGCAGCGGAACGCCTTGGGACAGGCGCATGGTGGGCCTCCGGGTGTGACGACGGTACGGATGCCCGGCGCCGTACGGACGAGCGCCGGGGCACGCCGTGGTGCGTCGGCGTACACCTCGGCGCGCCGCCACATCGTGCGCGGGACGCCGATCACCGGGCCATGGGGCGGGGCCACATCTCGGACGGCTGGGCCATGTGGCCCTCGGGGTCCGTTGGTGCCTGAGAGGGGCTGTGCGAAGGGGCGCCTAAGGGTGGTGTTACGAGGGCCCTTACGAAGGCCGGACCGCCATCGCGTCGAGTGCTTCGAGCAGCGCGGGCAGCTTCGGGCCCGGGGTCACCGGAAGCACCTCGTTCGGCTCGGTGTCGAGGAGCACGAAGGCCATGTCGCCGGTCCGCGCGACCAGCGACCAGCCGGGCCCGTCCGCACGCAGCATCCGCGCGTCGCCCCCGGCGAAGCTGGACCGGACCCGTCCGACGGGCGGCGCCTCCTCCAGGTAGGCGTCGAGCTCGGCGAGTGCCCGGCGCACGCCGTCGGAGGGGGCGGCAGGGACAGGGGCAGGGGCAGGGTCGAGGGAAGCGGGGGAACCGGCACCCGTCCCGGTGGCCTCCCCGTCCCCGGTGGAGTCCATCCGCCCGCGCCACTCGGCCCACTGAAGGGCCACCATGTCCGCGCCGAGCCGCCGCTGAGCCGGCCCCCACGCGCCCTCGTCCGGCGGGGTCAGCGGCTCCGGGGCGCCCTCCTCCGGCTCGGGATCGTGCGGTGCGGGAAGGCCCTGCGCGGCCGCGGCGACCGCCAGGGGCCAGCCGGGGAGCGCCGAGACGACCGACTGCTCGTCGGGGGAGAGGTCGTACGCCATCCCGCAGTCCCAGGAGGAGATGGCCACCGCGACCAGCGACACGTCGTCGACGATCACGGTCCACCGGGCGCCCGTACCGTCCTGCCCGAGGACGAGTCCGTAGCCCTCCGCGTACGGTTCGAGTCCGAGGGCTGCGCAGGCCGCCGGGTAGTCGTCACCGAGCACGGTGGGAAACCGCGCGGGTGTGAGCAGCGCCGCCGTCAGCACGAACAGCGCGTCGTCGTCGCCGTCCGCCGCGCCGGTCACGGCGGATTCCGGTTCACCCACGGCAGCCTCCCCATCTGGTCGTCGGCGCACCTTAACCAGTGAGTAACCTGCCCGTCGAGAGCTGTCGCCGGAACACCTCGACGGGCGGGTGGGGCACGTGACCGTGCCGCGCGCCCCTGAGGTCAGCCGCGCTCGAAGACGGCCGTCAGGGTGTGGCCCGGCCGCATGGCCGGGCCACGTCCTGTGGATCGTCAGAAGGCTTCCTCGCGGCATAAGTGTGATCACCGGATCGGACGGACAGCCACTCCGTCAGTCACTCCGAACGGCGTACCGCGAGGGCCAGGTAGCGGTCGTCCTCGTCCACGTAGCTGCCCAGCTCCCACCCCGAACCGGCCAGCACGACACGGAGGTTGGGCTCGGCGCGGAGGTCGTCGGCGGTGATCCGGCGCCCGTGCCGGGCGGCGAGCGCGGCGCGGCCGATCGGGTGGAAGAGCGCGAGCCGTCCGCCGGGCCGGACCACCCGGGCCAGCTCCCGCAGGTCCGTGGCCGGATCGGCGAGGTGCGAGACGAGCCCCGCGCCGAACACGGCGTCGAGCGACCCGGCGCGCAGCGGCAGCCGGGCGACGTCCGCGCGGAGCAGCGTGGCGGCCTTCCCGCGCCCGGCCCGTACCGCTTCGTCCAGCATCTCGGGGGTCAGGTCCGCGCCGATCACGGTGCCCGTCGGGCCGACCGCCTCGCGCAGCGGGGGCAGCGCGCGGCCGGTGCCGCAGCCCGCGTCGAGCACCGCGTCGCCGGGGCGCAGCCCGAGATCGGCGACGGCGGCGGCGTAGGCGGGGCCGTCGTCGGGGAACCGGGAGTCCCAGTCGGCGGCGCGTGCGCCGAAGAACTCGCGTACCTGTGTGGGGTCATCGCTCATGCGCCCCATGATCGCGTAACGGGGTGTCACTCGCAGGTGTGAGGTTCCGCCTCGGACGAGTGAACGTTCTGTGTGCACGTTCGAGTGCGCCGTGATCGTTCGGGAACATCTCTCTGTCATATTCCATCAGCTTTCGAAATGCGCCCCTGATGCGCCCCTGGGGGCGCACTAGCGTCCCTGAGTCATGGGACACCTGGACCACGCCACCTTCGGCTGGCTGACACCCGTGCTGTCGTACGCGATGGCCTGCACCGGCGCCGCCCTCGGCCTGCGCTGCACCGTACGCGCCCTCGACGCCACCGGCCGCTCACGGCGCAACTGGCTGCTCACCGCGGCCTCCGCCCTCGGCACCGGCATCTGGACGATGCACTTCGTCGCGATGCTCGGCTTCGGCGTGACCGGAACCGACATCCGCTACGACGTCCCGCTCACCCTCCTCAGCCTGCTCATCGCCATGGGCGTCGTGGGCGTCGGGGTCTTCGCCGTCGGATACGGACGCGACAGTCGCCGCTCCCTCCTGGTCGGCGGCCTCACCACCGGCGTCGGCGTCGCGAGCATGCACTACATGGGCATGGCAGCCCTCCGGCTGCACGGCCAGGTCCGGTACGACCCGCTGCTCGTCGCCCTCTCCGTGCTCATCGCGGTCGTGGCCGCCACGGCCGCCCTGTGGGCGGCGCTCCACATCCACGCGCCGGCGGCCGTGGCGCTCGCCTCGCTCGTCATGGGCGCCGCGGTCAGCAGCATGCACTACACCGGCATGTTCGCCGTCCGCGTCGAGGTCTCCCCCTCCCCGGCGCCCCTCCCCGGCGCCTCCGTCATGCAGTTCATCTTCCCGCTCGCCGTCGGCCTCGGCTCCTACCTCTTCATCACCTCCGCCTTCGTCGCCCTCTCCCCGTCGGCGCGCGAACGCGCCGCCTACGCCTCCGCCGGCCGCCTCACCGAACCCGACGACCGCGCCGTCGACGTCGCACCCCCCGGCTTCCGCCCCGAGCCCCGGGACGCCCGCGACGCCCGCGACACCCGGGACCCCGCCCCGCGCACCCGCGCCTACCCGTCCGGCCCGGTCGACGACACCCCCGCGGACCCGCGCCACGCGCGGGCCTAGCGGGGCTTGCGGATCAGGCCGGCTCGTCCCCACAGCCCCCCCACGGGGAGACGTCCGCCGGAGCGCCACCGGCGCCGTCTCCGGACCGTAAGCCCCGAGCACCAGGCGGACCGCCCCTTACCGGCAGGCCGTGAACGAAGGAACGAGGAGGCCATGCGAACTCCCCGCAAGACCCCGGAACCGGAGGCCGAGGCCCCGCCGCAGGCGTCCACGGCGGCCCGTGGGCGCCGTGCCCACGCCGGACGGCCCGCCGACGAGAAGGTGCGGAGCGAGCCCGCCGCCCCTCGCCCGCCCACCGCCGCCTCCGCACGCACGTCCGCACCCACTGGGGCCAGAGGCCCCGACGGAGCCCGAGGCCCCGACGGCCCCGGACCGGGCGCCCCGGCGCGAGCCCACGTGCGCGGGCTGCGCCCCCGTACCGTCCGCGCGAAGATCGTCTCCCTCCTCATGGTCCCCGTCGTCTCCCTGCTCGCCCTGTGGGGATTCGCCACCGTCACCACCGCCCAGGACATCGCCCGCCTCCGTCTCCTCCAGTCGGTCGACGCCGACATCCGGCAGCCCGTCAGCGCCGCCGTCACCGCCCTCCAGGACGAACGCCGGGCCGCCGTACGCCAGGTCGCGGCCCCCGGCGCCGGGCGCGCCGCCGAGCTCAAGGACCGGATCGCGCGCACCGACACCGCCGTCGCCCGGCTCCGTCTCGACGCCCGGCACACCGTCGGCGACACCGGGAACCTCCCCGTGGACGTCTCAGGCAGGGTCGCCGCCTTCGTCGCGAAGGCCGAGGGACTGGGCAGGCTCCGCACCGCCGCAGCCGACGGCCACGCCGACTGGGACCAGGTCTACGCCGTGTACACCTCAGCCATCTCCGCCGGCTTCGGCGTCGACGGCGCGCTCACCGGCATCCAGGACCCGCAGGCCGGATCCGACGCCCGTGTCCTCCTCGAACTCGCCCGCGCGGGGGAGATGCTGGCCCGCGAGGACGCCCTCCTGGGCTCGGCCCACCTCACCGGACGGCTCGACGCCGACCGTCTCCGGGCGTTCGGCGGCGCCGTCGACGCCCGCCGCGCCCTCGTCGAGGCCGCCACCGCCGACCTGCCCGCGCCCCAGCGCACCGCCTGGCACGAGCTCACCGCCCAGCCCGGCTACCGGCGGCTCACCGCGGCCGAGGACCGTGTCCGCGCGGCCGACCCCGGCCGCCGGGCGGCCCAGGCCACTTCCTCCGGCGACTGGGACGACGCCCACGCCTTCGTACGCGACGGCATCGCGGGCGTCGAGACGGGCGCCCACCGCGCGGCGGCCGACCGCACCGACCCGTTCGGCGGAGGCGCCTTCAGCACCGGCGGCGCCGCCGTCCTCCTCGGCCTCGCCGCGGTGGGCGCGTCCCTCGTCATCTCCGTCCGCATCGGCCGCGGCCTCGTCGTCGAACTCGTCAGCCTGCGCAACACCGCTCTGGAGATCGCCCGCCGCAAACTCCCCGCCGCCATGCGCCGACTGCGCGCCGGAGAAGAGATCGACGTCCAGGCCGAGACCCCGCCGGGACCCGCCCCCCAGGACGAGATCGGCCAGGTCGGCGAGGCGCTCACCACCGTCCACCGGGCCGCGCTCTCCGCCGCCGTGGAGCGCGCCGAACTCGCCCACGGCATCTCCGGCGTCTTCGTCAACCTCGCCCGCCGCAGCCAGGTCCTGGTGCACCGCCAGCTCAACCTGCTCGACACCATGGAGCGACGCGCCGACGACCCCAACGAACTCGGCGACCTCTTCCGGCTCGACCACCTCACCACCCGGATGCGCCGCCACGCCGAGAGCCTGATCATCCTCTCCGGCGCCGCCCCCGGCCGCGCCTGGCGCATGCCCGTGCCTCTCACCAACGTCGTCCGCGCCGCCGTCTCCGAGATCGAGGACTACGCCCGCGTCGAGGTCCGCCGTCTCCCCGAGACCGCCATCGTCGGCGGCGCCGTCGCCGACCTCACCCACCTGCTCGCCGAACTCATCGAGAACGCGGCCCAGTTCTCCCCGCCGCACACCAAGGTCCGGATCAGCGGCGAACCCGTCGGCAACGGCTATGCCCTGGAGATCGAGGACCGCGGTCTCGGCATGGGCAGGGACAGCCTCGCCGAGGCGAACGCCCGGATCGCCCAGTCCGAGGCCCTCGACCTCTTCGACAGCGACCGGCTCGGACTCTTCGTCGTCAGCCGCCTCTCCGCGCGGCACGAGATCGCGGTCCACCTGCGCACCTCGCCCTACGGCGGCACCACCGCCGTCGTCCTCCTCCCCACCGACCTGCTGCAGGGCGCCCTCCCGCCCGGCCGGGGCACCGCCCCCGACCACCCCGACCGGCCCGCGTACGGTCCCGGACCCGCGCGCGAGCCCGAAGCCCGGCACGCCGCCGAGGCATCCGTACGCGAGGAGCGCCCCGCCCCCGACGCCCGCACGGCCCAGGCCGTCCACAGGCGCGATCCCGAGGCACCGCGCCCGCCCCGGATACCGGCGGTCCCCGCGCCCCGGGAGGCATGGGGAGTGCCGCTATCCGGGGGCAGGCCCGAGCAGCGAAAGCCTCCCGCCGGTGTCACCGCCATCGGCCGGCGCCCCCGCTCCGTGACGCCGGCGCCCCCGGCCCGGCCCACGCCCGTCCTCCCGCCGCCACCGGCCCCGCCCGCCGACGGAACCGACGGCCGGCCGCCCGAGTCGGACGGCCACGAGGGACCGGGCCCGAGCGCGGACCTGCCCCAACGCGTGCGGCAGGCCAGCCTCGTACCGCAGTTGCGCGAGGCACCCGCCCCCGCCCCGTACAGCACGGCGGATCCCCCGCCCACCACGGCCCAGCGCACCCCCGAACAGGTCCGGGACCGCATGACCGCCTACCGCGACGGCTGGCAGCGCGGCGGCGGGCCAGTCCCCGGCACCCCGGCCCACGGCACCCCGCTCGGCAGCAGACGCCCCTTGGGCACCGGCCAGCCCGGCCGGCCCGCATCCAGCACCCCCGGCAGTGAAGGAGACGACGCATGATCGACCACGAGAGGATGCCCCACCAGCGCTCCGGCGAGCTCGACTGGCTCCTCGACGACCTCGGCACCCGCGTCCGCGAGGTCCGCCACACCGTCGTCCTCTCCAACGACGGCCTCGCCGTCGGCGCCTCCAGCGGGCTCAGCCGCGAGGACGCCGAACACCTCGCCGCCATCGCCTCCGGCTTCAACAGCCTCGCCAAGGGCGCCGGGCGCCAGTTCCACACCGGCGGCGTGCGCCAGACCATGGTCGAGATGGACGACGGCTTCCTCTTCGTCGCCGCCGCGGGAGACGGCTCCTGCCTGGCCCTGCTCAGCTCCGTCCACGCCGACATCGGCCTCATCGCGTACGAGATGGCCCGCCTGGTGAAGCGGGTCGGCGAACACCTGCACACCCCGCCGCGGCTCACCGTGCCCCCACCGGCCGCCGGCTGACCGGAGACCCCCATGAACGAGGACAGCACCGGCTCGCCCCAGGACGGGCCGGGCAGTCGTTGGTACGACGCCGAGGCCGGGCCGCTCGTCCGGCCGTACGCCCTGACGGGCGGCCGCACCAAGCCCGGACCGAGCAACGTACGGTTCGACCTCATCGCGCTCGTCGTCGTCGACGACGACCCGCCGGGCGGGGCGGAGGAGTCCCTGCTCGGCCCCGAACACCGGTCCCTGCTCGCCCTGTGCCGGGCCGAGACCCAGTCGGTCGCCGAACTCTCGGCCGACGCCGACCTCCCGGTCGGTGTCGTGCGGGTGCTGCTCGGCGACCTCCTCGAAGCGGGATTCGTACGGGTCAGCAGACCGGTGCCTCCCGCACAGCTCCCTGATGAACGCATCCTGAGGGAAGTAATCGATGGCCTACGAGCGCTCTGAGAGCACCCCGGAGGGCGACGTGGACACCACGGCCCTCGCGCTGAAGATCCTGGTCGCCGGCGGGTTCGGGGTCGGCAAGACCACCCTCGTCGGCGCGGTGAGCGAGATCCGGCCGCTGCGGACGGAGGAACTGCTCAGCCGGGCCGGGGAGTCGGTGGACGACACCGGAGGCGTCGCCCAGAAGACCACCACGACGGTCGCCATGGACTTCGGCCGCATCACCATCCGCTCCGGACTCGCCCTGTACCTCTTCGGAACGCCGGGACAGGACCGCTTCTGGTTCCTGTGGGACGAGCTGTCCCAGGGAGCGCTCGGCGCCGTCGTCCTCGCCGACACCCGGCGCCTGGAGGACTGCTTCCCCGCCGTGGACTACTTCGAGCACCGGGGGATCCCCTTCGTCGTCGCCGTCAACTGCTTCGCGGGCGCCCGGACATACGGCGCGCACGATGTCGCGCGCGCCCTCGACCTGGACCGCGGAACGCCCGTGGTGCTCTGCGACGCAAGGGACCGCGACTCCGGCAAGGAAGTGCTGATCCGCCTGGTCGAGTACGCCGGCCGGATGCACACGGCACGGCTCCTGGACTCGGTGGGCTGACGGCCCGGCGGGCGTCACGTCCTCGGGGCGGCGCGCAGGTCGTGACGGGTGCTTGCCCTGTCCACGACAGTGCGTAAGGCTGGCAGGTGACACGCACCAACAGGGGGAGGACCACACAATGGCGTTGGACCGAGGACTCGACTGGCTTCTCGACGATCTGACCGGTCGGGTCGAATCCATACAGCACGCGCTGGTGCTGTCGAACGACGGCCTGGTCACCGGGGCGAGCAGCGGTCTGGCACGGGAGGACGCGGAGCACCTCGCCGCGGTCTCCTCCGGTCTGCACAGTCTCGCCCGCGGCTCCGGCCGGCACTTCAAGGCCGGCCGGCCACGGCAGACCATGGTCGAGTTCGACGAGGCGCTGCTCTTCGTCACGGCGGCCGGCGACGGCAGCTGCCTGAGCGTGCTGAGCGCCGCCGAGGCCGATGTCGGCCAGGTCGCCTACGAGATGACACTGCTGGTGAACCGGGTGGGCGAACACCTGGGCGTGGCGGCGCGGCAGCCCGGCGGCGAGGTTATCCACAGGCCGAGCGAAGGGTAGTCACTACCGGTTACGGTCATCACCGAGAGTATTCAGGACTCGCGGGGGAGGACCGACGACATGACCACGCAGGACCGCACGACACCGCACGACCCTGGCACCACGCTGGACCGCACGACCCAGCACGTACGCGGCACCACGCTGGACCGCACGACACAGCACGTACGCACCGCAGCGCAGGACCGTACGACGCACGGGGGCACCATCACGCAGGAGGACGGCTCGCAGGTGGTGACGCCGGGGCGGGCGGCGGAAGAGCTGGGACTGCGGCGCGACGAGTTCCAGCTCGCCGTCCAACTGGGCATCGTCCGGACGGTGTCGGGGACGGCGACGGGCTCCGTGTCCGCCGCCGGCCCGGACGGGCCCGGCATCGCTGCGCGCCGACGCGTGCGGTGGAGCGAGATCGAACGCCTCAGAGCCGCCCCGGACTTCCCCGAAGGGCTGCGCGAACGGGTCCGCGTCGTCGGCACGACGGAGGGCGCCCGACTCCTCGCGGTCACCCGGGAGCGCTTCACCCGACTCGCCAGGACCGGGCACTTCAGCCCGCTGCGGTTCTACGTCAACCGCTACCGGGCGGTCGTCTGGCTCTACCCGGCCGCCGAACTGGCCGAGTTCGCCCTCAACCACCCGGGACTCCTCACCGGCCGCCTCCCGCTCGACGTGCGTTCCCGGGCCGACGGGTACGAGGACTGGCGGCCGCGCAACTGGCGGGCCCGGCGGCTCGGTTCGCTGCTGCGGGCGAGCAGGGACCCCTGGGTGCGGACGGCCGCGATCGCCTCGCTGCTCGACCCGCTCCAGGTCGCCGAGGTCGTCGACGACCCCTACGAACGCGTCTACCTGGACCGGTTCCGCCCCGCGCCGCCCGCGTGGCGGCCGACCGGCCCGACCGGCCGTGAGATCGCCGACCGCCTGATGCTCGCCGACGACCCGGACGAGATCCTCTGGCACCGGATGAGCCTCGCCCTCGCCCTGGACGAGGCCCGCGCCGACCGCCAGGCCCCTCGCCCGGACGGACGCGGCACGCCGCTTGTCGCCGTCGTACGGCGGGAGGAGGCGCCCGCGCGCGAGGACAGCGGGAGCGGTGCCGCCGTGACCGTGGCTCCCGTTCCGGTACGGCCGCCGGGCGTCACCCGGCCGCCGGGGAGGCGCGTCCGGCGAGGCCTGCTCGACCGGCTGCGCAGGCGCAGGGAGGTGGGGCGCACGTAGGGGCCACCGCGGCGGGGACGTGTCGGAACCGGCTCCCGGGGCGCGTCCGACGCGCTTCGGCCGGGGTGCGGTGGGGCTCGGGCGCGGGCACGATGGGCGCATGTTGCTGGCCCGGGTCGCGGAGGTGTCGGGGGAGGTCGCGGCCGCCTCGGCGCGGTCGCGGAAGATCGGTCTGCTGGCCGAGCTGTTCGCGGAGGCCGCGCCCGAGGAGAGCCCGCTGGTCATCGCCTATCTCTCCGGACGGCTTCCGCAGGGGCGGATCGGGGTCGGCTGGAGCGTGCTCAAGCACGTCGTCCCGCCGGCCGTCGGGCCCGCCGAGCGGCCGACGCTGACCCTCGCCGGCACCGACGCGGTGATGACAGAGGTCGCCGGGGTCTCGGGCGCGGGAGCGCAGGCGCGGCGCGGTGAGCTGGTGCGGGGACTCATGGCGGCCGCCACCCTCGCCGAGCAGGAGTTCCTGATCCGGCTGCTGTCCGGGGAGGTGCGTCAGGGCGCTCTGGACGCCATCGCCCTGGAAGGGGTCGCACGGGCCGCCGGGGTGGCGCCGGAGGAGCTGCGGCGGGCCGTCATGCTCGAAGGTTCGCTGCCGCGGGTCGCGAGCGCGGTGCTCGCCGAGGGTGCCGCCGTGCTCGGCACGTTCACGCTGCGGGTCGGCAGTCCGGTGCAGCCGATGCTCGCCCACACCGCGGGCAGCGTGACGGAGGCTGTCGCCGCGCTGGGGCCCTGCGTCGTGGAGGAGAAGCTGGACGGCATCCGGATCCAGGTCCACCGCCTCGGCGACGAGGTCCGGGTGTTCACCCGCTCCCTCGACGACATCACCGACCGGCTCCCCGAGGTCGTGGGCGTCGCCCTGGAGACGCGCGGCGACGGGCTCGTCCTGGACGGCGAGGTCATCGCGGTCGACCCCGCGACCGGGCGGCCGATGCCGTTCCAGGACATCGCCTCCCGGGTCGGTTCCCGCGTCGACGTGGCCGGCGCGCGGGCCGGGCTGCCGCTGTCGCCCGTCTTCTTCGACGTGCTCGCGGCGGACGGCCGGGTGCTCGTCGACCTGCCGGGGGAGGAGCGTCACCGGGTGCTCGCCCGGTTGCTGCCCGAGTCGCTGCGGGTGTGCCGCAGCGTCGTCGCCGACCCCGGGGAGCCCGGCGCGGCCGAGACGGCCGAGCGGTTCTTCCGGGACACGCTCGCCCGGGGCCACGAGGGCGTGCTGGTGAAGGCGCTCGACGCGCCCTACGTCGCGGGGCGCCGGGGACGCGGCTGGCTGAAGGTGAAGCCCGTGCACACCCTCGACCTGGTCGTGCTCGCCGCCGAGTGGGGTCACGGGCGGCGGACGGGGCTGCTGTCCAACCTGCATCTGGGGGCCCGGGCCGCCGACGGCACGTTCGTGATGCTGGGGAAGACCTTCAAGGGGCTCACGGACGAGATGCTCCGCCTGCAGACCGGGCGGCTCGGTGAACTGGCCGTGTCCGACGACGGGTTCACCGTACGGGTGCGGCCCGAGTTCGTCGTGGAGGTCGCCTACGACGGGCTCCAGCGCTCGACCCGCTACCCGGCCGGGGTGACCCTGCGCTTCGCCCGAGTCCTGCGCCACCGCCCCGACAAGAGCGCGGCTGAGGCCGACACCGTGGAACGGGTCCTCGCGGGCGACTGAGCCGTGTCCGCCGTGCCCGCCGGACCCGCCGGACCCGCCGTGCGGTCAGTCGTGGTCCGACGTGTGGCGGCGGCGCACCCAGAGCGGCAGGACGAACCAGCACAGCACGTACCAGGCGAACAGGCTCCCGACGAGCCAGGGCACGTACGCGCCTCCGGTCGCCACCCGGAGCACCAGCAACAAGGCCGCGGTCAGGGTCGCGAGGAGCAGCACGAGCCCGATGAGGATCAGCCGCGAGGTCCAGGCCACCGCCCGGGGCTTCAGGCGCCGGCCGGCGACCATCCGGTGGAAGGAGACCGGTCCGATCAGCGCGCCGATCGCGGCGGCGGAGAGCGAGATGGTGACCACGTAGATCGTCCGGTCGGTGTCGGAGAGTTCCGCGAAGCGGGGCGTGAAGACGACCGTGAGCAGGAAACCGAAGAAGATCTGCACGCCCGTCTGGGCGACCCGGATCTCCTGCATCAGCTCGCCCCAGCGCCGGTCCGCCCGTTCCTCGGGCGTCTCGTTACGCCCGCGGACCAGCCCGTCGTGGTCCTGCCGGGCCGGTTCCGCCGGCCCAGTAGGCTCCGTTGGCCCCACCGGTCCAGTCGGTCCCGCAGATCCGGGCGATCCTTCCGATGGTCCGGCCACGTGTCCTCCCGTGTCACTCCCCCTCCACCGTGGCACGAACCTCGCGGGATGCCCTGCCGGGAGGCATGCTGGAAGCGGGACAGGAGGAGATGAGCGACGTGTACGACTTGCACATCGACACCGATGTCACCGTGCAGCTGAGCGACTGCTGCCGGGAGGACGCCCAGGCCGTCTTCGAGGTTCTCGACCACGCCTACCAGGTCGAGGACACGACGGCACCGGGCCCCAAGGCGGCCGCCGGGCCCGCCACCACCGTCTGGATGGCCACCTTCGACACGGCGGGCGGCCGGCACGAGGAGATGCCGCCGGTCAGGCTGAGCTCCATGGTCGGCGCCACCCTCACCGGCGGTTACCACGCCGTCGACGAGGTCGAGAAGGTGCTGGCGCGCAACTTCGCCATCCAGTCCCTCCAATCCGTCTCCGGCGACCAGGAGACCGAGGCGCGGATCCTCCTCGCCTCCCGGTGACCCACTGACCTGATGGCCTCGTGACTCGATGACCCCGTGACCCCCCGGGCGGAGCGGACGGGCGCCGCCCGGGGTCGTCGTGTGCCTGAGGGGGCGCGCACCTGCCCGGAGCAGGGCAGGACCCCCCTCGACAGGGCAGCTATACACCGTGTGTAGAGTTCTGGCTGTGCCGCAGGGCCCCGCCGTGACCAGCGTGGGCCCCGGTACTCGAACCATCATCGGGGAAAGCGGGTTGAACATGTTCCGAACCACGTCGGGCCGCCGCCGAGGGCCGACCGTCGCCCTTCTCGCCGCGGCCTCGCTGGTCCTCACTCTCGCCGGCTGCTCCGCCGACACGGTCACCCCCGGTGACGCGCGTGGCGGCGCCGCTGCGGACCTCAAGGGCGCGGCTACGGCCGGCGGCGTGGACTGCGACAAGGTCAAGTGCATCGCGCTGACCTTCGACGCGGGGCCGGGCAAGGACACGCCCCACCTGCTGGACGTGCTCAAGGAGAAGAAGGTCCACGCCACCTTCTTCCTCCTCGGCAAGAAGCACGTCGAGCGCTACCCCCAGGTCGTCAAGCGGATCTCGGACGAGGGGCACGAGGTCGCCAACCACACCTGGTCCCACGAGATCCTCACCGACCTGGACGCCTCCCAGGTCCGCGAGGAGCTCTCACGCACGCAGGACGCGATAGCCAAGATCACCGGCCGCAAGCCCACCCTCATGCGCCCGCCGCAGGGCCGCACCGACGACACCGTCGCCGAGGTGAGCCGCGAACTCGGTCTCGCCCAGATCCTGTGGAGCATCACGGCCAAGGACTACTCCACCACCGACTCCGCGCTCATCCGCAAGCGCGTCCTGGAGCAGGCGCACCGGGACGGGATCATCCTGCTCCACGACATCTACGACGGCACCGTCCCCGCAGTGCCCGGGATCATCGACGAGCTGAAGCGCCAGGGCTACACCTTCGTGACCGTGCCCGAGCTGCTCGCCCCCGGGAAGGCCGAGCCCGGCGCCGTCTACCGCCCCGAGAAGGACGACTGACCCGCCCGGAGTGGCTGAACGGGTGCCAAACGGGTGATTTGACTCACATGTGGCGCAGGGGACACCCCGGAACAATGCGGGGAGGTTTACCGTTCATCAGTATGTGACGGTGAAGGGGTCCGGCGCCCTAGGTCCCCCCCAAGAGGCGGCCGCCCTTCTCTTGTCACGGCAAACAGCCCCGGTTGGAATCCCCCGTCCAACCGGGGCTTTGTCGTGGGCGCCGCACGCGCCGTGAACGCCCCTCCGGCGGCGCGCGCTCCGGCGCGTCCTACCCCTTCGAGTGAGTCGCGCGGACCCCTCGCATGGCCGGTCCGGCACCGGGCATTGATCGCCACGAACGGTGGCGACCACGCCGCCGGACCACGCCGATCAAACCCGCCACCAGGGGGAACCTCTTGCGTCACGGAACCCGCCGCGCACTCGTGACGGCCGCCGCCGCCCTCGTTCTGGCCGGCTGCGCCACCGTCCGGCCCGGCCCTGCCGGACCGCCCGTCGGCACCACACGGCTGGAGCAGGACCGGCTCCTCAAGGCCGCCGAGCAGAGCCTCGTCGTCGACTGCCTCGGCGACCGCGGCCTCACCCTCCCGTCCAGGGCGCGCGCTCCCGCCGAGGACCGCCGGCTCCAGGCCGCGCTCTTCGGCAGCGACCCGCGTGAACTGTCCCTGACCCTCGCCAGCGGGCTCACCGTCACGGCCAACAGCGACGGCTGCGTCGCCACGGCCCGCGCGAGCCTCTACGGCGACCAGATCCGCTGGTTCCACGCCCAGGTCACCGTCGACAACCTGCGCGCCGAGGCCCAGGCCCGGATGAAGGACGACCCCGCCCACCAGGCCGCCGTCGACCGCTGGACCCGGTGCGCCGCACCCGAGGGCGGGCCGCGCCAGGGGCGCCCCGACCCGGCCCTCGCCGACCGCTGCTCCCGCGAGAGCGGGACCGTCTGTCTCGCCCCCGGCCAGGAGGTCGGGTACAACGGCGCGGCCAACGACCGGGGTGACTCCCACATCTGGGCCGCCGGCTGCTGACCCCGGACGCGCGTGCGCGCCCCGTCCCACCGGACGTACCAGGGGATGCGGGGGCGCGTCGGCGGGACCGGACGGTCAGCGCCCGCCCGGGTGCCGCAGCGCCGAGGAGAGCAGCAGGCCCGCGCCACGTACGGTGCTCGTGGCCGGGTCGTTCGCCAGCCGCAGCCGGACGCCGAGGCGCAGGGCGAGGCGGCTCGTCAGGTCGAGACGCAGCGCGCCGCCCCCGGTGACGAGGACGCCCCGGCCCAGCGCCCCGCGGACCGCGCCCGTGGAGTCCCGCCGCCACAGGTCCCGCACCATCTCCGCGGCCGCGGAGACCACGGCGTCCGCCGAGCCGCCCGCCTCCGTGAGGTCGTCGAGGCCGACCTCGGCCTGCCGGGCGTCCTGGACCATGCCGTCGACGAGGAGGGTGACCTCGGTGAGCTCCGCCCCCAGGTCGGCCACGAGCAGCGGGCCGCCGCCCGAGGGGCCCGCGTAGGCCGCCGCGGCACGGGCGCTGTTCACCGAGACGACCCGCGCGGCGCCGAGCCCGGCCACCATCCGGCGGGTCTCCTCCCGCTCCGCCGGGCCGGCGAGGACCGGGTGGCAGAGCATCACGACGGTCTCGTCCATCGCGCCGCCGAACGCCGAGTCCGCGACCTCCCGGAGCAGCCGCTGGTGCGGGGTGGCGTCGGTGACGCGCCCGCGCCGGACCGGGCCGCTGGGCACGTCCGCGACGACACCCGCGCCGGGCGCCCACACCCGGGTGCGGGAGCTGCCGATGTCCAGGGCGAGTCCGTGAACCGCCTTCTGCGCCGTACCCATTCGCCCGCTCCTGCCACTGATCATGAGGTGATTTAGCGGCATCACTATGCAATATCCCGGGCGGAAACACCATGGCCCATCGGATTGCAGGCGATGTGGCCGGTCAGGCCTCGGTGCCCAGCCACAGGTCGGGCCCGAACACCTCGTAGTGCACGGCCGCCGGGGCGATGCCCCGGGCGAGCAGGTCGCCGCGCACCGCGCGCATGAAGGGCAGCGGGCCGCAGAGGTACGCGGTGACGTCCTCCGGCAGGTCCAGCGTCGAGACCTGGGCCCGGCCGCGCCCCGCCTCCTCGGTGCCCGGCTCCTCGTACCAGAGGTGCAGCGAGCCCTGCGGCAGGGCCTCGACGAGGCGGCGCAGCTCCTCGCGGTGCGCGTGGCTCCCGGGCGTGCGGTCGGCGTGGACCACGGTCACCGGGCGCTGCGAACCGGTGGTCACGAGGTGGTCGAGCATCGCCAGCATGGGCGTCGAGCCGATGCCGGCGGAGGCCAGCAGCAGCGGCGCGTCGCCCTCGGGCAGGACGAGGTCGCCGAACGGGGCCGACACGGTGACCCGGTCGCCGACTCCGGCGTGCGTGTGCAGCCAGGACGAGACCTCGCCGGCCGGATCGCCCTCGATGCGCTTGACGGTGATCCGCCATTCGGGTCGGCCGGGCGCGGCCGAGAGGCTGTACTGGCGGATCTGCCGGGCGCCGTCCGGGAGCGCGACCTGGACGCTGACGTACTGGCCGGGCCGGAAGCCGCCGGCCGGACGCCCGTCGACGGGGCGCAGCACGAGGGAGACGGTGTCAGGGGTCTCGGCGCGGCGCTCCGCGATCTCCATCGGCTGCCACACCTGCCCCTCCGCGACGCCCTGCTCCTGGTAGAGGCGGGCCTCGATGGCGATCAGGGCGTTGGCCATCAGCCAGTACACCTCGTCCCAGGCGCGTGCGACCTCAGGGGTCACGGCGTCGCCGAGCACGGACACGATGGCGGCGAAGAGGTGCTCGTGGACCACCTTGTACTGCGCGGAGGTGACGCCCAGCGAGGCGTGCTTGTGCGCGATCCGCGAGAGCATCACGTCCGGGCGGGCCTCGGGCCGCGCGAGCAGCGCCCCGGCGAAGGCGGCTATGGAGCCGGCCAGGGCCTTCCGCTGGTCGCCGGTGGCCTGGTTGCCGCGGTTGAAGAGGTCCCGCAGCAGCTCAGGGTGGGCGGTGAACAGCCCCGCGTAGAACCGTTCGGTGATCTCGTCGAGCGCTCCCCCGACGACGGGGAGGGTGGCCCGGACGACCGGGGTGGCCTGCTCGGACAGCATGACGACTCCATATTTGGTAGATGATCTGCGTATTTAAAACGGTGCGGAAACCCCGCGTGGCGCGCGGGGGTGCCGTCAGTCGGCGGGACGGCTCGTGGACAGGGCGATGAGCACCGGTCCGGTGGGGGAATCGACCAGATCCGCGACGGTGAGCGGGTCGAGGGTGCGGTAGAAGGCCTCCTGCGCCTCGCGCAGCGCGCCGCGCAGCCGGCATGCCGTACGCAGCGGGCACGGTGGATCGCCCTCGCAGGCGACGACCTCCTCCTCGCCCTCCAGCGTCCTGGCGAGCCAGCCCACCGAGGAGCGCCGGCCGAGATCGGTCAGCGTCAGCCCGCCGCCCCGGCCGCGTCGCGCCTCGACCACGCCGAGATGCTGGAGGCGCGTGACCACCTTCGCCATGTGGGCGTAGGGGACGGCCATGGAATCCGCCACCTCGCGCGTGGTGGGGGTGTCGTCCTGCCTGGAGACCGCCAGACGCATCACGGCACGCAGCGCCAGGTCGGTGAATTTGGTCAACCGCACGGAACGACCGTATCAAAGGCGCATTTCTCATACGTATTAAGGGGGTGGCTTCCGGTCCTTCCGCCCGTGGCGCCGCCACGTCCACCAGCCGCCGACCGCCATCGACGCAGTGAACAGCGTGACGCCGAGGACCGGCCATTTCCGGTCGGCGATCCGGGCGTCGGTGAACACGACCACCGCGAGTGCCACCAGCGGAACGAGCAGGGACAGCGCGGCACGCACCGAGGCCGTCACCACCGCGGGGGAGAGCCGGCCGCTGCGGCGCGGAAGCCGCGCGCCGGAGTAGAAGAGCGTCGCCCGGTCCGCGACCCGGGCCGTGCCGCGGTGGTACGAGAAGGCCAGGTACGGCAGCCACACCAGCGGGGCCGCCAGACCGACCAGGAACACGGCGCCGACCAGCGCCCACTGGCCGATCCGTACGAGAAGCCCGGTCCCGCCGCCGTCCGAGGGGGTGACGAGCCCGAGCAGCCGCGCCATCCGCATGACCAGTTCCCACAGGGCGGCGAACCGCGCCGGCCGTCCCGCGGCCGGGGGCTGCGGGGCGGCCAGTCCGGCCCGCGCGGCGTCGGTGTCCTCGTACACCCCCTGGAGGACCAGCAGTTCGGCGGTCCGCTCGTCGTCGGCCGGATCCCGGCCTTCGAGGGCCGCCAGCTCCAGCAACATCCGCGCCTGCGAGAGGAGCGCCGCGCAGAACGCGACCGGGATGAACACCAGGAACGGCCCGCCCACGAACGCGCCCTCCGACGTCGCCGCCCGGCTGCCGCGCGCCACGATCCTGGCGCGCAGCAGGTCCGGCGTCTCGTCGGGGTGCTCCGCGCGCAGCCGCTCCACCGTCCGGCCGGCCCCGCGGCCCAGCCGGCGGGTCGCGAAGTCGGCGAGGAGCTCCGGCAGCCGGCCCGGCTGCGCGCTCGCCGCGCGCAGCAGGGAGCGGGGGAGTTCCGCGGGCGCCTCGTGCTCCTCGCCGTTCGGTCCGGTCAGGACAGGACCTTGGCCTTCGCCCTCTCGAACTCCTCGTCCGTGATGGCTCCCTTGTCCTTCAGCTCCGACAGGCGCGCGAGTTCGTCCACGCTGCCGCCCGTGCCGCCGCCCGGCGAGGTTCCCGCGGTCTTGCGGATGTAGTCCTGGAACGCCGCCTCGCTCGCCTGAGCCTGCTTGAGGTCGCGCTTCCCCATCCCCTTGCCGCGTGCGATGACGTAGATCAGAACGCCCAGGTAGGGCACCAGGATGCAGAGGATCATCCAGCCCGCCTTGCCCCAGCCGCTGAGGTCGTGGTCGCGGAAGATGTCCGTGATGACCTTGAACAGCAGGAAGAGCCACATGATCCAGAGGAAGAACCAGAGCATGGTCCAGAAGAGATTGAGCAGAGGGTAGTCGTCCATGCCTGCACTCCGTTTCCCGTCGACCTCGAACGGCCCGACGTGGAAGCGAGTCTTGTCGACCCCGCGCGGTCCCGCATGTCGTGGCCGCCCCGGGGTGCGGGCCCGCCGAGGCCGTGTTCGGATGAGCGGGCGCACGCGAACGGCGCTCGCACACGAGGGAGTCATAGGGGACCGGTGGAATGTCTGGTGTTTGCCTCTGCTCGGCGTCTGACGATGCGCGCCCCGTGATGCTCGCCCCGTGATTCGGACCGCATGATGCGCGCCGTGGGGCGCGGGACGCGCGGGCTCAGCGCCCGCGCGCCCGGAGCGCCGCGAGCGCGCGGTCCGCGTGGGCGCTCATCCGCAGCTCGCTACGCACGACCTCCAGCACCTTCCGGTCCTGGTCGATCACGAACGTGACCCGCTTCGTCGGCGCCAGCGAGAAGCCCCGCTTCACCCCGAACCGGTCCCGGACGGCACCCGTGGGATCGGAGAGCAGGGGATAGCCGAGCGAGTGGCGCTCGGCGAACTCCTGCTGCCGCTCCACCTCGTCCGTGCTGATGCCGACGGGCCCGGCCCCGACCGCGCGGAACTCGCCCGCCAGGTCGCGGAAATGGCAGGCCTCGGCCGTGCACCCGGGGGTGAGCGCGGCCGGGTAGAAGAAGAGGACGACCGGCCCCTCGGCCAGCAGGCCCGAGAGGGAGCGGGGCGTCCCCGTTTCATCCGGAAGAGTGAAGTCCTCGACGATGTCACCGACGTTCATGCGCAGCGACGCTACCGCACGGTAGCCACGCACGTCACCGCGCACGTCACCGCGCACGTCACCGCGCACATCACGGGGCACGTCACCGGGCCTGGCGCACCGGGGACGAGGCCTCGCGCTCGGCGAGGACCGTCAGGACCCGCTCGCCCCAGCGCACGTTCTCCTCCTCGAAGGCCCGGCCGCGCATCAGTGTGAGGTACGGGCCGACCCGCTCGGCCTCGCGCAGATAGGTCTCCTCGTCGCGACCGTCCAGCAGCCACTCCCGCAGCCGCTCGTAGCGCGCGATCTTGCCGCGGGCCCACTCCATCCGCTCCCGCACGTGCTGCCGCACCGCCGCCGTGTCGCCCTCGTCGCAGGCCTGCACCTGCACCATGAGCTCGTCGCGGACCGCCGTCGGCTTCGGCGGGTGCGAGGTGTAGGCGACGAGGTCCTGGCGGCCCGCCTCGGTGAGGGTGAACATGCGCTTGTTGGGGCGCCGTTCCTGCTGCACCACGCGGGCCGCGATCAGGCCGGCCTCGGAGAGCCGGTCCAGCTCCCGGTAGAGCTGCTGCGGAGTGGCCGCCCAGAAGTTGGCCACGGAGACGTCGAAGAGCTTGGCCAGGTCGTATCCGGACGCCTCGCCCTCCAAAAGGGCCGCCAGGACCGCGTGCTTGAGAGACATCCGGACAAACTAGCAGTTCGTTCAATAGTTTCCTCTGCACCTATTCTCCGGTGAAAGCCCTGGTGAGAGGGGCGGGGTCCAGTCGGCGTGGCGAAGGATCATCCGCAGGGCGACGCCCGAAGGGGTCAGGCGCAGAAGGGCGTTGCGCAGGGGTACGGCGAGCGGGTGGGCGAGCTGCTGCCCCATCCGCCCGGCCTGCCGGGCCGCGGCGGCCACGGCCGTGGTGCGCGGGCGCCGTTCGGTGTCGTACCGGGCGAGCGCGGCCGTCACCCCCGGCTCGGTGTCGAGCGCCGCGGCCAGGACCACGGCGTCCTCCAGCGCCTGGCAGGCGCCCTGGCCGAGGTTCGGGGTCATGGCGTGCGCGGCGTCGCCGAGGAGGACCACCCGTCCGGCGACGAACGACGGCAGAGGAGTGGCCAGTTCGGCGATGTCGTGGTGGAGGACGGCCTCGGGCTGGGTCGCGGCGAGGAGTCCGGGGACCGGCGCGTGCCAGCCGGCGAAGCGCCTTCGCAGCACGGCGAGCGGGTCCTCGTGCCGTACCCCGGCGGGGGAGTTGAGCACCGCGTGCCATTCCGCGCGCCCGTCGGCGAAGGCGATGTGCCCGAACTCGGCGCCGTGTCCCCAGGTGAGCTCGAAGTCGGTACGCAGGTCCACGGGCCGCTCGGTGACCGCCCGCAGCACCGTCGAACCGCTGTGCACCGGGCCCGGGTGGCCGGGGAACAGGGCGCTGCGCAGCCGGCTGCCGACGCCGTCGGCGGCGACCACCAGATCCGCCTCCAAGGAGCCGTCCGGACCGGCCTCCCCCCGACGGGTACCCGCCGCCTCCGCCGTATACGTGAGTCGCGCCCTGCCGTCCTCCCCAGGGGGGATCACCCCCGTCGCGGTCACTCCCGTACGCACCGTCCCGGGCGGCAGCGCGCCGCGCAGCAGGCGGTGGAGTTCGGCGCGCGGGATGCCCACGATGGGGGAGCCGAGGGCGCGTTCCAGCGCGGCGCCGTCCATCCGGGCGAGCCAGGAGCCGCGCGGGGTGCGGGTGCCTCCCGTGTACTGGCCGCGCCCGGCGGCCCGTACGGCGGCGCCGAGCCCCAGGGCGTCGAGCGCGCGGATGCCGTTCGCCGCCAGGGAGATCCCGGCCCCCGCGTCGGTGAGGACGGGCGCGCGGTCCACGACTCGCACCTCCCAGCCGACGCGGCGGAGTCCGATCGCGGCGGCCAGCCCCCCGATGCCCGCGCCGACGACGACAGCGGTGTGTCCCATGGTGCGCCCTCACTCCCGTACGGCCGCCTTCTACATCTGTAGAAGACGATGACCGGAGCGTAGCGCTGCCCTCTACAGGTGTAGAAAGAGGGGGTGACTTCCGCATCCCCGGCGCCCGCCCCCGCCCGCCGCACCGTGCTCGCCGACGCCGCCCTCGACGTCCTCGCCGACGCGGGCATGCGCGGCCTCACCCACCGGGCCGTGGACGCCGCCGCCGGGCTGCCGACGGGGACCACCTCCGCGTACTTCCGCACCCGATCCGCCCTGCTCACCGGCCTGGTCCTGCGGCTCGTCGAGCTGGACCAGGCCGAGCTGCGGGCCGCCGCGGAGAACGCCCCCGCGCTCCGTACCCCCGCCGATCTGGTCCACGGCCTCGCCGTGCTCGTCGCCACGCGCACGAGCGGGGAGGGGCGCCGGCGCTCCCTGGCCCGCTACGCCTGTGTCCTGGAGAGCGTGCGCGACCCCGAGCTGCGCGCGATCCTGGTGCCGAGGAGGAATCCCGGGCGCGAGGCGGTACGGAGCTTCCTCGCCGCCCATGGCGTGACGGACCCCGAAGCACGCACCCTCACCCTGCTCGCCTGCGTGGACGGCCTGGTCCTGGACCGGGTCGTGGCCGCCGGGCGGGCGCCGGGCGCGGTGCGGGAGGAGATCGAGGGGCTCGTGGCCGCCGCGCTCCGCTGACGTGCGGCCGAATGGCTGCCCGTCGCGGTGCGACGCGGCCGGTAGCGGGAGAAGCTGCACTATCCGAAGGCCGCCCCGGTCAACGCCCCCGCCGACCTGAAGTCCGCAATGGAGCAAGCCCCGATGGACAGCAACGCGTTCGTCTACACGACGTACATCCGCACCACACCCGACGAGCTGTGGAAGGCGCTGACCGAGCCCGAGCTCACCCGCCGCTACTGGGGCGTGGCCTTCGAGACCGACTGGGCCGCCGGCTCCGCCATGGTCTGGGACGAGAACGGCCGCAGGACCACCGACCCCGAGCAGGTCGTCCTCGCCGCCGAGCCCGGCCGACGCCTCGCCTACACCTGGCACACCTTCACCCCCGCCTGGGCGGAGGCCGTACGGATCGACCCGGAGACCTACGCCCGCCTCGCCGGGGAGCGCCGCTCCAAGGTGACCTTCGGGATCGAGCCCGCCGGGGACATGGTGAAGCTCACCGTCGTCCACGACGACCTGGAGCCCGACGGCACGATCGGCGGCCTGGTGGGCGAGGGCTGGCCCGCCCTGATCTCCAGCCTGAAGTCCCTCCTGGAGACGGGCGAGGAACTGCCGGAGGTCCCTCGCTGAACCCCGGGCCCTCACCCGTCCGCCGCCCCACGGGCACGCCCCAGGTGTCCGCGGCCCGCCGGAATTCCCCCGAACGGCCCAGCGTGACGCGCCGGCGAAGACGCGTCGTCCCCGGTCGCGAGGAACCCCTCGCCTCCACCGCGACCACGCCCCGCCGACCTCCGCGCACCCCCTCGTTGGTGCTTTCGAGTCGTCTCACGGGCCTCTCCCACGCCACGCCCGGTCAGTTGATCATCTTTTCGGTCCCCGATCGGATTTGATGCACCCGTCGGACCGGATCGGCGCAGGCGAGAAGGGGTGGGTGCCCGACGTGGCGTCACGCAGCAGCATCAAGGGGTGGGGTGCGCTCTCCCTCGCGGCAGGAGCCGTCCTCACCGTCAACGCGGCCCAGCCGCCGGGCGCCGGCGCCCCCGACGCCCGGGCGGCCCCCGCTCTCGTCTCGGTCGACGCCTGCCCCGCCGGCGACGGCGGGCTGTGCGCCGTCCCCCGACGCACCCTCCTCCTCGACGGACCCAGGCCCCCGATCTCCCTCGACGGGCGCACCGCCCTCGGCCCCCTCGGCCTCGCCCTCCGCACCCCCGGACGGCTCGCCGACGTCACCGTCACCGACCACAAGGGCCACCGCGTCGCCGGAGCGGTGAGCGCCGACGGCGCCCACTGGACCAGCACCGCACCGCTCCCCGCCGACGCCCGCTACACCGCGCGCCTCGTCGTCGAGCGCGCCGACGGCGGCCGGTTCCGCCACCAGCGCGCCCGGCTCGACCTGCGTACCGGAGCGGCCCCCAAGGGCGAACGCCTCACCGCCGAATTCGGCCCCACCCGCGGAGGAGGCTCCGGCGACGCGACGTACGGCGTGGGCCAGCCGCTCACCGCCGAACTCAGCCACCCCGTGCCCGCCACCGACCCGGAGGCCCGGCGCTCCGTCGAACGGGCCCTCGACGTCCGCTCCACCCCCCGGACCGACGGCGCCTGGCACTGGGTCGGCCCCACCACCCTCCACTACCGGCCGCGCACCTACTGGCCCGCCCACGCCACCGTCCGCGTCCACAGCGCCCTCGACCGGGTCCGGGTCGCCGACGGGCTGTACGGCGCCCCCTCCGCACCGCTCACCCTCACCACCGGCGATCGCGTCGAGGCCGTCACGGACGTCACCGCGCACACCATGACCGTCTTCCGCGACGGCCGGGTGATCCGCACCATCCCGGTCACCACCGGCAAGGAGGGCTACCGCACCCGCGGCGGCATCAAGGTCGTCCTCGGCAAGGAGGCCACCGTCCGCATGCGCGGCGACTCCATCGGCATCACCCGTGGCAGCGAGGACTTCTACGACCTGAAGGTCCGCTGGGCCACCCGGGTGACGTGGAGCGGCGAGTACCTGCACGCCGCCCCCTGGTCGCTGGACGCGCAGGGCAGCGAGGACGTCAGCCACGGCTGCACCGGCATGAGCACCGAGGACGCGGCCTGGTTCTACGGCACCGTCCGCGAGGGCGACCTCGTGCGGGTGGTCCACGCCTACGGCGAGCCGATGAGCCCGTTCGACAACGGTTACGGAGACTGGAACCTCAGCTGGGCCGAGTGGCGCCGGGGCAGCGCCCTCGGTCCCGCGTCCCCCGGCGCCGGGCAGGCCTCCGGCGCGCTGCGGCCCGCCCTCTGAGCCCGGACCGGCCGCCCGCCCCGTACCGAGGAGTGACGATGACAGAGATGACCAAGGTCGAACTCGCCGACGGCATGCTGTACGTGGAGGCGGAGACGCTCGCCCCGGAGCGCGGATCCGACGAGCTGGAAGGCCTGCACGGCCGGCTGCCCGACCTGTCGGGGGTCACCGCCGCGCTGTCCTCCTTCGCGGGGCAGCTCGGCGACGCGCTGCACCAGGCCGCGCCCGACCGGGCGGTGGTGGAGTTCGGCTGCCAGCTCGGCGTGGAGGCGGGCAAGCTCACCGCGCTCGTCGTCCAGGGCACGGCCAGCGCGAACCTGAAAGTCACCCTGGAATGGACCAAGGAGCAGCGGTGAAGGCCCCGTCGGAGAACCGGTGAGAGATCCCGTACGAGATCCGACGGCGGCCCATAGGAGACTGCCGCGGGCCCCCGGCCGGCTAGGCGTCCGCCCCGGTCCGCTCCGGACTCTCGATCCGGCACACCAGCGCGTCGTTCTCGACGTCCGCGACGATCGTGTCCCCGGGGTCGGCCTCTCCGCTCAGCAGCAGCGAGGCGATCCGGTTGTCCAGCTCCGTCTGGATCGTGCGGCGCAGCGGGCGGGCGCCGAACTCCGGCTGGTGCCCGTGGGCGACGAGCAGCTTCTTCGCCGCCGTCGTCACCTCCAGGTCCAGGCCCTGGGCCTTCACCCGCCGCTTGCTCTGGTCGATCAGCAGGTCGAAGATCCGTGACAGGTCCTCCTCGCCGAGGCCGTGGAAGATGATCGTCTCGTCGATCCGGTTGAGGAACTCGGGCCGGAAGTAGTCCCGCAGGTCCTGCTTGAGGTCCTCGCGGATCTCCGACACGTCGCCGTGGTGGGCGAGGATCCGCTGGGCGCCGATGTTCGAGGTCATGATGACCACGCAGTGGCGGAAGTCGACCGTGCGGCCCTGCGCGTCGGTCAGCCGCCCGTCGTCGAGGACCTGGAGCAGCGTGTTGAACACGTCCGGGTGCGCCTTCTCCACCTCGTCGAAGAGGAGCACGCTGTACGGCTGGCGGCGCACCTTCTCGGTGAGCTGCCCGGCCTCCTCGTGGCCGACGTATCCGGGCGGGGCGCCGACCAGCCGGGAGACGGTGTGCTTCTCCTGGAACTCGCTCATGTCGAAGCGGATCAGCCGGTCCTCCTCGCCGAACAGCAGCTCCGCCAGCGCCTTGGCCAGCTCCGTCTTGCCGACACCCGTCGGGCCGAGGAACAGGAAGGAGCCCACGGGCCGCTTCGGGTCGCCCATGCCGGCCCGGTTGCGGCGCACGGCCTGGGCGATCGCCACGACGGCCTCGTCCTGGCCGACCACCCGGCTGTGCAGGGCGTCCTCCAGCTTGAGCAGCCGCTCCTTCTCGTTCTCGGTCATCTGCGCCACGGGGATGCCGGTGCGCCGGGACAGCACCTCGGCGATGTCGGCGGGCGTCACCTCCAGGACGCCCTCGCGGCGTTCCTCGATGCCCGCGAGCTCGCCCTCGACCCGGGCGATGTCCTGCTTGAGGCCGTTGGCGCGCTCGAAGTCCTCCGCGGCCACCGCCTCGTCCTTCTCGCGGCTCAGCTTGGCCAGTCTGTCCTCGCGCGCGACGGCCTCGGTGGACCGCCCGAGCGAGCGCAGCCGCACCCGGGCGCCGGTGTGGTCCATGAGGTCGATCGCCTTGTCGGGCAGGAAACGGTCCCGGACGTAGCGGTCGGAGAGCTCGGCCGCCGCCGCGAGGGCGTCGTCGCTGTAGCGCACCTGGTGGTGCGCCTCGTAACGGTCCCTCAGGCCCTCCAGGATGCCGATGGTCTCCTCGACGGTCGGCTCGGGGATCAGCACCGGCTGGAAGCGCCGCTCCAGGGCCGCGTCCTTCTCGACGTACCGCCGGTACTCGTCGATCGTCGTCGCGCCGACGACATGCAGTTCGCCGCGCGCGAGGGCCGGCTTGAGCATGTTGCCCGCGTCCATCGAGCCCTCGCCGGTGGCGCCCGCGCCGACCACGGTGTGCAGTTCGTCGATGAACAGGACCGTCGAGTCGGCGTCCTCCTTCACCTCGTCGATGACCTTCTTCAGCCGCTCCTCGAACTGGCCGCGGTACTGCGCCCCGGCGACCAGGCCCGACAGGTCGAGGGCCACGACCCGCCTGCCCTCCAGGGTGCGCGGCACCTCGCCCGCCACGATCCGCTGGGCCAGGCCCTCGACGATGGCCGTCTTGCCGACGCCCGGCTCGCCGATGAGCACCGGGTTGTTCTTCGAGCGGCGGGAGAGGATCTCCACGGTCTGCTCGATCTCCTCGGCCCGCCCGACCACCGGGTCCAGCTTGCCCGCCCGGGCCTCCTCCGTGAGGTCCCGCCCGTACTCGTCAAGCGTCGGCGTCTTCGACTCCGGCTTCGCCGCCGGCGGGGCCTCGGTACGGGCCTGCCGGTCGGCGGTGGAGCGCAGCGCCCCGACGTCCGTCCCGTACGAGCCGAGCAGCCTGGCCGCGGCGGAGGAGGGGCTGTCGAGCAGGGCGCCCAGGATGTGTTCGGGACCGATGTACGAGACCCCCGACTCCTGGGACCGTTCGAAGGCGCGCAGCAGCACCCGCTTGGCGGCCGGCGTGAGCCCCGGCTCGGCGGACGGCACACCGCTCTCGCCCGGCAGCACCTGGGCGACGGCCTCGCCGAGTTCGTCGGGGTCGGCACCCGAGCGCGCGAGCAGACCGCGGGCCGGTTCGACCTGGGTGCACGCCCACAGCAGGTGCTCGGTGTCGAGGTCGGCGCTGCCGTTCTCGGCGGCCTTGGTGGCGGCCCGGCCGAGCAGGTCACGGGCCGAGTCGGTGAGCAGCCGCCCGATCGGCACCCGCTGCACGGCCGGGGGAGAGGCCGCGGGGGACATGCCGAAGAAGCGGTTGAGCAGGTCGTTGAAGTGGTCGGAGCCACCGAACGGGTCTGAGCCGCCGAAGGATCCGAAGGGGGACATGGTCATGGAGTGCCGTCCAGATGCGTCGACTTCCGGGCAGTTCCCGTCCACTGGAACAGCAAGGGGCTCCCCTCACCCGGCGGGAGCCGGTCACGGACGGTGGCGGGGACCCCTGCGGGCCGTGGGCCGTACGGATTCAGGCCGGGCGGTCCGGCGCGGAATCCGTCGCGTCCCCTCCGCCATCCGGGTCAAGGAGTCCGGCCGGGGACGGTTCGCCGACCCGCAGCCGGGTCCTGTGCTGGAGCCCGGCACCGACCAGGACGCCCAGGGCGATCGCGGCGACCGTCACGATGGTGTTCACCAGACTGGACAGACCGCCGTCCGTGTCGCCGTCGACGATGATCTCCGAGACGCTGGTGAGCCCGACCGCGCCCGGTACGAGGAGCCAGAAACAGGGCAGGAACACCACCTGGTCCGGGGTCCTGGAGCGGCGTGCGATCCAGGAGGCCATCGGAGGCAGCAGCACCCCCGCCGCGAAGGCGCCGAAGGTGACCCCGCCCAGTTCGCCCGCCGCCGACTGCACCAGGCGCTCGGTGAGCAGGGCGCCGAGCAGCCAGCCGGTGACCCGGGGCGGCGCCGAGAAGTAGAGCAGGAAGCCGAACCCGAGGAGCAGCACCCCGGCCCACGGGGCCCAGGCGCCCAGCGCCTCGGAGGGCGGCTTGCCGATCGGCCGGGGGTGGACGAGCTCGGTGCCCACCAGGATGCCGAGCGCGAGCAGCAGCAGCACGTTGACCGCGACCGCGAGCCGGGCGATGCCCGACAGGGCGGCGCCGGTGGCCAGTTCGATCGCGCCGAGGGTCAGCGCCGCGCCCGGCAGGAAGGCGATCAGCGGCGGGATGTACAGGAGGGTGGGCTCCTCGTGCAGGAGCGGGCCCGCCCAGCGCAGCGAGACCGCGCTGACCAGGATCGCCGTGACCACCGGCAGCGCAGAGCGGCCGGCCGGCAACCGGTCCCCGAACAGGCGCAGCAGGCCGACCCCGAGGCCGAGGACGGCATAACCGACGACGGCGGCGACGGTCGCGTGCCGCATCACGCCCAGACCCACCGTGAGCAGGACGTAGCCGAGCACCGTGGTGGCCGGGCTGAACCGCTCGGGCTTCTCCCGCTCGGCCCGCAGCGCCGCCCGCACCTCCTCGAACGGCAGCTCCTCCGCGCGCAGCCGCGCCACCAGCGACTGCACCGCCTCGACCTGGTCCAGGCGCAGGTCAGGGCCCTCGACGGGGGCGAAGTCCAGCTCGCCGCCGCGCCCGTCGGGCCCGACGCCGACCCGTACGAAGAGCCCGGTCGGCACGACGAAACACCGTGCGCGCATCCCGTACCGGGCGGCGACGTCGTGGACGACGGCCTCCACCTCGGCGGTCCGCTCCCCGGCGCGCAGCAGCTCCGACCCGAGCTCGCACAGCAGCGAGGCGAACTCCCGCAGCCGCTCCCGCCCCGCGTCCTCCGCCTCCGGCAGGGTGACCGTGCCGGAAGAACGCCGGCGCGGCGGCCGGAGGGAGGCCGCCTTACGGGCGAGACCACGCACGTCAAAAGAGCGCAATTGCCGCATTCCGGAAACCTAGCAGCGCTCAGCCCAGAGCGCGGGCCGCACCGGCGCGGGCCGCACCCGGCACGGAACGGCCCGCCGCCCGGCGGCGCACCGGACTCTCAGACCCGCCCGCCGCCCGCCGTGTCCGAGGACAGCCGCTGCGCCGCGTAGATCGGGATCACCGACAGCAGCACCAGCAGCGCCGCCACCACGTTCACCACAGGGGCCTGCTGAGGCCGTGTCATGTTGTCGAAGATCCACAGCGGCAGGGTCCGCACCCCGGGGCCCGCCGTGAAGGTGGTCACCACGACCTCGTCGAAGGAGAGCGCGAAGGCCAGCAGCCCGCCGGCCAGCAGCGCCGAGCGCAGCAGCGGGAAGGTGATGTCCCAGAAGGTGCGGAAGGTGTGCGCGCCCAGGTCCATCGCCGCCTCCTCGTACGAGCCGGGCAGCCGGCGCAGCCGTGCCGTCACGTTGTTGAAGACGACCACGATGCAGAAGGTCGCGTGCCCCACGATCACCGTGAACAGCCCGAGGCCCACCCCGAGCGGGGCCAGGACGGTCCCGAAGGCGGAGTTGAGCGCGATGCCCGTGACGATGCCGGGCAGCGCGATCGGCAGCACCACCGCGAAGGAGACCGCCTCCCGCCCGAAGAAGCGGTGCCGCTGCACGGCGAAGGCGATGAGCGTGCCGAGCACCAGCGCGACCGCGGTCGCCGCGACGCCCGCCCGCACCGAGGTCCACAGGGCCTCGCGGGCCCCCTCGTTGTCCCAGGCCGCCGCCCACCAGTCCAGGGTGAGCCCGGGCAGCGGCCAGCTCGCCGAGCGGTCCGGGTTGAGCGAGCCGAGGAGCACGAGCAGCAGCGGCAGGTAGATCACCGCGAAGCCGAGCCCGGCCGCGGTGCGCAGCGCGATCCGCGCGGGACGGGAGAGGTTCATCGGGGGCGGTCCTTCCGCAGGTTCGGGTTCCGCGGCCCGGTCACAGGCTGCGCAGCGCCCCGGTGCGCCGCACCGCGAGCAGGTAGAGCACGATGACGGCCACCGGCACGGTGCCGAGCGCGGCGGCCATCGGCAGGTTGAGGGTGACGTTGGAGTAGACGAGGTTGCCGAGCAGCTGGGTCTTGCCGCCGACGATCTGCACGCTGATGTAGTCGCCGAGGCTCAGCGAGAAGGTGAACACCGACCCCGCCGCGACCGCCGGCCACACCATCGGCAGCACCACGGAGAAGAAGGTCCGCCCGGCCCGCGCCCCGAGGTCGGCCGAGGCGTGCAGCAGGTTGTCCGGGAGCTGTTCCAGGGCCGTGTGCACCGGAAGGATCATGTACGGCAGCCAGAGGTAGGTGAGCACCATGACCGTGGCGGTCAGTCCGTACCCCGGGCCGCTGAGGCCCAGCGGGCGCAGCGCCCAGTCGAGCGGCCCGCCCTCGGAGAGGATGAGCCGCCACGCGTACACCTTCACCAGGTAGCTGGCCCACAGCGGGGTGAGGATCGCGACCACCAGCAGCGGGCGGCGGCGCGGGCTCGCCACCCGGGCCGTGTAGAACGCGATCGGGAAGGCGATCAGCGCGCACAGTGCGGTCACGGCCAGGGCGACGCCGACCGTGCGCAGGGCGACCGTCCGGTACACCGGCGAGGACAGCAGCTCCTGGAAGTTCTGCGCCGACCAGACGCGTACCACCTCGGAGGTGAACGAGTCGGTGGTCCAGAACGCGGAGAGGAACAGCGCGGCCAGCGAGCCGAGATAGGCGAGCACCAGCCACAGCAGGGGCGCGGTGAGCAGCGCGGCGAGCCGGACCCTGGGCCTGCGGTGCAGGGCCCCGGCGAGCCGCCGGACCGGACCGGCGGCTCGCGTGGTGGACAGCGGGGAAAGGCTGGTCATGGGACGGCGTCAGCCCTTGATCTCGTTCCAGGCCTGCACCCACTTGACGTACGGCACGCACGTCGCGTCCGTACGTCCGTCGAGGCACTGCTCGATCGGCGTGGTCCAGAAGTGCACCTTGTCCCAGTAGGCCTCGTCGCTCGCGTGGAAGGTGGCGCAGTGCCCCTTGTCCGCGGTCTGCGCGCAGGACTCGGCATTGGCGGGCGCCTCGCCGAAGTACTCGGCGACCTGGGCGTTGGCCTTCGGCGAGACGATCCAGTCGAGCCACTTGTAGGCGCAGGACGGGTGCTTGGCCTTGGCGGACACCATCCAGGTGTCCGACCAGCCGGTGGAGCCCTCCTTGGGCAGCACGGCCTCCACCTTGGCGCCCTCGGCCTTGGCCAGGTTGGCGATCACCTGCCAGCTGGTGCCGACGACGGAGTCGCCGCTCTTGAAGGCCGAGACCTCCTTCAGGTAGTCGCTCCAGTACTCGCCGACGTGCTTGTTCTGCGCCTTCAGGAGCTCGACGGAGGCGTCGAACTGCTTCTGGTCGAGCGCGTACGGGTTCTTGATGCCGAGCTCCGGCCTGGTCGCCTTCAGGTAGAGCGCGGCGTCGGCCAGGTAGATGGGGGAGTCGTAGGCGGTCACCTTGCCGCTGTGCGCGGACGCCTTGTCGAAGACGGCCGACCAGGAGTCGGGCGCGGGGGTGACCTTCTCCTTGTCGTACATCAGGAGGTTGGCGCCGCGGCCGTGCGGGATGCCGTAGGCGACGCCCTTGACGGAGTTCCACTCCTTGTTCTTGAGCCCGGCGAAGACGTGCGCGTAGTTCGGCACGAGGGCGGTGTTGACGGGGGCCGCGTCGCCGGAGGCGATCAGGCGCAGCGAGGCGTCGCCGGAGGCGGAGACGGCGTCGTACTCGCCGGTCTTCATCAGCGCGACCATCTCGTCGGAGGTGGCGGCGGTCTTCGCGTTGACCTGGCAGCCGGTCTGCTTCTCGAACGGGGTCACCCAGTCGACCTTGGGGTCGTTGGAGCCGTCCTCGACGTATCCGGCCCAGGCGACCAGGTTGACCTGTCCCTCGGGCGCGCCGAGCGACGTGGGTGCCTTGAGGGCGGGCGGGTGGAGACCGCCGGACTTCCCGGCACCGGCCTGGCCGGCCGAGCCGCAGGCGGTGAGGAGGAGCAGTCCGGAGACGGCGGTGGCCGTCAGGAGCGAGCGGTGCAGGCGCACGGGGTTCTCCGTTGCGTGAGAGTGCGGGAGGTGCGGGGGAGTGCGGGGGAGTGTGAGACGTACGGGGGTGCCCCGGGGGCTTCGGAGGCCGCCCGGGCTAGGCCCGGGGCCCGGCCGTCGGGGTCTCCGTCCGCGCCGGCTCCGGCGACGGGGCCGGTACGGGCGCGGGGACGCTCACGGCGTGCCGCGGGTGCCAGTGGAGTCCCACCCGGGCGCCCCGGAAGGCGGCGAGGTCGACGGAGGAGGTCTCCAGGTTCTGCTGGACGGCGGTGAGCCGGCCGCCCGCGTCGAGGTCGACCAGGAAGCGGGTGGCGTCGCCCAGGTAGACCACCTCGGCGACCGTGCCGGCGGCGCTGGTGTGGCCGGCGTCGGCGGGCGCGGCCGGGTCCTTGACGACGCGGATCTTCTCCGGCCGGATGCTGTAGGTGCCGGAGGCGCCGAGCACGGCCCGCGCGGTCGCGCCGCTGAGCAGGTTGGAGGTGCCGACGAAGCCGGCGACGAAGGGGCTGGCGGGGCGTTCGTAGATCTCGGCGGGGGAGCCGACCTGTTCGATCCGGCCCTGGTGGAAGACGGCGATCCGGTCGCTCATCGTCAGGGCCTCCTCCTGGTCGTGGGTGACGAACACGAAGGTGATGCCGACCTGTCGCTGGATCGCCTTGAGCTCGACCTGCATCTGCTCGCGCAGCTTGAGGTCGAGGGCGCCCAGCGGTTCGTCGAGGAGCAGGACGCGGGGGCGCCCGACGAGGGCCCGGGCCAGGGCGACCCGCTGGCGCTGGCCGCCGGAGAGCTCGCCGGGCCGGCGCCCGCCCAGGCCTTCGAGGCGGACCTGGGCGAGCGCGGCGCGGGCCCGGACCAGGCGTTCGGCCTTGGCGACCTTGCGCACCTTCAGGCCGTAGGCCACGTTCTGTTCGACCGTCATGTGCGGGAAGAGCGCGTAGTCCTGGAAGACGGTGTGGACGTCGCGCTCGAACGGGGCGAGCCGGGTGACGTCCCGGCCGGCCAGCTCCACGGTGCCCGCGCTCGGGGTCTCGAACCCGGCGATCATCCGCAGCACGGTCGTCTTGCCGGAGCCGGAGGGGCCGAGCATCGAGAAGAACTCCCCGTCGGCGATCTCCAGGTCCACCCCCGCCACTGCCTCGGTGCGGCCGTAGCTCTTGCGCAGTCCTGAGAGCCGGATCGCCATTCCCTCCATGGGCGGGAACCTTTCTGGTGCGGTGGAGCGTTGTGACGAGCGTGAGCGTAAACATATGAAGTCATAGTTCAAATCTCAAGACCCCCTTAAGGTAAAGGCTGAGTCAACGCGCGAGGTGGTACACCGTGAGGCCAGACGGCAGACAGGGCGCGGGCGCGCCGGGGAGCGCCCGCAGGACCGTGTTCACCCCCGTCGACACCCGTGCGCGGGTCGACACCGTGGTGCGCAGGCTCGGCGACGCCATAGAGCTCGGACTCCTCGCCGACGGGGAGCAGCTCCCCGGCGAGACCGAACTCGCCGGCCAGCTGGGCGTCTCCACCGTGACCCTGCGCGAGGCCCTCATGGCCCTGCGCCAGCAGGGACTCGTCACCACCCGCCGCGGCCGGGGCGGCGGCAGTTTCGTCACCCTCCCCGAAGGACCGCCCGAGGAGCGGCTGCGCGCCCGCCTCGCCGACTGGTCCACCGAGGAGCTGCGCGACCTCGGCGACCACTGGGCCGCCGTCTCCGGAGCCGCCGCCCTCCTCGCCGCCCGGCGCACCCAGCCCGGCGACCTGCGCCCGCTCACCCGGACCGTCGACGAGCTGACCGCCACCGGGGACCCCGCGGCCCGCAGCCGCCTCTACGGACGCTTCCACGTCGAGCTGGCCGCCGCCGCCCAGTCGGCCCGCCTCACCCGCGAGGAGATCGCGCTCCAGACCGAGTTGGGCGCCCTGCTCGTCCTCGTCCTCGACGACACCGCGTATCTCGAATGCGTGGCGGATCGTCACCGCTCCGTGATCTCCGCCGTGCAGGATGAGGCCGACGAGCGGGCAAGAATGCTGGCCGAGCGGTGCGTGCGCGAGTCCGTGGGCCGGCTGATCGCCCTGCGGCTCGCTCCCCCCACCCGCGCACCCGAGCCCCGTCCCGAGGAGGACACCGATGGCCAGGAGCACCGGGCTCGCCCACCCCGTGGGGGCCGCCGCCCCTGACCCGGCCCGCGCGCTCGGGCCCGACGCCGTCGCGCGGCGCGTCCGCGACACCCTTGAGGACGTCTTCGCCGCCGTCGCCGCCACCCGCGCCGACACCGCGTCCCTGCTCACCGCGGCCGGCGGCACCGGCCGGGCCCCCGCCTCCGCCGACCTGGCCGCCCTCCGGCCCGGACTGCACGGCCGGCTCGCGGCCCAGAACCTCGTCTCGGGCGCCGGGTTCGTCGCCGCGCCCGGCCTCCTCGCCGACGTGCCGGCCTGGCTGGAGTGGTGGCAGCGCGGGCCCGACGGCACCGTCCGCCCGCTCCTGCTCGACCTCGACCCGGCGCACTCCGCGTACTCCGACTACACCCACTGGGACTGGTACGCGCTGCCCCGCGAGACCGGACAGCGCGCGGTCGCCGGGCCGTACGTCGACTACCTCTGCTCCGACGAGTACAGCCTCACGCTCTCCGCGCCCGTCCACGTCGGCGGACGCTTCGTCGGGGTGGCCGCCGCCGACGTCTACCTGCGCCACTTCGAGGCGGCCGTCCTGCCCGTGCTCCAGGAACTGCCCGTCCCGGCGCGCCTGGTGAACGCCCGCGGCCGGGTCGCCGCCTCCACCGACCCCGCCCACCTCGCCGGCTCCCTCACCAAGGGCCCCGACTTCGCCGCCGTCCTCGCCGCCCCGCCGGCCGTCCACCGCCACGGCGCCCTGCACCTGACACCCTGCGCGGGCACCCCGCTGGTCCTGGTGACACCGGAACGGTGAAGGGCCGTCGCGGGGACCACGGACTGGCCCGCGACCCTCGCGGGACCAGGGGCTGGCCCCTGCCCTCGCGGACCAGGGACCGGCCCGCGGCTCTCGCGGGGACCACGGATCGGCCCCCGGCCCTCACCGGACCAGGGACCGGCCCCAGGGCTACCGGTACTCGACCGTCAGCGTCACCGGCGCCGCCTGGTTGACGAAGAGGTACGCCGTCGCCGCCTGGACCGCGGCGAAACCGAGCCGCACCTGCGTCGTCCCGCTGCGGTCCAGGGCGGCGAGCGCCGCGGGCGACAGGTCCGTCGAGACCCCGCTCCCCGACGAGATCGCGCCGAACTCCGCGGCCCCGGCGACCGTCGCCGGCGCCGCCCAGTCGGCGGCCTCCACCGCGCAGCCGCCGAAGCAGCCCGTACGGACGTCCGCGAGGAGCCGGTTGCCCGCGGGCGAGGCCCAGGGGTCTCCGGAGCCGCTCGACCGGGCAACCGTCAGATACGCGCGGGTGATCTCCTTGCCCGCCGGGACCGCCGACGTGTCGAAGGAGAGCAGCGTGCGGTTCACCTTGCCGTCGGTGCCCCGGCCGAGCGCGAAGCCCAGGGAGTCCTCCAGGGTGCCGACCGCCGCCCCCGTGTCGTCGGCCACCGCCTTCACGTACCCGTCCTGCGCGTCCACGCTCGGCAGCGTGACCGAGCCGCCGCCCGAGGGCGGCGTCGTCGTGCCGCGCAGCGCCCGCACCATCCCCATCACGGCCTCGATCTGCTTCCCGCCGTGCCGCGCGTACGCGGAGTCCCCGAGGTAACCCCACCAGTTCCAGCAGGCGTTGGGGTTCTCCAGGGAACCGGTCGCCGCCGCCTGCGGATACAGCACGATCATGTCGTTGGTGTCCGCGTACTCGTTCAGATAGGCCCCCTCGAGGAACCGGCTCCCGAAGCCCTGGTGGCCGTACGCCTGCTTGCAGCCGTGCAGCGCCACCATCAGCGTGCAGACGGCCCCGTCCGCGCAGGACTTCGGCACGTAGGCGAAGCCGTCGTCCCCCATCGACAGGGCGGCGGCCGAACCACCGGGGGCGTACGCGTTCTGGTCGAAGCGGATGAGGGTGCCCGCGGGGGCGGCGGCAGGCGCGGCGACCGTGCCGAGGAGCTGCCCGAGCAGTTCCCGCTCGGCGTCGGTCCCGCAGTCGTTGATCCACGGACTCTGCGTCACCGCACAGGAGTTGGGGCCGAGCGGGCTGATCCACGCGTGCCCGGCCGCGGTGGCGCGGTTGTAGCGCACCCGGGCCCCGAAGCGCCCGTAGAAGTCGGCGAGCGCGGTCGCGACCGGCTGCTTCACCGTGGTGTCGCCTGTCCCGCTGAACACGTACACCGGATCACCCGACAGGTTCGCCACCGGGTCGACGAGTCCCTGCGCCGACCAGTCGCGGGTGGTCTGCTCCAGCGCGGCGAGCTGGAGGTCCTGCGTGGTGTTCATACAGGCGTTGAGCGCCGTGGACAGCGTGTTCCGGGCGCAGCCGTACGGGCCCGAGGCGAAGACCGCCGACCCGGAGATCTCACCCGAGTACGCGACGTGCAACTGGGTCGCCATGAACCCGCCGGCGGACACCCCGGCGGTGAAGACGGAGCCGATGGCGTACGGCGTGAGGGCACCCGGCACCGGCGCGGGCGCCGCGGCCTCGGCGGACGGCGCGGGCCCGGCGAGGAGCAGGGCGGTGACGGCGGACAGCAGAAGTGCCGCGAGGCGGCGTGGACGTGAGGGGCGCATGGGGGCTCCTGTGCGGCTCGACAGGTGGGGACAGGGCCGGAGGCTAGAGGTGTCCGGAACCCATCCCCTATGGGCCGGGCAGCCACAAAAAGCGGGGCGGAGTATGGCGTTCCATGACCTGGCAGCCGGGACGGCCCCCGTCGGCGCCACCGCCCCGGGCTGCGAGGATGCCCCCATGAGCACCGAGAAAGACGCGCCTCTGGGCAACAAGGAAGACGCCCCCCGGAGCACCCACGGAGACGCCCCCCTGAGCACCCAGGGACGAGACACCCTGCTCGCCGAGGCGATCGGCCTGCGTGAGCGCGGCAGCCGCGAGGAGGCCCGTGACCGGCTCGTCGCCCTCTCCGCGCGCCACCCGGCCGACCCCGAGATCGCCTACCAGACCGCCTGGGCCCACGACGTACTCGGCCTGGAGGCCGAAGCCGTGCCGTACTACGAGAAGGCACTCGCCGCGGGTACGGAGGGACTCGGCGCCGAGGAACGCAGGGGAGTGTTCCTGGGCCTCGGCAGCACCTACCGCATCCTCGGGCGCCACGAGGAGGCCGTCGCCACCCTGCGACGGGGCACGGAGGAGTACCCGGAGGACGGCTCCCTGCGCGCCTTCCTCGCCATGGCCCTGTACAACACGGGCCGCCACCACGACTCCACCCGGCTCCTGCTCCGTCTCCTCGCGGAGACCAGCACCGACCCGTTCGTCCGTGAGTACCGCGAGGCCATCGAGCACTACGCGGAGGACCTCGACCGGATGGAGTGAGCGGGCGAAGGGCGGGCAGCTGCCCCTTTCAGGCGGCGCTGAGGAAGACGTACGCCGTCATGGTGGCGGTGACCGGCCCCCGGCCCAGGCGCGCGGTCGTCTCCTCGACGACGGTGGCGTGCTCGTCCGGTCCGCCGCCCCGCTCCTCGACGGCCTCGCGCACCGGTGACCCGGTGAGGAAGCCGAGGGCGACGTCGGCCGCCGACGCGGCCCGGCCTTCGAGCGTCAGCTTCTCCTCCGCCTCCAGGGCGAACCCGGCCGCCGCCAGGTCGTCGGCCACGACGGCGGGGTCCGCGTAGCCGTGCGGGACGGTCGGGAGGAACAGGGGCGGGTCGACGGGAAAGGCGCGTGCGAGCCCGGCCTGCACCGCGTCGTCGAAGCCGTGCGAGGCGATCGGGCCCCAGGTGTTGAACAGGAACCTGCCGCCCGGGGCCAGCACACGGCGGGCCTCGCCGAAGGCCGCGACCCGGTCGGGGAAGAACATCACGCCGAACTGGCAGACCACGAGGTCGAACCCGCCGTCCGGGAACGGCAGCCGCCGCGCGTCGGCCTGCCGCCACACCGCGCCCGGGACCCGGGCCGCCCCGAAGGCGACCATGGCCTCGTTGAGGTCGGTGGCCGTCACCTCGGCCGACGGCACCGACGCGAGAAGGCCGGCGGTCAGCGCGCCCGTCCCCGCCGCCAGTTCCAGGACGGTCCGGGGGCGGAGCGCCGCCGCCCGGGCGGCCAGGTCCTCGGCGAAGGGGCGGAAGAGCACCGGAACGAGGTACTGCTCGTAGGCCTCCGGCATGGACGCGGACCAGCGCCGGTCGGCATCGATTCCTGTCACCCTCGGGCCGCTGACGCCGAGCCGGCGCACGTCCGGTGCGCCGCGCCGCCGGCCCGCCCCGGACGGACACCCACTAGTCGTTCACCGCGGTCAGGAGCACGACCGCGTCCTCCAGGGCCGTCAGACCGTGCCGTTCCTTCGGGATCATCTGGAGCCCGCCCGTCGCCAGTTCCTCCGAGCGGCCCGAGGCCGTCAGTTCCACCCGGCCGCGCAGGACCTGGAGGCTCGCCGCGGGCGGGGCGTTGTGCTCGTCGAGGGAAGTGCCCGCGATCATGGCGATCACGCTCTGGCGGAGCACCCCGTCGTGCACCACCAGATGGGCGCTGCGCCCGTGGGGCGCGCCGCGGGCCTTGGTCAGGTGTTCGTCGGCGAGGGCGCCCAGGTCGAGGGGGGCGGGTTGCTGCATCGTGTCTCCCTGTGAGGGACGCGGACCGGTACCTCCAGCCTTCCCTGTGGCGGGCGTGGCGCAAGTCGGGGGCCGGGGCGCGGTCAGGCGGGGGCGGACGCCCGCCGCCACGAGGCCGCCAGCGCGCCCAGCGCCGTGAACGCCGTCGCCCCGAGGACCGTCGCCCGCCAGCCGTACGCCCCGTACAGCCAGGCCGCCATCAGCGAGCCGAGCGCGCCGCCGCCGAACGTGGCCAGCATGAAGACCGTGTTGACCCGGGCCGCCACCTCCCGCCCCAGGCCGAGCACCCGGGCCTGGTTCGCCACCTGGCAGGCGCTCGTACCCAGGACGACGCAGCCCGCGCCCGCCACCAGCGCCACGGGCGCGTACGGCGCCAGGCCCGCGACCGTCAGCCCGAGCCCCACGCAGCCGAGGGCCCAGCGGCCGACGCGGCCCGTGCCGAAGCGGTCGGTGAGCGGGCCCGCGTACGCCGAGGCCAGCGCGGCCGGCACGGTCAGCAGCCCGAACAGGCCCGCCGCCCCCGGCCCGTACCCCAGTGGCGGGGCCGCGAGATGGAAGACGAGCGCGGCCCAGAAGACGCTGTACGCCGCGAACACGCACGCCCCGACGAGCGCCGAGACCCGCAGCGCCCGGTGGACGCCGAGCAGCCGGGGCAGCCCGGCGAGCATCCGGCCGTACGGCATCCGGCGCGCGCCCGGGGCGCCGAGCCGCTCCGGCAGGGCCCGCGGCAGCACGCACAGCAGGCCCGCCGTGGCCACGGCGGCCACCAGGTAGGCCGTGCGCCAGCTGCCGCTCGCGTCGGACACCGCGCCCGAGACGGTACGGGACAGGGTGGAGCCGAGCGTGAGGCCGAGGCCGATCAGACCGACCACCCGGCCGCGCCGCTCGGCACCCGCGAGGACGGCCGCCACGGGCGTGAGGATCTGCGGCAGCACCGTCGTCGTCGACAGGGCGAGGGTCGCGAGGAGGAGCGTGAGGATGTTCGGGGCGGCGGCCGCCACCAGCAGGGCGCCGCTGGTCAGGGCGAGCAGCGTGCCCGTCAGGCGGCGCAGCCGCGCGGTGTCGGCGAGGGGCACCAGCAGCAGGATGCCCAGCGCGTACCCGGCCTGCGCCGCGGTGGCGAGGAGGCCCGCCGTGCGGTCGGACACGTCGAGGCCGCGGGCCACGGCGGCGAGCAGGGGCTGCGGGAAGTAGATGTTCGCGACGGTCACGGCCCCGGCGACGGCGAGCACGAGGACGTTCAAGCGAGCGGGGGCGGGAGCGGGTGCGGGAGCGGGTGCGGTTGCGCCGGCGGCAGGGGCTGCGGGTGTGCGGGGGCGGGAAGGGAGGAGGGTCACGTCCCTCAGGGTCCCGTCGGGCCCGCCGTGCATCAAGGTGCAACAATGCAACCGGCGTTGAGCGAGGCTAAACAATCGGAGGTGGTCCCGTGCTCGAACGGCACGAACTGGAGGCGTTCCTGACCCTCGGCGACGAGCTCCACTTCGGGCGCACCGCCGAACTCCTCGGCGTCTCCACCGGCCGGATCAGCCAGACGATCAAGAAGCTGGAGCGCCGCGTCGGCACCCCGCTCTTCGTCCGCACCAGCCGCAGCGTCCGCCTCACCCCCGTCGGCGCCCGCCTCCACGAGGAACTCCGCCCCGCCCACCGCCGGATCCTCGCCGCCCTCGAACAGGCCACGGCCGCCGGGCGCGGCATGCTCGGCACCCTGCGCGTCGGCTTCGCCTCCCCCTGGGGCGGGGCCCTGCTCACCGCCGCCGCTGACGCCTTCCTCGCCCGCCACCCCGGCTGCGAGATCACCCTCCGCGAGATCCCCCTCGACGCCGGCACCCGCCCGGTCGAGGACGGCGAACTCGACCTCCAGTACGCCACCTTCCCGGTCGCCGTCCCCGGCCTCACCACCGGCCCGGTCCTGATCCGGGAGGACCGGGTGCTCCTCGTCCCGGCCGGCCACGCGCTGGCCCGCCGTCCCTCCGTGGGCCTGGAGGACCTCGCGGGGCAGACCCTGGTGACCAGCGGCGCCGGCCACCCCCGGGCCTGGCGCGAGGCCCACTACCCGACCCGTACCCCCTCCGGCGCGCCCGTCGGGCACGGCCCCTCGGCCGCCACCTGGGAGGAGCTGCTGTCCCTGGTCGCCGCGGGCCGTGGTGTCTCCCCGGGAGCGGCCCGCGGCGCCCGCTACCACCCCCGCCCCGGCATCGCCTACGTGCCCTTCCACGACGCCCCGCCCCTGGAGTACGGCCTCGTCTGGCCGACGGCCGCGGAGTCCGCCCTGGTCCGGGCCTTCGTCGAGACGGCGGTGGGTGTCCCGGCCGGGAGCGATACGGCGCCGGGGCCGCGGTGAGCCGGTGCGGCGCGCCGAGCACCGGCTGACGCTCGCCGCGCAGCGCTACGGGCCGAGCACGGCCGCGGGCGGGGTCCAGCGCCGGGAGCGGGGGACGGAGGACGAGACCCCGAAGTCGGCCTTGAGGTGTTCGGGGATGGCGTAGTGCATGACGCGTCCGCGGGTGAGCGAGGACAGTTCGAAGACCGTGGTGAGATGCCCGATCCGGTCGAGGGCCCAGGCGCTGAGCGGGGAACGGTCCTCGATGGTCTCCAGGACGCCCAGGAGGTGCGGCACGGCCTTGACCACGGTGTCCCACGGGGTGCGGGGGACGTCGAGCCAGTCGGCGGAGGTCTCGCCGACGAGGAACCGGATGAGGGCGGAGACGATCGGGTCGAAGAAGGTGCCGGGCACGACCTCCTCGTACAGGTCGATGAGCTGCCGGGTCAGCACCGCGCCCTCCTCGGACGGGCCCATGTACCGGATCATGTACCGGTCGAGGAACTCGCGGGCCTCGGTGAGGTTCTGCGGGACGGCCTCCTGGTCGACCCCGAGGATGGCGCCGACCACCTTCCACGCGTAGTAGTAGGCCTCCGCCCCTTCCGTGGACATGTGGACACCGAGCCGGTGCAGGCTGTCGAGGACGAGGATCGAGAAGAACATCTGCCCGCCGATCATGTCCTCCTGACAGATCGGCACCCCCAGCGCGACGGTGTCCCAGCGGTCCTCGCGGATGAGGTGGTGGCGGATCGAGGCGTGCAGCAGCCGCACCTTCTGGGCGGCCGGGATGAAACGGCCGCCGGCCTCGAACGCGTCGGGCCGCATCAGGTGCACCGTGAACTGACCGGTCTCCGCCATCCGCTTGGACGGGTACTTCAGACCGTGGGTCGTCGACAGCAGCTTCGCCACGTGCGGGACGAGATAGCAGGCGGGCATCGAGGCGAAGGACAGCGCCGTGGTGATGTGCACGTCGTTGTCGATGAAGAACAGCCGCGCCTTCTCCATCTCCTCCCAGTCCACCCAGGCCGGAGCCGCGCTCGTGACGTGGAGGTACTCGCGCGCCACGTCGGGCAGCCCGTCCGGCAGGGGAGCGCCGGCGACGGAGACGTACCGCATCAGGGTGTTGAACGTGCCCACCTCGCCGCGTTCGAAGAGCGTGGCGACGGTGGCGTCGGCGAGTTCGTCTCCGGCCCGGCGCAGGGCGTCGTGCGACGCGTCGGTGGAAGGCATACGGGGGCTCCTTCGGGCTCTGGGAGGTGAGGGGGGAGGGCGGGTACGGCGGTCAGGACGGGCGGATCGCGGCCGAGTGGGCGAGCGCGGTCAGGGCGGCGGCGCTCGCCGGGGGCACGTCGAGGCCGTCGAGCGCGCCCAGCGCCTCCTCGACCCGCGCGGCGATCATCTCCTCGACGCGGTCGGGCGCCTTCAGCCGGAGCATCAGCGCACGGACCTCGTCCAGGACACCGTGCTCCGCCCCCGGGTCCCCGCCCGGACCGTCCCGCCCCAGGAGGGCGCGCAGCCGGTCGCGCTCGCCCGGCCCGGCGAGCCGCCAGGTCTCCGCGAGGAGCGCCGTGGGGCGGTGGCCGCGCAGGTCGTCGCCGTTGGACTTGCCGGTGCGCTCGGGGTCGCCGAACAGCCCGAGCAGGTCGTCCCGCAGCTGGAACGCCTCGCCCAGCGGCAGCCCGTACGCCGCGTACCCCTCGCCCAGGCGGCGCCCTGCCCCGGCCAGGGCGCCGCCGATCAGCAGGGGCTGCTCCACGGTGTACTTCGCCGTCTTGTAGCGGATGACTTTCAGCGAGGCCTCCGTGTCCGGGACGGCGCCCGTGTGCAGGATCTCCAGGCACTCGCCCGCGACCAGCTCCCGCGCGAGCAGCGCCCACAGCGGGCGGGCCCGGCCGAGATAGGCGGCGGGCAGGCCGCTGGTCACGAACAACTGCCCGGCCAGCGACATCAGCAGATCGCCGAGGAGCATCGCGAGCGAGCGGGCGGCGCCATCGGCCCCCGGATGGTGCGGGACGGCGGCGCGCAGCGCCAAGTGCGCGGTGGGCCGGCCGTGCCGCAGCGGGCTGTCGTCGACGAGGTCGTCGTGCACGACGGCCGCCGCGTGGACCAGCTCCAAGGCGGCCGCCGCCCGCACGAGGGCCTCGCTGTCCGGCTGCCCGGCGCCGCGCCAGCCCCAGTAGCAGAACGCCGCCCGCAGCCGCTTGCCCGCCGCGACCGCCGTCTCCAGCTCGACCGCCACCGGCGCCAGGGCGGGATCGATCCCCGCCAGCAGGTCGGCCTCCTGGGCGACGAACCGGTGCAGCGCCTGGTCGACCCGGGCCTTGAACCCGGCCGGGTCCCACGCCTCAGACATCGTCGGCGTCCCGGCGGGCCACCACGTGCCGGGCGAGCACCTCCAGATGGGGCGGCGGCGCGGCGGCGTACCGGTCGAGGGCGAGGCGCCCGCGCGCCATCAGGTCCCGCTCGGCCTCCGAGGCCAGCTCCGCCGTGTCGGAGCGGCGCAGCAGCCCCCGGACCGTGCCGAGCGCCGATCCCAGTGTGCCGATCGCCAGATCGGCGAGTCCCGCCACGAGCAACAGGGCCTGGTCGTCCAGGCCTTCGCGGTGCCCCGTGTCCCGCGCCATGTCGTCCTCCCACCCTCGGATCCGTCCGCCTCAGCGTGGCGTGGCGCGGGGGTGGGAGAACGCCGGAACTCACGAACGAGTGAGGCGCTTTCCGGTCGCGGTCGGAGGCGTCATCCGGCCGTCAGCGCACCGGCGAGGTGGGCGTACGCCACCTGCGCGTGCAGTCGGACCCCGGTCACCAGGGTGGAGTCGTCGGCGTAGAAACGCGGGTTGTGGTTGGTGACGAGGCCACGGCCGCCCGGCGAGGGGACCGGGCGCCCGGCGGCGTCGAGAGTCGCGTCCTGGACGCCGAGCATCACGTACAGGCCGCCGAAGCGGTTCACGAACTCGGACACGTCGTCGTAGCCCAGCGTCGCTCCGGTCTCCACGACCCGCTCCGCGCCGACGACGCGCCGCAGCGTCGGCAGGCCGGCGGCCACCCACGCGGCGGTGTTGTGCACCGGCGGCACCGCCTGGAGGTAGTCCACGGCCGCCGTGGCACCGTACGCCGCCGCCGTGTGCTCGGCGAGCGTCGTCAGGCGCCGCTGGACCTCCGCCATGTCCGACTCCACCGCGCAGCGGACCGTGCCCCACAGGGTGACGGTCTGGCCGATGATGTTGAAGCGGCCGGCGTCCTCGACGTGCCCGATGGTCACGGTGACCGGGTCGAAGGCGGAGACCTGGCGGTAGATCTGCCCGATCCCCGTCATGATGCCGCCGGCCGCCGGCATCGGGTCGACACCCTGCCACGGCGTCGAGCCGTGCACCTGCTCCCCGGTCACGACGATCCGCACGAGCGTGGACGCCGCGTACTGGTTGCCGACGCGGTAGCCCACGTACCCCTTGGGATACGGGGTGACATGCATCCCGAAGACCATCGTCGGCACCGGATCGGTGAACGCGCCCGCCGCCAGCATCGCCCGGGCCCCGCCCTCCTCGGTGACCGGCGGGCCCTCCTCGGCCGGCTGGAACACGAACAGCACGGTCCCGGGAAGCCGTTCGCGCACCCCGGCGAGGACGGTCGCCGCGCCCATCAGCATCGCGGTGTGGCAGTCGTGCCCACAGGCGTGCGAGACCGGGAACGGGCCGCCGGGATAGTCCGCGTCGACGGTCTCGGAGGCGAAGTCGGTGCCGCACAGGTCCTCGACGGGCAAGGCGTCGATGTCGGCCCGCAGCGCCATCGTGCGCGGGCCCGGCAGTCCGCCCCGCAGCACCCCCACCACCCCGTGCCCGGCGATGCCGGTGCGGACCTCGTCCAGACCGAGCGAGCGCAGATGGTCGGCGACGAGACGGGCGGTCCCGACCTCGCGGTTGGGCAGCTCCGGATGCCGGTGCAGATGGCGGCGCCAGGCGATCACCTGGGGCGCCGTCTCCTCCGCGCTCCGGTCCAGCTCCTCGTGGATCGCGTCGATCCCGTCGATGCCGTGGATCCCTTCGATCCCGTCGCGGTGCGGTTCCGTGCTCAAAGGGGCCTCCGTCGCGCCATGGGGGAGGGGCAGGGACAATGCGCCCATCAGACTGCCACGCGAGGGGCCCGGTGCGCCGTGCTCCGGGCCCGCCCGCGTGGCGCCGGTCTCGGGATCCGGTCAGGCCGACGGGAAGCCCGGGGCGCCCCGCTCGATGATCGCCGCCGCGTCCAGGCCCTGCGGGAGGGTGCCGAAGGCGATGCCCCAGTCGCCGTCCAGGCGGGAGGCGCAGAAGGCGTCGGCGACGGCCGGGTGCCCGTGCCGGACGAGGAGCGAGCCCTGGAGGACGAGGGCGAGGTGCTCGACGATCCGGCGGGCGCGGTACTGGAGGGCGTCCAGGTCGCCGAGGCCCGCCAGGTCCTTGCGGAGGCGGGCCGTCGCCGCGTCCAGGCGCCGGTCGGTGCCCGCCGCGCGGTCGACCTCCCCGAAGAAGGCCTCCACTGCCTCGGGCTGACGGGCCATCGCGCGCAGCACGTCCAGCGCGGCCACGTTGCCCGAGCCCTCCCAGATGGAAGGGAGCGGAGACTCCCGGTAGAGGCGGGGAAGTCCCGAGTCCTCGACGTATCCGTTGCCGCCCAGGCACTCCAGGGCCTCGGCCGCGTGGGCGGGGGCGCGCTTGCACACCCAGTACTTCGTGACCGCGAGACCAAGGCGGCGCAGCTGTTCCTCCGCGGCGTCCCCGGCCGTCGCCCGGTCCACCGCGCCCGCGAGGCGCATCGCGGCGATCGTCGCGGCCTCGGCCTCGACCGCCAGGTCCGCGAGCACGTTGGTCATCAGCGGCTGGTCGACGAGCCGGGCGCCGAACGCGCTGCGGTGCGTCGCGTGGTGCACGGCCTGGACGAGCCCCTGCCGCATCCCGGAGGCCGAACTGACGGCGCAGTCGAGCCGGGTCATGTTCACCATCCGGATGATGGTGGCGACCCCGCGGCCCTCCTCGCCGACCAGGTGCCCGAGCGCACCCTCGTACTCGATCTCGCTGGAGGCGTTGGAGCGGTTGCCCAGCTTGTCCTTGAGCCGCTGGAAGCGGATCGCGTTGCGCGAGCCGTCCGGCAGCACTCTCGGCACCAGGAAGCAGGACAGCCCGCCGGGCGCCTGCGCCAGGGTCAGGAAGACGTCCGACATCGGCGCGGACGTGAACCACTTGTGCCCGGTCAGCGCGTACATCCCGGCTTCGCCCGTCGGCACCGCCCGGGTGGTGTTGGCGCGGACGTCCGAACCGCCCTGCTTCTCGGTCATCGACATCCCGGCGATGATCCCGCGCTTCTTCGTCGGGACCCGCAGCCCGAAGTCGTACGAGGAGGAGGTCAGCAGCGGCTCGTAGACCGCGGCGAGCTCCGGCTCGGCCCGCAGCGCCGGCACCGCGGCGTACGTCATCGAGATCGGACACAGGTGCCCCGGGTCGGCCTGCCCCCACACGAACACCTTCGCGGCGCGCGCCACGTGCGCGCCCGGCCGGCCGTCGGCCCAGGGCGCGCCGTGCAGGCCGTGCTGCACGGCCACGTTCATCAGCTCGTGCCAGTACGGGTGGAACTCGACCTCGTCGATCCGGTGCCCGTACCGGTCGTGGGTGTGCAGCACCGGCGAGTGCCGCTCGGCGAGCCGCCCCCACTCCTGCGCCTGCTGCCCGCCCGCCATCACGCCCAGCTCCCGGACGTCCGTCTCCGCCCACTGCGCGCCCTCGCGCCGCAGCGCCTCCAGGAGCGCGGGGTCGGCCGAGACGTCGTAACCGGTCAGCGGCGGAACTTGGTTGGTGACCTCATGCGTGGTGGGCATCGGGAACTCCCAGAGCTCGGAGGGTGAAGGTGACCAGGGCGGGTACGGTGCCGGGCCCCACGGACTCCCCGCCCGCCTCCCCGGCTGTCTCTCTGGCTATTTCCCGGGCTGTCTCTCCGGCGGACGGGCCGGTCGTCGGGCCGGTCAGGGGGCCGATGAGGGCCTCGGCGCCCGCGCCCACGAGCGCGGAGGCGGTCAGCCGGGGGTCCTGGGGCGGGAGCTCGCCGCTCTCGACGCCGGTGGTGATCACCGCGGCGAAGACGTCGCGGAACGCGCGCCGGAAGACGAGGCGCTCGGCGTCGACCGCCGGGTCGACCGGCTCGGCGAGCAGCGCGTAGGCGAGCCGGGGCGCCTTCAGGGCCCGGGTCGCGAAGGTCTCTATGACGGCCACCACGCGGTCGGCGGAGCCCCGGTGCGCGCCCAGGGCCGCGGCCTCGGAGACGGCGGCGACCTCGCGCCCGACGACGGTGCGGAACAGCTCGACGGAGAGCTCGGCCTTGCTGGGGAAGTGGCGGTACACGCTGCCGGTGGCGATCCCCGCCCGCGCGGCGACGGCGGCCATGGTGCAGCCGGCGTAGCCGTGCTCGGCGAGCAGCCCGAGGCCCGCCTCGACGACGCCGGCGCGCTGTGCGTCGAGACGGGCCTGGACCGCCGGTGTGCGTCGGTAGGGCATGGAAGGAGTGAAGCAGTGATTCAGTTCTTCAGCAAGGACCCGCTCACGGCTGCGTCAGATCGCGCAGCGCGAAGTCCTCGAAGCCGCGTGCAGCGTCCCGGCGGACCCGTCGAGCGCGTTGAGGGCGGCGACCGGCTTGCGTTCCTCGTGCTGGGCGAGGGTGGGGGCGCGCAGTTCGCGCGGGCGCTCCCCGCCGGAGGCGAGATGGCCGGCCACGTCCGCGCGCAGGCGGGCCAGCTCCTCGCGGAGGTAGAGGTGGGCGTCGACGAGTTGGTTGCCGAACGCCGTGAGACGGTCGGAGGGTTCGGGACGGAGGGACATGCCCGCGTCGTAGGCAGGCGGGCATGTCCTTCAGGGGCCGATCGAGTGCATCGGCTGCATCGGCCGCTTCGGCTTCATCGACCGTATCGGCAGGCGGAGCGGCTTCCGCGGCCTCGGCCGTTTCGGCAGCCCCAGCCGCATCGGCCGCCTCAGCCCGTGAAGACCTCCACCAGCGACCAGATCGCGAGCCCGGCCATGCACACGCCGCCGACCCGCTGCACGGTCTTGAGCGGGACGCGCTTCGCGATGAAGCGGCCCGCGACGAGCGCGAGCGCCGACACGCTCATCAGGGCGGCGGCGGAGCCGATCGCCGTCGACCAGGTGCCGTTGGTGGCGGCGAGGTTGGCCGTGGTGATCTGGGTCAGGTCGCCCCACTCGCTGATGAAGACGGCCATGAAGGCGGTCGAGTAGACGGGCCAGAAACCGGTCACGGTCTTGCCGCCGGAGTCGCTCTCGTCCTCGTCGTCCCCGCCGCGCAGCAGCATGAAGGCGCCGAAGCCGAACATCAGAGCCGAGACGAGTTTGACGCTCCAGCCGGGCAGGAGCCCGAGCAGGCTGCCGGCGCCCACGGCGATGGCCACATGGACGATGAACGCGGTCGAGGTGCCGAACCACACGTACAGCGGACGCATGCGCGTGCCCATGGCGAGCGACGCGAACATCGTCTTGTCCGGAAGCTCGGCGAGGAAGATCAGCCCGAAGGCGGTGATGATCGCCAAGGGGTCGAGGTGCATACCGGGAGCTCTCTGCTCGGACCGGGCCCGGGCCCGGAACGGCGCCTGGAGGGGCGACGGGAGGACCACTCGGCCCGGCATGACGAACCACGCCCACAGATGCGGACGTGGCGATGATGCCTGGCCGAAGGTCTCGCCCGTCCGCGCTTCCGCACGGACCCGGTCACCGGGAACCCGGGGGTTCCAGTGTGTCGACGACCGGTTTGCAGGGCTACTCCCCTTCGCTGTCCCTCAGTGTAACGGACGCAGTAACGGACGCCCCGGACGCCCCGGACGGGCTTCGCGGTGCCGCCCCCGCCCCCGTGGCTGCCCACGCAGGGTAGACACTGTCTACGAAACGGGTAGACAGTGTCTACGGAGATCGGCTAGACAAGGATCATGTCCGCAGAACCCACTCCGCCCCCGCCCTCCGCGCCCACGCCCCCCACCTCCACGCCCGAGCCCGAGACGGGGCTGCGCGACCGGCTCGTCCGGGCCGGTGTCGAGCTGGTCGACACCGAGGGCGTCCAGGCCCTGTCGCTGCGCGAGATCGCCCGCCGGGCCGGGGTCTCGCACGGCGCGCCCCGCCGCCACTTCCCGACCCACCTCGACCTGCTCTCGGCGATCGCCCGGGAGGGCTTCCGCGAGCTCGGCGCACGCGCGGCGCGCGCCGAGGCGCACGCGGGGGACGCCCGGGCCCGCATCGAGGCCCTCGCGCGCGCCTACCTCGACTTCGCCAGGACCCGCGGCGGGATGTACGAGCTGATGTTCCGCCACGACCTGCTGGAGAGCGGGCGGCTCGGGCTGCGCGACACGAGCCTCCCGCTCTTCGCCCGCTTCGGCGCCCTGGTCGCGGAGGCCCGCCCGGACGTGGACCCCGCCACCGCCGCGGGCGCGCTCTGGGCCAACCTGCACGGCATCGCCCAGCTCTGGCGCTGGGGCAGCCTGCGCCTCGCGACGGGCGCGGACGACGTGGAGCCGCTGCTCGCCGCCGCGCTCCGGGCGCACCTGGGCCCCGCGGAGGCGACCCGATGAGCACCGAAGCCGCCGCTGTCGCCGCCCGGCCCGTCGCGGCGGCCCGGCACCGGGCCCTCGCGCTCACGTGCAGTGTCGTCGGCGCCGCCGTCGTCGCTCTCGACGGGACCGTGCTGACCGTGGCCCAGCCGGTGCTCCAGCGTGACCTGGGCGCCGGGCTCGGGCAGGTGCAGTGGACCAGCACCGGCTACCTCGTGGCCGTCGCCGGTCTGCTGGTCTTCGCCGGACGGCTCGGCGACCGGTACGGGCACCGCCGGGTCTTCGCGGTCGGCTGCCTCGGCTTCGCCGCAGCCTCCGCCGGGATCGCCGCCGCCCCCGGGATCGGCACGGTGATCGCCCTGCGGGTCGCGCAGGGCGTCGCCGGCGCGCTGCTGCAGCCCGCCACGCTCGGCATGCTGCGCGCCGCCTACCCGCCCGAACGCCTGGGGATGCCGGTCGCCCTGCGCACCAGTGCCATCGGCCTCGCCGCCGCTGCCGGACCGCTCGTCGGCGGCGCGCTCGTCGGGGCGTACGGCTGGCGCGCGGTCTTCCTGATCGGCGTGGCCCCCACGGCGGCGCTCGCCCTCCTCTGCCTGGCCCTGCCCGAACGACGCCCCGCCCCGGGGACCTCGGACACCCGCGGCCTCGGCGGCCTCGACCTCCCCGGCGCCTGCCTGCTCGGCCTCGCCCTCGCCTGCCTCGTCCACGGCCTGGTCACCGGCACCCCCGTCGCCCTCGCCGTCGCCGTGCTCGCCGCCGTCCTCCTCATACGGCACGAACGGCGGGCCCCGCACCCCCTGCTGCCGCCCGCTCTGCTGCGGCCCGGGCCGGTCGCCGCCGGGCTCGGGGCGCTGCTCGCCGTGTCCGCCGCGCTCTCCGGCACCCTCTTCGCGGCCACGTACCTCTTCCAGGACGCCCTCGGGCTCACCCCCATGGAGACCGCCCTGCGGATGGCCCCGCTCGCCGTGGCCCTGGTGCTGGGGGCGCCGGTCAGCGCCGTGCTCCAGCGGCGCCTGGGCGCGCGGGCCACGGCCACGGGGGGAGCCCTCCTCACCGCGCTCGGCGTGCTGCTCCTCGGCCGCCCGGGGGTGACGGACTCGGGTCCGGTGACGGGCGCCTGCGCCGCGCTGATCGGGGCCGGGTTCGGCGCCGTGATGGTGACCGCGACCTCCGTCGTCGTGCACCGGGCGCCGCTCGGGCACGCCGGGGTCGCCGGCGGGCTCCAGCAGACCGCCATGAACACCGGGCCCGTCCTCGGGGTCACCCTGGCCTCCCTGCTGCCCGCCTCCGGCCACGCCCTGCCCGCGCTCGCCGCCGTCGCGGTCCTCGCCGCCCCGGCCGCGCTCGCCCTGCCGGGGCGGCGCGGGGACGCTGACACGCCACCGGCGCCGTAACGCCCGGGTCCGCCGCCGTCGCGTACGTACCATCAGGCAATGCCCACAGGTGGTCACCGTCTCCCCCCGGCCAAGGGGACGCGCACCGAGTTCACCATCGGCCTCGCGCTGCCCCTGCTGGCCCTCGCGCTCGTGGTGGTCGTCGACCTCGTCACCTCGCAGGGACAGCACTTCGACCGGCTCCTCGTCATCGGCCCCGCGCTCGCCGCCGTCACCTGGAACGTGCGCGGCACCGTCGCCATCGGCGTGCTCGCGATGGTGCTGCGGCTGGCCCTCGCCATGGCGCAGGGAGATCCCGCGCAGGACATCCTCGCCGCCGAGGCCGTCCTGGCCGCCGTCATCGCCGCCGCCGTCTGGGTCAGCCGGGTCCGCGCCCGCTACGAGCAGGACATGCGGGAGGTGCTGGCCGTCGCCGAGGTCGTCCAGCGGGTGCTGCTGCGCCCGCTGGCGCCCCGGCTCGGCCGCGTCGAACTGCACCTGCTGTACCTCGCCGCCGCCGCGAAGGCCCGGATCGGCGGCGACTTCTACGAGGCCGTACGCATCCCCGGCGCCGTCCGTGTCCTGCTCGGCGACGTCCAGGGCAAGGGCCTGGGCGCCGTGGAGAGCGCCTCCGTGCTGCTCGGCGCCTACCGCGCCGCCGTCACCGACGCGCCCGACCTCCCCGCGCTCGCCGACCGCCTCGAAGAGGGCCTGGAACGGTACGGCGCCTGGGACCCCGACGCCGACTCCGCCGAGCGCTTCGCCACCGTCCTCCTCCTCGAACTCCCCGACGGCGAGGACGTCGTACGCCTCCTGAGCTGCGGCCACCCGGCCCCGCTCCTCCAGCACGACGGGCGGGTACGCCCCGTCGTCCTCTCGGACCCGTCGCTGCCGGTCAACCTGGCCGGTCTGTTCGTCTCCCGGCACCGGGTGGAGGAGGTGCCGTTCGGCCCGGGGGACCGGCTGCTGCTGTTCACCGACGGCGTCAGCGAGACCCGGGACCGGGCGGGCGTCTTCTACCCGCTGGAGGAGCGGCTCGGCGGCTGGGCGGACCAGCCGGACGACCGGGTGCTGCCGCTGCTCCAGGAGGACCTCGCCCGCTACGCCGCGGACGGTCTCGACGACGACGTGGCCGCGCTGCTCGTCGTACGCCCGCCGGAACCGGCCGTAGAGCCCGCCGCCCCCGCCCGGAGCTGACGGGCGGGCTCCGTTTCAAACGTGCGAAACCGGGCGGCCGGTGTCGCCGGTGTCCCGGTCCGGTGTCTCACGCGCCCTTCACGCGCTCTCTGGTGGCTCCGTCGCCCATGGGTCAGGCTTGCTGACCGTGCGTCACCCGTCCGCCATGCGGACGGGCCGTACACGGAACCGCCGGACCAGACGAGAGGACCGGGTGCACGTGCCCGACGACACCACGCACACCACCTTCAGCTCCCTCATCACCGAGGCCGTCACGGAGGCCGACGTCGCCCACGTCGCCGCGCGCGGCCTGTGGGCGCCCGACGGGACGGCCGACCCCGACGCCGTCCGGCTCGGCCAGACGCTGGCCGCGGCCATGGAGCCCGAGGGGCGCACGGACCTGCTCACCGACGAACTCGCCGAGCTCGTCGGGCAGGTGCGGGGGATCGCCCTCCCACTCGTCACCACCATCGAGGCCCACGACGGCATCGGGCTCTCCGCCTTCACGCTCCGGCAGCTCACCCCCGGTCCGCACCCGCTGGTGGTCCTCCCGGCCGGCTGGTCGCCCTTCGGCTGGGCACCCTTCCTGTACGCGTACCTCACGCTCGCGCTGAAGGGCTACCACGTCATCGCGTACACGCCCCGCGGCCTCGGCCTCAAGGGCCTGCCGTCCACCTCCCAGGGCTTCATCGACGTGGCCGGACCGAACGACTGGGCGGACGGCTCCGCCGTCGTCGACTACGCCGTCGAGCGCTTCGGGCCCACCGCCATCGGCTTCCTCGGCGAGTCGTACGGCTCCGGCATCAGCCAGCTCGTCGCCGCCCACGACGAGCGGGTGGCGGCCGTCGTCGCCCTCAGCACCTGGGGCGACCTCGCCACCGCGCTCCACGACAACGGCGTCCGCCACCTCGCGGCCGTCAACGCCCTGCTCGGCCTGACCGGCGGCACGGTCGAGGAGAAGTTCGACGCGCGCAACCGCGCGATCCTCGCCGCATTCCTGAACGGGCAGGACATGGACCGCGTGGTCGCCTGGGGGAAGCTCCGCGCCCCGCGCTCGTACCTCGACCGGACCAACGACCACGGCACACCGACCTTCCTCTCCCACACCTGGCACGAGAGCCTCTTCCCGGCCAACCAGGTCGTGGAGTCCTTCGAGGCGCTCACCGTGCCCAAGCGGCTCAACATGTGGATCGGCGACCACGCCGCCCCCGAAGGCCCCGGCCTCCTCGCCCCGCCCGCCAGACCCGGCGACGTCAACCTCCCGATGCAGGAGGCGTACGCCTGGCTCGACCACCACCTCAAGGGCGAGCGCAACGGGGTGGAGGACTGGCCCGCCGTCAGCAACCAGGTGATGTTCACCTACCGCACGGTCCGGCTGCGCGACCCGGAGACCGGCCGGCCGACGGCCGAGCACCAGATCGTGGAACCGGCGCTGCGGGAGAGCCGCGCGAGCTGGAGCGACGTCACCACCGGCACCGAACCGCTCGTCCTGACCGGCGGTGGTGGCGGTGCGGGCGGCGCGGACGGCGGGCTCGTCCCGGAGCGGGACGCGGACGGCGGGGGGACGGCCTGGCAGCGGTCCTTCATCGCCGGCGTCGACACCGCGGCCACCGCGATGGACAGGATCATGGAGACCGGCCGGAAGGAATGGGCCGGCAGCCCGAAGATCTACGACACCCGGAAGATCGACCGCACCCATGCGCTGGTCTGGACGTCGGATCCGCTGACCAGCGCCGGCGGGGCCGGGAGTGCCCGCGGCGCCGGGAGTGTCAGCGGGGCCGGGAGTGTCGGCGGGGCGGTGGCCCGGCGGATCCGCGGCATTCCCGTCCTGCGGCTGACCGTGCGCTCCACGACCCACGCGGTGAGTCTCTTCGCCCACCTCTTCGACGTGGCTCAGGACGAGACGGCCCGGATCATCACGCACGAGCCGCTGAACGTCGAAGGTCTGGGGCCGGGCGAGGCGCGCGAGGTGGAGTGGCGCCTGCAGGCCGCCGCGTACGACCTGGCGGAGGGGCACCGGCTGATGCTGGTGATCGACAGCAAGGACCCGCTGTACGGGGACGTGTCGGAGGTCTGGACGCAGACCGTCGTCGTCGCGCCGGCGCGGCTGGAGCTGCCGCTGGGCTGAACGCGGAGGAGGGGCCGGGCGCGATGCCCGGCCCCTCCCTCGTCCGTCCTCGTCCGTCCTTGTCCGTGCTCCCCGTGGGTTCAGGCGCGGCCGTGGAAGTCGTAGCCGGCGTCGTCGATGGTCTCGGAGATCAGCGCGTCGTCCGGCTCGGCGCTGGTGTTGACGGTGACCAGGCCGGTGGAGATCTCCACGCTCACGGTGTCGACGCTGTCCAGGCCGCGCAGGGCCTCGGAGACGATCGCCTTGCAGTGACCGCTGTTGACACCGGAAACCTTGTACGTGGTGGAGAAAGCGGACATGGGAGCCTCCTGAGCGTGTGCGCGTGATACCCCAAGGGGGTATTTCGTTGATCCATTTGTACCCCCGGGGGGTATCCCGCGCAAGGAGAGGTTCCGGCCGACGGGGTCAGGCCAGGGGCGCCAGACCGAGGTGCTCGCGCAGCGTCGTCCCCGTGTACGCCGTGCGGTACACACCGCGCTCCTGGAGCTCCGGGACCAGCAGGTCCACGATGTCGTCCAGGCCGTCCGGGATCAGGTACGGCGAGACGTTGAACCCGTCCAGGGCCCCGTGCCGCACCCAGCGGGCGAACCTGTCGGCGAGCCCCGCCGCCGTGCCCACGTGTCCGCGCTGCGGGCCCAGCTCGATCACCGCCTCCCGCAGCGACCAGCCGTTGGCCTCCGCCTTCGCCCGCCACTCGGCTACGACGCCCCGCGGGTCCGCGACCCGCGCCGAGCCGAACGCGCCGGTGTTCTCCTCGACGACCGGGTCCTCGGCCGGCAGCGGACCGTCGGCGTCGCGCTCCGACAGGTCGATGTTCCACAGCCGGCTCGCGACGGCCAGCGCCGTCGCCGGGGTGACCTGCTCCAGCCGCACCCAGCGGGCCTTCTCCTCGGCCTCCTTCTCGGTCGCGCCGATGACGATCTCCGTGGCCGGCAGGATGCGCAGCGCGTCCTCCGGCCGGCCCGCCGCGCGCAGCCGCCGCCGGATGTCCTCGGCGAAGCCGAGCGCGTCGTCGAAGTCGCGCCCGTGCGCGGAGAAGATGACGTCCGCGTTGCGTGCCGCGAAGTCCCGGCCGACGGGCGAGTCGCCCGCCTGGAAGATCACCGGGTGCCCCTGCGCGCTGCGCGGCAGCGCCGGCACCAGGTCGATGTCGAACTGGGCGCCCGCCGTCCGTACCCGGCCTATCGTGCCCGGCACGGACCAGGTGCGGGCCTCGACCGAGTCGGTCACGGCGCCGTCCGCCCAGCCGTCCCAGATCGCGCGGGCCACGGTGAGGAACTCCTCGGCGCGCCGGTAGCGGTCGGCGTGGTCCAGGAAACCGCCGCGCCGGAAGTTGGCGCCGGTCCAGGCGTTGTCGGTGGTCACGACGTTCCAGCCGGCACGGCCCTGGGAGAGCAGGTCGAGCCCGGCCAGCCGGTGGGCGAGGTCGCCCGGCTCGTTGAAGGTCGTGTTGGACGTCGAGACCAGGCCGATCCGGTGGGTGACGGCCGCGAGCGCGGCGAGCTGCGCGAGGGAGTCGGGGCGCCCGGCGACGTCCAGGTCGTGGATGTGTCCGTCGGTCTCGCGCAGCCGCAGCCCGTCGCCGAGGAAGAAGGCGTCGAACAGGCCGCGTTCGGCGGTCTGGGCGACCTTCCGGAAGGAGGCCGGGTCGATCTGGGAGCCGCTGGCGGGGTCGGACCAGATGGTCCAGTGGTTGACGCCCTGGAAGAAGACGCCGAAGTGCAGCTGGGCGTCGGGGCGGGGGACGTCGTGCGGGTCGGTGCCGGTCATCGGTTCCCCTCCCGGGTGGTGGCGGGCGTGGTGGCGGAGGTCGCGGCGGATGCCGGGGCGGCGGAGGATCCCGTGGCGGCGGAGGCAGGAGAGGGTGCCGTGGCGGCCGTGGCGGCGAAGCGGCTCTCGGGGCGGGGGAGGCCGAGGGTGGTGCGCAGAGTGGTGCCCGGCAGCGGGCGCGCTGCCACCCGCCGTGCGAACAGCTCGGGCAGGACGAGCCGCGAGAGCACCGACAGGTCCTCGTCGAGGACCAGCGGGTGCAGCCGCACCCCGTCGACCAGGGCGCTCAACTCCTCCAGGAGATCCGCGAGTCCCTGCGCGGAGCCGGTGTACCGCAGGCGGCCGGGCGGCCGGCCCGTACTCCCGTCCCAGGGGGCGAACCGGTCCAGGTCCGCGATGCGCTCCGCGGCCGTCTCGCCCGGGGTGTCCAGGGCGACCTCGAGCTCGGCGAAGGCGAGCGGAGCGCCCGAGGCCGCGGCGGCCGCGCCGAGCAGCGCGGGGGAGGAACCCTCGACGAGCGCCACGTCGACGAGCCCGGGCGGGACGAGCCCGGCGGGCGCCAGGACCACGGGCCTGCCCTGCGGCGGGCGCGGCACGATCGCCGGGCCCTTCACGCTGTACGTCTCGCCCTCGAAGTCGACGTAGTGCAACCGCTCGCGGTCGAGGTAGCGGCTCGTGGCGACGGACCGGATGACGGCGTCGTCCTCCCACGAGTCCCACAGGTCCCGCGCCACCTGGAGCCCGTCCACGGCCTCGCGGCGCAGCGCCGGCTCGCCCTCGACGCGGGGCCGCCCCCAGGCGCGGGCGGCCTCGGCGCTCTCCTCCACGTCGAGCACCCAGCCGGCCCGGCCCACCGAGACGTGGTCGAGCGAGGCGATCCGGGTGGAGACGTGGAACGGCTCGGCGTAGGTCGTAGCGAGGACCGGCGCCACGCCGATCACGCTGGTGGAGGCGGCGATGAACGCGGCCCGCTCCACCGCCCCGATCCGGCCCGCCGGGCCGCCGACGGCGGCCGAGGCGGGCGGCAGGACGGAGTCGTCGAGGGTGACGAGGGTGAACCCGGCGTTCTCGGCGACGGCCGCGACCTTGGCGATCCGGCGCGGCGTGAGCAGCTCGCCGGGGGCGTGGGCGGCGCGGCGCCACGCGGCGGGATGGGCACCGTCACCGTCGATCTCGACGGCCAGGTGCAGGGCAGGGTGAGGCATGGGGGTCCTTCCGGAACGACACGGCGAAACGCGACGGCGCGCCGCCCCGAGCCGTGAGGGCACGGCACGGCGGACGCCGGCCCGAGACCGCGCGCGGGCGCGGCGACGGGGTGGGATTCAGCGGTGTGCGGAAGGACAGATGGCGGAGGCGGTGCGGCAGAAGTCGACATGCCGCCGACAGCTCAGCAGAGCCCCCGCCCACACGACACCACGACCGCGACGCGGCGCGGCGAGGGGTGCGGGCACGGGAGCCTCCAGGGTCCGGAACGGAACGCCCCAGCTTAGGCAGGCACGGTTCCGGCCTGTCAAGGTGGTTCTGACTGGCGGACGTTCGGGCGGGGGCGGTCCCCCCGCTACGCCCGGTACGGCGTGTTCGCCGCCGCCCAGTCGGCGAGCGCGCGGGCGCAGTCGGCGACCGACTCGCGCCAGCTGCGGGCCGCCCCCTCGCCGGCCTCGTCGCTGACGTGCTTCACCAGCCGGACCGGGACCCCGGCGAGGCCGGCCGCGTTGGCCAGGGAGTACCCCTCCATGTCGACCAGAGCGGCGCGGGCCGCGAGGCGCATGCGCGCGGCCTCGTCCGAGACGAACGTGTCACCGGTGGCGAGGACCACGTCGCCGCCGCCGGTGAGGGTGAGCGGCGCGCCGTACGTCTCGCCGGTGAGGGTGGCGAGCAGCTCGCTGTCCAGGTCGTGCTGGATGACCGTACCGACGACATGGGTGCCGCTCCAGCCGGGGCGCAGCGCGCCCGCCGTGCCGAGGTTGACGACCTCGGAGGGGCGCGGCCCGCGGGCGAGAACGGTGGAGAGCGCCGTCGCCGCGTTGACCTTGCCCATGCCCGTGAGCAGGATCGGCAGATCCGTGTCGAGGTACTGCGCCTCCTCCTTCACCGCGAGGACGAGCAGGGGACGGCCGGCGGTGATCTCACCCGAGAGTTCCATGCGCCTCACGCTACCCCGTACGGCGGAGCGGGCGGCGCTCAGACCGGGAGCAGGCGGCCGATGAGCTCCCCGAGCTGCCGCGCGTCCCGGCAGGGGCGCATGTCGACGAGCTCGGCGTAGGCGTGGGCGACCGAGTCGCCGGTCGACCACAGGGAGCGCTGCTCCGGGTTGAGCCAGTACACCCGACGGGCCCGCTCGGCGATCAGCGCGAGCGCCGGGAGCCGCGGGTCGCTGTTGTTGGTGCGGGCATCGCCGAGCACGAACACGACGGTACGGGGGCCCAGCGCACCCAGGTGGCGCTCGGTGAACTCGTCGAGCGCCGTCCCGTAGTCGCTCTGCCCGTGCCAGCCGGTCAGCGTCGCCTCGGCGAGGATCCGCTCGCCGAGCCCGGCGGGGTCCGCCCGGCCCCGGGCGACCAGATCCGTCACCTCGTCGGTGCGGTTGACGAAGGCGAAGACCCGGACCCGGCTGAACTGGTCGTGCAGGGCCTGCACCAGCAGCATCGTGAAGTGCGCGAAGCCCGCGACGGAGCCCGAGACGTCGCACAGCAGCACCAGTTCGGGCCGCCCGGGCCGCCGCTGCCGCAGCACCGGGCGCATCGGCACGCCCCCGGTCGACAGGGAACGCCGCAGGGTGCGCCGCAGGTCGATCTCGCCGCGCGCGGCCTTGCGGCGCCGCGCCGCGAGCCGGGTCGCGAGCCGCCGGGCCAGCGGGCGCACCGTACGCCGCAGCTCGTCGAGCTGGTCCCGTCCGGCGAGCAGGAAGTCGATCCGGTCGGGTGTCGTGCCGACCGCCCGGCGGGCCACCCGGTCCCGGCCCTGGCGCTCGGCCACCCGGCGGCGTGCCTCGGTGCGCACGCGTGCGCGGAAGTCCTCGATGCGGCGCCGGATCTCGTCGTCGGTCAGCCGGTCCGCGAACTCCGGCGCCCCGTCGGTGCCCTCGCGCAGCATCGCCCGGACCCGGACGAGCAGCGTCTCGGGCCGCAGCCGGGACAGCGTCTGGTACGAGGACCAGCCGTCCGAGCCGGGGGAGGAGCCGTATCCGCCGAGCCCGCCGACCGCCTCGCCGGCCAGCTGGTTCAGGGCCGCGTCGTCCCCGGCCGCGAGGGCGGCGGCGAGCCGCTCGCGCAGCTGCTCCCGCAGCCGGGCGGGATCGGTGGGGCGGTCGGCGGCCGGGTCGCCGTCCCCCGGGTCGGCGCCCGCCGGGTGGCCCGCCGTCTCCGTGCGCCCGGGGACCTCGTCGCCCGGCAGCGCTTCGACGAGCGGGAAGTACAGGTCGAAGACCCGGTCGAACACGGGCCGCCGGTCCTCGCCGTGCAGGAGCGTGGCGGCGAGCGCCGCCCGCATCCGCTCCCGGTCGTCGAACCCGACGGCTTCGAGCGCGAGCCCCGCGTCGACGGTCTCGCCCGTGCCGATCCCGAAGCCGTGCGCCCGCAGCGCCCGCACCAGGCCGGTGACCCGGTCGGCGGCGGTCACAGCGCGTCCAGGTCCAGCTTGGCCGCCGCCTTCACGATGTCCTCCTGGTGCTTGAGGATCACACCGAGGCTGCTGCGGACGACCTCGTCGGACAGCGTGTCCGCGCCGAGCGCGAGCAGCGTGCGGGCCCAGTCGACGGTCTCCGACACCGAGGGCGCCTTGCGCAGGTCCATCGCGCGCAGCGCGCCCACGACCCGGACCACCGAGGCCGTGAGGGCCTCGTCGATGCCGGGCACCTTGCTGCGGACGATCCGCCGCTCCAACTCCTCCTCGGGGAAACCGATGTGGAGGAAGAGACAGCGCCGGCGCAGGGCCTCGGAGAGCTCGCGGCTCGCGTTGGAGGTGAGGACGACGAAGGGGCGCCGGGTGGCGGAGATGGTGCCCAGCTCGGGCACGGTGACCTGGAAGTCGCTCAGCACCTCCAGAAGCAGCCCCTCGACCTCGACGTCGGCCTTGTCGGTCTCGTCGATCAGCAGCACGGTCGGCTCGTCGGAACGGATCGCGGTGAGCAGCGGGCGGGGGAGCAGGAACTCCTCGCCGAAGATGTCGGTGCGGGTCTCGTCCCAGCTCTCGCCGCGGCCGGCGGTGATCCGCAGCAACTGCTTGGCGTGGTTCCACTCGTACAGGGCGCGGGACTCGTCGACGCCCTCGTAGCACTGGAGGCGCACCAGGCGCGCTCCGGCGACCTGGGCGACCGCCTTGGCGAGCTCGGTCTTGCCGACCCCGGCGGGCCCCTCGACGAGCAGCGGCTTGCCGAGCCGATCGGCGAGGAACACGGTGGTGGCGACGGCGGGCGAGGCCAGATAGCCGGTGGCGGCGAGCCGCTCGGCGACCTCGTCGACGGAGTGGAAGTACCCGGTCGTCATTGCTGTTCCCCCGGAGATACGCGTGAGTTACCGGCCAGTAGTGGGAGAGTACCCGTGGGATGCCCCCGTGTGTTGGGTGTTGTCGGGCGCCGGGCGCCGGGCGCCGGGTGTCGGGCGTCGGGTGTCGGGCGTCGGGTGTCGGGTGTCGGTCGGACGTCGGGCCGGCGGCCCTGACCGGGCACGGGACCCGGGACCCGGGACCCGGGACCCGGGACCCGGGACCCGGGACCCGGGCCCGCGATCGGCGTGGAGCGGCCCGGCCGGGGCCTCACGGAGGGTGACCCCGCGCTGGTCCGGGGGGTGCCGCGCGCGCGGCGGTCGGGCCGCTGATGGAATGGGGGTGAGGGGAACGGCGGTGGAGGTGCGGTGGCGGAGCGAGCTGGGGAGCGGACCTGGCCGGAGGGGGAGTACGAGGCCGTCCTGGCCCGGCTCGACGCCATGGAGCACGCGGCGGCCGAGATAGGCACCTCGCTCGACGAGCGGACCGTCTGCGGCGAGCTGGCGGCCTTCCTCGTCCGCCGGGTCGCCGACGCGGCGCTCGTCGACCTCCGGTCGTCCGACGATGCCCCGCCGCTGCGGGCCGCGGCCGCCGGTGACACCGCGCTCCTGGACGGATCGACCGCGCCCGCGGTGCTCGTGCTGCCGATGCTCGCGCGGGACGGGGCGGACCTGGGGCGGGTACGGGTGGCCAGGACCGGCCGCGCGTTCACGGCGCACGAGAGCGCGGTCGTCGCGCACGCCGTACAGCTCGCCGCCCTCCACCTCGGCCACGCCCGCCGGCTGGCCGCCACCGAGGCCACAGCACTGCACCTGCAGCGCGCTCTGGTCGCCGAGCCGGGCCGGCCGCACCCCAACCTGGAGATCGCCGGACGCTACCTCCCGGCCGGTCCGCGCACCCTCGTCGGCGGCGACTGGTTCGAGACGGTGCGGCTCCACTTCGGGCGCAGCCTGCTCGTGGTCGGCGACGTGATGGGACACGGCCTCGACGCCGCCGTGGACATGAACGCCTACCGCAGCGCCCTGCGCGAGGTCGCCGCCACCGACCTGCCCCCGCACCGGGTGCTGCGCCAACTGGACGCCGTCGTCGCCGAGGACGAGGGCCGCCGTCCCGCGACCTGCCTGCTCATCCAGGTCGACCCGGCCCGCTCCACGGCGACCTTCGCCAGCGCCGGCCACCTCCCGCCGGTCGTCTTCGCCGCCGACGGCTCGGCCGAACTCGTGGACCTCCCCGTGGGCCCGCCGCTCGGCACCGGCCTCGGCGGCTACGAACCGGCCGTCCGCACCGTCACCCCCGCCGACACCCTCCTGATGTTCACCGACGGCCTCGTCGAACGGCGCGGCGAGGACATCGACCACTCGCTCGCCCGGCTCGCCGCACTCCGGCTACCGGCCGGATCCGGCCCGGAGGCCGTCGTCGACGAGGTACTGCGCCGACTCGACGCGCACACCGCGGAGGACGACGTCGCGGTGCTCGCCGCCCGGGTCCGCGAACGCCCCGCACCCTGACCGGAGTCGACTGTTTTGCGCCTGGGCGGGATTCTTTCCGCAGGACGCTTGTGCGCGCCCCCGGGGAGGGGCACGCTCCTCGTATGAACACAGCCAGGCACGCCAGTGAACGCCTGATGAGCTGGCCCTCGCTGATCGCCGACCACGCACCCTGCGGCGCCGAGCTCGGACTGCGCACCGCGACGCAGGAGATCGTGCACTTCCACGGCGAACACGAGGCCGACGTCCACCTCACCCGTGCCATGATCGCCCGGCTGCGCCCGGCCCTCCTCGGGTCGAGCGCGCTACGCCTGAAGGCGGGGTCAGGCTGGGTGACGGTCCGCCTGGACATGGGCTCGGACATCGACCTGCTGGCCACCCTGGTGAGCGCGGCCCTCCAGGCGACCGGCGAGCCCTATCCGGCCCACGACCCGGCCCCGGACCACTGCACCCGCACCCGCGTGCGCTGCTGACGAACCGTCCGGGACGCCAGGTCGTGTCCTAGCCCACCGGGAAGATCATGCAGGTGCTCGTCGCGTGACCGAGCAGCCGGTCCTGGGAGTCGTACAGGCCCGCCTCGGCGAGCGCCGTGCGCCGGCCCTGACTGAGGACCGTGCCGATCGCGCGGACCTTGCCGGTGTCCTTCGTGATCGGCCGCAGGAAACGGGTCGACAGGTCCAGCGAGGTGTACGCCATGCCCTGAGGGAGCGTGGAGTGCACCGCGCAGCCGGCCGCCGAGTCGAGCAGCGTCGCGTAGACGCCTCCGTGGACGCTGCCGATCGGGTTGTAGTGCTCCTCGCCCGGCTCGAAGCCGAAGACGGCCCGGCCGTGCTCCACCTCGTCCAGACCGAAGCCCAGCAGGGCGCCGAGCGGAGCCGCGGGAAGCCGGCCCGCGGCGATCTCGCGCAGGAAGTCCAGGCCCGCCATCCTGCCCGCGGCGTCCGCGGTGGCCGCCGCGTCCTGCCAGTGCACCGTCCGTGACCGCTCCATCGTGCTTCCCTCCGCCGGGACCCGTCGGTGGCCCGGCGTGCCCGTGATCCACATCTGATGATCCATGTCTAGCTTCGAAGATCGAAGCTAGAGGGGCTTTCGGCTGACTGTCAACATCGCAGCCAGCTGACTACAGTGTGACGATGCAGTACCTGGAGATGGACACCGAGAACTGCCCGGTCCGCCGCGCGCTCGACCTCGTCGGCGAGAAGTGGTCCCTGCTGATCCTGCGGGACGCCTTCAACGGGGTACGCCGCTACGACGACTTCCGCCGCCACCTCGGACTCTCCGAGGCCGTCCTCGCCGACCGCCTCCGTAAGCTGGTCGCCGCCGACATCCTCCGCGTCGAGCCCTACCGCGAACCGGGTACGCGCACCCGCTCGCAGTACCGCCTGACCTCCAAGGGACGCGACCTGTGGCCCGTCCTGCTCGCCCTCAAACAGTGGGGCGACACCCACGCCGGGGATCCCGCCGGCACGCCCCTCGACATCCGTCACACCGAATGCGGCGCTCCCGTCCGCGTCGAGGTCGTCTGCGCCGCCGAGGACCACACGACCCTCACCCCCCACGAGGTGACCGTCCGCCCCGGCCCCGCCGCCCGCCCCCGTCACACCTGACCCACGCGGCTCCTCTCCACCGATCCCGACGACACCCGGCTGCACCCGGCCGGGTCCTACTGCACCCGATCGGCGGCATGCCGGACGGGTTCGGGCGACGAGCGGGGTACTCGACGAGACATGCCCCCCACTTCCGGTGCGCCGCACAACGGTGCCCCCGCCGAGCACGGCCACTGGTTCCACCGGCTTCACGAACGCCTCCTCGCCTCACCGGTCGGGCTCGCCTGGAACCGCGGGCGCGAGATGGAACTCATGCACCGCGCCATGGGGTTCGCCGCACTCAGCCTGCTCACCCTCGTCCCCCTCCTCATCGTGGTGGCCGCCGCCGACCTCGCCAGCGGCCAGGGCTTCGCCCGCTGGCTCATCCAGGGCCTGGGCGTCTCCCAGGTCTCCCAGGAAGAGGTCGAGCGGCTCTTCGGCCAGCCGGGGCAGGCACTCCAACGCACCACCGCCTTCGGCCTCGCCGCCCTCGCCGCCTTCGGCGTGACCTTCGGCTCGGCCGTCCAGACCGGCTACGAACGCGTATGGGACCTGCCCACCGCCCGCTGGCACACCATGTGGCGCCACGTCGTCTGGCTCGCCGTCCTCGTCGCCGCCCTCCTCCTCTTCGTCGCCAACCCGGCCCCCGAGGACTCGCCCGCCGGTCTCACCGTCCTCGTCGCCCTCGGCGACCTCGTCGGCACCTTCCTCTTCTTCTGGTGGTCCCAGCGCTTCCTGCTCTGCGGGCGCATCCGCTGGCGCGCCCTGCTGCCCGGCGCCGTCCTGACCGCCCTCGGCCTCCTCGGCCTGCGGATCTTCTCCCAGTTCGTCTTCTCCCCGCTGATCGCCTCCAACGCCGTCACCTACGGCCAGTTCGGCACCGTCCTCGTCCTGCAGTCCTGGCTCGTCGGCGTCGGCTTCGTCGTGTACGGGGGCGCCCTCGCCGGCCGCCTCGTCCACGAACACCTCGTCCCGCGCCGCCTGCGCCGTGCCGCGCGCGGCACGGTCGGCCCCGGCCCCCGGCGCCGCTGACCTCACTGGTCCCGGCGCTGCACCGAGAACACCGTCACCGCGGCCGCCGCCAGCGCCCACGCCCCGTACACCAGCCACGCCCCGCCGACCGTCCACGGGAACGGCGCGGGCCAGTCCCCGATCTGCAGCAGACGCTGCCAGGCCTTCTGCGGCTGCAGATGGGCCAGCACCGCCGACCAGTGCCGCTTCTCGCTGATCACCGCAGGCACCACCAGGAGCAGCACCACACTGGACACGATCGTCGATGCGCTGTTGCGCAGCAGCGTCCCGAGCGCCATCCCCACCAGCGAGCTGACCGGCGCGAGCAGCGCCGAGGCCACCGCGATCCGCACGGCCCCGGGGTGGCTGATCGGCAGACCGATGCCGTGGGCGGACAGGATGGCCTGGCTCACCCAGAACGACACCCCGGCGACCACCAGGCCGAAGCCGGTCATCACCGCCGTCACCACGAGCACCTTCGCCGCCATCACCGACCGCCGCGCCGGCACCGCGGCGAAGGTCGTGCGTATCTGCCCGCTGGCGTACTCGCCGACCACCGTCATCGCCCCCATCGAGGCGGTCGCGAGGATCAGCACCATCCCCGCGTTCCCCGTGAACGCGTCCAGCAGCGCCATGCCCTCCCGGACGAACCGGGCCTGACTCTCCGCGTCGTACGCCGTCCAGTACCGGTAGTGGTCCCAGGCCTGGCCCGCGTTGAACGCGATCACCACCAGCGCGCCCAGCAACAGCGACCAGCCGGTCGAACGCAGCGACCACAGCTTGAGCCATTCGGACGCGAGCAGATCGCGGAAGCGGGCGCGGGGCTCCGTCACGGGAAGGGCGAGCGCGGTCATCGGGCGTCTCCTGCCAGGTACTCGACGCTGTCGGCGGTCAGTTCCATGAACGCTTCCTCCAAGGAGGACGTACGGGTGGTCAGCTGGTGCAGCGGCATCCGGTGGTCGAGGGCCAGGTCGCCGATCCGGGCGGCGCTCAGCCCCGTCACCGTGAGGAGCCCGCCGTCCTCCGCCTCCACCGCCGCGCCCTCCGCGACGAGCAGGGCGCTCAGCGCCTCGGCCGCGGGCGTACCGACCGTGACGCTCAGTCGCGTGCCGCGCGCCGCGAAGGCCGTGAGGCTCTCCGCCGCGATGAGCGAACCGCGGCCGACCACCACGAGGTCGTCCGCCGTGTGCTCCATCTCGCTCATCAGATGACTGGAGACGAAGACCGTGCGCCCCTCGGCCGCCAGCCGCCGGAACAGGCCCCGCACCCACTTCACACCCTCCGGGTCCAAGCCGTTCAACGGCTCGTCGAAGAGCAGCACCGGCGGATCGCCCAGCAGCGCCGCGGCGATCCCCAACCGCTGTCGCATGCCCAGCGAATAGCCCCCGATCCTGCGCCGGGCGGCGCCCGCGAGCCCGACCTCCTCCAGCAGCGCGTCGACCCGGGCTCCCGGAATGCGGTTGCTCCGCGCGAGTATCCCCAGATGCGCCCGGGCCGTCCGCCCGCCGTGCACGTCCCCCGCGTCGAGCAGGGCGCCCACGTGCCGCAGGCCGCGAGGCAGCGCGCGGAACGGCCGGCCCGAGACGGTCACCGAACCGCTGGTCGGCGCGTGCAGCCCGAGGATCATCCGCAGTGTGGTGCTCTTCCCCGCCCCGTTCGGCCCGAGAAAGCCCGTCACGCGGCCCGGGCGGACGGTGAACGTGAGTGAATCGACGGCGGTCGTGGCGCCGTACCGCTTGGTGAGGTCCCTGACTTCGATCATGGCACCACCGTGCCGCCCGCACCCCACCGCCCACATCGGACCACGGACGACAATCCCGCCCGGCCGATGTCAACCCAGGGTGTACCCCTCAAGGTCAATGTGCCGGACCCGCCCCCGCGTCTACGATCACCGCATGTCCGCCACCCCGCCTCCACCGGCGCTGAAACGGCTGCCGCCGGGCGTTCTGGCGGCCGTCGGCTGGGCCGCCGGGCTGCTGTTCACCCTGCTGCTCCGGGTCCGGCTGCCCGGCCAGCCATCTGCCGACGTCCCGGTCGGCGTGTTCTTCGTCCGCTGGGACGGCATCACGATCCTCGCCCTGTCCACCCTCCTCGCCCTGGGCGGCTGCGTCCTGCTCGCCCGCCGGCCGCTGCCCGCGGTCGCCCTGCTGCTCGCCGCCGCGACCGGCGCCTCCTTCCCGCTCGGCGTCGGCGAGATCCCGCTCGCCCAGTTCCTCGCCGTCGACGTGGCCCTCTACACGGTCGCCGCCACCCGGCCGTCGCGCACCGGGACAGGCGCCCTGCTCCTCTCCCTCGGCACCCTCGGCGGCTATCTCGGCACCCGGCTGCTCCTCGGCTGGGCCGTGGGCACCACGGCCGAGCTCGCCGTCGCCCTCACCGCCGTCATCGCCTGGCTCCTCGGCCGCTCCGCCCACCAGTCCCGCAGCCACGCCGCACAGGCACGCGACCAGGTCGCGGAGCGGGCCGTCACCGCCGAACGGCTGCGGATCGCCCGGGAGATGCACGACATGGTCGCCCACAGCATCGGCATCGTCGCCCTCCAGGCCGGTGCCGCCCGACGGGTCATCGACACCCAGCCCGACCGAGCCCGCGAAGCCCTCACCGAGGTGGAGAAGGCCAGCCGCGAGACCCTCGCCGGACTGCGCCGCATGCTCGGCGCCTTGCGCCAGGCCGACGCCGCCGGGAGCGGGCGGCCCGCACACCTCCCCGAGATGCCCGGCCTCGCCGACCTGGACCGGCTCGCCGAGGCCACCACCGCCGCGGGCGTGCCCGTGCGCGTGCGCACGGTCGGCGAACCGAGGCAACTGCCCCCGGAGATCGACCTGTCGGCCTTCCGCATCGTCCAGGAGGCCGTCACCAACGTCGTCCGCCACGCGGGCGAAGCCTCCTGCGAGGTCACCGTCTTCCACGGCGCCGACCTGGTCACCGTCACCGTCGAGGACGACGGCCCGGGCCCCCGTGCCGGCGCGCGGACCCCGGGCTCCGGCCTCGGTCTCGCCGGCATGCGCGAGCGCGTCACCCTGCTGCACGGAGAGTTCACCGCCGGACCCCGCCCCGGCGGCGGCTTCCGCGTCCACGCCCGCCTGCCCGTACCCACCGGAGTGCACGTCCCATGACCCAGGCCCCGCCCCCAGCCCCGTCCCCGTCCCCGTCCGAGTCCGCCACCCCGGGCCCGGCCCCGGCGCCCGTCCGTGTCGTGCTCGCCGACGACCAGCCGCTCGTCCGCACCGCCCTGCAGATGGTCATCACCGACGCCTCCGACCTCGCAGTCGTCGGCGAGGCGGGCGACGGAGCCGAGGCCGTGCGGCTCGTCGAGGAGACCGGAGCCGATGTCGTCGTCATGGACCTGCGCATGCCCGGCATGGACGGCATCGAGGCCACCCGGCTGCTGACCAGCGGCGGCGGCACCGCCCGGGTGGTCGTCCTCACCACCTTCGACGACGACGACAACGTCTACGCGGCGCTGCGCGCCGGGGCCTCCGGGTTCCTCGTCAAGGACATGGCCCTGGACGACATCCTCGCCGCCGTCCGCGTCGTCGCCTCCGGTGACGCCCTGATCGCCCCGAGCGTCACCGGGCGCCTGATCAAGGAGTTCGCCGCCCGGCCCGCCGCCCCCGGAGGGCGACGGAGCGCGGAGCGGCTCGCCGGGCGGGTCACCGAGCGCGAGCGTGAGGTCCTGACCCTCGTCGGACGCGGCCTGTCCAACACCGAGATCGCCGCCGAACTGCACCTCAGCGTCGCCACCGCCAAGACGTACGTCACCCGGCTGCTGGCCAAGCTGGACGCCCGCGACCGGGTGCAGCTGGTCATCCTCGCGTACGAGACGGGGCTCGTCTCCGCCTCCTGAGCCGAGGTGATCACACGATCCGGTGACGCCTCCCCGTGGAGCCCGGCCGGGCCGCGCGGACCGCTTGGATGGGAGGTGATCCCACCGCTCCGTCGAGAGAGAGCCGCCCATGGCGAACACCTGGCTGCCGCCCGCCGAGTACATCGCGACGCTGCCGCGAGCGACCGCGTACGCCTGCCTCTACTTCACCGACACCCAGGGCCGCCCGTTCCAGCTGCGCGCCACCTACGAGACCGAGCTGTGGCAGTGGCCCGGCGGGAACATGGACCCGGGGGAGACCCCCTGGCAGACGGCGGTGCGGGAGTGCCGCGAGGAGACCGGACTGGTCTACGAGGGTGAACCGCGACTCCTCGGAACGCACTTCACCCGCGACCGCGGCGAGAACTGGCCGGCCAACCACATCGGCTTCATCTTCGACGGCGGCGAGCTGACCGACGCGCAGATCGCCTCCGTCGTCCTCGACCCCGAGGAGCACACCGAGTACCGGCTGCGGACACTCGCCGAGTGGGAGCGGGAGATGCACCCGCTCAACTTCCGGCGGCTCGCCGAGATCGACCGGGCCCGGCGGACGCGGACGTCGGTGTACGTGGAGACGGCCGAGGAGTTCTGACCGGCCGGATCACGAGGAAGGGGGCGGGGGCGTCGCTGTGGACGGTCCCGCCCCGGGACGGACGGCGGGGGAGCTCACCTCGGGCATGCGGCCGGGTGGTGGGCGATGTCGAGCACGAAGCGCTCGGGCGAGTGCAGTGCGAAGGACTTGTACACGGGCTTGCTGTCGAAGGCCGCTCCTATGGTCACCACGCCCTCGAAGTCGCCGGTGAGGGCGACGCCCTTGAGGGCGGGCAGATGGATCCGCGTGAGCCGGGGCCCCTGGTAGACGGACCGTCCGGACTGATCGTGGGCGGCGGCGGGCGAGAGCTTGATCTCCAGGAAGAACTTCCCCGCGAGCGGGACCCGGTGCCCGGAGCCGTCGTAACGCAGGACCTTCACCGGTCGGACGCTCACCGGGGGCAGGGTGCCCCGGACGTCGACGACCAGCCGGTCGAAGGTGGGATGGGCGCCCCAGCGGACGTCGACGACCTGGGCCGTGGCCGGAGGGTGCGTCGTACGGGGTGGAGCGGCCCCGGCGTCGGCCGGGATCGTGGCGCCGATCCCGGCGGCGAGAACGATGCCCGCGGCCGTTGCCGCGAGGCTCTGACGGTGAAGCATGGCGTCCCCCGGACTTCTTCGGGGATGGGGACAGTGGTGTCACTGGGAAGGACATTCACCCCAGCCGTATGGTTCCGTCCGATTTGCGAATTTACGGACTTGATGCAGTATGCGCGAGAGAATCCACGCGGCAGCCGTAACCTCGGCGCCGCTCGACAGTTGACCAGGCCATGAAGAAGCGCAGCATGCTCGCCATCGCCTCCCTCGCCGCCGGTGTCGTCACCGCCCTCGTCTCCCCGGCCCCGCACGCCGACGCGGCGGCGCCCGGGCCCGCCGACGCCGTCACCGGCCTCCTCCAGGAGGACCAGGTCCTGCAGGACGACCAGGGCGTCGGCTCCCTCCTGGGCGACACCGTCCAGGGTGCCGACGGCGCCGTCCAGGCCCCGGAGGCCGGCGGCCTCATCTGACGCGGGGCGGTCCACCACCCGGCCGGGGGTGGCCCGTGCGCGAGGAGTGCCGCAGGAATGACAGGATGTCCTCATGAGCGAGAACGTTTACTTCGACATCACCATCAACGACGAGCCGGCCGGCCGGATCGTCTTCAAGCTGTACGACGACGTCGTCCCGAAGACGGCGCGCAACTTCCGCGAGCTGGCCACCGGCGAGCACGGCTTCGGCTACGAGGGCTCCCCGTTCCACCGCGTCATCCCCGCCTTCATGCTCCAGGGCGGTGACTTCACCAACGAGAACGGCACCGGCGGCAAGAGCATCTACGGCGAGAAGTTCGCGGACGAGAACTTCACCCTCAAGCACGACCGCCCGTTCCTGCTGTCGATGGCGAACGCCGGCCGCAACACCAACGGCTCGCAGTTCTTCATCACCACCGTCGTGACCGACTGGCTGGACGGCAAGCACGTCGTCTTCGGCGAGGTCGTCGAGGGCTCGGACATCGTCAAGAAGATCGAGGGCCTCGGCTCCCAGTCCGGCGCCCCCAAGGCGAAGATCAAGGTCGCCAAGTCCGGCACCGTCTAGGTCCGACCCGACCGCACGGCCCCGGCCGAGCAGTACACCGACCCGCCCCCGTGCCCCAGGCCCGGGGGCGGTCGAGTATGATCCGTGCGCGCGTCGGCGCCTCATCAGGATGCGCCGCGCCGCCACGGCCGGTAGGTTCGGAACGCAGCACGGTCCGCGGCACACGCCGCGTCGACCACACGCCGTACCGGGAGGTGAGCCCCACATGCACGAGCAGTACCCCGCACGGGCCCTCCCCGACGCCGCGTCACGCTGACCCGCGCCGGGAGCGCCCGAACCGTCGAGCACTCCCCAGCGAAGGAACCATGACCGTCACCCCCTTCCGGATCTCCGTGTCCGAGGACGTCCTGCGCGATCTGCGCGCCCGACTCACCCGCACGCTCTTCACCGAGCCGTCCGACTCCACCTACTGGGCCGCCGGCACCGACCCCGGCTGGCTGCGTGAACTCGTCGCCCACTGGGCCGACGGCTTCGACTGGGCGGAGGCCGAGGAGCGGCTGAACGCCTTCCCGCAGTTCCGCGCCCACATCGCCGGCCGCGCCGTGCACTTCGTCCACCTGCGCGCCCGGCGAGGGGCCGTCCCCGACGGGCCCGCCCGGCTGCCACTCGTCCTCACCCACGGCTGGCCGAGCAGCTTCGTGGAGATGCTGCCGCTCGCCGAACGGCTCGCCGACCCGGCCGCGCACGGCGGCGACCCGGCCGACGCCGTCGACGTCGTCGTCCCGTCTCTGCCGGGATTCCTCTACTCGGACCTCCCCGACGGCCCGTTCACCCGCAGGGGCTCCGCCGAGACCTGGCACACCCTGATGACCGAGACCCTCGGCTACGAGCGCTACGGCGCCTTCGGCGGCGACATCGGAGGCGGCGTCACCCAGTGGCTCGGCGCCCTGCACCCCGAGGCGGTGGCGGGCGTGCACATCACCTCCGCCGTCGTCTCCGCGGACTTCGCCGCCCAGCCGCCGACCGCCAGGGAGCGCACCTACCTGGACGCCCTCGCCGCCTACGAGGAACGGGACCAGGGCTACAGCGAGATCATGTGCACCCGGCCCGACACCCTCGCGGCGGCCCTGCGGGACTCGCCGGCGGGGCTGCTCGCCTGGATCGCCGACAAGTACCGCGACTGGAGCGACTGCGGCGGTGACCTGGAGAAGCGCTGGGACCGCGAGAGCCTGCTCACCGTCGCCACCCTCTACTGGGCGACGGGCACGATCGGCTCCTCCTTCCGGCAGTACTACGACTACCACCACAACCGGGCCGTGCCGCCCGTCCGGGTCCCCGCGGCCGTCACCCTCAGCCACGAACCCGCCTACGCCGACTACCCCCGCAGCCTCGCCGAGCGGGTCTTCCGAGACCTGAGGCACTGGAGCACCCCGGGCCGCGGCGGCCACTTCATGGCCTACGAGGAACCCGACCAGGTCGCCGCGGAACTGCGCGCGTTCTTCCAGCCGCTCAGCTGAGGGCGCGGGCCAGGGACCGGGCGAAGCCGTCCGGATTGTCGATCATCATGTTGTGCCCGGCGTCCGGGACCTCGATCACCGGTATGCCCTGGCCCGCTGCCTTCTCGGCGTCGGCGTCGGCGTCCGGCAGGCTGAGCGAGCCGACCAGGAAGGCCTTCGGGCGCTGGAGAGCCGCCAGCAGCTCGCCCGGCGCCGGGATCGAACTCTCCACCAGGGCCACCGCGCTGCGGTGCACGGCGAGCGGATCGGCGAGCCGGAGCCGCGCCGCGTAGTCCGCCCGGTCCTGGGCCGCCACCATCGCGGCGAAGCCCTCGCGGACGAAGGACTCCACGTCCTGCGCCGCGACCGGGGACGAGAACGCGCCCCCGCCCGGGTACAGGTTGGGTTCGGCCACCACGAGACGGTCCACCAGATCCGGGCGGGAGGCGGCCAGATGGACGGCGACGGCGCCGCCCATCGAGTGCCCGACCAGCTCGACACCGGTCAGCCCCTCGTGGTCGAGGATCCGGGCGACGGCCGCCGCCTGCGACTCCATGCGGTAGTCGAAGGCGCGCGGCCGGTCGCTCAGCCCGTACCCCAGCAGGTCCACCAGGAGCGAGCGGCGCCCCGCGAGCGCCGGATGGGTGGCGATGTGCGCGAAGTCGGAGCCGCCCGTGCACCCGAGGCCGTGGACGAACACCCGCGCGGGCCCCGCACCGGGCAGATCGAGCCAGCGCACATACCCCTGCGCCTCCGTCAGAAACAGCTCCCGCATGGCCCCTCGCCTCTCGTCACACCTCGCCGGCCCGGCTCCCCACCGGTGCCGATCACCCTACGAGGCGGCACTGACAACGGCCCGGGACAACGGACCGGGAGGGCGATTCGGGAGAGCGATCCGGTACGACGCCTCCCGGACGCCGACCCCGGACGCCGACCCCGGACGCCGCCCCCGGGATGACCACCGCACGCCAACCGCCGCCTCACGCGAAAGCGAAGGCGTTGCGCTCCGCCCAGGCCGAGAAGGGGCGTCCCGGGCGCCCGAGCACCCGCTCCACGTCCGGGCTCACCCGCCGCTCGTCGGCGCGCGGCTCGCCCATGACCGCCAGCATCCCGTCCACGGCCACCTCCGGCAGGAACCGCACCAGCTCCGCCCGCGCCTCCGCCCGGGACTGCGCCACGAACCGCACCGGCGCCCCCACCGCGCCCGCCAGCGCCGCAGCCTGCTCGCGCGGGGTGACGGCGGCAGGGCCCGTCAGCACGTACGTACGCCCGTGGTGGACGCCCTCGCGCAGGACGGCCGCCGCCACGTCGGCGATGTCCGCCGGGTCGACGACCGGCATGGCCACGTCGGCGAAGGGCGCGGCGACGCTCCGCGCGGTCCGTACGGACTCGGCCCACATGAAGGCGTTGGAGGCGAAGCCGGAGGGGCGCAGCACGGTCCACTCCAGACCGGACCCGCGCACCGCCGCCTCGAAGTTCCTCAGCGGGGCGTGCGACACCGACTCCGGCCGGGTGCCGAGGAGCTGAGAGGACTGCAGGACGAGCCTGCGCACCCCCGCGGCCACCGCCGCGTCCACGATCTCGCGCGGACGCAGCTCCTCGCCGACACCGGCGACCAGCAGAAACACCGCGTCGGCGCCGTCGAACACCGCCTTCAGCTCCACCGGGCGGCCCAGGTCCCCCACCCGGTGCCGCACCCCGGCGGGCAGCGCGGCCTCCGGGGCACGGCGGCTCACCGCGGTGACGTCCTCGCCGGCCGCGGCCAGCGCCTCCACCAGCGCGCGGCCGACGTTCCCGGTGGCTCCGGTGACAACGATCATGATCGATTCCTTCCGAGGAGAGAGAAGAGACGACCGGGTGGAGCGGGAGGCCCCGCCGCGGTCATGACACTCATCCTGGAAGGCGAACTGGTCATCCTCTGGCCAGTTATGAAGGAGGGTTCAGCCCTCCCCGCCGTTGCGCCGCTGAGCGTTCAGCTCTCCTCGCCGTAGCGGCGCTCGAACTTCGCGATCCGCCCCTCGCTGTCGACCGTCCGTGCCTTGCCCGTGTAGAAGGGGTGGCTCTCGGAGGAGATCTCGACGTCCACCACCGGGTACGTCTCGCCGTCGTCCCACTCGATGGTCTGGTCGCTGCTCGCCGTGGAACGGGTCAGGAACGCGAACCCGGCGGAGCGGTCCCGGAAGACCACGGGCCCGTACTCCGGCTGCTTGTCCTTCTGCACTTGTCCTCCTCGGACGGCCTGACACGGTTCCCCCGGTGCACCCAGCCTCTCCGGGCACGGCCCCCGCGACCAGCGCCGCACACCCGACCGGGTGACGGCCGCCGCCCGGGGCGCCGTCAGGAGTGATGCTCGCGCGGCCGCCAGCGGGCCGCCAGGAGCAGGGCGATGTCGTCCGGCCGGTCGGTGGACCGGGCCTCGCGGATCAGGCGGTCGGCCGTGTCCGCGAGCGCGGCGGTCCCCGTGGTGGCGAAGGTGCGGCGCAGACGCTCGATGCCCTCGTCGATGTCGGTGCCCGGGCGCTCCACCAGACCGTCCGTGAACAGCGCCAGGACGTCGCCGGGATCGAGACGCAGCCGCGTCACCGGATAGGTAGCGGTGCTATCCACCCCCAGCACCACACCGCCCGCGAGCTCCACCACCTCGGTGGTGCCGTCCGCCCGCCGGATGAGCGGCTGCGGATGCCCCGCGCGGACCGCCTGCACGTCACCCGTCTCCGCGTCGAGCACCGCGTAGCAGCAGCTCGCGAACTGGCCCGGATCCAGGTCGATCAGGAGCCGGTTGGTACCCCGCACCACGTCCTGCGGCCGGTGCCCGCTCAGGGCGAACGCCCGTACCGCGCTGCGCAGCTGCCCCATCGTGGCCGCGGCGGCCACCCCGTGGCCCTGCACGTCGCCGATGACCAGGGCCAGCTGTCCGTGGTGGCCCGTCTCGATCACGTCGTACCAGTCGCCGCCCACCTCCATGCCCTCGGTGCCCGGCAGATAGCGGCCCACCGTGTCCACGCCCTCGTGCACCGGCAGCCGGTGGGGGAGCAGCGCGTCCTGCAGGCCACGGGCGAGCGCGGTCTCGGAGTCGTACCGCTGGGCCCGTTCGAGGGCTTGGGCGATCAGACCGGCGAGCGCCGTGAGCACCGTCCGCTCCTCGGCGGTGAAGCCCCGTGGGCGGTCGAAGCCGAGGATGCACGAACCCACCGGCCGCCCCGAGGCGATCAGCGGCAGGAACGCCCGCGCGCCCGAGTGCGCGTCCATCGGCAGCCCCGGATAGGCCGCGCCCAGCTGCTCCATCGACTCGAAGAACAGCGGGCGGCCCGTCGTCAGCGTCTCCACCCCCGGCATCCGCGCGTCCAGCCGTACCCCGTCGAAGGGCTCCAGGAACCCCGTCGGGAAGCCCGTCTCCCAGGCCAGGTAGAGGTGCCGTTCGCTCAGCAGGTAGATCGCGAGCTGCCGGCCTCCGAAGGCGGGCAGGAGCTCCTCGGTGACCACCGCGGACACCTGCCGGGCCGTCACCGCCTCCGACAGCGCGATGGCGAGCGCCACCGGACGGTAGAGGGCCGCGGCCCGCCCCTCGGGGGAGGAGAGCCCGTCGGTGTCGGAGGCGCCGTTCTCGCCGCCCGTCGGCCGGTGGGCCGGATCGCTCTCCGGGACCAGCACCATCGTCACCCCGTCGTGCCCCGGGTACAGCGACACCGACAGCCACTCGCCCCGCCCCGGGTGGGCCAGGAAGTGCGTCGCCCGGTCCGAGAGCAGCGCCCCGCGCAACTGCTCCTCGTGGTACGGATGCGAGAACCAGGGCAGGGCGTCCCACAGCGGACGCCCGGCCAGGGCGCGGCGCGGCATGCCGAGCAGCGACTCCGTCCGGTCGTTCACATAGGTGATCCGGCCGAGCCGGTCGATGGCCAGGATCGCGCGGGGCAGCCGGTCGGTCGCGTCCGAGCCGACCAGCCCGGTACCGAGGTCGATCAGCGAGCCGGTCAGGATCTTTCCCTCGCCGGCGCCCGGCACCGTGCGCGCGGTCACCTCCAGCAGGTGCAGCCCGCCGTCCGGCCCCTTCAGGCGGATCCGGCGCGCCGTCGGGCCGCCCGTACCGGCCGCCTGCCGGGCCAGCGCCCACAGCGCGTAGGAGTCCTCCGGCATGAGCCGGGCGGTCAGGGCGTCGACGGTCCACGGGAACGGGGCCGTCTCGCCGAGGATCGCCCGCAGACCGGCGTCGGCCGTGACCGTCCCCGTGTCCAAGTTCCAGTCGAAGTAGCCGATCCGTACGGGCGGCGACGTCTGCGTCGGCAGTTGCACGCCGACCGGCTCGCCGGGCCACTCCACCTTCGTCCCGGCGGCTTCGAGGGCCGCCAGGTCCGTCCCGAGCCGCCGCGCCTCCTGGAGCATCCGGCCCCGGTCCCGCGCGGCCACCGGCACCCCCGGCGTCGGCGCCCGCAGCACCACCAGCACCCCGTACCGCTCCCGGCCGCCGACGACCGGCGCGTACAGGGAGGCGAAGGGGAACGGCAGGCTCGCCACCAGCTGCGGGAAGAGCCGCATGGCCTCCTCCACGTCCCCCAGGTGCACCGGCTGCCCGGACCGGTGCGCCTCCGCCACCGGGAACGGCCGGTTCACATGCATCCGCCACCACGGGCGGAACAGCGGCGCCGGCAGCCCCGCCAGCATCGCGAGCCGCAGCAGCCCCGGCGTACCGGACTGCAGATAGACGCCGCCCGCGTACCCGCCGACCGCCTCCACCGACCGCAGCGCCGCCTCCGTGAGGACCAGCGCCAAGGCGTCCGGCACCGGCCCGTCGACGCCGGCGCCCCGGGACGGGGGGCCGGCCTCGGCCGACGGGGCGGGACCGGCCGCGCCGTACGACGTCACACAGCCAGGATGCTCCGGCCCGCACGGCCCACGCATCCGGAGGTACGAACGTGTGAACCGCCCGCCGGACCCATTGACCCGCTTCCCGGCGGCTCGACAGACTCGGTCCTCGGCTGCCGCGGCGGGCGCGCAGCCCCACCACCTCGCGACCAGGGGGCCTGAATGACCGGCCGGGTTCTTCCGTACGACGTACAGGGCAGCGGTCCGCACCGCGCGCTCGTGCTGCACAACTGGTTCGGCGACCGCACCAGCTTCGCCCCGCTGCGGGCCGAGCTCGACGACGCCGCCGGGTCCTACGCCTTCCTCGACTGCCGCGGTTACGGGGAGGCGATCGACGCCGACGGTGCGTACACCATGGAGGAGGTCGCCGCGGACGCCCTCGCCGTCGCCGACGACCTCGGCTGGGACTCCTTCTCGGTCATCGGCCACTCCATGGGCGGCAAGGCGGCCCAGCTGATGCTGCTCGACGCCCCCGACAGGGTGCGCTCGATCGTCGGGATCTCCCCGGTGTCCGCGGCCGGCTTCCCGCTCGACCCGGAGACCTGGGAGCTCTTCGCCGGGGCCGCCGAGAACCACGGCAACCGCCGGGCCATCATCGACAACACCACCGGCGGCCGGTACGGCGACGACTGGCTCGGCGGCCTCGTCGACCGCTCCGTAGGGCGCTCCTCGGCGACCGCCTTCCGCGCCTACCTGGACTCCTGGTCCGGCACCGACTTCCACGAGCGGGTCCGCGACAACCCGGCCCCCGTCCTCCTCGTCGTCGGCGCCCACGACCCGGCGCTCGGCAAGGAGGCGATGGAGGCCACCTGGCTGCGCTGGTACCCCAACGCCCGCCTCGAAGTGTTGCCCGACGCCGGTCACTACGCCCCCGAGGAGACCCCGAAGGCCCTCGCCGACGCCATCGAGGCCTTCCTGGCGGCCTGACGGGGCGCGGACCGGCGCCCGCCGGGAGACCATGGGGTCATCCGGCGTACGACGGACGACGCGCACGCGGCTCGGAGGCGGACGTGACCTCGATGTTCCTGACGGCGGCGGTCGCGGCGGCCGTCCTGGTCTGCGCTCTGGCCGTGCGCGAGCTGCGCGCCCCCGGCACCGCCCGGCGCACGCTCGCCTTCACCCGGGACCGGCGCGCGTTGGCCGCCGGCCTCGTGGCGGCGGTGCTGCTCGCCGGGCCCGGCTGGCGGGCCGCCGGACCCGGCGCCCTGGCATGGGCGGCGCTCGTGGGCGTCCTGGTGGCGGCGCTCTCCGGGAACGGGAAGGGCCCCGCCCTCCGCGCTCACGCGCGGAAGACGGGGCCCGAAGGCTCCCACGATCAGGAGTAGTAGCCGAACAGGTCGGCGATGACGTGCACGTTTCCGGCGTTCGGACGGAAGTCGATCTTTCCGTTGACGACGGGCACGGTCACCAGGTTGGCCACCGTCTGACCGGCGGTCCAGTTGATGTTGGACGCGTTGGGCAGCGTGGTGCCGTCCGGCCAGACCGTCAGGAAGCCGCCCGAGGACGGGGACGTGGCGGTGACGTTGAGCACGACCGCCTTGGCGTTCGCGAGGGTGTGGCCGTCGTTCAGGTTCAGGACCTGGGTGACGCCGCCCTTCATCGGGGTGGCCGAGGCCGCGCCCAGGGCGTACCGGGTGTCGAGCAGACGTGCCGGACCGGCCGAGTGGAAGGAGGCACCCTCGGCGCCGGCCGTGTAGTAGCCGAAGACGTCGGCGATGAAGTGCACGGAGCCGAGACCGGCGTTGTACAGGTTCACCGTGCCGTCGGGACCGATCGGCAGGACGACCATGTTCGGCCGGGTCTGGCCGGTCAGCCAGTTGATGTTCGACGAGGTCGGACGGGTCGCGCCGCCCGGGTACGCGATGAGGTGACCGGTCGACTTCGGCGCGGTCGCCGTCACGTTGAGCACCACGGCGGTGGCGCCCGTGGCGGGGACGCCGCCGCTGCCCGCGACGGTCAGGGCGACGGTGCCCTGGCCGGCGACGGGCGTGTTGCCGGTGCGGCCGATGCCGTAGCGCGTGTCGAGGATGCGGGCCGGGCCGGTCGGCAGGTAGGTGCCGCCGCCGGTCGCGGTGGAGAAGTAGCCCGAGATGTCGGCGATGAAGTGCGTCGTGCCGCCACCGGCGTTGTACAGGGAGACCGTGCCGTCCTTGCCGACCGGGACGGTCACCAGGTTCGGGACGATCTGGCCCTTCAGCCAGTTCATGTTCGACGAGGCCGGGCGGGTGGTGCCGCTCGGGTACGCGATGAGGAAGCCGGCCGCGCTCGGCGAGACCGCGGTGACGTTCATGACCACGGAGGTCACGCCCGTCGCCGGGACACCGCCCACGCCGGTCACCTTCAGCTTGACCGTGCCGTTCGCGGCGACCGGGGTGGTGCCGGCGCGGCCGATGCCGTAGCGCGTGTCGAGGACACGGGCCGGGGTGAGCGCGTTGAACGTGGCGGCGGGGGAGGGCGCGACGGCCTTGCACAGGCCGGCGACTATCTCGCGCCCGTTCGGCGTGCCGAGGCCGGTGGCGAGGTCGTAGCCCGCGCCGGCCTTGTAGAGGCCGCTGTAGTTGCCCGACTGCGTCACGTTGTTGTGACCGGTGGTGACGTCACGGAAGGCGCTCGCCGGCAGCTTGTAGAGCGCCGGGTGGACGTAGCCGACAGAGCCGTTGGCCTGGCAGGCGAGGTCCTGGTTGGCCTGGCCGATGAGCGCGGCCCACACCGGGGCGGCGCCGCTGGTGCCGCCGATCACGTTCCAGTACTGACCGGCGCCGTAGGCGACCGGGTAGCCCGTGTAGTAGTCGGCGAGGCCCGCGACGTCCGGGACCTGACGGCAGGTGCCCGAAGCCGTGTTGCAGGCGTTGGTGTAGCCGGCCCCGCTGACGCCGGCCTGGAAGCCGTCGGCGGGGACGGTGTAACGACGGGAGACACCGCCGCCGGAGCCCACCCAGGTGGTCTGCGCGGAGACGGAGCCCTTCATCGTGGTGCCGCCGACGCTGAGGACGTACGGCGAGGAGGACGGGAAGTCGACCGCGAGCTGGTTCTGGTTGGGCACGCCCGAGGTCGGGTTGCCGTTGTCGTCCGGGGCGAAGCACCCGGTCGAGCCGCTGTCACCGGAGGCGACGACGACCGTCTGGCCCTGGGCGGCGGCCTGCTGGAAGATCAGGTTCTCGGCGTCCTGCGCCGAGGTCGGCGTGTTCAGCTCGCACAGACCCCAGCTGACCGAGATGACCTTGGCGCGGTTCTCGTTGACGATCTGGCGGTAGACGGCCGTGCCGTCGTTCCAGGTGTTGGGGCCCTGGTAGACGAGGATCTTGGACTGCGGGGCCTGACCGATGATGGTCTGGACGTCCAGCGCGGTCTCCAGACCGACGCCGCCGGTGGCGGCTCCGCTCGGGCCTCCGTTGACCCGCACCGGGGTGACCGGCACCTTGGTGCGGAAGCAGCGCTGGAACTCGGCGTTGTCCCGCGGGTCGTAGTTCTCGAGCGAGTAGATGGCGATGGTGGTGCCGGTCTGCACGTTCGGCTGGTTCGCCATGTTGTACTGCGTTGCCAGCGAACGCGGCGCCCAGTAGTCCTGGGTGTCGTACATCGCCGGGTAGCCGTCGACGGCCGTCGCGAACAGGGTCGAGACGTCGCCGCACATCGCCGGGGTGGTCCCGGTCAGACGCGGCTGGGGGCCCGTCTGGGCCGCGCCGGTGTCCTCGGTGACCTTCTTGCGGGGCTTGGCCTTGGCACCGGTGTTGAGCGGCTTGTACGAACCCAGCGTGCTCAGACCGGTGACCGTGCGGACCTCGTCCGCGACCCGGCCGTCGACGGCGGGAGCCGTGGTGTTGACCAGGCCGGTGGTGCCGTCCGTCAGCCGGTAGCCGTCGAACTCGGTGCTGAACGCCTTGCCCGCCTTCGCGACGGTCGTCGTCACCGGCAGCGTGAGGCCGTCGGCCTCCAGCGCGCCGACGGTCAGGCCCTTCGCCTCCAGCTCGGCGCGCACGCGCTCGACCGTCGCCGGCTCGGCGCCGAAGACCTTCGCGAACTCGCCCGTACCGAGGTACTGGCGGTAGCGCGGGGACCCCGGCGTCGAGACCTCGGCGACGAAGCGCTTCAGCGCCTCCGGGTCCCGGGGCTCCAGGACGACGCTCAGTTCGAGCGCCTTGCCGGGGGCCGGGTCGGCCGTGCGGACGGCGCCCTGCGGGACCTTCGGCGCGGCGCCGACCCGCTGCGGGCCCGGGTCGTCCGAGACCGGCGCCGCAACGGCGGTGGTCGGGACGACGGCCGTCGCGACGGCCAGGGCGGCTACCGTGGCCGCACCCCATCTGAATGCCTTCTCACGGGCGGTTCGGCCCATGCACACGCTCCCTTTCACGTTCCGCGTCGCGCGGCCGCGCGGGCAGGGAGCAGCCCGGGAAGGAGAAGTGGCAAGGCGGTTCTCCGGGCCGCGGCGTGCTGACGTCGCGGCCCGATATGCGTGAAATCCCCCCGGCGCCGTCCCCGCGCCCGTACAGGCGGCAGAGCGTCGACCAGAAGTGAAGATGTATCAGCCCCGTACTCGCGTTCGGTGCGGCGGGGTGGTGTTCTTTACCGGACCGTGATCATGGGGGCGGTTTCCGGCCGTAAGTTACCCGGCGGTTTCTCGTGACTTCCCAAGAACCCGCCAGTAGAACATGTTCCCATTCACTCAAGAGTGAGGAACGTCACGTGAGTGATACACCCGTTCCGGCCTCCCCCTCTGGAGGCATCTCCCGTCGCCGGTTCGTCAGTGGAACCGGTTCTATTCTCGGCGGTCTCGCCCTCGCCGGACAGGTCGCGGCGGCGAGCGCCGCGACACCGGCGAGCGCCGCCGAGGTCGCGGCCGCGTCCGTGTCGATCCCGCCCGGCGCCCACGTCCCCGCCCTCGTCGTCGGCACCGGCTACGGCGGCTCCGTCGCCGCGCTCAGACTCGCCCTCGCCGGAGTCGACGTCCACATGGTCGAAATGGGGATGGCCTGGGACACCGCGGGACCCGACGGGAACATCTTCGCCAACACCACCAAGCCGGACTACCGTTCCTACTGGCTGCGCACCCGGACCAAGCAGCCCCTCAGCAACTTCCTGGGCTTCCCGCTCGACAAGGACGTCCCCTGTTACACCGGCATCCTCGACGCCGAGGACTTCGCCGGCATCACCGTCTACCAGGGCCGCGGCGTCGGCGGCGGTTCGCTCGTCAACGGCGGCATGGCCGTCACCCCGCGGCGTGAGCTCTTCCCCGGCATCCTCCCCACCGTCGACCCGGCCGAGATGTACGGCACCTACTACCCGCGCGCCAACGCCGGACTGGGCGTCACCGAGGTGGACCGGTCCTGGTGGGAGAGCGCCGACTGCTACCAGTACGCGCGCGTCGGCCGCAAGCACGCCGAACGCTCCGGCTTCCCCTTCGTCTTCGTGCCCAACGTCTACGACTGGGACTACATGAAGCAGGAGGCCATCGGCACCGTCCCCAAGTCCGCGCTCACGGGCGAGGTCATCTACGGCAACAACCACGGCAAGAAGAGCCTCCAGAAGTCCTATCTGGCCCGGGCCGCCGAGACCGGCCGGGTCTGCATCTCCCCGCTGCACAAGGTCACCACCGTCACCCCCGCGGCCGGCGGCGGCTACACCGTCGTCATGGAGCGGCTCGACAACGCGGGTGCCACCGTCGAGACCAAGACGGTCACCGCCGACCGGGTGTTCTTCGCCGCCGGCAGCGTCGGCACCAGCAAACTGCTCACCCGCCTCAAGGCCACCGGCGCCCTGCCCGCCCTCAACGACCGGGTCGGCAAGAACTGGGGCGACAACGGCAACGTCATGTGCGGGCGCGCCAACCACATGTGGGACCCCACCGGGAAGCTGCAGTCCTCGATGCCCACCGCCGGCATCGACAACTGGGACGCCGGCGGAGCGTTCGCCGAGGTCGCGCCCCTGCCCACCGGCATCGAGACCTACGCGTCCTTCTACCTCTCCATCACCAAGACCCCGCACCGCGCCGAGTTCAGCTGGAACGCGGCCACCGGGCGCGTCGACCTCAACTGGGACCGGGCCTGGAAGCAGACCTCCATCGACGCGGCGAAGAGCATCTTCGACAAGATCAACGCCAAGGAGGGGACGATCTACCGGACCGACCTCTTCGGCGCGTACAAGATCTGGGGCGACCACCTGACGTACCACCCGCTCGGCGGCGCCGTCCTCGGCGAGGCCACCGACAACCACGGCCGCCTCCACGGCTACGACGGCCTGTACGTCATCGACGGCGCCCTCATCCCGGGCAGCACCACCGTCAACCCGTTCGTCACCATCACCGCGCTCGCCGAACGCAACATCGAGAACATCATCGCCAACGACATGTGAGGCGGCCGAACGCGAGGGGGGGGGGGGGGCGGCCCCCCCCCCCGGCCCCCCCCCCCCCGGGGGGCGGGCGCCCCCCCCCCCCCCCCCCCCCCCCCCCCCCCCCCCCCCCCCCCCCCCCCCCCCCCCCCCCCCCCCCGGCCCCCCCCCCCCCCCCCCCCCCCCCCCCCCCCCCCCCCAGCTCCCGTACGCCCCCCCCCGCGCGCCGCCCCACCTACACGCCACCCCAGCGGGCCGCCGGGGGGGGGGGGCGGCCGCCCGGGGGGGGGGGGGCGGGGGCCCCCCCCCCGCCCCCCCCCCTCGGCGTTCAGTGGGTCGGCAGCACGCACACCGTGTCGAGGCCCAGCACCCGGTTGAGCCGCCCGAAGGCCAGCCACGAGCCCAGGCTCATCGTCAGCTCCACGATCTCCACCTGGCTGTACGCGCCGGTCATCCGCGCCCAGAACTCCTCGTCCAGGTGGTGGTGGTCCAGCGCGTACCGCTCCGCGTACTCCGCGGCGAGCCGGGTCCGCTCGTCGAAGGCGTCGGTCGTCCGCCAGGCCAGGACGGCCTCGGGGAACTCGTCCTCGACCTTCTCCCCGTCCCGGTCGGTCCGCCAGTCCAGACAGAACCGGCACCCGTTGATCTGCGCGATCCGCAGCCGCGCCGCCTCGAACTCGCGCAGTCCGAGCGTCGTATGGGCGTACACCGACAGCGAGAAGTTCGCCGCCGCCATCCCGATCCCGGGCACCATGTCGCCCCACACGTACCCGATCGGCTCCTGCCCCTCGGGAATGTCGATGATCACCGCGGTCTCCTTCCCAGTCTCCCGAACGCCGGCCTGAGCGGCACGTCCAGCGCGTCGTACAGACCCGGCTCGGCCGCCACGAGCCAGTCGATCGCCCCCACCAGACGGCCCACGGCGGTGGCGTTGCCGCCCGCGGACCGGTTCTCGCCCTCGTCGGTCGCCTCAACCGTGACCTCGATCCGCGGCCTGCCCTCGACGATGACCCGGTGCGCCCCCGATCCGTCCGGCGGGACCGGCCAGTCCGGGGCGCAGTCCGGGTGGATCCGGGTCACGTGCTCGATGACCAGGCGCGGCTCGCCGTCGACGATCCCCTGCACCTCGAAGCGCACCGCACCCTGCGTGCCGGCCGCGAACTCGCCCATCGTCCGGGTCCGTACGGTCGCCTCCAGGGGACGCCGCTGGAGCGTCTCGCGGATCTCGTCCAGCTCGACCCCCAGCGCCCGGGCCATCAGCCGCAGCTGACCGCCCCACACCATCGTGGGCACCGACGGCAGCAGCATCGGCGGCTCGTACTCCATGGGCTGCCCCATGCCGACGAGGTAACGGACCGACTCCTCCTGCTCGTACGTCGAGTAGTCGAAGATCTCCTGGCAGCGGATCGCGTCCACCGTGCTGCCCAGCCCGCTGACCAGCAGCGGCAGCACGTCGTTGCCCCAGCCCGGGTCGACACCGGACGCGAACAGCGAGCCGCCGCCCTCCTTCACCGCCGCGAGCACCGGCTCGCGGAACTCGTCGGGCGCGCCCCGCTGGTCGTACAGCGGGTACAGCGCGGGCGTGACGACCACCGCGCCCGCGCGCACCGCGCGTACGACATCGGCGAGCGCCTCGTCGGGGCGCATGTCACCGGAGGCCGCGTACACCACGGCGCCCGGTGCCTGCGCGAGGACCGCCTCGACGTCGTCCCGGGCCGTGACGCCCAGGTCGTGCCCGAGCCCGGCGAGCCGGCCGGCGTCCCGGCCGACCTTGTCCGGGTTGGCGACGAGGACGGCCGAGAGTTCGAGCTCCGGATGGGCCGCGACGGCTCGGATGGCCGCGCGCCCGACATTTCCGGTTCCCCACACCACCGTCGGAATCATGCGCGGAGGGTAACGCCGGGGGTGCGAGGTTCCCAGAGCCGTGACACCGCTTTGCTGACGGTCTTTCAGATATGGGTGCCGGACCCGGGGAACCCGTCGCTCAGCGGCCGCCTCCTCGGCACTCGGCGTACCCCCGCGGGTCCTCTTCGGCGAGCCGGCGCAAGGCCGCCGCCGCCCGCTCGCGCGGCTCGGCGCCGTCGTCGGGCAGCCGCCAGACGAAGTGGAGCCACGGCCCCCGCTCGTCGTCCTCGCCCTCGAAGATCCCCGGCCGGTAGAGGAACCACAGCACCGTCGTGTACGGGTCGCGGGTGTCGACCCCGGCGTGGAGCGGCCGCGCGTCCCAGCGGGCCAGCAGCTCCGGCCGCGCCCGCAGCCCGGCGGCGAGCAGCCGCCCCGTGTCCCTGGCAGGCCACGACCAGCCCTCCTCGCCGACCCCTCGGGCGAGCTCCGCGTCGTACGCGGCGGCGTCGAAGCGGTACACGGGAAGCGACGGCGCGGGCGAGCCGTCGGGCAGCCGGGCCGGGTGGCTCCAGTCGCGCCACACCACCTCGTCGCCCTCCCGCACGACGATCACCCCGAGCGCCCCGCAGCAGCCCTCGGTGCACCAGGCCTCCGCGAGCTGCACCTCCCGGGGCTCCCCGGTCGCGGCCAGGTCGCCGCTGTCGAGCAGGTACTCGGGGGAGTGACCCGTGCCGCGCCCGAACGCCTCCGGCACGAGGGGCCGTCCGTCGATCAGGAACCGCGTCTCGACCGGCTCCCGCTCCACGGGGTCGTGCGCGACCACCTCGATCCGCAGCCGCCCGGGCGAAACCGGCCGCGAGGCGAACAGGCGCTCCGCCGCACCGCGCAGCCACGCCGCCCGGTGCCGCACCTCGGGAGGCGCGGACGCGTCGGCCCGGCCCGGTAGGGCGGCCCACTCGGGCGAGGTGAGCAGCGCCCCGAGCGCGTCCAGGAGTTGCTCGCGCTGTCCCTCCCGCCAGGGCAGGAGGTGGGAGGGCCCGCTGTCCAGGTCCAGGGCGAGGGAGAGCAGCACCGCCGCGCGCTCCACCGTCGGCGGCAGCCCGCAGGTCCGCCGCACCACGGTCTCGAAGACCTCCACCGCGTCCCGGTAGCGGAGAACCTCTGTCCGGTAGTCCCGTTGGCCCGTCATCCGGACGAGCAGCCGCCCCGCCCGCACCAGGAGCCGGGGGTCGGTCCGCCCGCCGCGCAGCAGCCCGGCGAGGTCCGCGGCGTCGGCGAGCAGCCGGGCCTGGGAGGGGGAGACGGTGTCGATGCCGAGCGGATCGTCGATCAGCGCCGCCGCCGCGGCCTGTGGGTCGCCGGACGCGAACGCGTCCGCGAGGACCCGCAGGCTGGGCCGTTCGGAGTGGCAGGTCAGGTGGAGCAGGGCCGCGGCCCGGGCGTCCAGCGGCTCCAGGGCGCGCACCACGACCCGGGTGAGCCCCCGCACCAGGCCCAGAACGCGCAGATACGGCACGTCGGCGGGTTCCCCGAGCCGTGCGAGCAGCGCGATGCCGACGTGGGCGGACGCCAGGTCGGGTGCCGTACGGACCAGATGGCGGCCGAGGGCGCGGGCGGCGGGTTCGTCGGCCAGGGGCAGGTCGGCGACGGCGGAGGCCACCGAGCGTCCGCTGACGGGCAGTCGGGCGAGGCGGTGGCGCACCACCTCGGCGGTGGTGCCCGGGTGGCCGCCCGAGGCCGGACCGGGTGGGACGAGGAGCGGGTCCAGGGCCTCGTGGACGGCGTCGACGGCCTCGCGGTGCCGCAGTGGGGCGGCGCGGTCCGACGGTCCGGCGTCGTCCGGGGGGAGGGCGTGCTCCGGAGGCGGATAGCAGCCTTCGGGCAATCGCCCCTCCGGCTCGGCGTCGAGCCGGGCCCGGGCATAGGCGTGGAGAGAGAGGAGGGAGGTCCGGGAGGTGAGCGGCCGACGCTCTTCCGGGGCGCTCACCGGGCGGAGGTGTACTCGATTCCGTCGATCATGCCCCCGATGCTGCCGCACCGGGGGTCGACCCGTCCAGCGCTTTGCGGACTAGACGGCGGGGGAGGCCTCGGCAGCGGGATCATCGGCCAGGCGCAGCGTCACGAACGGCACCGTGTCGCCCGGCAGGACGTACCGCTCGGTCTCCACGAACCCCCGGGCCAGCGCGAAGCGCAGCCCCTCCGTGTTGCTGGCGAGCACCACGGTCTCCACGCCCTCGTCGCTCAGCGTCCGGGCATGGGCGAGACCGTGCTCGTACAGCGCCGTCCCGTATCCCTGGCCACGGTGTCCGGGCAGGACGCGGGCGATGACCGTGGCGGCCGGCGTCTCCTCGTCGGGCGGACGCACCGTGGAGCAGCCGACGGCGACGCCGCCCGCGTACGCGACGTCGAGCCGGTTGCGGCCCGCGCGCTCGCGGACGTCCTCGGGGGAGAGCGGGGCGGTGGGGATGATCGCGTTGTGGATCAGCCGCCAGTCCTCCAGGAGCGCGAGCCCGGCGGCGGAGCCGGCGGGATCCACGGGGCCGGCCGTCTCGATACGAAGATCGTTCATTGCCGCAGGAAACCGCGCGGGTTCCGCCCCGTCAACTCCTTTGCCGCGTGACCCGGACGGGTGAGGACGCAGGGACACGCGACAGGCCCGCACCCGACCGGGTACGGATCCCCGCATTGCCCCGAGTCTCGGAGGTGGCCGACCCATGCGCGTCCGCACGGGCACCGCAACGGTGCTGACCTGTGCCCTGTCCGCGGCCCTGGTGCTGACCGGCTGCACCGCCGGCCGCTCCCCGGCCCCCGCGCCGCCCTCCGCCCGGAGCGCGCACGACGGGCGGGACGGGGGAGCGGGGCCCCGCCCGGCGCACGGCGCCCCGCGACAGGAGCGCCGCACGCCCGAGCGCATCCCCGGCATCGGCCCGGCCACGCACGCCCGCATCCCCGACGGCACCACCCAGGCGCTCGTCGTGAGCGGCGAGAACGCCGACGGCAGCGTGGTGACCGCCGTCCTCCACGAACAGGACCCGGCCGGCCGCTGGCACCCTGTCGCCGGGCCCTGGAGCGGCCACAACGCCCTGCGCGGCTGGACGGACGCCCATGAGGCCGGCGATCTCCGCTCGCCCATCGGGGTGTTCCGGCTCGGTGACGCAGGCGGGCGCCTTCCCGACCCAGGGGCGCGTCTCCCGTACGACCAGGACCAGGAGTTCGAGGTCTCGGGCACCGGCTTCCTCGGGGAGCCCCTGGAGGGCTCCTTCGACTACGTCGTCGCCATCGACTACAACCGCGTCGCCGGGACGACCCCGCTGAACAAGGAACGCCCGCTGGGGCCCGAGAAGGGCGGCGGTGTCTGGATCCACGTCGACCACGGCGGCCCCACCCAGGCCTGCGTCTCGCTGCCCCGCGAGAACATGGCGGAGCTGCTCCGCGCGCTCGACCCGGCCCGCGAACCCGTGGTCGTGATGGGGCCGGCGGGCGAGATCGCCCGCTGAGCCGCAGCCGGGGCGGAGGCGCCGCCCTGGGGTGAGCCGCCGCGGGAGTCGAGGCGCGGCACGGGCGGAGCCGTCGCCCGGGTCAGCTGTCGGGCGGGGCCGCGGCCCGGGCGGGCCCGTGTGGCGTGGTGTCACACCCCGGGCGCGGGCGTCACCGTGATGCCGTGGCGCTCCAGGAGCGCTGCCGTGACCCCGTCGCCCGGTACGAGACCGCCGCCGAAGGTCCCGTCGTACACCCGGCCCCGCCCGCAGGAGGGGCTGCGTGGCATCAGCACCGCTTCGGCGCAGCCAGCCGCCTGGGCGCGGGCGAGCGCGAGGCGGGCGCCGGCGAGGAACTCCGCCGTCACGTCCTCGCCCTGGTCGTCGACGACCTGCGCCGTGCCGTCCAGGACCGCGTGCCCGTCGCCGCCCACCAGCTCGGCGGGCCGGCGCGGGGTCGGCAGGCCGCCCGCGCTCTCCGGGCAGAAGGGCACCACGACACGGTCGGCGAGCTGCGCGTCGAGCCCGGCGGAGGGCTTGTCGCGTGCGTCGTGACGGCACGGCACGCCCCGCAGGCAGGCGCTGACCAGTACGGAGTCCATCCGGTCAGCCTAGCGAGGCGGCCGGGCCGGCGGCGCGGGCCCGTGGGGCGCTCAGGAACCGGCGGCCCGCAGCGACGCCGTGTGGGAGCGGACCTGCTCCGGGGTGAGGTAGGCGTCCGTGTACTCGAAGTCCCGCAGGGTGCCGGACTTCGAGGCGAGGAAGCCGGTACGGACGAAGTCGTCGCCCGCCACCGCGTTCAGCAGCCAGTTGGTCATCACCCGGGTCTTGGCCACGTTCGTGCGCAGCGCCGCCCAGTGGTAGGCGCGGGCCACCGCCTGGGCCGGCATGCCGTGCAGCTCGACGCCGAGGGGCTTGGACACGCCGTCCAGGCCGCCCAGGTCGACCACCAGCCCCAGGTCCTTGTGGACGTACGGGTGGGTCTGCTCGCCCCGCAGGGTCGCCACGAGGTTGTCGGCGAGCGCCTTGCCCTGGCGCATCGCGTGCTGGGCGGTGGGCGGGCAGATCGCGTCGGGCTTGCCCTTGGCGATGTCCGGCACCGCGGCCGCGTCGCCCAGGGCCCACACCCCGTCCAGGCCGGGCACCGACATGTCCGAGCCGACGACCAGCCGGCCGCGCAGCGTCTCGGCGCCCAGGGTGCCGATGAGCGGGCTGGCGGCCACGCCCGCCGTCCAGATGAGGGTGCGGCAGGGCAGCACACGCCCGTCGGTGAGGGTCACGTTCTCGTCGTCCACGGAGGCCACCGACACCCCGAGGGAGACCTCGATCCCGCGCTTGCGCAGCACTTCCAGGGCGGCCCCGCCCAGCTTGGGGCCGAGTTCGGGCATGAGCGTGGGCGCGATGTCGACCAGGTGCCACTTGATGAGCTCCGGGTCGAGGCGCGGATAGCGCTTGACGGCGGTGCGGGTGAGCAGCTGGAGGCAGGCGGCCGTCTCCGTCCCCGCGTACCCGCCGCCGACCACCACGAACTGCAGCCGCGCCCTCCGCTCGGCCTCGTCCTGGCTGGCGTCGGCGAGGTCGAGCTGGGCGATCACGTGGTCGCGGATGTACGCGGCCTCGGCGAGCGTCTTCATGCCCCGGGCGTGTTCGGCGAGCCCGGGGATGTCGAAGGTGCGGGTGACGCTGCCCGGGGCGAGGACGAGCTGGTCGTAGGGCTCGGTCACCAGCTCGCCCGCGATGGTGCGGACCACGCAGACCTTCGCGGCCGTGTCCACGCCGACCGCGCCGCCCGGGATGATCCTGGTGCGGTGCCGCTCGCTGCGGCGCAGCGACAGCGCCACCGACTGCGGGGTCAGCACGCCGGAGGCGACCTGCGGCAGCAGTGGCAGGTACAGCTGGTACGAGAAGGGCGACAGGAGCGAGATCGTCGCCTCCCGTGCGGTCAGCCGCCGTTCCAGGCGCCGCACGCACCCGACCCCTGCGAAACCGGCGCCCACCACGAGGATTCTCGGTCGAGACACGGTGTCAGCCGCCCTTCCACGTTCCTGGCCGTCGACGGCCCTTGAAGGCTGACTAACCGGGCACACCATCCTGAAACCATTTATATCCGCTGAACGGGTGAGGAGGACGAGGTGAGTGAGGCGGCTCCCAGCGGGGTGGGGAGCCGGTGCGACTGCGGGTGCGGCCCGGCCGGGGCTGTGGCTGAGTGGGACCATGTGGCAGTTCTTCGCGGACAACCCCTGGTTCACCCTGTTCGTCGTCATCGCCGCCGGCTCCCTCTTCGGCATGGTCCGCTTCGGGCCGGTGAAGCTGGGCGCGGCCGGGGTGCTGTTCGTCGGGCTGCTGCTCGGCGCCCTCGACCCGGACATCGGCCCGGCCGTCCCCGCCGGGCTCGCCGTCTTCGGCCTCGCCCTGTACGTGTACACGGTCGGCCTGGAGGCCGGACCCGCCTTCTTCCGCGAACTGCGCCCCCAGCTCGGCGTGATGACCGGCGCCGTCGCGGCGCTCGTCGTCACCGCCGTGGTCGTCGGCGTCCTCGGCAACAAGGTCTTCGGCATCCCCGGCAGCTACCTGGCCGGCGGCTACGCCGGCATCGGCACCACCACCCCCGGCCTCGCCGCCGCCCAGGCCTCCTCGACACACCCCACGGAACCGGCCACCGGATACGCCATCGGCTACCCCCTCGCCGTCGTCCTCACGATCCTCTTCGTCTCGGCCATCGCCGCCGTACGGGCCTGGCCGTCCCGCCGCGACCCCGGCACCGGCCTGCCCGACCGGCTGATCACCCGCACCGTGACCGTCGACCGCGCCCAGAAGTGGGGCGAGGTCCCCGGCGTCGCCGACGGGCGGCTCCTCGCCAGCGTCCACCAGACCGTCGGCGCCGCCCCCCGGGTCGCCCGCGACCTCGGCGCCCTGGCCCCCGGCGACCGGGTCGTCCTCGTAGGCGGCCCCGAAGCCGTCGCCGAGGGCGCCGCCGCACTCGGCCAGGAGGACGTCGCGCACCTGCTCGACCGCCGCGACACCGTCGACTACCGCCGCATCCTGCTCACCAACCCCGACCTGGCCGGGCGCACCGTCGGCGAACTCGCGCTCGCCGACCGGTACGGCGCCCTGGCCACCCGGGTCCGCCGCGGCGACCAGGACCTCCTCGCCCACGACGACCTGCTGCTCCAGCTCGACGACCGGGTCCGCGTGGTCATGCCCCGGGCCCGTACCGCCGAGGTCACCGCCTACCTCGGCGACACCGAGGCCAAGGTGAGCGAGGTCAGCGCCGTCAGCATGGGCCTCGGTCTGGCCGCGGGCTTCCTCATCGGCATCCCCAAGTTCACGCTCGGCGCCACCACCCTCTCCCTCGGCACCGCGGCCGGCCCCCTCGTCATGGCGATGGTCCTCGGCCGGCTGCGCCGCACGGGCCCGCTGGTGTGGGTGCTGCCCACCCGCGCCAACCTGACCCTGCGCCAGATCGGCCTGCTCGTCTTCCTGGCCTGCGTCGGGCTCACCTCCGGCTACGCCTTCCGCCGCGACGCCTTCTCCGTCTTCGGCCTGAAGCTGCTCCTCGTCCTCCTGGTCAGCGCCGTCCTGAGCTACGCCCTGATGGTGCTGGTGGCCCGGCTCCTGGGCCAGAGCCGCCCCCGGACGATGGGCCTGCTGGCCGGCTACGTCGGAAACCCCGCCATCACGGCGTACGCGAACAGCAGGGTCTCCGACAGCCGGGTGAACACCGGCTACGCGACGCTCTTCGCCCTGGCCATCCTGGTGAAGATCGTCTGCATCCAGCTCATCGTCGGGCTCTGACCCCGGCTCCGGCGTCGGAGCCGGGGTCAGAGCCCGGACCGGTCGTCGGGCGGGCCGTCAGCCGGTGACGCTGGGCGCCCCCGTCTCGATGTGGCCGGTGTACCGCCGCGACCAGGTGCCGTCGGAGTCGGCCAGGATCGTGAAGTCGTACCAGCCGTCGCTGTACGCCACGGCGTTGAAGTAGTCCTCGCGGGAGGAGTTCGCCGGGACGGTGTACGTCCAGGGGCCGTCCGTACGGTACGCGTTGGAGCGGACGGTGAAGGTGACGGCGGAGGCCGAGGCGTTGGTCATCTTGAACCAGATCGCGGTCTTGCCGGTGCCGGACTCCGTCGCGAACCGGGCCGCCACCTCGATGTCCTTGCCCGCCTTGGAGGCGTCGCCGATGAAGCGGCGCAGGAAGCGGTTGGGGCCCATCATCGAGAGGTCGTACTTCCCCGAGCCCGAGCCGAGCCCGATGTTGAAGTAGTCGGTGGCGGTGCCTCCCGGGTCGACCGTGTACTGCCAGGCGGCGGTGTCCCGGTGCTGGTGCGGGTGGATCGAGAAGTGCGCGGGGCGGCGCGCCTCCGTGCCCTGGTTGGTCATGGAGAACCAGGCGAGGATCTTCCCGGCGGCGCCGAACTCGAAGCGGTCCAGGTTGCCGTTCACCTGGTACGGCACGGCGCGCGCCGGACGCGTGCCCGTCTCCTGCGGGGGCAGGGCGTTGTCCTGGGGGACCGGGTTGGGCAGCGGGCCGCAGGTGGACTGGCCGATGACCTTGGCGGTGGACGGGAGGTTCGCCGGAACGCCGTACACGGGACGGGCGAAGTCGAAGACGCCGGTCAGGTCGCCCACCACCTTCCGCCGCCAGGCGCTGATGTTGGGGCAGGTGGCAGGGGTGCCGAGCGCCGCCGTCCAGGTCTCCATGAAGCGCAGCACGGAGGTGTGGTCGAAGACCTCGGAGCTGACCCAGCCGCCGCGGGTCCACGGCGACATGACGATCATCGGGACGCGGAAGCCGAGGCCGATCGGCACCCCGTCGAGGTACTCGCCGGCGGTGCCGGGCGGCGCGACCGGCGGCGGGACGTGGTCGAAGAAGCCGTCGTTCTCGTCGTAGTTGAGGAACAGCACGGTCGAGTCGAAGACCTCGGGGTTCGCGGAGAGCGCGCGGTATACCAAGTCCACGAAGTGCGCGCCGTCGCCGGGCGGGGCGTAGGGGTGCTCGGAGAACGCCTCGCTGGCCACCACCCAGGAGACCTGCGGCAGCGTGCCGGCGACGACGTCCGCGCGGATCGCGGCGGCGATGTCGTCCGGGGTCGAGCCGGTCACCTTGGGCACCGAGCCCATGCCCCGGTCGTACAGCGGGTCGCCGGGCTTGGCGTCGGTGAACCTCTTGAAGTACGCGAGCCCGTTGTCGCCGTAGTTGTCCTGGGCGTTCTGGTAGACCTTCCAGCTCATCCCCGCCCGCTGGAGGGCCTCCGCGTACGTCTCCCAGGTCAGCCCGGACTCGTCGCCGCCGTCCTTGCTGGAGGCGTCGACCTTGCCGCTCCACAGGAAGGTGCGGTTGGGGCCGGTGGCGCTGAGCGTCGAGCAGAAGTAGGCGTCGCAGATGGTGTACGAGTCGGCCAGCGCGTAGTGGAACGGGATGTCGCCCCGGTCCAGGTGGCCCAGGGTGCGGGTGTTGCCGACCCCCGTGACCCAGTTGTCCATGCGCCCCTTGTTCCAGGCGGCGTGCTGCGAGGTCCAGCTGTGCGGGAGGTCGCCGTTGCACTGGGCCAGGGTCTCGCCGTCGACGCCACCGGCCGGGGGAGTGGAGCTGAGCTTCCACGGGTACTGCCGGCCGCCCCAGTTGGGCTGGTTGAACACGCCCCAGCCGCCCGGGATGTTGCCGGCGGCCCGGTCGCCGAAGCCGCGCACGCCGCGCAGCCGCCCGAAGTAGTGGTCGAAGCTGCGGTTCTCCTGCATGAGGATCACCACGTGCTTGACGTCGGTGATGGTCCCGGTCGCCCCGGCCGCGGCGGCCGAGACGGCCTCCCCGGCGGCGGCCGCGGCCCGTCCGGCCGGCAACGCCGCCCCGGCGGCGAGCCCCGCCCCGATCCCGACGAACCCTCTGCGGCTGATGGGAAGCATGCCCCGCCCCTCATGTCACACGGCTGCCCCGGTGGCACGCCGAAGACAGGATGGGGGACCGAGGCCCAAAGGTATACGGCCGTGCAGTAATCGATTGGTTAACTTACGGAGGACGCTCAGGTGTTGGGGTGACAGGCCCTGGTGATTGGTCCGGATTAGAACCAATGCGATGGGGTGGGAGAATGAGAACACGGGACGCACCCGGATCCGGACCACCATGGAGGTGGATCATGGGCGAGGCACGTGACGTCATGGACCGTTTCACCGAGGCGGTGACCCATGCGGACCTCCAGGCGATCTCCGGCCTCCTGGCCGAGGACGCCGTCGCCCTCACACCCGACGGGGGCGAGATCGAGGGACGCGACGCGATCGTCGAGTACTGGCGCACGATGACCACGTCGATACCCGACGCGACGTTCACCTACCGGAACCGCTTCGAGATCGGCGACACCGCGATCGACGAAGGACTCTTCACCGGCAAGAACACGGGCCCGATCCCCCTCCCCGACGGAGACACGCTGCCGGCGACGGGCAGGACCGTCAACATCCGCGGGATCGACCTGGCACAGGTCAAGGACGGCCGGATCCAGAGCTACCGGCTGTACTTCGACCAGATGGAGTTCCTGGACCAGCTCGGACTGCTCCCGGAGGACTGACCAGCGGCGATCAGGGGCGCGGCGGCGCGCTGTCGGTCGCGTGGTACACAATCGACGGCATGACCGAGACGAGCGCGGACACCGGCAGCACCGACCCCTACCTGTGGCTGGAGGAGGTCGAGGGCGAGCGGGCGCTCGCCTGGGTGCGGGAGCGGAACGCCGAGACGAAGGCCGAGCTCGCCGACGCCGACGGCGAGGCCTTCGGGGCGCTCGCCGCCGAACTGCGCGAGGTGCTCGACGCGCCCGACCGCATCCCGTACACCCGCCGGCGCGGCGACCACCTCTACAACTTCTGGCAGAGCGCCGAGCACACCCGCGGCGTGTGGCGCCGCACCACCCTGGACGAGTACCGCACCGACGAGCCCCACTGGGACGTCCTGCTCGACCTCGACGCGCTGGCCGCGGCCGAGGGGGAGGAGTGGACCTGGGCCGGAGCGCAGGTCCTGCGGCCCGCCTTCCGGCGCGCCCTCGTGAGCCTCGCGCGCGGCGGCGGCGACGCCGTCGTGGTGCGCGAGTACGACCTGGAGGAGCGGGCCTTCGTCGAGGACGGCTTCCGGCTGCCCGAGGCCAAGACCGACATCGGCTGGATCGACGAGGACCACGTCTACGTCGGCACCGACCACGGCCCCGGCTCCATGACCGCCTCCGGCTACCCGCGCACCGTGCGCCGCTGGCGCCGCGGCACCCCGCTCGACGCGGCCGCACCCGTCTACGAGGGAGCCGAGTCCGACCTCGCCGTGTCCGCCTGGCACGACCCCACCGAGGGCTACGAGCGCGACTTCGTCGCCCGCTACCGGGACTTCTGGCACCACGAGACGCACCTCGTCACCGAGGGCGGCGAGCTGCGCCGGATCGACGTCCCCGACGACGCCGACAGCTCCGTCCACCGCGACTGGCTGCTCGTCACCCCCAAGGCCTCCTGGCTCGGACAGCCCGCGGGCGCCCTCCTCGCCTTCCGCCTCGACGCCTTCCTCGCCGGACGGCGCGAGCCCGAGGTCCTGTTCACACCCGACGAGCGCACCGCCCTCGCGGGCCACTCCTGGACCCGCAACCACCTGGTCGTCGAGACCCTCCAGGACGTCGCCAGCCGGATGCACGTCCTCACCCCGCCCACGGGCCCGGGCGACTGGAAGCGCCAGGAACTGGCCGACATCCCGCCGCTGGCCACGGCCGCCCTCACCGACACCGCCCCCGACTCCGGCGACGAGTACTTCCTCTCCGTCACCGGCCACCTCCTCCCGCCCTCCCTGCACCGCGGCGAGATCGGCGGCCCGGGCGAGCGGATCAAGCAGGCCCCCGCGCGCTTCGACGCGACCGGCCTCGACGTCCGGCAGTACTTCGCGACCTCCGCCGACGGCACCCGCGTCCCGTACACCGTCGTCGGCCGCCACGGAGAGCTCCCCGGCCCCACCCTGCTCACCGGATACGGCGGCTTCGAGATCTCCCTGACCCCCTCGTACGACTCCGTGCGCGGCCGCGCCTGGCTCGCCCGCGGCGGTACGTACGTGGTCGCCGGCATCCGCGGCGGCGGCGAGTACGGCCCGCGCTGGCACCGCAGCGCCCTCAAGGCCGACCGGCCCCGCTCCTACGAGGACTTCGAGGCCGTCGCCCGCGACCTGGTCGCGCGCGGCATCACGACCCCCGATCGGCTCGGCATCACCGGCGGCAGCAACGGCGGCCTGCTCATGGGCGCGATGCTGGTCCGCAGCCCCGAACTGTTCGGCGCGATCGTCGGCCACGTCCCGCTGCTCGACATGCTGCGCTTCCACACCCTGCTGGCCGGCGCCAGCTGGACCGCCGAATACGGCGACCCCGACGACCCGGCCGACCGGCCGCACCTCGCCGCGCTCTCCCCGTACCACCACATCGAAGCCGGCCGGCCCTACCCGCCGGTCCTGCTCACCACCTCGACCCGCGACGACCGCGTCCACCCCGGGCACGCCCGCAAGGCCGCCGCCCGGCTGCGGGAACTCGGGCACCGGGTGCTGCTCCACGAGACCCTCGCCGGCGGCCACGCGGGCGCCACCGACCACGAACAGACCGCCCACAACAGCGCCCTGGAGCACACCTTCCTGTGGCGGACCCTCGGTTCCTGAGAGCCGCCGGCCCCGGCGGCGGACGGCTGGGCTCCCGAACCGGCCGGAGGGCGCTGGGCTCCTGAACCAGCCGGACCCCGGCGGGGCGCCTTCACGGGCGCCTGCCGGGGCGGGCGGGAGGCTCAGACCAGGGCGCCGTCGCGGGCCACGACCCGGCCCGCCCGAACCACCAGGTCGCGGCGCGGCACGTCGACCACGGCCTGCGGTACGCACTCGCCGTCGACCAGCATGAAGTCGGCGGGCGAACCGGGGCGCAGGTCGGCCCGGTCCAGGCCCAGGAGCTCGGCGCCCCCGTGAGCGGCGAGCTCGAAGCAGGCCGCCAGCTCCTCGTCGAGCCGCGCGCGCAGCGCCCAGCCGGCCAGCCAGGCCCGGTGCAGCATGTCCGCGTTGCCGAACGGGCTCCAGCTGTCCCGTACGCCGTCCGAACCCAGCCCGACCCGCACCCCGCGCTCGGCCAGGCGCCGGAACGGCAGGATCGTGGTGGCCGACAGGGCGACCGTGGTGAGCGCGACCCCGGCCCCGGACAGCACGTCCGCCATCGCGTCCAGCTCGTGCCCGGACAGCTGGGCGACCGCGAAGGCGTGCGAGACGGTCACCCGGCCCTGGAGCCCGAGGGCCCGGGTCCGCGCGGCGATGTCCCGCAGCGGAGCGAGGCCGGTCTCGCCCCGGTCGTGCAGATGGATGTCGAGCCCGAGACCATGGCGCTCCGCCAGCGCGAACACCGCCCCGAGCTGCTCGCCGTCGGCAGCGCCGCGCTCGGCGTCGAAACCGGCCGGGTCGATCCCGCCGACGTGCGTGATCAGCCCGCTCGCCGCCGCCTCTTCCAGGAGAGCGGTGACCCCGGGGGCGCGGACGACCCCGTGCTGGGGGAACGCGACCAGCTCCACGTCCACGATCCCGCGCAGCTTCTCCCGCGCCTCGGCCAGCCCTTCCAGGCCCGCGAGCCCGAACGCGGGGGCCACGTCCGCGTGCGCCCGCATCGCCCGGGTGCCCTGCGCCGCCGCGTGCGACATCAGGCGCAGCGCCCGTTCGCCGACCGGCGTGGGCAGCGCCCGGGCGAGCTCCACGTCCCCCTCGACGTACTCCGCGATCCCCTGCGCCGCCCGGCGGCTGTGCCAGGGCTCACCCCAGGAGGTCTTGTCCGGGTGGATGTGCGCGTCGACCAGGGTCGGCAGCGCCATCCTGCCGCCGCCCTCGACCACCTCGACCGCCGCGCCGTCCGGCACGGCGTCCACCAGGACCCCGTCCACGGCGACCAGTTCGGCCACGGCCCCGCCGAACGGGCGGACGTCCCGGAAGACGGTCGCCGAGACCGGGGAGGGGGCGGCGGGAGCGGTGGACGGGGCGGGCTGAGGTGAGGACACGGCGCGGTCTCCTGGGCTGCTGCGGCTGGACGAAGGGACGCCGTTTGGTATACCACGGGTTTGTATACCAAGGCGTGTCCGTCGGGCCGCGGGGCCGCGAGACCCCGGGAGGACCGGGGGGTGGAGGACCGGCGGTGCCGCGTCAGTCCTCGCGACGCGCCAGCAGACAGCACCGCCGGGTCTCGGCCTCGTGCGGATACGGGCCCCGCTCCAGCTCGGCCTCGATGCGGAAACCGGCCCCGCGCAGCGCCTCGGCGACATCGGCCGGAGCGAGGAAGTGGAAGTCGACGTCCACGTCGTGACCCCACCACTCGGTCAGGGTCCGCACCTCGGTGCCGATGTGGAAGGAGACCAGGAGCAGGCCGCCGGGCCGCAGCGTCCGCCGGATCTCGGCGAGGGCGGGGGCCAGCTCTCCGGGCGCGAGGTGGATCAGCGAGTAGAGCGCGACGGCCGCGTCGAACTCGCCGTCGCCCGCCGGCAGCCGCAGCAGATCGCCCTCGCGGAACTCGACCTCGGGGTGCCGCTCGCGGCCCAGGGCCACCATGGCGGGGGACAGGTCCACGCCCACCACGCTCCCGGCCCGACCGAGGCCGGCGACCCAGGCGGCCACGTGCCCGGGCCCGCAGCCGAGGTCGGCGATCACCGCGCCGTCGCCCGCCTGCTCCACGACCGCGCCGATCAGCGCCCGGTCGAGCGGCTTGCCGTCGAGTTCGCCGCCGATGCGCGCGAGGTACTCGCCGGCAACCGTGTCGTAACTGCGCCGCACCCGCTCATGGCCGAGCCCTCCGGCCCCCACCGTCCTGTCCGTCCCCGTCATCACTCCGGCCCCCTCCGTCGTACGGCCCCTGACTCATGAGACTTCGGTGACTTCTACGACTCTGCGCCTACTGCATGGGGTGCTGCATCGGCTGCTGGCCACCCTGCGGAAGCTGCGGCATGCCCTGCGGAAGGTGCTGGACACCCGGGGGCAGCTGCTGCATGGGCTGCTGCATCGGACCACGCGCGGGCGCCATGCCGGCCGGAGCGATACCGGCCGGCGCCATCCCCGTCGGGGCCATCCCGGCCGGCGGCATCTGGATCACACGGCTGAGGTCGCGGAGCACCTCTTCGGCGGTCCGGCGCACGTCACCGGGCACGTCCCCCTGCTCGCGTATCAGCTCGGAGTAGATGGGGGCGGTGGTGTCCGCGTGATTCATCGGGTTCGCATCCTCGGTCTTCTCGGGCGTGCTCGGGCGTGCTGGGGAGTCGTGCGGGGAGGTACACGTGTGGCCGGGCGGTGCCGGGGCCCCGAGGGGCGGCCACAAGACGGCGAGTCTACGGGGCCGGGCCCGCACCCGGGGGCACGGGCCCGGCCCCCGGCCGTGAACCCGGGCCAGGACGTCGTGGACGTCCCGGACGGCGACCGAGCGCGCGGACGACCCCGTCGAGCGCCGCCGCCTGCTCGCCGAGGCGGCCCGGCGGCGCCCATAAAACGGCTGTTCAGGGTGGGTCGCCGACCGGAAGAATGAGCCTCCTTGATACCGGGAGGGAACCCATGAGCCAGGCGTACCTGACTCTCGACACGCTGCTGCCGGCGCAGGAGCTCGCGGCAGCCGTCGAAGCCGGGCATGTGACCCGCAAGTCGCACCCCGAGCTGCCGCTGTCCATCTACACGTACACACGGGCCTGTCAGTACGAAGGCGTGTGGAACGAGGTCACCGTGCGCTGCCGCGGCCTCGTCGCCGACGACAGCACCGGCCGGATCGTGGCCCTGCCCCTGCCGAAGTTCTTCAACGTCTCCGAACACGAGTCCGGCCGCCCCTACGCGCCCACGCTGCCCGACGAGCCGTTCGAGGTGTACGAGAAGGTCGACGGCAGCCTCGGTGTCCTCTTCCACTACGCGGGCCGCTGGCGGGTCGCCTCCAAGGGCTCCTTCATCAGCACCCAGGCCACCTGGGCGCAGCGCCGCCTCGACGCCGCCGACACCTCGGCGCTGGTGCCCGGCGTGACGTACCTCGCCGAGATCCTGTACCCGCAGAACCGGATCGTCGTCGACTACGGCGACCGCCGGGACCTCGTCCTGCTCGCCGCGTTCGGCCCGGACGGCACCGAAGTCGCCCTCGCCGAGGCCGCGGCCCACTGGACGGGCGTCGGCTCCGTCGTCACGGTCCACCCGTCCATGCCGCTCGACGCCCTCGTCAAGCTGACGGAGTCGAGCACACTGCCCGACGGCGGCCCCGCGACCGGCACCGACGCCGAGGGCTTCGTGCTGCGCTTCGCCTCCGGGGTGCGCGCCAAGGCGAAGATCGCCGAGTACGTGCGCCTCCACAAGGTCCTCACCGGCGTCACCGAGCGGGACATCTGGCGCGGCCACGGCATCCAGCGCTTCGCCGACACCCCCGCCAAGGCCCTCGCCCAGGGCCTCGGCCTGTCCCCGACCGAGCTCGCCGACGCCCGCGCCGAGGGCGGCCGGCCGCTGGACGCGCTCCTGGAGCAGGTGCCGGACGAGTTCGACACCTGGGTGCGGAGCGTCATCGCCGGACTCGAGGACGCCTTCGCCGAGCGCGAGAACGCCATCGACACGGCGTACGCGGCGCTCGCCCCGCTCGGCCGCGACCGGGGCGCGTTCGCCCGGGCGGCGAAGGAGCTGCCCGACCCGAGCCTGCGTTCGGCCCTCTTCCTGCGCCTCGACGGGCGCCCCACCGAACTGCTCACCTGGCGGTCCCTGCGCCCCGAGACCGCCGACCCCTTCACCACTGACGAGGAGAACTGACCGTGCCCGTGGTCCACGTCATGACCGGACTGCCCGCCTCGGGCAAGACGACCGCCGCCCGCGCCCTCCAGGAGCAGTCAGAGGGCCGGATGCGCCGCGTCAACCTCGACGACCTGCGCAGCATGCTCGACGTGCCGGGCGGCGACCGCCGCTCGCACGCCCACGAGCAGACCGTCCTCGAGATCCAGGACGCGGCCGTCCGCGCCGCCGTCGACGACGGCTTCGACGTGGTCGTCGACAACACCCACCTCACCCCGCACATCCCCAAGCGCCTCAAGGCCGCCGTCGCGGGCCGCGAAGCCACCTTCGTCGTGCACGACTTCACCGACGTGCCGGTCGACGAGTGCGTCCGCCGCGACGCCGCCCGCGAGCGGCCCGTCGGCGAGGAGATCATCCGCATCCTCGCCGACAAGCACACCAAGGCCACCCGCGGCGGCTGGCGGCTCACCGACGCCTGGCTCAACGACCGGCCGGCCGCCACCCCGTACGTCGCCGACCCCGCGCTGCCCTCCGCCGTCCTGTGCGACATCGACGGCACCCTGGCGATGCGCGGCGACCGCGGACCGTACGACTTCAGCCGCTGCGACCTGGACCTGCTCAACGTCCCGGTCCGCGAGGCCCTGCGCGCCTTCCAGCGCGCGCACCAGGACCGGATCGTGCTGCTCTCCGGCCGCAGCGAGGACCACAGGGCGCTGACGGAGGCCTGGCTGGAGCGGTACGAGGTGCCGTACGACGAGCTGTGGATGCGCGCCTCCGACGACGGCCGCTCCGACGACCTCGTCAAGGCCGAACTCTTCGACGCGCACGTACGCCACCGCTACGCGGTCCGCCTGTCGCTGGACGACCGGGACCGGGTGGTCGCCGTGTGGCGCCGGATGGGCCTGCCCACCTGGCAGGTCAACTACGGCAACTTCTGACCCGGGACGGCCGACCTCTTACCCCGGACGGCCGACTCCTGACCGGGGGCGGCCGACTTCCGGCCAGGATGGCCCACTTCCGGCCTCCGGCACCGGTCGTATCCGGCCTCGGTCTCGTGACCTAGGCCGGGTGCGACCGTAGCCGGATGCCGCACCGCCCTCCGCCGTCCTAGGGTGGCGGGGGCCCACCACGGCTCATGACCCGCCCGACCGAGGAGATGTAACCGCGCATGATCCGCCGCACCGACGAGGTCGAAGACCTCATGCACCGCTTCCCGCACGTCCCCAGGGAGGCGGTGATCAAGGAGGATCTGCTGCGCGGCGGCATCGCCTTCGACGACTCGGCCCTCACGGACAGCGCCAACGAGGCGTCCGGTGAGGTCAAGCCCAAGTCGTACTTCATCTTCTCCTTCGACCACCGCACCCTGCCCGAGCTCGGCGAGGCCGCCCTGCGCCGCCCGCCGGAGGAGATCGTGCTCACCGGCGGCCCGTACGAGCTGCGCCGCACCGTCGTGTCCGTCCGCGTCAACCCGGCCTCGCCGTACCGCGTCGCCGCGGGCGACGACGGGATGCTCGGGCTGTACCTCGACGGGCGCCGGATCGCGGACGTCGGCCTGCCGCCCATGCCTGAGTACTACCGGCACACCCTCGCCAGCGGGAAGTCCGTGATGGAGGTGGCCCCCACGATCCAGTGGGGCTACCTGATCTACCTCACCGTCTTCCGCGTCTGCCAGTACTTCGGAGCCAAGGAGGAGTGCCAGTACTGCGACATCAACCACAACTGGCGCCAGCACAAGGCCGCCGGACGCCCCTACACCGGCGTCAAGGACGTGGAGGAGGTCCTGGAGGCCCTGGCGATCATCGACAAGTACGACACGACCGGCGCCTCCACCGCGTACACCCTGACCGGCGGCGCGGTCACCTCGCAGATCGGCGGCAAGGACGAGGCGGACTTCTACGGCCAGTACGCGCAGGCCATCGAGGAGCGCTTCCCCGGCCGCTGGATCGGCAAGGTCGTCGCCCAGGCGCTGCCCAAGGCCGACGTCCAGCGCTTCAAGGACTACGGCATCCAGATCTACCACCCCAACTACGAGGTGTGGGACAAGCGCCTGTTCGAGCTGTACTGCCCCGGCAAGGAGCGTTACGTCGGCCGCGACGAGTGGCACCGCCGGATCCTGGACTCGGCGGAGATCTTCGGGCCGCGCAACGTCATCCCCAACTTCGTGGCGGGCGTCGAGATGGCCGAGCCCTTCGGCTTCACCACGGTCGACGAGGCCATCGCCTCCACCACGGAGGGCCTGGAGTACTTCATGTCGCGCGGCATCACGCCCCGCTTCACCACCTGGTGCCCCGAGCCCACCACCCCCCTCGGCAAGGCCAACCCGGAGGGCGCCCCGCTGGAGTACCACATCCGGCTCCTGGAGGCCTACCGCGCGACCATGGAGTCCCACGGCCTCAGCTCCCCTCCCGGCTACGGCCCGGCGGGCCCCGGCCGCGCCGTCTTCTCGGTCAGCTCCTTCATGGACAGCCTTCCGTCCAACGACTGACGGGCACCGCCCGGGCACTACCCGGGCCCTGCCCGGGCCCTCCCGGGCCTCCCGGACCGCTCCGCAGGACGCGGGCGGTCCGGGAGCGGGCTTGCGGAAATTCCTTGCAGGATCTTGCAGGGGTTCGGCGGGCGCTGTTTGACTGCGCGCATGAGCAGCGACAGCACTAGTGATGCCGAGACCGACATCGACGTCCTCGTCCTCGGCGGTGCCGGCGTCGACACCATCGTGTACGTCCCCGAACTCCCCCTGCCTTTCGCGGACAGCCACATGATCCGGCCCGGCATCGAGACCCGGGCCGGTCAGACCGGCGACTTCGTCGCCCTCGGGCTGCACCGGCTGGGCCTGCGGACCCACCACCTCGACCTGATCGGCGCCGACCCCGAGGGCGAACTCGTGCGCCGCTTCCACCGGGAGCAGGGCATCGCGCTCACCGAGGTGCCGCACCCCGCCGGCACCAAGCGGGCCGTCAACCTGGTCGGGCCCGACGGGCGCAGGCTCTCGCTGTACGACGCGACCCGGGGCGGCGACGACGACCGGCTGCCGCCGGAGACCGTGAAGGCGCTCGCCGCCCGCAGCGGGCACGCCCATGTCTCGCTGACCCAGCCGTGCGCCCACGCCCTGCCCGCGCTGCGCGACGCGGGGCTGACCCTCTCGACCGACCTGCACGACTGGGACGGCTCCTCCGCCTATCACGAGGCCTTCGCGTACGAGGCCGACGTCGTCTTCCTCTCCACCGTCGCCCTGGACGACCCGGAACGCACCATGCGCTCCATCGCCGCCCACGGCCGCGCGTCCGTCGTCGTCGCCACCGCCGGCGCCGAGGGCGCGTACCTCCTGAGCGGCGCGGGCGGCGAACTCGTCCACGTGCCCGCCGTCACCCCGCCCGCGCCCGTCGTCGACAGCAACGGCGCCGGGGACGCGTTCGCGGCGGGCTTCCTGGCCGCCTGGCTCTCCGGGGCACCCGTACCGGAATGCGCCCTGCACGGCTCCGTGGCCGGGGCGTACGCCTGCACCGTGCCGGCCACCCGTACCGATGCCATCGGGCGGGACGAGCTCCGGGCGGAGGTGGCACGGCTGCGCGCCGCGCCGGGTGGTCACTGACCTGTCGGGGGACATGTCAGGATCGGAGGATGACAGAGAAGATCATCGCGGCGTGCGACGGCGCGTCCAAGGGCAATCCCGGGCCCGCGGCCTGGGCGTGGGTCATCGGCGCGGGGGACGGCGCGATCGCCCACTGGGAGGCCGGACCGCTCGGCACGGCGACCAACAACGTCGCCGAACTCACCGCGCTGCTCAGGCTGCTGGAGCACATCGACCCCGCCGTGCCCGCCGAGGTGCGGATGGACTCGCAGTACGCGATGAAGGCGGTCACCACCTGGCTGCCGGGCTGGCGCCGCAAGGGCTGGAAGACGTCGGCCGGCACGCCGGTCGCCAACAAGGACCTCGTGGTCCGGATCGACGAGCTGCTCGCCGACCGGCGCGTCGAGTTCGTGTACACCCCCGCCCACCAGGTCGACGGCGACCCCCTGAACGACGCCGCCGACCGGGCCGCCAGCCACACCGCCCGCACCCAGGAGCCCGCCGGTTCCGCCGCCGGTTCGCCGCTGCCGCCGCCGGAGCCCGGTTCCACCCGCCCGGCGGCCGCGAAGCGTGCCCCGAAGACGGCCGGCGCGGCCCGCGGGACGGGCTCCTCCGGAGGCCCCACGCTCAAGGCCCGGTTCGCCGGCCGCTGCCGGTGCGGGAAGGCGTACGACAAGGGCGAGACGATCACCAGGAACCCCGACGGCTGGGGCCATCCGACCTGCGCGGAAACGGCTTCCTAGGGCCCCTCGGGAGGGGGCTTCGGCGGGGGTTTGCGCCATGTGAGGGATCGGGGTGAACCGGACATTCACCCAGCCGTGCGCTCGGGTTCGTGTGGGGTTCTGTTCAGGACGCGCTGCGGGCTGCATACTGTCCTCCTCGCACCGGTGACGAACCGTTTCATGGCCCGTTTTGCCCATGCGGCGAAGTGGTCGGCATCCGGCGCGAACCTCACCCCGTCATTCCCGCCGTGATCCGGCGTGGGATGTCCCCTGCCCGTGAAAGACCCGAGGTTCCGTGCCAGTACCTGTAGTCCTTGCCGGGCGCACCGTGCGCCTGGAGCCGCTGGCCATGCGCCACGCCGAGGGCATCGCCTGGGCGGGCGCACTGGATCGTGCGGCCTATGCCTACACCGCCGTGCCCCACGGCCTTGACGCCTCCTGCGACTACATCGCCCGCGCGCTCGCCGATCAGGCGGCGGGCAGGGCGTTGCCCTTCGCCCTGGTCAATCCCCGCAACGGACGGGTTCTCGGATCCAGCCGGTTCCTTGAACTCGACTACTGGCGCGGGCCCCTCGTGTGGCCGCCGACCACCGGCACGCCCCACGGCGACCCCCTGACGGCCGTGCCCGACGCGGTGGAGATCGGCAACACCTGGCTCTCCACCGAGGCACGCGGGACCGGCGTCAACACCGAGGCCAAGTACCTCATGCTGCGTCACGCGTTCGAGACCTGGGGCGTACGCCGTCTCTCGATGCGCGCCGACGCCCGCAACAGCCGCTCCCGGGCCGCGATCGAACGCCTCGGCGCCACCTGTGAGGGTGTGCGCCGGGCCCACTCCCGCGGCCTGGACGGGGTCGTCCGCGACACCGCGTTCTACTCGATCCTCGATGACGAGTGGCCGGCCGTGCGCGGCATCGTCGAGCTCCGCCTGCCGGGCCTGCGCCCCCAGGGCGTGCTCGGACATGCCTTCCCCGGCGAGACCCGGGAACACGGGGGCGCCGGGGAGCTGCTGCCCGCCTAGGGCCTGTCCGAGGGCGGCGGTTCAGACCCGCAGCCGGCCAAGGTGCCCCAGGCGGGGCGCCGGTGGCCGGGCCGCCCCGGAGGGCGCGCCGCCGCCGGGCTCCGGGGCGGCCGGCTCCGGGCGCAGCAGGTCGTCGAGGGCGGCCAGCCGGATCAGCCGCAGGATCGTCGGCTGGTCGCACACCAGGCGCCAGGCCGCGCCTCGCCCCTGTACGCGCTGCGCACACCGCACCAGGAGCCCGAGCCCCGACGCGTCGCAGAAGCCGAGAGGGCGCAGGTCGACCGTGAACGCGGCGGCCTCGCGGGTGAGGTCGTCCAGTTCGGGCCGGACGCGCTGCACCAGCACCAGGTCGAGCTCGCCGTACAGCTCGACGGTGGTCAGGCCCTCGCTCGACCGGACGGCGAGGTGCGGTTCGCGGCGTCGGATCAGATGCATGGACACGCTCCAGTGGATCGGCCCCCCGTGAGTCGAGGTTCCCGGTACCCATGGAGGCAGACACGTTTCTCCACATCCGTCATCACCCGAAGAGGTGAATTCGGCGCATTTCTGCCCGCTTGCGCTCCGGTGGCGCGCCAGGTGGCGTCAGGAGCCGCCCGGGGGAGCGGTCAGGGCTGCTTCACCGGCGGCACGACCGCCACCGGGCAGGCCGCGTGGTGCAGCACGGCGTGCGCGACGGAGCCGACGAGCAGCGTCTCGACCCGGTGCCGGCGGTGCCGTCCCACGACCACGAGACCGGCCTCCTGGGAGTCCTCCACCAGCCGGCCGGCCGCGTCGACGGGCGTGACGGTGCGGACGACCTCGACCCCGGGATACCGCTCGATGAAGGGGCGCAGCCGCTCCTCCTGGTGGCGGCTGGTCGACTCGACCAGCTCCGGGGTCTCGTCGGGCAACGGCGGCGGCACCTGGAGGGCGGGCGCCGGCGCGCCGATGAGCAGGGCGGGGGAGGGCGGCACGGGATAGGCCGTCACCACCTCCAGCGACACACCCCGCCGCCGCGCCGCCTCGAAGGCGAAGTCGACGACCTCGTCCGGGGTTTCCTCGACGTGCAGCCCGAGCAGCACCCGCCCCGCACCCGCGCCGCCCTCCAGCGACGCGGCCCGTGCCTCGTGCGGGACGACCACCACCGGGCAGGGCGCCGACGCGGCCAGACTGCGGCTCGTCGACCCGAGGAGCAGGCTCGCGAAGCCGCCCCGCCCGCGTGCGCCGACCACGAGGAGCCGGGCGTCGCGCGCTGCCGCGGTCAGGGCGTCGACGACGGAGCCGTCGAGCGAGGCGTACCGCACGTCCAGTCCTTCGGCCTTCGTGCCGACGCGGTCGGCGAGCGCGTCGAGGACGGTGTCGGGGAGGGTGGGGCCGGGGCCGAGGGAGGAGATCCGGGCGCTGCCGAGCTGGAGCGCGTCGGAGCGGACATGGGCGACGGTCAGCGGCGCCTCCAGGTGGTGTGCGACCCCGAGGGCCCATTCGAGCGCGCGCAGGCTGTGCTCGGAACCGTCCACGCCCACCACGACAGCTGTCTTCTCAGTCATGCTTCGCACTCATATCGGGATCATCCGACCGTATTCGGATGCCACGCCGGAGGCGCCCCGCGCGGTCCGCGCTCCTTGCGCGTGCGTGTCGCCCCGCCCCCACCCCCATGGGGGCGGGGAGGGGGCGGGGACGAGGTGAGTTCAGCGCCAAAGACGGCGGCGGCCCCGGGCCGCGGCGACCAGCTCGGGCACCGTCCCCAGCTTCACCCGGGGCCGTCCCGCCGCCCCGCCCCGGGCGAGCTCGGCGCGTTCGATGGAGGCGAGCCCCCGGGCGTCGACGACCGCCTTCGCCCGGCCGCGGGCCAGCCGGTCGAAGGCGCGGGCGCCGCCGGCCGGGAGGGGCAGGGTCCCGTCGACGGCGTCGGCGAGGAGGGTGCCGACGGTCTCCGCGGCGCAGGTGCGGTTGGCGCCGATGCCGCCCGAGGGGCCGCGCTTGATCCAGCCGACGACGTAGGTGCCGGGACGGCCCGCCACCCGTCCGTTCTCGTGCGGCACGGTGCCGGTCGCCTCGTCGAAGGGCAGTCCCGTCACGGGCATGCCCCGGTAGCCGACGGCGCGCAGCACCGTGCCGGCCGGGATCTCGACGGTCCCGGCCGGGTCCGGGCCGGTCACCCGCACCGCGCCGGCCAGGATCTCCTCGGGCGCGGAGTGGAACCGGAAGACGATGCGCCGCTCCGGCCCGGGCGCCCCGGACCAGTCCACGCGCTCGCGGTCCGCGCCGCGCAGCAGCGCCGCCTTCTCGTGGGGCGCGGCGGCCTCGACGGCGGCCCAGGTCCGCGGGTCCTGGTCGTCCACGACCAGCCGCACCCCGGGCAGCTTGCCGAGGGCGAGCAGTTCGGACGCGGTGCAGGAGGCGTCCTCGGGGCCGCGCCGGGCGAGCAGCACCACCTCCCGTACGGCGGAGGCCCGCAGCGCGGCCAGCGCGTGGTCGGCGATGTCGGTCGCGGCGAGGGTCTCGGGGTCGGTCACCAGGATGCGGGCGACGTCGAGGGCGACGTTGCCGGTGCCGACCACCACGACCCGCTCGGTGCCCGACAGGTCGACGGCGTCCGGCGCGACCTCCGGGTGCGCGTTGTACCAGGCGACGAAGGCGGTGGCCGAGAGGCTGCCGGTCCGGTCCTCGCCGGGGATGCCGAGCCGCCGGTCGGTGGCGGCGCCCACCGCGTACACGACGGCGTCGTGGTGCGCGGCCAGTTCCTCGGCCGTGACGTCCGTACCGATGTCGACGCCGAGGTACATCCGCACCCGGGGGTGGCTGTGGAAGCGGGCGAAGGTGTCGCCGATCCGCTTGGTCGCCGGGTGGTCGGGCGCCACGCCGTACCGGACGAGTCCGCCGGCCACCGGCAGCCGGTCGACCAGGGTCACCTCGGCGTTGGTGTGCAGGAGCAGGTCCTCGGCGGCGTACATCCCGGCGGGTCCGGTGCCGACGACCGCGACCCGCAGGGGCGCGAAGTCGGACGGCAGACTGCGCGGGAAGGACGGTTGGCCCCAGGGGTGGAAGGTGGGCCCGGCCACGGGCTCGGGGCGTGCCGCGCGCTGCTCGTAGTAGGCGGCGTTGACGGCGGCGTACTCCTGCTGGCCGGGGGCGAGGGCGTCCGCGGGGAAGATCGCGTCGACCGGGCACGCGTCGGCGCAGGCACCGCAGTCGATGCAGGACCGGGGGTCGATGTACAGCATCTCGGTACGGCCGAAGTCCGGCTCGTCCGGCGTCGGATGGATGCAGTTGACCGGGCAGACGGCGATACAGGTGGCGTCGTTGCAGCAGGTCTGGGTGATGGCGTACGTCATGGCGTCGTCGGCTCGTCCGCTCGTCGCTCGGGCAGGTCAGATGAGGTGGGCGCGCTTGTAGAAGGCGAGCGCGGGGCGGGTGAGGAGGCGGCAGGAGGCCAGGAACTCCATGAGGCCGGCACAGCTCGACCGCATCAGGGACTTGTGGTGCTCGTTGGCACGGGCCTCGGCGAGCGCCCGCTCGGTGTCGAGGCCCGCGTTCGCGTACACCTCGCGGTTCACCATGCTGGTGACGATGAAGTACGAGGCGATGGAGACGACCAGGGCCTGGACGTGCCGGCGCACCGGCCCCGCGTGGCGCAGCCGGGCGCGGGTCTCCTCGCGGGCGAACTTCATGTGCCGCGACTCCTCGACGACATGGATGTTGTTGATGGTGCGGACGAACGGGGCGACCCGCTCGTCGCGCATCCAGTCGCGCTGCATGACGTCGAGCACCTCCTCGGCGACGAGGATCGAGGCGTACGCGGCCTCGCCGACGGCGAGCGTCTTGAAGGCGCGGCCGAGTTCGAGGACGAAGCGGGCCGGGCGGTAGGCGGGGGCGCCCAGCTTGGCCGCGCCGCGCCCGAACATGATCGAGTGCCGGCACTCGTCGGCGACCTCCGTCAGGGCCCACTGGAACCGGGGGTCGGTCGGGTCCTTCGCGTACATGTCGCGCAGCACCATCTGCTGCAGGATCATCTCGAACCAGATGCCCGTGCTGGCCACCGAGGCGGACTCCTGACGGGTGAGCTCCCGGCGCTGCTCCTCGGTCAACTCCTGCCAGTAGCGGGTGCCGTAGAGGGTGCTCCACTCCGGGCTCATGCCGTGGAAGCCCTCGTCGAGCGGGGTGTCCCAGTCCACCTCGGTGGCGGGGTCGTAGGACAGCTTGGCGGAGGAGTCGAGCAGCCGCCGTGCCGCCTCGCGTTCGGGCGCGGCCGAAGCGGGCGTCGCGGTCTGGGAGGGGCGGGCCTGGTCCGCCGGCCGGACGGTGCTGCTTGCCATGGTGCGGCTCCTTGGTGACCTCTGGGGGGCAGGAACGCTCGCTTGTTAGACGTCCCGTCTAGCAAGCTATTAGACGGAAGGTATAGCAAGAGCCTCCGCCCGCCTACCCATCGGTACGAAATTCCCTCGGGCACGGCCCCCGGACGGGAGAGGATGAACGCATGCACCAGGAAAGCGAACAGGACGCGATCGCCGCCGCCCTCGCCGGCGAACTACGCCTCATGGACCCCGCCGCCCGGGTCTCCGCCGCCGAGGCCCGCCGCCTCCTCGACCCCGCGTTCGTCGAGGTCGGCGCCTCCGGACGGCGCTGGACGTACGAGGAGATGCTCGCCGCGCTCCCCGATCTCGACGGCGGCACACAGGACGGCCCGCGGTACGAGCCCTCCGGCCTGCGCGGCGTGCTCCTCGCGCCCGGCCTCGTCCATGTCACCTACGAGACGCTCATCGACGGCCGGCGCGCGCACCGCAGCTCCCTCTGGCGCAAGACGGAAGCCGACGCTGCCGGGGAGGGACAGGCGGGCTGGCGCATGTACTACCACCAGGGCACCCCCGTCCCGGAGGAGTGAACACCTCGGCTGCCATGATGCGTTCTGCCGATCGGACGTGATCATGAACGTCCGGCGGGGATCGAGAAGCGGGGGACCATGGACAAGAAGGACGACAGCGAGCTGCTCACCCGGCGGTTCGAGCAGGACCGGAGCCATCTGAGAGCGGTGGCCTACCGCATGCTCGGCTCGCTCGCCGAGGCCGAGGACGCCCTCCAGGAAGCCTGGCTGCGGGCGAACGCCGCCGGCATCGACGGCGTCGACAACCTCGGCGGCTGGCTCACCACCGTCGTCTCCCGGGTCTGCCTGAACATGCTCAGGTCCCGGGACCGGCGCCGTGAGGACGCCCTCGACGACCTGCTGCGCGAGACGGAGCCCGACCGGCCCGGCCGCGACCCCGAGGAGGAGGCCCTGATGGCCGACTCCGTCGGCGTCGCCCTCCTCGTCGTGCTCGACACGCTCGCCCCCGCCGAGCGCCTCGCCTTCGTCCTGCACGACATGTTCGCCGTCCCCTTCGAGGACATCGCCCCCCTCCTCGACCGCAACACGGCCGCCGTACGCCAGCTCGCCAGCCGCGCCCGCCGCCGGGTGAAGGGCGGCGCCGCCCCGGCCCCGGCGGGGGCCGCCGACCTGGCACGGCGGCGCAGCGTCGTCGACGCCTTCCTGGCCGCGACCCGCGGCGGCGACTTCGCCGCCCTGGTCGCCCTGCTCCACCCGGACGTCGTGCTCCACGCCGACCGCCGGGTCATCCCGACGCCCGAGCCGATCGTCGTCACGGGCGGCCACACCGTCGCGCAGGGCGCGATGGCCGCGATGGGCCGCGCCCGCTTCACCGGCCTGGCGCTCGTCGACGGCACGGTGGGCCTGGCGATGGCGCCCATGGGCCGCCTGGCCCTGGTCCTCACCTTCGCCGTGACGGACGGTCTGATCACCGGCATCGAGGTGATCGCGGAGCCCGAGCGGCTCGCGGCGATGCGGCTGGACGTCATCGGCGACGAGAGCTGACCCGTACGCCCATGACCCGGTGACGGCCGAGCGGGCTGGTGACCCGCTCGGCCGCCGCGCGGGATCAGGCGGCGGTCACCCGGTACGCGCCGATCTGCGTCTGGGTGAGCGTGTTGCCGACGGCGTCCGTCAGTTCGGCGCGCAGTGACACCGTGCCGCCCGGCGCGGGCGTCCGCACGGAGGCGAGGCCCCCGACCATCGGCACCCGGTTCCAGGTGGTCCCGGCGTCGGTGGAGAGCGAGACGGTCAGGCACCGGAGACCCGTCGCCGAGGCCGCCCCCTGCACGGTCACCGGCACGAGCGAGGTGGTGTACGGCGCGGCGGTGCCGTCCGGCCGCAGCTCCGGGGTGAAACGGACCACGCTGAGTGGGAGTTCGGCGGGAGCGGCGGTCGCCGCCGAGGTGAAGGTCCAGGCCGCCGTGACCCGGCCGCCCGGACGGGCGGCCGTGGTGGAGAGACGGTAGTCGCCGCGGGCGGACGGCACCGTGAACTCCGCCCGCCCCGGTGTGCCGCGCCGGGTGCCGACGAGCACGCCGTTGCGGTGCAGGGTGGTGGTCGCGCCCTCGAACAGGGGCGCGCTCGGCCGATGCCCGTCGCCGTCCGCGAGCAGGGCCAGGTCGAGGGCGAGCGTGTTGCCGGTGCGCAGGCCGGCCGGCTTGGCGCCCGGTGCCGGGTCGAGAGCGGGGCCGAAGACCGGGCCGTCGAAGGTGACGAGCGTGGTGGCGCCCGCCCGCACGCGCACCCCGGACGCGCCGTACCGGTTCGGCGTGGCCTCCTCGGAGGCGGTGGGGGCGCTGTAGAGGAGGTCCCAGGCACCGCGGTCGGGGGTGATCAGGAACGTGGTGGAGCCCGGGACCTGGAACGGATGGGGCAGGGACACGGCGGTGTCACCGACCGGCGACAGGTCGAGGAACCCGTACCCCCCACCGGTCTCCGGCACGACGGCGCGGACCGTGAGGGTGCCCAGCTCGGCGGCCTTCGGGTGTCGGACGATACCGGTCAGCGCGCGGTCGGACGTGAAGGTGTAGCCGAGGGCGTACCCCTGCTTCTCGCCCTTCCAGTACGTGTCGAACCACTGCCGCACCGAACCCGGCTCGGCCGCCGGGCCCAGGTGCGCCGTCCGCAGGTACGGGGTGGAGTTGACGATGCTCGCGAACGCGGTGCCGCCCTCGTGGGAGACCTCGACGAACGTGCCGCCCAGCCGGTACCCGGCCCCGGCCTCCGGCGGCAGGATGTCGACGGGCTCGGCCGTCCGCGCGTCGAAGACGACGGTCGTGTCGCCGTCCACGTCCAGCCGCGGCTGGACGATCCAGTCCGTCTCGATCCGCGGGTCGTACACGTTGATCGAGGAGTGCAGCAGATAACGCCCCTTGGGGACCTGGAGGGTGACGGTCGCGGGCGACTCGGTGATCTTCTCCTTGACCGCGGCGGCCGCGCCGGAGACGCCGACCACGTAGGTGGTGTAGTCGGCGGTCGGCGCGCCGGTGCGCCCGAGATGAGTGAGCGTCAGCGTGTACGTCTCGGTGGTGGGGGTCGCGGCGGCGGCCGGGGTGGCGGCGTGGGCCACGGCGGCGGGGAGGCAGGTGCCGGCGGCGGCGAGGGTGAGCCCGCGCAGCAGGGTCCGGCGGGTCGTGCGCTTCTGCGTGATGTTGTTCATGATCAGCACTGGGCGGAAGGACGGGCCCCGTTCCCGTGACCTGCGCCACACGAGGGGGAGCGGTGGGGCGGATGTGGCGCAGGTCACGGGAACCCGGGCGAACCAGCGCCCAGTACTCCATGTGGAATCACCTATGAGGAATCGTTTCCGTGCCGGGGACACCACGGCACTCGGCGAGGCCTACGACGAGCACGCGCAGGTCCTGTTCCGGTACGCGATGCGCGTCTGCGGCGACCAGGCGGCCGCCGAGGATGTCGTCTCCGCCACCTTCCTGGAGGCCTGGCGCTGCCGCGAGCGCCTGCGCCCCGACGGCGACGGCCTGCGCCCCTGGCTGCTCGGCATCGCGACCAACATCCTGCGCAGCACCGCCCGCGAGGCCCGCCGCCGCGACACGGCCCTGGCCCGGCTCGCCGACCGCGGCGTACTCCCGGACTTCGCCGACGACGTCGTGACCCGGCTGTACGACACGGAACAACTGACCGCCGCCCGCGCCGCCCTCAAGCGCCTGCGCCGCCGCGACCGCGAGGTCTTCGCCCTCGTCGTGTGGGCCGGCCTCGACTACGCGGCGGCCGGCGAGGCCCTGGACATCCCGATCGGCACGGTCCGCTCCCGCCTCTCCCGCGCCCGCGACCGGCTCCGGACGCTGGCCGAGGCGGAATTGAAGGCGGTACGGAAGGCGCGGCGGGGCGGCGGGGTGGGTGGGAGCGCGGGTCCGCGGACCGGCTCCGGCCGGGCCGCGCTGGCTGATGCCGGCCCTGCCCGGACCGCGTCGGCCGATGCGGGCCTCGCCCGGACCGAGTCGGCTGGTGCCGGCCCTGCCCGGACCGCGTCGGCCGATGCCGGCCCCGTCCGGACGGCGTCGGCTGACGCCCGCCCCGCCCGGACCGCGTCGGCCGACGCCCACCCCGCCCACCCCGCCCAAGCCGTCGCCGCCACCGCTCCCGTCACCCCGGCCGCAGCACCATCCGCCCGCACCACCATCCCCCGCGTTCCCGTCGCCACCCTCGCTTCCGCCCCTGTCCCCGCCCCCGCCCTCGCGCGCCGATCCGCCCCGGAGAACTCGCTGTGAACACCCCCGCCGACGATGCCCTCCGCGCCGAGCTCGCGGGTCTGCTGCCGCCTCCCGAGGTGCCGGACCTGCCGCCGCTGCGCCACCAGGTGCTCAAGCACCGGATCCTGAACGCGGCCGAGGGGCCCCGCCCCCTCCGTGGGCGTCGCCGCGTCCCGCGCTTCGCGCTCCCGGCGGTGGCCTGCACCGTCGCCGTGACCGCGGTCGCCCTGACCGTGGTCGTCGGCGAGTCGCCCGCCCCGCCCGCGCCCACCCCGCGTGCCGGGGCCGCCGCGCCCGGGGCCGACCAGATCCTGACGCGGGCCGCGCTCGCGGCGGCGGCGAGTCCGCGGGCCGAGGCGCGCCCCGAGCAGTTCGTGTACATCGAGAGCCTGGTCGCGTACGCCGCCCGGAGCGCGGCCGGCGGCCCCGCCACGCTGCCGCCGGCGCACCGGCGCCAGGTCTGGCTCTCCGCCGACGGCAGCCGCGAGGGCCTGCTGCGCGAACAGGGCGCGCCGGACAGCCCGCTCGGTGTCCGGGCCCCCGTCTACACGCTCGACCACCGGGGCGCCACGCCCCGCCTGGCCGAGGGCGGTGCCCCGACGGCGTCGGTCACGGACCCGACCCACACGTATGTCGCCTCTCTGCCGACCGACCCGGAGACCCTGCTGAGCCTCGTCTACGCGCAGACCCGCACCACCGGCGGCGGCGATCCGGACCAGAGGGCCTTCACCGCCATCGGCACGCTGCTCAGCGAGACCTGGGCGCCCCCGGAGGTGACGGCCGCGCTGTACGGGGCCGCGGCGCGGATCCCGGGGACGACCGTGCTGCCGTCCGCGAGGGACGCGGCGGGCCGCGAGGGCGTCGCCGTGGCCCGTACCGCCCGGGGCGAACAGACCCAGTGGATCTTCGACCGGAAGACCTCGGCGTTCCTCGGGCAGCGCACGGTGCTGGCGCGTACGACGGACGCGGGCCCGGCCGGCACGGTCCTCGGCAGCTCCGCCGTCCTGGCCAGGGGGGTCACGAACCGCCCTGGGGAACACCCGCTCGGGGCCTCGGCGGCACCGGGGGCGTGAGCGCGCCGTCGCCGGTCCGGGTCCGTCGCGCCCACCGGACGGCGAGCGGGGCGGCGAGGCCGGTGAGGGCGAACATCGCCCCGGCGACGTACCAGCCGGGGCGTCCCCAGCTGATGCACAGCGCGATGAGCAGGGCCGGACCGAAGCCTTCGGCGAGTCCGGCGCCGAGGCCGAAGACGCCGAGGTACTGCCCGGTGGCGTGCTCGGGCGCGAGCGCGAAGGAGAGCTCGAAGCCCGCGGCCGCGTGCCACAGTTCGCCCACGGTGTGGACGACCACGGCGGTCAGGACGAGCGCGGCCGCCGCCCACGCGGGGGTCCCGGCGGCGAGGGAGACGAGCGCGCAGGACACCAGGAAGGCGACCCCGGCCCGGCGGTAGGCCCGCGCTCCGGCGGCGGGCGAGTCGATGCCGCGGCTGGCCCGCACCTGGAGGGCGATCACGATGACCGTGTTGACCAGCATCGTGCCGCCGATGAGCCAGCGCGGCGCGCTCGTCGCCTCCACCAGCCACAGCGGGATCGCCACGGTGAGCACCTTGAACTGGACGGCCATGACACCGTCGATGGCGGTGATCAGGAGGTAGGGCCGGTCCTTGAGCGCGAGCCGGCGGGGACCGCCGGCCGCGGGCACGGGCGGCACCGGCGGGAGGGGGAGGAGCGCGACCGCCGAGGCGGCGAAGGCGACGGTGGTGCCGACGATCAGGAGCTGGTACGCCGTGAGGGTGCCGACCTGGACCACCCACCCCGCGACCAGCGCGCCCAGCGAGATGCCGACGTTGGTGACCGCCCGCAGATAGGCCCGGAACTCCTGCGGCCGGTCACCGCCGTATCGCCGGATGATCGGGCTGCGCGCGGCGAGGCCGGCGGCCTGCGCGGCGCCGGCCGCGGAGATCGTCAGGACGAAGAGCCACAGCCGGTCGGCGAACAGGAATCCCCCGGTCGCCGCGGCCCGCACCACGAGCGTGACCGCGTACACACCCCGTGCCTCGCGCCGGTCCGCGAGATGCCCGACGGCGATCCCGACGGCCAGCGACACGAGCCCGGCGGCCCCGAGCCCGAGCCCGACCTGGGCCGCCGGGAGGTGCACCGCCTGGGTGAAGTACAGGACACCGGCGGTGAGGTACAGCCCGCTGCCCATCGTGTTGACGAGATTGGAGGCGGCGATGACGCGCTGCGGTCCGGCGTCGGGCAGCAGTCTGGGCATGACGGGCTCCGGGTCCTGGGCGAACGGACGTAAGGACTCGCATAGCTTCTTGCTTATTACTCGTAAGAGCAAGAGCTTTGCAAGAAGAGGGAATGCGGGGCCCCGTTGCCCTGTTACACCGAGCGAAGCTGACATGCCCGACTCAAAAGATCTCGGGGCCTGTCGGCCGGAAGGAGCACAGCATGGCCCGCACCACCCAGCGCCCGGTCGTCACCCTCCGGTCCACCGCCGGTACCGGCGTCACTTACGTGACCAGGAAGAACCGCCAGAACGACCCCGACCGTCTGGTCCTGCGCAAGTACGACCCGGTCGTGGCGGCACACGTCGAGTTCCGCGAGGTCCGCTGACGATGAAGGTACGCAACTCCCTCCACGCCCTGAAGGCGAAGCCCGGGGCCCAGGTCGTCCGCCGTCGCGGCAGGACGTACGTGATCAACAAGAAGGACCCCCGCTCCAAGGCCCGCCAGGGCTGACCCGCACCGGCCCCCGCCCGCACCCCATGCGGCGGGGGCCGCCGTCGTGCCGGGGGGGGGGAAGCGGACCGGGAGCTCAGCGCCCGTCGTCCATGCGCACGTGTACGTGTACGTGCATCGCCCGCGGCCGCTCCGGCGGGGCCGCCGGCAGGTCACCCTCCGCGCGGAAGCCGCCGGAGAGGGCGGTGCGGCACGAGGCGTCGTTGCCGACCGCGTGCACCAGCTCCAGCCGGGCGCCCGCGAACGGACTGTCCGCCGCGTCGCGGGCCCACCCGGCGGCCAGGGCCAGCGCGCGGGAGGCGATCCCGCGCCCGCGCGCCGAGGCAGCCGTCCAGTAGCCGACGCGCACGGCACCCGCCACGGCCGTCAGGGCGAGGTGCCCGACCGGTTCACCCAATACGGTGCCGCCGTCCGCCGCCTCGACCACCGCGAACGCGGCCCGCGAACCGGCCTCCCGCCCCCGGCGCTGCTCCGCGATCCACGCCCGCGCCTGCTCCACCGAGTCGAGATGCGTGGCGAGCCAGCGCCGCATGGCCGGGTCGCCATGGTGCCGTACGAGGGTCTCGGCGTCACCGTCCTCCCACGGGCGCAGCACCAGCGCGGCCCGGGCCCCGCTCACGCCCGCCCGTCCAGCAGGACCCGCGCGGCACGCAGCAGCAGGCCGGGACGCGTGAGCGCGCGCGGGTGCTCGACCATGTGGACCACGTTCATGTACGTCGTGTTGACGGCGGCGTCGACGACGGGAGGCCTCGGTGATCCGGTCGCCCGCCCACCGCAGCAGGCGGTAGCCGGGCGGGTACGGGCCCTCGACGTGCGGCTGGGCGAGGTCGGCCGTGGCCTTCCACCCAGGATGACGGCCCGCTCCATGACCCCTCCACCACTCCCGCCCGCACCGCGCGAGCCCCTCCGGCACGCCATCGGCGACCCTATCCGCCGGACCGCAAGTCGAGGACCAGCCGGTACTTCACCGCACGCCCCGCGCCCGAGGCGGCTCCTCAGCGCCGCTCGGCGAGCACCGTCTCCAGGTGGGCCACGTGCCGGGCGTCGGCCTCCTTGCGGACCGCCGCGAAGCGCCGGTCGACGAGGAGCACGGGAAGCAGCCACAGGGCGCCCCACACGGTGAACGAGTCCACGACTCCGGTCGCGAGGAGAACCCGGTTGGTGGCGAAGCAGAGCGCCACGGAGATCGCCCAGGCGGCCGAACGGTAACGGCCGAGGAACCGCACGGGCGCGTTCCATGTGCCGGACAGGGCCTCAAAGGTCGCGGCCCGGACGGCGACCGCGCGGTAGCCGGGGCTCGCGGGGTCGACGGCGTGCACCGCATCCGGGCCACCCGCCCTGAGGTCCTCGGCGAGGGCCCGGGCCTGAGCCTCGGTGTCCCGCCTGGCGACGGCCTTGACGGCCGCCTGCATGCGTATGTCGTCCCAGTAGCCCCGGCGCGCCCAGCGTTCGGCTTTCACCAGTCGCTCCGCCTCGGCGGACTCCGGCGCCAGCTCCTTCAGTCGGCGGGACAGCGTGACGGCCCGGCCGGCTCGTCCGGGGTGGTCGAAGGAGTCGGAGCGCAGGCAGAGTTCGGCGTATCCGGCGAGGAGTCCGAGGTGGTCGGGCTCGCGTGCGAGTCCGGCATGGAAGGCCTTCTCGGCCTCGTCGTCGTGATCGTCCTCGTCCTCGACGGCGTGCCCGAGCGCGAGCCAGCAGTACAGGTCGGCCTGCGGGCCGAGCGCGTCGAGCCCCTCCTGCGCGGCCCGTCGTACGGCCGCGTTCCCTCCGGCGTGGAACAGCTGCTCGCAGCGGTCCTCGTAGGCCTCGACGGTGGTCATGCGCTTCCCCTCTCCTGAACCCCCCCTGGGGTCGGGTCAGTGTGCGGTGCACGGTTTTCCCAGGTCAAGCGCCCGATGGGCGGGGCCCGGAGAGGCACGTCCGCCAGACCGGCGGGCGGAGACGCACCCGCTCGCCCGCACCGCCCCCGACGCCGTCCCAACTCCCCTTCCTGTCGGACCTCTTGCGCCGCCGAAGGCCGCGCCCTACTCTCGCTCTCGCCTCACAGAAAGTTAGGAACCTTTCCTATTAGTCTCGGGCGCCGAGACTCCCCTCAGTCCTCCCACCACACAGATGGAGCGACATGCCCCCCACGATCAACGCACTCCGGCGCCGCCGTCTGGCCGCGCTCGTCGTCGCCGCGGCCACCGGTGTCCTGCTCCCCGCCGTGTCCGGCCTGACGAGTGCCACCGCGGCCGCCGGCAACCTCGCCCAGGGTCGGCCGGTCACCACCTCGACCACCGAGAGCAGCACGCTCAGCGGCGCCAAGGCCGTCGACGGATCCACCTCCACCCGCTGGGGCAGCGCCGAAGGCGTGGACAACCAGTGGATACGGGTCGACCTCGGGCCCTCGACCACGGTGAAGCGCGTCGTCCTCAAGTGGGAGGCCGCCTACGCCAAGGCGTACCGCGTCGAGCTGTCCGACGACGGCTCCACCTGGCGCCAGGTCTACGCCACGACCACCGGCGACGGCGGCACCGACGACCTCGCCGTCGACGGCACCGGCCGCTACCTGCGCGTCTTCGGCACCAAGCGCGCCACCACGTACGGCTACTCGCTCTGGGAGGTGGAGGCGTACGGCTCCGGCGGCACGCCGCCGACCACCGGCACCAACCTCGACGACCCCCGCAAGAAGGAGGTCGCGATGAAGCTGGTCTCCACCTTCGAGAACTCCTCCCTCGACTGGCGCGCCCAGTTCTCCTACATCGAGGACATCGGCGACGGGCGCGGCTACACCGCCGGCATCATCGGCTTCTGCTCCGGCACCGGCGACATGCTCGACCTGGTCGAGCGCTACACGGCCAAGAAGCCGTCCAACCCGCTCGCCCCCTACCTGAACGCCCTGCGCGCCGTGAACGGGACCGACTCCCACCAGGGGCTCGACCCCGGCTTCCCGAACGCCTGGCGCCAGGCCGCCCAGGACGCGGTGTTCCAGCAGACCCAGGAGGAGGAGCGCGACCGCGTCTACTTCAACCCGGCGGTCTCCCAGGCCAAGCAGGACGGCCTGCGGGCCCTCGGCCAGTTCGCCTACTACGACGCCGCCGTGATGCACGGCGAGGACGGCTTCCGCAGCATCCGCTCGGTCGCCCTCTCCCGCGCCCTCCCGCCCTCCAAGGGCGGCGACGAGCGCGCGTACCTGAACGCCTTCCTCGACGCCCGCGAGGAGGAGATGCGCCGGGAGGAGGCGCACAGCGACACCACCCGGGTCAGCACGGCCCAGCGCCGCTTCCTCAACGAGGGCAACTTCGAACTCAACACGCCGCTCTACTGGAGCGTCTACGGCGAGGCCTTCTCACTCACCAGCTGACGTCCGCTCCACGCGCGTACGGGGCCGCTCCCGCGAGCGGCCCCGTGTGACGAGGGCCGGATCGTGACCACCCGGTCCCGCCCGGGCGGGCGTCGGTCTCGTGCCCGGACCCGGTCCCGTCGGCCCGCCCGGCGCGGCACGGCCGCCCGTCGGCCGAGGAGGGCCGCCGGCTGGGAGCGGGCCGGGCTGTTCCTTCTGCTCCTGGCGGTGGTGTGGACGCTCGTCGCCGGTGCCCTGCGGTGGCTGGCCGCTCATCCCTGGACGCTGATCGTGCTCCTGCTCGCCGCCGCGACGGCCGGTGGGGCTTGGGTGTATCGGAGGAGGGAGACGGCACGGCGGAACAGGGTGCGGGATCAGGGGCTGCGGTTCGTGCTGCCGCAGATCGATGCCCTGCACCACCGGCAGTTCGAGGCACCCGTACGGGATCTCATGCGCCGCGACGGCTGTCCCCGGACGATCCGGGTCGGCGGCGCCGGGGACAACGGCGCCGATGTGAAGGCCACCGACCCCTTCGGCCGGCTGTGGGTCATCCAGTGCAAGCACCGCAGGGCCGGTCTGGCCGGCGCCGCGGTCGGGGCGCCGGACCTGCACGTCCTCAACGGCACCGGGCGCCCCGTCCAGCACGGCGACGTCGTGGTCTTGGTCACCAACGGCCGGTTCACGAGCAAGGCCCTCGCCCGTTCCTACAGCCCCCGACGCGCCCGCCACTCCGGCGCGAGCACCGCCCACACCTGCTTGTCGTGCCGCGTGCCGCCGTACGCCCAGGTTTCGCGGTTCACGCCCTCCAGCGTCATGCCGAGGCGCTTCGCGACCGCCGCGCTGCGGGCGTTGTCGGCGCGGCAGTGCCATTCCGCGCGGTGGGCGCCGCGCTCGACGAGGGCCCAGTCCAGGAGGATCTCGCAGGCCGGGGTGATCAGGCCCTTGCCCTCGGCGGCGGGCTCCAGCCAGCAGCCGACCTCGCACAGCTCCGTCGCGGTCGAGAAGTCGGTGAACATCACGCCGCCGACCAGCGTGCCGTCGAGCCAGATGCCGAACAGGCGCGCGCCGTCCCCGGCCTGGCGCTCGGCGTAGCGGCGCAGGGTGGCCCGCGCGCCCTCGACGTCGGAGGAGAGGAACCCCGCCCCGACCCACGGCCGGATGTGCTCGCGCGCCCGGTCCATGTGGGCGGCGAACTCCTCGGCGTGCCGGAGCTCGAGCGGACGGAGCGTGGCGCCGTCCCGCAGCGGGAGGGAGAACATGGTGACCCCATTCACACAACAAGCGTTACGGTTATGTACCGTAGCAGCATGCCACGCACCAAGGGGGACCATGAAGCCCGCCGACGCGACGTCTCGGAGGCCGTCTGGCGCGTCCTCGCCGCGCACGGGTTCCGGGGCCTGACCATGCGCGCCGTCGCCGCCGAGCTCGGCGCCACCACGGGCCTGCTCACCCACTACTTCCCGGCCAAGCGCGACCTGGTCGTGCACGCCCTCGACCTCCTGGACGAGCGGACCGCCGCCCGCCCCCGGCGCGCCTCCGGCCAGGGTCTGTCCGCCTTGCGGAGCGCCCTGCTCGACATCCTGCCGCTGACCGCCGAGGCCACTGCGAGCAACCGTATCTGGGTCTCCTCCTGGGACACGGCCCTCGCCGACCCGGCCCTCACCGAGGACTACGCCGGGAAGTACGGCCGCAGCCGCGTCCGGCTGGCCGAACGGGTCGCCGCGGCGCAGGACCTCGGCGAACTGCCGCCCGGCGACCCGGGGAGCATCGCCGCGGGCGCCCAGTCCTTCGCCCTCGGCCTGGTGGTGCAGGCGCTGTTCGCCCCCGCGGAGTTCACCCCCGAGCATCAGGTCGAGCTGCTCGACGCCTACCTCGGCGCGCTCGCGGCACCCCGTGACACGACGTCGGCCGCGCCCCTCCCGTAACGGGGAGGGCGCGGCCCGGGGCGTACGCGAACGCGGTCAGCTTCCGCCCGGCGAGGTCGTGAAGGCCGTGGCCAGTACCTTCGCCGCCACAACGGGATGGAACAGCACCGCCGGTGACGCGGTCATGTTGACGACCCGTACGAACCGCGACCACACGGCCGCGTCCCGCACCGCCACCCGGAACAGCCGGCTGTTGTACCAGTGCGCGAACCGGGCGCCCGCCGGCTGCTGACGCGGGTTCCACATCAGGTCCGAGTTGGTCGACAGCGTCCAGGGGGTGAGCAGCATCCGGCCGACCCGCCTTTGGAAGTCGCGCGCGGCCCTGTCGAGCGTCCGGCCCGAGGTGCGCCGCCGGGCCAGCATCCGGCCGAGCAGGTCGGCCTCCATCGCGGCCACGGTGAGCCCCTGCCCGTACACCGGGTTGAAGACGCAGACCGCGTCGCCCATCGCGAGGAGCCGGTCGGGCCAGTCCTTGACCAGGTGGTACGGCCGCCAGCGGTTGTCGACGTTGGTGTAGCGGTACGTGGCTTCCTGGACGCTGGACCGGCCCGAGGCGTCGACCACCAGATCGGCCGCCGGCTCCGCACCCTCGCCCGCGTCCCCGCCCGTACCCCCGGTGTCACCCCCGCGGTACGACACCCCGGGAGCGCCGCAGGGTTCGAGCAGGACGACCTCGTCGAAGAAGTCCGCCAGGACCCGTGCGGCCACCACCCCGCCTAACTCCCGCCGACGACCGCCGCCTTGCCCCGCCGCTGATGCTTCGTCATCGCTCCAGCATGGTCACGGAGCGCCACCCGCCTCTACGGCACGCGCACCCTGGCGACCAGCGCACGGGAGCACTACCGGCGCGCGCGAACGGGGCGTGTGCCCTCGCCGAGTCCGGGTAGGCGCACCCCGAACAAGCACCGGCAGGCGAACGTTCCGCGAGCGACAGGAGGTTGTCCCCGTGCGCACCGAGGTGGCCAAGGTGACGACGACGTACGTGGGGAGCGAGGCGGGTGAGCTGCCCCTGCTGGAGACCCCGCACGAGGTCGCGCCCCAGGACGCTCGTGCCCTGTCGAAGATGTTCCTTCGGGAACTGGCCGTGCGGGAGGAGGGCACGGAGGGGCACCAGTACGCCCGCAACACCCTGATCGAGATGAACACGTCGCTGGTCCGGTACGCCGCCGGGCGGTTCAGGGCCCGCGGTGACGAGATGGAGGACATCGTCCAGGTCGGGACCATCGGCCTGATCAAGGCGATCGACCGTTTCGACCTGACGCGCGAGGTGGAGTTCGCGACCTTCGCCGTGCCGTACATCGTCGGCGAGATCAAGCGTTTCTTCCGTGACACCACCTGGGCGGTGCACGTCCCGCGCCGGCTCCAGGAGGCGCGGGTCGAACTCGCCAAGGCGAACGAGGAGCTCGGCTCGCGGCTCGGCAGGTCACCGCGCGTCTCGGAGCTCGCGGAGACGATGGAGCTGTCGGAGGAGGAGGTGATCGAGGCCCAGATCGCCTCGAACGGCTACCACTCCGCCTCCCTCGACGCCGTGCTCGACGGCGCCGACGCGGATGCGGACGCCTCCCTCGCCGACTTCCTCGGCGAGGAGGACCCGGCCCTGGAACTCTTCGAGGACTTCCACACGCTCGCCCCGCTCATGGAACTCCTCGACGAGCGCGAACGGCTCATCCTGCACCTCCGGTTCGTGGAGGAGCTGACCCAGGCCGAGATCGGCAAGCGGGTCGGCGTCTCCCAGATGCACGTCTCCAGGCTGCTGGCCCGCTCGCTGAACCGCCTGCGCGCGGGCATGCTCGCCGACGGCTCCGGCGAGGGCTGAGCACCCCGGCCGGGACCCGACCGGCCGGGATGCTCAGGGGCGCGTCATCGCACCGTGCGGAGGAACGCCCTCGTCCGGTCGTGCGCGGGCGCGTCGAGGAGTTCGTCGGCGCGCCCCGACTCCACGACCCGTCCCCGGTCGAACATCAGGATCCGGTCCGACACGTCCCGCGCGAACCCCATCTCGTGCGTCACGCACAGCAGGGTGATGTCGCTGCCGTGCGCGACGTCCCGCAGCACGTCGAGCACTTCCGCCACCAGCTCGGGGTCGAGCGCCGACGTCACCTCGTCGAGGAGCAGGATCCCGGGCCGCATCGCGAGCGCGCGGGCGATCGCCACCCGCTGCTGCTGGCCGCCGGAGAGACGGGTGGGCCGCGCGCCGGCCCGGTCGGCGAGACCGACCAGGTCCAGCAGGTCCCGGGCCCGCTTCTCCGCCTCCTCCCTGCTCTCGCCCAGCACGTGCACGGGCGCCTCGACGATGTTCTCCAGCACGGTCATGTGGGGAAAGAGGTTGAACTGCTGGAACACCATGCCGATTCCGCGCCGCCGCTCCGTCAGCCGGCGCTCGCTCGCGGGCACCAGCGGGCCGTCCGGCCCGCCCGGCATGTGGGAGTAGGGCTCGCCGTCCACGTAGATGATTCCGTCGGTCACCCGCTCCAGCGTCATGAGCAGCCGCAGGATCGTCGTCTTGCCCGAGCCGCTCGGCCCGATCAGCGTCACGCGTTCGCCGCGCCCGACCGTCAGGTCGAGCCCGTCGAGCACGGTGTGCTCCCCGTACCGTTTCGTCACCCGGTCGAAGCGGACCGCGTCGGGGACGGATGTCTCAGCGGGCAAGGCGTGCCTCCAGTCGGCGTACCAGCAGGGACGTGGGCCAGCTCGCGAGCAGGAACACCGCGGCGGCCAGGGTGAGGCTCTCCAGATAGGCGAAGTGGGTGCTGCCGAAGGTGTTCGCCTCGTGCACCATCTCGTGCACCGTGATCACCGACAGCAGAGGCGTCTCCTTGAACATGGAGACGGCGTAGTTGCCCAGCGGCGGCAGCACCTTGCGCACCGCCTGCGGCAGCACGACCGCGCGCCACACCCGCCGGCGCGGCAGCGAGAGCGCCGTGCACGCCTCCCACTGGCTCTTCGGTACGGCGTCGATGCCCGTCCGGTACACCTCGGAGAGATACGTCGCGTAGTGGACGCCCAGGACCAGGACGCCGAGCGTGAGCGCGTCCAGGGCGGGCACCAGCACCCAGGCCGCGAAGAGCTGCACCAGCAGCGGTGTCGAGCGGACGAACGCGGCCGCCCCGCTCACCGGCAGGGCCAGCCACCGGGGTCCGGCGCGCTGGACCAGGGCGAGGACGAGCCCGAGGACCGCCGCCACGGCGAACCCGAGCACGGTCGCGGCCAGCGTGACGCCGAAGCCCTTCAGCACGGCGGGCAGTGCGGCCCATGCCGCTTCCCCGTCCCACATCACGCACCCCCGCCCTGCCCGAGCCGGGCCTTCGCGGCCCGCTCCAGCGCGTTCATCAGCAGGCTCAGGACCATCGCCAGAGCCCCGTACACCACGAGGAGCAGCAGGTACGCCGCCGCCGTGTCGCCCGTCGCGGACCGCAGCTGGTCGATCTCGAAGGTCAGATCCGGCACCGTCACCAGGGAGAGCAGCGGCGTCGCCTTGAGCAGCTGGACGAGCAGGTTCTTGAACGGGGCGACCATCAACGCGTGCGCCTGCGGCAGGATGACGCGGCGCAGCCGCAGCCCCGGCCCCATGCCCAGCGCGACGGCCGCCTCGCTCTGCGCGCGGGGCACCGCCGCGATCGCCCCGCGCACCACCTCGGCGCCGTACGCCCCGTAGTTGAGTCCCAGCGCGAGGACGGCGCAGGCCAGGGGCTCCAGGCGGAAGCCGAGGATGGGCAGCGCGAAGAACAGCCAGAACAACTGCACGTACAGCGAGGTGCCGCGGAAGAACTCGACGACGACCCGCGCCCCGCCGCGTACGGGCCACCGGGCGGAGCGCGACAGCAGCCCGAGCGCGTAGGCGAGGACGAGGGCGGCCGCCGCCCCCAGCACCGTCGCCTCCACGGTGACGAGGAGCCCCTCGCCGAGCCGGGGCAGCGCCTGCCGGACCTCCGGTAGGAAGTCCGTGGCGAAGCGCTCGGGGAGGCCGTCGGCCGACGGCTCGCCGAGGCCGGTGGCGAGCCGGGTCGGGAACTCGGTCATGCCGGCCACCCGCTCAGGCCGCGCACAGGTCGGCGGTGCGCAGGGAACGGGGCGGGACCTCGCGCTCGGTGAAGCCGTAGCGGCCGATGAGCTCCACATAGCGGGCCGGGGCACCGGTGATCTTCGCGAGCTCGCGGTCGAAGGCGTCCCGCAGCCCCTTAGCCCCCGGCCGGAACACGGCGCCGCCCGCGCTGAACTGCCGTACGCCGTCGATCTCCGGGAAGAACGGGGCGGCCACCTCCACGGCGGCGTGCCGGTTGGTCCGCGCGAGCCAGCGCAGCGAGATGCCGGTGAGCGCGAAGGCGTCGATCCGGTCCGCGAGCAGCGCGTCCAGACCGTCCTGCTGCTTGGCCAGCGTCTTCACGGCCCCGTCGGGAACGCCCGCCGCCTTGGCGTACGAGGCCTCCACCGCGGCGGACAGCACGCCCACCGTGGCGCCCTTCGCCGCGCAGGACGCGAAGTCGGTCAGCCCCTTGGGGTTGCCCTCGCGGACCAGCAGCGCGGTGGGGGAGACGAACTCCGGCTCCGAGAAGATCACCTTGGCGCACCGCTCGGGAGTGATCGACATGCCCGCGCTGACCACGTCGAACCGGTCGGCGAGCAGCCCGGGTATCAGCGTGCCGAACTCCGTGAGCGTCGGCCGCAGTTCCGGTACGCCCAGCGACGTGAAGATCTCCCGGTGCAGTGTCGGGGCCTCGCCGGCGAGCTCGTCGCCGTCGCGGAACCCGTACGGTGCCTCGCCGGCGAACCCCACCCGGACGAAGCCCCGTTCGCGGAGCCGGGCCAGGAGCTCGGCGTCGTCCTTCGGTGCCCCCGTCCCGGCCTGGGTGCGGCTGCAGCCCGTCACGGCGAGGCCGGCCGCCACGGAGAGTGCGGCGCCGAGCCGTACGGATCTGGTGAGAAAGCCGCGGCGGTCGAGCGGAGCGGGACTGGGCATGACCGTCCTCTTCATCGATGGGGGAGGGTGAGGGGGGAAGCGACGAGGGCGTGAGGGCGCGAGGGCCCGGGGGATCAGCCGACGGGGGTGAGCTCCCGCGCGGCGATGAAGGAGGGTCGCCGGACCGGAGCGGCGAACGGGGCCTCCGGCGCGTTCTCGACGCTGTTGAACACCAGGAACACGTTGCTGCGCGGATACGGGGTGATGTTGTCGCCCGAGCCGTGCAGCGCGTTGCAGTCGAACCAGGTCGCCGATCCGGCCGGGCCGGTGAAGTGACGGATGCCGCAGGCGTCGGCGAAGGTGGTGAGGGCGGCGTGGGACGGCGTCCCGGCGTCCTGCATCCGCAGCGACTGCTTGTAGTTGTCGCGGGGCGTCTCGCCCGCGCAGCCCAGGAAGGTCCGGTGCGAACCCGGCATGATCATGAGGCTGCCGTTGGTGGTGTGGTTCGGGGTGAGCGCGATCGAGACCGAGACGGTCCGCATGCGCGGCAGGCCGTCCTCGGCGTGCCAGGTCTCGAAGTCGGAGTGCCAGTAGAAGCCACTGGCGCCGAAGCCGGGCTTGACGTTGACCCGCGACTGGTGGACGTACACGTCGGAGCCGAGGATCTGGCGGGCGCGCCCCACGACTCGCGGATCGGCGGCCAGCCGGGCGAAGACCGGACTGATCCGGTGCACCTCGAAGACGGAGCGGATCTCCTGCGAGCGGGGTTCGACGACGGCCCGCTCGTCCTGCCGTACCTCCGGGTCGGCGAGGAGCCGGTCCAGCTCGGCGCGGAGGTCCACGACCTCGTCCGGGGCGACGAGTTCGTCGACCGTGGCGAAGCCGTCGCGCTCGAAGTCCTCCAGTTCGCGGGCCCAGAAGGGACCGGGCGTGCCGGGGGAGGACCAGACGACGGGGTCCTTGCGGCCGATCAGCACCTCCTCGGGGCCGCGGGTGGGGTAGAGGTCGACGGGACGGGTGGGTGCGGAGGTCATGAGGGCGGGTGCCTTCCTTTCTCTGCTGTTCTTACGGGGGTGTGGGCCGGCCTGCCGGCTCAGTCCTGGCCGGGCTCGGTGAGGAGCGGGTAGACGCCGTTCGCGTCGTGGTCCTCGCGGCCGGTGACCGGCGGGTTGAAGACGCAGAGGCAGCGGAAGTCCTGCTTGACCTTGAGGGAGTGCCGCTCGTGGCCGTCGAGCAGGTACATGGTTCCGGGCAGGATCGTGTACGTGCGGCCCGTCTCGTGGTCGGTGAGCTCGGCCTCGCCGGCGGTGCAGACCACGGCCTCGACGTGGTTCGCGTACCACATGGAGGTCTCGGTCCCCGCGTACAGCACCGTCTCGTGGAGGGAGAACCCGACGCGCTCGCGGGCGAGGACGATGCGCCGGCTCTCCCAGGTGCCGGACGCGGCCCTCACATGCCGCTCGGTGCCGTCGAGCTCGTCGAAGGTACGGACGATCATCGGTCGCCTTTCGCTGGGGGAGGGGGAGTGGTCGGAGAGGGAGTGTTCGGAGGAGGGAGTGTCCGGAGAGGGGGGAGTGTCCGGAGGGGTCAGACGGTGCGGCGGTCGGCGGCGTGCCGTACGGAACGGGCCAGGATGCCGAGGCCCTCGTCGAGCTCGTCGTCGGTCGCGGTCAGCGGCGGCAGCAGCTTGACCACCTCGCCGCGGGGACCCGAGGTCTCCAGGAGCAGCCCCAGTTCGAAGGCCCGCCGGCACACCGCGTCGGCGCGCGCTCCGTCGGCGAACTCGAGCCCCCACACGAGGCCGCGCCCCCGGGCGGCGAGCGCCGTCCGCCCGTCGTCCCCGCACAGGTCGAGCAGGGCGTGCTCGACGCGACCGGCCCGGGCCAGGGTGCGGTCGCGCAGTCCGGTGTCGCCCCAGTACGCGTCGAGGGCGGCGGTGGCGGTCACGAAGGCGGGGTTGTTGCCGCGGAACGTGCCGTTGTGCTCGCCCGGCTGCCACAGGTCCAGCTCGTCGCGGAAGAGGCAGAGCGCCATGGGCAGGCCGTAGCCGCTGATGGACTTGGAGAGGGTGACGATGTCGGGGGTGATGCCGGCCTCCTCGAAGGAGAAGAAGTCGCCGGTGCGGCCGCAGCCCATCTGGATGTCGTCGACGATCAGCAGCATGTCGCGGCGACGGCACAGGTCGGCCAGCTTGCGCAGCCACTCGGCCCGCGCCACGTTGATCCCGCCCTCGCCCTGCACCGTCTCGACGATCACCGCCGCCGGGTGGTCGAGGCCGGAACCGGGGTCCTCCAGGAGCCGCTCGAACCAGAGGAAGTCCGGCACCTGACCGCCGAGGTAGTGGTCGAACGGCATCTGGGTGGCGTGGTTCAGGGGCACGCCCGCCCCGGCCCGCTTGGCGGCGTTGCCGGTGAGCGCGAGCGAGCCGAGCGACATCCCGTGGAAGGCGTTGGTGAACGCCACGACCCCTTCGCGGCCGGTGACCTTCCGGGCCAGCTTCAGGGCGGCCTCCACGGCGTTCGTGCCGGTGGGCCCGGGGAACATCACCTTGTAGGGGAGGGCGCGGGGTTCCAGGACCGTCGTACGGAAGGTCTCCAGGAAGGCGCGTTTGGCGGTCGTCGACATGTCGAGGGAGTGGGTGACCCCGTCGGCGGCGAGGTAGTCGAGGAGCGCCCGCTTGAGGACCGGGTTGTTGTGGCCGTAGTTCAGCGCGCCGGCCCCGGCGAAGAAGTCCAGGAAGGGCCGCCCGTGCTCGTCGTACAACCGGCTCCCCTGGGCCCGCTCGAAGACCACGGGCCAGGCGCGGCAGTAGCTGCGTACCTCGGATTCGACGGTCTCGAAGACGGACGGGGCGGCGATCTCGGTGAGGGTGGTCACGGTTCTCCCGTAGGTGGGTGGAGCGGAGGGCGTACGGAGGGGTGGGTGCGGCGGGGTGGGTGCGGGCCGCACCGCCCGACGTCATGGCGTCGCGGCGTGAGGGCCCCGGTGCCCCGGGCGTCAGTTCCCCGGGCGTGGGTGGCCCCGGGCGTCGATGCGCCCGGCGTCAGTGCGCCGGCAGGGCGATGCGGTAGAGCACTTCGGGTTCGTGGGTCGCGTCGGCGGGCGGGAATGCGGCAGGCGGGAACAGCACCTCTCGGGTCACGACCGCGCCGTGGCGACGCGCGTACGAACGGAAGAGCCGGTCGGAGGCCACGTTCCCCGGAGTGACGGTCGCCTCGACCAGGCTCAGCCGGTGCTCCGCCGCCACGCGGGCGGACAGGGCGTCGAGCAGTGCTCCGGCTACCCCGGATCCGCGGTGTGAATCGTCGACGGCGACCTGCCAGACGAAGAGGGTGCGCGGTGCCTCCGGCCGCAGGTACCCGGTGACGAAGCCGACCGGCCGCCCGGACGCGTCGCGGGCGACGGCGGTGGTGTCGGCGAAGTCCCGGCACCACAGGAGATAGCTGTAGGGCGAGTTCAGGTCGAGTTCCCCCGTGCCACGGGCGATGCGCCAGAGCTCGGCACCGTCGGCCACCTCGGCACGTCCGATGGAGAGGTCCTTGATCGGGGTTGTCACGTGGGCAGTGGTCATGGGCGCCGAAGCTACCGAGTTGATCAGCGAACTGCCTCGACCGGAGGGGTTGTGCGGGGCGGTTGCGCGTGATAGTTGCGCGACGGGTCCCGGTCGCGCGAATTCGCGTCAAGCGCCCGGCAAAAGCCCCACGAAAGGGATCGAAGTGCCCGTTTATAACGGCTGGGTAACGGCTCTTCGGTGTCCGTGCGGGCCCTGCTCAAGGTGTGGGAACATCCCGCGTTTCGGGTTTGGCGGCGGTGGACCGGGTGAGACGTACGGGTTCGGCGGACGGCCCGTCGTCGCCCGCGGCGCCTCGTCGCACCTCGCCGGCACTCGGCCGACCGGGCCATTCCGGGGCCTTTGACCCGGCCCCGGATGTGAACCTCCGCCGCCTTCGGGGTAAAACCATGACCAACACCCCTCTCATTCGAACGGACACGCGCGCGTTGAGCATGCTTCCCGGATCACGTGTCCCAGGCAGAACCTGGACCATCCGACTCACCGGCAACGCGGACCACTCCGCCACGGTCACCTGTACGACGGAGGGCTGCCGCATGCCCGCGAGGTCCAAGGACGTCGCGGCCCTGCGCGCCTTCGCCCGCGAGCACGCCCGCGCTCACGCCCGTCTCGCCGCCCCGCGCCCGAACGCCGCCTGCGCCTGCGGGGCGAGCGGCTGCCGCCACCACACGGCGCGTGCCACGTGCACGGGGACGACGCTGCTCGTCCTGATCCACAACCCGATCGTCGCCGAGGTCTGGACCCTCGCCGAGATCTGCCAGGCCTGCGCGCCCCACATCACGCACGCCACCGTCCTCGCGGGCGGCCGGACCGTGGCCGCCCAGCCGGGCCCCGCCGCCGCGCGGACCGCCCCCGACGTCCCCGGCGCCCCCGCGGGCCCGCCGCCGGTGGCCGTCGGCTTCTCGTCGCCGGGCGCCGCCGGGGGCGAGACCCCGGACCAGCCCTCGGCCCGCCGCCGCACCGGCCGCGGCAAGCCGCGCGGCAACCGATCGGGCCGCGGCCCGTTCTGACGGGCGCTCCCGCCCGGAGTACCGTCCGGGCCCAGAGCCTGGGCCCGGTCTCCGGGCCCGGGCATGGCGCGGCCGGCGTCGCCGGCCGCCCCTCACCTCATCCCGCCGCGCCCTTGCGAGCCCGGAAGGCCGCGGCCTTGGTGCGGTTCTGGCAGGCGGTCGAGCAGAACTGACGGGCCGCGTTGCGCGAGGTGTCGACGTAGACGCGGTCGCAGCGGCCGGCCCGGCAGACGCCGAGCCGGCCGGCGAGGCTGCCGCCCACCGCCAGCGCGAGCGCCGTGGCGCAGCTCGCGGTGCTGCCCACGGCGAAGGTCTCGTCGGCGCCGTGGAAGTGCAGCTGCCAGGGCTCGCCCTCGCGCCGGTCCAGGTGCGGCCGCGCGCCGCTGAGCCCCAGCAGGCCGTTCACCGTGGTGGCGGCCGTGTCCAGGTCGCCGTCCTGCACGGCCTCGAAGACCGCGCGCATCCGCCCCGCCGCCGCGACCAGGTACTCCGCCTCCGCCACGTCCATGGTGCGCGGGAGCGAGGACGCGGCGCGCGGCACCGCCGCTTCGACGGCGGCCGGCAGGTCGGCTCCGCGCGGTGCCGGGTAGGCGCGACCGTGCGCCTCGCCGTCGGTCAACGTGTTCACGAGCGCCACCGCCTGATCCAGCAGCACCGCCACGTGACTGTCGAACATCACTTGACCAGTCACCCCTTCGATGGTCTGATACGTGACTGACATTACTTGATTCGACGGTTACGCGAGGGGGTGTCGGCGATGCCGAGGGTCGTGTGGTTACTGGTGATCGCGCGGGCGATCAACAAACTGGGGGCCTTCTCCCTGCCGTTCCTGACGGTGCTGATCAGCAGCGACTTCGGTGCGAGCGTCACCACGGCCGGGCTGCTCTCGGCCGCGTTCGGCCTCGCGACGATCCCCTCGCGGCTGGCCGGCGGCCGACTCGCGGGAATCCTCGGGCGCCGCCGCACCATCGTGCTCGGCCTCACCGGCTGCGCCGTCGCGCAGGTGGCGATCGCCGCCGCCGACTCCCTGGTCCAGGTCGCGTTCTTCGCGATCCTCCTCGGGCTCGCCTTCGAACTGTACGAGCCCCCGAGCCAGGCGATGATCGCCGACGCCGTCGGCCCCGCCGACCGGGTCCGCGCGTTCAGCCTGCTCAACGCCGCGCTGGCCGTCGCCGGCACCGGCGCCGGTCTGATCGCCGCGGCCGTGGGTCGCTGGGACCTGCGCTGGCTCTTCGTCGTCGACGCGCTCACATGCCTCGCCTGCGCCCTCGCCCTGCGCCTCGTCCTGCCCGCCGACCACCCGGGCCGCCGCCCGGCCGCCGACGGCGACGCCGAGGACCGTGGCGCGCCCGTCCACCCCTGGCGGGACCGGGCGCTGTGGGCCATGTTCGGATGCGGCACCGTCTTCGCGCTCGTGGCCATGCAGGTCGTGATGGGCCTGCCGCTGACCCTCGCCCGCCGCGGCCTCGAACCCGCCGACGCGGGGCTGCTGTTCACGGCCTCGGCCGTCATCGTCGTGGCCGCCCAGCCCGCCCTGCGGCTGCGCCGGATCGCCGCGCTCTCCGACACCGCGGCCCTGGCCCTCGGCTACGCGCTGATGACGGTGGGCCTGACCGGGTACGCCCTCGCCTCGTCCCTGCCCGCGTTCCTGATCGGCACGGGGCTGTGGAGCCTGGGCGAAGCGTTCGTCCTGGGACGGGTGTTCGGCGTCGTGGCGGCGCTGGCCCCGCCCGGCGGCTCGGACCGCTACCTCGCCGCGTACGGCATCAGCTGGGGCATCGCCACGACCGCCGCCCCGATCACCGCCACCCAGCTCCTCGACCGCTTCGGCGCGACGGCCCTGTGGGCCTGCACGGCGGCCCTGTGTCTCGTCCTCGCCGCCGCGCAACCGCTGCTGGTCGCACCCCTGATCGGACGGCCGCGCCCGGACGGGCCGGAACCGGAGGCCGACCCCGCCGCGCGCCGCCCCAAGCCCGCCCGCGCGGACTGAGAGCGGGGTGCGGGCCGGAGTGCGGGCTGGGGCCGCCGCCCAGGCGGTGTACAGGGTGTCAGGCGCCGGGCGTCATGTCGTACGTGACCCACATCGTGCGGGTCGCCACCTGGTCGTACTTCGCGCGGGCCCGGTGGTTGTCGTCGGCGGTGATCCAGCGCACGACGCTCCAGCCGCGCTCGGCGGCGATCTCCCGCAGCGCCTCCAGGAGCCGGTCGGCGGCACCGGATCCACGGCTCTCCGGGGCGACGAACAGGTCGTCCAGGAAGCACCCCGTGGTCGCCGAGAGCGGGCGCGCGAAGGGCCGGTAGTGGGCGAGGCCGATGAGTCGCCCGTCGAAGTCCTCGGCGACCAGGGCGTTCACCTCGTGTCCGGCGTCGTGGATCCACGCCCAGACCCGCTCGGCGGCCTCCTCGGTCTGCTCGACCCGGTAGAACTCGGCGTAGCCGCGGTAGAGGGCTCGCCACTGCGCGAAGTCCTCGGCGGTTACGGCACGGACCTTGATGTCGGTCGACATGGACTCACACTCTCTCGCTCTTGCAGGTGCTGCGGGTGCTGCGATGGATCGGTGGTGCGGCGCATCGGTGGTGCGGTGCCGCGATGGACCGGCGGTGCGGCGCATCGGTGGCGCGGTGCCGCGGCCCATCGTGGGTGCGGAGACCGCGGGTGCCGCACAGAGTCGATCATGCTGGCCCGGCGGCACCGCCACCCTTGACGTGGTGGCCAAAGAGGCGCCCGCCGTGCGCCTCGATGGACAGGTGGCGCCGGTGGAGGGCGCGCCCGGGCGACCGTGTCAGGCCGCTTCCCCCAGTGCCGCGTCCAGCCGCTCCAGGACGTGCGGCCAGCCGCGGCCCATGCCCTCGTACGCCTGCCGGCCCATCGGGGAGTCGAGGTCGAACCCGCTGTGCGTGAGGAAGAGGCGCGTGCCCGTGCCCTCCGGCTCCAGGCGCCAGGTGAGGGTGGTGTCGAGCGTGCCCTCGGCGAAGCGGTAGGCGAGCAGTCGTTCGTCCTCGACGGCCGTGACCTCGCAGGGCTGGCTGCCGAAGGACCCCATGTCCAGGGTGAAACGATGGCCGACGAGCGGCTTGACATCTCCGGCGGCCCACCAGCGGGCGTGCAGCTCCGGGTCGGTCAGAGCGCGCCAGACCGCGGCCGGGGGGTGGGGCAGGAACCGGGCGCAGTGGATCGTGTCGCGGGCGGGTTCGGTCATCTCGGGTTCTCCTCGTCCAGAAGGTCGGCCAGGGCGTCCATGCGCTGGTTCCAGTAGTGCTCGAACGGGTGCAGCCACCGGCTCACCTCGGCCAGCGGCGCCGGCTGGAGGTGGTAGAAGCGGTGCCGCCCCCGCGGCTCCTCGCGCAGGAGGCCGGCGGTCTTGAGCACCGAGAGGTGCTCGGAGACCGCCGGCCTCCCGAGTTCGAACATCGCGGCCAGCTCGCCCGTGGAGCGAGGCCCTTCACGCAGGCTTTCGAGCAGTCTGCGGCGTACCGGGTTGGCCAGCACGCCGAACACGTCGGTCGGCATGCCGCCACGATAGGTCGGAAAATTCCGACGCGTCAATCTTTCCCGACGTGTTTGAGGGGTGTCCGTGGGTGTCCGTGACCGCGGGGCCGGGTGCCGGCCCGACCTCGGCCCGCTACCCGGCCCCGCCCCGGCCCTACTCCTCGACCGTGATCGCCTGTACGGGACACGCGCGGGCGGCCTCGCGGACCAGCGGCCCCTCGGCGTCGTCCGCGCGGCCGGGGACGACGGTGCCGAATCCGTCGTCGTCCTGGGTGAAGAAGTCCGGGGATGTCATGGCGCACTGTCCGGCGCCGATACAGATGTCCCCGTCGATCGAGATGCGCATCCGTGCGGGTCCTTTCACCATGTGACGGGGAGTTCGAGCATGCCCTGGATCGTGTCGCCCGGCTTGAAGGGGATCTCCTCGGCGGGCACGGCCAGCCGGAGTCCCGGCAGCCGCCGCAGCAGCGTTCCGAGTGCGATCTCCATCTCCGCGCGGGCCAGGTTCTGCCCCAGGCACTGGTGGATGCCGAAACCGAACGCCACGTGGTGGCGTGCCGGGCGGGCCCAGTCCAGGGTGTCGGCGTCGGCGTAGGCGGTGGCGTCCCGGTTGATGACGGAGGTGGAGAACACCACCCCCTCGCCCGCGCGGATCACCGCCCCGTCGATCTCCACGTCCTCGCGCGCGACCCGCAGCAGTCCGTCCGCGATCGACAGGAACCGCAGCAGCTCCTCCACGGCCGCCGGTACGAGCCCGGGGTCGGCTTGCAGCTCGGCCAGCCGCTCGGGGTGGCGCAGCAGGGTGAACGTCCCGAGCGAGATCATGTTGGCGGTGGTCTCGTGCCCCGCGACCAGCAGGATCGTGGCCAGCTGCACCAGTTCCTGAAGGTCCGGCCCGCCGTCCCGGAGCTGCCGGGCCACCAGGTCGTCGAGCACCCCCTCGCCGGGCTTGTCCCGCTTCCGCTCGATCAGATCGCCGAGGTAGCCCTCCAGTTGGGCGAGCGCGTCCTCGGTGTCCGCACCCGTCGGGCCGCGCAGCAGCCGCCGGGACTGCGCCTCGAAGAATTCGTGGTCCTCGTACGGCACGCCCAGCAGGTCGCAGATCACGATCGACGGCACCGGCAGCGCGAACGCGCTCACCAGCTCGGCCGGCGGGCCCGCCGCCTCCATCGCGTCCAGGAGCCCGTCCACGGTCGACTGGATGCGCGGGCGCAGCCGTTCGGCGCGCTTGAGCGTGAAACTGGGGATCAGCATCCGGCGCTGGGTGTTGTGCTCGGGGTCGTCCCAGCCGAGCAGCGCGGCCCGCCGCGACCGGCGCAGGGTCGCGGCCCGTTCGGTCGGCAGGGGGAAATCCGGCCGGGTGGAGTCGGTGGACAGGCGCGGGTCGGAGAGCAGCGCACGGGCGGTCGCATGTCCGGTGACGGCCCACACCGAGCGCCCGTCCCAGAGTGTCACCCGCGACAGCGGGCGCTCCTCGCGCAGCGGCTCGTAGGCGGTCGGCGGGTGGTAGGGGCAGGTTCGGTCCTGGGGGAACGCAACGGCTTCCGTCATGGGGGGCCTCGCAAAGGCGAATCGGTGGCTCTGACGTGGGTTGCCGTCTCCACTACATGCCTTAGGCACCTATCTGGTCTACGCATAGTTCGGCCAATCCACCGGAAGGGGGGCGTCCATTCGGCGTCCACTCAGCGTCCACCCGGCGCCGGGCATGCGAAGGGCCCGGCCTCGTACACGGGGGAGGTACGGGGCCGGGCCTGAGAACACAGTACCGCCGAAACTCACTTTCGTGGTGCGATGGCGGCAAATCGCCCCCGGCCTTCCGAAATCCGACGCCAGGCGCGCCGCCCTCGCTCTGGGCGCCCTGCCCTGTTCCGGTCCGGTCCGGTCTCGTGGCGCTGACGTCCCATACCGCAGCCGCCCGGGCCGCCGCGCTCCTCACCGGAGGGGCAACTACCCGTGAGGGCCGCGTCCTCGCCCCGCTCCTAGGGTGGGCGGGCGAGCAACCACCGACCGACCAGGAGGCGCCATGGCCCCGCTCATGAAGCTGAGCGCGATCACCCTCGACTGCCCGGACCCGCAGGCCCTGGCGGCCTTCTACCAGGAGGTCACCGGGCTCGAACCCGACCCGAGGTCGGACGCCGAGTTCGCGAGCCTCCTCCCGGAGGGCGGACCGCTGCTCGGCTTCCAGCGGGTCGACGCCTACCGGGCCCCGACCTGGCCCGACCCGATCGTCCCCCAGCAGCTGCACCTCTGCTTCGACGTCGCCGACCTGGAGGAGGCCGAGGCGCGCCTGCTGGAGCTGGGGGCGGGAAGGCCGGACCGGCAGCCGAACGAGGAGAGATGGCGGGTGTTGACCGACCCGGCCGGACACCCTTTCTGCGTCATCGCGGCCAACCCCCGCTGAACGGAGGCGGATCGGCCCGGCGCCGTACGGCTCAGCGTCGGGCCGCCCGGCTCAGCGTGGTGGCGCCGGCGACCGGCACGGCCAGCGAGAGCGCCGCGATCACCAGCAGCTCCGTCGGCCCGATCCGGGACCCGGCCAGGGCCAGGGAGCCGAAGACCACGACGATCGGGACGGCCGCGCAGGTGGCCGTCCCGATCACCTTCTGGCGGGTGCTCCACTGCGGGGAGCCCCACAGCAGCACCAGACCGGCGAGCAGGGCCACCGCCCCGACGAACGCGTTGAACAGCACCAGCAGTCCGGCCACGGCGAGCAGCACCACCGTGAGGCGGGTCCGCCCGGGGCGGCGGACCGCCGACGCGGCGAGCGGCTCCTCGGCCAGCGCGGAGGCGGCGACGGTACGCGGGTCGCCCAGGTCGTCCAGGGCCCGGCGGACCTGGGCGTCCGTCTCGGTGCCACTGACCTCGATGTGCTCGCGGAGGTCGGCGAGCAGCTCGGCCCGGCGCTCGGCGGGGAGTGCGGAGGTCTCGCGGGCGACGGCGTCGAGATACGCGGTCACCAGCGGGTGGTCGATGGCGTTCATGCGGATTCCCCCTGTGGGTCGTTGAGAAGCCCGTCCCTGAGCAGCGGGGGGACGCAGTGCTCCCGCACTCCCTTACGGGGCCGGCTGGGAACCCTGCCTCCCGCCTCGTTCTTTGCTTCACCAGGAACCATGCAATGCAAGATAGTGCGGCCGTGCGTCTCCCCGCAAGGCGGCTCCACCCCGCCACGCGGCGTTCCCGGGCACCGGCACCCCGTACCCTCCACTGATCGGACGCATCGAGAGATGCGCGGCGACAACGGGGGACAGCACATGACATACCGGCGTGCGGCGATACCGGCACTGCTCGGAGGACTCCTGCTCACCGCACTCCTGTGGTGGGCGGGCGCCAGCGCGGACGCGCTCCACCTGCCGGGCAGCGGCAGCGTGCTCGGCGGGCAGACGGCCGCCGAACTCGAACGCTGGCTCGCCCCTTGGGCGTACGACCCGCCGACCGCCCTCCCCCTGGGCACCGAGACGTCCGGCGGAACCGGCGACGCGGCCGTCACCGACAGCGGCCACTACCTCGCGCTCTACACCACCGCCCTGCAGATCCGCTTCTGCGCGCTCTTCGCCTTCTTCGTGCCCGGGGCGATGCTCCTGATCCGCCGGCTCCCGCCGGTGCACGGCCGCACGCCCGCCACCCTGCTCACGCTCTGGGCCTGGGCCATGGTGGCCGGCACCCTCGCGGTCGGCGTCTCCACGCCGTGGCTGATCGCCTCCATGGGCCGCGGCAGCTACCGCTTCCTGCCACAGCTCGCGGGCGGCATCGCCGCCGGCCGCCAGATGCTCGTGGTGACCGGCCTCGTCGTGGCCGCGGTGACCGCGCTCGTCGCCCGAATCGCGGCCAAGGGCGCCGGACCCCTCCCGCGCACACCCGTCCCCGCCCGCGCCTCCCGCCGGGCCGCCACCGCCGGAACGGCCGTGATCGCGGTGTCGCTGCTGCTCCTCTCGTACGAGAAGGTCGCCGCCGCCATCCAGACGGCCCCGTCGCCCGGCGGGCTGCTCGACGAACCGGGCGACCTCCTGCGCCAGTGGCTGCTGCTCGGCGCCTGGTCGACCCCGGCCGGCACGGCGCTCGGCGACTGGCTCCTCTACCGCGCCGTCGACGTGCTGGTGCTCGCCCTCGTGTGGACGGCACTGCGACTGCTGCCCGGACTGCTCACCCGGGTCACCGTCCCGGCGATGGCGGCCGGCGCCGTGAGCGCGACCGTGCTCGGCCTGCTGGTGAGCCAGCTGCTGCGGATCGCCCTGGACACCACCGGCCTGCGGTACGGGCTCCTCTACGTCTCCGGGAACCTCGGCAACGGCGTACCGGCCGCCCTGACGTGGGGCGTCCTGGCGGGAACGGTGGCGACCCTGACGCTGAGGGCCGCCAGGGGAGGGGAGGAGACCACGGAGCCCCTGGCGCCCGAGGCGAGCGCGACGAGCGGGGCCGAGCGCGCCTGACGTGCACGGTTACGGGTACGGGAACCAGCGCGGCCATCCGCTATCGGCTTGCGGCTATCTGCCGAGCCACCCCCGCAGCAGCCTGCTGACCGTCGGCATCGTCACGTACGTCATCAGGACGTTGAAGACGCAGGCGGTCAGGACGGTGCTCAGGGCCAGGGGCAGCCCGGTGAGCCGGGGGACGAGGAAGTAGGCGCCGAGCAGGGAGACCGGGTAGATCGCGAGGGTCGCGCTGATCGCCATCTTCCACCGGGGCGGAGCCGGACGCGTCGAGCCGGGCTTGGCGAACCAGGTCTCCATGCCGGTGAGTTTCCGGCGCGCGATCTCGGTGTGGTGGTGCCCCTCGCAGTGGGCGAACCAGGCCGCCAGTTCCGGCGACTCCTGCCACACCCGGCAGGCTTCCGCGTCCCGGAACCGGTGGACGAGGAACCAGGGGGCGTCCCCACCGGACGAACGGAAGAGCCCGTAGCCGAGATGCCCGGGAAACGCGGCGGCGCTGTCGAGAATGCCCTTCGCCCACTCCTCGAACGCGGCCTCGTAGCCGGGCTCGACCCCCGGGTTCGCCACCGGGAAGGCCCCGGGATACTGGCCTCATGACCGGCACCCACCGCCCCACACCGGCATCCCCGCCCCCGCTCGACCCCGAACTGCGCGTGGCGCTGGGCGCCTTGGGGGAGGAGGCACGGGAGCCGTACACGCCGGAGAACCTCGCGGCCCGGCAGGAGCGGGACGCGCTGGCACGGCCCCGCCCGACTGTCGAGCAGCTCCGGGCCGACGGGCGCTTCGAGGTGGCGGAGCTGCGGGTGCCGGGGGCGCCCGGCGGCCCGGAGGTCACGCTGGTGAGCGCCCGCCCGGCCGGCACCGACGGCCCGCTGCCGCTGCTGTACTACCTGCACGGCGGCGGCATGATCATGGGCAACGCGTGGTCCGTCGTCCCGCAGCTGCTCCGCGCGTGGGCGCTCCCGCTGGGACTGGCCGTGATCTCGGTCGAGTACCGCCTGGCCCCGCGCACGCGCTACCCGGGACCGCTGGAGGACTGCTACGCCGGGCTCGTCTGGGCGGCCGGGAACGCCGCCGCCCTCGGCATCGACCCGGACCGCATCGTCATCGGCGGCAAGAGCGCCGGCGGCGGACTCGCCGCCGCGCTCGCCCTGCTCACCCGCGACCGCGGGGGACCCGCGCCGATCGGGCAACTGCTCCTGAGCCCGATGCTCGACGACCGCGGCGACACGTTCTCCAGCCACCAGATGGCCGGCGTCGACACCTGGGACCGGAGCTCCAACGCGACCGCGTGGCAGGCGCTGCTGGGCGACCGGTACGGCACCCCGGACCTGCCGCCCCACGCGGCACCCGCGCGCGCGACCGACCTGTCCGGCCTGCCGCCGGCGTACGTCGAGGTCGGCTCCGCCGAGACGTTCCGCGACGAGGGCGTGGCCTACGCCGACGCGATCTGGCGCTCCGGCGGCCAGGCCGAACTCCACGTCTGGCCCGGCGCCTTCCACGGCTTCGACACCGTGGCCCCCGGCGCCGCCCTCAGCCAGGACGCGCGCGACGCCCGCACCCGCTGGCTGCGCCGGGTCCTTCAGCGCGCGGGTCCTGCTGCCGGCGTCCTGACGTGTGGACCTGCCCCGCCACCCCGGGAGCGCGCGCGAGTACCGGCGCCGGTCCCAGGGGCGGTCGCGCCCGGGGCCCGCCCGACCCGCGGCTACGATGGGAGCCACCGCGGCCCTACGGTGCGGCCGCCGGTGGCGAAGGGAGCGGGCGTGCGTCAGTTGGGCGAGCTGGAGGCGGAGATCATGGACCGCCTGTGGTCCTGGGGCCGCCCCGCCACCGCGCGCGAGGTCCTCAACGACCTGAACAAGCAGCGGCCCCTCGCGTACAGCACCGTCAAGACCGTCGCCGACATCCTCTACGGCAAGGGCATGCTGACCCGCGAGAAGGACGGCCGCGCCTGGCTCTACGAGCCGACGTGCTCCCGGCAGCAGTACACCGCCACCCGCATGCAGGACGCCCTGGAGGGCAGCCCCGACACCGCCGGAGTGATGGCCAGCTTCGTCGAGCAGATCTCACCGAGCGAGGTGGAGGCCCTGCGCGCCGCTCTGCGCGCCGCCAAGCGCCGGAGCGAGTCGTGATCACCGCCGCCGTGCTCGCCGGGTACGCCGTGCTCGTCGGCGCCGCCGCCCCCCACGTCCTGGCCCGGGCCCGCTGGCCGCACCGCGCGCCCGTCCTCGCCGTCGCGGTCTGGCTGCTGCTGATGGTCACCTTCGTCGTCTCGGCCGCACTCGCCGTCTACCACCTGGTGATGACGGAGCAGCACGTCCACGACGGTCTGATCGGCCTGCTCAGCGCCTGCGGACTCGCCGAGAACACTCCGGCGGGTGCCACGGCGGCCCCGACGTTCCGCGACACCGCCGTCCTCCTCGCCCCGGCCGGAGTCGTCCTCCTCCCCGTCTTCTGGCTGCTCCGCACGGCCTGGACGGCACGGGCCGAACGGCGCCGTCAGCTCGAAACGCTCCGGCTGATCGGCCGGTCCTCGACGACGTACGGGGCGACGATCGTCGAGCACCCCGTCGCCGCGGTGTACTGCCTCCCCGCCCGGCCGGCCCGCGTCGTCGTCACCCGCGGTGCCCTCGACGCCCTGGACGACGAGCAGGTGCGCGCCGCCCTCGCGCACGAACGCGCCCACATCGACGGCCGCCACCACCTGATCCAGATGGTCCTGCGCGCCTTCGCCCGGGCGTTCCCGCGACTGCCGCTCGCCCGGCACGGCCAGGAGCAGACGCTGCTCCTCCTGGAGATGGCCGCGGACGACCGCGCCCTGCGCCTGCACTCGCGGGACGCCCTCGCGACGGCCCTGTGCGAGGTGGCGGCCGGGCGCGTGCCCCGGGCCGCCCTCGGAATGGGCGGCCCCAGCGCGCTGATCCGGCTGCGCCGGGTCCTCACCCCGCAGCCCAGACCGCACGGCGCGACCCGGCTCGGCGTCGCGCTCGCGGCGGCCGGCGCCCCACTGTTCCCGATGCTCCTCGGCTGCGGACCCTTCTGACCCGTGCCCGTCCGCGGGCCCGCGGACGGGCACGGGTCAGAGCCGGACGCCCCACATGAACGGCATCCCGCTGCGCGCGATCGACTCGTAACGGACCTGCGCCCCGGGCTTGGGGGCGTGCAGGATCTGCCCGTTGCCCGCGTAGAAGCCCACATGGCTCAGGTCGGTCCGCATGATGATGAGGTCGCCGGGCCGCAGGTCGCCGAGCGAGTTGATCCGGGTGCCCACGTTCGCCTGCGCCTGTGAGGTACGGGGGATGGTCACGTTCGCCTGCCGGAACGCCCACGACGTCAGCCCCGAGCAGTCGAAGGACCCCGGACCGCTCGCCCCCCACACGTACGGCAACCCGACCCGGCTCTGGGCCGCGGCGAACGCGGCGGCGGCGCGCGAGGACGCGCTCGACTCGTTGCCGAGGTCCGCGCGGGCGCCCGCCCGGTTGGCACGGTCCTCCGCCTGGGTGATCCGCGCCCGCTCCTCGGCGGACAGGGTGTTCAGCAGCTTCCGCGCCTTCTCCAGCTTGCCCTGCACCTCCGCCTTCTTGCGGCGCTGCTCACCACGGGTGGCCTCCAGCTCGGCCAGCTTCCGCGCGGCCTCCGTGCGCTGCTGCTGGAGCTCCCGGCGCTGCGCCTCGAAGAGTTGGAGGGCGTTCACGTCCCGTTCGCCGAGGCGCTGCTGCAGACTCGCGCGCTCAAGGAAGGTGTCGGGATCGGCGGAGAGCATCAGCTGCATCGACGGATCGAGCCCGCCGCCCCGGTACTGCGCGGCGGCCAGCGAACCGACCCGGTCGCGCAGCCTGTTGAGCTCGCCCTGCTTGCGGGCGGTGGCGTCCTGGAGGGTGCCCACCTGCTTCTGCAGGGCGTCGGCCTTCTCCTTGGCGCCGTTGAATTTCTCCGTCGCCTGCGTGGCCGCCTCGTAGAGCCGGTCGATCTCGGCCTGCACGCCCTTCTTCCTGGGGTCGGGCGCGGGGTCGGCCCAGGCGGTCTGCGCGGAGAGCGCCACGGCCGCCGCCGCGGTCGTCGTGAGCACACCCGCGTAGCGGGGGCGTGAGGGCTTGGGACGGCGGTGGGACGCCACGATGGGCCAGCTCCTTCTTCCTCGGGAGGGCTCCTCCGGCCGGGGCCGGGGCACGGGCCCGGCAGGCGACCGGAGGAGCGCTCGAATGCTAAGCAACTTAGCTGATGAGTGACAAGTGCCGGTGATCCGGTGTCCGTCGGCCTGTGAGAGGTGGAGGGCGCCAAATACTTTCTGACGCTGCCTTTACGGGACGGGGCGCTAGCCTGAAAGGAGTGTGAAACCACTTAGTAGGTTGGTTGCGGACATGTACACCGAGAGCGGGGGGAGGGTCAGTGATTCCGGTCGGATCGCGGGGGCGTCATGGCGCCCGTCGGGTGCTCGGCGCCTTGGCCCTGTTCTTCGCCGCCTTCGCCGTTCTCGTCCACCATGAGGCCGCGACAGCTCCTGCTCCGGCCGTCCGCGCCATGACCCATGCCGGGGCGGCGGCCGGTCACGCGCAGACGTCCGCTCCCGCCATGGGTGCCTGTTCCGCGCCCGGCATGGGGCACTGCGTGGCCCCGGTCGTCGACTCGCCCACGGGCGCCGCCAGGGCCCTCGGAGGCGTCGGCCGGAGCGCTCACCCACCCCTCGGTACGGGCGGGCGACCCGTACCCGACTCCATACCCGGGCGCCCGCCCGACCTGCTGACCCTCTCTCAGCTGCGCATATAGGCCGCCACGCCGCCACACCGCGGCGCCACCCGGCGCTGCGTACGTGCGGCTCCACAGGCCCGATCGCATCTGAGACAAGGACTCCACGCATGCATCCCGTCCACCGCCGTTCCGTCCTCCTCGCCGGACTCGGCGCCGCCGGCGCGGGCGCGCTCACCGCCTGTTCCGGATCCCCCTCCACCCCGAGCGGCGCCCCGTCGCTCGTCAGCGCCTCCGGGCCCGAGGTCACCAGGGTCGAGAAGGCCCGCGCCGGGAGCGGTGCGGAGCGGAAACACACCCTCACGGCGGCGTCGGCCGTGGTCGACCTGGGCGCCGGCATCACCGCGCGGACCTGGGCCTACGACGGGCGCGTCCCCGGCAAGGAGCTCAGGATCTCCGCGGGCGACACCCTCGTCGCCGAACTCTCCAACCAGCTGCCGGACCGCACCACCACCTCGGTCCACTGGCACGGGATCGCCCTGCGCAGCGACATGGACGGAGTGCCGCCCGCCACGCAGGCCCCCGTCCGGCCGGGCTCCACCTTCACGTACCGCTTCATCGCCCCCGACCCCGGTACGTACTTCTTCCACCCGCACGTCGGCGTCCAGCTCGACCGTGGTCTGTACGCCCCGCTGATCGTGGAGGACCCCAGGGAGCCCCTGGGGTACGACGCGGAGTGGGTCGTCGTCCTCGACGACTGGCTCGACGGTGTCACCGGCACCCCGGACCAGGCCTTCGCGGAGGTCGCCCAGGGGATGGGCGGCCACGACATGGGTGACATGCCGTCCATGGACATGGGTGGCGGTTCCGCCTCCCCGTCTCCCTCCGGCGCCGGTACGGCGATGCCGTTCATGCTGATGGGCGCCCGCAGCGACCTGCTCGGCGGCGACGCGGGCGATGTCGCGTACCCGCACCACCTCGTCAACGGGCGTGTTCCCGCCGACCCGGACGTCCACCGCGGCAAGCCGGGCCAGAAGGTGCGCCTGCGCATCGTCAACGCCGGTGCCGACACCGCGTACCGGGTGGCCCTCGGCGGCCACCGGATGACGGTCACGCACACCGACGGGTTCCCCGTGCGGCACGAGGAGGTCGACGCGCTCCTCGTCGCCATGGGGGAGCGGTACGACGTCCTCGTCACCCTCGGCGACGGCGTCTTCCCGCTCGTCGCCCTGGCGGAGGGCAAGAACGCCACCGGTAGGGCCCTGGTGCGGACAGGTTCGGGTGCCGTGCCGGCCCCGACCGCGCGCCCGAAGGAGCTGGACGGACGGCTCGTGACGGCCGACCGGCTGCGCGCCGCCGACGCGGTACGCCTGGAGGCGGCGAAGCCGGACATCGTCCACCGGGTCGAGCTGAGCGGCGGCATGGCGAGGTACGACTGGGCCCTGAACGGCAGGCGCTTCGACATGAAGGACCAGACGGCGAACCCCCTGCTGGTCGAGGAAGGGCGCCGCGTCCGCCTGGAGTTCGTCAACGGCACCGACATGTGGCACCCCATGCACCTGCACGGGCACACCTACCGGCTCGGTGCCGAGGGCCCCCGCAAGGACACCGCCATCGTCCTGCCGGGGAGGACCCTGTCCGTGGACTTCGACGCGGACAACCCCGGCCGGTGGATGCTCCACTGCCACAACGCGTACCACGGCGAGGCCGGGATGATGGCGCTCGTCGCCTACCGCGCCTGACTCAGGGGCCGCCGGGTGCCGGAGCCGTGCCGGAGGTCTTCTCCCGGCCGGTCATCCAGCGCCCGGCGAGCAGGCCGGAGGCCGCGGTCAGGGCGGCGGCCGTCAGGACCGTCGCGTCCAGGCCGATCGCGTCGGCGAGGACACCCGCGAGGAGGGCGCCGCCCGCGTAGCCGATGTCGCGCCAGAAGCGGTACGTGCCGAGCGCGTTCGCCCGCCATGAGGGGTGGGCGCGGTCGGAGACGGCGGCGATGAGCGCGGGGTAGACCAGCGCGGTACCGATGCCGAGGCCCACGGCGGAGAGGAGTCCGGCGAGCAGCGGGCGGTCGAGGAGTGCGAGCGCGACGAGGAGGCCGCCGGCCTGGATCAGCATGCCCGTGACGACGAGGGGTTTGCGTCCGATCCGGTCGGCCAGGTGGCCGGCCGGGATCTGCCCGAAGCCCCACAGGAGCGGGTAGAGCCCCTTGATCAGACCGATCGCGGCGATGCCGAGCCCGTGGTCGGCGAAGAGCAACGGGAAGACGCCCCAGGTCAGGCCGTCGTTGAGGTTGTTCACCAGGCCCGCCTGGCTCGCACCGCGCAGCGAGTGGTCCCGCCAGGAGGTACGGGCGAAGACGCTCGCGAAGGAGGTCTTCCCCGTTTCCCCCGGCGGCGAGGGGTGCCGGGCGAGTTCGAGCGCCAGATGGGCGGTGGTGTCCTTGGCCAGGAGGGAGAGCCCGAGGCCCGCCGCGACGAAGACGACACCGATGAGCTCGGGGGCGGGGCGGAGCCCGTACTGGGTGGCCAGGTAGCCGGTGAGCAGGGCGGACGCGCCGACGGCGACATAGCCGGCGGCCTCGTTCAGGCCGGTGGCCAGGCCCCGGCGGGCCGGGCCCACCAGGTCGATCTTCATGTTGACCGTCATCGACCAGGTCAGGCCCTGGTTCACGCCGAGGAGCACGTTCGCGGCCACGATCCACCACCACGACGGCGCCCACGCCAGCACGAAGGGCACCGGCAAACCCGCCAGCCATCCGGCGAGCAGCAGCTGCCTGCGCCGGAAGCGGGCGGTGAGGGCGCCGGCGGCGAGGTTGGTGAGCGCCTTGGTCAGGCCGAAGGCCACGATGAACGAGAAGACGGCCAGGTTGCTGGTGAGCCCGAACACCTCCGCGCCGATCAGCGGGACCGTGGTGCGCTCCAGGCCGACGAGCGCGCCGACCGCCACGGTGACGACGACGAGAAGGCCGAACTGCGCCCGGTTCTCCCGCAGCCCCAGCCGCACCGTGCCGCCCGTGGAGGGGGCCTCCGCCACGGGTGGGGGCTCGGCCGCCTCCGTCCGCTGAGTCATCGCGATCCACCGTCCTGTTCGTGTTTCAGCTGGCCAACATACCCCCATGGGTATTTTTCCGATGTGATCCAGGATACCTAGGGGGGTATTTGACTCGGGCCGGTCCGCCTGTTTACGGTCGGAGGCATCGATACCCAGGGGGGTATAGAAACCCGGCGCGTCCGCCCCTTCCGTTCCGACCGGACGCGCGTCCCCGATGGAGGAATCGGCGTGTTCTTCGCCCAGTACTACCTCGACTGCCTCTCCCAGGCGTCGTACATGATCGCCGACGAGACGACCGGACAGGCCGTGGTCGTCGACCCCCGCCGCGACGTCTCCGAATACCTCGCCGACGCCACCGCGCACGGGTTCACCGTCGTCGGCGTGATCAACACCCACTTCCACGCCGACTTCGTCGCCGGCCACCTGGAGCTCGCCGACAGCACCGGCGCCTGGATCGGCTACGGCAGCGGCGCCGAGACCGAGTACCCCATCCGCAAGCTGGCCGAGGGCGAGCGCATCGGGCTCGGCGACGTCACCCTGGAGATCCTGGCGACACCCGGCCACACCCCCGAGTCGATCAGCGTCCTCGTGTACGAGCAGGCCGCCGACACCGTGCCGTACGGCGTGCTCACCGGCGACGCGCTGTTCATCGGCGACGTCGGCCGCCCCGACCTGCTCGCCTCCGTCGGGGTGACCGCCGAAGAACTCGGCGCCATGCTCCACGACAGCGTCCAGAACAAGCTGATGGCCCTCCCTGACGAGGTGCGGGTCTTCCCCGCCCACGGTGCCGGCTCCGCCTGCGGCAAGAACCTCTCCACGGAGAAGTCCTCCACCATCGGCGAGCAGCGCGCCACCAACTACGCCTGCGCCCCGATGGGCCGCGAGGAGTTCGTCGCGCTCGTCACCGCCGGACAGTCCGCCGCGCCCGGCTACTTCGCCTACGACGCCGAACTCAACCGCAAGGACCGCCTCCTGTACGACGCGACGTCGGTCCCGCGGCCGCTGTCCGCACCCGACTTCGCCGCACTGCGCCGCTCCGGCGCGGTCGTGGTCGATGCCCGCTCCCCGCAGGAGTTCGCCAACGGACACCTGCGCGGCGCCGTCAACGTGCCCGCCGAAGGCCGGTTCGCCGAACAGGCCGGCACCGTCCTCGACCCGGCCGACGAACTGATCGTCATGGCGCCGGAGAACCGCGAGGAGGAGGTCGTCACCCGCCTCGCCCGCATCGGCTTCGACCACGTCGTCGGCTACCTGCGCAACCCCGAGGACGCCCTCGCGGCCCTCACCGACGACGTCACCCCCGCGAGCCGCCTGACCGCCGCCCGCCTCCGCGCCGCACTGGCGGGCGAGGCGCCCCCGCTCGTCGTCGACGTGCGCACCTGCGGGGAGCGGAGCGCCCACGGCCTCATCGACGGCGCCCTGCACATCCCGCTGAGCGAACTGCCCGCGCGCACGGACGAACTCCCCACCGACCGGCCCCTGGTCCTGCACTGCGCCGGCGGCCACCGCTCGTCGATCGCGGCGAGCCTCCTGCGCCACCGCGGCTTCGACGACGTCTCCGACATCCTCGGCGGCTACACCGCCTGGGCTCTGGCGTCCGAGCGCGCCGAGGCCTGACGGGCCCGCCCGCCGGGCCCCTGACGGCAGGCCCCCGCCCGCCGGGGCCTGCCCGCTTTCCGCCCCCGTCAGTCACGGGGCCTTGGGGTCCCGCACGCCCCCACGAATACCCCCCTGGGTATTCACCCTTCTCTGTACAGGAGCCACGCCCACATGACCGAGAACTCCCCCTCCCCCTCCCCCTCCTCTTCCTCGACCTCGTCGATCACCCCCGCCGTCCTGCACGCGCTCGTCCGTGAAGGGCGTGCGCCACGGCTGCTCGACGTGCGGACCCCCGGCGAGTTCCGGACCGTTCACATACCGGGCTCGTACAACGTGCCCCTCGCCACCCTGCGCGAGCACCGTGCCGAGCTGCTGTCCCACCTGGACGAGGAGGTCGTGCTCGTCTGCCGCTCCGGCGCCCGCGCCACCCAGGCCGAGAAGGCCCTCGCCGAGGCGGGCCTGCCCAACCTCCGGGTCCTCGCAGGCGGCATGAACGCCTGGGAGGCGGCCGGGGCACCCGCGAACCGGGGCCCCGAGCGGTGGGACATGGAGCGCCAGGTCCGGCTCGTCGCGGGCTCCATGGTGCTCCTCACCGGTGTCGTCGGCGTGTTCGTGCCCGGCGCGCACCTGATCGGCACCGCGGTCGGTGCCGGTCTGACGTACGCGGCCGTCAGCAACACCTGCGCCATGGGCGTCCTGCTCTCCAAGCTGCCCTACAACCGGGGGCCGCGCACCGACATCCGCACCGTCATCGCGGAACTGCGGAACACTCCGTGACCGCCCTCGTCGTCGTGGCGTCCCTGTTCGTCGGCGTCACCCTCGGCGTCCTCGGCGGCGGCGGCTCGATCCTGACCGTGCCCATCCTGGTCTACCTGGCGGGGCAGGGAACGAAGGAGGCCATCGCCACGTCGCTCTTCGTCGTCGGTGTCACCAGCCTCGCCGCGCTCGTGCCCCACGCCCGCGCCCGCCGGGTGCGCTGGAAGGCGGGTCTCCTGTTCGGCGCGTTCAGCATGGTGGGCGCGTACGGGGGCGGCCGGCTCGCCGCGTACGTCCCCGGTACGGCGCTCCTCATCGCGTTCGCCCTGATGATGCTCGCCACCGCGGTCGCCATGCTCCGCACGTCGCGGCGCGGCGCCGAGCCGAAGCCTCGGCGCCGGGACCTGCCCCTCAAGCACATCGCGGTCGAGGGCCTGGTCGTCGGCGCGGTCACGGGCCTGGTCGGCTCCGGCGGCGGGTTCCTCGTCGTCCCGGCGCTCGCGCTCCTCGCCGGACTGCCCATGGGCATCGCCGTCGGCACCTCGCTGCTGGTCATCGCGATGAACTCCTTCGCCGGCCTCGCCGGGCACCTCTCGGGCGTGGGGATCGACTGGGGCCTCGCCCTGACGGTGACCGCGGTGGCGGTGGTGGGCAGTGTCATCGGCGGGCGCTTCGCGGGCCGCATCCCGCAGGACTCCCTGCGCCGGGCCTTCGGCTGGTTCGTCGTGGTGATGGGCGTCTTCGTCCTCACCCAGCAGCTCGGTACCGGCCTGTGGGGCCACCCGGCGACCTGGGGCGTGCTGGGCGCGGTGCTGCTGGCCGTGACCGTCGCCCGGGTGCGGGCGAAAAGCAGTGGTTGATACCCCTAGGGGTATCCTGATGGGTGGGGGTGAGAGTGGAGGAGGACTCCGTGCAGGTGGAAGAAGGGGCCGTGCGCCCCGTCCTGAACCGATTGCGCCGCGCCCAGGGGCAGCTCGCCGCCGTCATCGCGATGATCGAGGCCGGCCGCGACTGCAAGGACGTGGTCACCCAGCTCGCCGCCGTCTCCCGGGCCCTCGACCGGGCCGGGTTCAAGATCGTGGCGAGCGGGATGCGGCAATGCCTCGCCGAGAGCGCCGCCGACGCCCCGCCCATGTCGGAGGAGGAACTCGAGAAGCTCTTCCTCGCCCTGGCCTGACCGCCGCTCCGGCGTGAGAGCGCGCGCCGTCGCCCGAACTCCCCGGCCATCGCGGCACCCGCCGACGAACCCGGCGACAGCCTGACCGCTGCCCCCGGATGCCGAACGCGTGCATCCGGGGGACGCTGGTCACCGGCGTCGCCGAAGGTCGGAGGGAGCTCGGCGTGGAAGAGTCAGGGCCGCCCGGGGAGCCGTCCGGCGGGGCGGGGGAGCGGAGGCCCGGGGACCCGGGGAAGCGGCTACCCGAAGGCCCGGGGGAGCGGCCGCCCGAGGATCCGCCCGGCGGGGCAGGCGAGCGGCCATCTGGACAGGTGTCCATGCCGCCCGCGCACGAGCCGCAGGGGCCCGCCGTCGCGGCGGCCCCGGCCCCGATCGACGACCTCACCGCCTTCCTGGTCCGTCTCACCGGCCTCCTGCTGCGTTCCTCCGGCGAAGGCGCCCACCTCATCGGCGTCGCCGTCACCGACTCCGCCCGAGGCCTGGGCGGCGACGCCGCGCTGCTGCTCGTACCGGAGGCCGCCACCCTCACCGTGGTGGCCGCCGACGGCCGGACCCGGACCGCGACCGTGCACGGCTTCCCCGAGGTGTTCCGCCTCGACCGGACGGCGGCCCTGAAACCGCTCCTCGCCGACGTACGGGAGGGCCGCGCCGACGTGACGGAAGCCGGGCGTCGCCTGGCCCGGATCGAGACGGCCCCGGCCCCGTACCCGTGGTGGCTGAAGTTCCTCGGCATCGTGCTCTTCTCGCTCGGGTTCGCCCCGCTGATGCAGCCCACCTGGTACGAGCTGGGCACCACCGCGGTCCTCGCGTCGATCGCCGCCGCCCTCGCCGTCGCCGCGGACCGGGTGCCCCGGCTCGCCCGGGTGCTCCCGCTGGTCGTCTCGACCACGGTCTCGGTCGTCACGATCGAGCTCTTCGCCGGGGATCCGGCCCGCGGCGGACCCGTACTCCTGATGCTCCCCGCGCTCTTCTTCTTCGTGCCCGGCGACTACCTGAGCGCCGCCACCGCCGAACTCGCCGCCGGGCTCGTCACCACGGGCGCGATCCGCCTGGTGTACGCCGTCTTCCTCCTGGTGCAGCTCTACGTCGGCGTCCTGCTCGGCGTGTACGTCACCGGCACCTCCACCCGCGCCCTGTTCGACATCGCCGCCGCGTCCGACCTGCCCCGCTGGGCCCTGTTCCTCGCCTGGATCGTCTTCACGGCCGGCACCGTCCTCGCCTTCGCCGTCCCCCGCCGCTTCTTCCGGCCCCTGCTGCTCCTCGTGTACGTGACGGTGGGCGTGCAGTCGCTGGCCACCAAACTGGTCGGCGAGGTCGCGGGCACGTTCCTCGCCGCCGTGGTGCTGGCCGCCGCGGCCACGGTCCTGTCCCGGGGGCCGCGCCGACCGCCCCGCCTGATCCTCGTCCTGCCCGGCTTCTTCACGCTCACCGTCGGTTCGCTGGGCATGCGCGGCCTGACCACCCTGGCCGGCGGCTACGTGGTGGAAGGCTTCACGGACCTGCTGAAACTGGTCGTGATCGTCACCGCGATCGCGGTCGGCATGGTCGTGGGCGCCACGCTCGTGCCCGAGAGCGCCCCGCGCCGTGGCGCCGCCGCACCGGGCGCCCGTACCACGGCATGACGGTGCCCCTCCGGCCCGCGACGCACGATCACACGCGCCCACGATCACCTGTTCGGCGGATTCCATGTGGTTGCGCGGCGGCGTCCCGAGGAGGCTCGAAGCAGCGCGTACCGCTCGTCCTCCGGGGGAGCGCACGGGGCAGGAGCAGCAGAAGGGAACACGGGCATGAGTCAGCAGACAGCGCGGCCGTCAGGGACACCCCGGGGCGGACGGGACACCGGCGGCTGGGTGGCCGGCGGGGTGACGTTCGCGGCGGTGCTGATGCTGTGCAGCGGCATCCTCGGGGTGCTGGAGGGCATCTCCGCCGTGGCCGAGAACGACGTGTACACCCGCATCGGCTCGTACGTGTACGAGCTGAGCCTCACGAGCTGGGGCTGGATCCACATCGTCCTCGGCGCGCTCGTCGCCGCCACCGGCGCCGGCCTCCTGAAGGGCGCGACCTGGGCACGCTTCACCGGCCTGCTCCTCGTCTCGCTGAGCCTGCTCGCCCAGTTCCTGTTCCTGCCGTACGCGCCGTTCTGGTCGATCCTCGTGATGGCGATCGACGTGTTCGTGATCTGGGCCCTGGCGAGCAGCCTCGACGACCCGGGCAGCGGCACCGCGCCACGCTGAGCCCCGAACCCGGCAGACGTCGGCCGCCCGGGAGCGCGTCCCCGGGCGGCCGACGCGTGCGCTTCTTCGCGGCAGACGGGCGGAGCGCTGTCAGCCCGCCACGCCCAGGAAGCGCAGGACGGCCAGTACGCGGCGGTGGTCGGCGTCCACGCGGGGGAGGTCCAGTTTCGCGAGGATGCTGTTGATGTGCTTGGCGACGGCGCTCTCGCTGACGACGAGCTGGGCGGCGATGCCCGCGTTCGAGCGGCCCTCGGCCATCAGGGCGAGGACGTCGCGTTCGCGGGCCGTCAGGCGTTCCAGCGGGTCGCTCGGCCTGCGGACCAGCAGCTGCGCCACGACCTGCGGGTCGAGCGCGGTGCCGCCGTCGGCGACCCGGCGCAGCGCGTCCACGAACTCCTCCACGTCCGCGACCCGTTGCTTCAGGAGATAGCCGACCCCGCTCGTGTTGGTCGCGAGCAGTTCGGCCGCGTAGCGCTCCTCCACGTACTGGGAGAGCATCAGGACGGCGGTCTCCGGCCGTTCCCGCCGGATGGACAGGGCGGCCCGCACCCCCTCGTCCGTGAACCCGGGCGGCATCCGGACGTCCACGACCGCGAGCTCGGGCCGGTGTTCCTCGACGGCGGCCAGCAGCCCCTGCGCGTCCCCGGCCTCGGCCGCCACCTCGAAGCCCGCCATCTCCACCACCTTGACCAGTCCGATCCGCAGCAGCACGGAATCCTCGGCGATCACGGCACGCCTCACGTCGGGCACGGCAACTCCACGCTCATCATGGTCGGTCCCCCTACGGGACTGCTCATCCGGAATGTCCCGTCCACGGACCGCACGCGCTGGGCGAGCCCCCGCAGACCGCTTCCCCTGGACGGATCGGCCCCGCCCACACCGTCGTCGGCGATCACCACGCGCAGTATCCCGCCCAGCCGCGTGACGGTCACGTCCGCCCTGGTCGCCTCGCGCGCGTGCTTGGCGACGTTGGTCAGCGCCTCGGAGACCACGAAGTAGGCGACCGCCTCGACGGGGGAGGCGGATCGTTCGGGAGGAGGCGTCCCCTGGCGGGGAGGCAGGTCGACGCGCAGCCGTACCGGCAGCGGCGAGCGGGCCGCGAGTCCGGACAGGGCCGCGTCGAGCCCCAGTTCGTCGAGGACCGCCGGATGCAGCCCGCGCACCAGGTTGCTGAGCTCCTCGATCGCGTCCTTCGCCTCCTGGTGGGCCGCCTCGATCACGGCCCGCGCCTCGGGCGGCAGGTCCTTCAGCGTCGCCTTCGCGATCCCCAGGTTGAGCGCGAGCGACACCAGCCGCTGCTGGGCGCCGTCGTGCAGGTCCCGCTCGATCCGGCGCCGTTCCGCGTCCGCCGCGTCGACGGCCCCCGCCCGGCTCTCGGTGAGGTCGGCGACCCGCCGCGCCAGGTCCTCGCTCCCGTCGGGGCCCAGCAGCCGGGGCCCGAGGTGCGTCTCCATCCGTACGAGCGCCGGGGAGAGGGCGGGCACGAGAGCGAGCGCGCCGAGCCCGGCCAGCGTGATGTAGAACGCCTGGACGCTGTACCCGCGGTGCTCGATCCGCCACTCGAAAGGCACCGCCCAGATCCACACGTACACCGTGGCCGCGGCCAGCCCGGCCACCAGCAGCGCGATCAGCAGCGCTTCGAGCGCGCCGAGGAGCAGGCCCGTGAAGCAGTGGTAGCCGGCCTGCCGCAGCGGCCGCCGCCGTCCCGGGCGCGGGATGTCGATGCCGAGCAGCCGCCGGAACCGCCAGATCTGGGCCACCGTCAGCGCCGGCACGGCGAGGACCGCGAGCACGACGGCGACCCCCAGGACCACCGGCGCCTGGGCGTCGCCGCCGTTGATCACCTCCCACAGAAGACCGGAGGCGAGGAACAGCAGGAACCCCATGAGGAGATGGAGCGGTATCCCCAGGGTGAGGAAGGACGTGTCTCGGGCCACGCGGGTGAGCGCGCGCCGCGTCCGGGGCGGGACCTTCATGATCCAACCGTACGGGGCGCCCTCCGCCGGCCGGTATGCAGCTGGTGTCCGGACCGGGGGTATAGCCAGTGCCACCCCAAGTCGGACACCGGTGTTACTGACCGGAGCGGGGCCGCGGAGGAGTGTTGATCACGAGCCCGGACACCGGGTCCGCAACCCCGAAAGGCACCCGCCATGGCCCTGATCGCCGCCCACCCCTTGACCGCCTCTGCGGGCCGCCGCACCGGCGGGTGGACCGCCGACCGTACGGCCGACCGCGCGGGCGGTGGCGTCGCGGTCCGGACCGGCGGGGCTCGGAACGACCCGAAGCCGGTCGGCCGCTCCCGGCGCCGCCAGGGCCGCGTCCTGCTCGGCGCGGGCCTGGTCCTGCTGCCCTGGCTCGGCTACCTCGCCGGCACCCTGCCGCCGGTCGAGGCGGCGGCCTGGGTCACGCTCGACGCCCTGGAGGCCGCGGCCCTCCTGACGGCCGGGAGTCGCCTCCTCACCGGCGACGCCCGCCACCGCGCCCCTGCGGCGGCGGCCGCCACCCTCCTCGTCGCCGACGCCTGCATCGACCTCGCGACCGCCGCCCCCGGACCCGAGCTGATCACGGCGATCGCCATGGCAGCCCTCGCGGAACTTCCGCTGGCCGCCCTCTGCGCGGCGCTGGCCGCGGGCGGACGAGGAGCGGGGGAGAGGAGCCCCCGGGAGCGCCGGGAGCGCCGGGAGCGCCGGGAGTGCCGGGACGCGCGGGGTGCCGATCAGGCGCCCGCGGCCACGTCCGTCAGCCAGGCGTCCCAATAACAGGTGGAGCAGCCGGGCGGCTCCCGCGCTTCCCGACGAGGCCCGGGGTGACTGGGGCGGGTCCGGCAAGGTACGAAGGCTCCTGTGAAAGAAGAGACCCCTGAGGCGACCGTCCGCGTGTTCATCGCGCTCGCCCCGCCCGACGACGCGAAGGACGAGCTGGAGCGGGAGCTGCTGCCCGCCTACGCGGCGTACCCCCGGATGCGGTGGAACCGCATCGAGGACTGGCACATCACCCTCGCCTTCCTCGGCGAGCTCCCCGTCTCCGCCGTGCCGCCCCTGCGGCGCCCCCTCGCGGAACTCGCCGCCTCCCGAGGGCCGTTGAGGCTCGCGCTGCACGGCGGCGGTCACTTCGACGAGCGGGTCCTGTGGAGCGGCATCGACGGCGACCTCGACGGGCTGCACCGTCTCGCGGCGGACGTCCGGGCCTTGGTGAACGACTGCGGCATCCCCTACGAGGGCCGCCCCCTGCGCCCCCACCTGACCCTCGCCCGGGCCCGCCGCGACGACCTGTCGAGCGTGGTCGAGACGGCCGCCGCCCTCGCCGGATTCCGGGGCCGCACCTGGCACACCGAACGCCTCCACCTCGTCGGCAGCAACGTCGGCCGCGGCCCCGGACCCATCCGCTACCGGGACATCGAGGCCTGGGAGCTGGGCGGCGGAGACTGACGCCCGGACCTGATCCGCCGGGCACGGGCCCGCCCCGAGGATCATGTGACTACTAGGCTGCGGCCATGGACCGAGCAGCCGACATGTCCGACCACTCCGTCAACGACTACGACCGCTTCGCGGAGGCGTACGCCGCGGAGAACGAGCACAGCCTCGTGAACGCGTACTACGAGCGGCCCGCGATGACGGCCCTGGCCGGAGACGTGGCCGGCCGTCGGATCCTTGACGCCGGGTGCGGCTCGGGCCCGCTGACCGCCGCCCTGCGCGACCGTGGCGCGGCCGTCACCGGTGTCGACGCCAGCGCCGGGATGCTGGCGCTGGCCAGGCGGCGGCTCGGAGCGGACGCGGCGCTGCACGTGGCCGATCTGCGCGACCCGCTGCCGTTCGCGGACGGCGCGTTCGACGACGTCGTCGCGTCGCTGGTGCTGCACTACCTGGAGGACTGGGGTCCGACGCTCGCCGAGTTCCGGCGCGTGCTCCGGCCCGGCGGCCGGCTGATCGCGTCGGTGGACCATCCGTTCGTCGCCTACACGATCCGGGAACCCCGGCCCGACTACTTCGCCACCACCAGCTACACCTTCGACTGGCTGCTCGGCGGGCAGCCCGCCCCCATGAGGTTCTGGCGCAAGCCGCTGCACGCGATGACGGACGCCTTCACGGCCGCCGGTTTCCGCGTGACCGGCATCAGCGAGCCGCAGCCCGACCCGGCCGCCCGCGACCTGTTCCCCGACGCCTTCCAGGCCCTCGCCGCCGGCCCCTGCTTCCTGTTCTTCGTCGTGGAAGCGCTCCAGCCGACCGGGGGCTCGGACGGCTGAGGTGGCACCCGGTCAGAACCAGTGCAGGCAGTGCGGCGGGCGCTCGGCGCGGAAGAGGGCGTCGGCGAGGGCGGCCGCCGCCGGGTGGTGGGCCCGGATGTGTCCGGTGCGGACGAGGTTGCTCGGGCGGTGCAGCCAGTCGGTCTCGCCGCTCAGCGTGCCCGCGCGGAAGTCCGCGAGCTGCCAGCGCAGCGGGTGCTCGGGCGGGAGGTGCTTGAACACGACCTGGGCGACCAGGTCATGGCCCAGCAGGAAGCGGGCCAGGGCCGTGAAGGCGGCGTCGTCGGTGGCGATGGTCTCGTCCACCGTCAGGGTGTCGGGCTCGCCGATCGAATAGCTCGCGTACCCGTCCGGGACACCGTCGGCGTCCCGGTGGACGGCGACGTAACGCGGCGCCCGGGAGACCGGCAGCTGCCCCGCGCCCATGGCCCACCAGCGGGGCGGCCGGGACAACGCGCCGGGCTGCGCACGGCGGTAGCGGTCGTAGACCCCTTCGAGGATCTCCCCGCACTCGGCACGGCGCAGGACCTCGACCGAGCCGGCGCGTGCTCCCTCCGCCGGGGCGCCGTCCGCCGCGCTCGCCCGCAGCGGGGCGAAGGCCGCCTGGTGGCGCCGCACCGTCAGGCGCCGCGTGTACGTCGCCGGTCCGTAGCCGAACCGGCCGTGGATCGCGGCCTCCGAGGCCAGCAGCACGGAGAGGAACTCTCCGCCCGCCCGCAGCTCGGTGAGCTGATGCCGCATCATCGCGCTGAGCACACCCTGGCGCCGGTGCGAGGGAACGACGCCGACGGCGGTCACCCCGGCGGCGGGCGCGAGAGATCCGCCGGGCAGGGTGAGTTCGAAGGCGTACGTACCGGCGGTGCCGACGGGCCGCCCGTCCGCCGCCCGGGCGAGCAGACACCGTTCCCGCTCCAACGCCGCCCACCAGACGCCGCCATCGTCCTCGGCCGGGGTTTCAGGGAAGCGCCCGAACGCGGCGTGGAGCGTGTCGACGAAGACGGCGTGGTCCTGGTCGGTGGTGGAACGGACACTCGGCATCCTGAACGCCCTGCACGCCTCCGCCGCCGGCGACCCCACCCGCCTCGACGCGCTGGTCGCCGAGTTCTCCGCTCCGTCCGACGAGCCCCCGGCTGACTCCAGCTCCGGGCTGCACGCCGCCAGGCTCTGCGCGGACTCCCGCTGGCCCTGGGGCGACGCCTCCGCCCCGCCCGACGGACGGCGGAAGGCGCTGGACCGGGCCGTCCGGCGCATCGACCCGGCGACGGTGTGGCCGTTCGAACGCCGCACGGCGGGCGAGCAGGGCATCCCGCAGACCTGCCTGCCCTGGCCCGCCTCCCGCGCCGACCGCCCGTCCCCCGGCCGCACCCTGACCATGCTGCGGTAGGCGGTCCGCACCGCTGACCTGGCCGGGGAACTCGTTGGCCAGGCCCCGGTACGTCGACCTCGGCCTTGACCCTGGGGTGCCGGTGGAACTGCTCGGCGATGCCCTCGGTGCCGCACGGCGGTTGGGTCGTGGACCGGCCGCACGGGCCAGGAAAGCCTCACAACTCAGGCAACCCGTAAGGCCGTTCTCATGTCACGGGCCACTGGCACCCACTCTTGTTCGTCTTCTGAGCGGAGCCTAGGCTCCCATGCCCATGGAGATGGGGGAACCAGACCGCGGGCGGCGGCCGTGGCGCACCGGGCTGGTCAGACGTCGTATAGCCGCAGGACTGCTGGCCGGGGCGGGGCTGGTCGTTCTGGGCTCGGTGTTCGTCGTACTGCCGGGGGTGGTGGTCGACCACGATCTCGCCGGGGCGAGCGTCTCCGCGCAGGATCGGCTCACCGCGGTGAACGCTGTCCGTACGACCCTTCTGCAGGTGGTCGGCGGCCTGGTCGTGCTCTTCGGCGCGTACGCCACCTGGCGGCAACTGCGGGTGAGCCAGGACGGTTTGCGCGCCACCCAGGAGGGCTACGTCACCGACCGATTCAGCCGGGCCGTCGACCAGCTGGGCAGCGACAAGCCGGATGTGCGCATCGGCGGGTTGCACGCGCTGTGGCGGATCGCTGAGCACTCCGCCCGCGACCGGGAGGCCATCATCTCCATCCAGGCCGCGTATCTGCGTACACACCTGCCCTGGCCACCCGCCGGGCCCGAATCACCGGCGGCAGACGTGCCCATCAACGACATCGCACCCCTGGAGACCCGCGCCGCCGACGCCCAGGTGGCGCTGACCGCGCTCGGCGTGCTGTGCCAGCACCGGGAGCAGCCCTGGGTCAATCTCAGCATCACCGACTTGCGCCGGGCCGACTGCGACGGACTGTGGTTCCCCGAGGTCAACTTCGACCGCGCTTCCATGGAGGCGGCGGGCCTGTACCACGCCAATCTGACCCAGGCGTCCCTGGTCTCGGTCAACCTGCGGCACGCCGACCTCACGACTGCGATTCTCCGCCGGACTCGCTGCGTTCTGGCCGACCTACGGGCCGCGAAGCTGGTCGAAACCGACTTGCGTGACGCCGACTTCACCGACGCCGACCTGCGCGAGGCAAACCTGCGTAAGGCCGACGCCCACGGCGCGGTCTTCCACCGCGCCGACCTCCGCATGGCCGACTTGCGCGGCACCGACCTGAGCACCGCCCACCTTGTTGAAGCACGCCTGACCGGCGCCCTGGCCAGTGAGCGCACCCGCTGGCCCGCCGACTTCGACCACACGGCCGCCGGAGTCGTCGACACCGATGACCCCGGACCCGAGCCCTCGCCCCTACTCCAGCCACCCGGGATCACGCGGCAGGCACCGCCGCTGAGGTCCACTCCCTGACCAGGACGCGCCGGTCAAGACTGCGGCGACCGTGATCCGCCCGACCGGCGTCACTCCTCCTCAGCGGCGTCCTGATCGCGCAGAGCTCCAGGCCGCCAGGCAGATCCGGAAGCTGATGTCGCTCTCAAGGTCGTTAGCCGTCCGGGCTGTCGGTGCGGTCGAGTGTGGTGTGGGGACAGGGTTTCGCCCAGGGGAGTGGCCGACGCCGGGGCGTCGCGCGAGAATGCCGCCATGACCGACACCCCGGCGCCGCCCGCAGACCCGAACCCCGCCGGCCCCGCCGACGCCGCCGTCCGTACCGAACGGAACGGCCCGGTGACGACCATCGTGCTGTCACGGCCCGCCGCCCGCAACGCCGTAGACGGACCGACAGCACGTCAACTCGCCGACGCCTTCCGCGCGTTCGAAGAAGACGACGACACCTCGGTGGCCGTGCTGTGGGGTGAGGGAGGAACGTTCTGCGCGGGCGCCGACCTCAAGGCCATCGGTACGGAGCGGGGCAACCGGGTGACGCCCGACGGCGACGGCCCGATGGGCCCGACCCGGATGGAGCTGTCCAAGCCCGTCATCGCGGCCGTCGCCGGCCACGCCGTGGCGGGCGGCCTCGAACTCGCCCTGTGGTGCGACCTCCGCGTCGTCGAGGAGGACGCGGTCCTCGGCGTCTTCTGCCGCCGATGGGGGGTCCCGCTGATCGACGGGGGCACGGTCCGGCTGCCCCGGCTGATCGGCGAGAGCCGCGCCATGGACCTGATCCTGACCGGCCGCCCGGTCCCCGCCTCCGAGGCGTACGAGATCGGGCTCGCCAACCGTCTCGTGCCCCCGGGCCACGCGCGCGGCGCAGCGGAGGAACTCGCCCGGGAGATCGCCGGGTTCCCCCAACTGTGCCTGCGCCACGACCGGCTGTCCGTACGGGATCAGCACGGGCTGCCCGAGGCCGAGGCGCTGGCGGCGGAGCTGCGCCACGGCATGGTGCCGCTGTCCGCCGGCGAGACCCTCTCGGGCGCCGCGCGCTTCACCTCCGGGGCGGGACGGCACGGGTCCTTCGGCGACTGAACGGCCGGGCCGAAGGACCGGACCGGCCTACGCCGTCGCGCCGCCCGGCTTCCACTCGTGGGCGAGGAGTCCGAGCAGCACCTCGTCCAGGATCTCGCCGATCACATAGGCCGAGGAACGCAGCACGCCCTCGCGGACGAAGCCGTTGCGCTCGGCGGCGCGGAGCATCGCGGTGTTGTCCGCCAACGTCTCGATCTGCAGTCGCCGCAGGCCGCGCACGGCGAAGCCGTAGTGGCAGAGCGTCGCGACGACATCGGTCCCGTACCCCTTGCCGCGGAAGGACGGCCGCAGGCCGATACCGATGTGCGCGAGCCGGTTGTGGGTGTCGATGCTCCACAGCTCCGCGCTGCCGACGAGCGTGCCGCCGTCCAGCTCCACCACCGAGAACGGGACCTCCCGCTCGTTCGTGTCGTCCACCACGAACCGCGGATTCTTCGACCCGGGCGCGATCGGCCGCCACGGGCGGCTGTCGGCCCGCGAGGAGTTGACCACGTCGTCGTGGAGCTCGGCCCGCAGGATCGGGAGGTCCTCGTCATGTCGGGCCCGCAGCCCGATTCTGTCGCCTCGCAGCATGCCGGATTCCTATCCGACCGCGCCGGACGGCGGCAATCGAATATCGTGCGTGCGGCGTGCGGCGTGCGGGGCCGACCGCAGGCGGTCGACGCCAGGGTGCAGTCGACTTCCAGCCAGAGCGTTCCCATGTACTCCGCTGGAGAGGGGACCCGGATACTCCCCCCATGGCGAACACCGAGGCACAGCCCCAGCCCCAGCCCCAACCCCAGCCCTTCAGCAAGCTGAAGATCCGCGTCGCAGCCCTGGTCTACTGCGGCGACGACGTCGCGCTGCTCCGCCGTGACCGCCCCGACTCCGTGCACTACACGCCCATCGGCGGCAACGTCGAACCCGGCGAGGACCTCCGGGCGGCCCTGGCCCGTGAGCTGTACGAGGAACTGGGCCTGGACGTGGCCCAGGCCGACGGCGGCGAACTGGTCTGGATGGTCGACCAGCGCGTCAGCCGCCCCGGCCCCACCCCGCCCCCGCGCAAGCTGCACCTGATCCACCGGCTCCGCGTCACCCCGGACGTCCGTTCCACGCTCGCCACCGAGGAGTACGACGAACAGCCGGATGGCAGCCACGAGACCGGCCACATCGAGTGGATCGACCACCGCGAGACCCACGACCTGCCGATCTTCCCCCCTCTGGGCCCCCACCTGGCACGCCTCGGCCCCCACACTCCCGTCACCGACGCCGCCCTCCCCGCCGTCACCGACGCCAACTACCGATGGGTATAGGTCCGACCCGGCGAAGCCCCGGCTTGCACAGGCGTCGAGTCGGCCTACCCGGCGCTGCGCCGCACCCGCGTATGGGTTGAAATGCATACGTGGGCACCTCATCCACCGTCAGGACCGCAGCCATGCGCCGGATGGAACGCGCCGCGCACCGGCGGGCGGCGGCGCGGCGACGCCGTAGGCGCCTGCGCCTGTCCGACGGGCACGCCGGGGGCGGGCGGGCGGAGCGGCAGCGGATCTGGCCCGGGCTGCTGGTGGCCGCCCTCCCCGGGCTCGCCGCCGTGGCCGTGGTGCTGGCGGCCTACGTCCGGGCCCACGCCCGCCTGCCCGTCTCCGGCGGCGGGTCCCGGGGCGCGAACGCCGATGTCCCCGAGCCCTTGTCCGTGGACCTCCAGGCAGCCGTGACCGTACTGGCCAACCGGCCCGTCGACAGCAGCGACACCACACGGCTGCAACTGCGATACGTCAGGCTGCGGGGCCTGGCGGATATGGGCGACCTGGACCGTGCCCGGGAGGACCTCCACGAGGTTCACTTCGACGGCGCCACCCTGCGGAGCCCCGTATACCGGGCCAATCTTCTGCGGGTCGATCTCACGGGGGCCGATCTGCGGGGAGCGAATCTCGCCGCGGCCAGGCTGTTCGGCGTGGACCTGCACGCGGTGCGGCTCGGCGACGTGAAGGCCCCGGACGCGTTCCTCAGCGACGCCGATCTGCGGGGTGTGGACCTCCGCGGCGCGAACCTGCACAGGGCCTACCTCGACCGGGCGGACCTACGAGGCGCCGATCTGCGCGGTGCCGACCTGTCGGAGGCGGACCTGAGCGGTGCCCGTCTCGCAGGGGCCAGGAGAGAGGGCGCCAACATGACCGGGGCGAAGCTCACCGGCGTCGACCTGGATCCCGAGGACCGGGTGCCCCCGCGCGGACGCTGACCGCTCGCTCGGCTCGGCAAGGGGGGCCGGAGGGAAGGACTCCTGACCGTTGTCGAGGGCCTGGTCCCCGTCCCCTTACGGGTGGTCTTCCGGGAATCCCCGGCCCCACGCCCCGCTCGCCGTTCTACGGTGCGGGCAACGCCGCGCTGCCGTCCGCGGTCACGGAGGAGGATCCTGTGTCATCGCCCTGCGACCCGAAGAACGCTCCCGCCGGTGATGTGGGCGGCGCGCTCATGGTGATCGACTCCCGCCTCAAGTCCGTCTACGAGGACAGAGCCGAACCCGATCCCGAACAGCAGCGGCTGATCCGGCAGTTCACCGCGTCGCTGGGCCCGAGCGAGGTCCACGACCTGCTGGACGGCACCTGCACGGTCATCTTCATGTTCATGAAGTGGCTGCGGCAGGCCCACGAGGAGCACGACAAGGACGTCATCGAGTACGTGGTGCCCGGCGTCGTGTCCGCGATGCGCTCGATGCCGAGGAGCGTCCGCCCGGAGGCGATCCCCACCATGGCCGGCCTGGTCATCGCGGCCGGCACCGGACTGAGCCCCAGCCTCTGGCGCAAGCAGTACGGGGAGTGGACCAGCGAGGAGATGAACCCGCTGGAGGCCACCGCGTTCCTCCTCGCGGAGCACATCAACCGCATCACCGACGACCGGGAGTTCGCCATCCGCCTGATCGCCGACGCACTGTCCCGCGTGGACCAGGGCTGACGGGTCCCCGAGGGAGGCGCCCCAAGCCGTCCCCGCCCTCAGGCCGGGTCGTCACGACAGCAGCGTGCGCCAGTGGTCGGCCGACTTCATCGTGTCCTGGACGACCTGTCGGAGGAAGGTTCCCCCTCGGGCGAGCCGCTGGGCGGCGGGGCTGTCGTGGCCGAGGGTGTCTGCCGCCGTGATCGCGGCCTGGGCCACTTCGAGGGTCTGGCGTGAGCTGATCAGGATCGAGTGGTACCAGGCGTCGTCGTCGATCACGTACACGTCGCGCCGGCGCTGTGGGTCGCGCTCGCGGCGCGCGTATCCGTTCTGGACCAGGAAGTTGACGGCGACGGAGACGGATGCGGGGCTGAGCCGCAGTCTGCGGGTGAGTTCGGCCGCCGTGCGTCTGCCGTCCTCCGACATCAGCAGGTCGATGTGGACGCGGGCCGTCGTCCTCGGCATACCCGACCTGACGGCCAGTTCGACGATCTCCTCGTCGAGGGTGTCGGCCGCGGGGCGGTCCGCCGCGTCGGGGCGCGGGGGTGGCGGTGTGCTGCGGCGCGCCCGTTGCGCCGTCACCTCGTGGGCGTGCTGCGGCCGGTAGCCGCCGGGGCCGCCGTTGCGGGTGACCTCGCGGCTGATCGTCGACGTCGGCCGGCCGAGTCGCCTGGCGATCTCGGCGTACGAGAGTCCGCCGGTCAGTCCGGCCGCGATCCGGTGGCGTTCCTGCTGGGTCAACCGTCCTCCTGGCATACGCGCAGTATTGCCTTCGCTGCTCCTCATTGCAACGATGCGTTGCATTCGAGCGCAGCGTCATTGCATCAATTTGGCATCTCTCACCTGCGATAACGTATTCAATTGATTGACCGGAGTATGAACGCAACGTAGCGTTCGAGATGTGTCAAACGCTTGATGTCGCGAGATGAGGAATGGTCATGAGCGAGTCCCTCCACACCGTCCCGGCCCTGCCGACGGAGCGTCCGGCCGGCTGTCCCTTCGACCCGCCCTCGGAGCTGACCGAGGCCCGCCGGCACGGGCCCATCAGCCGTTTCACCCACCCCGGCGGCAAGCCCGGCTGGATGATCACCGGCCACGAGCTGGTCCGGTCGGTCCTGGCCGACCCGCGCTTCAGCTCGCGCAAAGACCTCCTGAACGTCGTCGACTTCGAGATCCCTCCCGCGCCGCCCGGCGAGTTCCTGCTCACGGACGACCCCGAGCACAGCCGCTACCGCAAGCCGCTGGTCGGCAAGTTCACCGCGCGACGGATGCGGCTGCTCACCGAGCGCGTCGAGCAGATCACCAGCGACTGCCTGGACGCCATGGAGCGCGGCGGCCCGTCGGCCGATCTGGTCACCGCCTTCGCCAAGCCCATCCCCACCATGGTCATATGCGAGCTGCTGGGCGTGCCGTACGAGGACCGCGCCTCCTTCCAGGAGCAGATCGACACGTTCATGAACGGCGAGACCAGCGACGAGGAGCTCATCGCCGCGTACACCGCGACCCAGGAGTACCTGGCGGAACTCGTCGTCGCCAAGCGCGCCGCCCCCACCGACGACGTGCTCAGCGAGCTCACCGACAGCGACCTCAGCGACGAGGAGCTGAAGGGCATCAGCCTCATCCTGCTCGCCGCGGGCTTCGACACCACGGCCAACATGCTCTCCCTCGGCACCTTCGCGCTCCTCCAGAACCCGGCCCAACTGGCCGAACTCCGCGCCGACCCCTCGCTCGTCGACGGCGCGGTGGAGGAGCTGCTGCGGTACCTGAGCGTGGCCAAGTCCTTCATGAGGACGGCGCTCGAAGACGTCGAGCTGGGCGGCCAGACCATCGAGGCCGGGACCACGGTCGTCCTCTCGTACCACACCGCCAACCGCGACCCCGAGCGCTACACCGACCCCCACGTCCTCGACCTGGGCCGGGACGCCGGCGGACACCTGGCGTTCGGCCACGGCGTCCACCTGTGCCTGGGCGCGCAGTTGGCCCGTGTCGAGATGCGCGTCGCGTTCTCCGCACTCCTCCAGCGCTTCCCCACGCTGCGCCTCGCCGTACCGGCCGAGGAGGTCGCCCTGCGGCCGGAGACGGCGGACATCTACGGGGTGAAGAGCCTCCCGGTCACCTGGGACGCGTGACCCCCGGGCCGCGGGCCGCGGGCCCCGGGCCCCCGGGCCCCCGGGCCCCCGGACCCCATTGCTCCCCCGGAACCCCTAACTTCCAGCGCCCCGGCACGAGTCCACGTACGGCACGTCGGGCAGCAGCCCCCGCCACTCCGCCCGCGACAACCCCGCCCCGCCGACCCGGCGGCAGACCGCCTCCGCCGTACGGTCCGGGGCCGGGCGTGGCACGTCGCCGGCGGAACCACCGGGTGCGACGGGCGCCCTGGAGCGCCCCGCCTAGACTTCGTCGGTGATCCGCCCCGTACCGCCAGCAGGCCAGGAGCCACCCGAAATGGACCCCACGGACCGCACCGCTCACACCGCCGACTCCTTCTTCGATGTCGAGAAACTGACCGCCGGCCGATGGCGCAACGGGGGCGGTGCGACGAGGGAGATCGTCGTGCGGCCTTCGGGCGCCGAGGAGTTCGGGTGGCGGGCGAGCGTCGCCGACATCGACGCGGACGGGCCCTTCTCGGCGTTCCCGGGTGTCGACCGGACGCTGACGCTGCTGGCGGGCGACGGGGTGCGTCTGGTCTGTCCGGGGGAGTTCGACCGGCTGCTGACGCGGGCGGGGGAGCCGTTCGCGTTCTCGGGTGACCTCGCGCTGGACGCCGAGCTGCCCGGTGGGCCGTGCCGGGTGCTCAACCTCATGGTGCGGAGGGGGCGTTGGGCGGCCCGGGTGGAGCGGGTCACCGGTCCGGTCGTGCCGGGCCCGGGGCACGCGGGCCTGCTGTACGTCCTGGGGGGACGCTGGCGGACGGGGGACGCCGGCGGGCAGGTGCTGACGCCCGGCCAGGGCCAGTGGTGGGACGGGGCGGACGAGGGCGGCCGGCCGCGCGAAGCGACCGCAGCGCTGCCGGAGCCGCTCTCGCCCGACGCCGTCGCCCTGTGGGCGGATGTCGCCCCGGCGGGCTGACCGGGTTCAGCCGACCCGCGCCGCCCCCGCCCGGTCGCCGCTCCCGGCCACGGCCGGGTGGATCGTCCGGGCGGGCGGGTTGGCGGTACGGCGTGCCCAGGCCCCGTACAGGGCCGCGGTGACCGCGAGTCCGACGATCCAGGAGATGTCGGCGCCGCCCAGCTTCTCGGTGAGGGCGCCGGTGTACAGCTTGGTGGCGAGGAACGGGATCTGTGCGGCGATACCGACGGCGTAGCAGGTCAGCGCGGTGAGGTTCCAGCGCCCGTAGCGGCCTGCGGGGTCGTACAGGGCGGGGATGTCGACGCGTTCGCGGGAGATCAGGTAGTAGTCGACCAGGTTGATCGCGCTCCACGGGGTGAAGACCATCAGGATCAGGAGCACGAAGTTCTTGAAGTGGGTGAGGAAGTCGGCGCTCGCGGCGAGCGCGATCACCACCGACAGGGCGGTGAAGCCGATGATGTACGCGGCACGGGCGGCGGCGGAGACGCGGGAGCGGCCGTCGAAGGCGGTGACCGTGGTCAGGATCGACATGAAACCGCCGTACGCGTTGAGGCAGTTGACGGTGAGCTTGCCGACGACGACCACGAGGTAGATGAGGAGCGCGAGCACCGCCGGACCCGCGAGGCGGCCGAGGAAGCCCACCTGGTCGGGCAGGAACGCGTCGCCCGCGACGGCGGCGGTGAGCGCGCCGAGGGTCATGGCCCACTGGGAGCCGATGACGGATCCGGCGAAGGTGGACCAGAAGGTGGCGCGGGTGCTGGTGTCGCGCGGCAGATAGCGCGAGTAGTCGGCGACGTACGGGCCGAAGGTCAGCTGCCAGCCGGCGCCCAGGCCCACGGCGAGCAGGAACGTCGCCGGGTCGAAGCCCTTGATGCCGAGGTGCGCGCCGACGTCGTACTGCGTGAACAGCCGCACCAGCAGGTAGCCGAGGCCGAGCACGCCGACGACGGTGGCGATGCGCCCGGCGAGGTGGATGAACCGGTAGCCGGCGACGGCGACCACGGCGGTCAGCGCGCCGAAGAGGAGGATGCCGACATCCGTGTTCTCGATGTGCAGCAACTCGGACACCGCCTGGCCGGCGAGCACACTGCCGGTCGCGGCGAACCCGAGGTACATCAGGATCACCAGCAGCAACGGCAGCACGGCGCCGTAGACACCGAACTGCGCCCGGCTGGACACCATCTGCGGCACCCCGAGCCGCGGCCCCTGCGCGGAGTGCAGCGCCATGACGATGCCGCCGAGCACGTTGCCGATCAGCAGCGCGGGTATCGCCCACAGCGCGTCGGCCCCGAAGACGACCGACAGGGCGCCGTCGACGATCGCGGTGATCTGCATGTTGGCGCCGAACCACAACGTGAACTGACTGCGCGGCGTGCCGTGCCGCTCGGCGTCCGGGATGACCTCGATGGTCCGCCGCTCCATCGCGATTCGTTCCCCGGAGGCATGCTCGACCGGCATGGTGATGTCCCCTTCCCGCAGCGATCCCGACGCATCGCGAAGCGGCGCCAGGGTTGACTCAGGTGGTGCTGCGCCGAATCTGGCATAGGGGTGAACAGACATCAAGACTCTGAATGGAATCCTTCACCGACGGTCGGTGGTCGCGGTCGCCGTCGCTGTCTCAAGTCGCCCGGCCGGGACGTCGCGGAAGCCGAGGCGGAGGTGTTCGACGTGGTAGAGGGCCTGATCGAGGAGTTCGGCGACGTGGTTGTCGTAGAGCGCGTAGATGATCGACCGGCCGCGCCGCTCGCCGGTGACCAGGCCGAGGTTGCGGAGCAGGCGGAGCTGGTGGGAGCAGGCGGAGGCCTCCATGCCGACGGCGTCGGCGAGGTCGCCGACGGAGCAGGGGCCTTCCTGGAGGCGGGCCAGGATGTGCAGCCGCGAGGGCGTGGCCAGGGCCTGGAGGGTGGCGGCGACGTCGGATGCGCCGACGGCGTCGAGCCGTTCGCGGGTGGTGGCGTTGCTGCGGCTGTCTGTTCCGTGGCCCATGCCCCCATCATACGGATGACATATGAAGACCTATTCATGTGTTCCTGTATGGTGAAACCCTTGCTCCGGCTGGGAGCCGGGATGGGAAGGCCTGAAGGCCCTCAAGGACAAGACCCTGGACGTGGATCTGCTCATGGGCGTCGCGGCGCTCGGCGCCGCCGCGATCGGTCAGGTCCTCGACGGCGCCCTGCTGATCGTCATCTTCGCCACCTCCGGCGCCCTGGAAGCCGTCGCCACCGCCCGCACCGCCGACTCCGTACGCGGCCTGCTCGACCTCGCGCCGGCCACCGCGACCCGCCTTCTGCCCGACGGTACGGAGGAGACGGTCGACGCCCGGACCGTCGCCGTCGGGGACACCGTCCTCGTGCGCCCCGGAGACCGGGTGGGCGCCGACGGACGGGTGACCCGCGGCACGAGCGACGTCGACCAGGCCACCATCACCGGCGAATCGCTGCCCGTGGCCAAACGGGTGGGCGACGAGGTGTTCGCCGGCACCGTGAACGGCACGGGCGCCCTGCGCGTACGGGTGGAGCGCGACCCGGCGGACTCGGTGATCGCCCGCATCGTGAAAATGGTCGAGGAAGCCTCCGAGACCAAGGCCCCCACACAACTGTTCATCGAGAAGGTCGAACAGCGGTACTCGATCGGCATGGTCCTCGCGACGCTCGCCGTCTTCGCGATCCCGCTCGCGTGCGGTGACGACCTCCGCTCGGTGCTGCTGCGGGCCATGACCTTCATGATCGTCGCCTCGCCGTGCGCGGTGGTGCTCTCCACCATGCCCCCGCTGCTCTCCGCGATCGCCAACGCCGGCCGCCGCGGCGTGCTGGCCAAGTCGGCCGTCGTCATGGAACGCCTCGGCGAGATCGACACCGTCGCACTGGACAAGACCGGCACCCTGACGGAAGGCACCCCACGGGTCACCGACATCCGTCCCCTGCCCGGCACCGCCCTCGACGAAGCCGCCCTCCTCGCCCTGGCCGCGTCCGCCGAGCACCCCAGCGAACACCCCCTGGCCCGCGCCGTCGTCGACGCCGCCCGCGAACGCGGCCTGCCCCTGTCTGAGGCCGCGGACTTCTCCTCGGTCCCCGGCGAAGGCGTCACGGCCACCGTGGCCGGTCACACGGTCCGGGTCGGGTCGCCCTCCCGGCTCATGACCGGCGCCGGCGCCGTACAGGCCGAGCACCCCCACCAGGAGGTGGTGGCCGAGCTGGAAGACTCCGGGCGGACCGCCGTCGCCGTCGTACGGGACGGTGTCGTCGTCGGCGTGCTGGGGATCGCCGACCGGCTACGGCCCGACGCCCGAGCCACCGTCGCCGCGCTCACCGAGCTGACCGGTCGCACCCCCGTCCTCCTCTCCGGCGACAACGAACGCGCCGCACGGCACCTGGCCGCCGAAGTGCGCATCACCGACGTACGTGCGGGGCTCCTGCCCCAGGACAAGGCCGCGGCCGTCAAGGAGTGGGAGACCGAAGGCCGCCGGGCGCTCGTCGTCGGCGACGGCGTCAACGACGCCCCCGCGCTGGCCGCCGCCCACTGCGGCATCGCGATGGGCAGGGCGGGCTCCGACCTCGCGCTGCCGCCCGCCGACGCCATCGTCGTCCGCGACGAACTCGCCACCATCCCCGCCGTCGTCCGGCTCTCCCGCACCGCGCGCCGCCTGGTGATCCAGAACCTGGCCATCGCCGGGACCTGCCTCATCGTCCTCGTCGCCTGGGACCTCCTCGGGACGCTCCCGCTGCCCCTCGGCGTCGCCGGACACGAAGGCTCCACGGTCATCGTCGGCCTCAACGGCCTGCGCCTGCTGCGCGAGGCCGCCTGGCCCGCACGTGCTTTGCCGTAGCAGCCGGCCGTGGCTACCGCACGTACCAGGGCGCCACCCGCGGCGAGCCCACCGCCCGAGGCGGTGGATCCGCGCCCCGGCACCCGCCGAGTCGAGGGCCGACGTCAGGCGCGACGGACCCTCCAGAGCCAGGCCGCCGTGCCGGCCATCACGGCGAGCATCCCGAGGTTGGCGAGAAGGGTCGGGGTGCCGGCCGCGGGGCCGCCGTCGGACAGGTTCGAGGTGGCGATGACGACGCTCGGCAGGACGGCGGTGAGCAGTGCGCCGGTGGTCTTCTGGACGCCGGTCCAGTGCACGGAGGTGCACAGCAGCACGGCGCCGACGATACGGAACAGGACGCCGAACAGCGGGCCGGGCAGGTCGGGGAAGACCATGACGAAGGGCAGGGAGAGGGTGAGCATCAGGAGCGGCACCAGGGGGTGCACCTTGCCGCGCCGAGCGGACGGCGCTTCCGCACCACTGCCCGCCGGGACCCCGGCGGCGGCCCTGCCGCCCGCCTCGGACAGTGCCGTCGCCGCGATCGTACGGGGGTCCCCGAGCGCCGCCAGGACCGTACCGATCGCGGCGTCGGGGCGCTCGGCGCGCGTCACCTCGATGTGCTCGGCGAGGTCGGCCAGGAGTTCCTGGCGCCGGTCGGCGGGGAGCGTGGAGGCCTCGCGCTCGACGGCGGCGAGGTAGTCGCGTACGGGGTCGGCAGAGGTCTTCATGCGGAGTCTCCGGTGGGGTCGTGCGGGGTGGCGAGGAAGGCGTCGACGGCGTCGCGGAAGCCGGGCCAGACGCGGGTGAACTCGTCGAGCGCGGCGCGGCCGCTGTCGGTGAGCGCGTAGTAGCGGCGGGGCGGCCCGGACTCGGACTCCTGCCAGGTGGTGCTGACCAGGTCGTCGCGGCGGAGCCGGGAGAGCAGCGGATAGACCGTGCCCTGACCGGTGGCGAGGGCGCCGGACTCCTCCAGGGCACGCAGGAGTTCGACGCCGTAGCGGGGGCGGTCCCGCATCAGGGCGAGGACGCAGTACTCCAGGACACCCTTGCGCAGCTGGGCGGCTGCCCGGGCCTGCTTGGTCGAATCACCTGGTTCCATGCAATGCAAGATACCTGGTGGGGCAAGGGGATGGGAGAGGGGGGGTGTGGATGTCCCGCCAGGTCCTGGTCGCGGTGTCCCGGAACCGTACCGGCCTCGACGAGGCGTCCCACGCCACCGTGCCGTCCGCGTTCGCCCGCCTGACCGCCAACCGGTTCGATCCTCGCTCCGCCCCGTCGAGAAGCGCCTCGCGCGGTAGCCTCCCGGGTGACCAGGAAGATCACCGGACGCTCCGCGGGAGAGCAAGGGATGACGCCTTTGAGGTGCACGCGACACAGCCGAGGGTCGAACGGGCCCGCGGGGGGAGACGGCGCGCCGGCGTGCGGCGCCCAAGCGCCGAGCCCGCGCCGTGCGAACGGGCGGCGGGCCGCATGAACGACCTGGTGGCGCCCGCCGGCACCTGCCTCCCCGCGCCTCTCCCGGCATCGCACACCCACCCCGGCACGAAGCCCGCGTTCTTCACCCGGCTGATGCTGCACAGCGCCTCGCTCCTGGGCATCCGGGAGAGCGCGGGCGCCGATCTCCTGGGTCTGGCGCCGGAGCACCTGACCGGTGACCGGTACCGCACACCGTCCGCCACGAACGGGCGCATCTGGGAGCTGATGACGACCAAGGCCCCCTGGGCTGACGTCGCCGCGGTCATGACGCGGGAGTCGTCGCTCGGACAACTGGGGCCATGGGACTACCTCATCACCTCGGCGGCGACACCCCTCGAAGGAATCCAGGACGCCGCCCACTACCTGGCCGCCGCCGGTGACGTCCGGAGCCACACCCTGCTCGTCGACGACGACGGAGAGGAGGTCACCATCAGCCACGTGAACGACGCGGACCTGACCTACGAAGCCGCCAACGCCGTCCGGGCGTACATACTCGGCGTGGTCTGGCGACGCCTGAGCGAGGCGCGCCAGTCGCCGATCGCCCCGGTCCGCGTCGCCCTGGCCGCAGAGGCCCCGCAGCGCCACGACAGACTCGCCGAACTCTTCGGCACCCGCGCCGTCGACTTCGAGCAGCAGGTCAGCTCGCTCACGTTCCGAACCGTCGACCTGAGGGTGCCGAGCCCGTACGCCCAGCCGGGACTCACGGCCGTCCTCCGCCACAACACCGAACTCAGCCTCGCCCACGCCATCCCGCTGCACAACTGGCTGGATCTCTTCCGTACCGTCCTCAAAAGCGCCGTCGAGGGCGACGGTCACGACATCACCCTCGTCGCGACGGCGAGACGGATGACACTCAGCAGCCGCACCCTCCAACGCCGCCTCGAAGAACACGACACGACCTGGCGGACCGAACTCGAGACCGCCCGGTGCGCACACATCACCCGTCTGCTCGCCACCACCGACCAGACCACCGGCTCCCTGGCCACCCGCATCGGCTACGCCGACTCCCGGACCCTGCGCCGCGCCGTCACCCGCTGGACCGGCCACACCCCCAGCGAACTCCGCCGGAACCTCTCAGCCGGCACCACCGGGACGTAGGCGGCTGCCACGGCGGCGGCACGCTCCCCGGCGCGGAACGTGGAGCTACCCCCACCACCGCCCCGGGGGCCGGCACCCGTGTGCCAACCCGGGTGCGCGCCTAGCTTCGTTGACATGAAACGACCTCATATCTCCCTGCTGGGCGCCGGGTTAGCCCTCAGCTTCGCCATCGCGGGTGTCACCACGGCCGCGGCGGAGGCCCGGTCCGTGCCTCCGGCGCCTCAACTCCGCTGGGGCAGTTGTGTCCTGGGGCCCGATGACCGCGAAGGTCAGGACCTCGCGGCTGCCGGGGCCGAGTGCGCGGGTGTCACCGTGCCACTCGACTACCAGCGGCCTCAGGGGCGTACGCTCACCGTCGCGATCTCCCGGATCAAGGCCACGGACCGCGCCCACCGGATCGGGGCGCTGCTGCTCAACGACGGGGGACCCGGCGGGCCGACGATCGGCGCGCCGCCGCGTGTGCGCGACGCCCTGAAGGACGTCGCCAAGCGGTACGACATCATCGGCATGGACCCGCGGTTCGTCGGCCGGAGCAATCCGCTGGACTGCGTGTGGCCCGTGAGCAGCGGCATCACGGCTGCGGGGAACAGCCGGTCCAGCTTCGACCGGCAGGTGGCGTTGAACAAGGACCTGGCAGCCAAGTGCCGGGCGAACGCCGGTGACGTCCTCCCGTACGCGAGCACCCGGAACACCGCGCGGGACATGGACGTGATCCGGGCCGCGCTGGGGGAGCGGAAGCTGAACTACCTGGGCGTCTCCTACGGCACGTACCTCGGCACGGTCTACGGGCAGCTGTTCCCCGGCCGCGCCGGCCGGATGGTGCTCGACGGTGCGCTCGACCCGCGCGCGTACGGGCCGACGATGCTGCCGTCGCTGATCGGGCCGAGCGAGCACGCGCTGAGCGACTGGGCGGACTGGACGGCGGCCCGCGACGGCACGTACGGGCTCGGCGGGACCGGCGCGCTGGTGCTGGCCGCCGTCCGGGACGTCGCCGAGGCGGCCGGGCAGGCGCCGCTGACGCTCGGGGAGGGCGCGGACACCTTCCGGCTCGACGACACCCAGGTGCCGTTCCTGCTGTTCGGGCCCCTCATGGACGACGGCGACGAGAACCGCGGGTTCCTCGCCGACGCGGTGAGGTTCCTCAGGACCGCGGCCGAGGGGCGGCCGACCGGGCCACTGCCGGCGGAACTCGCCGGGCTGCTGCGGCAGTCCTTCACCGACGAGTACTCGGCTTCGGCGAGCGCCCAGATGGCCATCCTCTGCGCGGACGGTTCCGCGCCCCGCGACCCCGAGGTGTACTGGCGGGCCATCGAGGCGAGCCGCGCCGCGCACCCCGTCTTCGGACCCGCGCTGAGCAACCTCAACCCCTGCGCGTTCTGGGAGCGCCCGCGCGAGCGCCGCACCGAGGTCCGCCACGACGTCCCCGCCCTGATCGTCTCGGCGACGGGCGACCCCCGCACCCCGCACCCGGGCGCCGTCGCCCTGCACGGGATGCTGCCCAGCTCGCGCCTGGTGACGCTCGAGGGCGTCAACAGCCATGGCCTGTACGGTTTCTACGGCAACGCGTGCGTGGACGAGACCGTGAACGCGTACCTGGGCACCGGCCGACTGCCGCGGGCGGACGTCACCTGCGCCAAGCAGCGTTGACCGAACGGCCGGACCCGCGCTCCCGGACCTTGCCGCCGAGCAGGTGAGAGTGCCCGCCGGTCCCCGCCGTCAGCGGACGGGGACCGGCGTGGCCACGGCTTCGACGGCCTCCACGGCCGCGACCAGCGAGCTGAGCTCCGGGTTCAGCGCCGCTTCGTCGAGCGCCTCCCGAAGGGCCGCGTCGTTGGTCGGGCGGGCCTCGTCGAGGAGCGCGAGGCCGGACTCGGTGACGTCGGTGTAGATGCCGCGGCGGTCGGTGGGGCAGAGATACCGGGACAGCAGGCCGCGGTCCTCCAGGCGGGAGACCAGGCGGGTGGTGGCGCTCTGGCTGAGCACGACCGCGTCGGCGACCTGCTTCATCTGGAGATGCCCGCCCACGCCGTCGTGCTGGCGGCTGAGCACGTCGAGGAGCGCGTACTCGCGCACGCTCAGGTCGTGCCCGCTCTGGAGGGCGCGCTCGATACGCGTCTCGATCTTGCCGTGCAGGAGGGAGAGCGCGCCCCATCCGCTGGCGAGGGCGGTGAGGGCCGGGTCGGTGGCGGTCATGCTCCGTATCTCCTTCCAGGGGGACGGGGCCAAGGATACGCGCGAATGAAATTACCGGCCAGGGCTCATAGGGGGCTGTTGCAAGTATTCCGGTGGCCGAAATCCCCGGCCGCATCGCACGAGGGTTGGCAGCGTTTGCGCATAGAGCGCGTGTGCAAGTATTGTCTAAGCGTCTAAGGAGCTTGCTCAAGTAATCGTAGAAGGTCGAGCCCATGCCTCTCGCACTCCTCGCCCTGGCCATCGGGGCCTTCGGTATCGGCACCACAGAGTTCGTGATCATGGGGGTGCTGCCCCAGGTCGCCGGCGACTTCGGTGTCTCCATCCCCACCGCCGGCCTGCTGGTCACCGGGTACGCGCTCGGTGTCGTCGTCGGCGCGCCGGTGCTGACCGTCCTCGGGAACAAGGTGAGCCGCAAGCGGATGCTCATGCTGCTCATGGGCCTGTTCGTGCTCGGGAACGCGGTCTCCGCGCTCGCCCCGAGCTTCGGACTGATGCTCACCGGCCGCGTGATCGCCTCCCTCGCGCACGGCTCGTTCTTCGGCATCGGGTCCGTCGTCGCGGCGGAACTGGTCGCCCCGCACAAGAAGGCCGGCGCCATCGCCACCATGTTCACCGGCCTGACCGTCGCCAACATCGTCGGCGTTCCGCTCGGCACGTTCATCGGGCAGGCCGTCGGCTGGCGCGTCACCTTCGCGATCGTCGCCGCACTCGGCGTCGTCGGTCTGCTCGGCATCGCCAAGCTGGTGCCCGCCATGCCCCGCCCCGAGGGCGCCCACCTGCGCCGGGAGCTGACCGCGTTCCGCAACCCGCAGGTCCTGCTCGCCATGGCGATGACCGTGCTCGGCTTCGGCGGCGTCTTCGCCGCGATCACCTACATCGCGCCGATGATGACCGAGGTCGCCGGCTACTCCGAGGGCGCGGTCACCTGGCTGCTGGTCCTCTTCGGCGTCGGCATGTTCGCCGGCAACCTGCTCGGCGGCCGGTTCGCCGACCGTGCGCTGATGCCCCTGCTGTACACGACCCTCGGCGGGCTCGCGATCGTGCTGGCGCTGTTCACCGTCCTCGCCCACAACAAGATCCTCGCCGCCGTCGCCATCCTCCTCGTCGGAGCGCTCGGCTTCGCCACGGTGCCGCCGCTGCAGAAGCGCGTCCTCGACCAGGCCCACGGCGCGCCGACCCTGGCCTCCGCCGTCAACATCGGCGCCTTCAACCTCGGCAACGCGCTCGCCGCCTGGCTCGGCGGCATCGTCATCGCCGCCGGCTTCGGCTACACGGCCCCGAACTGGGTCGGCGCCGCCCTCGCCGCCGCCGCCCTCGGCCTCGCCTTCTGGTCCGCCGCACTCGAGCGCCGTAGCCCCGCGACCGGATCTGACGTGACCACATCGGCCGTGACCGCATCAGCCGCGACGGCGTCGGCCGCGACCGAGACGGCTGTGACGGCATCGGTCGCGACCGCCGGCGCGCCGGCCCGTACGCCCGTTCACCACTGACTTCCCTTTCCGCCTCCCCCCCGTAACCCGCATGCCCTCTAGGAGAAGCGCCATGAGCACCACCGCCACCCCCACCGCTGTCACCCCTCTGACCACCACCGAAGCGGAGGACCTGATCACCTCCGCTCGCCGGGCCGCCGAGGCGGCCGGGGTCACCGTCAGCGTCACGGTCCTGGACGCCGGCGGGCACCTGCTCGCCTTCCGCCGCGACGACCGGGCGGTGCTGATCTCGGGCGAGACCAGCACCCGCAAGGCCTACACCGCCCTCCAGCTCAACGCCCCCACGGCCGACCTGGTCGAACTCGTCAAGCCGGAGGGGCCGTTCCACTCGCTGCCCACCGCGCTCGACCGCCCGCTGCTCTTCATCGGCGGCGGCATCCCCGTCCACCGCGACGGGCACCTGATCGGCGCGATCGGCGTCGGCGGCGGTGCGCCCGAACAGGACCACGGCTTCGCCACCACCGCCCTCCAGGGCCTCTCCCGATGACCCGCACCCCGCAGGACCACGGCATCCGTTTCTACGGCACCGCCCCCTTCTACGGCGCCGGATACAGCACCTGACCCGCGGGCGCGAGCCCGCCGCAACGCCCAGCCCGGACAGGCACCACGCCTGCCCGGGCTGCGTTCGCCGGGCCCGCATCGCGCAACTGATCGATTGTCAGTGGTGGGTGAGACGGTAGGTACATCGATCCGAACGAGGGATCCGAACGAGGGGGATACGTCATGTCCGGGACCCAGAACTACATCAACCACGTCGCGCTCGTGCTGGACGCCAGCTCGTCCATGTCGCGCCTGCGGAACAAGGTCATCGAGGTCGCCGACCAGCAGATCGCGTACCTCGCGCGGCGGTCGAGGGAGCTGGACCAGGAGACCCGGGTCACGGTGTACGTCTTCGCCGACAAGGTGGAGTGCGTCATCTACGACAAGGACGTGCTGCGGATGCCGTCGCTGAAGCAGCTGTACCGGGTCGGCGGGATGACCGCGCTGCTGGCGGCGGCGCTGAAGTCGCAGCGGGAGCTGGCCCAGACGGCGCAGCTGTACGGCGACCACAGCTTCCTGACCTTCGTCCTGACCGACGGCCAGGAGAACGCGAGCCACCGCTCCCCGGACGCGCCGGCGAAGGATCCCCGCGCGCTGGTCGCGGCCGTGGCCGAGATGATCGAGGCGCAGCAGGACAACTGGACGCTCGCGGTGCTGGTCCCCGACCAGATGGGCAAGCGCGAGGCCACGCAGTGCGGCTTCCCGAAGGACAACATCGCCATCTGGGACGCCACGAGCACGCAGGGTCTGGAGGAGGCCGGGCAGGTCATCCAGGAGGCCACCGAGAAGTTCATGGTGGGCCGCACGAAGGGCATCCGGGGTTCCCGGTCGGTGTTCTCCGCGGGCGCGGCGGTCAGCAAGCAGAGCATCGAGGCGGCCGGCCTCACCCCGGCGAACCCGTCGACGTTCGAGCTGATCCCGGTGGCCCGTGACGCAGGGATCCGGGAGTGGGTCGTCGCGAGCGGACACAGCTACCGGACCGGCTGCGCCTACTACCAGTTGAGCAAGTCCGAGCGGATCCAGGCACGCAAGCAGATCGCGGTGCTGGAGAAGAAGACGGACCGGGTGTACACGGGCCCGCAGGCGCGTGCGCTGCTCGGCCTGCCGGACGACGAGGTCCGCGTGAAGCCGGACCACAACGACGAGTTCACCATCTTCGTGCAGAGCACCAGCGTGAACCGCAAGCTGGTCGCGCAGACGCGGCTCCTGCTGATGGTCTGACGCCACCGCCGAAGCCCTCCGGCCGGCGAGCCCCGCCGGCCGAAGGACCCCTTCGCGGCCACCGCCCCACGGACGGACCGCGAGACCTCCGCGCCGCCCGTCGGCGGGAGCCGACGCGGAGGGAGTCCAAACGCGGCGTCCACCGCTCCGCCGCCGCGCCACGGTGTCAGCTGGGCGTGCCGTAGGCCTGGATCACGGTGGCGTTCAGGTCGCACCAGACGGTGGACGTGCCGCCCGACGGAACGCGGTTCCCGAAGTGCCGGTACACGTAGCCGGTGTCGTTGCGCTTGCAGTCGATGACACCGGTGAACGAGGAGCCGCTGCAGGTGATGTCGGCGCCCCGGTGACCGCCGCTGCCGGTGATCAGACGGGCGGAACAGTTCAGAGCGGCCGGTGCCGAAGCGGACGCGGTGGCCGCCGGCGCCGTGGCCAGCAGACCACCTGCCGCGAGGGCCAGAGCGGCGACGATCCCCGTGAAGCGCGGACGAGCATGCATGAGAGCCTCCTCCTGTCGTGTGCTGGGGGCGGCGACTCACCACCACCCCCTCAGGAACCTAGGGCCGGTGTGTGCCGAACCGGGTGGAACGAGGGAAAGTTGGCGAACAGGCGCCACTTGTGACACTTTTCCCACCCGCGTCGGCCTGGGCGCCGGGCCGGGGCTACCGAACGGCGGGCACGGGGCGCACCGGGAGGGATTCGACGCTGTTGCCGATGAAGCTGCGCTGGTGGGGCAGTTCGGAAGCGGGGACGGCGAGGTCGAGGTCGGGGAAGCGGGTGAAGAGCCGCTCCAGGGCGATGGTGGCCTGGAGGCGGGCGAGCGGCGCGCCCACGCAGTAGTGGATGCCGTGGCCGAAGGAGAGGTGCCGGGCCGCACCGGGCCGGGTGAGGTCGAAGCGGTCGGCGTCGGGGCCGTGGAAGGCCGTGTCACGCCCGGCGGCGGTGTAGCCCGCGAGGACGGGGGTGCCCTGGAGGATCACGGTGCCACCGAGAGTCAGGTCCCGGGTGGGGTACCGGAACGGGAACCAGCTGACGGGACCGTCCCAGCGCAGTGTCTCGTCCACCACGTCCGACCAGGTGGCCTGCCCGTCCAGCACCAGCGCCAGCTGATCACGATGGGTGCACAGAGCCCGTACCGCGTTGGTGATGAGGTTGAGGGTGGTCTCGTGGCCCGCGACCAGCATCAGACGCATCATGCCGATGAGTTCGGCCTCGCTCAGCCGGTCGTCGCCCTCCTCGCGGGCGGCTATCAGCGCGCTCGTGAGGTCGTCGCCCGGATCTGCCCGACGGGCGGCCGCGATCGTCCCGAGCAGCTCGACCAGCTCGCGTACCGCGGCCATCACCTCCGCCGGGGTGGTGTCGGTGGCGATGATCACCGTGTAGGTGAGGTCGTGCAGTCGGCCCCGGTGCCCGGCGTCCACGCCGAGCAGCTCGCAGATGACGCTCATCGGGAGCGGCAGCGCGAAACGGTTCCGCAGATCCGCGACACCGTCCGGGTCCTCGGCGGCAGCCCGCCCGAGGTCGTCGAGGAATCCGGCGGTCAGCTCCTCGATCCGCGGCCGCAGCCGCTCCACCTGGCGGGCGGTGAAGGCGTTGCCGACGAGGGACCGCAGTCGTCGGTGGTCGGCGCCGTCGGCGGTGTGCATGCCCTGCGCGTTGGCGAAGACCCGCAGCGGCCAGTTCGCCGGGATCGTGCCGTCGCTCAGCGCCGGGCAGTGACGGGAGTCCTTGGCGACATCGGGATGGGAGAGGAACTCCTTGAGCGCGTCGTGCCCCAGGACGACCGCGGCGGGCACCCCACCGGGCAGGACGATGTCCGCGACGGGCCCCCGGGCCCGCAACTCGGCGTTCAGGGCGTGGGGGCACCCGCCGGCGGGGTCGACGACGTGCGCGGGTACGGGAGCGGGGGTGGGGGAGGACAAGCCGGGACTCCTGACCGTATGGACGAATATCGGCCAACAGTGCGGCCTCGGGGGCGGGTTGCACAACTCCGCGTCGCCGGCAGGGTCGGCAGCCGCCCGCAACCACGACCGCCGCTCCCGGCGAGCGAGCCGATCACGCAGATCGCCGCGATGCCCCGCGCCCGCATCGGCGGCACGCGCGGCCGGCTCGCGTGCTGCGGCATGATGAGCGTATGGACGAACAGGCTTTCGCATGGGTGACCCTCTTCTCCTACGAGAACGTCGCCGGCTGCCCTCGGGCAGGCGACCTGATGGCGGTTTGACTGCGGGACCGGGGCATCGACTGGCATCCGTTCGCCGATGAGGAGATCAAGATCGACTTGATGTGCGGGGTACGCGCGGACGGGCACTGGCACGGCACGATCGCTGTCCGCTTCCGTGCGGACGCCCTCCACCGGCTCGGACTCCACCCCGACCAGCCGACATCCGCTCCGGCGGACCCGTTGCCACCGAAGTGGTGGGGCCCGTGGACCCGGTGAACCGCAAGGCCGGGGACGCGGCCGGGCCGTTGCCGAGGCGGTCGCGTTGAGGGCTGCGTGCCCAGTTCTTCCTTCAGCGGCTCTACGTTCCGCCGGGGATGATCGTCGCGGCCATCGCCGGCGTGGGCCGCGAAGTGCACCTCGCGCCGCGTTCCACCAGCGCGGCCCCCGGAGCACCGGCGGAACCTCCTCGCTAGGCCTCGCCGAAGACCGAGGCCCACCTCGCGGGCGGTGGCGGCGCGCCCGCCCCGTACGCGAGGCCCCTCGGGCCGGGTCTCCTCCGGCTTCCCGCCCCGGTCGCGAGAAAGGGGCCGTCGGGGCAGGATGGGATCTTGTGGGCGCCGGTGGGGCGCATGTACCGCGTGGCTTCGGTTGGCGTGGCGCAGCGGAGCCGGGCGATCAGCCGCGCCCGCGTACGGGAAGCCGCCGCACCGCGCCTGCCCGCGTCCCCCCTCGGCGGTGCACCAGGCGCCGCCCCACCCGCCACCCGCGCAGGAAGGCCATCCCATGGATCCCGTGCTCAGCCCGGACACGCTCGCGAAGCTGCGGCAGCCCCGGCCGTACCCGGCGCTCTCCCTCGTGATGCCGACGCACCGGCGCGAACCCGACAACTCCCAGGATCCCGTCCGGCTGCGCAATCTCCTCGCCGAGGCGGAGAAGGCGGTCCAGGAGGACCCGGACGTGTCGCGCGAGCGGCGGGCGGACGTCCTCGACCAGTTGCGGAGGGCCGAGGCCGAGATCGATCTGGTGCACGCCGAGGACGGACTGGTGGTCTTCGTCGCCCCAGGAGAGCACCACGTGTGGTCGGTGGCCCGTGAGGTGCCGGAACGCGTGGTCCTGAGCGACACCTTCCTCACCCGGAACCTCGTCGCCGCGCAGGCCGCCGAGCAGCCGTACTGGGCGCTGGCCGTCGCCGCCGACCGGGTCTCCCTGTGGGACGGGAGCGCCGAGCGGGCCGCCGAGCACACCGGGGACGGGTTCCCGCTCTCCCGCAGCCTGGAGGACCCGGACGCGGAGCGCAAGGAGCGCATCGGCGACCTCCCCAGCACCTTCCAGGACGAGTCCACGCGCCAGTTCCTGCGCGAGGCGCACGAGAAGCTGCGCGCCCTGCTGGCCGCCGAACCCCGGCCGCTCTACGTCCTCGGATCGTCCGCCGCCCTCGCGCTGCTGACGGAGCTCGGCTCCCTGGGCCCGGCCACCCTGACGATCGAGCACGGCGGACTCGCCGCCGGCCCCGCCGCCTCCGTTCGGGACGCCGTCGAGCCGGTCCGTGCCGCACGCGAAGCCGCCGCGACGGCCACCGTCGTCGCCGAACTGGACGCCGCACGGGGCCAACGTGCGTACGCCGGAGGCATCGACGAGGTGTGGCAGGCCGTGAAGGACGGCCGGATGCGCCTGCTCGCCGTCGAGGAGCACTACCGGACGGTCGTCCGGGACAAGGGCGGCCACCTGGAGCCCGCGGGCCCCGAGGAGGCCGGAGCCAGGGACGACATGGTCGACGAGATCGTCGAACAGGCCCTGGAGACGGGGGCCGAGGTCCGCTTCGTGCCCGACGACTCCCTGAACGGCCGGGGGCGCATCGCCGGGGTGCTCCGGTACTGATACGGAGTGCCGCAGCAGCCGCCGTCTCACCGCTCCCCTACGAAGGAGAAACGATGTCCGAGCTCATCGTGATCGGCTATGAGGACCGCGCGGTCGCCGACAAGGCGTACGCGGAGGTGCAGAAACTGAAGGACGGGCACGTCGTCGACCTGATCGGGGTGGCCGTCGTCACGGTGGACGAGGACGGCACGACCCATGTCGACACGCCGAAGAGAACAGAGGAAGTGGCCCTGGCGGCCACCGCCGGCGCCCTGTGGGGCATGGTCTTCGGCATGGTCATCCTCACGCCGGCCATGGGTGTGGTGGGCGCCGCCGTCGGCGGCCTCATCGGCAAACTGAACCAGATGGGCGTCGACAACAAGTTCCGGGGCAAGGTCCAGGAGATCCTCCGCCCCGGCTCGTCGGCCGTGGTCATCATGGCCTCCAAGGTCACCGAGGACAGGTTCGCCGCGGCGATTGCGCCCTTCGGCGGAACCGTCCTCAAGACCTCGCTCTCCGAGGAGAACGAGAAGGAGCTCGCGGAGCAGCTGGCCGGCCCCGACACGCCGGCGTGAGCCCCACGGCCCACAGCGTCTGCGCAGCGTGCACCCCGCCGCCGCTGCCGCCCTCCCGTGGCCGATACTGCCTGTATGGGGGATCACCACGACACCGTCCGGACACGTCTGCGCGCCGCGTTGCGCGCCGACGACCAGTGGACCGCGCTGGAAGAGCTGAGCGCCGACCGGCCTGATCGTCTCGCCGAGACGGCCGAGGAGCTGTACCGGTCGGACACGGAGCCGGCGACCTTCCGCCCGTACCTCACCTGGCTCCTCCGGATCCTTGGCGATCCCGGCGACGCGGCGCTGCTGCGCCTGCTCGCCGAGCCGACGGCGTTCGCCGCCGCCGACCGCAGGGACCTGCTGAGCACCGCGGTCTCGCGCGAGCTGCGGCTGCCCGCACCCCTGCTGCACGCGTACGCCGAGACCGTTCCACCGTCCGACGGGGGCGACGCCCGCCCGGGCGGCACGCTCGCCCCCGAACTCGTCGACGCCATGGGGCTTTCCGGAGACCCGTCCCTCGCGCCCCGCCTCGGCGCCCTCCTCGAAGACCCCGCCGCCCCGCGGGGCCGCGCCGCGCTCGCACTGGGCCGCCTCGGCGCGCGCGAGTGGACGGTGCCGATCGCCGAGCGGCTGCCCGAGACGACCGGGCTCGAACACACCGCGTTCGCCGTCGCACTGGAGCTGATGGGCGACCCCGCCGCCGTACCGCACCTGCTGCGATGGCTGGCCGACAGCGGCGAGGAGCGGGTGTTCGACGTCCATCACGCGCTCGTACGGCTCACCGGACGCGACCCGCTCCTGCCCGAGGGGGCGCGGGGGGCGGTGTACGCGGCGGCAGTGCGCGCCGCCTGGGCCGACGGCCGCACCGAGCCCGCACCCGCGGAGGTGCGGGACATCGTCGTGGAGTCCGGGGCGTGGGCGCGGTTCTCCGTGGACGGGGGCGCGGGCCGGATCCGGGTCGCCTACGACCCGCCGTCGCCCGGATCCTCCTGGCCGCGCTGGGGCCGGTCCCTGACGTTCGACCGGAAACCGCTGTACGGGGTCGGCTCGATCTGCGACACCTGTGAACTGGGCCTGACCCTGCTGGACTGGCCGGACGACGAGGCGGCCCGGATCGCGGCCCGGATGCGCGAGCGGCTGGCCGGCCTGGACCGGCTCGACGCCGGGCTGCTCGTCGCCTGGGGTCCCGTACTCGGCGAGCTGAAGACCGGCCACTACCGCGCCCTCCTCCTCGACCTCCCGCTGGAGCGGGTCACCGAGCCGGCCCGGTCGTGGTGGTACCGCCGTGCCGCGGACCGGGAAGCCGAGGACGGAGACGACTCCGCGTACGCGGGCTGGCGCCCCGAGGACTCCTGGCCGGGCGTCGCGCACTTCCAGCTCACGGCACCCGTCCCGGGCGGCCGGGTGCCGTGCACGTACGGCGCGTTCCTGCCCTCGCAGCCGCCGGAGGCGCTCGACCCGGCGACCGTCGCCCGGCACGGGGCCGCCATCGCGGCGGGGGAGCGGCCCGCCGCCGTGGTCCTCGGCTGGATCGACGACCGGTCTCCGGAGGCCCGGGACGAGGAGCGGTGGCTCGTCGGCACGGTCCTGGACGGGCACCACCGGCTCGCCGCCTACGCGGCCGCCGGCGTGCCCGCCCGGGTGCTCCTGATCGCCCGCGTGGACGAGGGCTGTGGCGCGGACGGCGGCCGGGAGGGACTGGCGGAGGTGGCCGCGGCGTACGGCTGCCGGGGCTGATCCCTTCGTGGCCGACCGGCCCGAGCTTCGACGCTCGGGCCGGTCATGGGCCGCTCGTGGACCGCTCATGGGCGGGTCACGCCGCCGGGGTGCCGTACACCTTGAACTCCCAGAGGGAGTAGCCGTACGCGGTGGCCCGCTTGGTGCCGTACACGCGGATGTAACGCGCGGTACCGGAGACCGTCAGGTCGTCCGTGCCGCCGTCGCCGGTCGTGGTGGTGGAGAGGTCGGTCCAGGTGGTGCCGTCCAGGGAGCCCTGGACGCGGTAGGCGCTCGCGTGGGCGGCCTCCCAGTCGAGCCGGACCCGCGAGAGGGCGGCGGGCGCGCCGAGGTCGACGCGGAGCCACTGCGGGTCGGCGCCTTCGGCGGAGGCCCAGCGGCTGGTCGAGGACCCGTCGACGGCCTTGCCCGGTTCGAAGCCGGCGGCCTCGGTGGACGAGGCCGTGGCCGGGCGGCCCTGGGAGAGCAGGCTCTCGGTGCCGCCCCCGGTGCCGGTGAGCTGGTAGGCCTTCAGGTTCTTCAGGAGCAGGTACGTGTCGCGCAGCGAGCCGGACGTGTCGCCGAGCGAGCGGTAGATGCCCCACTTGGGCCGGACCCGGTCGGCGAGGAAGGTGTCGACGCCCGTCTTGGTGGCGTCCACGACGGTGGTGCCGCCGCTCTTGACCACCCAGCGCACCGAACCGGAGGTGCCGTCACCGATCTTCATCTCGTACTCGATGTCGATCCACTTGTTCTGCAGCGGCTCCAGGTTGGTCCGGCCGACCAGGATGTCGCCGTCGAAGATCTTGTGCTCGATGGTCTGCACCCCGTTGACCCGGCGCAGCGAGGTCACCGTGATCGGTGACGTGCCGCTGCCCGGCTGCTTCGTCTGCATGATGTGGGTGAAGGTCGTCGTGGCCATCAGCGAGCTGGGGATGTACATCGAGTACGTCACGCGCCAGGTCTCGCCCGGCCGCCACTCCAGGTAACTGGAGGGCGAGGTGCGGTTGCCGGTGACCTCCTGCCGCTGCCGGTCGTCGTACGAGTCGCGGTCCACCATGTGCATGTCGAACCGGTACGCGTCCCCGGCGACCTTGATGTGGGGCGCGCCCCCGGGATGGGAGCCCGCGCGGTCGTCCTCGACCGTCTCGAACGCGCCCAGGCCGTTCGTGGCGACGTCCGGCGACCACTTGAGCGTCCAGGCGGCCGCCGCGTGGGCGGGCGGGAGAGGGGAGACCAGAGTGAGCAGGGACAGGGCGACGGCCGCCAGGGCCGCGATCGCGACGGGGAACGCGCGTCGGCGTGTCATGTACCGCCTCCAGAGGGGGAGTTGGTGCCGAGTTGAGGGGGTGTCGAGTTGAGAGGGGTGTCGAGTTGAGGGGGTGCTGATGTCGATGACGCGCGTCATACTGCCCGTAGCGCAGTCGTTAGTAAAGGTTCCTGACAGTTCTGGGCTCCGAGTGGCGGACGGCCCCGGCCGCCGGACGGGTGCGCTCTGTGGCGGACCGGATCAGGCCGGGCGCGGGATGTACGCGAGGCCGTGGGCGCCGGGTTCCGCGAGTCGGGCGATGTCCAGCCGGGCCAGGGTCCGCAGCGTCTCCAGGTCGACGAGGTCGACGGTGGACGAGACGACGCAGGCCACGTAGGCGATGCGCCCGTCGGGCGACGAGGTGATGGTCAGAGGGAAGTGCCCCACCTCGACCTGGCCCAGCCGTTCGCGGGTGTCGGCGCGGAACACCGTGAGGCGTCCCGGCGCGTGGCGCCCGAGGGAGGACGTCGGGTCCGGTTCCATGAGGAGTTCGCCGGCGAGGAGCTTTCCCGTAGAGGTCAGATGCACCGGCAGGACGATGTTCTCGGTGGGCAGGATGTCGACGACCGAAGCCGTCTTGGCGTCGACGACCCGGATTCCCGGCGTCGGCCGCTGCTCGTCGGTGGCGGCGAACGAGCCGGCGTAGGGCGCGGCGACGAAGACCTGCGAACCGTCGGCCGCGACGGCGAGTCCCTCGCTGCCCGGCACCTCGACCTTCGCCGTGAGCGTGCCCCGTTCGAGGTCGACGACCGAGACGAACGGCGCCTCCTTGTTGGTGGCGTAGCCCGTCGTGCCCGACGGATCGATGGCGAACCAGTGCGGCCCGGGCGCGTCCGTGTCGATCCGGCCCACAGGTCGGCGGGTCTCCGTGTCGATCACGACCACACCGCCGGGCCGGTCCGCCGAACCCTCCACGCTGACATAGAGGCGGCGCCGTGACGTGTCCAAGGCCAGCCCGTGCGGGCCGTGTTCGGGGGCGAGGTCGACGACCTCGACGACGCGGCGCGTGTCGGGGTCGATGACCGTCAGTTCGGTGCGACGGCCGCTGTTGGCGTGGTAGTAGCCCGAGCGGTACGCCGTCGTGCACCACAGCAGCCGCTGCGTCGGGTCGAAGCACAACTCGTGCGGCTCGGCGGGGACTTCCACCGATCCGAGAAGGCGGTCGGAGGCGGCGTCGAAGAACGAGATGGTCGGGCCGCTCTGGCTGATCACGGCCAGAACGTCGCCGTCCCGGCCGGCGTGGGGAGACTGCAGCATGGAGGGCTCCTGTAGGGAAGAGGAAAGGGGGTGTGTCACGCGTTCTCGCGGACACCTCACTCTCGGCCCGGAGCGCCGTCCGCGACAATGCAAAGATGGGCAGTCAATCATTGCCGCAGACGCAAAAATGCAGCTCAGGAGTGTGGGTACGAACGTGGATCTCAACCTGCTGCGAGCCCTCGACGCCCTGCTCCAGGAGAACAGCGTGACGCGCGCCGCCGAGCGGCTCGGCACCTCCCCCGCCGCGACCAGCCGCACCCTGGCCCGGCTCCGCCGCGCCGTCGGCGACCCCCTGCTGGTCCGCGCGGGCCAGCAGATGGTCCCGACCCCGCGCGCCCTCGAACTCCGCGAGGAAGTCGCCGAGTTGCTGCGCGGCTGCGACAGCGTTCTGCGGCCGGGCGCCGGATTCGACGCCGTGCACCTCCAGCGCACCTTCACCGTCCAGGCCGCCGATCTGCTCCTGGCCGGGCTCGCCGGCACGCTGAGCGAGCGGCTCCACGCCGAAGCGCCCGACATGGACGTGGTCTTCCTGCCGGAGGCGCTGGAGGGCGGGCCCGCGCTGCGACAGGGCGGGGTGGACGTCGAACTCGGCGTCCTCGGGCACCTGGACCCCGAGATCCAGACCCGGCCCCTCACCCGCACACCCCTGGTCGGCATCGCCCGCAGCGGCCATCCCCTCTTCGACGGGAAGATCGACGCCCACCGTTTCGCCGCCGCCGACCACATCGGCATCTCCCGGCTCGGCAAACGCCACGGCCCCATCGACAGCGCGCTGGCGGAACGCGGACTGCGGCGCCGGATCGCCGTCGTCGTACCCAGCCACACCAGCGCGATGATGCTCGCCAGAGACACCGACCTCGTCGCGCTCACCCTCGCCGACTGGCTGCCCCGCACCACCGAGGCACTGGGACTGCGCACCTTTCCGCTCCCGTTCGACCTGCCGCCACTCGACCTCGCCATGGCCTGGCACCCCCGCAACGCCGCCGACCCGGGGCACCGCTGGTTCCGCGACCACCTGGCGGCGGCTGTTCTGACCCCGTCGGGGACGGGGGAAAGGGCAGGGGCGTCCGGGGCCTGAGGTCGTAACTCCTGGCCCGCGCACCTGAATTGGGGTGCCAGCCTCTCGGGTACCCCCCGCCCGTCTAGATGGCTTGTCGCGGACTTGACGTCCGACCTGACAAAGAATGCGGCGGGCGCATGCTCCCGCCACGGAAGGGTACGGACACCCCGCGCGACGCGTCGCGCACCACCCGGAGCAGCGGCCACACGCTCCGCACCGGAACCAGGGGGGACACGACATGGCCGGCGCCGCCGACCACATAGCCGACGCTGCCCGTGCCGACCGGCACGAGCCTGGCATCACGCCGACGCAGAGCGGGGGCGACCCGGACGGGCCCGCCGTCACGCCGACGCGGGCCGGGGGCGACCCGGACGGGCCCGGCCGCCCGCACGACACGCCCATCGCGGTCGTCGGAGTGGCGTGCCGGTTACCCGGGGCGGCTAACCCGGAGGAGTTCTGGCGGCTCCTGCGGGACGGCGTCGACGCCGTCGTCCCCACCCCTCCCGAACGTTGGGACGCCGACGCCCTCGCGGAGGCGGCGGCGAGCGGCCCGGGCGGCGCCGGTACGGAGCCGGCCAGCGCAGGTCTGCGGCACGGCGGCTTCCTCGACTGGTCCACCGTCACCGGGTTCGACGCGGCCTTCTTCGGCATCGGCCCCCGCGAAGCCGCCGCCATGGACCCCCAGCAGCGGCTCATGCTGGAACTGGGCTGGGAAGCCCTCCAGGACGCCCGCATGATCCCCGAACACGTCGCCGGCAGCCGGACCGGCGTCTTCGTCGGCGCCATCTGGGACGACTACGCCACCCTGCTCCGCCGCCAAGGGCCCGGCGCCGTCGGACGGCACGCCCTGACGGGCCTGCAGCGCGGCGTGATCGCCAACCGCCTCTCGTACCGCCTCGGACTGCGCGGCCCCAGCCTCACCGTCGACTCGGCGCAGTCGTCCTCCCTGGTCGCGGTGCACCTCGCCTGCGAGAGCCTGCGCAGCGGCGAGAGCGAACTCGCCCTCGCCGGCGGCGTGAACCTCGCCCTGGCCGCGGAGACCGCGGCGGTCGCCGCCGCCATGGGCGGACTCTCCCCGACCGGCCGGGTCCGCACCCTCGACGCGCGCGCCGACGGCTACGTACGAGGGGAGGGCGGCGCGCTCGTCGTCCTCAAGCGTCTCGACCGGGCGCTCGCCGACGGCGACCCGGTCCTCTGCGTGATCCGGGGCAGCGCCACCAACAACGACGGCGGCGGCGAGGGCCTCACCGTCCCCGACCCCCGCGCCCAGGAAGACGTCGTCCGGCAGGCCCACGCGCGCGCCGGCACAGGCCTGGACGCCGTCCAGTACGTCGAACTGCACGGAACGGGAACGCCCGTCGGCGACCCCGTCGAGGCCGCCGCGCTCGGTGCCGCGCTCGGCCGCTCCCGCGACGTGGCCGGGAACGGTCCGCTTCGCGTGGGTTCCGTCAAGACGAACATCGGCCACCTAGAAGGCGCCGCCGGCATCGCCGGTCTGGTCAAGGTGGTCCTCAGCCTGCGCCACCGCCGGCTCCCGCCGACCCTCCACCACCGGACACCCCCGCCGCACATCCCGCTCGACGCGCTCAACCTCCGGGTGCAGACCAGACTTGGGCCGTGGCCCGACGAGCACCGCGAACTCGTCGCAGGTGTCAGCTCCTTCGGCGTGGGCGGCACCAACTGCCATGTGGTGTTGAGCGAGGCGCCGGGGACGGTGGGGGCGGGGTCGGAGCCGGGGCCGGAGCGCTGGTCGGAGCCGAGGTCGGCGTCGGAGCCGGGGCGGGAGCCGGCGTCGGGTCGGGAGTCGGAGCCGGAGTCGGAATCGGAGCCGGAGACGGATTCGGCGCCCCGCCTCGGGCTGGGGCCCGATCAGGAGGCCGACGCGGTCCCGGACGCGGATGCTCCTCTTCCTGTACGTGAAACCGCCCCCGTTCCGTGGGTGCTCTCCGCCCAAGGCCCCGAGGCCCTCCGTGCTCAGGCCGCGCGCCTCGCCGAGCTCGTGACCCGTCGCCCCGGCCTCGACCCCGTCGACGTGGCCCACTCCCTGGTGGTCACCAGGTCGCTCTTCGAGCACCGCGCGGTCGTCGTCGGCACCACCCGCGAGGAGCTGGTGAGCGGACTCGCCGCAGTCGCCGAGGGCAGGCCCGCCAGGACCGCGGTCGTGCCGCAGGGCCCGGCTGCCCGGGGAAGGACCGTCCTCGTCTTCCCCGGCCAAGGGTCCCAGTGGGCCGCGATGGGCCGGGACCTGCTCGACCAGGACGAGGTCTTCGCCGAGCGCATCGCCGCCTGTGCCCGCGCCCTCGCCCCCTTCACCGACTGGTCGCTCACCGACCTGCTGCGCGGCGAGCCCGATGCGCCCTCGCTGGAGCGGGTGGACGTCGTGCAGCCCGCGCTGTGGGCCGTCATGGTGTCGCTCGCGGCGGTGTGGAAGGCCCACGGTGTGGTGCCCGACGCGGTCGTCGGGCACTCCCAGGGCGAGATCGCCGCCGCCCACGTCGCGGGCGTGCTGAGCCTCCGCGACGCCGCGAAGATCGTCGCGCTGCGCTCCCGCGCCCTGGCCCGGCTGGCCGGGACCGGCGGCATGCTCTCCGTGCCGCTGCCAGCCTCCGAGGTCGTCGAACGCATCGCGCCCTGGCAGGACCGGGTCGCCGTGGCGGCCGTCAACGGCCCCTCCTCCACGGTCCTGGCAGGCGACGCCGCCGTACTCGACCGCCTGCTCACGGCATACGCGGCCGAGGACGTACGAGCCCGGCGCATCGACGTCGACTACGCCTCGCACTCGCCGGGCGTCGAGGCGGTACGGGACGAACTCCTCACCACCCTCGCCGACATCACCCCCCGACCCGTCACGGACACCGCCTTCTACTCCACCGTGACCGCGTCCCGCACCACCGACACCACCCGGCTCGACGCCGCGTACTGGTACCGCAACCTGCGCGGGACCGTGCGCTTCGAGGAGACCGTCCGCGCCCTGCTCGCCGACGGGCACCGGCTGTTCGTCGAGTCCAGCCCGCACCCCGTCCTCGCCGTCGGCGTCCAGGAGACCCTCGACCTCGCCACCGACCCGGACGACCCGGCGGCGGTCGTCGGGACCCTGCGACGCGACCAGGGCGACCGAGCCCGACTGCTCACCTCCCTCGCCCAGGCCCACGTGGCCGGCGCGGCCGTCGACTGGACCCCCGCGATCCGCGGCGGCCGGGCGGTCGACCTGCCCACGTACCCCTTCCAGCGACGCCACCACTGGCTGCCGACCGCCGGAGCGGCGGTACCGGTCGCGGCTACGGCCCCCGCCGTACCAGCCGCGCCCGCTCCCAGTCCCGTCGAGGCCGCGGGCACCGGGACTTCGTGGCGGCAGCGGCTCGACGCGGCGCCCGACGCCGAGGCGACGGCCGCCCTGCTGCTCCGCCTCGTCCAGGACGAGGCGACGGCCGTTCTCGGACTGGACCCGGCGGCTCCGGTCGACACCCACCAGGAGTTCAAGGCGCTGGGCTTCGACTCGCTCGCCGCCGTCGAACTGCGCAACCGGCTCGCCGCCGCCACCGGCCTACGGCTGCCCACCACCGTCGTCTTCGCCCACCCGACGCCCCGCGCCCTGGCCACCCGGCTCCGCGACGAACTGTCCGGCCGCGCGCCGGAGGGCACCGTCCAGGAAGCTCGGCCGACGGTCTCCACCCCCGGCGACGACGGCCACGACGATCCCGTGGTCATCGTGGGCATGGCCTGCCGCTACCCCGGCGGTGTCACGAGCCCCGACGACCTCTGGCGCCTGGTCGCCGAAGGCCGCGACGCCGTGACGGGCTTCCCCGACAACCGGGGCTGGGACCTCGACGCGCTCTACCACCCGGACCTCGCCCACCCCGGCACGACGTACACCCGGCACGGTGGATTCCTGCACGAGGCCGACCGGTTCGACGCCGAGTTCTTCGGCCTGTCCCCGCGCGAGGCGCTGGCGATGGACCCCCAGCAGCGCCTGCTCCTGGAGACCTCCTGGGAGGCGTTCGAGCGCGCGGGGATCGCCCCTGCTTCTCTGCGCGGCAGCGGCACCGGCGTCTTCACCGGGCTCATGGCCTCCGACTACGGCCCGCCCCTGCACGAGGCCGCCGGCGACACCGAAGGGCACCTGCTCACCGGCAGCGCGGGGAGCGTGGCCTCCGGCCGCATCGCGTACACGCTGGGCCTGGAGGGTCCGGCGGTGTCGGTCGACACGGCCTGCTCCTCTTCGCTGGTGGCGTTGCATCTGGCGGTGCAGTCGTTGCGTCAGGGGGAGTGCTCGCTGGCGTTGGCGGGTGGTGTCACGGTGATGGCCAGCCCCGGGGTCTTCCTGGAGTTCTCGCGCCAGCGTGGTCTTTCGGTGGATGGGCGCTGCCGGGCTTTTGCGGCCGGTGCGGACGGTACGGGGTGGGGTGAGGGTGTCGGCGTCGTGGTTCTGGAGCGGTTGTCGGACGCTCGGCGCCATGGGCATCGTGTGCTGGCGGTGGTGCGGGGTTCGGCGGTCAATCAGGATGGTGCGAGTAATGGTCTGACGGCTCCGAACGGTCTCGCGCAGGAGCGGGTGATCCGGCAGGCGCTGTCCCACGCGGGCCTGACCCCCGACGAGGTCGACGCCGTGGAGGCGCACGGGACCGGCACCCGGCTCGGCGACCCCATCGAGGCCGAGGCCCTGCTCGCGGCGTACGGGCGGTCCCGCCCCGAGAACCGGCCGCTGTACCTCGGCTCGGTCAAGTCGAACATCGGGCACTCCCAGGCCGCGGCCGGTGTCGCCGGTGTCATCAAAATGGTGATGGCGATGCGTCACGGCGTGCTGCCGAAGACCCTGCACGTCGACGACGCGTCGCCGTTCGTCGACTGGGCGTCCGGTGCCGTGGAACTGCTCACCGAACCGACCACCTGGCAGCGGCGGGGGAGCGGACCGCGCCGGGCCGGGGTCTCCTCGTTCGGGATCAGCGGTACCAACGCCCACGTCATCCTCGAAGAGCCCGCGACAGCGGCAGACCCGGCAGACCCGGCAGAACCGGGCGACCCGGCACAGCGGCCGGAGTTCGCGGCCGGTGCGTCGTTGCCCCTCGTCCTGTCCGCGAAGTCGCCCTCCGCCCTGCGCGAGCAGGCCCTGCGCCTCGGGCGCCACCTGGGCGCCGAGGACGCGCCGAGCCCGTCGGACACGGCGTACACCCTCGCCGTCCACCGCGCGGTGTTCGAGCACCGCGCGGTGGTGCTGGGCACCACCCGGGAGGAGCTGCTGGCAGGTCTCGCGGCGGTGGCGGCCGGTACCGAGGGAGTGGTGCCGCCCTCCGCCGGCCCCGCCGTGGAGGGCGGGCAGGCAGCCCCGCTCTCCAGGGAGTTCGCCCGGGGCGGGGACGTCGACTGGGCGCCGCTGTTCGCCGACGGCGCGGCCCGCACCGTCGAACTCCCCACCTACCCCTTCGTGGGGGAGCGCTACTGGCTGATGCCCCAGATCCAGACTCCGACCCAGCCACCGCTGACGTCGTCCGGCGCCGCGACCGACGAGGCTGAACACCGCTTCTGGGCCGCCGTACGCGCCGAGGACCCGAAGGCCCTCGCCGAGGAACTGGGCCTCCTCGCGGCCCCCGCGACCAGCCGCCTCGACGCGGAATACGAGGAAGACGACGCACACGAGCCGGACGCGGACGCGCCCCCCGCGACCGGCCAGGAAGACGCACCGGCACTCGCCGCGCTCGGCGCGGCACTGCCCGCGCTGGCACGGTGGGACGGACGGCGGCGCTCCGAGGCCGCCATGGACGCCCTGCGGTACCGGATCGGCTGGCGGCGCGTGGACGTCGCCGCCGGAGCGGTCGCGGACGGGCCCTGGATCGTGATCGTGCCCGAGGGGCTGAGGTCCCACCCCTGGGCGGGCGCCGCGCAGGAAGCGCTGACCGCACGCGGCGGCGCCGTACGCACCGTGACCGTGGATCCGGCGGCAGACCGTGAGCGGATGGGCGCCCTGCTGCGCCCCCACCTCGACGAGGCACGCCCGGTCGGCGTCCTCTCCCTCCTGGCCTTCGCCGAGGGCCGCGCGCCCGGACATCCCTCGGTCCCCGCGGGCCTCGCGGCCACCCTCGCCCTGACCCAGGCGCTGGGCGGCGAACCGGCGGCAGCCCGTACCCGTGTCTGGTACGCGACGACGGGCGCCGTCGCCACCGGTGCCGAAGACCCGCCGACCTACCCCGACCAGGCCCAACTGTGGGGACTGGGACGGATCGTGGCCCTGGAGCACCCGGAGCGGTGGGGCGGCCTCCTCGACCTTCCCGAGCGGCCCGACGGAGCCTCCGCCGACCGGCTCGGCGCCGTCCTCGCCGGGGCCGCGGGCGCCGAGGACCAACTCGCCCTGCGCCTCGGCGGCGACCTCCTCGCGCGCCGCCTGGAGCGCGCTCCCCTCCGTACGCCCGCTTCCCTCCGTACGCCGGCCCCGGTGCGTGCGGAGTCCCCTGTGGGTACGCCTGGCCACCGCCGACGCCGACGGCCCCGTGGCACCGCTCTCGTCACCGGCGGCACCGGAGCCCTGGGGGCCCAGGTCGCCCGCAGGCTCGCCGAAGCGGGCGCCGAGCATCTGCTCCTCATCAGCCGGAGCGGTGAACAGGCCCCAGGAGCCCAGCAGTTACGCGCGGAGCTGACCGGCTTCGGCGCGCGCGTCACCTTCGCCGCCTGCGACGTCTCCGACCGCGACGCCCTCGCCGACGTACTCGCCGGCATACCGGACGCCCTTCCCCTGACCACCGTCGTCCACGCGGCCGGCCAGCTCGACGACGCCCTCCTCACCGCGCTGACCCCCGCCCAGCTCGAACGGGCCCTGGGCGCCAAGGCGTCGGGCGCCCGCAACCTGGACGAGCTGACCCGCGACACACCGTTGGACGCCTTCGTCCTCTTCTCCTCCGTCGCGGCCACGTGGGGCCTGCCCGGCCAAGGCGGATACGCCCCCGGCAACGCCTTCCTCGACGCGCTCGCCGAGCGCCGCCGCGCCGCCGGACTGCCCGCCACCTCGATCGCCTGGGGCGCGTGGGACGGCGCCGGAATGGCCGCGGACACCGCCGTGGCGGACGAGTTCGCACGTATCGGCCTGGGCCGCCTCGGGACTCAGGAGGCCCTGGCCGCCCTCGACCTTGCCCTGACCGGTGACGACGTCTGCGTCACCGTCGCCAGGGTCGACTGGGCCCGATTCCTGCCCGCCGCCACCGCGGGCCGCCCCCGGCCGCTGTTCGCCGAGCTGCCCGAGGCGCGGTACGCGACCGACGACACGGCGGGTGGCGGCGCGGCACCGGCCCGCGAGGGCCTGGCCGTCCGGTTGGCCGGCCTCGACGCGGCCGAGCGCGAGCGGGCGGTGTCCGGCGTCGTCCGAGGCGTCGTCGCCGCCGTCCTCGGCTTCGCCTCTCCCGAACGCATCCGTGACGGGCGGCCGTTCTCCGAACTGGGCCTGACCTCCCTCACCGGCCTGGACCTGCGCAACCGGCTCGGCGCCGCCACCGGACTCGTCCTGCCCGCCACCCTCGTCTTCGACCACCCCACCCCGAAGGCGGTGACCCGCCTCGTCCTTTCCCTGCTCACCGGCGAAGGCCAAGGGGAACGCGAAGGCGATGACGGCAGCGGAGGTACCGGCGGCGGCGAGGTCGTTCCCGCGCCGTCCGCCCCGCGCGCCTCGTCCGCCGCCGATCCGATCGCCATCGTCGGCATGGCCTGCCGCTACCCCGGCGACGTCACCGGCCCCGAGGACCTGTGGGAGCTCGTCGCCTCGGGCGGCGACGCCATCGGCGAGATGCCGCGGGACCGTGGCTGGGACCTGGACCGGCTGTTCCACCCGGAGCCGGGCCGGCCGGGGACCACGTACACCCGCAGCGGTGGATTCCTCTACGGCGCCGCCGAGTTCGACGCCGAGTTCTTCGGGATCAGCCCGCGTGAGGCGCTGGCGATGGACCCGCAGCAGCGGCTGCTCCTGGAGACCTCCTGGGAGGCGTTCGAGCGCGCGGGGATCGACCCGGCCTCACTGCGCGGCACCGACACCGGCGTGTACGTCGGCACCTCCCTCGGCGAGTACGGCCCCCGCCTGTCGGAGCCGGCCGAGGGCGCCGACGGCTACGTCCTGACCGGCGGCGCGGCCAGCGTGGCCTCCGGCCGCATCGCCTACGCGCTGGGCCTGGAAGGCCCGGCGGTATCGGTCGACACGGCCTGCTCCACCTCGCTGGTGGCGTTGCATCTGGCGGCGCAGTCGTTGCGTCAGGGGGAGTGCTCGCTCGCGTTGGCGGGTGGTGTCACGGTGATGTCCAGCCCCGGGGTCTTCCTGGAGTTCTCGCGCCAGCGTGGTCTTTCGCCGGACGGACGGTGCCGTGCCTTCTCCGCCGACGCGGACGGTACGGGGTGGGGCGAGGGCGCCGGTGTCGTGGTCTTGGAGCGGTTGTCGGACGCTCGGCGCCATGGGCATCGTGTGCTGGCTGTGGTGCGTGGTTCGGCGGTCAATCAGGATGGTGCGAGTAATGGTCTGACGGCTCCGAACGGTCTCGCGCAGGAGCGGGTGATCCGGCAGGCGCTGTCGAACGCCGGTCTCGCTGCGGACGAGGTCGACGCCGTGGAGGCGCACGGCACCGGCACCCGACTCGGCGACCCCATCGAGGCGCGCGCCCTGCTCGCCACCTATGGCCGAGGGCGTAACGCCGACACCCCCGTCCGTCTCGGCTCTCTCAAGTCGAACATCGGCCACACCCAGGCCGCGGCCGGAGTCGGCGGCGTCATCAAAATGGTGATGGCGATGCGTAACGGCGTACTGCCGAAGACCCTCCACATCGACGAGCCGACCCCGCACGCCGACTGGTCCACGGGGGCGGTCGAACTCCTCACCGAAAGCCTTCCCTGGCCCGCGGCTGGCCGGCCGCGTCGGGCAGCGGTCTCGTCCTTCGGGATCAGCGGCACCAACGCCCACGTCATCCTCGAAGAGCCCGTGAGAACGACCGACCCGACCGGCCAGGCGGCCCCAGGAGACCCGGTGGCCCCGGCGGCCCCGGCGTACCCCGCAGACCGGCCGGATCCGGAGGAGCCGCACGGCGTCGGCGGCACCGTCCCCTGGACGCTATCCGGCCGTACCCCCGACGCGCTGCGCGCCCAGGCCGCACGGCTGCGGACCGCGCTGACGGAAGGCGCGGACGCTACGGACCCGCTCGCCATCGCCCGTGCGCTGACCACCACCCGTACCGTTTTCGAGCACCGCGCGGTGGTGCTCGGCACCACCCGGGACGAACTGCTCGCAGGTCTCGCGGCCGTCGCCGCCGGTGCCGAAGGGGTCGTGGCCACGGCCGTGACCGGCACCACCGACGGGCCCGTGACCGCCGTCGCCGAGGAGTTCGCCCGGGGTGGCGACGTCGACTGGACGCCCGTCCTCGGGCGAGCCGCAGGGACCTGGGCGGCGGAACTTCCCACGTACCCCTTCCAGCGCAGGCGCTACTGGCTGCCGACGCCCGCCGCCCACGCCGCCGCCGCGCAGGGCCCGGGCCAGGAGCCGCTGGACCATCCGATGCTCTCGGCGGTCCTGCGACTCGCGGGGACGGACGAGTACGTCCTCACCGGCCGGGTGTCCGAGGACGCGCAGCCCTGGCTCACGGATCACCGGGTCGGCGACACCGTGCTGCTGCCCGGCACCGCCTTCGTCGACCTGGCGCTCCGCGCGGGCGGTCGGGCCGGTTGCGGCGTGCTCGCCGAACTCGGCGTGACCGCACCGCTCGTGCCCCCGTCTGACGGCGGGGTCGCGCTCCAGGTGGCGGTCGGTGCGGCCGACACGGAAGGCCGCCGCTCCGTACGGATCTTCTCGCGCCCCGAGAACGCCACCGAGGAGCAGGGGTGGCAGCTGCACGCCACAGGCCTGCTCGCCCCCGCCCCCGTCGAATCCGCTCCCTCGGAGGAGACGCTTGGCGCATGGCCGCCGCCGGACGCCTCTGCGATCGACGTGACCGACCTCTACGACCGGCTGGCACGCCGAGGCTACGGATACGGGCCCGCCTTCCAGGGGCTCACCCGGGCCTGGCGGACGGACGGAGCCGTGTACGCCGAAGTCGCCCTGGACGAGCCCGAACCCGAACCCGTACTCGAAGCCTGGCCCGGGTCCGATGGCGGCGCCGAAGCCGTCGCGGAGGACCGGTACGTCCTGCATCCCGCCCTCCTCGACGCCGCCCTCCACACCCTCGGCCTCGCCGCCGACGCACCGGAATCCGGCGCCCCTGAAGAAGCCGGTGTCCTGCTGCCGTTCGCCTGGCAGGACACCACCGTCGAGGTCGAAGGAGCGACGAGGCTGCGCGTCCGGCTCACGACCGAGGGGCCCGATGCCGGGCGGCTGACCGCGTACGACGAGCAGGGTCGGCGCGTGGCGTCTGTCGGCTCCGTCGTCCTGAGGCCCGCGCCGGGCGCCCTGACCGCCGGACCGTCCGTACGGACCGACTCGGGAGGTCCGGGGCTCTACCGGCTCGACTGGCCCCCCGTCGCGATCCCCGCCGCCGTGGGGGACCAGGCCAGTGGTGCGGTGCTGCTCGGCGACACCGACGCACCGCCGCTCGGAGGAGTGGCGCGCCGCCATACCGATCTCACCGCCCTGCGCGACGCGCTCGACGCGGGCGAACCCGTACCCGGGCTCGTCCTCGCCGACGCCGGGCATCATCCACCCGCTCGGGCGGCCGTCAGCGTGCCCGAGACGGCCGCCGCCACGACGGGGCGCGTTCTCGCGCTGGCCCAGGAGTGGCTGTCCGACCCGCGACTCGAAGCCTCCCGCCTCGTCGTGGTGACCCGTTCGGCCGTCGCCGTGTCGTCGAACGAGTCCGCCGATCCGGCCCAGGCCGCGGTGTGGGGCCTGATCCGTTCCGCCCAGACCGAGCACCCCGGCCGGTTCGTCCTGGCCGACCTCGCGGACCTCGCGGACCTCGCCGAGCGCGCCGACCTGGCGAACCTCGCCGCCCTCGCGGCGGACGAGCCGCAACTGGCCCTGCGAGACGGCGTACCGCACGTGCCCCGCCTCGTACGCGCCACCCCGTCGGACGAGCACCCACCGACCGCACCCACCGCCTTCGACCCCGACGGCACCGTGCTCGTCACCGGCGGCACCGGGCTGCTCGGCCGACTCGTCGCCCGGCACCTCGTGACCCGGCACGGCGTTCGCCATCTGCTGCTGGCAGGCCGCAGCGGTGCCGCGGCGCCGGGAGCCGAGGAATTGCGCGCCGAGCTCGCGGCCCACGGCGCGCACGCCACCCTGGCCGCCTGCGACGTCACGGACCCCGACGCCCTGGCCGCACTGCTCGCCGGCATCCCCGACGCACACCCCCTGACCGCCGTCGTCCACGCCGCCGGCGCTCTCGACGACGGGGCGATCACGGCGCTGACCCCGGAACGGCTGCACCGGGTACTGCGCCCGAAGGCCGAAGCCGCCTGGCGACTCCACGAACTGACCCGCGATCTCGACCTGTCCGCGTTCGTGCTCTTCTCCTCGGCCGCCGGAGTGCTCGGCTCGGCCGGGCAGGGCAACTACGCCGCCGCCAACGCCTTCCTCGACGCCCTGGCCGCCCAGCGCCGCACCGCGGGACTTCCCGCGACCGCGCTCGCCTGGGGCCTCTGGGAGGAACGCAGCGACCTGACCGCCGGGCTCGACGAGACCGCCCTGCGGCGCCTCGCGCGCACAGGCGTCCAGCCGCTCGCCACGGCCGACGGACTCGCGCTCCTCGACGCCGCCCTCGCGGCGGACGAGCCCGCCCTCGTGCCGATACGGCTGGTCCTGACCGGCCCCGCCGGCCAGGACCAGCCCGTTCCGGCACCGCTGCGCGAGCTGGTTCGCGGGCAGGTGCACGGCCCGGTCCGCCTGGTCCGGCAGGACCGCCCGCTGCGCCGCCGGACCGCTCCCCAGGGCACCACCACCGCCCCGTCCCACGCCCACGCCCTCGCCGAGCAGGTCCGGTCCATGGCGGACGCCGAGCGTACGAGGACCCTCACCGCCCTCGTACGCGCACAGGCCGCTGCCGTGCTCGGGCTCGACGCGCTCGACGAGACGCAGGACGAGCGGGCGTTCTCGGAGCTGGGCATGGACTCGCTCACGGCTCTCGAACTACGCAACCGGCTCGGCGCGGCGACCGGGCTCACCCTGCCCGCCGGGCTGGTCTTCGACCGCCCCACCCCGCGCGAGCTGGCCGCCTACCTGGCCTCCCAACTGCACGGAGACCCCACGGATTCCGCGGAGACCACACCGACCGGCCCGGGGCTTCACGGCGCGCCGCCGCTCGCCGCCGCCGCAAAGGACGAGGACCCGATCGCCATCGTCGCCATGGCCTGCCGCTACCCGGGCCGCTCAGCGGACACGGCTGGCGGCGACACCACCGGGGACATCACCACTCCGGAAGCGCTGTGGGCCCTCGTCGCCGGAGGCGGCGACGCCGTCGGGGACATGCCGCGCGACCGGGGCTGGAACCCCGACGAGCTGTACGACCCCGAGCCGGGCCGCCCGGGTCGCAGCTACACGCGGCGGGGGTCGTTCCTGCGGGGAGCGGCCGGGTTCGACGCCGAGTTCTTCGGGATCAGCCCGCGCGAGGCGCTGGCGATGGATCCGCAGCAGCGGCTGCTCCTGGAGACGTCCTGGGAGGTCGTGGAGCGGGCGGGCATCGACCCGGCGAAGCTGCGCGGTACCCGGACCGGGGTCTTCGCGGGAGTGATGTACCACGACTACGGGTCCTGGGTGCGCCGGGTTCCCGAGGAGGTCGAGGGGTACCTCGGGTCGGGCACGGCGGGCAGTGTCGCCTCCGGCCGGATCGCCTACACGCTGGGCCTCGAAGGCCCCGCCGTGTCCGTCGACACGGCCTGCTCCTCCTCGCTCGTGGCCCTGCACCTCGCCGTGCAGTCCCTCCGGTCCGGCGAGAGCGAACTCGCCCTGGCCGGCGGTGTGACGGTCATGGCGACGCCGACGCCGTTCGTCGAGTTCTCCCGGCAGCGCGGCCTGGCGTCCGACGGACGCTGCAAGCCGTTCGCCGCCGCCGCCGACGGCACCGGCTGGGGCGAGGGCGTCGGCGTACTGCTCCTCGAACGCCTCTCGGACGCACGCCGCAACGGGCACCCCGTCCTCGCCGTCATCCGCGGCTCCGCCGTCAACCAGGACGGTGCCAGCAACGGCCTCACCGCGCCCAACGGGCCCTCGCAGCAGCGGGTCATCCGCCAGGCACTGGCCGGTGCCGGACTCACCCCGGCCGATGTGGACGCCGTCGAGGCGCACGGGACCGGCACCTCCCTGGGCGACCCCATCGAGGCGGAGGCGATCCTCGCCGTCTACGGCGCGGACCGCGCACCGGACCGGCCGCTGTTCCTCGGCTCGGTCAAGTCGAACATCGGCCACACCCAGGCGGCAGCCGGAGTCGCCGGTGTCATCAAAATGGTGATGGCGATGCGCCACGGGTCCCTCCCGAAGACCCTCCACGTCGACGAGCCGACCCCGCACGTCGACTGGTCCTCCGGCGCGGTGGAACTCCTCACCGAGAGCCTTCCTTGGCCCGCGGCGGGCCGCCCGCGCCGGGCCGGCGTCTCCTCCTTCGGGATCAGCGGCACCAACGCCCACGTGATCCTCGAACAGGCCCCCGCCGAACCGGCCGCGAGCACGACCCCGCGACCCCGCGGACCCGTCAACTCCGCCGCCCTGCCGATGCTGCTGTCCGGCCGCACCCCCGCCCACCTGCGGGACCAGGCCACGCGGATACGCCGACGGCTCGACGAGCGTCCCGACCTGCGCCCGCTCGACGTCGCCGCCGCACTCGCCACCGGCCGCACGGCCTTCGAACACCGGGCGGCGCTCCTCTCCACCTCCCGCGAGGACTTCCTCGAACGTCTCGACGACCTCATCGACGGCGACGGCACACCAGGACCGCCCGGACAGGCGTGGGGACGCCCGACCGGCGGCGGCCTCGCCCTCGTGTTCGCCGGCCAGGGCAGCCAGCGCCTCGCCATGGGCCGGCACCTCGCCGAACGGCACCCCGTCTTCACCGAGGCCTTCGCCGAGGTCCGCGCCGCCCTCGACCCCCACCTCCCGCGCCCCCTGCACGAGGTGATCGACGCCGACGCCGACGCCGGAACCCGGGAGGACGCGGACGAAGCCGCGTTGCTGCACTCCACCGCGTACACCCAACCCGCCCTGTTCGCCGTCGAGGTGGCACTCTTCCGGCTCCTCGACCACCTCGGCGTACGGCCCGACGCCCTCGCCGGCCACTCCGTCGGCGAACTCGCCGCCGCGCACGTGGCGGGGGTGCTCGACCTCCCGGACGCCGCCACCCTGGTGACCGCCCGCGGCCGCCTCATGCAGGCCCTCCCGCCGGGCGGGTCGATGGTCGCGGTGGACGCGCCCGAGGAGAAGATCCTGCCCCTGCTCACGGCGGGCGTGTCGATCGCCGCCGTCAACGGCCCCTCCGCCGTGGTCCTCTCGGGCCCGACCGAACCCGTCCTCGCCCTCGCGCGGCGCCTCGGCGACGCCGGACACCGGGTCACCCGGCTCCGCGTCAGCCACGCCTTCCACTCCCCGCTGATGGACCCGATGCTCGACGAACTGCGGGCCGTCGCGGAGAAACTGACCTTCCACCCGCCCGCGCTGCCCCTCGTGTCCACGGTGACCGGAGAGCCGGTGACCGCCGAGACCTTGTCCTCGCCCGCGTACTGGGCGGAGCAGGTGCGCAGGCCGGTACGGTTCCACGACGCCGTGCGCCGACTCGCCGACGACGGCGCACGGACCCTGCTGGACGCCGGGCCCGACGGTTCGCTCGCCGGGCTCATCGCGGGCTGGGGCGACCCGTCCCTCGCGGCCGTCGCCGCCCTGCGCCGCGACCGGCCCGAGGCCGACGCCCTGGCCGACGCCCTCGGCCGCCTGCACGTACGAGGGGTGCCCGTCGACTGGGAGACCTACTTCGCGGGCACCGGTGCCCGCCGGATCGACCTGCCGACCTCCGCCTTCCGCCCCGAGCGCTACTGGCTGCCGACGGACGCCGAGAACCGGGGCGGGGAAGGCCGCGGCACCGGGGATGGATCCCACGGCGCCGTCGACGGCGCCGGACTCCAGACCCCCGGCCATCCGCTGCTCGGCGCGCGGCTCGAACTCCCCGACACCGGCGAGCTCGTGCTCACCGGCGCGCTGTCCCTCACCACCCACCCCTGGCTCGCCGACCACGAGGTCGACGGCGCGGCCCTGCTGCCCGGCACCGCGTTCGTGGAACTCGCGCTCTGGGTCGGCGCCAGGGCCGGCTGCGGCCATCTCGCCGAACTCACCCTCGGTCGGCCGCTGAACCTGCCCGAGCGCGGCGCCGTGCAGCTGAACGTGCGCCTCGCGGCGGCGGACTCCGGCGGCGAGCGCCGCCTGACCGTCCACGCACGCCCCGTCCCCGCCGAAGGCACCGCCCCGGACACTCCCTGGACGCTGCACGCCACCGGCACCCTGACGCACTCGGATCCGACGGACTCCCCGTCCGAGAAAGCCCCTTGGGCGGACAACGCCGCCTGGCCGCCGCCCGGGGCCACCCCCGTCCCCGTCGAGCCGCTCTACGAGCGGCTGGCGGCGACGGGCGTCGGCTATGGGCCGGCGTTCAGGGGGCTGCGTTCGGCGTGGACCCTCGGCGAGCACCTCTTCGCCGAGGTGGCCCTGGCACCGGAGGAGGCCGCGGACGCCGGGCGGTTCGCCGCCCACCCCGCCCTGCTGGACGCGGCCCTGCACGCCGCCGCGCTCCGCACCGGAGCGGCGTCGGCACCGCTGCTGCCCTTCGCCTGGAGCGGCGTGACGCTGCACGCCGAAGGCGCCGACCGGCTGCGGGTCCGGCTCACCGTGCGGGACTCGACCATCGCGCTGGACCTCGCGGACCCGACGGGCCGGCCCGTCGCCACCGTCGGCTCCCTGTCGCTGCGGCCGGTCCCGGTGCGTACAGCTTCGTCCACCGCGCCGTCGCCCGACGGAGCGGCGGGCGCGCTGTACGCGGTGCGCTGGCGGCCCGGCCGGCCCGGAACAGACCCCGCCCTCACCTCTTCCGTACGGCTCGCCGTCGTGGGGCAGGACCCGGCGCACGGTCTCGCGGACCTGCCCGGCAGCGCGCGCCACGCCGACCTCGAAGCCCTGGTGGCCTCGCTCGAACACGGCCTCCCTGTGCCGGAGTTCGTCCTGGTGCCCGTACCGACCGGTGACGAGGACGAGCACGCGGACGCGGACCTCACGCGACGGACGCGCACCGCTCTGCACCACACCACCGCGCTGCTGCGGTCCTGGGCGGCCGAACCGCGCCTCGACGCCACCCGTCTGGTCCTCGTGACCCGGGGCGCCGTGGCCGCCGGTCCCGACGACGCCCCCGCCGCCCCGGCCACCGCTGCTGTGTGGGGCCTCGGGAGGTCCGCGCAGCGCGAACACCCCGGCCGCGTGATCCTGCTGGACACCGACGGAACGGCCGCGTCGACTGCCGAACTGGCCACAGTGCTGGGTTCCGAAGAGGCCCGACTGGCCCTGCGACAGGGCGCGTTGCTCATCCCCCGGCTCGTGCTTGAAGCGGACCCTCCCTCCCGTACGGAGGGAGGGCAGCGGCCCGCGCAGCGCTTCGGGCCCGACGGCACCGTCCTGATCACCGGCGGCACCGGAGCACTGGGCGGCGCGGTCGCGCGGCACCTGGTCGCCGAGCACGGCGTACGGCATCTGCTGCTCACCGGCCGCCGCGGCCAGGAGGCCCCCGGTGCCGACCGCCTGGCCGCCGAACTCGCCGCGCTGGGCGCCGAGGTGCGCGTCGAGGCCTGTGACGTCTCCGACCGCGACGCGCTCGCCCGGCTGCTCGACTCCGTCCCGGCCGACCGGCCGCTGCGGGCCGTCGTGCACTGCGCCGGCGTCCTCGACGACGGCGTCCTCGCCACCCTCACCCCCGACCGCCTCGCCCGGGTCCTCGGCCCCAAGGCCGATGCCGCCCGGCACCTGCACGAGCTGACCCGCGACCGGGAGCTGACGGCCTTCGTGCTGTTCTCCTCGGCCGCCGGTGTGCTCGGCTCGGCGGGGCAGGGCAACTACGCCGCCGCCAACGCCTTCCTCGACGCGCTCGCCGCCCACCGCCGCCACCTCGACCTGCCCGCCACATCCCTCGCCTGGGGCTGGTGGGACGACGCCCAGGGCATGGCGGGCCGGCTCGGCGCGGTCGACCGGGCCAGGATGAAGGCCTCCGGAGTCATGCCGTTCGCGCCGGGGGAGGGGCTCGCGCTGTTCGATGCGGCGCTCCTGAACGATGGGGCGGCCCTCGTTCCGGTCCGTCTGGACGCCGCCGCCCTGCGCGAGCAGGCCGCACAGGGCCGGCTCGATCCGTTCCTGACGGAGGTCATGCCCGACTCCGAGCGGGGCGGGGCCACGGACACGCCCCCGCCTCGGGCGGCCACCTCGGGACGACCAGGCTCGCGCGTGCCGGTGTGGCGCGAGCGCCTGCGGGGCAGCGCGCCCGAGCGGCGCGCCGATCTGCTGCTCGACCTGGTCCGCCGGGAGGTCGCCAAGGTGCTCGGCCGGCGCTCGCACGTCGGCGTCGACGCCCACGACCGGCTGCTCGACCTGGGCCTCGACTCCCTGACCGCCGTCGAACTCCGCAACCGGCTGGCCGAGTCGAGCGGCCTCCCACTGCCGACGACCTTCGTCTTCGACCATCCGACCCCGGCCCGCCTGACCGGCCGCCTGGGCGAGCTGCTCGCCGAGACGGCGTCCCCGGAGGAGAAGCCGGGCGACGCCGGTGGGAGCGGGGACGCGGAACCCGGAGCCGCCCCGGCCGAGGACGTGCTCGCCGCGCTCGACCTGCTGGAACGTTCACTCGGCGCCGCTTCCCCCGATCCACGGGTCCGTACGCGCCTGGCGGCGCTGCTCGGCCGGCCGGGGGAAGGCGCCCCGACCAGGAAGCCGGGAAACCGACAGGAACCGGGGCACCGACCGGCGGTCGGCAGCCCTCCCGCGCCCGGGAACGCCGTCGGCCCGCCGCCCGCCAGTCCGCCGCCGGCCGGCCCGCCGCCCGCCGGCCCGCCACCGGCCACCGCCGACGAGCTGCTCGCCTTCATCGACGAGAACCTCCGAAAGCCCTGACCCGGGCGATGAGCTGAGCACCGCCCCGCTCGCCCCACCAGCACGCCCCCGACACCCGCCCCGCGCGACACGAGTGAGGATCCGATGGCCGACGACGAGAAGCTCGTCGAGTACCTGCGGTGGATGACCGCGGACCTGCAGGAGACCCGCCGCAGGCTCGACGAGGCCGAGACGGCCGCCCAGGAGCCGATCGCCGTCGTGGCGATGAGCTGCCGCCTGCCCGGCGGCGTCCGCTCGCCCGAGGAACTGTGGCGGCTGGTCGCCGACGGCACCGACGCCGTGACCGGCTTCCCCACCGACCGTGGCTGGGACCTCGACGCGCTGTACGACCCCGACCCGGACCACCCGGGGACCTCGTACACACGCCACGGCGGGTTCGTCGACGGCTACGCCGACTTCGACCCCGCGTTCTTCGGCATCAGCCCGCGCGAGGCCGTCGCCATGGACCCACAGCAGCGGCTGCTCCTGGAGGTGGCGTGGGAGGCGTTCGAGCGCGCGGGGATCCCCGCCGAGCGGATGCGGGGCAGCCGCACCGGCGTGTTCGCCGGGGTCATGTACCAGGACTACGGCAGCCGGGTGCGGCGGCCCGACGAGGAGACCGAGGGCTACCTCGGCACCGGCAGCGCGGGCAGCGTCGCCTCCGGCCGTATCGCCTACACCTTCGGCCTGGAAGGCCCGGCCGTCACGCTCGACACGGCCTGCTCCTCGTCCCTCGTCGCCGTGCACCTCGCCGCCCAGGCGCTGCGCCAGGGCGACTGCGACCTCGCCCTGGCCGGCGGGGTGTCGCTGATGGCCACCCCGGCCACCTTCGTCGGGTTCAGCAGGCAGCGCGGCCTGGCGCCCGACGGGCGCTGCAAGGCGTTCGGCGCGGGCGCCGACGGCACCGGCTGGGCCGAGGGCGCCGGGTTGCTCCTCCTCGAACGCCTCTCCGTCGCCCGGGCCAACGGGCACCCCGTCCTGGCCGTCGTCCGGGGCAGCGCCGTCAACCAGGACGGCGCCAGCGGCGCGCTCACCGCCCCCAACGGACCCGCCCAGCAGGCCGTCATCGCCCGCGCCCTGGACAACGCGGGCCTTCAGCCCGCCGAGGTCGACGTCGTCGAGGCGCACGGCACCGGCACCACCCTCGGCGACCCCATCGAGGCCCAGGCGCTCACGGAGGCGTACGGACGCGAGCGGCCGGCCGGGCGGCCCCTCTGGCTCGGTTCGCTCAAGTCGAACATCGGGCACACCCAGGCCGCCGCCGGAGTCGCCGGCATGATCAAGACCATCATGGCGATGCGCCACGGCGTGTTGCCCAGGACCCTGCACGCCGACGAGCCCACCCCCCACGTGGACTGGGCCTCCGGCCCACTCGCACTGCTCACCGAGGCACGCCCCTGGCCCGCCCCCACCGGCGCGCCGCGCCGCGCGGGCGTCTCCGCGTTCGGGATCAGCGGCACCAACGCCCATGTCGTCCTTGAGGAGGCACCCGGGGCGGGGAGCGAGGCCGAGCCCGAGGTGGGGGACGAGCCCGAGCCCGGGGCGGGGTCCGAGCCTGGGCCCGGTTCCGCGCAGGAAGCGGAGGCGGGCCCTGGTGCCGGCTCCCGTACCGATACCGGGGATACAGAAGGCAGCGGCCCGGCGGCAACCGGACTCCCGCCCCTGTGGACGCTGTCCGCCCGGACCGCCGAAGCCCTCCAGGCCCAGGCCGAGCGCCTGGCCGGGCACGTCCGCGCGTACCCGGAACTGCGGCCCGAGGACATCGGCTGGTCGCTCGCCCGGACCCGTACCGCCTTCCCGTACCGCGCCACGGCCGTCGGCGGCGACCGCGAGGAACTCCTCGCCGCCGTCGACGCGCTCGCCGCCGGCGCCACCGCTCCCGGCACCGCGCGGGCCCTCGCCGGGAGCGGCAGGGTCGCCCTCGTCTTCCCGGGCGCCGGGGCCGGCTGGTCCGGCCGCCTGGCCGGTGAACTGCTCGACTTCTCACCCGTGTTCGCCCGGCGGATCGACGCGTGCGCGGAGGCCCTGCGCCCCTTCACCGACTGGTCGCTGACCGACGTCCTGCGGGGCGCGCCCGGTGCTCCGGCGGCGGACCGCGTCGACATCGCCCAGCCCGCGCTGTGGGCCGTGATGGTCGCGCTGGCAGCCCTGTGGGAGTCCTCCGGCATCGAGATCTCCGGGGTCGTCGGACACTCCCAGGGCGAGATCGCCGCAGCCGCCGTCAGCGGGGCGCTGACACTGTCGGACGCGGCGCGCGTGGTGGCCCGGCGCTCCCAGGCACTCGCCGCCATCACCGGGCGCGGTGGTCTGCTCTCGGTCGCCGCCTCCGCCCGCGACGTACGCGCCCTCATGGCCGAACTCGGTGCGACGCGGGGCTCCCTGTCGATCGCGGTGCTCAACGGTCCGCGTTCCGTCGTCGTCTCCGGCCCCCCGGCCGACCTGGACGCGCTGCACGCCCGGTGCGAGGCCGCCGGGGTGCGCGCCCGGCGCCTCTCCGTGGACTACGCCGCCCACTCGCCGGAGGTCGAGGCGGTACGGGAGGAGCTGTCCGCCGCCCTCGCGCCCGTGGTGCCGCGCGAGGCCCGGCTCCCCGTCTACTCCGCCGCCACCGGCGCGCCCGTCGAACCCGCCGGCCAAGACGCCGCGTTCTGGTACCGGAGCCTGCGCGAGCCGGTGCGGTTCGAGGAAGCCACCCGCAGCATGCTGGAGGACGGCTTCGACCTCTTCGTCGAGTGCAGTCCCCATCCCGTCCTCACGCAGGCCCTGTACGAGACCGCCGAGGACGCCGGTGCCGACATCGCGGTCGTGGGTTCCCTCCACCGTGACGACGCCGGCCCGCGCCGGTTCGCCGGAGCGGTCGCCGAGGTGGTGGCCGCCGGCGCACGACTGGACGCCGACCGGTACTTCGGCCCGGCCCGCCGCGTCGAGCTCCCCACGTACGCCTTCCAGCGCACCCGCCTCTGGCTGCCCGGCGACGACGTGCCCAGGCCCATGTCCACCCCCGCCGCCGGTGTCCCGGGTGCGGGCGCGGACACGGGGCCGTGGCGCCTCGCCGTCACGGAACCCGGCAACCTGGCCAGCCTCGTCGCCGTGCCCGCGCCGGACGTCCGGCGCGCTCTCGCTCCGTACGAGATCCGGGTCGGGGTGAAGGCCACGGGCCTGCACTTCGGCGACGTGCTGACGGGGCTCGGCCTTGCGGCATTCGGCTCGTTCGGCTCGGTCGGCGGGGACGGTCCGTTGGGTGCGGTGGGCGCCGTGGGTGCGGCGGGCGCGTCGAGCGGAGGGCTCGGGGCCGAGGCAGCCGGAGTGGTCCTGGAGACGGGGTCAGAGGTCACCGAACTCGCCCCAGGTGACCGGGTGATGGGCCTCTTCCCCGAGGGCGCCGCCGGGCCCGTCGGGGTCACCGACCACCGTTTCGTGGCTGCGATGCCGACGGGCTGGACCTTCGCCCAGGCCGCCGCCGCCCCACTCGTTCATCTGACTGCCCACCACGCCCTGTTCGGACTCGGCGCGCTCGCCCCGGGCGACACGGTCCTGGTCCACGCGGCGAGCGGCGGCACCGGTCTCGCGGCGGTGCGGCTCGCCCGCCACCACGGGGCACAGGTCCTCGCCACCGACGCCCCCGGCGCGATGGCGGCCCTGCACGCCCTGGGACTGTCCGAGGACCGGATCGCCTCCTCCGCCACGCCCGGGTTCGCCGAACCGCTCCTTAAAGCGACCGACGGACGCGGAGCGGACGTCGTGGTCAACTGCCTGACGGGCGAGCACATCGACGCGGGCCTGCGGCTGCTGCCCCGAGGCGGGCGCTTCGTCGAGACCGGCCGCACCGAACGCCGCGAGCCCGCCCGGATCGCCGCGGACCACCCCGGCGTCCGCTACCTGGTGGCCGACCTGGCCGAAGCGGGACCCGACCGCGTCCAGTCGGCCCTCGCCGAGCTCGCCCCGCTGTTCGCCGACGGCACGCTGCCCCCGCCGGACGTCCCGAGCTGGCCGACGGAACGAGCGGCCGATGCCCTGGACCACCTCGCCGAGGCCCGGCACACCGGACAGGCGGTCCTGCTCGCCCCGCCCGCAGCCGCGCCCGCGCAGGTCACCTCGACACAGCCCGCCCCGACCTACACGGCGACGCTGCGCGCGCTCGCCGCCCCCGACCGCCGCCCCCACCTGGTCCGCCTCGTCCGCACGGAGGCCGCGGCGGTGCTCGGCCACGCGGACGCCGACGCGATCGGCTCCGACGCGCGTTTCCAGGACCTCGGGATCGACTCGCTCACCGCCGTCCAGCTACGGAACCGGCTCGCCACCGCCACCGGACTCCGCCTCCCAGCCACCCTCGTCTTCGACCACCCGACGCCCGGAGCCGTCGCCGACCACATCCTGACGCTCGGGGCGGGGGAACCACCGGCGCCCACCTCCCCGCCCACCGACTCGCCTGACGCACCCGACGCGTCCGTCGCATCCGTCGACGCCGACCCCGTCGTGATCGTCGGGATGAGCTGCCGCTTCCCCGGCGGAGTCAGCTCTCCCGAGGACCTCTGGCGCGTCCTCGACTCCGGTGCCGACGTCATCGAGGAGTTCCCCCGTGACCGCGGATGGAACCTCGCCGAGCTGTTCCACCCCGACCCCGACCGCCCCGGCACCACGTACGCGCGGCACGGCGGCTTCGTCGACGGCGTCGCCGACTTCGACGCGGGCTTCTTCGGGATCTCGCCGCGCGAAGCCCTCGCCATGGACCCGCAGCAGCGCCTGCTCCTGGAGGCGACGTGGGAGGCGTTCGAACGCGGCGGCATCGACCCCGAGTCGGCCGCCGGAGCGTCCGTGGGCGTCTTCGTGGGCACCAACGGCCAGGACTACCCGAGGGTGCTGGCCACCGGGAAGGACGACCTGGAGGGGTACGTCGGGACCGGAAACGCGGCGAGCGTCCTCGCCGGGCGCCTCGCGTACGCCTTCGGCTTCGACGGCCCGGCCGTCACCCTGGACACCGCCTGCTCCTCCTCCCTCGTCGCCCTGCACTGGGCCGCGCAGGCGCTGCGCCGGGGCGAGTGCTCGCTCGCCCTGGTCGGCGGCGCCACCCTCATGACCAGCCCTTTGCTGTTCACTGAGTTCAACAGGCAGAAGGTGCTGTCGCCCGGCGGCCGAGCCCGGTCCTTCTCGGCGGACGCGGACGGCACGAGCTGGAGCGAGGGCGTCGGGGTGCTCCTCGTCGAGCGCCTGTCGGACGCCCGCCGTCTCGGGCACCGGGTGCTCGCCGTCGTCCGGGGCTCCGCCGTCAACTCCGACGGCGCCAGCAACGGCCTCACGGCCCCCAACGGCCCCGCCCAGGAACGGGTGATCCGGCGCGCGCTCGCCGACGCCGGTCTGACACCCGGGCAGGTCGACGCGGTCGAAGCGCACGGCACGGGCACGAAACTCGGCGACCCGATCGAGGCGCAGGCCCTGCTCGCGACCTACGGGGCCGAGCGCCCCGAGGACCGGCCCCTTTGGCTGGGCTCCGTGAAGTCGAACATCGGCCACACCCAGGCCGCGTCCGGCGTCGCCGGCATCATCAAATTGGTTGAGGCGATGCGGCACGAGCGTCTTCCGAAGACCCTGCACCTGACCGAGCCGAACCCGCACGTCGACTGGGCGTCCGGCGCGGTCGAACTGCTCACCGAGGCCCGCCCGTGGCCCCGGGGCGAGGCCCCGCGCAGGGCCGGCGTGTCCTCGTTCGGCATCAGCGGCACCAACGCCCACGTCGTGATCGAGGAACCGCCGACGGAGACAGGCGTGGGGGAGCCGGCGACGGAGACCGCCGTGCGGGGATCGGCGATCGAGACCGCCGTGGGGGAGTCGGCGACTGCGACCGCCGTGCGGGGACCGGCGATGGAGACCGCCGCGGGGGACCTGCCGGGGGAGACCGGTGTGAGGGAGCCGGCGCCCCAGACCGTCGGCTCCGAGACCCGCCCCGTCCCGTGGGTGCTCTCCGCGAGGACCCCGGAAGCGCTGCGCGCCCAGGCCCGCGCGCTCGCCGCCCGGCTGGCGGACACCCGGCCCGAGCCGCGCCCCCTGGACGTCGGCTGGTCCCTCGCCACGACCCGCGCCGCCCTCCGCCACCGCGCGGTCGTCACAGCCGAGGACCCGGCCGCCAACCTGGCCGCGCTCACGGCGCTGGCCGAGGGCCGTGAGGCTCCTGGGGCGGTCCGTGCCGAGGCACGCGAGGGGCAACGCCTCGCGTTCGTCTTCGCCGGGCAGGGCAGCCAGACCGTCGACATGGGCCGGGACCTGTACGCCGCCCACCCCGTCTTCGCAGCCGCCTTCGACGCGGCGTGCACAGCACTCGACCCGCACCTCACTCGACCCCTGAGGGAAGTGGTCTTCGCCGAGGACGCCCAGCACGCCGAGGACGCCGAGCACGCCGACGTCATCGGGGATCCGGAGGCCCGGCAGGCCCGGATCGACCGCACCGAGTACGCCCAGCCCGCCCTGTTCGCCTTCGAGGTGGCACTGTTCCGGCTCCTGGAGTCCTGGGGGGTCGTGCCCGAGCTCCTGGCCGGTCACTCGGTCGGCGAGATCGGGGCCGCCCATGTGGCGGGGGTGCTCTCCCTCTCCGACGCCGCCGAACTCGTCGCCGCCCGGGGCCGACTGATGCAGGCGCTACCCGAGGGCGGCGCCATGGCCGCCGTCGGAGCAGACCCCGACGAGGTGGCCGCCCTACTCGCCGGAGCAAAGGCCAAGGCAAAGGCCAAGGCCAAGGCCGAAGTCGAGGCCAAGGCAGAGGCCGAGGTGCGCGTCGACGGCGACACCGACCTCGTCGGGATCGCGGCTGTCAACGGCCCCCGCTCCACCGTCCTGTCCGGCGCACGCGACGCGCTGGCGCCCCTGGTCGCCGAGCTCGCGGACCGGGGCCACCGGGTGTCCTGGCTCCGGGTGAGCCACGCCTTCCACTCCCCGCTGATGGACCCGATGCTGGACGCGTTCGCGCGCGTCACCGAACGGCTGACCTACCACCCGCCGCGCATCCCGGTCGTCTCCACCCTCACCGGGCGCCCGGCGAGCGACGCCGAGCTGTGCTCGCCCGCGCACTGGGTACGCCATGTCCGGGGCACCGTACGGTTCCACGACGCGGTCCGTGCCCTCGACGAGGCCGGCGCGACGGCGTACCTGGAGGTGGGCCCGCTCGGCGGACTCGCTTCCGCCATTGCAGACGGCCTGGACGGCGGCCAGGGCACGGTCGTCGTCGCCGCGCAGCGCAAGGACCGCCCCCAGGAGGCCTCGCTGCTGCAGGCCCTCGGCCTGCTGCACGCGCACGGCGCCCCGGTGGACTGGCGCGCCGTCCTCGGTGGGCGCGGTGCGCGGGTCGTCGACCTCCCCACGTACGCCTTCCAGCGCAGCCGCTACTGGCCGCGCCGGAACCTCACCGGACACGGCGCGCCGGGCGCCTTCCCGGCCGGCGCGCAGGACACCGGACACCCGGTGCTGGACCCGTTCGTACAGCTCGCCGACGGGGACCGGTGGCTGGCCACGGGCCGTGTGGCGGTGACCGCGCTGCCCTGGCTCGCCGAGCACGAGATCTTCGGTGCGACGGTGGTGCCCGGCACGCTGTGGGTGGAACTGGCCGTACGGGCCGGGGCGGCGGTCGCCCTCCCGGCGGTACGCGAACTCACCCTCCACGCACCGCTGTTGCTCGCCTCCGACGACACCGGCGAAGCAGTCGCTGCTGTCGCCCTGCAAGTGCTGCTCGGTGAGCCGGACGATTCCGGCGCGAGGCCGCTCCACATCTACGCCCGTCCTTCCGATGACGCCATGTCCGGAGCGGGGGAGTGGACCCTGCACGCGAGCGGCACCCTCGCAGCCGACTCTCCGCCCACGGCCACGCCCATGGCCGGCGGCCTGCGCGACTGGCCGCCGACCGGCGCCGATTCCGTACCGGTGGACAGCCTGTACGAGGACTTCGCCACCCAAGGCGTACGGTACGGCCCGCTGTTCCGGGGCGTCCGGGCGGCGTGGCGGGACGGTGACGTGCTGTACGCGGAGGTGACCCTCCCGGACGACGCCGACCCCGGGACCTTCGCCCTGCACCCGGCGCTGTGGGACGCGGCGCAGCACCTGGCCGCGATGGACGGCTTGGGCTCCGGTTCGGGGGCGGCCGTGCCGTTCTCCTGGGCGGGCGTACATCTGCACGCCGCCGGGTCCACGCGGCTACGGGTGCGGATCGCACCGGTCGGTGAGTCCACGGTGACGATGGAGCTCGCCGACACCCACGGCGACCCGGTGCTCGCGGTCGAACGCCTCACCGCGCGCCGGGCGTCCGCCCAGCAGATGGGCGGCACGGGCACCCAGCGGACCGGCGCCCTGTACAGCCTCGACTGGCTGCCGCAGGACCTGGCCCGGACCGGCGAACCGCCCACGCTGACCTGGCTCGGCGACGCCACGCCGCCCGAACCGCTCGGCCCTCTCCTCGCCGCTCCGTCCGCGCGCGAGGCCGCCTTCACCCTCGTACCGGTCACGGCCCCGGACGACGCCGACCCGGCACGGTTCGCGGCCGCCGCGACGAGGGCGCTCTCAGCGGTACGGTCCTGGCTCGCCGACGAGGAAGGCCCGGCTCAGGGGCAGCTGGTGCTGCTCACCACCGGCGCGGTCGCCTGCGCCCCCGACGAGCGCGTGGACAGTCCGGCCCGCTCGGCGGTCTGGGGCCTGACCCGCGCCGCACAGGCCGAGTACCCCGGGCGGGTCGTCGTGGCGGACGTGGACGGTGCCGAAGCCACCTGGGCGGCCCTGCCGACGGCTCTCGCCTCGGGCCACGAACAGTTCGCCCTGCGCGCGGACCGCCTGTCCGTACCGCGACTGGCCCTCGCCGACGAGCCGACGCGCGGACCCGCCGACGTGCCCGCCTCCAGGGCGGACGCCGCTCGCCCCGGCGATGGCGCGGGGAACGACGTCCGGCCCGTCCCCCCGGCCCGTCCCGGGTCCGTCACAGCCCCTGAGGGCTCGGGGAGCGACGCCCCGTACGTCCTCGACCCCGACGGCAGCGGGAGCGATGCCCGGCCCGCCCTGGACCCGGAAGGCACCGTGCTCGTCACCGGCGGTACGGGGGACCTCGGCGCGCTCGTCGCCCGCCACCTCGTCACGGCGCACGGTGTCCGGGGGCTCCTCCTCGCGAGTCGTCGCGGGCCGGACGCCGAAGGGGCCGCGGAGCTCGTCGCGGAACTGCGCGCGGCGGGAGCGGAGGTGACGCTGGCGGCCTGCGACGTGGCGGACCGCGAGGCGCTGTCCGCCCTGCTCGCGGCCGTACCGGCAGAGCGGCCGCTGACGGCGGTGGTGCACGCCGCCGGCGTCCTCGACGACGGCGTGATCGCCACCCTCACCCCGGAGCGCCTGGCGCGCGTCATGGCCCCCAAGGCCGCCGCCGCCCTGCACCTGCACGAGCTGACGAAGGACCGGGACCTGGCGGCCTTCGTCCTGTTCTCCTCCGCGTCGGCCGTCCTCGGCTCCGCCGGTCAGGCCGCCTACGCCGCCGCCAACGGCTTCCTCGACGGACTCGCCCGGTGGCGGGCGGCCGAGGGGCTGCCCGCGACCTCGATCGCCTGGGGCCTGTGGGAGCAGGCCGGGCGCGGTATGGCGGGCGGACTCACCGAGGCCGAGCGGAACCGGATCGTCCGCGCGGGGTTCGGGGCGATCTCGCGGGACATCGGGCTCGCCCTCTTCGACCAGGCCCTGCGCCGGCCCGAACCCGAGCTCGTCGCGGCCCGCTTCGACGTGTCCGCGCTGAGGGCACGCCGTGCGGAAGCCGCCTTCCCCGCCGTCCTCCGCTCCCTGGTGCGCCCCCTGCCCGGCGCGGCCAACGGCACTGCGCCCGGCGGAGCCGCAGCGCCCGCCGACCGGACGACCGCCGAGGGCCCCGCGCTCGCCGAGCGGCTGCGGCCGCTGGACGACGCCGGGCGCGAGTCCCTGCTGCTCGACCTGGTGCTCACCCAGACCGCCCTGGTCCTCGGCCACAGCACACCGAGGGCCGTCGCGGCGGACCGGCCGTTCACCGAGTCGGGACTCGACTCCCTCGGCGCCGTGGAGATCCGGGGCCGGCTGGAGGCGGCCACCGGCGTCCGGCTGCCGGTCACGGCGGTCTTCGACCACCCCACCCCCGTGGCCCTCGCCGGGTGGCTCAAGGACGAACTCGTCCCGGCAGGACCCGGGGCCGCCGACACCGCACTCGCCGACCTCGACCGGCTCCGGGACACGCTCCCCGAACTCGCCGCGGACCCCGGGGCGGCCGAACCGGTCCGGCTGCGGCTCAAGGCCCTGCTCGCGGCCTTGGACCAGGCCACCGCCCGGGCGGACGCCTCAGCGGGCCCGGCCGACCCGACCGTACGCACCGGTGCCGACGACCACCACGCCCTGGACGCCGACGAGCTCGACGCCGCCGACATCGATCAACTGCTCGCCATCATCGACGAGGAACTGGGGGACGCCTGATGACGGGCACCACGGGTACGACGGGCACCACCGGCACCGCGGGCACCACGGGCGCCGCGGGTGCGGCCGGCACCACTGGCCCCACGGGCACGACTCCCGGGTCCGACAAGGTCCTGGACTCGCTCAAGCGGCTGACCGCCGAACTCCGTCAGACGCGTAAACGCCTGCGCGACACCCAGGACGCGGCCCGCGAGCCCATCGCCGTCGTCGGCATGGCCTGCCGCTACCCCGGCGGCGTCCGCACCCCCGAGGACCTGTGGCGGCTCGTGTCGCAGGGCCGCGACGCGGTGTCCGCGTTCCCCACCGACCGTGGCTGGGACCTGGAAGCCCTGCACGGCCCCGATGCCGACGCCACGGGCACGAGCGACGCGCACGCGGGCGGTTTCCTCTACGACGTCGCCGACTTCGACCCGGCGCCCTTCGGCATCGGACCGCGCGAGGCGACGGCCATGGACCCCCAGCAGAGGCTGCTCCTGGAGACCGCGTGGGAGGCGTTCGAGCACGCGGGCATCGACCCGGCGACCCTGCGCGGCAGCAGAACCGGTGTGTACGCGGGGGTCATGTACCACGACTACGCCGCCCGGCTGCCCGAACTCCCCGAGGAGGTCATGGGCTACCTCGGCACCGGGACCTCCGGCAGCATCGCCACCGGACGCGTCGCGTACACCTTCGGCCTGGAGGGACCGGCCGTCACGGTGGACACGGCCTGTTCCTCTTCCCTCGTCGCGCTCCACCTCGCCGTCACCGCGCTGCGCCGCGGCGAGTGCTCCCTCGCCCTGGCGGGCGGCGCGACGGTCATGGCCTCGCCGTTGCCGTTCGTCGACTTCAGCCGCCAGGAGGGCCTGGCCTCGGACGGGCGCTGCAAGTCCTTCTCGGCCGCCGCCGACGGTACGGGCTGGGCGGAGGGCGCCGGGATGCTCCTGGTGGAGCGGCTGTCGGACGCCCGCCGTCTCGGGCACCGGGTGCTCGCCGTGATCCGGGGCACGGCCGTGAACTCGGACGGGGCGAGCAACGGCCTCACCGCGCCCAACGGACCCGCGCAGCAGCGGGTGATCCGGCAGGCGCTCGCCGACGCGGGTCTCGCGGCGGGCGATGTGTCGGCGGTGGAGGCGCACGGCACGGGCACGAAGCTGGGCGACCCGATCGAGGCGCAGGCGCTCCTCGCCACCTACGGCGCGGGACGCCCCGAGGACCGGCCCCTGTGGTTGGGCTCCCTGAAGTCGAACATCGGCCACACGCAGGCCGCCGCGGGCGTGGGCGGCGTGATGAAGATGATCCTCGCCCTCAGGGAGGAGGAGCTGCCGAGGACGCTCCACGTGGACGCGCCCAATCCGCACGTGGACTGGGCGGCGGGAGCTGTCGAACTCCTCACGGAGGCCCGCCCGTGGCCGAGGGGTGAGGCCCCGCGCCGGGCGGGCGTGTCCTCGTTCGGCTTCAGTGGCACCAACGCCCACGTCGTGGTCGAGGAGCCCCCGGCCGCCGAGGACGCACGGGACGGTGCGTTGTCCGCGCGTACGACGGGGGTGGCGGCCCGGGCCGCCGAGGACACGCCGGAGAGTGCGCCGTCCGCCCGTACGACACCGAGCGCGGCGGCAGCTCCGGCAACAGCGGCTCCGGAAACGGCGGCTCCGGCAGCGGCGGAAGCCTCCACAGACGCCCCCGAGGCACCCGCCACGCCCGTCACACCCGCCACGTCCCCCGGCCCGCCCCCGCTCTGGGCCTTGTCGGCCGTCACGGAGCAGGCCCTGCGCGCCCAGGCCGGGAAGCTCTCCGCGTACCTGCGCCGCCGCCCCGGGCACCGTCCCCTCGACGTCGGGTACTCCCTGCTCACCACCAGGAAGGCCCTGGAGCACCGGGCGGTCCTGGCCGGCCGCGACCGCGAGGAACTCCTCCGGGACCTGGAGGCCTTCGCGTCCGGTCGCCCCACCACCGCGCTGCGGCACGACCGCTCCGTGCCGGGCCCCGTGGCCATGATGTTCACCGGCGGCGGCAGCGGCCGAACCGGCATGGGCCGGGAACTGTATGCCGCGTTCCCGGCGTTCGCGGAGGCGTTCGACGCCGTCTGCGCCGAGCTGGACCGGCACCTGCCGCATCCGCTGCGGCCCGTGGTCCTGGGCGCGGGCAAGGCCGAGGGCGGCGGACCCGGTGCGGAGCACGCCGCCCGCCTCCTCGCGGGGCAGGCGTACGCCCAGCCCGCGCTGTTCGCGATCGAGGTGGCGCTGTACCGGTTGTTCGCCTCCTGGGGCGTCGAACCCGACCACGTCCTCGGCCACTCGGGCGGCGAACTGGCCGCCGCCCACGTCGCCGGGGTGCTCACCCTGTCCGACGCCGCGGCCCTGGTCGCGGCGCGCGGGCGGCTCACCCAGGAACTCGCCCCCGGCGGGGCGATGGTGGCGGTCGCCGCCTCGGCGGAGGAGGTCCGCCCCCTGCTGACCCACGGTGTGGAGATCGCCGCCGTGAACAGCCCGGGGGCCGTGGTCCTGGCGGGCGACGAGGAGCCGGTCACGGCCCTCGCCGCAGCCCTCGCCGCCCAGGGCCGCAGGACCCGCCGTATCGACGTCAGTTACGCCTCGCACTCCGCCCGCGTCGAGCCCATGCTCGACGCGCTGCGGGAGGCGGCCACGGGCCTGGACTACCGGCCGCCCCGCATCGGCTTCGTCTCCACCGTCACCGGCCGCCCGGTGGACGAGAAGGAGCTGTGCACCCCCGACTACTGGGTACGCAACGCCCGCCGGCCCGTCCTCTTCGCCGACGCCGTACGGCACTTGGCGGGCGAAGGCGTCCGCACGTTCCTGGAACTCGGCCCGACCGCCGCCCTCACCCCCATGGCGGAGGCCTGCCTCGACGGCACCGGCGCGGCGGCCCTGTCCGCGCAGCACGCCGACCACGACGAGGTGCTCGCCGCGACGACGGCCGTCGGCCGGCTCCACGCCCGCGGCGTCACCCTCGACCGGCAGGCCCTCTTCCGGGGCACGGGAGCGCGGAGCATCCAGCTCCCCACGTACGCCTTCCAGCGCACCCGCCACTGGCTGGAGGCACCCGCCCGGCGCCGCCTCGACGTGTCCGCCGCCGGGCTCGGATTCCCCGATCACCCTCTCCTCGGCGCGAGCGTCACGGTGGCCGACTCCGAGGAACTGCTCCTCACCGGGCGGCTCGCCCAGGGCACCCAGCCGTGGCTGTCCGACCACGCCGTCGGCGACCGGGTCCTCCTGCCCGGCACCGCGTTCCTGGAACTCGCCCTACGGGCCGCCCGGCAGGCCGACTGCGACACCGTCGACGAACTCACCCTGACCGCACCCCTGGTGATCCCCGCCGACGGCGCGGTACTCCTCCAGATCCGCGTCGGACCGCCCGACGGCGAGGGGCGCCGGGCGATCGAGGTGTACGCGCGTGAGGAAGACGGCCTGCCCGACCGGACCACCTGGGCACGCCACGCTTCCGGCACGCTGTCCGCCGCCGCGCAATCGGCCGCCGGTGAGGGCGGCGGTGGCGGTGCTGGTGATGGCGACGTCGACAGCGACCGTAAGGGCGGCGGCCTCGGCTCCGGCCAACGGCCTGGTGAGCTGTGGTCCGGCGACTGGCCGCCCGCCGCCGCGACCGCTCTCGACCTGGACGGCCTGTACGACCGGCTCGCCGCCGAAGGGCTGCGCTACGGCCCCGCGTTCCAGGGCCTGCGGGCCGTCTGGCGCCGCGACGACGAGACGACGGCCGAGGTGGCCCTGGACGCCGAGCAGGACCGGACCGCCGAGGCCTTCGGCCTGCACCCCGCGCTCCTCGACTCCGCCCTCCACGCCCTGACCTTGGGCGCGCTCCCGGAGACGGCGGACGGCCCCCTCCTGCCGTTCGCCTGGCGCGGGGTCCGGCTGCACGCCACCGGCGCCGGCCGGGCCCGCGCGCGCTTCACCCCCGCCGGTGCCGGCGCGGTGTCCGTCGAGGTCGCCGACCCGGCGGGCCGACCGCTGCTCAGCGTCGCGTCGCTGGCCCTGCGCCCGGCCGGGCGGCTCGCCACGAGCGCGGCCACGACGGCCCGCGAACCGCTCCTGCGGGTGGTGTGGTCGCCGCCCAGGGTGCCGACCGACGCGGCGGTGTACGGCGTGACCACACCGCTCGAAGAGGCGCTGACCGCCACGGCGGCGGCACCGCCCGACACTGTGCTCCTTCCGCTGCTCGAACCGCCCGCCGCGGCCACCCCCGCCCACGCCGCGAGCGAGGCCGCCGGGCACGTCCTGGAGCGCGTGCAGGCCTGGCTCGCCGCAGCCCACCTCGCCGACACCCGCCTGGTCGCCGTCACCAGCGGTGCCGTGGCGGCGGCGCCCGGCGAGGACGTGACGGACCTGGCGCACGCCGCCGCGCTGGGCATCCTGCGCTCGGCACAGTCGGAGCACCCCGGACGGATCGTGCTCGTGGACACGGACGACCCCGAAGCCCTGCCCCGTGACCTGCCGACGGCCCTCGCCACCGACGAACCGGCCCTCGCACTCCGCACGGGCCGCCTCCTCGTCCCCCGCCTGGCGCCGATCCCGGCTGCCTCCGACCCGGCCGCCACCTCCGCCGAAGCAGTCGCGGACGCCACCTCCGCTGACGCAGTCGCGGACGCCACCTCCGCTGACGCGGTCGCGGACGCCACCTCTGCCGAAGCGGTCCCCGATGCCGCCTCCGCTGACGCGGTCTCCGCCGCCGCGGACGCCGGCAGCGCCCCGCCCATCACCTCCGACCGCGCCACACCCCCGGACCGCGACCGCCGTACGCCGCCCCGCTCCGGCCACGGCCTGGGACCGGACGGCACCGTGCTGATCACCGGCGGCACGGGGGCCCTCGGCGCGCTCCTCGCACGTCACCTCGTCGTCGAGCACGGCGTGCGCGGACTGCTGCTGACCAGCCGCAGCGGTCCGGCCGCCCCCGGCGCCGCCGAACTGGCCGCCGAGCTGGAGGACCTGGGCGCCAGGGTGACGGTCGCCGCCTGCGACGCCTCCGACCGCGGGGCGCTCGCGGAACTGCTCGCGCGCATCCCGGTGGACCACCCCCTCACCGCCGTGGTCCACGCGGCGGGCGTCCTCGACGACGGCACCGTGGAGTCCCTCACCCCGGAGCGCGTACGCGCGGTGATGGCCCCCAAGGCCGAGGCCGCCTGGCACCTCCACGAGCTGACGCGGGACCGGGACCTCGCCGCGTGCGTGCTGTTCTCCTCCGCCGCCGGCCTGCTGGGCGCGCCCGGCCAGGCCAACTACGCGGCGGCCAACGGCTTCCTGGACGCCCTCGCCGTCCACCGCCGCCGCCTCGGCCTGCCCGCGCTCTCCCTGGCCTGGGGCCTGTGGGAGGGCGCGTCCGGGATGGTCGCGGAGGCCGACGCCGCCACCCGCCGGCGCATGGCCCGCCTGGGGATGCGCCCGATCCCCGCAGCGGAGGGCCTGGCGCTGTTCGACGCCGCTCTCACCAGCGACGTACCGGTGGCGGCCCCGCTGCACCTGGACCCGCGCAGATCCGCCACCGACGCCGCCTCCGTACCGGCGCTGCTGCACGATCTCGTACGGCCCGTCAGGCGCCGGTCGCGCCCCGCCGCGGCGGACGGGGGCGGGACCGCGCGACCGGCCCCCGTGCAGGGCCTCGCCGCCCTCCCCGAGGCCGAGCAGCTGCGCGAACTGACCGCGCTGGTACGCGGCGAGGCCGCGGCGGTCCTCGGACACGCCGCCGCAGGGGACGTGGCGGACGGCCGCAGCTTCTCCGAACTCGGCTTCGACTCGCTCGGCGCGATCGAGCTCCGCAACCGGCTGACCGCGGCCACCGGACTGCGGCTGCCCACGACCATGGTCTTCGACCACCCCACCCCCGGCGCGCTCGCCGCCCATCTGCGCCCGCGCCTGTTCGGCCCGCCCGCGACCGCCGCCCTGCCGGGCGCCCCCGACCCTGCCCTCGCCCGCCGCCGCGCCGCGTCGGACCGGGACGAGCCCATCGCCATCATCGGCATGGCCTGCCGCTACCCGGGCGGGGTGACCTCCCCCGAGGAGCTGTGGGAACTGGTGCTGTCCGGCCGCGACGCCGTCACCGACATGCCGCGCGACCGGGGTTGGGACATCGACGGACTGTACGACCCCGCCCCCGATCCGGCGGGCCGCCGACGCGGCACGTTCAGCACGCGCCAGGGCGGATTCCTGGACGGGGCCGCCGAGTTCGACGCGGGCTTCTTCGGCATCAGCCCGCGCGAGGCCCTGGCCATGGACCCGCAACAGCGCCTGCTCCTGGAAGTGTCCTGGGAAGCGATCGAGCGAGCCAGGATCGACCCGCGTACGGTCCGGGGCACCGGCACCGGCGTCTTCACCGGCGTGATGTACCACGACTACGGATCCTGGGTGAGGCAGCCGCCGGAGGAGGTCGAGGGCTATCTCGGCGCCGGCACCGCGGGCAGCGTCGCCTCGGGGCGCGTCGCCTACGCGCTCGGCCTGGAAGGCCCCGCGGTCACCGTGGACACGGCCTGCTCGTCCTCCCTGGTCGCCCTGCACCTCGCCGCGCAGGCGCTGCGCGCGGGGGAGTGCTCCCTGGCCCTGGCCGGCGGCGTCACCGTCATGGCGACCCCGGGCCCCTTCATCGAGTTCAGCCGCCAGCGCGGCCTCGCCCCGGACGGGCGCTGCAAGTCCTTCGCCGCCTCGGCCGACGGCACGGGCTGGGCCGAGGGCGTCGGCGTCCTCCTCGTCGAGCGCCTCTCCGACGCCCGCCGCCTCGGCCACCCCGTCCTCGCCGTCGTCCGGGGCTCCGCCGTCAACCAGGACGGCGCCAGCAACGGCCTGACCGCGCCCAGCGGACCCGCGCAGCAGCGGGTGATCCGCCAGGCGCTGGCCGCCGCGGGCCTCACCCCCGGACAGGTCGACGCGGTGGAGGCGCACGGCACGGGCACCGTCCTCGGCGACCCGATCGAGGCGCAGGCGCTCCTGGCCACGTACGGCAGTGAGCACACCGCCCGGCAGCCCCTCTGGCTCGGCTCGCTCAAGTCGAACATCGGCCACGCCCAGGCCGCGGCGGGAGTCGGCGGCCTGATCAAGATGGTGCAGGCGATGCACCACGGAACGCTGCCCCGCACCCTCCACGTGGACCAGCCCACGCCGCACGTGGACTGGTCGGGCGACGGCGTACGCCTGCTGACGGAGGCCACGAGCTGGCCCGACACGGGGGAGCCGCGCCGGGCCGGTGTGTCGTCCTTCGGGATCAGCGGCACCAACGCCCACGTCATCATCGAGCAGGCGCCGGAGAACCTGCCCGCCGACGTGCCCGCCGGTCTGCCCGTCCCCGAACCGGCCCCGGTCCCAGACGCGGGCGCCGCTCTCACCGCTCCCGTACGCCCGGGGGACACCCCGGACGAGGCCGAGCCGTGGCTCCTGTCGGCCGAGACACCGCAGGCGCTCCGCGCGCAGGCCCGCCGACTGGCCGCGCACGCACGGGCTCTGACCTCACCCTCGCCGTCCGGGGCGACGGACCGCGACCTCGCGTTCAGCCTGGCCACCACCCGCGGCGCACTGCGCCACCGGGCGGCCGTCCTGACCGGCGGCCGCCTGGAGCGGGCCGCCGCGCTGGAACGGTTCGCCGACAGGGGCGCGACCGTCCCGGGGCGGCTGGTAGCCGGGCGGGCGGGCGAGGGCACCCTCGCGTTCCTCTTCAGCGGCCAGGGCAGCCAACGGCCCGGTATGGGCCGCGAACTGGCCGCCGTCGACCCGGTCTTCGCCGAGGCCCTCGACGAGACCTGCGCCGCCTTCGCCCCCCACCTGGACGTCCCGCTGCGCGACGTCCTGCTCGCCGAACCGGGCACCCCCACCGCCGCGCTCCTGGACCGGACCGAGTACACCCAGCCGGCGCTCTTCGCGATCGAACGGGCGCTGCTGCGCCGCCTCGACACGTGGGGGCTGAGGCCCGACGTCGTGGCCGGGCACTCGGTCGGCGAGTACGTCGCCGCGCACGCGGCCGGGGTGCTGGACCTCGCGGACGCCGCCAGGCTGGTGGCGGCACGGGGCCGCCTGATGCAGGAACTGCCCGGCGACGGGGCGATGACGGCGGTGGAGGCCACCGAGGAGGAGGTCGCCCCGCTGCTCTCCGACGGGGTGGCGCTCGCCGCGGTCAACGGCCCGGCCTCGGTGGTGCTCTCGGGCGACCCCGACGCCGTCGAGGCGGCGACCGCACGACTGGCCGAGTCGGGCCGGCGGACCCGGCGACTGCGCGTCGACCGAGCCTTTCACTCGGCGCACATGGACGCCATGCTCGACGCGTTCCGGAACGTCGTGGACGAGACCGACTTCCACCCGCCGACGCTGCCGTTCGTCTCCACGCTGACCGGGCGGCCCGCGCCCGCCGAGGAACTGTGCTCGCCCGCGTACTGGGTACGGCAGGCGAGGCAGCCGGTGCGGTTCAGAGAGGCCGTCGCTCGCCTGGAGGCCGACGGCGCGACCGTGTTCGTCGAGATCGGCCCCGGCGCCGCCCTGACCGCGGCGGCCCGCGACAGCCTCACCGACCGCGACCGTGCCGTGGTCACCCTGCTGCGGCCCGGGACGCCGGAGCCCCAGGCACTCGCCGCGGCCGTGGCCGAGGCGCACGTCGGTGGCGCGGTGGTCGACTGGACGGCGTACTTCGCCCACACCGGCGCCCGCCCCGTGGACCTCCCGACGTACGCGTTCCAGCGCCGCCGGTACTGGCTGGACGCCGAGTCCACGGAGTCCAAGGAGTCCAAGGAGTCCAAGGAGTCCACGGAGTCCACGGAGTCCACGGAGTCCAAGGAGTCCAGGGAGTCCAAGGAGTCGACGGCCCCTGGCCGGGACCACCCCGTCCTGGCGCCCGGCTTGTCCGCACCGGGCCTGGCCGGCACCGTGTTCGCCGGGGAACTGGACCCGCGGGCGCTGCCGTGGCTGGACCAGCACAGGGTCGCCGGGGCCGCGCTGCTGCCCGGCGCGGCCGTCGTGGAGCTCGCCCTGCGGGCGGGCGCCGAACTCGGCTGCCCGGTCGTCGACGACCTCGTCCTGGAGACCCCGCTCCTGGTGGACGGCCCGGCCGCCGTGCCGTTGCGGTTGTCCGTCGGGGATCCGGACGAGGACGGAACGCGCTCCTTCACCCTTTACGCCGCCGGCGGAGCGGACTGGACCCGCCACGCCACCGGCACCCTCGCCCCGGACAGCGACCGGGCGCTCTCGTCGGGCACCGGAGACGGGGCTTCCCCGGCTGTCACCGGCGCCTTCGACCCGGACGACGAAGAGGCGCCCGCCCCGGTCACCGCGCCTTGGCCGCCCGAGAAGGCCACCCCGCTCGGGCTCGACGGCGCATACGAGCGCTTGGCCGAGGCCGGGCTCGCGTACGGCCCCGCCTTCCGGGGCCTGCGGGCCGCGTGGCGTGACGGCGAGGACCTGCTCGCCGAGATCGTCCTGCCCGACGGCACCGCCCCCGGACGGTTCGGCATCCATCCGGCCCTCCTGGACGCCGCCCTGCACGTGCTGGGACTGGCCACGGACGAGGCGCCCGCCCCGGCGGCGCTCCCCTTCTCCTGGCGGGGCATACGGCTCCACACCACCGGGGCCCGGGAACTTCGGGCCCGCCTCACGCCCTTGACCGAGTCCGGCCCGTCGGGTCCGTCGGGTCCGCCGGGTCCGACCGGCGCGTCCGGCGCGCTGGCCCTGCACCTGACCGACCGCGCCGGCAACCCGGTCCTCACCGCGACGTCCCTGACCCTGCGCCCGGCTCCGGCGGCCGCCGGGTCGCTGCTCCGGCTCGACTGGCCGCCGCTGCCATTGCCCACGCCCGAGGCGGCCGACGGTCAGCTCACCGACCCCACCACCTGGGTGGTTCTCGGGCCCGACCTCCCCGCCCCGCCGCCGCCCGCCGAGGACGGCTTGGCCGACGCCCTGGGGGCGTTCACCTGGGTGCCCGACCTGACCCGCGTACCGGAAGACGCTGACGTCGTCCTCGTACCGTTCCCCGCGTCGGACACTCCGCTGGCCCCAGGCCCGGTCCTGCGGGCACTGGAGCTCGTGCAGGGCTGGCTGGCCGACGAGCGGCGGAAGGGCGCGCGGCTCGTGGTGGTCACCCGGCGCGCGGTGGCGGCCGGCGGCGACGAACAGGACGGGCCCGACCTGGCGCACGCGCCCCTGTGGGGCCTGCTCGGGTCGGCCGCGGCGGAGCATCCGGGGCGGTTCGCGGTGGTCGACGTCGACGGCACCGCCGCGTCCTGGCGTGCCCTTCCGGCCGCAGTGACCGCCGTCGCCCCGGGGGTGGACCGGCTGGCGATCCGGGACGGACAGCCGCGCATCCCGCGCCTGACGCCCTCCCCGATCACCTCTTCGGCCGCCTCCCCGTTCGGCGCCGACGGCACCGTGCTGATCACCGGAGCGGCAGGCGCGTTGGGCGGCCTGATCGCACGGCACCTCGTCTCGGCCCACGGCGTCCGTCGGGTCCTGCTGGTGGGCCGCCGGGCCGACGACCCGCGCTTGGACGGTCTGGCGGCGGAGGTGGGGCGGTCGGGCGCCACGGCGACCGTCGCCGGCTGCGACGTGGGGGACCGCGCAGCCCTGGCCGCACTTCTGGACACCGTCCCCGCCGAGCACCCTCTCACCGGCGTGGTGCACTGCGCGGGAGTCCTGGACGACGGCGTCGTCGCCTCCCTGACGCCCGAGCGGCTGGCACGGGTGCTGCACGCGAAGGCCGCGTCCGCCTGGCACCTGCACGAACTGACGCGCGAGCGGAAGATCTCCGCCTTCGTGCTGTTCTCGTCCGCCGCCGGCCTGCTCGGCGCGCCCGGTCAGGCCAACTACGCCGCTGCCAACACCTTCCTGGACGCCCTGGCTGCCCACCGACGGGCGCACGGCCTGCCGGGCCTGTCGCTGGCCTGGGGGCCCTGGGCCCTGGCAGACGGGATGGCGGGCGACGCCGAACGGCGCAGGACCGCCCGCGCCGGAGTGGAGGCGCTCACCCCCGAGCAGGGCCTCGCGCTCTTCGACGCCGCCGTCACCTCGGGGCTGCCCGCCCCCGTACTGGCGCCGCTCGCGCTCGCCCCGGGACGACTCGCGGCCCACGCCGACGACCCGGCACTGCCGCACCCCCTGCGCGCCCTGGCCCAGCCACGGCGACAGGACCGCACACAGGAGCCCGAGGCACCGGCCGCGCTGCGGGGCCCCGCCCGGGAGAGCGCGCTGCGCGAGCTCGTACGGACCGAGACGGCGAACGTCCTGGGCTTCCCGTCCCCGGACGAGGTGGATGAGCGCAGGTCGCTGCCCGAGCTGGGCCTGGACTCCCTCACGGCAGTGGAACTACGCAACCGACTGGACCGGGCGACCGGCCTGCGCCTCGCGGCGACGGTGGCCTTCGACCACCCGACGCTCCCGGGCCTCGTCGCCCACCTGCGGGACGAACTGGCACGGGGCACGGCGTCGCCCGCGCCCCAGGCGGAGCCCACGCTCCCTGGGGAGTCCACGCCCGGGCCGGCGCACGAGCCCGCTCGGACCCCCTCCACGGAGGACGGCATCGGCGCGCTGTTCCGCCGGGCGAGGGACACCGGACGCACCCTGGAGGGCATCGAACTGCTCCGCACCGCTTCCCGGTTCCTGCCGTCATTCACCGACGCTGCCGACCTGCCGAACCTGCCTGAGCCGGTACGCCTGGCGGCAGGCGACGGAAACCGGCTGCCGCTGTTGTGCTTCCCGCCGGTCGTGGCGCTGTCCGGACCGCACCAGTTCGCGCGCTTCGCGGGCGCGCTGCGCGGGCGGCGCGAGGTGCTGGCCCTGCCACAGCCCGGGTTCAGGCCGGGGGAGCCGCTGCCGGCCGACTGGGAGGCGGTCGTGGAGGTGCAGACGGCGGCGGTGCGCCGGTACGCGGCCGGGGGGCGGGTGGCTCTCCTGGGGTACTCGTCGGGCGGCTGGATCGCCCACGCGGTGGCGGTCCGCCTCGCCGAGACAGGACAGTCCCCGCACGCCCTGGTCCTGCTGGACACCTATCTCCAGCACGAGACCTCCACCACCCTCGCCGCCGCCCTCACGGACGGCCTGTTCACCAGGCACGGGGATACGACGGCAGTCGTCGGCCCCTCGCTCACGGCGATGGGTGCCTATCTGCGGGTGTTCGAAGACTGGATCCCTGGCACCCCTACCTCACTCACCTCACCCACCACCCCCACCCTCTTCCTGCGCGCGGCCAATCCCCCGGCCGGTGCCGAGGCCGAACCGCGGCCCTCCTGGGCTGCGGGCGCCACGACGCAGGAGACCCCCGGCGACCACTTCTCGATGCTCGAAGAACACGCCGCGACCACCGCGCGAGCCGTCCACGACTGGCTCGACGGCCGGCACGGCACCGTCCATCACGTACAGGAGCCCACACCATGACCGAGATCACCCCCGCCCTCGTGGAGAAGGCCTACATCGCCCTCCTCTCCTGCGACCGGGACGAGGCCTCCCAGTACTGGTCGGAACAGGTCCGCTTCTCCGTTCCCGGTCGCCACGCCCAGGCCGGCTGGCGCGAGGGGATCGACGAACTGCTCGCGTTCCGGCGGGCGCTGACGGACGCGGCCGGCGGTGACTTCCAGGTCGAACTGGTCACGTCCATGATCAGCGGCAACGAGTCCATGGACGTCGTCAAGGTCCACGCCCGCCGCCCCGGCGCCCCCGCCGACAGCACCTCGCCCTTCGACGTCCTGGACGCCCTCGGCGTCCAGGTGTTCCGCTGGGAGGACGGTCGCGTGGTCGAGGGCCGCGCCGGTTTCTTCGGCGACGGCGCCACCAACTACGACCAGTGGTGGTCCCCCCTCGACGCGGACGGCAACCGGCGCGACATATGACGTGCATGCTCCGCCGGGACCGGGGCAGGCGGAGCTCAAGCGGGGCGAACCCCGTGGTGAAAGGCACACGGAAGAGAGGGGCGGCCGTGATCCGCGGGCCGTCCCCGTCTACCGGAGGAGTTGTTTTCGCGTGACTGAGCACGTCTGGAACTACAAGTCGACGTCGGGCCACCTGGCCGGGGCCGATCTGACCGGCTACAAGGTCGAGGCGACCGACGGCGGCATCGGCAAGGTGGACAAGCACTCCGACGAGGTCGACGACGCCTATCTGGTCGTGGACACCGGCCCTTGGATCTTCGGCAAGGAGGTCCTCCTCCCTGCCGCCAGCGTGGTGCGGATCGACGTGGACGACCGAAGGATCTTCGTCGAACAGACGCGGGAGCAGGTCAAGGACGCTCCCGAGTTCCACCGCGAGAAGCACCTCGGCGATCCCGACTACCGCCGTGAGCTGGGCACGTACTACGGGTTCGGAGGCCCGTTCGGCGGCCCGATGCTCTGAGAACCCCCGTGTGACGGAGGGCCCGAACTCACCGAGTTCGGGCCCTCCCGCGTGGCGCGACGGCGGAGGAGTCCGGCCACGCCACGGCCCCCTCGGCTGCCGGCTGCCGGCTGTCGGCCGCCGGCAGCGGGGAATCGTTCCTTCGCCTCCAGCGGCGCGTCCCCGTGCTTCGGTGTCCCGCCGGTCACGCTGACGGGCCACCCGGCGGGACAAATCGTTCATAACGGCATAGATTCTTGATCCATTAGGCAGGCCGGTCCGGCGCCTGCCCAGCTTCGAACATGGGCGCGATGAGGGCGGCCGGTCTGCCCGTCGGCGCAAGGCCGACGAGCAGACCGGCTGCGGCCCCCGCGGCGCCACGAGGTGCGCCATGACCCATGCCGACCAGCATGCCGACACCGTCCCGGGCGAGTCCCCGCCGACCGCCAAGCTGACGCTGCTCACGCTCACGGCGATGGTCGTCGGATCCATGGTGGGCGCCGGCGTCTTCTCCCTTCCCAGGAGGTTCGCCCAGGAGACGGGCGTCGCCGGTGCGCTGATCGCCTGGGCGGTGGCGGGTGTCGGCATGCTGATGCTCGCCTTCGTCTTCCAGACCCTCGCGGTGCGGCGACCGGACCTGGACGCCGGCGTCTACGCGTACGCCAAGGCCGGCTTCGGCGAGTACCTGGGCTTCTTCTCCGCCTTCGGCTACTGGGCGAGCGCCTGTGTGGGCAACGTGACCTACTGGGTGCTGATCATGTCCACGATCGGCGCCATCGCACCCGCCCTCGGCGACGGCGACACGGCTCTGGCGATCATCCTGTCCTCCGTCGGCCTCTGGTGCTTCTTCCTCCTCATCCGCCGCGGGGTGAAGGAGGCGACGGCGATCAACAGGATCGTGACCGTCGCCAAGCTGGTGCCGATCATCGTCTTCATCATCCTGGCGCTCGTCTTCTTCGAACCGTCCGTGTTCGCCGACAACTTCGGCGGCGCGGACTACGCGGGGTCCCTGTTCAACCAGGTGCGCGGGACCATGCTCGCGACCGTCTTCGTCTTCCTCGGTGTGGAGGGCGCCAGCGTCTACTCCCGCCACGCCAAGCGCCGCGAGGACGTGGGGCGGGCGACCGTCCTGGGGTTCCTCAGCGTCTTCGCGATCTTCGCCTCCGTCACCATCGTGTCGTACGGCATCCTCCCGATGAGCGAGATCGCCCAGCTCCGCCAGCCTTCCATGGCCGGAGTCCTGGAGGCGGCCGTCGGCACCTGGGGGAAGGCGTTCGTCAGCGTCGGCCTGATCATCTCCGTCCTCGGCGCCTATCTGGCCTGGACCCTGATGGCCGCCGAGGTGCTCTTCGTCGCCGCCAAGGACGAGGACATGCCACGCTTCCTCGGCCGGTCCAGCGGCGACGACGTACCCGTCCCCGCGCTGCTGCTCACCACCGCCCTCAGCCAGATCGTCCTCGTCGTCACGGCGTTCTCCGACGACGCGTTCAACTTCGCCCTCGACCTGACCAGCGCACTGAGCCTGATCCCCTTCCTGCTGGCCGCCGCGTTCGCCGTGAAGATCGCGCTGAGACCGGAACGGGAGAAGGTGGCGGGGCGGACCACCCGGCGGGAACTCGTCATCGCCGTCGTCGCCACCGTCTACACGGCCTTCCTGCTGTACGCGGCGGGGCTCAAGTTCGTCCTCGTCTCCTTCCTCATCTACGCCCCCGCCACGTTCCTGTTCGTCAAGGCCCGCCGCGAGCAGAACCGGCGGCTCTTCTCGCCCAAGGAGGCCGTCATCTGCGCCGTCTCCGTCGCCGGGGCCGTCCTCGGAGTCGTCGCCCTCGCCGCCGACTGGATCGAGCTGTGACGCGTCCCGCCTCGCCTCCGTCACTCCACCGGAAAGGCTGCCCATGACCACCCCCGAGACCGGAACCGCCAAGGCCCCGCTCGGCGTCCACTCCGAGGTCGGCCGGCTCCGCAAGGTGCTCGTCTGCTCCCCGGGACTCGCCCACCGCCGGCTCACCCCGACCAACTCCGACGACCTCCTCTTCGACGACGTGATGTGGGTGGAGAACGCCCAGCGCGACCACGCCGACTTCGTCAACAAGCTCACCCAGCGGGGCGTCGAGGTCGTCGAGCTGCACAACCTGCTCGCCGAGACCATGGCCGTCGCCGAGGCCCGGTCGTGGCTCCTGGACCGGAAGATCGTGCCCAACGAGGTGGGCCTCGGGCTCCTCGACGACACCCGCGCCTACCTCGACTCCCTCGCGCCGCGGGCACTCGCCGAGTTCCTCATCGGCGGGCTGTCCACCGCCGACCTGCCGGAGGACTTCCGCTCGGGGTACGTGGCACTGGCCCGGGAGGGCATCGGCGGCCGCGAGTACCTGATGCCGCCGCTGCCCAACACCCTGTACACCCGCGACACCACCTGCTGGCTGTACGGGGGACTCACGCTGAACCCGCTGTTCTGGCCGGCCCGGCACGGCGAGACCCTCCTGATGAAGGCCGTCTACACCTTCCACCCGGACTACAAGGACTCGACCGTCTGGTGGGGCGACCCGGAGCGTGACTGGGGCCAGGCGACGTTCGAGGGCGGCGACATCATGCCCGTCGGAAACGGCGTCGTCCTCATGGGGATGAGCGAGCGCACCTCCCGCCAGGCCATCACCCAGGTCGCCCGCTCGCTCTTCGAGAACGGGGCCGCCGAGCGGGTCGTCGTCGCCGGCATGCCGAAGCTCCGCTCGGCCATGCACCTGGACACCGTCTTCACCTTCGCCGACCGCGACATCGTCACCCTCTACCCGACGATCATGGACGCCGTGCACGCCTTCACGCTCCGCCCCGGCGACAAGGCCCCCGGAGTCGAGATCACCGACGAGGGCGACGCCCGCTTCGTCGACGTCGTCGCCAAGGCCCTCGGCCTGCCGCAGCTGCGCGTGATCGAGACGGGCGGCGACGTCTACGCCTCCGAGCGGCAGCAGTGGGACAGCGGCAACAACGCCGTCGCACTGGAGCCGGGCGTCGTCTTCACGTACGACCGCAACACCCAGACCAACACGCTGCTGCGCAAGGCGGGTGTCGAGGTCATCACCATCGTCGGCGCCGAACTCGGCCGCGGTCGCGGCGGTGGCCACTGCATGACCTGCCCGCTGATCCGCGACGCCGTCGACTTCTGAGGCGACGATTCGGGGGGCGAAGTGCCGGGGAGAATTCGCGAATGCCGGGGCGTGCCGGGGCGTGCCGGGGAGAGCCAGTGGGCGTGGAGCTGTGCGATCGCGACATCGGGTGATTCCTCGTGCGGCCGGTGACTGGTGACCGGTGACCGGTGACCGGCGGCTCGTGACCGGCGGCTGGTGGCCGGTGCTGGTCGTCCTGTCGTTCGGCAGGCGTTCACGTGGTGAGCGGGTCGATGCCGGCCGGCGTTCGGCATCGGCCGGGACTCTCGTCTCGCTCGACCTCCTACCGCTCCCCTTCCCTCCAGGACGGACATCGTGCTCGAAGTGCGTGCTCTCGACGGGCGTCGTCGCCTCGCCCCATTCCGGCGCGTCTGGCCGCGTCTTGCCGTCGCAGGCTCCGTCATGGCCGCCGCCGCGGCGATGACGGCGCCCGTGGCCCAGGCGGCCCCCGCGGACGACATCCGCATCAACGAGGTCGTGACGACCGGCAGCGTCAACGACTCGATCGAGCTGTTCAACAAGGGCACGGCCGCCGTGGACATCTCCGGCTGGATCCTCAAGGACGACAACAACAGCTCGAAGTTCACCGTGCCGTCCGGTACGACGCTCGCCGCGGGTGCCGTCCGAGCGTTCGACGTCTCCGCGTCGTTCGGCCTCGGCTCCGCCGACAAGGCCCGCCTGTACCTGCCCGGCGGCAGCACCCTGGTCGACAGCTTCACCTGGAGCAGCCACTCCGCGCCGTCCTGGTCGCGCTGCCCGGACGGCACCGGCGCCTTCGGCCAGGCGTCCCTGACGCTCGGCGCGCCGAACAACTGCGGCTCCGGCGGCGGTACGGGCCCGCAGGCCTGGCCGGGCGGCAGCACGGTGGCGACGGCCGACGGCTCCAACGTGTTCGGTGCGGACCTCAGCGGTCTGTACGAGGAGGGCTCCGTGCTGTGGGGTGCCCAGAACTCGGGCAAGCTGTGGCGCCTGGTCCGTGACGGCTCGGGCGGCTGGCGCCCGGACACCGCGAACGGCTGGACCTCCGGCAAGACCCTGCGCTTTCCCGGTGGCACCGGCGCACCCGACAGTGAGGCCGTCACGCTGACCGGGGCGGGAGCCGCGGGCGGCGCGTACGTCGCCAGCGAGCGCAACGGCGACGCGTCCGGCACGAGCCGCCTGTCCGTCCTGCGCTACGACGTCACCACCGGCACCGGCAGCACCCTCACCGCCACGAAGGAGTGGAACCTGACGGCCGACCTGCCGGCCGTGGGCTCCAACGCCGGCTTCGAGGCCATCACCTGGATCCCCGACGCCACCCTGACCGCCGCGGGCTTCAAGGACGAGTCGACGGGCGCGGCCTACGACCCCAGCCGCTTCGGCGCGCACACCGGCGGGGTCTTCTTCGTCGGGGTCGAGGGAACCGGGTCGGTCCACGGCTACGTGCTGGAGGACGGCGGCGCCGCCACCCGTGTCGCCACGATCGGCAGCGGCATGGCCGGCGTGATGGAGCTCCAGTGGGAGCCGCAGGCCGCGCGCCTGTGGCTGGTCTGCGACGACACCTGCTCCGGCCAGCACCGGACGATGAAGATCGGCGCCTCCGGCAGCTTCACCCCGGCCGCCGTCTACAACCGCCCGACCGGCATGTCCAACCTGAACAACGAGGGCTTCGCGCTCGCCGCGGCCGACGAGTGCGTGGGCGGCACCAAGCCCGTCTACTGGGCCGACGACGGCAACACCAGCGGTCACGCGATCCGCAAGGGCACCGTCACCTGCTGAACCGGACGGGCCGCGGCGATGTCGCGTCGACGTCGTACTGACGTCGCCTTGACGTCGCGTCGGCGTCGTGGTGATCGAGTGGGACCGAGGGCGTCCAGCCCGGCGACAGCCGGTGCCGGGCGCTCTTCGGCGTGCGGGGAGAGGTGAGAGCCGGTCAGCATCCCCTCGGCTCAGAGGCGTTGTCAGTGGTGCCCACTAACGTCGGAGGTGCTGGAAGAAGCTGTTCCTGACAGGGGGATATGTGATGGCTGAGGGCTGCGCGGAGACGACGCTCAGGGTGGTTCTGACGGACGTCAACGAGGGAGTGGTGAAGGCGTGGCGGGCGGCGTTCGCCGACACGCCGGGCATCGAGATCCGCCGGGGTTCGATCCTCGACGAGAACGTGGACGCGTGGGTCACGCCGACGAACGCGGCGGGCAGGATGGACGGCGGGGTCGACGCCGTGATCAAGCGGCATCTCGGGGCGGGCATCCAGCTGCGGGTGCAGCGGGCGATCAAGGACCGGTTCGCCGGGGGCATGCCGGTGGGCAGCGCCGTATGCGTCCCGTCGGGGGCGACCGTCCCGCGCTTCGTGATCTCGACGCCGACGATGGTGGGCTCCTCGCAGAACGTGAGCGAGACCCTGAACGTGGCGATGGCCTGCGCGGCGGCCTTCCAGGCCGTGCACCGGCAGAACCGGCGGGCGCCGGGCAGTATCCGCTCGGTCGCGCTGGTCGGGATGGGAGCGCGGACCGGCGGCGTGCCGGCCAGGGTCTGCGCGAACCTGATGTGGACCGGCTACACCCTCTTCCACGACCACTGGTTCGAGGACGACGACGAGCTGCGCGCCACGATCACCGCCCAGCTCGCCGGCATCGACCAGGCCCCGGCCACGACGAGGGTGCGGATCACGCCGCCGAAAGGGCATTCCTTTCGCCGCTGACGCCGGCCCTGTACCCCTCTCCGACACGACGACCGGGAGTTCCTCCTCCATGAGCGCCGCCACCCCGCCCACACCTCCCCCCTCGTCCCCCTCGTCCGCCGCAGCTGCCGCGCCGGAGACCGCTGCGGACGACCCGCTCGGCCTGACCGGCCTGTTCACCGGCGGCGGAGAGCCTTGGCTTCCGGTCCTCAAGCCGGTCATCGAGGCGCGCGCGGACGCCGCCGCGTTCATCGGCCCGGGCCGCAGCCCCCAGGTCGTCCCCGTGCGGGAGCTCACCTTCCAGGCGCTCAAGCCCAACCCGCCGCACAAGTGGAAGGTCGTCGCCTTCGGACAGAACCCGTACCCGCGGCCGGAGAGCGCCACCGGCATCGCGATGTTCGACAACACCTTCAACGACTGGAAGGACAGCCAGTTCGGACGGGTCGTCAGCATCCGTTGCCTCATCAAGGCGGCGGCCATGTGGAAGTACGGCATCCCCAAGAAGACGCCCGTCGGCGACGTCCGCGCCCTGCTGAAGGAACGGGACACGGTCCAGCCGCCCGAGTGGTTCCAGGCGATGCTCACCCAGGGCGTGCTGCTGCTGAACGCCTCGCTGACCGCCAGCGCCGACGGCGCGATGGGCACCGACCAGCACACCGGGTTCTGGCGTCCGGTCGCCGAGCGGATCGTCGAGGAGATCCTCCGGGCCAAGCAGGAGGCCGAGGACGAGGAGGACCGGGGGGTCGTCTTCGCCTGGTGGGGCGCCCACGCCCGCAGCCTGAAGCGGACCGTCCTGCGCCTGCAGAAGAAGTATCCGGGCGTCGAGGTCCGGCACATCGACCACGCCAATCCGGCGGCGCAGGGCGACCTCTTCTGCGAGGGCGACCACTTCGCCACGGTGAACGACGCCCTGCTGTCGCTCGGTGCCGAGGCGATCGACTGGCTGCCGAGCAAGGGCTGGGACAAGCAGTCCACCGGCCAAGGCGGTGCAGGCGGGGGAGAGGCGGACACCGGTGTCGCCGCGCGCATGGGCGCCTTCATCGCCTCGACGATGGAGCTGCACCAGCTCTACCTGGAACGCCTCACCAGCGTCCAGGACGAGGGGCATGTCCTGCCGCCGGTCACCGGGGTGTTCGACACCCCGCTGATGCCCTTCGAGGACGCCGTCGCCCCGGTCACCGGTGTGCTGTCCGGGCTCGCCCGGCACATCGACCGCTCACACGAGTTCGGCAAGCGGCGGGCGGACGAGCAGAGGGGGGCCGGGCTGTCGGCCGACGCCATCGCCGCGCTCTTCCTCTACACCTGCGAGTCGGGCTTCTACCGGAACATCAACGCGGTCCTGCGCTCCGCGGACCGCAGCCGGGTCGTCCCGTACCTGCCGTATCTGCGCCTCCTGTTCTCCGCCGTCTCCAGCCTCCCGGCCCACGACCGCCCACTGTGGCGCGGTGTCGGCCTGGACCTGCGGGGGCAGTACCCCGTCGGAGAGACCGTGACCTGGTGGGGCGTCTCGTCCTGCACCTCGGAGCTGAGCGTCGCCCGCTCGTTCCTCGGCAGCCGAGGCAAGCGCACGCTGTTCGAGGTGACCCCCGCCCGGGCGGTCGGGATCCGCAGCTTCTCCGCGTTCACCGGGGAGGAGGAGTACATCCTCGCCCCGGGCACCCAGCTGGAGGTCACGGACGTGACGACCGAACGCGGCGGCCTCTCCACGGTCAAGCTGACCGAGGTGGACACCCGACTCGTCTCCTGACCGCAGCCATCGACCTCCGCTTGCCGCGCATCCCCTCCACCGGGGATGCGCGTTGCGGATCCCGGATGCGGAAGACGCATACTGATTTTGCTAGTGTCACGCCATGATGGGTACGGAAGACGTCCTCAGACTCACGGTGTCCGCGCTGATGACGCGGACCGGCGAACGACAGGGCGATCTGGCCGCCGGCCTCGGGCAGTCGCAGGCGCAGGTCTCGCGCAAACAGTCCGGCAAGTCCCACTGGTCCCTGGAGGACGTGGACCTGCTCGCCGCGCACTACGGGCTGCATGCACTGGATCTGCTGGCCGGTCCCACGCACGCGGTGGGGGTACTGCACAGCGCTGTGCCCAGCCTCCAGACGGGCGCGCAGGCGCTCGCCGTACCACTCCCGGCCCGGGCGCAGTCCGCCACGGCTCCCGTCACGGAGGTGCCCGCTCCTGAACCGCTCGCTCCTGAACCCCCCGCTCGCGAACCGCTCGCCCCCGACTTCCCGTCCCCGGCGCCCGAGCAGGTTCCCGTACCGGCCAGTGCGGAGCCAATGAACGCGCCGCAGCAGCCGTGTGTGCTGTGCGGCCAGCCGGCATCCCTCGAACTCGACGGCTTCCCCCAGCACCTGACCGCCGAGGAGTGCGCGGCGGCTGTGGCCGCGCCCTCAGGAACTGTGTCCCCTCCGGTCGACAAGACCGTGCCGGTCACTGCGCCCGCGACCCCCGATTCGACCCCGCTCGTCGAGCCGACGGTGCACGCCCCCGCGCGCCCCGTGCGAAGCGCCCCGGGCTACGCCTCCACCACGCTCGTGGAGCAGATCACGGACCGCGTGCACGACGTCCTCGCCGCCTGCTCCGGTGACGTCGACGCGGCGCAGGCGGAGCTGATCAAGGCGGCGATCCCGGACGTGATGGCGCTGCTCAAGGCCTCGCGGGTGGGCGGCCGTTACGAGCATTCGGAATTCCCGCCGACCGCCGACATCCTGCGCAAGAAGTCGCAGAAGGGCGCGGACGACATTTGGGAGGGGCGCCCGAAGTGGCGCAACCCGGAGCTCTTCGCCGCGGCGAAGAAGGGCGAGCGGATCGAGGTGACCGCGCTGGACATGAACGCGGCCTACCTGTCCGCGCTCAAGTGCTGGCTACCGATCGGCCAGCTGCGCGAGGACACCAGCGGCGTGCACGACCCGAAGAAGGCCGGCGTCCACCTCATCACCCCGCCCGACTGGCACCACGACGACCTGCCGTCTCCGCTCGGCGCCCGGATGGAGCCGGGAGAACTGTGGGTCACCGAGTCAACCCTGCGCCTCCTGCTCGACTGCGCCCGCCAAGGCCTCGCCGACGCCCCGCTGATCCACCGATCCCTCGTCTCCGGCGCCTCGGAAGCGCTGCTGGAAAAGCTGCGCCGCGCTCTCGCCGAAACCCGGAAAACGGCTCTGGCGAATGACGACGAACTGACCGTGGCGTACGTGAAGGCCATGTATTCTAAATTCGTGTCGACGATCGGCGAGTCCAGCGCGAATCGTGAAATCCGCCGCCCGGACTGGATGCACATCATCCGCTCGAAGGCGTTCACGAACCTCTGGATGAAGGCACACAAGGCCCACAAGGCCGGACTTCAGGTCGTGGAAATCTCCGGCACGGACGAACTCCACATCGCGGGCGACTGGCGCACAGTGTTCCCGGAGGGCCGGGAGCTGAACCAGGTCAAGGAAAAGCAGACGTACATCCTCGGGGGTAAGCGCTGATGGTCGGATCTCCGGACCTGTGGTCCCGCTGGGGTGAATTCCGGAAATTCAACGCGCAGGGGATGAAGGGCGGCGAAGCCCTGATCCTGGAACTCAACCGGATCGTCTACTCGTCCGGCATCTCCTCGCCGATCACCTCGAAGCGTGGACTCGCCGCCCGCCTGCGCTACCTCGACAGCGCGGCAGGCCGCGCCGCGCTCACGGAGCAGGGCGTGTCCGCGCGCACCATCCGCTCGTGGATGAAGTCGAAGGGGAAGGTGACCCCGACGGCGGCGAACCGCGAGCGGATCGATTCCGCCTACTGGTTCCGCCGGCGGGAGAACCTGATCCGCTCCGGCTGGCTCAAGCGCCACCTCGACAACGACGGCCGCGGCCGCCGGATGGAGATCTACCCCGTCGACCAGAGCCACGTCCCCGCCGAACGCCTGCGCCCCGGCCTGTCCCAGCGTTCCATCACGGTCCGCTACGTCTGGGGCGACCTCGTCGACGCCTGGGCCGCCCAGGACCAGGCCACCGTGGACGAGATCTGGGACGACGTCATCAGCGACCTCGACTCCGACTACAACGCGTACAGCTACGTCTCCTCCGTCGGCATCGGAGCCTGACCACCCGTACGCACCTCGGCGCCCACTCCTGCCCCGGGGGTGAACGGCGTGAACACCGCTTGGGTGGGAGACGGCGACGGCGGCAAGGGGCGGATCGAGTTCCCACAGGCGTGGGTGAACGTCAGCAAGGACGGAACCCAGGCATGGGGGACCCTCACCGGTGTTGATGCCGGTCAGATCCGCCTTGTCGGCCGCCCGCCTGTCGCGACGCGCGGGGGATGATAGGGAAGGAATGACGGAACGCAAGGTCAGGAGTGTTCATGGCGATCCGGGTGCACCAGCCCCGTGAGGACGCGGAGTTCGATTTCATCCTCAGGATGAGCGAGGTTCCGGTCCTCGCGTACTTCACGGGGACGTGGCCCAAGGCGATCGAGCCCTGCCGGGAGATGGACGACGTCGTGGCCGGCGTCGCCGTCGCGTACACGGGCCGCCTGACCGCCGTCCGCACCGACATCACGCGCTGCCCGGCCGCAACCCAGCGGTACGGGATCACCGCGGCCGCCTCGTACGTCCTGCTGAAGGGGGGAGAAGTGGTGGCGCACGGCACCGGGCCCCTCACCGCCGCCGAGGTACGGGAACTCCTCGACAGCCACCTCTGACCGGTGCCGCGGCTGCCACCGCCTTCGCCACCCGATGATGACGAGAGACGCCCGCCGCGGCGCGGCGTCCTGACCGGCCGGGACGAGCGGGTAGCCCGCGACGTCGCTGACCGGCTTGCCCGGTCCACCGGCGGGCGCGTCGCCGGAGCGGGTGTGGACCTGCGCGACGCCGACGCGATCGAGGCGATGGCGGCCGAGGCCGAACAGCGGCACGGGCCGCGCACAGCGGGCGTCCTCGTCCGGGCCCACCCGGCCGCGCGTACGGCCCCGAGCCCCGAGCCCCGGGCTCGCGTGCGGTACGGGACCGGGGCCCGCCTCCCAGCGGGCCCCGGTCCGGCCTCGGGCGGGGATCAGCAGGCGCCGAGGTCCTGCCAGACGCCCCACTCGCCCGTGGTGCCGGGCTCCTCGCCGGTCGTCCACCACTTGGCCTTCCAGGTGTGGCCCTTGTGGGAGACCTGCTGGCCGCCGGTGTACACGCTGGAGGACACCCACGGGGCCGCCGTGCACTGCGTGGCGCCGCCGGTGACGGTCAGGGAGAAGACCGCCGCGTGGCCGGCCGAGGGGCTCGCTCCGTTGACGACGATCTGGTAGGTGCCGGAGACCGTGGCCGCCGTGGTGTTCACGGTGAGGGTCGAGGAGCCCCCGGCCGTCACCGAGGCGGGGCTGAGCGTGGCGGTGACGCCGGCGGGCAGACCGCTGACCGTCAGGTTCACCGTCTGCGCCGTACCGGCGGTGACGGCCGTCTTCACCGTGGTGGAGGTGGACGCGCCGGCGGTGACGGTGGCCGAGGCCGGGGTGGCGGTCACCGAGAAGTCGTCGGACGGGGTGGTCGTCCCGCTGGTGAAGGGGGCGAAGATGTGCGAGAAGTCCCAGGTGTTCTGCTGGATGCCGGAGCAGCCGTCGGCGGCCGCACCGCCGGGGCAGCTGCCGTTGTCCCGCTGGAGCGCCCAGAAGGAGAGGGTGTTGATGCCCTTGGAGACCGCCCAGTCGTAGACCGTACGGGCGTTGGCGAGGGTGAACGTCTCGGCCGGCCCGAAGTCGTCGACGCCGATCATCTCGATGATGCCGACCATGCCCCAGAGCTGGGCGGCCGTCTTCGTGGGGTACAGCTTGGCGAGCTGGTCGTAGAGGCCCTGGGCGGCCGTCTTGGTGTCCGCGGCCATGTCGTGGGCGGCGTTGTCGTAGTAGTCGAAGGTCATCAGGTTGACGACGTCGACGCGAGCGCCATTGGTCACGGCGTTCTTCAGGACCGCGAGCCCGCTCGCGGCGAGGCCGTGGGTGGTCGTCGGCAGGGTGTACGAGATCTGGATCTGGCGCCCGTTGGCGGCGGCCCAGTCCTGGACCAGCTTGATGGCCTTGTTGCGGCGGTCGATTCCGGCGGTGTTGTCGAGGGAGTCGACCTCGATGTCCATGTCGAGCCGGGTGATGTCGTAGGTCGTGATGACCTTCTCGTACACGGCGGCGATCTGGTTGACGTCGGTGCAGCTGTCGGCGATCTCCGTGCCGGTGGTGTCGGCCGTGTAGCCGCCGAACGACGGGATGACGTCGCCGCCGCGGGACTGCATGGTCTTGATGTCGGCGCCGAAGGAGGCCTGGGCGATCGGCAGTCCGGTGTCGCCGTTCCAGTACGCGGTGCAGGATCCCTTGGTCGCGGTCTGGAGGAACGCCATGGTCAGGTGCTTGGCACCCGACTGGGCGCTGAGCGCGGCGGGGCTCTCGCCGGTCCAGGACTCGAAGTAGGGAGCGAAGACCCGGGTGGGGAGCGGGGTCGCCGCCTGGGCGGGAGCGGAGGAGATAGTGGCGAGGCCGAAGGCGGCCACGGCGGTCACGGCGGCGGTGAGTGCCGAGCGGAGAGAACGTCGTCTCATGGCAATCCAATGACTGTGGGGGGGGCGGGGAGTGCGTCGACGTCCTTGTCACGCACGACTGTTGAGATAGGGAGTAACCCCGCAGCCATGGGCACGTCAATGGCCTGGACCAAACTTGGACTAGACCAATTTCACTCTTCGTTGCGTGGTACATCCAGCCGGTGCGGGCGCTGGCTGGAGCGATGCGCACGGGCGGCCGGATTGGTCCAGAGAGCCAGGAGCGGCGGGGGGGCCCCCCCCCCCGGGGGGGCCCCCCCCCCCCCCGGGGGGGGGGGGGGGGGGGGGGGCCCCCCCCGGGCCCCCCCCACCCCCCGGGCGACCCAAAAATACAACCCCGGGTTGT
>NZ_JBVHIL010000006.1:291585-474571 GCF_055560575.1 Streptomyces sp. NPDC023157
CGCCGCCCCCCCCCCCCCCCCCCCCCCGCCGCGGGGGGCGGGGGGGGGGGGGGGGGGGGCCCCCCCCCCCCCCCCCCCCCCCCCCCCCCGCCCGGGTCGTGCTGGGGATGCGGAGGATCAGCCGTTGGCCGACTCGACCTGCGGGGCCTTCTCCTTCTTCATCGCGGTGATGGTGTCCAGCATGCCCTGGTGGAACTCCTGCCGGGTCATGTCGGTCCCGTACTTCTTGAACATCTCGACGCCCTGGCGGACGCTGACGATGTCACCGATGTCGGTCTCACCGACGAAGAACTGGGAGCCGGGAATCGCCGCCTGGGCGCCACCCTCCAGGTATCCCTGCTCGAACCCTTCCGCCATGCCCACGAACCCGTAGTGCACGTTCGACCAGACGTCGTAGAAGGCCTCGTCCTCGCCGCCGGGGACCGTGAAGTAGTAGTCCGACGACGTCGACAGGTTCATCATGTCCTTGAGCTTGGGCTTGTGGTCCCAGTCGGCGCCGGCGTGGACCTTGTACGCCCACATGGTCGAGGCCTTGGCCATGGAGAACGGGAGCCAGCTCTCGTTCGCGTCCTTGATCCGCTGGAAGTCCCCGGACCGCAGGTTCCGCATGATCTCGTCGTACATGTAGTCCTCGGCGATCTTCCAGCGCGCCGGGCCCAGGGGACGTGAGGCGGCCTTCTCCTTGGCCACGCGCACGGCCTTGTGGGCCGCGTTCCACGCCTTCTTCGCCTCCGACATGTGGTTGGGACCCGAGCCCTCACGACGCGGGGTGCGGTTCCAGACACCCGCGGCGTCCGCGGCTTCCTCCATCTGCTGCGCGTGTCCGGCGCAGTAGTCCCAGATGCAGTTGTTGGAGTTGTCGCCGATGACACCGTCGGTGTCGCCGCCGACTCCCGCGCAGACTCCGTCCTTGCCGCCGCCGGGCGAGCCGTGCAGGCACTGCCGGCCGTCCGGGTCGGAGTTGGTCACGGGGTTGTTGTCCGCGTACGCGTAGCCGTTCCAGCTCTGCGGGTCGGCGCTGTTGAACAGCGGGTCGGTGCTGATGAACCGGCCCGCGGTGGGCAGGTACTGGCGAGCGCCGAGGTTGGTCAGGCCCGTCGTGGTGTCCTTGGTGCCGCCCACGAAGCCCTTGTCGCCGGCCCACGCCGACGGCTGGCTACCGCGTGCGTTGCCGAACGGGTCGGTGGAGCGCCGGGTGGCCGCCAGCGTCGACAGGTCGATGCTGAGACCGTTGGTTCCGTGGTGGTCGGCGATCTGGACGACGAACGCCCCGGCGGCGGTGCCCGCCCCGGTGCGGACGATGGTCATGCCGCCGGGCACGGGGTAGTAGCGGGTGCCGGTCTGCGTCTTGTTGACGGAGGCGGTGTCCACGGTCAGCTCGTCGGTGCCGAGGCTGATCGTGGTCTTGCCCGGGTTGCGGCGGACCAGCTGGTTGCCGTCCGCGTCGTAGACGTAGCTCGTCCTGGTGTCGGGGACGGTCCACTTCTGTCCGGCGGGCACCGTGGTGGCGCAGTCGCCGAGGACGAGGTCGGTGCCGTCGGTGGTGACGTCGCCGGGGACGGCGAGGCAGCGGCCGGAGGCGGGGTTGTAGAAGGTGGAGTCGGTGCGGGCCGTCCAGGTCTGGGCGCCGCCGCCGTCACAGGGCTGGATCTGGATCGGGGAGCCGGCCGCGGTTCCCATGGCCTGCAGGCACTTGTCGGCGTTCGACAGCCGGTCGCCGGCGGTGGCGAACCGCTGGCCCGCGCCGGTGTTGCAGGTGTAGATCTGCACCGGGTTGCCGTTGGTGGAGCTGCCGCCCTGCATGTCCATGCACTTGCCGCCGATGCCCTTGATCTGGGTGGCGGTGGTCAGCGAGGTCAGCTTGCCCTCGCTGTTCCAGTTCAGGCTGCTGGTGCCGGCCTTGCCGGCGCGGAAGGACGTGGTGTTGCCGACCGCGTCGTACTGGAAGGTGTCGTTGTTGGTCGTCGTGCCCGTCTTGGCGGTCGCCGTGAGCAGGGCGTGCGGTCCGCCCGTGCCGCCGCCCGTGGTGGGCGCGTTGGAGGGCGTGTTGACGGTGCCGGGAGCGTTGAACGTCTGGGTGGTGGTCACGTCCTTGGTGGTGTCCCCGGCCGGGTCGTGGCTGACCTGACGGGTGCGGTTGCCGGTGAGGTCGTAGCCGTAGTCCTGCCAGTACGGTGCCGGGCCGCCGATGTTCGCGGTGGTCGGCGTGGTCGTGGCGCAGCCGCCCTGGTCCTGGGTCTGTCCGCTCTCCGGGCCGGTCAGGGCGCCGTTGTCGGTCCAGGCGGTGGTGAGCCGGCCGAGCGCGTCGTAGGTGAAGCACTGGCGGTCGGTCTGGGACGGGATGTTGTCGGCGACGTCGGTGATCGAGGTGACCTGCCCGGCGTCGTTGTAGGTGTAGCCGGTCTGCTGGACGGAGCCCGTGGTGGACGTCTGCTTGTCGATGAACTGGCGCTTGACGCGGCCGGTGGCCTGGTCGAAGTCCGTGGTGGAGACGACTTGCGTGGCCCACGGGTTGACGGTCGAGCGGATCGGACGTCCGAAGGCGTCGTACTCGGTCTGGGTGTCGTACGTCGTCGCGCCCGCGTACTTGAACATCTGGCCGTAGTCGTTGTACGAGTACACGACGTCGTCCATGGGCAGGCCGCCGAGCGCCGGGAGCACCGTCTCCTTGGGGCTGCCGGTGATCTTGTCGTAGACGGTGCTGGTCGTGTACGAGAAGGTGCCCGAGGCCAGTCCGGCGTCCGTGCCGGGGATGCTCACCGTGGATCCGGTGACGCGGTAGCCGTCGTCGTACCCCTTGATCGTCGTGGTGTACGCCTGGCCGCCGGTGCCGCCGACGTAGCGCGTCGACGAGGCGGGCTTGCCCTTGCCGGCCGTCGCGGTGTCGAAGGTCCACGCCGCGAGCTGCTTGTCGGCGGTGGTGGCGGCGCCGTCGAACATGCCGGCCTTCCGGCCGAGCAGGTCGTAGGTGAAGCTGACCTTCTGGCCCTTGCCGTTGGTGGTGCTGCTGAGCCGTCCGGCGATGTCCCACGTCTGTGTGCTCGTGCCGGTGTCGGGGTCGGTCGCGGTGACCTGGTGCCCGCGCTGGTCGTAGCCGTACGACCAGGTGTTGCCCGCCGCGTCCTTACGGGTGAGCGGGCTGCCGTCCGCCGTGTAGGAGTAGCGGGTGATGGTGGCGTCGGCCGCCAGGCCGGTCACCGTGGGGGTCGTGTACTGCCACAGCTCCGTGGTCTGGCCGCGGGCGTCGGTGAGGCTCGTGGTCGGTGCGGCGCCCTTCGGGGGCACGACGTCCGTCCGGTCGACGCCCTTGAAGTCGGTCGTGGTCCGGGACTGCTCCACACCCAGCGACCAGGAGGCGGTGACCACCGCGCGGCCCAGGCCGTCGTACGTGGTGCGGGTCTGCGACGGGATCGTGCTCTCCGCCGAGGGCAGCAGCGTTCCGGTCGGACCCGACACGTCGTTGTACCAGGGCGCGTTGGCCGTCCGGGTGCGGCCCTGCGAGTCGAGCAGCGTGTCGGAGACCAGCCGGCCGGTGTAGGCGGGGTTGGCCGGTGACGTCTGCGTCTGCCGTGCCCGGGCGAAGCCGTCGAGGATGTCGACGCTCTTCACGTAGACCGGCGTCTCGCCGTCCTTCGTCAGCTTGTTGGTGGTCGTCGTCGACGGGACGCCGGCCTGGTCGGACACGGCGTACCCGAAGGTCATGTTGGCGTTCGGGTTGGCCACGGGGGTGCGGCCGGGCAGCCACACGGCGGTGAGACGGCCGAGCGCGTCGTACGTCTCCGTGGTCGTCTTGAGGTTCTGGTCCTTGACGGTCAGCGGCAGATTGCGCCGGACGTCCATCGTCGTGACGCTGTCCCAGGTGCCGGTCGCCCCGGGCACGGGGGCGGCGACCGTCAGGGTGGACGGCAGCTCACCGGTCGCCGCGGGCGTGTAGGTCGTCGTGGTGACGGCCCCGTCCGGGTGCTGGGTGTCCTTGCCGTTCGGGTCCTTCACCGAGGTGGCCCGGCCGTAGGCGTCGTAGGTCGTGATCGCGGTCGGCACGAAGAAGGGCGTGCCGTCTGGCTCGTAGCGCTCCAGGACCTCCGCCTTCGTCGCGTCGCCGGTGGCGGCCGCCTGTCCGTTCGGCAGGTTGTCGTAGGAGGTACGGGTCCGGCTGACCGTGTTGGCGGCCACCGCGCCGGCGGTGCAGGCGCCCGTGCCGGAGACGACGGTCTGCTCGGCCACCAGGGAGCTCACCTGGGGGTCGGGGCCCGTGGCGTAGCCCACGCGGGTGCACAGGTCCGGGAGGCCCTCGGCCTGTTCCAGGGTGGAGACGGCCCGGTTGTTGTGCGCCGGGTCGGTCGTGGTGGTGGTGACGGTGGACCGCCAGGTGCCGTCGGCCTTCTTGCCCTCGGCCGTGACGGTGCTGGTGGTGGCCGGGTAGCGGGCGACGAGGTCCGGCAGGCCGGAGCCGCGCGCGTGGGTCGCGGTCGTCACCTCGCCCGAGGCGGCGGACACGCTGCGGCTCACGACGCCGCCGCCCGCCTGGTCGTACGTCTCGGTCTGGAGCGTCTGGCCGCTGAGCCAGTCGTTGTCGGTGACGGACCGTCCGAGGACGTCGGTGAGCTGGACGCCGCGGGCGGAGCCGTTCTTGCGGACGTCACCGTTCATGCCCTGCCGGTAGGTGGTGCGGGTCTGCGACTTGGGGCCGTCGTTGCCGCTGCCGGTGGTGGCGGTCACGGTGGCGAAGCCGCGGAACTCGCCCCAGGTACGGGACTTGGGGTCGGTGAACTCGCTGTCGTCCCGGTGCCAGCCGGCCGCGCCGTAGGTGTAGCTGCTGATCTGCTGCGGCGCGTCGGTCGTGGTGTCGTTCTGGGTGAGCGAGGCGACGGTGTAGTGGTTGAACCAGTCGAGGACGGGATCCGAACCGGCGACCGAGCCGGGCGGGGCCCAGCGAACCGGGTAGCAGGCCAAGGTGTTGTCGTCCTCGGCGGACGGCATCACGTGGTTGAGGCGCGAGCAGGCCGGCAGGTTGTAGTCGACGTTGAGGACGCCGCCCGTCTCGTTCTTGATCTGCTGGATGCGCGGCCGGTCCATCAGCGGCGGCGCGGGGACGAGGTCGGTGCCGTCGACCCGGTTCGCGAGCATCACGGGGACGAAGGTCACCGGGGGCAGCTTGACCTCCGGGGTGCCGGTCCGGCCGGTGCGCTGGACCGAGTCCAGCCACAGGGCCTTCTGGCTGGTGGCGTCCTTGGGGTCGGGGAACGAGTGCTTCAGGACGTAGTAGTCCACGTCCTGCCACGCGTTGTTCACCCGGACCTGGGTGAGGACGGAGGCCAGCCTGCGGGTGGTGAAGAAGGTCGGTGCGAGGCCGGTGCACGTACCGGAGCTCTTGCACTCCTGGTCGACCGGGACGTCGGGCCAGTTGTTCTTGTTCGCCGCGGTGCGCTGCGACGGGTCGCAGACGGCCGTGTCGACGCAGCGCTCGGCGGTTCCGAGCGTCACGCGGACGGCGGGCTGGAGACCGCCCTTGGCCGCGACCTGATCGGACAGGCGCTGCCCGTACGCGACCGAGGCCAGCGTGTTGGCGCGGGTGTACGCGGTGAGCGTGCCGGCGCCCGGGTTCTGGCCGCCGCCCCGCGTGTAGTAGTTGGTCTCGGGAGCCCAGGTGTACGTCGTCAGGTTGCCGTGGGCATCGACGACGTAGTCCAGCTGGAGACGCTGCCACATCGTGCACCAGGAGGCGTTGCCCTTGGACGAGTCGTAGCACGGGTCGCCGGACTTGGGGGAGTACACCGGCACGCCGGATACCGAGTTCGTCGCCGCATCGCTCTTGTCGCCGCCGGGCAGGTGGTTGACACCGAAGTGGTAGACGGTGCCGGCGGAGTCGGTGACCTTCGCGTAGGCCCCGTCCTGGACACCGTTGGCGGCACCGGAGCCGAACTCGATCTTCGTGCCGTCGTCGTTCTTCAGTCGCCACGTGCCGGTCGCCGCGTCCGTGCCGGCCGCACCGGTCGCGACCCGGACGAGCGGTCCGGAGTGGCTGCCGAGGGAGAGGCTCGCGTTGTAGCCGCTCCAGCACAGGTCACCGGAGTTGCTGATGCCCGCCTTGTCGCACGGCTTGTAGGTGCGCTCGATGAAGCCGGGGTTGAGATCCCAGCCGTCGCCGATCCAGGACGCCTGGGCGTTGGTGGCGGAGGTGCGGCCGTCCACGGAGGAGGAGTCGTAGCCGAGCGCCAGTGACGGCGCCTGGCCGCCGAGGGGCGGCGGCAGCTGGAACGGGTAGCTGTACGTCAGCGCGCCGGAGGAGCCACCCGCCGCCCATGCCGAGGACGGGCTGAGGGAGGACGCCTTGTAGTCGCCGCCGCCGCCCGAGGAGCCGGTCTCGGCGGCGAGCAGCATCGGGGTGCCGCCCAGGGCCTTCGCGCCGCTCACCGCCGTGAGCAGCGGCGACCGGGTCGAGCCGCCGGTGACCCGGGCGGGGGCGGGCGCGACGGCCGGGACGGCGAGGTCGGCCGTCAGCCGCCCGGTGGCCTTGTCGTAGTGGGCGGCCAGCGGGGTGCGGACCCGGCAGGACGCCAGCTCGGGAGCGGTCGCGGCGCACGCGGGGAGCGCCACCAGGCGGCCGCGCGCGGTGAACTGGCCACCGGTGGCGCGCTGGAGCTCCGCCAGGTCGAGGCCGACCTTGACCGGTACCGTGCCGTGGGCGTCCCGGGCGGTCGCCGCGCCGACCGCGGCGACCGAGAACAGGAGGCCGTGCACGCCGGCGGCGCGGGCGGCCTTGCCGTCGTTGCGTACGACGGTCACCGCGGGCAGCGGGGCCTTGGGCGCCTTCGTGGCGGGACCCACCCACACGGGGAGGGCGCCGGCGCGGGCCGGGGCCGTGGTCGGCAGCGCGGTGCCGCTCAGGGCGGTGACGTCCGGCAGGGCGGGGGCCGCCGTGGCCCGCTTCGGCACCACGCGGGGCGGGGCCACGGGACCGCGCTTTCTGGCCGGGGTCCCGGATATCGGAGTGGTGTGCGGCAGCGGCGTACGCGGCGGCTGCCAGATCTTGTCGAAGTCCGGCGTGACCGGTGCGGCCTGGACCGCCGGCGCTGCCAGAAGAGACGCCGTCAGGGCCACGATCAGCGGGACGGTCGCCCGTGTCCGTGAAAGTCGCCCGGATCGGCGCATGCCAAAGCGAGGCATCGCTCATCCCCCGTTTGAAAGGTGAAAGTGGTGAGGGCCGTCGGTCGAAGTGATCAACGGCAGAATCGGACGGGAAGGTAGCAGTCGCCACAACCGCCCGTATCCCATGAGTTGTTCAAATTCGGACGTGTTCTAGATCACAGTGTGTGCAATTCGTGCAGGCTGCGCACAAGATGGACACGGCATCGCGTGGCGCATTTTGATCGGTAGCCATGCCCCTGCCAAAGTGCCCCCGATCTCTGCGCGCCACGCGCCGCGACCACGCACATGCATGGGGGAGTACACGAGCATGTCCACTGCACCAAGATCCGGACTGCGACGGCCGATCGCGGCCGCCGCGGTCCTGGCGATGTCGGCCGCGCTGCTGGCCACCGCGCCCTACTCGGCACTGGCCGCACCGTCGCCCCGGCCGGATCCGTCGGCCTCCCCGGCCGCTCCCGCCCCCTCCAGGGGCGGCACCGGGCGCCCGAAGCCCACGGCGGCTCGCCTCGCCGCGGAGAAGGCGAAGCAGAAGGCCCGGGCGACCGGAAAGGACGTCCAAGTCCCCGAACTCACCGATGAGTTCAGCACCACCGTCGTCACGCCCCAGGGCAAGCTGCGCACCGAACGCAGCCTCGAATCCCAGCGCATGAAGGGCAAGGGCGGCGGCTGGGTCCCCCTCGACGACACCCTGATCACCCGCGCGGACGGCACCGTGGCCCCGAAGGCCGCCGACTCCGCCCTCGTGCTCTCCGGCGGCGGCAGCGGCCCGCTGGCCACCATGACCACCGAGGACGGCCAACAGCTGTCCGTGTCATCGCCGTTCCCCGGCGCGCTGCCCAAGCCCGTCCTCAGCGGCAACGGCGCGCTCTTCGAGAACGTGGCGCCCGACACCGACCTCAAGGTCACCGCCACCAAGTGGGGCGGCTACGCCACCGTCGTGATCCTGCGCAGCCCGGCCGCCGCCGCCAACCCGGCGGTACGGGACCTGGTGTTCCCCGCGGAGACCAAAGGCCTCACGCTCGCCAAGGACAAGGAAGGCAACCTCACCGCGGGCGACGGCCGTGACACCGTCTTCCGCGCGCCCGCCCCGATCATGTGGTCGGCGAAGGAGGCCCGGAAGCCGGGCGCACGCGGCGGCAAGTACGCCGACATGGACGCCACGGCGCCCGTCGACAAGGCCAACGGCGCCATCGACGGACTGAGCAGCCCCGAAGGGCCCGGCGCCCGCGCCACGATCGCCAAGATCCCCGTCACGCGGGCGAAGGCGACCGCCGCCGCGGGCAAGGGACGTGGCGCCATCGCCCTGGCCCCCACCATGGACCTGCTCGACGGCCCGGACACGAGCTACCCCGTCTACATCGACCCGGACTGGTCGCGCGACTCCCGCGGCAAGCAGCACCACGCCTGGGTCATGCAGGCATGGACCGGCACCGGCAACTTCGACCGCTCCGGCTCCAACGACCGGGACCACCCCGGCTCCGGCTTCCAGGGCTGGGAGTCCCCGTACGGGATCGAGCGCGCCCTGTTCGAGTTCGACATCAACGGGTACTACGGCTCGACGATCAACTACGCCAACCTGCGCGTCAACCAGTACATCTCCTCCGACTGGTCCTGCTCGACGACCTACCCCGTGAACGTCTACCGGGCCCGCGAGTTCGACGGCTCGGTGTCCTGGAACAACCACGAGGTCCGGGAGTGGCTGGACGGCAAGTGGGTGCCCGGCAACGGCACCAACTCCGCCTGCTACAACGACGTACCCGTCGACTTCAACGTCACCGGCGCCATGCGGGACGCGATCCGCGACACCAGCAAGCCGCTCGCCTTCGTCCTGCGCGGGAACGAGGGCTCCGGCGACAAGATGGGCTTCAAGCGGTTCAACTACAACGCCACCCTCAGCACCGAGTACGACTTCCCGCCCAACACCCCCGACAACCTGCGCGCCAACCCGGTCCCGCGCCGCGTCGTCGCCGGCGACACCCAGGCGTGCGGAGGCGTTCCCGCCTCCTCGTACGGCTGGGTCACCGACACCCACACCGACCTGATCTCCAGGGTCAGCAGCCCCAACCAGGGCCAGCTCACCGAGTGGGTCGACGTCTGGGACGAGACGGCGGGCGCGACCGCGCACCAGGGCTGGTCCGGCTTCGTCCCGAACTGGTCCGAGGCCACGTACTCGCTGCCGGTCGGCCTCCTGCAGAACGGCCACAACTACGCCTGGGCCACCCACGGCGACGACGGCCTGCTGCGCGGCCCGTCCAGCACCACCTGCCACTTCGCCGTCGACATGACCCCGCCGGTCATGGCCTTCGGACAGTTCAGCAACCCCAACACCCAGTACCCCCCGGCGGGGAACGGCCAGATCACCAACCTGCGTCTCGGCGACACCGGCTCCATCCCGATCGCGGCCTCCGACCCGAGCCCGGGCGCCGGACTCCGTTCCTCGGGCCTGGCCTGCGTCCAGTGGGGCTTCGACCCGCAGCTGGCCGGCGCCCAGCAGACCTGCGGCAGCCCGCTGTCCGTGAGCGGCATCAGCGTCAAGCCCACCCACTGGGGCACCAACATCGTGTACGCGCGGGCGCTCGACGAGGCCGGCAACGCCTCGCAGACCCAGTCGTACGCCTTCTACGTCCCGTGGAAGGACGGCCCGGTGGCCTTCGGCGACACCACCGGTGACGCCCGGCCCGACATCCTCATCCCGGACAACGCCGGCAACCTGGTCACCCACGGCCGCGCCACCGACGGCAGCAGCATCAGCACGCTGCCCAGTGGAACCGCCGCGACCGCCCTCCAGGCACCCGAGGTGACCTCCAACCGCACCTGGAAGGACTACCGGATCGCCCACCGAGGGTCCCTCGACCCCGGCCGCAACGTCGACGACCTCTTCGTCCACCGCGAGCCCGCCACCGTCGGAGCCACCGGCGGAAGCGACCTGTTCGCCTACGACAACACCCTGTCCAATCCCGGGGTGTTCACCCTCGGGACCAAGCACACCGTCGACAAGCCGGACTGTGACCCCGCGTACGGGAGCTCCTGCCCCGGCTACCACAACGTGGGGACCTGGCAGTACTCCAGCCAGGTCACTCCCACCGGCCCGTCCCGCACCTCGCGCACACCGAGCCGCAAGGTGTCCGACGCGACCGGTCTGCTCGCCGTGGAGTCCGGCAACCTGTGGTTCTACCCGGTCAAGTCGAACCAGACGCTCGCCGCGCCGGCTCTGGTGTCGGGCACCGGCGACTGGGACGACAAGGACCTGATGGTCCCCGGCAACACCCTGGACCTGTCCACCGCCACCACGGCGGACACGGCCCCGGCCCTGTGGGTGCGCAACCGCACCAGCGGCGACATCTTCCAGTACCGCCTGGCCACCGCCACCCGCACCGACGACCTCGGTCTCACGTACACCGTGTTCACCGGCGTCACGGCCCAGCCGGCGACCCGCATCGGCTGGGGCATCACCGGCTCCGGCTATCCGCGCGTCGGCTCCGACGGTGACGTCACCGACGACGGGGTCCCGGACTTCTGGGCCCTCGACACCGCCGGCACCCTGCACTCCTGGGCGGCCACGGTGAACGCCGGCGCGGTGAACGGCTTCGACGGGTACCACGTGCGCGGCAACACCCAGGCACCGACCGTGCAGTGGCGCCTGGACAACAAGAAGTCCGTCCCCGCCGGCAACGACGGCACCGAGGCGAACATCAGCTACGCCCCGGACACCGTCGACGCCCGCCCCGCCACCGTCGCCGTCTTCAGCGACACCCTGAAGTCCAGCCTCACCGCACCGGACAAGATCGTCGACACGCGGCAGAGCTTCACCCTCAGCACCTGGGCGAAGATGGACAAGCCCGACGGCGTGATCGTCAGCCAGGACACCGCCCACGGCAGCGCGTTCATGCTGTGGGCCGACTCCGGCAACTGGCGCTTCGCCCTCGCCCGCGGTGACGACGACGGCTGGCCGTACGACTTCAACGCCACGGTCAGCCCGGCCAACACGTTCCAGGCCGGCGTCTGGACCCAGCTGACGGCCACGTACAACGCGACCACGGGCGCCATGAGCCTGTACGTCAACGGCCGGCTGGCCTCCAGCGGGTACCACGCGGCGAGCAGCAGCCCGGCGCCGAGCGGCAAGCTGGTCATGGGGCGGTACAAGTACCAGAGCCAGCCCAGCAACTGGCTGGCCGGCCGGGTCAGCAACCTCGCCGTCTACCAGGGCTACACCCCGCAGGCCACCACGTCCGGCACCCCGATCCGCTTCGCCCCCTCGCCGGACATCTGCGTGGACGCGCCGAACAACAACAGCGGCAACGGCATGCACCCCCAGCTGTGGGGCTGCAACGGCAGCGACGCGCAGAAGCTCAGCGTCAACGCCAACGGCACCCTGACCCAGCAGGGCCAGTGCGTCGCGGTCACGGGCAACCAGACCACGTCGCAGAGTGCCGTGCTCTTCTGGCAGTGCCTGGGCGAGGGCGGCCAGCAGTGGCTGCCGCGCGCCGACGGCTCGATCTACAACCCGCAGTCGGGCCGCTGCCTCGACGTGCCCTGGGCCAACCGCAACTGGGGCACCGTGTTCCAGCTGTTCGACTGCAACGGCACCCCGGCACAGCAGTGGAGCGTCCCCGTGATCTTCACACCCGCGCTGCCGGTCAACCCGTAACACCACGGCGGCCTCGGCAGCCGACGAACGCCCCGTCCCTCGCGGACGGGGCGTTCGCGTGCCCCCCCCGCTGGGACGGTCAGGACCTCGTGTCCATGCCGCCTCCCTGGAAGCGGACCCGGACGGTCAGCCCGCCGCCCCGCGGATTCGCCGCCGCCGTGGCCCTTGCCCCGTGGGCCCGGGCGATCGAGTCGACGATCGACAGGCCGAGGCCGACGCCTTCGTCGGGCGCGTGGGTGCGGGCGGCCGAGCGGCGGAAGGGTTCGAAGAGGAGCGGCACGGTCTCGGGCGGCACGGTCGGGCCGGTGTTCGTCACCGTGATGCCGTCCGGGCCGGTCCGGACCTCCACCCGGCCGCCCTCGGGGACGTTGTGGCGCACGCCGTTCGCGACCAGGTTGTGCAGCAGCCGTTCCAGCAGCACCGGATCCCCCTCGACGGTCAGCGGCCCGGGCCGTACGACGACGGCCACCCCGCGCTCGGCCGCCTCCCCCGCGAGAGCGGCCGCCGTCTCCCGGGCGACCTCGTTCAGGGCGACCCGGCGCCGGTCCTGAAGCCCCTGGTCGGAGGCGGCCAGCAGGAGCAGCCCCTCGATGATCCGCTCGCTGCTGCCGGCGACCTCGATGAGCTTCGAACGGATCCGGGCGACCCGCTCGGGCGAGGGGTCCCCGGCGAGTCCGATCTCCGCCGCCGCGCGCTGCACGGCGACCGGGGTGCGCAGCTCGTGCGCGGCGTTCGCGGCGAACCGCTGCTGGGCGGAGACCAGCTGCTCCATCCGCCCCAGCATGCCGTCGAAGGTGTCGGCGAGCCGCTTGAGCTCGCCGGGCGGCGCGTCGAGGGCGATCCTCTCGTGGAGGTTGGCGCCGGACAGCCGGCGGGCCGTGTCGGTGATGACGGCGATCGGCCGGAGCACCCGCCCGGCCGCCCACCAGGCGAGCGCGACCGAGAGGACCGCGTAGCAGGCGAGGACGGCCACGGAGACCGTGAGGAGGCGGTCCAGGGCGGCGGACTCGGCGGCGTCGCTGACCGACCGGGTGATCGCGAGGGTCTGGGGCGGGATCAGGCCCGGGCCCGGGCTCGGGCCGGGGCTCGCGAAGGCCGCGCTCGGGAGCGGGGTGGCGGGCAGGAGGCTCTGCGAGGCGTCCGGCAGGTGCTCCAGCCGCTGGGCCGGCACGGCGGTGGTGACGGCCATGCGGATCGACGAGTACAGGCCCTCCTGCACGAGCACGTACACGACCCCGGTGAGCACGGCACCGGCGAGCACGAGGAGCCCGGCGTACAGGGCGGTGAGCCGGGCACGCTCCCCGCCGAGCCGGACGCGCGCCGACAGGCGACGGCTCACGACGCGATCCGGTAGCCGGCGCCGGGCACCGTCTCCACCACGGGCGGCTCGCCCAGCTTGGCCCGCAGCTTGCTCAGGGTGACCCGTACCGCGTTGGTGCGGTAGCTGGTGTGCTCCTCCCAGACCTGCTCGATCAGGTCCTCGCCGCTGACCACCGCACCCTCCGCCCGCAGCAGCGCCTCCAGGACGCCGAACTCCTTGCGCGACAGGTGCAGGTGCCGGCCGTCCCGGCTGGCCTGGCGGCGGGCGGTGTCCAGCACGATCCCGCGGCGTTCGAGGACGGGCGGCAGGGCCGGCCTGGCGCGCCGGCCCAGCGCGAGCACCCGGGCGAGGAGCTCGTCGTAGGCGAAGGGCTTGGTGAGGTAGTCGTCGGCGCCCAGACCGAGGCCCTCGACCCGGTCCCGTACCGTGCCGGCCGCCGTCAGCATCAGCACCCGGGTCATCAGCCGCTGTTCGACCACGCGGCGGCACACGTCGTCGCCGTGTATCCCGGGTAGGTCGCGATCGAGGACGAGGACGTCGTACTCCCCGAGCTGGAGCTTCCGCAGCGCTTCGAGGCCGTCGGCCGCCACGTCCACGGCGAGCGCGTCGCGGCGCAGCCCTTCGGCGATCATCTCGGCGAGGAACGCCTCGTCCTCCACCAGTAGTACGCGCATGCCCCCTGTGTATCCGAAAGGGACCTTTCGCCGGTGTAAACGAAACCGCTGAGAGAAGCGAAACATCCCTTCGCGGCACCGTCACCGCCATGACGATTCGACGTATGACCCGCGTGGCCGCCGCCGGTTCCCTGGCCGCGGTCCTCGCCCTGTCCGCCGCCGCGTGCTCGGGTTCCACCCCGGGCGGAGGGGACGACGGCGGCGTGAGCGAAGAGGGCAAGAAGGCCGACCAGGCCTTCGAGCACCGCAAGTGCCTGCGCGAGCACGGCCTCGACGTACCCGAGCCCAAGCCGGGGGAGAAGGGCGTCGGACTCACCGTCGGCGGCGACGGCATGTCCAAGGAGAAGATCGAGCAGGCGTTCAAGGCCTGCCAGGGCAAGGCCGGCGGCGCCGGCCTCGGCAAGGAGCCGACACAGGCCGACAAGGACAAGGCGCTCGCCTACGCGCGCTGCATGCGGGAGAACGGCTTCAACATGCCGGACCCGAAGTTCGAAGGCGGTGCCCAGCAGGCCCTGCCGATACCGCAGGGGGCGGAGATGCAGAAGTTCGAGAAGGCCGCCAAGGCGTGCGAGGGCGTGGCCCGATGAGCGAGCACAGCGACCGCAGCGAGGGTGAGCGCCCGCTCGGGCGGCGCCGGCTGCTCGTCGCCCTCGGGGCGATCGTCGCCGTCGCGGGCGCCGGAGCCGCCGCCACCGCCCTGAGCGCGGACCGGGACCAGGATCCGCAGACCGCCGCCGGCTCCCGCGGGCTGCCGCCCGCCACCGCCGCGGTCACCCGCGGCGACCTGAGCGACAGCTCCCAGAAGGACGGCACCCTCGGTCACCTCGGCGAGCGGAAGATCAACGCCGGCGGCGCCGGCGGCACCCTCACCTGGATCGCCCCGACCGGCTCGGTCGTCGAGCGGGACGGACGCCTCTACGAGGTGGACGGCGAGCCGGTCCGGCTGATGTACGGCGACGAGCCCATGTACCGGACGCTCAAGACCGGCGACAAGGGCAAGGACGTACGGCAGCTGGAGGAGAACCTGGCCGCGCTCGGCTTCACCGGCTTCGACGTCGACGAGGAGTTCACGGCGAAGACCGCCGCCGCCGTCAAACGCTGGCAGAAGTCCCACGACATGAAGCAGACCGGCACGGTCGGCCCGGACCGGATCGCCTTCGCGGGCAGCGCGATACGCGTCAAGGAGGCGGGCGGCGGCTCGGGGAGCGGCGGCGGCTCCGGTGAGGGCGGGCTCGCGCCCGGCGACCGGATCACCCCCGGCAGCCCGGTGCTCACGGTGACCGGCTCCGAGCGGGTGGTCCGCTTCGAACTGTCCGTCGCCGAGGCCGAGTCGGCGAAGACCGGCACCCGTGTGAAGGTCCGGCTGCCGGACGGCACGGAACAGCCGGGGAAGGTGTCCGCGGTCGGCAGGACCGCGTCGGCGGGCGAGGACCCGCAGGACAAGACCCCGAAGATCGAGATCACCGTCTCCTTCGACGAGCCGGCCAAGGTGAAGGGCGTCGACCAGTCCCCGGTCACGATCGAACTCACCGGCCGCACCCGCCAGGACGTCCTGTCCGTCCCCGTCAACGCGCTGCTGGCGCTCCCCGGCGGCGGCTTCGGCGTGCAGGTCGTGGAGCAGGGCCGGACCCGAGACGTCCGCGTCGAACTCGGCCTGTTCGGCCAGGGCCGGGTCGAGATCACCGGCGCGGGACTGCGCGAGGGAATGAAGGTCGGGGTGCCGAACGCATGAGTGGCGAGGGGAACGGTGAGGCGTACGGCGCCGGGCTCAGCGGTGGCGGCTCCCCGGTGAAGCGCGTCGTGGACCTCAAGGGCGTCGTCAAGGAGTACGCGGGCGGGGTACGCGCCCTCGACGGCATCGATCTGGCCGTCGGGGAGGGCGAGTTGGTCGGCATCGTCGGCCCCTCGGGCTCCGGCAAGTCGACCCTGCTGCACATCGTCGGGACCCTCGACCGGCCCACCGCCGGAACCGTGGCGATCGCCGGGCACGACGTCGCCGCGCTCACCGACCGGAAGGTCTCCGCGCTGCGTGCCCGGCACATCGGCTTCGTCTTCCAGGCCTTCCACCTGGTGCCGGGCGTCGCCGCCGTCGACAACGTCGCGGAAGGCCTGCTGTACTCCGGCCTGCCCCGCGCCCGCCGCCGCCGGATGGCCGCGGACGCCCTGGCCCGGGTGGGGCTCGCCGACCGCATGCGGCACCGCCCGCACGAGCTCTCCGGCGGGCAGAAGCAGCGCGTGGCCATCGCCCGGGCGGTCGTCGGGGAGCCCGCGCTGCTGCTCGCCGACGAGCCGACCGGCGCGCTGGACTCGGCGTCCGGCGAGGCGGTGATGGAGCTGCTGCACACGTTGAACGGGGAGGGCGCCACGATCGCGGTCATCACGCACGACACGGAGATCGCGGGACGGTTGCCGCGGCAGGTCCGGATCCGTGACGGCCGGGTCGTCGCGGACACGGCACGGGGAAAGGTCGTCGTCCGATGAGGCGCGGGACCGACCCCGGAACCGCTCGTGGGACCGGTGCCGCATCCGCCCGTCGGACAGGGCTGAAGGCCGCTCGGCTCGGTCCGCGCGACGTCCTGCACGTCGGCTCGGCCGGGCTGCGCAGCCGCCCCGTCCGCGTGGTGCTGTCCGCGCTCGGGATCGCCATCGGCATCGCGACGATGATCGCGGTGGTGGGCATCTCGGCCTCCAGCCAGGCCCAGTTGCTGCGGCAGCTCGACGCACTGGGCACGAACATGCTGGTCGCCAAGGCGGGCGAGGGGATGTTCAGCGGGCAGGAGGTCAAGCTGCCCAAGGACGCGGTGGGTACGGTCTCCCGTATCGAGGGCGTCGAAAAGGCCGGTGCGACCGGTGACCTCGCGCGCTCGGTGCGGCGCTCGGAGAAGATCCCGGAGGCCGAGACCGGTGGCATCGCGGTGAAGGCCGCCACCGAGGGCCTGCTCGACGTGCTGCGCGGCCAGACGGCCTCCGGAACGTGGCTCAATGCCGCGAACGGCCGCTATCCGGCCGTGGTGCTGGGGCATGTCGCCGCGGAGCGCCTGGGCATCGACCGGCCCGGACGGCAGGTCTGGATCGACGACCGCTACTTCACCGTCGTCGGCATCCTCGACCCCCTGCCGCTCGCCCCGGAGATCGAGCGCTCGGCGCTGGTCGGCTGGGACGCGGCCCAAAGGATGCTCGGCTTCGACGGACATCCGACAGCGGTGTACGAGCGCTCCACGGACGCGTCGGTACGCGAGGTCCAGCGGCTGCTCGCCCCGACGATCGACCCGCGCAACCCGCAGAACGTGTCGGTCGGCGACCCGTCCTCGGCGCTCAAGGCGAAGGCCGCCACGGAGGGCGCCTTCTCCACGCTGCTGCTGGGCCTGGGCGGCATCGCCCTGCTCGTCGGCGGCGTCGGGGTCGCGAACACCATGATCATCTCGGTCCTTGAGCGGCGCCACGAGATCGGCCTGCGCCGCTCACTGGGCGCCACCCGGGGCCAGATCCGGATCCAGTTCGTGACCGAGTCCCTGATGCTCTCGGGCCTCGGCGGCCTGGCCGGAGTGGCCCTGGGAGCGGCCGCCGTGGCCGCGTACGCCACCGCCGGCGGGCTGCCCTGGGTGGTCCCGCCCTGGTCGGCCGCGGGCGGTTTCGCGGCGACGCTGGCGATCGGCACGGTGGCGGGCCTCTACCCGGCGGTACGGGCCTCCCGACTGTCACCGACGCTGGCGCTGGCGGCGGGGTAGAGGCGCGAGGAACGCCGCGCGGGCCGGGGATGATCCCCGGCCCGCGCAACGCTCCCGCTCCCGCGCAACGCTCCCGCTCTCGCAGCCGCAGCCGCAGCCGAAGCCGCTCCCGCAGCCCGGCCAGCGGCCGCCTGGCGTGTTCCTACGGCCGGTCGAAGGCCTCGGCCGCCGGAGCCGTGACGACCTTGGGGAGGGCACCCGGGTGCTCCCGCACGAGCCAGCCGACGAGTTCCTCCCGGACGGCGCAACGGGTCGTCCACAGGTCGTCGGCGTCCTTGGCGGTGACGATCGCCCGCACCGTGATGCCGGTCGGCGAGGTGTCCGTGACGGCGAGGTCCCAGCCCCGCCCGTCCCACGTGCCGCACGTGGTGAGGAACTCCCGGAGATGGGCCCGTACGAGCGGGACCGGCGTCGTGTGGTCGCAGTGGAGGAACACCGACCCCGTCATCTCCGCGCCGCCGCGCGACCAGTTCTCGAACGGCCGCGAGGTGAAGTAGGAGACGGGGAGCGTGACACGGCGCTCGTCCCAGGTCCGTACCGTGAGGAAGGTGAGGGTCACCTCCTCCACGACACCCCATTCGCCGTCCACCACGACGGTGTCACCGATGCGGACCATGTCACCGAAGGCGATCTGGAAGCCGGCGAAGAGGTTGCTCAGCGTCGACTGGGCCGCCACGCCGGCCACGATGCCGATGATGCCGGCCGAGGCGAGCAGGGAGGTGCCGAGGGTACGGAAGGAGGGGAAGGTGACGAGGGCCGCGGCAGCGGCGAGCACCCCGACGGCGACGGACACCCCCCGCATGATCAGCGTCACCTGGGTACGGACGCGGCGGAGCCGTGCGGCATCGCGTGAGCGTCCGGCGTACCGCGCGTACGAGGACTCGACGACCGCCGCGACCATCCGGATCGCCAGCCAGGCCCCGCCGCCGATCAGGCACAGCAGCAGGACGCGGCTCACCGCCTCCGCATGGTCTTCGAGCGGCCCGTGACCTGGCGACGCCACCGGGTAGATCCATCTGAGCAGGGCGGCCAGCACGACGACGTACAGCGGCGTGCGACAGCGGCGCAGCAGCCCCCACAGCGGGGTTTCCGGATGCCGCGCGTCGGCGAACCGTGCCAGCAGGTCCGCCGTGCGGCAGACGACGAAGGCCGCCAGCGCCGAGCCGCCGACGGAGATCGCCAGCCGAATAAGGCTCTCCATGTACTCCCCAGTCGATGAAGCGAACAACCCTCACCTACGCCTCACCGCCGGTGAGCACGCCAAACATCGACCCGACGGCCCTGGCGTCACAGGGAGCGGACCCGCACCGGCACAGGGCCCCCACGCGAAATCACCCAGCGTTAGGCGACCGGACCACTGTTACTGTCAAGGGAGTTGAGGCAGGTGGGGGTACGGACCGGGGGGTCCCCGCGCGGAGCGCGGCCTCCACCTCCGCACGGACTCATTCGGGGAGGGACCCTTCTTTTGCGACAGATACGAACGCGCCGCCGTGCGCGTATCGCGGCGATCGGCGTCGCGCTGACCGCGGCGCTCGTCACGGTGTCACCGCTCGGCGCGGGCACGGCGAACGCGGCACCCTCGGCGCCGGCGGAGCTGGTGATTCCGGCCGAGCGGAACGCGGCGCCGGACGCCGGGCGTCTGCAGGTGGCCGGTGCCACCGGCTTCCTCAGGGGTGACCGGGAGACGGGGCTCAAGTGGGTCCCGTACAACGGTGGGACGGTCATCCCGTACGCGAACCCCGACGGGGGCCGGCTCTTCGGCACCGGACGCGACGTGATCGCCCGGCTGAGCGGCGCGCAGGACAAGGTCGAGTTCACCGACGTCCATGGCGAGACCACGACGACCGTCGCCATCCCCTCGGGCCAGCGGTTCGCGGCGGTGATGGGGACCGAGGTCGTCACCCACGAGTACAAGGACGGCGTGGTCGTCGCGGTCCACGCCCTGTCCGTCGTCGACGGAGTCGCCAAGGACCGCACGGTCTGGGGTTTCCGGCCCGGCACCACCGACATCTCGGTGTGGAGCGGGGACAACCCGAAGGGCTTCTTCCTCTCCTACCAGTTGGACGGGGTGAAGCGGACCGCCTGGATCAGGGCCGAGACGCTCGGCCTGTGGACGCTGGAGAACGCGCGGAGTGTGAGCGCGGCGGGCGGCTACGTCTTCATCGTCACGCCGGAGAAGCGGCTCCAGGTCTGGGGCGCCGACGTCTTCGGCGGCCAGGGCCCCCTCCGCGAACTCGACTGGCCGGAGGACGCGACCCCGATCGGCATGGTCGGCAACAACGTCATCACCCGCTCGGCCTACGACCCCGACGAGGCCACGCTGACCGCGTACTCCGCGGACGGCGGACCGGGACGCGTCGTCCTCACCCAGGTGCGCGGGGACACCCGGGTCACCCCGGACGGGCGCCTGCTGGCCGTCCGGTTCGGCGGCGAGGGCATCCGTACCGTCCACGCGCTGCGGAACGACATCAACGGGGGTGAGCTGCGCGTCGACACGGTCCACCAGATTCCGCTCGTCCCCACCTCCCGCCACCGCATCGCGGTCGCCCAGGGCGAGCTGAGCTCCGTGGACCAGATCCCGTGGGAGCAGCCCCGTCTGCGCGGCACCCGGCTCTCCGCCACCGAGCCGGTCACGGCCCAGCCCGTGCAGGACCGGGGCACCGGCGCCGACTTCGGCGCCCGATGCGCGCAGGAGTCCGACTGCCCCACGCTCGTGCCGACGGGCGACGGGCGGGTCGTCTACCAGAACTCCCGGCAGAACCTGGTCCTCCTCGACGCCGGCAAGCAGCTTCCCGGCACCACCGTCGTCGAAGGGGGCGTCGTCGGCGACGTCGAGGCATCGGGCCGGTACGTCTCCTTCCTCTCGCTGAACAGCACGCAGAAGGTCCTGGACCTGGACACCGGCAAGATCGTCCTCGGCCGCGGCGGTTTCGTCGGCCAGGCGACCTCGCTCGAGGGCGGGACCCTGTGGTCGGAGAGCGCGACCGCCGGCACCATCGACGCCCTCGACGTCCGCACCGGCACGAGCCTGCGCTCGGTGAAGGTCGCCGACTGCTCCCTGAAGGACCTTCAGGTACGGGGCAGCTCGGTGTACTGGAAGTGTGACGCCGCCTCCGGCGTCACCGATCTCGACGCGAAGACCACCATCAGCCTGCCCGGCCACGACACCGCGGTCCTCGGGGAGGGGTACGTGGCCCACGCCCAGGCCGGCACCCTGTCGCTGACCCCGCTCCGCGGCGACGACAGAGCGACCCGGACCATCGGCCGGCCTGCCGATGCCCGGCCCGGCTTCGGCTGGGCCGTGGACCGCTTCGGCGGCCATCTGGCCTGGGTGGACGACCTTCAGCGCACGCACGTGACGCCGAGCGGCGTCCGGACACCGGACGTCACCGTCGTCGACTCCGTACAGCCCACCGGGCTCCTGGACCGCAAGGCGACCGCACCGCAGACGTGGTCGGCGAAGTGGTGGTTCTCGAAGCCGGTACGTCGCTGGAGCGTCACCTTCGTGAGCGAGTCGGGCGCCCAGCGCACTCTGCAGGGCTGGGAGCAGATCCGCGGCGCGCTGGAGGTGACCTGGGACGGCACGGACTCGGCCGGGCAGCCGATGCCCGACGGCCTGTACGCGTGGACGCTGTCCGCCGAGCCCGAGGACGAGCTCGTAGGCATTGAGCTGCGCCAGTACGGCGAAGTGGCACTGACCCGCCTGACCTCGCTGGCCTCCGGCCGCTACCAGCCGGTCACGCCGGCCCGGATGATGGACACCCGCAACGGCACCGGCGTCGCCAAGGCGAAGATCGGCCCGGGCGGGACGGTCACCCTCCAGGTCACCGGACGCGGCGGAGTCCCGGCGTCGAACGCCGTCTCGGCCGTCGTCCTGAACGTGACGGCGACGAACCCGACGGCGTCGACGTTCGTCTCGGCGTACCCGTACGGGACCACCCGCACCAGCGCCTCCAACCTCAACGTGGTCGCCGGACAGACCGTCCCCAACCTCGTCGTGGTCCCGGTCAAGGACGGCAAGGTCACCTTCTACAACCGCAACGGCTCGCTCGACCTGCTGGCCGACGTCGCCGGCTACTACTGGCCGGGACAGCTGGGCTCGCTGTACGAGCCGGTGACACCGACGCGGCTGATGGACACCCGCTCCGGCGTGGGCGTGCCGAAGGCGAAGCTGGGCGCGGACAAGACGGTCTCCCTGACGGTGGCGGGCCAGGGAGGGGTCCCCGCCGGCGATGTCACGGCCGTGGTCCTGAACGTGACGGCGACGAACCCGACGGCGTCGACGTTCGTGTCGGTGTACCCGTACGGGACCACTCGCACGAGCGCGTCGAACCTGAACGTGGTGGCCGGGCAGACGGTCCCGAACCTGGTCGTGGTGCCGGTGAAGGACGGCAAGGTCACCTTCTACAACCGCAGTGGCAGCATCGACCTGCTGGCCGATGTCGCCGGGTACTTCACCAGTGGCACTTCGGGGTCGATGTACGAGCCGGTGACCCCGGCCCGGCTGATGGACACGCGCAACGGCATCGGTGTGCCGAAGGCTCAGATCGGCGCGGACAAGACCGTCACCCTGACGGTGGCGGGCCAGGGCGGCGTCCCCGCTGAGGGCGTGACGGCTGTGGTCCTGAATGTGACGGCGACGAATCCGACGGCGTCGACGTTCGTGTCGGTGTACCCGTACGGGACGACCCGGACCAGCGCGTCGAACCTGAACGTGGTGGCGGGGCAGACGGTCCCGAACCTGGTGGTGGTGCCGGTGAAGGACGGCAAGGTCACCTTCTACAACCGCAGTGGCAGCATCGACCTGCTGGCCGACGTCGCCGGGTACTACAGCCCCTGACCGACCGGACCGCAGGAAAGCCCGAGGACCGGGTGCACACCGTGAGGTGCGCACCCGGCCCTCGGCCGTTCTGTGAGGCCGCCCGGCGCGGGGTGATCAGGGCAGAGGTGTGCGGTGCAGGCTGATCAGCAGGCGCCAGACTCGTTCGGTGACCTCGGCCGGGGTGGCCTCGATCAGGCCGTGCAGCCAGTCGGCGAGTACCCCGGCGAAGGTCGCGGCCACGGCCGAAGCGACCAGTTCGGGCTCCGGCGCGCCGGCGAGCGTGCGCTCGGCCTGGCTGCGGGCGCGCAGGTCCCGGTGGAGGACCTGCCCGAGCGGACCGCCGCCGCCGGGGCTGAGCAACGCGCCGTAGAGCGCGCGGTGCTGGGGGAGCCGCTCGAAGAAGTCGACCAGCGCGGGCGGCGGGCTCGCCGGGTCCGGTGCTCCCCGCCAGGCGTGCAGGGCGTCGACCGCCTCGCGGACGATCTCGGCGCACGCGTCGACGGCGAGCGCTTCCAGGTCGGCGTAGTGCACGTAGAACGTGGCCCGGCCGACTCCGGCCCGGCGCACGAGCGCGGCGACGCCGACCTTGTCCAGCGGGCCGCTCGCGCACTCCTCCAGCAGGGCCGCGCGCAGCCGGGCGCGGGTCCGCTCGCTCCGAGGGTCCTCGGGCACGGCGGTCACCCGGCCAGCAGGACGGCGCCGAGCGCCAGGGCGCCGGGCAGGGCCTGGGCGAGGAGGATCCGGCGGTTGGCGGTGAAGCCGCCGTAGACCCCGGCGACCACGACGCAGCCGAGGAAGAACACCTTGACCTGGAAGGCGATCGGGTCGCCGGCGAAAAGACCCCAGATCAGGCCCGCCGCGAGGAAGCCGTTGTAGAGCCCCTGGTTCGCCGCGAGCGGGGCGGTGGCGCGTGCCAGGTCCGCGTCGAAGCCGGACAGTTTGCGCCCGGGCGCGCGCTCCCACAGGAACATCTCCAGCACCAAGATGTACACGTGCAGTACGGCCACCAGGCTCACCAGCACGGTCCCGGTCGTCTCCATCGGCGTTCTCATTCCCTCGTGACTAACTGGACAGCTGTCTCGAATATATGGACACCTGTCCAGGAAGTCAATGTAGTCGGGCTGCCCCCGGCCGAGGTGGCCTCGGGCGTCGGCTTTGACGAGGCCTGCCGGACGCTTGCGGAGGCGTACGACGCCCGGCATCGCCCCTGGGCGAGCTGGGGCGACTACGACCGCCGCCAATTCGACCGCCAGTGCCAGGCCACCCGCACGCCGTATCCCTTCGGTCGGCCGGTGGAGCACGGGCACACCAACGCCAAGGCCGTGTTCACGGAGGCGTACGGGCTGCGCAAGCGGCCCGGCATGGCGGGCGCACTGAAGATCGCCGGGCTGCCCCTGGAGGGGCGCCACCACCGGGGCGAGGACGACGCGTGGAACATCGCCGCCCTCGTCCTCGACTTGGTGGACCGCGAGGCCTGGCCGCGCCGATAGCCACGGGAAGTCGGCGTGGTCGATCAGGCTCGACCCGGCCGGTTCACCGGCGCCCGAGACCTGCCTCCGGCCGGACCGCTCACCGCCTGCTACTCCTCGCTAGACCGCTCGGCCCGTCGGGTGGAAGTTGATGCGTTCCCTGACCACGGGGAACCCGGCCTTGGCGAAGTTCGCGGCCATGGGGAAATTGCCCTGGTCCGTCGCTCCGGTGACGAACTCCGCGCCCTGCTCGACGAGGAGGTGGGTGCACTCCGCGAGGAGGTCGTAGGCGTAGCCGTGGCCGCGCTGTTCGGGGACGACTCCGATGAAGCCGATGGTCGGGCCGGAGGGGTTGTGGGCCGGGATGTGGATGCCGGCCAGGTCGCCCTCCGGCGTGCGTGCGATCTGCCACCACTCCCGTGGGGAGGGGCACCAGTGGAAGAAGTCGACTTCCTCCTGGGCGGCCTGGTCGAGGCCGCCCTCCTCGATGGCCCTGAGCGCGTGGGCGTCCAGGGTGACGGAGTGGATGCGGCGCAACGCGTCGAAGAACACGCTGTCGTCGGGTTCGGCGCTGAAGCGCAGGCGTCCGGGCCGCTCGGGCAGACCTCGCTCCGGGGTCCAGCGGTACAGGAAGCGTTCCACCAGGCGTTCGTACCCGGCGGCTCGCGCGGCGGCGAAGCGCGCCTCGGCACCGGCGCGCAGGTCGGTCTTCTCCCGCCAGTCGCCGGGCAGGTTGATCTCCAGTTCGACCTGCCAGGGAGCGGAGCGCAGGAGTTCGGCCCCGGCCTCCTCCTCGCCCTCGGCCACGTCGAACCAGTTGATGTTGACGGGCTCCGAGTCGTCGGGGCCGCCCCACCACGCGCCGCGTGCGACGACCTCGCCGTCGCGGAGGGCGACGCGCTTCCAGTCGGGGCGGAACCGGGTACGCCGATGGCCTTCACGGGCGCCAAGGGGGTCGGGGAGTGCGTCGAAGAGATGAGCGTCGCTCGCGGAGAGCGTACGGATGACCGGACTGGTCATGGATTCCTCCGGGATACAGGCTGCTTGGAGCGCTCCCGGTCAGAACTGAGGAACCACGCCGGGACAGCGGAAGAGGGAGCGCTGGAAAAGTGTGAACTGCACGGCACTCGCCTCCTTCCATCCATCTCAGAGCGTGGAGCCACACCGTACGTGATCTTCCGCGGGCCCGTCCACGGATTTCCGCGTCCCTGGGGGGAGGGGGCGCGGGGGCGCTGGGCGCGCCTGCGGCAGACCGTCGGTCGGCTCGGGCTGAGGTGATCGACGCCTGGGCCTCTCCCGGTCGCCTGCCCGACGCATAGGCCGTTGCCCGCTGTTGAGCCTCCGTGAGAGCATCGAGGATCAATGGTCTGTCTCCTTTCGTTCACGTGTCGCAACGCGAGCGGAGGAAGGCGGGCCGTTGCCATGTTCACGGCGTTGAGCAATCCATCAAGGTCTGCGATTGGCGGGTACCGTCTGATGTACGCAACAGAGTGGGCAGAGGCCTCGATCGAGGAAGCGGGCAACATCTTGGTCGCGCCTTCGCTGTTGCGGGACCACGAACTGATCGGGGACTTCTTCGGGTCCGTGATCACGCCGGAGGAGCTTGCTTCCGGTTCGTACGATCTCGCGCGGAAGACCGTCTATCTGTGTGGCGACGTGTCGGGGTTCAGCGGGTCCCAACTGCACGCGGCCGCCCGGGTGTTCGTGGTGCGTGAGCTGTCCCGTGGCTACCGCGAGGGCGTCCACACACCTTGGACTCTCGTCGGCCTCGGGCGAGTTCCCGTCCGCGTACACGGCGTCGGTGTGTACTACCGCCAGTTCTTCGATGTCGGCGCTGATCACTTCGGACGGATCCAGGCGGAGCACGTGTTCCAGTCCCTGACGGAGTCCACCAAGCCTGGAACGGCCCATCGCAGCGGAATCTATCTGACGCCCGTCACGCCGGAAGGCGACGAGTTGCATTTCCGCCTGCTCCGCTGCTCCACGAACCTCTCGGGCCCGACCGAGGGCTTCGGCCCGACCGACACGCACATCGTCGACGACCTGAACCGCGAGGCAGCCGTCGTCTTTCGGAACCAGGCGCCGCTCAATCACGTCCTCGCCCAGATCTACCGCAATACTCTTGCCACGGCCGAGCGCAAGCAGTCCAAGGCCAAGATCTCGTCGCACGCAGACAAGACCAAGGACATGCCCGTCAACGGCGTCATGGCCTTCTGCACCTTCTACGACGGGCTCGACAAGCTGGAGCCGCTGGCTGAAGACGCCTTCGACTACGGCGTCAAGGGCGTCAGCGGGCTGACCCGACTCCACTTTCGCCTCAAGGAGGCGCCCGAGGAGCGCGACGGGGTCGCTCTCCCCGCGCAGTTCACTCTGACTCTCCATCCCGGCTCCGTTTTCTTCATGCCGCTGTCCACCAACCGTCTGTATACGCACGAAATCCGGCCCTCCGCGTTGGACGCGGAGCTGCTCCCGACCCGTCTGGGATACGTGGTGCGCTGTTCGAGCGCCGAAGCCGTTCACAAGAACGGCCACACGTTCCTCAGAAGGGCGGGAGATCTGGTGAAGCTGGAGCAGCCGACGTCGGCCGGCATGGACGATCTGCGCAGGTTGTACGCCGAGGAGAACAGGACATCATCCTTCATTGATTACGGCGATGATTTTCTCTTCAGTATGAACACGGGAGATTACCTTGAGCCCCGAGTCTAGGATCCCGGATGAGATCCTCTCGTATGTCTTGTCGGTCGAGGAGAATCTCTTTGCGGAGCTGTCCGCGTCGACCCGTTTGGAAGAGGTAGGGAAGGGTCGACGAGGCGCTGTGCTTTCCAAGATCGATGAAGCGGGTGGTGTGCCTCTCGTGCGTACCACCACTCAATACGAGAGCCCGGCGCAGTGTTTCCAGGCCGTGCATGAACGGCTGGCGCGACAGATTGAAGAGCGTGCGGCGATTTCGGTCGGCTTCAACAACGCGCTCGTCGAGACGTACACGAACGCTTACACGAGGATGGGAAGCCACTCCGATCAAGCTCTGGACCTGGCCGACGATTCGTTTATAGCCGTCTTCTCCTGCTATCGACATCCCGAGGTGATCCCCCCGAGGAAGCTGGTCTTCGAATCGAAGGGGGCCGGTGCTGAGGCGTTTGAAATTCCCCTGGACCACAATAGCTTCGTCGCGTTTTCCGTCGGTTCGAATCGGCGGTTCAGGCATAAAATCGTATTGGATGATCCGGGTCGGAGGGCGGACAATCAATGGCTGGGCGTGACGTTTCGAACGTCCAAGACCCTCGTGCGGTTCCGCGACGGAAACGCATACCTCCCGCAGGGCCCGCGCCTCGTGTCGGCCGACGATGAGCAGCGGCGTGAGTTCTACCGACTTCGGCGCCGCGAGAACAACGAAACGGACTTCACGTACCCCCTGCTGACGTGCACCCTCAGTGAGAGTGATCTGATGCCGCCCATCTGATCGCGGAGGGTGAACGGCTCAATGCGGCGCCTCCCACGAAACCGCGCCACCACTCGGCGGCGTCGTAGGAGCCCCGTTCCGGTGTGGCGAAACCGGAATCGCGAATCGCATAATTCGGACATGGAGCCGGTGAGGCCCGGGCCGGAGCGGCCGGCCGCTCTTCCCCCTACCGGTGACGACCGTGAGCGCGCCGCACATCTCTGACCCGCGCGTCAGTGCGGGATCCGGGCTGACCGGCGGCGACCCGACGGACGCCTCCCGGTTGGGTCCGAGGTCTCGAGGTTGAAGGCAGCAGGCCGTGACGGCTCTTCCCGACCGCGAGGACGGTGCGGCGAGTGCTCGGTTCGGGCTCGGCGACGTACTGGGAGCAGCCGAGCGTGCCGCGCCCGTGCGCTCTCTCGATGTCGTGGCGCGCGATCTGCGCGACCGGTTCGACGCCCGGTACGTGTCGTTCCTGTTCGTCGACATCGTCGACATCGTCGGCCGACGCCTGCTGAGGGTCCACGACACCGCCGCAGAGCCGGGCGAGGAGCCTGCCGAACAAGTCCCTCTCGCGGGCAGCGGTGTCTACGACGACGTTCTGCTCAGCCAGAACGTCGTCGTGGCGGCAGACGGCGAGGACGGGCATCGGGTGCTGGCCCCGGTCACCAGCCGCGGCGACACCCTCGGCGTCCTGGAGGTCTTCCTCACCCAGGTGACGCCCGGCGTACGCGCCCAGGTCCAAGACGCCGCGCACGCGCTGGCGTACATCATCGTCACCGACCGGCGCTTCACCGACCTCTACCACTGGGGCAACCGCACCACCCCGGTCAGCCTCTCCGCGGAGATCCAGCGCCAGCTCCTGCCCTCCGCCTCCTGCTGTGAAGCACCCGAGTTCACCCTGGCCGGCGCCCTGGTCCCGGCCGCCGACATCGCCGGGGACACCTACGACTACAGCCTCGACACCCACACCCTGCGCCTGTCGATCACCGACGCCATGGGCCACGACGTCAGCGCCTCCCTCATGGCGACGCTCCTGGTCAACGCCTCCCGCGGCGCGCGCCGAGCCGGCGCCGGCCTCGCCGAGCAGGCTCGCCAGACCCATCAGGCCCTCCGCGACCACGGACGTCACAGCATCGCCACCGGCCAACTGCTGCGGATCGCCCTTGACGGCAGCGGCTGCCGGCTCGTCAACGCCGGCCACCCCTGGCCGTACCTCCTGCGCGACGGCACGGTCACCGAACTGCAACTGGCCGTCAACCTGCCCTTCGGGATGGCCTCGCAAGGCGACTACCAGGTCCAGGAACTCGACCTGCGCCCCGGTGACCGCCTCCTGCTCGAACGCCCCGACGCTAGCGCCGCCCAGAAGCCGAGACACCGCCGTGAACCGCGGTGTGAAGCCGGAACGGTACGGTTTTCACCCGACCGGGAGGGGCGCGCGGACCCCCTCGCGTACGCGGCGGCGCGACCACGGGGCGATTCCGCCCAGGAGCACGAGGTCCGCTTCGGTCACCTCAACGGCGGTCAGGTGGACTCAGATCTCCTCGGCTGTGTCCGCCGTGCGCAGCCAGACCTCCTCGGCCGGATCGAACTCGCTGGTCGTCATCCGGGCGGCGCGCCAGCCGAAGCCGCAGATCGCCAGCGGGCCCTCGGTCAGCGGGTCCAGGCCGAAGCCGTGCTCGATGTCGATCTCGTTGATCGCCGAGGTCACGAAGGCGCCGAGGCCGAGCTCGGTCGCGCTCAGGTACAAGGTCTGGGACAGGTGCCCGCTGTCGAGCACCAGGGCGCGGTAGGCCTTGGCGTGCTGACGGTACTTCCAGAAACTGCGCGCGTAACGCGGCGCCAGGACCGCCAGCACGGGTGCGTCGGAGAACCAGTGCTGACCGGCCAGGGCGCGGCGTGCGAACTGCTCCAGCGGTTCGTCCGGGGCGGGCAGGCGCTCCAGGGCGTGATCGACCGCGTGGTAGTGGTACAGCCCGGGTACGAGACCGTCGACGTTCTGCACGATCAGGTAGGCCTCGGTCGGATGCAGACCGCCTCCGGAAGGCGTGTGCTTCTTCAGGAACACGGTGTCGTCGTCGATGCGCACCTGCGAGTGCGCGGCGAACACGCGTTGCAGCATGTGCGCGCACAACGCCAGCGGCAGCGCCCGCTCCCCGTCGAAGTTACGGCAGGTCGTGCGCCGCGCCAGCAGGGCGTCGAACTCGTTGCCCGCAATGCGCGGCAGCGGCACCCGGTCCGCGACGTCCCCGCGCGCGAGCGCATGCGTGGGCGGCGGGCCCAGCTTGCGCCGCAGGTCGGCGGCGGTGGTCATCTCGTTGGCTTCCATACTGCTGACGCTGTCCAGGCCCTCCCACCGCGCGAGCCGGTGCATCATCGCGGCGGGCGGCCACCAGTGGGTGGCGCGCAGTGCGTCGTCGCGTTCACGATGAGCGGTAGGGCGTTCGTCGTCGGCGATCACCAGACCGCTGTCGATCAGCTCCGCCACCAGGGCTGACTCTTCGGCGTCCAATGAGTCGGACTCGCGCCATTCGCCGGGGCTCAGCCGGCCGAGCAACTCGCGCTGTGGCGCGTCGACTTCGACCTCCGCGTCGAGATGCGCGGCCAAGGCCAGCCAGCGCCGGGTGCGGCTCAGACCGGCACCCCCGGTCAGCAGCGAGTCCAGGTCGAAGTCCACCTCTTCGCGAGGCTCCAGAAACAGCACGGCGCAACGACGAATACGCATCGGGATCCGTTCGGCGGTTGGCGGATGGTGCGGATCCGGCGTGCGGGATCCGGTCTCGATGGCGCCACGGAAAGGGTCCCGTGTCACACGATGGTCGGCTATGGTTTTTATCATGCAGATTCAGGTACTGGGGAACGAGAAGCTGCACCTTCCGGCCGACGTCATCGATCGTCTGCTCGACCTGTTGAGCACCGACGACCGCTTCCGCGAACTGTTCACGCGGAACCGCCACGCGGCCTTGGTCGAGGCCGGTTGCGAGCTGTCCGAAGAGCAGCTGCGCGCGGCCTCGCCGCTCCGCTGTCTGACCGTGGAACGGCTGGCCGACAAGGAAACCATCGCTGCCGCTCGCGAAGAACTGCGCGCGCACCTCCTGGCCGACGCGGCATACAGCAATCCGCACGCCCTGGAGTCCGGGGCGATGCACGCGGTACTGCGCCAGAACTGACCCGCTGCATGTACGCCAGCCGCGACCGAGCCCTGTCCAGGGAGCGCCGCCCTGCTCCTAATCCGACGGCAAGGCCTGCGCCGGGATGCGCGGCGGCCTGCCGAAGCGGACAGGGACGCCCGGGGAGTAGAGCACGCTGACCGGGCCGCCGGGCGGACGCGTCAGGCCCGCCGCGGCCAGGAGCTCCTCATCGTACGAGAGCAACTCGGCGCGGTGCAGAGGCCAGCGGGGGTGGGCGTTCGGCAGATAGAGGGGACGGTCGAGGAATGAGCTGTGCATGCCCCAGCGGGCGGTGAGGAAGTGCTCCAGCGCGGTCGGCTCCTCGATGCGCTCCCCGATCCGTACGGAGATCGCGCTGCGCGCGCCCCGCGGCCCCGGCCACCGCCGTCGGCTGGTGTACGTGAGGGTGTCACCGGCACGCCGGACGGCCATCTTCGACCAGACGTACGGGATCCGGAACGCCCAGCGGCCGAACGCCACCGGGATCAGACGGGAGGCGTCGAGCGAGCGGAAGACCACGCCCCGGCGCCCGTGTCCGTCCACCGAGTAGAGCCGGACGTTCGTCTCCGGGAAGCTGCCGAAGTACGGAATGCCCGGGAGGCGGAACCACCCCACCCGGTGCATCCGGAACGCGACCAGGCCGACGTACGTCACGCCTTCGAAGGTGTCGGGCAGCGTCCCGGGCGGCAGCAGCGGCGCCACGTCCGCGGGGTCCATGGGCCAGTGCAGAAACGCCAGATCGAGCCACGACTGGGTCAGCAGGGCGGGGCGCGCCCCATGCGGCGGGTCGACCGATATGGGCTCGGGAACGGGCCCGGAGCCTGGCTCGGACGGCAGGGCGCGCGGGGGCAGCGGCATCCCAGCAGTATGACAACCGCCCCGGCCTCGCGTCACCACCGGTAACCCGCCACCGGGTCTCACGTCTCCCGCGCCGGCGGCACATGGGGCGGAGGAACGTGCGGGGGCATGCACAGCGCGCCGGGGAGGAGACCCCGCACGAGCGCGGCCCGCTCACCCCGCACGAGCGCGGCCCGCTCACCCCGCCCGTGCTCAGCCCGGGATCCCCGCCCCCGCGAGCCCGCTGAGTGCCGCCGCCGCCAAGGCGCCGATGGCGGCCGGCAGGGCCGTGCGTGGGTCGGGGGCGAAGAGCGGGGAGTGGTTGGGCGGGAGCCGGCCCGCCGAGGCGGCCCACTGGCGGGGGCTCGCGGTGCCGACCATCCAGTAGACGAGGGGGACGTCCTTCTCGCCGTGCAGCGCGGCGCCCGCGCCGCCGTACAGCGGGAAGTCCTCCGAGGCCAGCGACGGCGGCCAGTCGGTGACCCGGGCGGATCCGTAGAGCGCCGTGTGGGCGTCCCGGACCGCGCGGGTCGCCGCAGGGTCGCCCCACAGGGCGGGGGTGCGCGAGACCGGCGTGATCTCGGGATCGCGCGGGCAGGCGGAGGCGGCGCACTCGGCGCGGACGATGCGGTCCACCGCCGCGAGCGCGCGGTCCAGGGACGAGTCCGTGAGTGCCCGCAGGCCGATGCCCATCTCCGCCGTGTCCGGCACCACGTTCACCGCCGTGCCCGCGCGCAGCGTGCCGACGGTGAGCGTCAGCTGATCGGCGGGGGCGCTCTCGCGGGAGACGATCGTCTGCAGACGGGTGATGACGGCCGCTGCCGTCACCACCGGGTCCACGGCCAGGTGGGGGGTCCCGGCGTGACCGCCGAGGCCGTGCAGGACGACGTCGAGCGCGATGCTCGCCGCGGTCATCGGAGCGTGCGGGGCGCCGTGCGCGATCATGCCGGACGGCAGCGGCGCCGCGTGCTGGGCGAGGACGACGTCCGGCCTGCCGAAACGTGCGTACAGGCCGTCCTCCAGCATCGCGCGCGCACCCGTCAGCGTCTCCTCGGCGGGCTGGCCGAGGATCACGAGGGTGCCCCGCCAGTGGGCGGCCGCGCGGGCGAGGACCTCCGCCGCACCGACCGCGGCCGCGAGGTGGAGATCGTGGCCGCAGGCGTGCATGGCGCCGTTCCCGCTCGCGTACGGCAGCCCGGTCCGCTCCTCCAGGGGGAGGGCGTCGAGTTCGGCCCGCAGGTACACCCGGGGGCCCTCGCCGTTGCGCAGGACGCCGACGACACCGTGGCCGCCGATGCCCCGGGTGACGTCGAGGCCCAGGGCCGACAGCCGGTCGGCGAACAGTGCGGCCGTGCGGCGTTCCTCCCCGGACAGCTCCGGGCTCCGGTGGACGTCGAGATAGAGGGTGAGGGCGGGACGCAGCGCCTCGCCGGCGGAGGCGAGGGCGGGGTGCGGGGGCTCGGGCCGGCTCGTCGTGGCGGGGCCGAGAGGTTCGGGCGGGTTCACGGGACTCCAAGGGGGCGTCGGCGCACCGCTGGCGTCGCGCGCCAGCGATGTGCGTGCGGGACACATGCCGAACGGTGAGCGGGCAGCGGTGGAATGAGTACGTACACACCCCCGGGCGGCCCCGTTCGGGACCGTGGTCAAGAGGAGGCGCCATGAACAAGGACCTGAGCACGCTCGCCGACGAGATCCTCGAGCTCGAGGCCGAGACCTTCGAGATCTCCGACTACTCGGACGCCAGCGAGGTCGTCCTGGCCGGTTCCACGAGCACCAGCTCCACCTCGACCTGTAGCTCCACCACCAGCACCACCTCCTGCTCGGCCTGATCGACGTCCCACCGGTCGGATCGCGGCCGGAGGCGCGCCCGGTATCCGTCCCTCGGATACCGGGCGTCGCCCGTTCCGCTCTCCCCGCGGCCCTTCGGCTACGGGAAGGGGTGCGGGACCATGCGGATCTCGGCGTCGCTCAGATCCGTCGCCCGGTGGCCGCCCCGGCGCAGGGCGGTCCGCAGCCGGGGCAGCAGCGGCGCCCGCTGCCGGTTCCAGCCGAAGTCGATCGGCAGCAGACCGGGTACGAGGGTGCTCACCGTGCACAGCCCCATCCGCTCCTGTTCGGAGGTGGTCTGGTCGACGACGACGACGTCGTGGCCCGCCCCCGCGAGCAGGTCCGTCACGGCCCGGACGTCGTCGCGGAGATCGTCCGTCCGGGGCCGTCCGGTCGTCTCCCAGTCCCGGTAGACCTCCTCGAAGGGGCGTACAGCCAGTGGCTCCAGGTAGCCCCGGGCGTGCACCGCCATCCGCGGCAGCCCGTACAGCTGCGCGTGGTCCTTGAGGTGGCGGACGAGGCCGAAGTCATCGGCCATGGCCTCCAGTTCGGCCCTGCGCTCCCGTGTCTGGCGGGAGAGGTGCGGGATGTAGGTGAGCACCTCCGACAGCGCCCCCTCCACGGCGGCCCGCGGGTCGAGCGAGGCCGCCGCCGCGAAGGAGAGGGTGCCGGGGCCGCCGTCCCGGCGTACGGCCACCGCGGTGACGACGGGGACCGGCAGGTCGATACGGTTGTCCAGGACGTGGACGTCGTATCCCTGGAGTGCCGCACGTTCCGCCATGGCTGCGGACGTCCCGCCGCCGACGGTGGCCAGGTCGATGCCGGTGAGCCGGGCGTCGCCGTACCAGGCGTTCAGGAAGGCGTCCCGCTCGACGAGTTCGAGCAGCCCGCCCAGGACCGCCTCTTCGAGGCTGCCGCCGATGGCGCAGCCGTTGGAGCACTCGAAGACGAAGTTGTCCGCCGCGAGCCCCGCGCTGTAGTACACGAGCCGCGAGGGGACGAGGACCGGGCGTTCGTCGCGGAGCGACCAGCCCCATTCCCAGGGGATCGCGCGGTCCGGGTCGAAGGGGTCGACCAGCGGATCGTCGCGGTAGGTGCGCGGATCGTAGAAGCCGCAGGTGGCGGGGTCGACGGCGTCGTCCCGGAGTGCGTTCCAGGAGCCGGTCACGGGGGTGCGCCGGCCACGCCGGTGGGTTCCCGCGTACCGTTCGAGGCCTTCCAGGAAGGCGAGTGTGCGGCTGGTGGAGAAGGTGTTCTCCTGGCCGCTCCAGGTGACGTCGTTGAGACCGGCGTAGCCGCGGACGAAGACGCTCCCGGCGACCGGCGCCGTCGTCGGCGAGGTGACGCTGATCCAGGTGCCGGCGCCGAGCGCGCCGCAGACCGGGTTGGCGAGCGCCTCGGAAGGGAGGGGATACGAGGACGCGGCGCGCAGCCGGTACGTGCCCGGGTCCGGCTTCAGGCGCTCGACGAGGGCCATCGGGCGCGGCCCGGCCGGAACAGGGTCGGGGGCGCAGTCGGGGCAGAGCGGATCGGCGAGGAGCGGGTACGTACGGATCGCGAGCGTCGTCAGGTCGATGCGGGACACCTGCGGAAGCGCCCGGTCCGCGGGGTCGGACGCGGCGGGCTCGGCGTCGGGCCGGCCGTCGAGCACCGCCTGGTGGAGGGCGGCGACCGCGTCGTACACATGGGTGGTGAGCAGCGGCCACACCCCGGCCGGGCGCGGCCCGTCCGGACCGCCGGTCTCCAGCGCGTCGCGCTCGCTGCGGCTGCGTAACCGCTGCCAGCGCAGGGCGAGGCAGCGGCCGCAGGCGGGCGCGGTGCCGTCGCCGCCCCAGGGGCCGACGAGCACCGCGGAGGCGGTGAGGTGGACGCGGGCGCCGGCGCGTTCCGCCGCCCAAGGGTCCGGGGCTCCCCGGCCGCCGAGCGGCGCGCCGGCGTCCGTGACGCCGACCGGGACGACGGGTACGTCCCGTCCGAGGCGGACGGCGAGCGCGGCCCGCAGTCCGGCCCTCGCCTCGTCCATCGGCAGCGGCAGGGCCCGCGCGGGCAGGACCGGCGTGCTCCCGGCGGCGCTCACGAGGACCGGGTCCAGCGGAAGGTCTTCACCGCGACCGCGCCGAAGACGAGGGCGAACACGAGCAGTCCGACGCAGCCCACCCACACGTCGGAGGAGTCGCCCCGGCCGGCGAGCGCGTGGGACACGGCGTCGTTGAGATAGCGCAGCGGCATGGCGAGCGAGACGTTCCGCAGCCAGGAGGGCATCGAGTCGAGCGGGAAGAAGGACCCGGAGAGGAACGCCATCGGCAGCATCAGGAAGTTGGCGACGGCGGCGACCGACTCGGGCGTGTTGGCGAACGACCCGATGATCACCCCGAGGAGCAGGAAGGTGGTGATGCCCAGGATGAGCACCGGGATCAACAGCGGCCAGCCGGAGGCCGGTTCGAGGCCGAACACCGGCAGCATCGCCACCCCCACGAACAGCAGCGACTGCACGGCGCCGACGACCAGCGCGATCACGTAGCGGGAGCCGATGACGGCGGAGAGCGGGGCCGGGGACATGCGGATCAGCCGCAGGATGTCATCGGTCCGCCACTGCATGAGGGTGAACGCGATGCCGAACACGGCGGCGTTCGCCACACCCCAGGACAGCACCCCGGACGCGGTGTACGAGAGATAGGACAGGCCGCTCTCCTCCACATCCTGGCCGCGGAAGATCAGCCCGAAGACGACGAGGAAGAGGAGGGGGAAGGCGAACGTGAAGAAGAGGGTGGTCTTGTCGCGGACCTGGGCCCGGTAACCCGCCCCGGTCAGTGCGGTGTAGGCGCTCATGGTCAGGACTCCGTGGTCTCGGCGTGCGGGTGGGCGGGCCGTCCGGCACCGGCGAGGCGGGCGGTCAGGTCGAGGTAGACGTCTTCGAGACTGGCGGAGCGGGTCTGGACGCCGTCCAGACCGACCAGCTTGTCCACGGCGGACAGGACCCGCCCGGACGCGTGGGTCTCCAGGACCAGCGAGCCGCCCTCGACGGTGACCCGTTCGACGCCCTCGATCGCCGCCGCCCGTCCCTCGTCGAGGCGGCCCAGGGGAAGCAGGAGACGGCTCGGCGCCCGGGAGGCGCCGACCAGGTTGTGCGGGGAGTCGGTGACGGCGATCCGGCCGTCCACCAGGATGGCGATCCGGTCGCAGAGCGCCTCCGCCTCGTCGAGGTGGTGGGTGGTGTGCACGATGGTGCGCCCCTCCGCCTTCAGTCCGCGGAGCACCTCCCACAGGGCGCGGCGCGCCTGCGGGTCGAGGGCGGCGGTCGGCTCGTCGAGGAAGATCAGCTCGGGACCGTGGACGAGCGCGGAGGCGATGGCCAGCCGCTGCCGCTGACCACCGGAGAGGTTCTCGACCTGGACTCCCCGCTGCTCGGTGAGGCCCACGGACTCCAGGGTGGCCTCGACGGCGCTCCGGGGCGCTCCGTACAGCGCGGCGACGGTCCGCAGATGTTCGTGCGCGGTCTGCCGTACGAAGAACGCCGAGCTCTGGGTCTGCACACCGATGCGGGGGAGCAGCGCGGTGTCGCGGGGCCAGGGCGACCGGCCGAAGACCGCGACGGTGCCCGCGTCGGCCCGGCGCAGTCCCTCCATGATCTCGATCAGGGTGGACTTGCCCGCGCCGTTGGGGCCGAGCAGACCGAAGAACTCGCCCCGGTGGATCTCCAGGGAGACGTCGTCCACGGCTTGGCGGTCCCCGTACCGCTTGGAGATTCCCTGGACCTGGACGGCGGCGGTCGGCGAACCGTCCGCGGCGGATGTGGTTGACATGGCCTGTACCTCACTCATGTGGTGCGTGGTTCCTTCGGGTCAGCCGAGCAGGTGGAGGACGAACATGAGGGTGGCCGCCGCGGCGAGGAGGACCAGGGCGGTCGAGCCGAGCGCGTACGCCGTGTAGATCCGCCGGGCCCGTCCCGAATAGCCGGCCAGGGCCTCGGCCCCTTCGGCGCCCCGGCGCCGCAGGGCCAGGTACGTCCGGGTCTCGGGGGCGAGGTGATCGGCTCCGAGCGCGTGCCCGAGCATCCGGTACCCGTCGAGCGGCGGCAGCGGTACGAGGTTGCTCAGCGCCTGGATCGTGCCGAGCACCAGGAGGCCCGAGAGCGGGGGACGCTCCGGCGCTGCCACGGGGAGCAGCGCCCACCAGACGCCGAACGGCAGCAGGAGCAGCATGTTGAGGTAGGCGCCGGCGCCGGCGATGATCAGTTTGGCCCTCCGGCCGGGCAGGAACAGGTAGTTGTCCACCCTGCAGTAGAGGAGGGCGGCGGGGAACCGCCAGCGGAGTCCGATCTCGGTGACGTGCCCCCCGTAGTGCTGGGCGGCGATGCCGTGCGCCAGCTCGTGGAGCGTGATGCTGGCCCAGAGGAACAGGGCGATGCCCAGCAGCGCGAACGGTTGCCGGACCACTTCGGCGGTGCCGTCGAGCAGCGCCCCCGCCCGCCACGTCAGCACGCCGAGGAGGAGGAAGACGGCGGCGAGGAGGGGGAGTTGGACGGCCGGGTGGAGGAGGGGGCGGAGGGTGCGATGGAGCCGGGCGGTGGTCGCGTCGGCGTCGGCGACCATCGGACGGGTGCCGCGCCACAGGGAGTTGGGTCGCTCTGGGGCGGAGGGCCGGGGTGCCGGGTCGGGCGCGCCGACGAGGAGGCCCCGGGTGCCGAGAAGGCCGAGGAGCCGGTTCCAGTGCCCCTCGCCGAGTCGGCGGCCGAACTCTTCCGCGTACGCGGGTGCGAGATCGTCCAGGTTCCGCGTCCCGTCGAGACGCGACATGAGGAAGTGCTCCTTGATCCCGACCTCGAAGGCGTCCCCGGTGACCGGATGTCTGACGAGGTGGACGGTCCGGGGGCCGCGCAGGAGGGGCGGGCTGAGGAGCACGCCGGGCCGGAGGGCGGGGCGATAGGCCCGCGCGGCGGTGGCGGTCACGCGTCCCCCGCCGGGGCGTGCGGGCCTCTGAGGACCTGGCCGAGGACGAAGGACAGATAGGCCTCGTCGCGGATCGTCACATGCAGCCGGTTGTTGGTCATGTGCATGTACGGGGAGAGGAGCCGGGGGAGGACCGACGGCAGATGCGTGAGCGGGGCCGTCGGGACGGCCTCCGCCGGTTCCACGCGCACCTGCCCGGTGTCCTCACGGGCGGGACCCTCCTGGAGCGGAAAGAGAAGCTCGCCCCTCCCGGTCAACTCCTCTATACGGCGCCGCAGTTCGAGGCAGTGTTCCGCCCATCCCCGCAGGAACGAAGGAAGCCGCCCGAGCTCGCCGCTCGCGATCGCGGCCCGGACGGCGGCGAACCGGCGGCCCAGGGCGGGCGCCATCTCGGCGTAGTTCCGCTCGTACTCCTTCGAGCCGATGAACCCGGTCCCCGGGAACGCGCGGTGCCAGAACGCGTAGTAGCCGTCCAGGTAGTCGGCGAGCCGGTCCTCCTCCGGCAGGAAACAGCTCGCCATCACCATCATCAGCTGCGCGGACGTGCCGAGCAGCACGGTGCGCAGGTGGAGGTTCATGGTGCGGAAGGCGTCGACGACCAGCTCGCTGGAGTGACGGAAGTGCCACTCGGCGAGCTCGACACCGGCCGGGCCGCCGTACTTGGCGTACTCGGGGGCGTACGGCTCCTCGCTGAACGAGTTGTTCGGCCGCAGCCGCATCCGGCCGTCCTCGCCCATGTACCGCCCCCGGTCCTCCCCGGGGAACTCTATGTCGAACAGGGCGTTGTAGAAGTCCTTGAGGAAGCCGGAGTCGACCTCGTACAGCGCGGGCCGGCTCCTGAGGAAGGAGGTGAGCGCCTCGTCGGCCCGGCGTCTCACCTCGGGCGCCGCGGCCGGGCTCGCGGGGCGCAGCCGCAGCCGTACGTGCGGGCCCTCCAGCCAGTAGTTGATGAAGAAGTGGCCCGAGAGCAGACCCTCCTCGGTGAGCCGGGCGACGAGCGGCCGGACGCAGTCCACCAGCATCGGGCGGGGGCTGGCGGCGTAGAAGACGTGCAGAGCGATCCACTCTCCCGGTTCCTGTGCCGGGCAGCCGGCGGCGCCCACCCCCGGCCGAGGCGTGACGCGGGGCGTGGGGACGGGGTGGGGGGAGATCAGTTCCGGCATGTCGGGCCGTCCTCCGTGCGGTGGCGGGAAGTGAAGGTCTCCACGGCCAGTTCGGCCACGTGCCGGCCCTGGGCGGACGTCAGATGCAGCGCGTCCTCGGCCGGGAGCATCTCGCGCAGCGCCACCCCGGAGCCTGGCTCCCGATCGACCAGGGCGTCGAACGAGGTCAGCGACAGCGGACTCTCGAAGTCCATGTACACGGGCTTGGCGCCCAGCGCCCGGCGGCCCTCGCGCAGCACCGTGGCGAAGACCTGGTCGGGCAGGCCGTGCCGGCGCTGCCAGCGCCGCCACTCCAGGTACCACGCCGCCTCGTCCGTGCCGGGGCGGCGGACCGGCAGCACGGCGGCGTCCGCCGTCCAGCCGCGACGGCTCAGCACGATGTCGCCGTGGACCACCCGAGGCCTGCGCGTGACACCGTCGACGGCCGGGCCCTCCGGGATGCCGCCCCAGATCTCGACCGGCGTCATGGAGCTCGGCGAGAGCAGCAGCAGGGTGCGGGGGATCTCCGGCAGGGCCACCGGCACGAGGTAGCCGAGGTAGACCGGCACGACCTCGCGGCCGAGTCGGCGCGAACGCAGGACGAGGCGGTCGGTCTCCTCGTCGTGCTCCAACGAGAGGTCGGACAGGTCCAGTCGGGCCTCCTCCGGAACCGTGGAGGTCTCGCCCGGACACACGATCTGGTAGTCCGTCAGCCTGCCGTGCAGGTTCAGGTTGCTGGTGACGGGACCGCCGGTCAGCTCGGCGAACACCGCTCCCCGGGGCTGACGGGCACGCAGCTCGTCGCGCAGCCGCTCCGACAGCCCGGCTCCGCCGGACGGCCCGGACCCCGTCACCCCGTCGTAGACGTGGGTGAAACGGCTGAAGGGGAAGGCGAGCCCACCGTACGAGCGATTGAGGACCACCCGTGCGGGCCCCTCCCCGTCCGGGGCGGGCACGGCCACCTGGAGGTGATGGCTCCGGGGGACGAAGTCGCCGACCAGCGGATCCAGCCGACCCGACACCTCGGCCAGCAGATCGGCGGGCAGCCGCAGTTCCTCCTCCGTGCCGTGCCGCTCCCACAGTTCGCGCATGCCCGCGACGAAGTGGCGGCGGGCGTCGTCCAGGCCGCGCAGCGCGGACTGACCGAGCCAGTTCTCCTCGGGGACGTACTCCCCGTTCCCGTCGAACGTCGTGCGCTTCGCGGCGAAGGACACGTACTGGTCGAAGAAGTCCTCGTGGAAGTCGTGCACGAGGCCGAGCAGGTCGTCGCAGCGGCCGCCGCGCCCGTAACGGGCCAGGAAGAAGCCGTGCAGGGTGATGCGGTGGGGCAGCGTGAGGTCGAACATCGGCAGGACGCCCTCGATCGCCCGCAGGGCCTGTTCCATAGCGCCCGCCAGCGGCCCCGTTCCGCAGGGCAGGTCGTCTCCCGCGCTGACGTCCTCGTAGAGGAGCGTGCGCGGCAGCGTGGGTTCCGCCGCTCCCAGCTCCCGCTGGACATCGAGGAGTTGCTCGCGGAGGGTCCGCAGGAGGGCGCGCCGTTCGATGAGCCCGGCGGCGGGGTACGCGGCCAGGCAGGCGGCCGGGCCGTCCAGGGCGTCGGCCACCGCATCGGCCCACGGGGCCGCGAGGCCGCGCAGGGCGAGCTGGAACGACCGCAGCGGGTCGGGGCTGTGCACATCGGTGCGCAGGCACGGCACTTGGACCATGCCGAGCTGCAGCAGCGCGGCGGCGTACCGCTCGCACGCGGCGGGGTCGGCGCCGTGCTCGGTCCCGAGCCACTCGACCAGGTCGCGGTGGCGCAGCCCCGTACGCTCGTCGAGGAAGGCCAGCAGGCGTTCCAGGGTGCCGCTGCCGCGAAGGTAGAACAGCCGGTCGCGGACGGAGTCGAAGGTGACGGCCGCGTCGTCGTCGCCGCTCGTCACCCACTGACGCACGTAGCGGATCCGGTCCTCGTCACGCCCCCAGCCCGGGGACAGCACGACGGGCAGGTCCTGGCGGCGCACGGGGTCGGCGAGGATCAGCTCGGCGAGCCGCCCCAGGGCGACGACATTGAGCCGCACATGACCGGTCCAGGCGTCCGGCCCGCCGACGCGCAGCGCGGACCGCTCGTCCGCCGCCGCGTCGAAGACCCCGGTCGCGACCGGGGTGAGCGTGCTGAACGGGCTGGTCTTGCACGCCGTGCGGTAGAGATACGCGAGCGCCGAGCGTTCGACCTTGCGCATCCGCTTGCCCGCGTCGTCACGGGTGTCGCCCAGATAGGCGTCGAGCCGGCTGTCGAGCACCGGCGAGGCCAGGAGCAGGCCCCGGCGCAACGGCTCCTGAGCGAGCGCGGTCCGCAACTCGGCCCGTGCGGTGCGCAGTTCCCCGGCGAGGAGCGCAGGGCCCTCGCCGAGGAGTTCGCCGTACGCGAGGCGGGAGTCCAGCCACGCGGCGACCTGGGCACCGGCCGACTCGTCGAGCCCGGTCACGAGTCGTACGGCCGCCGCCGGATCGGCCGGCACGCGGTTGTTGAAGATCTGGCGGCGCAGGGCGAGGAGCGCCCGGCGGGCCCCGTCGCCGACCGCGTCGGCCGCCTCGACCAGGGCATGGAGCCGCTCGCTCAGGGCGGCCCCGCCCTCGGCGAGCCCTTGTTCGCGGGTCAGGACCTCGTCGGACCAGGCACGCGTCCGCGGACAGCGCAGCCCGTGCACGGTCTCCACGGGCAGACCGGCGGCACGCAGAAGGAAGCGGCGGCCCATCTCCCACGTGGCCGGACGCGGGGGCGCCGTATCGGTGCCGGTGCCGGTGCCGGGGTCGGGATCGACGCCAGCGTTGGTATTGGCACTGGCACTGGCACTGGCGTCGGCATTGGCATTGGTCAGCAGTGTCATCGTCGGTCCCCCTCAGGCGATCTCGTGACGGAAGTCGGCGGGGCCCGGGCGCTCGTGGCCGAGGGCCATGATCAGCAGGGGCGCCTCCGCGGTGCCCTCCAGCCCGAGCTTCTCGACGAACGACACGTTGTCGAAGCCCAGCGCCACCCCCGCGCCGAGCGACAGGGCGGACGCCGCCAGATAGAACGTCTGCGCCACGGCGCCCGCCGTACCCACGGCGAGCCGGTAGCCGCGGTCCCCGACCGCGTCCAGGACGGCCGTCGTCCGCACCGTCGGCACGAGGACGACGCCGGCCTGCTCCAGGTTGTAGTTGGCCAGGAAGTAGTTCTCCTGGAGGAAAGCCCCCTGGGGGCCGGGGACGACGAGCGCGAGATCGCCCGCGTCGGGGTCGTGGACGTACGCGCCGGGCGCCATGCCCGTGACGTGGTTGACGAAGGCGTACAGGCGGACCTGCCGGAGCGTGCCGTCAGGGTCGGCCTCCCCGCCCAGGGAGGTCGCCGCACAGGCCGCGAGCACGGACGACAGCTGACCGGGGGTGACGGGGCGGGCCGCGTCGAAGCGGCCGAAGCTGCTGCGCCGGGCCCGCAGGACGCGGCGCACCGGCATCTCGGGGAAGTCGGGCGCGGGCAGCGGGACCCGGGTGCCGCCCTCGGGGACGGGCCGGGCGGCCGCCGGGGCGAGCGCTCCGGGGGCGGGCCGGTCGGCGGCGCCGGCCGAGGCCGCCGCGTGCATCGCGAGCATCGTGGGGAACTCGATGACGGTACGGGAGCGCTCGGCCTCCCGGTGCCGCACCGCCGGGTCGGGGCCGTCCACCACCGCGGTACGCGGCGCGGTGTCGTCGCCGTCCCAGCGCAGGGGCACGACGGCGAAGACGCCCTCCTCCTCGCCGAGTGTGCCGAGCAGGCCGTTCAGCCGGGGCTCGTCGAACCACAGGACGGGCGCGGTCCGCAGCCCGTGGGCGGCGGACCAGATCCGCCAGGTCTGCACGAGCGTCCCGACGTCGGTGCAGACCACGTGGTAGCCGAAGCTGTTGTACTTGAAGGCCGTCTGCCAGTACTTGACGCCGAGGATCAGGTACTGGTCGGTCGCCAGTGCCTCGGCGGGGGCGTCCGGCCCCAGCGCCTCGCGCACCCGCGCCGTCACGTCCCCCGTCAACAGCCGCTGCACGGCGTGCCGGTGGACGTCGTAGTAGTGGATGCCGGGCGTGAGCGGGCCCGAAGGACCGGAGGCCCAATAGATGCCGACCGGGTAGAGACCGCCGCCGCCCGCCGTGCCGCGGGACCAGTTGGCGTGGGTGTAGAACGGCAGCCCCGACAGGTCGCTGTTGGCCTGGATGCCGAGACGGCGTCCGGTCAGCCCGTACGAGTCCTTGAGCATGGCCGACAGCAGGGGAAGCGTGAAGCCGCCGGACGCGCCGGGCGCACCGGACGGATCCGCGGCCGAGGACCTGCCGCCGGACCGGGGGAGGAGGCCGGCCCTCGCGGGCGCGTCGGCCAGGTCGTCCCCGTCGGGCAGGGCGTAGGAGTCCACACCGGGGTAGAACTTCCCCCTGCGCGGCCCGTCGGGCCAGTCGGGGACGAAGTCGGCGGGTTCCATCGGAACGCGGCCGCGGTGCAGGACGGCATCGGCGTACTCATGGGCGTACCCCATGGGGTCGGCCTCCTTTCGGACGTGTGCGGGACGGATGCCGCTACGGGAAGGGATGGGGTGCGGGGTGGAGACCTGCGGCGCCCAGGGCCGCGCGCATCCGGGGCATGTGACGGGCCCGCTGCCGCGACCAGCCGAAGTCGATGGGCAGGAGACCGGGCACCAGGACCTTGACGGTGTGCAGCCCCAGCGCGCGCTGCTCGGGCAGGGTCTGGTCGACCACCACCACGTCGAAACCGGCCGCCGTGACCGCGCCCACCGCGCGCAGCAGGTCCTGGCGCAGGTCCATGGCGCCGGTGGAGCCGTCGGTGTCCGGCCACGCGAGGTCGGCGACGGCGAGGGGCGGGCCAGGGTCCGGCCGGCGCAGCAGGAAGTCGGCGTGCCGGCCCATCTCGGGCACGCCGTAGACCAGCGGATGGTCGTGGAGCGTGGTGACCCGGTCGAAGTCGGCGACCATCGCCCACAGCCGGGCCTCGTCGCGCCGGGTCCGGCCGACGAGGTTGACGGCGTCGGTGGCGATCTCGCAGAGCGCCGAGTCCAGGGCCGACTCGGGGTCGAGTCCCGCGCCCGCGCCGAAGCACATGCGGCCCACACCCCCGTCGAACCGTTCGGCACACGCGGTGACCACCGGGACCGGGAGGTCGGCGCGGGTGTCGAAGAAGCGCGCCCGGTAGCCGTACATGGCCAGGCGGTCCACCATGTGCCGCGTGCTCGGCCGGGAGCTGGTCGCCGGGTCGATCTCGCGCAGGGGCACCTGCCCGTACCAGGCGAGCAGGAAGGCGTCCCGCTCGATGACCTCCATCAGGCCGAAGTAGACGGCCTCCTCCATACTGCCGCCGGACGCGCACCCGTTGGAGCTCTCCTGCACGAACCGGTTCTCCAGACCCGGCGCGTGGTAGTACGCCAGAATCTCCGGCACCGCGCGCGGCGCCGCGTCGCGCAGCGACCAGCCCCACACCCAGGGGATCTCCCGGTCCGGCGTGAAGGGCCGCACCCGGGGGTTGTCGCGGTGGAACGCGTCCGCGTACAGGCCGGTCTCGCGCGGGTCCACGGCCACCGGGCCGAGGTCCTCCAGCGAGGCCCGGAGACGGGCGGGCCGGGTCCGGGCACGCATGCCCGCGTAGCGCTCCAGCCCTTCGAGCACCCCGATGCGCCGGCTGTGATCGTACGTGTCGGCATGCCCGCCCCAGAACGTCTCGCGCAGGTACTCCCCGGAGCGGGACGAGAAGCAGCCGACGGTGGCCGAGGTGGTGGTCGAGGCGACGTCGAAGACGACGGACGGGCCGATCGCGCCCCAATGGGGGTTGGCGAACGCGTCCACGGGAAGCCCGTAGTCCTCGATCCGGCGGACCCGGAACACACCCGGCCGGTACTTCGGCGCCGGACGCAGCGTCAGGGTGGCGGCCTCGGCGGTGTCCTCCTCGGGCGTACCGCAGGAGGGACACTCCGGGTCGGGCACCAGCGGATGGCTCCGTACGGTCATGGCGTCGAGGTCGAGCAGATGGACCCGCGGGTACGGGCCGGCCTCCGGCCCCTGTTCCGCCAGCCCCGCGACCAGGGCGGCGACGGCGGTGGCGGCGAAGGAGACCCCGTACGGCCACTCGCCCGCGGCCCGGGTCTCCGACCCGAGCTCAAGCCCCTCGCGCAGGGGCACGGAGCGAACTCCCTGCCAGCGACGCCGCAGACAGGTCGCGCAGCCGGCCCGGGCGGTCCCGGACGCTGCGGGCCACGGACCGACGATGACCTGACGGCCATAGAGATGCACGGGGACCAGGCGGTCGGCGTCGGCGGGGTCGGGGCGGGTCCCCTGCCCGTCGGCGGGGGTCGCGAACGCGTCCTGGACACCGAGAGCGGCGACGGTTACGGCGGGTGCGGGTGCGGCGGGTCCGCTTGATTCGGCTCCGATCTCGTCGAGCGCCGTGCGCAGGGCGACGGCGAACCGGGACGCGGATGCGGCGCGAGCGAGCGCGCCGGGGGCAGCGGCGCCAGCGGAGGTACGGGCGCCAGCGGAGGTACGGGCGGCACCAGCGGCACCAGCGGTACCGGCAGCACCGTCGGTACCGGAGTCCGGCCGAGGCACGGCCCTGACCTCCGTCGGGGCCGCGGTCTCCGCTCTCATCGGAGGCCCCTGGTCAGCAGGACCCGCACGGTGTGGATCCCCGCCGTCGGCAGGTCGGTGGCGTGTGTCGGGACGACGAAGGCGTCCCGGCCCGTGGCGGCGAGGCGTTCCAGGACGTGGGGCCACTCCACGGGGTCGCCCGGCGACCGCGCCGGCTCGTTCCGGGTGACCGGCACGAGGGACGCGGCCAGGTCACGCAGCAGCGGGTCGCCCTCGTCCGTGGGCCGCTCCTCCCCGGCGAGCTGGACCTCTCCGAGGAGGTCCCGGACCGCGTCGACGGCGGCCGAGGTCAGGTCGAGGGCGGCGCCGACGGCCCAGCGGCCGGGCGCCGCGCCGTCGGCCACCGTCCTCGCCAGGACGACCGATGCGCCGGAGTGCGCCCGTTCGCCGAGGTCGAGCAGCTCGACGGTGAGGCCGAGCAGCGCGGCCGACCGGAGCAGGAACGTGGTCTCCGGGTCCGCGCCGAAGACCTCGGGTGCGATCAGGGCGGTGTCACCGGAGCCTGTGACGGCCCGGCGCAGGGCGTCGTGGGCGAGGACCGACAGCAGTCCCGCGACCGCCGCCTCAGGGAGGTCCGACCCCGCCCCGGCTCCGGCCCGGGTCGGCTCGAAGCGACGGTCGGCGTTGTCCGGGCCGAAGGGACGCACGGCGCCGGTGGGCACCCGTACGACCTCCTTGGTGAGGAGCGAGGTGGCCGGGGTCCAGGTCGTCGTACCGCCGGAGCCGCCGGTGCCCGAGGCGATGGTGAGGGTGTCGGGGACCACCGGGGGCAGGGCGTCCAGGGGCTCGGTGAAGGCGGCGGACGGGACGACGTGTTCGGCGTAGACCACCGCCGCCGCGTTCAGCGCCCGCAGGCGGGCGCCGGCGGTGTGGTGCACGTCGAAGGCCGTGATCGTACGGGTGCCCCGGGGGCCCAGACCGAGGACGACCGAGCCCACCTTGAGGGGTGTCTGGGTCAGCGGCTCGTCGGCGTACGAGGTGAAGACCCCCGTGAAGGGGCGGACGAGCGCCGAGCGCCGCTCCAGTTCGGCGAGCGGTCCCTGGGCGGCGTCGTCGTCGGGCGCGGTGGCGACCGTCGGCAGGAAGGCGGGACGCGCCGGCGCCGACGCCACGTCGACCGGCTCGGGCAGGCCCGCCGGGGGCGAGCAGAACGGGCAGCGCGGGTGGGGGAGGAGGGGCTCCGACGCGACGTCGAGGCTGGCCATGGACTGGATGAGCACCCGGCCCCGGGTCTCGGCCGGCAGGGCCTCGGTGACCAGTCGGAACACCTCGTACCCCAGCAGGTTCCCGAGCATCGCCGCGAGCGGCCCGGCCGGCCGGCTCCCGGGCGTGCCGGTGCCGAGGGCGACACCGCTCCACAGCTCGGCGGCGTCCGACGCGGCGCCGCCGCCGGCCGAGCCGAGCCGGAGCGCGGCGCAGGACCAGCAGGACGACGAGTCCGGGGTCGCAGCAGGGCCGACGACGGCCGAGCCGCCGAACGTCCAGGCGGGCAGCAGCGTACGACCCGGCGGAACGCCCTCCCGCAGCAGCGGCAGCACCAGCCCCGGGACGTCGGGGCCGGCGGCGGCCACCACCACGTCGTAGCCCTCGTACGCGGACCAGGCTCCCCGGCCGTGGACGGCCTCCCGCCCCGGCAGCAGCGGCAGTTCGACGGGACAGCCCTCCGCGGCGAGGGCGGCGGCCTCAGCGCGGACGGCCGCGAACTCCTCCGGCGTCACTCCGCCGGTCCCCTCGGCGAGGGAGCGGTCGACACCGACGGTGGCACAGCCGTTCCGGACGAGGGAGAGCACGCACCAGCGGGCCACCGGACCGTCGCCGACGACCGCGACCCGGGTCTCCCGGTAGCGCGCGAAGCGGCTCGCGGCGGCGTCGGCGTAGTGGTCGATGTACGCGATCTGCGGGGCGAAGCGGGCCGCGGCCTCCGGAGAGGGGGCGGGCGCGGCGGGCGTCTCGTCCGGCGCCGGTACGGGGCGGGCGAAGCCCCGCCCGTAGAGCGCCTGCACCAGCTCGCCCACCATGGCCTTCTGCGTGTCGCCGAACCCCGCGCAGATCTCCTCGACCGCTCTGCTGCCGTCCAGGTACGGCATGAGGAGCGTGGCGAAGCGGTAGCCGGACTTCGCGGTGAGCTGGAATCCGCCGTCGGCGTTGTGGAAGATCACGCCGTTGGGGGTCTGGGTGAACAGGACATCTCGACGGACTCGAGGCCGGGTTCCGGCGATCTCCGCGTACGACGTAAGGGTCATGCGTGCGTCACACCTCTCGTTTCGGGGCGGCGAGATGGAGCCGGGGTGGTGGGCCGACTGCACTGCGGGGGAGCGGGACGTACTTGGGGTACGGGGCGGGCGGGGCGGCTAGGGCGCGCGGGGTGCAAGGGGTGCAAGGGGTGCAAGGGGTGCAGGGGGTGCATGGCGGTGCATGGGGGTGCGTGGGGCCTGCTGGGTCCGGCGAACGAAGGCGAGGCCCGGTCGTCACCTCAGGGCGGCCGGCCTGGTCCCGTCCAGCTGTGGCAACTCTCCGTGCCGGGGCGGGCGCAGCAGCGCGGGGGCGTGGCCGGCGGAGGAACCCGCCGCACGCCGGGCGTGCGCCCGCAGCAGATCGTGCGTCCAGAACGCGCCGGGCTGCCCCTCCTCCAGGAGACCGGCGTCGAGGAGGTGCTCGATGACCTGCTCCGCCGCGTCCTCCGGGAGGCCGAGAAGCCCGGCCGCCCCGGCGGTGGTGAACGAGCCGTGGAGCGACGAGGCGAGGCGGAGATGAGCCTCGGCGAGCGAGGGAGGGAGCCGCCTCAGTGCCTCGTCGAGCCGCTGCGACACCGACATGCGCGGATCGTCGGCGAGGCTGAGCCGGCCGACGGGGTCGTGCCGGAGCCAGTCGGCGTAGTCGGCGAGGCGCAGCCGGGGCCGGGTGAGCAGCCGGGCGGCCGCGATGCGGAGGGCGAGTGGGTGGTGGCCGCAGGCGGTCGCGAGGGGGAGTGCCGCGGTGGGCTCGGTGGCCATCCGCTCCCGGCCGAGGACGGCGGTGAGCAGCGCCTGCGACTGCTCGGGGTCGAGGGCTCCGAGCCGGTGCACGGTGCCACCGTGGGTGGCGACGAGCGCGGCGAGCCCCATCCGGCTGGTGACGATCGCCCCGCCGCAGGCGTACGTGGTCAGCAGCGGGCGGACCTGATCGGGGTGGACGACGTCGTCGAGGAGGAGCAGGACGCGGCCCGGGCCGGCTCCGGCGGGCAACGCGTGGCGGAGCTCGTCGGCGGCCTCCTCCGCCGGGCGGGGACTGCCGTCCGGACAGGTCAGCGGTAACAGGAGACAGCCGTCCGGGAAGTGACCGCTCACCAGGTGGGCGACGTGCAGTGCGAGCGCGGTCTTGCCGATGCCGGGAGCTCCGGAGAGGACGGCGAACGGAGCCCGGTCGAAGCCGCCGTCGGGTCTCGGGGCAGTCAACAGGCCCACCAGACGGTCGACTTCGTGCTCCCGTCCGATGAATCCGGGGATGGTCGGGATCGGCGGGAGCGGAGACGAGATCCGAGACGGAGGCAGGAGCGGAGACGGAGGCGGCCCGGGGACGACACGCTCGACCAGGGCGGCCGGCGGCGGGGTAAGGGACGGAACGACGGCGACCGGCGCCGTCGCCAGCGGGGCCCGTCTTCGCGCCACCTCGACGCGGCCGAGGTCCTCGCCCCGCAGGATCGCCAGTTCCAGACGCTGGAGTTCGGCCCGCGGATCGACACCGAGCCGTTCGCGCAGATGCTCCTTGATCCTGCGGTACTCCGCGAGGGCCTCGGTCTGCCGGCCCGTCCGGTACAGGGCCACGATGAGCTGCTCGGCGAACCGCTCGTGGGCCGGGTATACGCGCGTAACCTCCCAAAGATCAACGAGCGCTTCGCGGCAACGGCCGTGCTCCAGTTCGATGTCGCAGACGCGTTCCAGCACCGTCAGCCGCTCCTCCGCGAGGCGGGGCACCTCGTCCCGGTGCAGCAGGTCGGAGGGGACGTTGGAGAGCAGGCCTCCCTGCCACAGGGCGAGCGCGCTGCGCAGCGTGTACAGCTCGGATTCGTTCCCGGACGCGGTGGCCCGCTCGACGAGCCGGCGGAAGTGGAGCAGGTCGAGCGTCTCGGCGTCGGCGTCGATCCGGTAGCCGCCGGCCACGGCGACGACGGCCTGGTTCTCGATCCCGTACTTGGCGAACAGCCGCCGTAGGCGCAGGACGCAGCTCTGCAGGGCGGTCTTGGCCGTCGGGGGGTGCTCCTCGCCCCAGACGATGTCGCGCAGGCGGTCCGTCGACACGATGGAACCCGACCGGAGGAGCAGCGCGGCGAGCAACGCCGTCGGTTTGGAGGGCGGGAGCATCACCACGTCCCGCCCGTCGGTGACGCTCAAAGGCCCGAGTAACTGGAATCGCACCGTCGTGTTCGCCTTCCTCGTCCGCGTCCGCTGGTGCAAAGGGGTCCCTAGGAGTGGCCGGAGTCGTACGGCCGGGTGCGGGAGGTCGGGGGCCGGGCAGGTGCAGCGGGCATGGCGAACCACCTGGGAAGGCAGAGGGGGGTACGGGGGGGAGGTGCGGCGCGCTGGGCTGCTGAGGCCGCCGGAGCGGCCTGGGTGGGGAAGAAAGCACGAACAACGCCGGTCGGCGTCAGGGTCAGGAGGAAGGTACAGCGGCGATGCCGGGGACGGACCGGGGCAGGACCCCTTCCAGACATCCACCGGTGCGCGGTTGACACGCGGTGCGGGGCGCGCAGCGGTGCGGGGACGAGGGTGCCGGGACACGTGATGATGAGGTCATGACACCGTCCGCCCGCTATCCGGACGACCGTCGGGAACGAGCCGTCATCCTCGGGAGATCGTCGGCGAGGTAGGCCAGAGGCAAAGAATGGCCACTTTCCCACCGTCCGACATCGGCCCCCATGGCCGTAAATACTGGCGGCCCCGAGGCCCCCCGAGGCTTGGCTCCCACCCCGCAGCCCGTGACCAGCATGAACGACGCATCTCGACGAAACGACCCATAAGCGAACAGAGAACGATCCGGGACTCGTCACCGCCAAAGGCCCCGAAACGTCACCGCCCACACGGCGACCCTGACGACTTCAGGCCAACGCGTCCGGCGACCGCAGGGCGCTGCCGACCCACAGACCGGGGCGCGACCGGGCGGAGCGCTTGTAGGGGCGGCACGGCTGCCGCCCCTACGACATCCGACTTTTGGACGAATGATCGAATAGCTGGGCTCTGGGTGGGGTAGGACGAACGCCGGGCCCCTCCGGCAGCGGAGGGCCCTCTATGTCACCCGCCGGGGCACCCGGCAAGAATCGAAGGATACGCAGCATGGCCAGCGGCACCGTGAAGTGGTTCAACGCCGAAAAGGGCTTCGGTTTCATCGCCCAGGACGGCGGCCCGGACGTCTTCGCCCACTACTCCAACATCACCGGTAACGGGTACCGGGAGCTGGTCGAGGGAGAGACGGTCACCTTCGACGTCACCCAGGGCCAGAAGGGTCCGCAGGCCGAGAACATCGTCCGCGGCTGACCCGATACAAGAATCTCTGCTCCTCGCGTGTAAGGTGGCATCACCGACGCGGGGTGGAGCAGCTCGGTAGCTCGCTGGGCTCATAACCCAGAGGTCGCAGGTTCAAATCCTGTCCCCGCTACGAAAGGCAGGGGCCCAGCACGCTGGGCCCCTGTCGCGTTTTCGTCCCACGGTCGGGCTGTACCACTCGGGGAGGCCGCGCGCTTCTCCAGGGGGAGGTCTCGTCGGGTTCTGGTCCACAGTGCCCCCGGGCAACAGCCGGAAGGGGAGGTAGTCGACCTCCTGGACCAGGACTCTGCCACGCTCGTCCGTGATCAGGACGCTCGTGCCGGCCCACAGAGCAGCCACGCGCGCAGTTCTCCGTACTGCTGGTCGGTCAGGCGCGTCGTGGGCGGCTGGTCGTCGGTGCGTGCCGTCATCGCTTCTCCGATCGGTGAGGTGTGGCAGAGGGCGGACCGGATGTCTGGGTGAGGAGGTGGGTGGATGAAGAGGTGAAGTACCGGTCGAGGAGCTGGGGGAGGAAGTCCGCCGTCGGGGCGAGGCTCCCGGCAAGGGCTGGTGAGGGCACGAAGGAGAGCTGGTCGAGCTCCGGTTCGGTGCCGGAACCGGAGTGCGCAGCGGCCAGTTCCGCGTGGAGTCGCAGAACTCGATCGCTGCGCTGGGGCGGGCAGAGAAAGTGGAAGCCGAGGCTGCCGAACCGGCGCCCACGGGTGAGGGCCCACGGCCGCAGTTCCCCGGCGTCGACGCTGACGCCGGTCTCCTCGACCAGCTCGCGGGCAGCCTGCCGACCCAGCTCCGCCCTGTCCAGGGCCTGTCCGGCCCGGGGTGGCTCGACCGCGCCGCCGGGAAGCGCCCAGAAGCCGGGGTGCGCCGTGCAGGGTGATCCGCGACCGATGAGGAGCCCCCTCTCCGTCGGTACGAGGACGGTGACGAACAGCGCGCCGGGGACCCGATCGAGCGGGCGCAGGCGCCGAAGAGCCCGGCTCCGGTAGGTCGTCGCCGCCCAGCGGACGACCGGCGGACCGGTGCGAGGCTGGTCGACGCCAAGCGCGGCGGCGATCGGCCCGTCGAACGCCGCAGGGTTGCGCGCCTGGGTCTCCCGCCAGATGCGGTCCACCTCGACCCGCTCCCGCGAGGTGAGGCCCGGAAACGGGTGCTCCGCGAACATGATCTCGGTGTCGTCGAGGAACTCGACGGCAGACAGCCCGGGCAATGGCTCACCTTCCGTGGAGGCAGACGGCCGGGCAGCGCCCATCCCGCGCGCTGCTCGGGTGTGTCGTACGCGACGTGGACGTCGGCGAAGTCGGTCATCGTGCCCAGCCTAACTCCGTGTAGGACTGCCCGGCCTGGATGCCTTCGATGGCCGCGCGTGTGTACGGCACGATCCGCTCCGGCAGACCCTTGGCAGCGAACCACTCCCAGCCAGTGCACTTGTCCGGCTCGCGCACCTCCGGCGTGCCCTCCCAGCGGCGTGCGCGGAAGAAGAGCCCGATGCGGGGCCGGTCACCCGGCGCGTCGATCGTATGGACGGTGTGGACGAGGCGGAGGTCGGCCGGGTCGATGACCAGCCCCGCCTCCTCATGGGCCTCGCGCACCAGACAGTCGGTCGCTGCCTCGTACTCGCAATGGCCCGCGAGGACGTGCCAAGTGTGCGCGGCGTAGGTCGAGTTCGCGTGGCGGAGCCCCAGCAGCACCTTTCCCGCGTGCTCCAGGTAGAGGTGGACGCCGACGATGTGGAGTTCGGTCCCCGCGGGCGCGACAGCCTGCGTGGGTGACCTCGGTGCCAGGCCGGTGTCGGCGGCGGGGTGTTCGTCCGCATGGTGCTGGAGCAGGGCCCGCGTGGAGGGCATCATGGTCAGGTAGGGCAGCTGCTCCGGGCGGAACCAGGCGAGCAGGACGCCCTCGGTCAAGGGCAGCGCCGCCGGGTCCCCGCGCCACTCGCCGCTGAACAGCTGGATCGGCACGTGCGTCCCGTCGGCCCCGGTGACGTGGCCGCTCTTGTACGGTCGGAGGTCGGTCAGGGTGAGGCCGGCCTCCTCACGGAGCTCACGGGTGACCGTGTCGCGCAGGGTCGCGTCCTGAGGCTCGCGACCTCCGCCGATCAGGTCCCAGCATCCCGGGGCCCAGATCCCCGGCTTGTTCGCGTCCCGCAGGTGCAGCAGGTACCGCCCGTGGCCGTCGTGGATCACCGCCGACGCGTTCACCGGGGTGATCGTGCCGTCCAAGGCGGCGTCCCGCAGCTTCGCGCGCAGAGTCGGCGATCGGACCTCGTCCTGGGGCAGCCAGACCGCCCCCGCGATCTCCTCCTCCTGAAGGGAAAGGCCCGGGGCGTCGGGCGTCAGGCGGAAGACGAACCGGAAGTCGTAGTGCTGATGGGCGGGTTCGCCCTTCGACGGGCGGGCTTCGATGCCGTGGACGCCGATGTCGAAAGGTGCCCCTCCGAACTCGGGTGTGAGAGCGAGGCAGGCCGCCGGGAGGCCGGTTTCCTCCTGGACTTCTCGCAGTGCGGCGGCGAGCAGTGTGTCGTCACCGCTGTCGACGTGCCCGCCAGGGGGGAGCAGCAGTCCGCTGGCCCTGTGCGCGACGTGCAGGACGCGCCGATCGCGGTCGAGGACGACAGCACTGCAGGTGATGTGTCCGGGCAGCGTGGCGCGGCTGGTCGCGTCACTCCCGGCGTCGAGAGCGGACAGGAGTCCGGAGAGGGCGCTGCGTTCGGAGGGATGCCGGTCGAGGTAGTCGGCGACCGTACAACGGATGTGGTCCACGGATGGCGGCATGTCGGCACCTCGTCAGGGGCGGGACGAAAAGCTGGGCTGTCGTGTGGCTCAACGACGCGGGTCCGTGGTTCGAGGACAGCGAATTCGGACGCTGTTCGAACCCCGGAATCAGGCGAAAATGAGTTCGTGTGGCGTGCATCGATCCGTGTGGGGCAAGCCTGGACGTCGACGCGGCGTATGGCCGAAACGCCGACAGGGAAGTGGAGGGAGTGGGCCGACAGCGCCTCCGGGTGCCGTGCCGTCTCACGCGTACGCCTGACTCGTCGGCAGCGACGACAAATCGTGCGAAGTTCTCCTTTGCGGTCATGTCATCATCGATGCCATGAGTGAAACCGCCGTCGAGATCGTCCCGCTGGAACTGGTCCACCTCCACGACGTCCTCGACCTCGGCCACCGGGTCTACGACGTCAAGGCGATGCCGTACACCTCGTGGGCGCTGTCCTCGGTCGCGGCGCACTGGGACGCCCAGCCGGACGCCTGCTGGGTCGCCCGGGACGAGGAGGGGCTGCTCGGCTTCGTCCTCGGCTCCCTCTCGTACGACGAGCGAGAGGACTGGGGCTACCTGGAGTGGATCGCCCTGGAGGAGCGGGCCCGCGGCCGCGGCGTGGCGAGCGCGCTGGTGGAGCACTGCTGTGACGCCCTCTTCGCGGCGGGCGCCTCACGCATCATCACCGACGTGGAGAGCAGCAACGAGGCGTCCGCCGCGATGATGCGGCGCAACGGCTTCACCGAGGGCGTCTCCGTCACCCTCTTCGTCCGCCGCGCCCCCAACGACCACCCCGCGCCGTCCATCCGCCCCGCCCAGGACCCGGCCCGCGCCCGCCTCCGCCGCGCCGCCCGCGCGAGCTGACCCTTGGCGCCTCGACCGAGCCGGCCCCGCCGGCCGCGGCGCCCCCCGCCGGCGCGGTCACGACAGTCACGCCAGCCCGGCGGCGATCGCCCGGCGCACGGCATCCGCCCGGTCACGGATGCCGGCCTTGGCGAACAGGTTGTTGATGTGCGTCTTGACCGTGGCCTCGCTGATGAAGAGCCGCTCGGCGATCGCCCGGTTCGGCAGTCCCTCCCCGATGAGAGCCAGCACCTCGCGCTCGCGCGGGGTCAGGTCGGCGGGCAGGGGTTCACGCGGCGCGGAGCGCTGTGCCCCGGTCACGGCGGCGAGCAGGCGGTTGCGCACTTCGTGGTCCAGGACCGACTGGCCGGCCGCGGCGGCGCGGATCGCGCGGGCGATGTCCTCACGGCCCGCGTTCTTCGTCAGATAGCCACGGGCACCCGCGGCGAGCGCCGTCATGATCGAGTCGTCGTCGGCGAACGTCGTGAGGACGACCACGGCCACGTCCGGGTGGGCTTCGCCCAGCCGGCGTGTCGCCTCGGTCCCGTCCATCTCGGGCATGCGGAGGTCCATCAGTACGACGTCGACGGGCTTCTCGGCGACGATGTCCAGCACTTCACGTCCGTTGGTGGCGGTCGCGACGACGCTGATGTCCCCGGCCAGTGCGAGGACCATCGCGAGCGGCTCGCGCACGGCGGCCTGGTCGTCGGCGATGACGACGTTGATCGGGGGAGAGGGCGTTGCCGACCCGGTCATGCCGGAATCACCACTTCGACCTTCCAGGACCCCCGCTGAGGGCCTGACGGCACGGGACCCGTCGTCACCGTCCCGTCCATGAGAGCGACGCGCTCGCGGATACCGATCAGCCCCATCCCGCTTCCCGTACCCGCGGACACCGGCAGGGTCGCCGGCCCGTTGAGAATGCTCAAGGTGGTCGTCTTCTCCTCGTACGACACCGTCACGTGCACCGTGCCTCCAGGCGCGTGGCGGGTCGCGTTGGTCAAGGCCTCCTGCGCGATCCGGAGGAGGTTGTGCGCGGTCTGCGTCGGCAGCTCACGCACCGTTCCGGTCACCGTGAGGGCCTGACGATGCCCGGACGATTCCAGCATGGCGGTGAGACTCTCCAGGAGGGGCAGATCCTCCTCGCGCAGCGCACGCACCGTCCACTGCGCCTGCTTCAGGCTTTCCCTCACGAGGCTCTGCGCCCGGGCGGTCGCCTGCCGTGCCTTGTCCGCCTCACCGACCTCGATGAGCGCGTCCGCCAGTTCGAGCTGCATGTTGATGCCGGCCAGGGAGTGCGCGAGTACGTCGTGGACGTCTCGTGCCACCTTGCTTCGTTCGGTCAGCACCAACGTCCGGGCCTCGGCGCGGGCGGCACGCTCGGCCGCTGCGGAGGCTGCGATCGCGGCTTCGACGGCCTGGGCCCGGCTCCGCCCCGACATTCCCGCCAGGACCAGGGCGCCGGTCGACAGCCCGGCCATGAGGGACAGCCCCTGCTGGCCCGGGTCGGCACGGAACGCCAGAGCGGCGCCGCACAGCAGGCTCAGCGCCACCGCGAGAGCCGTGGCCGGCTTGACGCTCAGCCGGTAGCCGATGAAGGCGGCGAGGAAGAAGGCGAACAGCGACGCCGTCCCCGTGTCCGCGACGGCCAGCAAGCCCGCCGCCGCCGCGACCCCGACCACCATCGTAGGAAGAAGAAGGCGGTCGGGGAGCAGCCTCCTGGGCACGAGCCGCAGCGCGAAGATGCCGAAGTTGACGCCGAAGAGCAGCGCCACGGCGAGGCCACGGCCACTGAGGCCCAGGGGCCGAAGGGTGAGAACCTGGGCGACGAAGAGAACCGCCGCCCATACCCACGGAGCAACCCGGCTACGCTCCGTAAGGCCGGGCCCGGCTCCCTCGACACCGCCGGGAGTCCTCGGGGTCCTCAGTGACATGCTGTGACGATACGCCATGATCACTTGAGCCGACCGGTGAGCGGCGTGCTCGGCGTCCCGGGCTGGGGCGTACCCGTCGCACGAGCCACCATCTGACTGCGTACGAAGATCGTGGCCAGACGGGTGACGACCTCGGCGACCGCCATCAGCAGAAGGGCGGTGACCCACGCCTGCTGGCCGGTGATCCGGTGCGCGACGCTGAACCTGCCGACGTCACCGGCGCCCCCGTGGTCGACCCACAGCTGGAAGGCCAGCCGGGAGCCCATGCCGAGCACCCACAGGACCGCCGAGATCGCCCCGGCCTTGATCATCAGATCGCCGTTCAGTACGCGGATCCGGGTGAACACGCCACCGGCGATGCCGAGCGCCGCGCCCACACCGGCCGTCACGCCGATGAGGAGCAGATCGTTGCCCTGCGTAGGTATGCCGTCCAGGTACTGGGAGGCGAAGAACGCCACGATCCCCAGAGGGATCAGGTAGGACTTGGGCCCCAGTCGTCCTTCCCGCAGCTGCCGGAAGACGACGAGGATGAGCGCGATGTCGACGAGCCAGTCGGTGAGAGTCATGGATCCAGCATGTTGAAGACCGCCTCCTGACACCTGCACCCACGGGTGGAGGTACGGGTGGAGATGCGCACCGAGGAGCACCCAGGCCGATCCGGACCGGTCCGGACCGATCCGGACCGATCCGGACCGATCCAGGCCGATCCGGACCGACGGGCGAACGGGGGAGCCGCCGCCAATTCCCTTTCATTGAAAGCTCTTTGACCTCTTTTGATCACCCGCTTCCCCTGGCATGAACTGATCCTGACCAGAGTGGCGCCGTACCCGCTGCGCTTCACGCGCAGCACGCGAACGCCTCACCACAGGGGACGACATGGGAAGCAGCCGTACGATACGGCGCACGTCAATGGGCATCGCGGCGGCCCTGCCGCTGCTCGCCGGAGCACTCGCCGTCGGGATACCGGCCGCGCAGGCCACGACTCCGGTGCCCGGCGGCCGGGTGGCGCTGGAGGGGGCCCGGCCCGGCTGGGCCACCGACTCGGCGGACCGGGGCAGCACCGCGCGCTCCGCGCGGGTGGACGCCCGCGTCTACCTGGCAGGACGGGACCCGCAGGGCCTCACCGCGTACGCCGAGGCCGTCTCCGACCCGAAGTCGCCGAGCTACGGCGCCTACCTGACGCCCGACCAGGTGCGCACGCGCTTCGGCGCGACGCCGGAACAGGTCAAGGCCGTCACGCAGTGGCTCCAGGGAGCCGGTCTCACTGTGACTGCCACGAACGAGCACTACATAGCCGTCTCGGGTGATGTGGCCGCCGCCCAGAAGGCGTTCGCGACCCAGCTGCACGACTACCGCAAGGGCGCCGCCGTCTACCGCGCACCCACCACCACCCCCTCCGCGCCGGGCGCCCTCGCGCACGCGGTGCTGACGGTGACCGGCCTGGACAACGCCCCGCACCGTGCCACGCACAAGGACACGCTGCCCGGCCCCGGCGCCGGATTCCGCAACGCGGGCCCCTTCTCCACCTTCTACGGGTCGAACACCGCCACCTCCCTCCCGGACGCGTACGGTGCGAAGGTCCCGTACGCGGTGAAGGGCTACACCGGCAAGCAGCTGCGCGCCGCCTACGGCGCCGGCGGCTACACCGGCCGGGGCGTCACCGTGGCCATCACCGACGCCTACGCCAGCCCGACCATCGCGGCGGACGCGCGGAAGTACGCCGCACGCAACGGCGACAAGGCGTACCGCGCCGGCCAGCTCCGCCAGGTCACCCCGGCCGAGTACACGCACACCGAGGACTGCGACGCGTCCGGTTGGTACGGGGAGGAGACCCTCGACGTCGAGGCCGTCCACGCGGTCGCCCCGGACGCCGACGTGGTCTACGTCGCGGGAGCGTCCTGCAACGACCCCGACCTCCTGGACACCCTCAACAAGATCGTCGACAAGCGGCTCGCCGACATCGTCTCCAACTCGTGGGGCGACATCGAGGCCAACGAGACCCCGGAGATCGCGGCCGCCTACGACCGGACCTTCAAGCTCGGCGCGGTCGAGGGCATCGGCTTCTACTTCTCCTCCGGCGACAACGGCGACGAGGTCGCGAACACCGGCACGAAGCAGGTCGACACCCCGGCCAACTCGGCCTGGGTCACGGCGGTCGGCGGCACGTCGCTCGCCGTCGGCAAGAACGACCGCTACCAGTTCGAGACCGGCTGGGGCACCCTGAAGGCCCCCCTCGCCGCCGACGGCTCCGCCTGGACCGGCTTCCCCGGCGCGTACACCAGCGGAGCGGGCGGCGGCACCAGCGCGACCGTCCACCAGCCCGCCTACCAGCGCGGCGTCGTACCCGACACGCTCGCCCAGGCGAACGGCGCGCCCCGCATGCGCACGGTCCCGGACATCGCGGCCGTCGGCGACCCGAACACCGGCTTCCTCGTCGGCCAGACGCAGACCTGGCCCGACGGCTCGGTGTCGTACGACGAGTACCGCATCGGCGGCACCTCACTCGCCGCCCCGGTCGTCGCGGGCCTCCAGGCCCTGGCCCAGCAGGCCCGCCGCCTCCCGATCGGCTTCGCCAACCCCGGCATCTACGCCCGCTACGGCTCCCCGCTCCTCCACGACGTCACGGACCACCCGCTGGGCAAGGACCGCGACCTCGCCGTGGCCCGCAACGACTTCGCGAACGGCACGGATGCCTCCGAGGGCCTCGTCACCTCGGTCCGCAGCCTCGGCAAGGACAGCTCCCTGACCGCGGTACGCGGCTACGACACGGTCACGGGCGTCGGCACCCCGGCCCCCGGCTACGTGGACTCCTACCGCTTCCCGTTCCAGCACTAGCCGCCCGGCCCGGGGGCCGGTGCGCGCGATCGCGCCGAGTGCGACGTCCGTCGAGACCACGACGATCGTCGCGCTCGGCGTCAGCGATCCATCTCTCGCTGGCAGGGTGAATACGTGGAGGAATCTGAACACCCGCCTCCTCGTGTGCGTCCTGGTCATTCACCACGGTCGGCCCCTCTCGTTCCTGACGAGCGGCAGTACCCAGACCGGGAGGGCCCCTTCCGGCTGTTCAGCGCCTGGCCAGGCGGCGCTCGCCGCCGGCGCCGGGCTGGTACTCCAGGTTGTAGTGTGCGAAGACCTCGGGTTCTCGCTCCGCCGGCAGTACGCCGTCCGTGTCGATGGCCGGTGCGTCCTTCACCGAGGTCTTGGTGAACGGGACCTTCACATAGCCGGGACCGACCGTCGCTTCGCCGAGGGGTACGAAGACCAGCCGGTGCCGGGTAGGCAGACCGACGGTGACGGTCGCGAACGACGGTTCGTCGGTGGCGGTGTCCACGTAGACCGACTCGAGCGTGCCGATCTTCTTCCCGTCCGCGTCCACGACGTCGTGCTCGCGCCACTCCCGGATGTCGGCGATCTGGATCATGCATCGGCCTCCGTTCGATGTCCGGACTCCATCATGTGGCCGGATGTGACCATGCGCCCTGCGGGGCGGCCCGTAGGAACCAGCCCGCTGTCGGGTGGCACCTGGTAGGTGACCTCCGGCGCAGACCGCGCCCCCTGGCCGTTTCAGGCCGGGTCAGGGGCGCTCGTAGTGCTGGAGGATGCCGCCTGCGGAGAAGCAGAGGGCGCCGGTCAGGGTGCCCCAGTTGGCGATGTCGGTGTTGATCAGGCTGCCGGTGGCGGGGCGCGTGTAGGCGGCGAGGGCCGAGATCATGAAGAGGATCGAGCCCAGCTGGTTCACCGCGACGATCCACCAGCCGAGGTCGCGTTGCCGGACGCACGGCCTGCCGTGGCAGATCTCGACGAACGCGAGGTGACCGGAGATCAGGAAGAGGACGCAGCCGATGACGTCCGGGGCCCAGATCAGCCGGTTGGTCTGCTGGACGGTCAGGCCCTGGAGGAAGGAGTCGAGCAGGTCGACGGCGAACACCAGGGTGCCTGCGAACAGGACGAAAGCGCTCAGCCAGTCGACCCGCATCGGTTCGTAGCTCCACCAGCGCCACCCTCGGGCGACCAGCGTGCCTTCCTTTCCGGGCATGTGGCGTGGGGCGTTGACGACCTGGAGCAGGGACACGTAGCCGCCGGTGTTGAAGAACAGGCCTCCGGCGAAGTACACCGAGGCACAGGTGGTGGCGTCACCGGAGCCGAATTGGGCGATCGCGGCGCCGGCCGTGAAGAGACCTCCGCCGATGATGAAGGCGGTGGCCGCGATCGCGTTGAGTGTGCGCAGCCGGGCGAGGGCCGTGTCGTCGGCGGTGTCGTGACGGGCGCCGGTCGCCCCGGGCGGGTGGACGGTGATGCGCCCTCGGCGCCGGGCGGGCCTGGATTCCCAGGTGGCGGTCCCGCCGCCTGGCGGGTGCCAGGTGAGGCGGGTGGTGAACGGTCCCGCGCCTTCGGCGCGCTGGTCGGTCTGGTCCACAGGCAGACAGTAGGCGGCCCGCCCGTCGTCGGCCGGGTGCAACGCCGTCGGCACCGCACCGTCGGCTGGGGAGGGCCGTGCGCAGGCCCTGCCGATTCGGCGGGCCTGCGCGGGACGGTTGCTGGGGTGGGGCGGCCGGTGTTGCGCTCGCGGCGCCGATTCACCGGTGGTGTGGGGGAGCCGGCCGCCGGCCGTTGGCCCTTGCGGGCCCGAACGGGCTACTTGGGCATGAGGACGGTGTCGATGATGTAGACGTTGGCGTTGGCGGTCTTGACGTTGCCGCAGACCACCTCGGCCGTGCCGTTGACCTTGTAGGACTCGCCGGATCCGGTGGTGGTGAGCGTGCCCTTCTGGAGGGTCGTGAAGGTGCCGTTCTCGAGCTGCTTCGGGGTCAGCTTCTGGCCGACGACGTGGTAGGTCAGGATGTCAGTGAGAGCGGCCTTGTCGGCGAGGACCTTGTCGAGGTCGGCCTTCGGGATCTTCGCGAAGGCGTCGTTGGTCGGCGCGAAGACGGTGATGTCCTCGGCGTTGTTGAGGGTGTCGACGAGCCCGGCCTTCTCGACCGCGGCGACCAGCGTCGACAGGGCAGGGTTGTGGGAGGCGGCGGTGGCGACCGGGTCCTTGGCCATGCCGTCGAAGGAACCGGCACCCTCCTTGGGAACCCCGGCGCAGGCCGGGCCGAAGGGCTGGTCACCGGTCATCGCCTCTTCGGAGGGGGAACTCTCCTCCGTCTTCGCCTGGTCCCCGGCGGCCGCGGTGGCGGCGGCCTTGGTATCGCTGCCGGAGTCCGAGCAGGCGGCCAGGGAGAGGGGGAGCAGGGCTGCCGCGGCGACGGCGATCGCGGTGCGGCGGATCTTCATGCTGTTCATGATCTTTTACTCCTTGACGAGCTGTTCGTGTGAGTGATGAGGGTGTTGGTTGAGCTGCCGGGCCTGGCCTGAGGGGCCGGTCCGGTGGTCTGTGGGTTGGACGGGTGGTCTACGGGCCGGTCCGGTGGTCTACGGGACGGTGACGAAGACGCTGTGCCGGCCGCTCGCTCCGTCGGGGAGGGTGCGGGTGCGTTGTTCGGTCTGGACCTGGCCGGTGCCGTCGGTGGCGCGCACGGTGAGCGTGTGGCTGCCGGAGGTGGCGTCCCAGCGGTAGGACCATTGGCGCCACGTGTCGACGGTGTCCTGGACGGCGAGGTCGGCGTCCCGCCACGGCCCGTCGTCGATGCGGATCTCGACGCGGGTGATCCCGCGGTGCTGGGCCCAGGCGACGCCCGCGATGGTGACGGTGCCGGGGGCTGGGCGGGCGAAGGGTCTGGGGGTGTCGATACGTGCCTGCGTCTTGATCGGCGCCCGGCGGGCCCACTTTCGCTTGACCCAGTACGGGTCGTAGGCGTCGAAGGTGGTGAGCTCGATCGACTCGATCCACTTGCAGGCCGAGACGTATCCGTAGAGGCCGGGGACGAGCATGCGGACGGGAAAGCCGTGGTCGAAGGGCAGGGGTTCGCCGTTCATGCCCACGGCTAGCATCGCGTCGCGGCCGTCCATGACGTCCTCGACGGGGGAGCCGAGCGTCATGCCGTCCACCGACCGCGCCACGAGCTGATCGGCCGCGCCGCCGTGGGAGGGCGGCCGGACACCGGCTTCCCGGAGCAGGCCCGCGAGGGGGACGCCGAGCCAGCGGGCGTTGCCGACGTAGGGGCCGCCGACCTCGTTGGAGACGCAGGTGAGGGTGATGTCGCGTTCGATGAGCGGACGGGCCAGGAGCTCGTCCAGGGTGTACGTACGCGGGCGGGTGACGCTCTTGCCGTGGATCCGCAGCCGCCAGGTTCCGGCGTCGATCGTGGGCACGATCAGGGCGGTGTCGACGCGGTAGAAGTCGCGGGTGAGCGTGATGAAGGGGGAGATGCCGGGCACCTTCAGCCTCGCGCCGGGCGGTACGGGCGGGGCTGGCGAAGAGGGCTCGGGCAGCACCAGCCTCTCTCGGGAGGCGACCGCCCCCTGACCCTGCCGCCCGGACAGGAATCGCCCGAGCACGCCTGCCGACGTCGCCGTCGCGGCGGTCACTCCCGCCGCGACGAGGAAACCGCGCCGGTCCCACACGCCGGTCCCGCGCTCGCCCTCGCTGTCGGCCGGAGTCGTCACCACGGCTGCTTTCGAGGCCAGTACGTAGAGGGTGAAGCAGCCGGCCAGGCCTCCGATCAGGGAGGGGAGTGCGTCAGCGACGCCGGTGGAGTCGGGACGGCCCAGGGCCGCGACGGCTCCGACGACCCCGAACAGCAGGACGCCGGCGGCGCCGACGCGCCGATGACGCAGGCCGAGCACGCCCAGACCGATCGCGGCGAGGCCGAGCGCGGCGAGGATCCCGACCCGCAGGACGGCCTTGTCGTTCTCGCCGAACGTACGGATCGCGAAGTCCTTCACCGCGGCCGGAGTCCGGTCGATCAACGCACCGCCCACCACGGTCACCGGCCCCGCGGCCGGCCGCACCAGCCCGGCGACCAGCTCGGCCACGGCGAGCGCCGTGAAACCGGCCACGAGCCCGGCCGACGCGCCCAGCGCGACGCGGGAAAGAGTTCTGGGAAAGCTGCTCACACCCGTCATTCGGCGGCCCCCGCCCAGCGGATGGGCCCGACCCCCGAACGAGTGAACAGACCGGTCCGTGTTGCCTCCCGGCGCGTCCGTGGAACATGCGGGCAGGCAGTCAGTGCGGGTATCGCAGAGCCCCGCACAGCGTTTTCGAACCGGATGCCGGATGCCGGATGCCGGATGCCGGATGCCGGATGCCGGATGCCGCACGCCGCATCCGCCAGGCGCCCCGCGCCGAACTACCAGGTGAAGGCATCCGAACCCGCAGGCAGGACCCGATGCACGCTCATCGACGACCTGGAGGCGCTGAAGGCGATCGGCTCCCACCCATCGGCGTGAGAAACCGGCCTCCCATCCGCGCGCCCCACCGCTACGAAGTACCGCTGACACGCACGCCCACCCCTTGCGCGGTGGCCGGCCCGACCCGTGGGGCGGCCCGTCACCCCCTGAGCGACCAGTCGAGGACTGACATGCGATGGACCCCCCGCCCCCCGACCCCGCCCGACCGCCCCTCCGTCTCCTCCTCCCCACGTCCGGAGCCGCGCCGGTGAACCAACCGCTCCCCTTCACCGCCCGACCCTGCGGCGACCCCGCCCGCAGCGACCTGGCCGAGGTCATGGAGAAGGTCGCGCACGGTGACAAGCAGGCTTTCTCCGTCCTCTACGACGGCCTCGCGCCCCTGGTGTTCGGGATCGTGATCAAAGTCGTACGTGATCGGGCGCAGTCGGAGGAGGTCGCCCAGGAGGTGATGATCGACCTGTGGCGCCAGGCCGCGCGCTACCGCCCCGACGCCGGCTCGGTCACCAGCTGGGCGGCGACCATCGCCCACCGGCGGGCCGTGGACCGGGTCCGCTCCGCCCAGGCCGCGTCCGACCGCGAGCACGCCCAGGCCGCCCGCGAACACACCACCGCGTACGACGAGGTCGCCGAACAGGTCGAGACCCGGCTGGAGTCCGAGCAGGTCCGGCGCTGTGTGCGCGGCCTCACCGAACTCCAGCGGCAGGCGGTCACCCTCGCGTACTACCAGGGGCTGACCTACCGTGAAGTCGCCGAAGCCCTGCGCACGCCGCTTCCCACCATCAAGACACGCATGCGCGACGGGCTCATCCGGCTCCGCGACTGCATGGGGGTGACCGCATGAAGCACGACGTGACCGACCTCCACACCCTCGCCGCCCCCTACACCCTGAACGCGCTCGACCCCGGAGAGCGCGGCGCCTTCGAAGACCACCTGCGCACGTGCGCGGCCTGCCGGCAGGATGTGGCGGAGTTCGACGCGACCGCGGCACGCCTGGCGGCGGCCGTCTCCCTGGCACCGCCCGCCACAGCCAAGGCCCAGGTCATGGCCGCCATCGAGGGAGTGCGTCAACTCCCGCCACGTATCCCCACCCAGGCTTCCGCCCCCGCCTTCGGCAGCGCCCTGCGCCGCAAGGCCCCCGTGCTCGCCCTGGCCGCCGGCGTGGCCGCGGCCGTACTCGGCGGCGCCACGGTGTGGCAGACGCAGCACATCCAGGACCTCGAACGGCAGGCCCGCCAATCGCAGCGGCAACTCGACGCGGTCAGCGCCGTCCTCGCCGCACCCGACGCCCGTACCGCCCACGCGCGGGCCGCCAACGGAGCGCTGACCAGCGTCGTCACCTCCGACCGGCAGAACAAGGCCGTCTTCACCGCCGCCAACCTCCCCGCGCCGGGCACCGGCAAGACCTATCAGCTCTGGCTCGACCACAACGGCACGATGCTCCCCGCCGGTCTCATCGACCACGACGGCACCGTCATCCTCACCGGCAGCCCCACCGACGCGAGCGCCGTCGGCCTCACCCTCGAACCCACCGGAGGCTCCCCCCAGCCCACCACCACGCCCCTGCTTCTGATCGCCCTCCCAGCCTGACCTGCCGAAATCCGTGGGGGCGTCGTCCGTCAACGCTGGACGGCCCCCGGAAGGGTGGCGGTGCCGTTCAGGCAGTGGTCGAGGAGTGCGTGCATGGGCGGAACGGGGAGGGCCGAATTGGCCGCAGCGCCCTCGGCGGGAGTCGTCATCGTGCGCGAGCGTTTCGACGAGTTCCGCCGGCAGCCCCGGCCGGGTCGGTACGCGACTCGCTGAACGGCTCGATGAACGGGCAGGTGCAGTCTGCCGCGCAGCCACGGCTCACGCAGCCACGGCTCACGCGGAGAGTCGAACACCGTGTCAACCTGCCACCTCGCCTCCCGAACCCCGAGGTCCGGAAGCCAGCTGTGGATACTGGTGTGCGATTGTCGGTCGCCCGTGATAGTCACTATGCCACCGGGTGGGAAGATCGATGACCTGCCCGTTCGAACATGGCAAGGGGTGGGGACATGGCGTTGCTCCGTGACTGGGGGCTCACACTGGGGAGATGGGCCGGGCGGCCCGACGCGAAGCTGCAGAAGGACTCCGGCGACCCCGACGTGCCGCGTGTACGCGCGGCCGCCGAGGCCGCGGACTGGCCGACGGTACGCGCCGTACTGGAGGCCCGGCCCGAGAGCGCCGACCGGACGGAGCTCCTGTGGGCGGTCGCCGAGACCGCCGGGGTGGAGCAGTGGATCGCGCCCGTCCTCGAAGCCGAGCCGGACGCCCCGTTGCCACGCCTCGTCGCCGGCATCCGACACATCACCTGGGGCTGGGAGGCCCGGACCGACGCCCTCGCCAAGCACGTCTCGCGCGAGCAGTTCGAGGTGTTCCACGCGCGCCTGCGCCAGGCCGAACAGTGGCTGTACGAGGTCGCCGAGCGGGAGCCCGGATGGTCCTCGCCCTGGTACGGCCTGCAGATCACCGGCCGCGGCCTCCAGGTCGGCCAGGCCGTCGCGCGCCGCCGCTTCGAGGCGACCGTGCGGCGATCCCCGTACCACCTGGGCGCCCACCAGCAGCAGTTGCAGCAGGTGTGCGCGAAGTGGAGCGGATCGCACGAGGAGATGCACGCCTTCGCGCGGGCCGCGGCCTTCGGCGCACCCGGCGGCACGCTGCTCGGTCAGCTCGTCCCGTACGCGCACATCGAACACTGGGTCAGCCTCGACGAGGGGGCGGACGCCACGTACATCCGCGGGTCCGAGGTCGCGGCTTCGCTGAACGAGGCCGCCGACCACTCCTACCGGCACCCGGACTTCGCGCGCGGGCGCGGCTGGCTCCCGCTGGTCAACACCTTCGCCATGGCCTTCTCACTGGCCGGCGACAGAGCGGGAGCACGCGAGTGCTTCGAGGCCGCCGAGGGGCGGGTCACCGAGTCCCCCTGGTACTACCTCAACGGCTCCGACCCGGCCGCTGCCTACCGGAAGATGCGTTCCGCAGCCGGACGCTGACCGGTCAACGACCGGGGATCGGCGACCGTTGGCCGCTGACGCCTGACGCCTGACGCCTGACGCCTGACGCCTGACGCCTGACGCCTGACGCCTGACGCCTGACGCCTGACGCCTGACGCCTGACGCCTGACCGGCGGTCCGCAGCCGCCGGCCGTCGTCCGGCGCCGCGGCCGAGTCCCGGCCGCCCCCACCCGCCCCGACGGATCGACCAGCGGTCGCCGACAGGCCGCCCATCGGCCGCCTCCCCCCCCTCCCGCCCACAAGCCCGCCCGCCCCGCCCTCCGGCGCGGGCGCGCCCAGCGAAGGACCGACCCTTGTCCCCTTCCGGTTCCGAGACCGCGCACACCTTCCAGGTCGACCTGCGCGGCCTGGTCGACCTGCTCTCCCACCACCTCTACTCGAGCCCCCGCGTCTACCTGCGCGAGCTGCTCCAGAACGCCGTCGACGCCATCACCGCGCGCCAGGCGCTGGACCCCGCCGCGCCCGGCACCATCACCGTGCGCACCGGCGACACCCTCACCGTCACGGACACCGGCGTCGGTCTGTCCGAGGCCGACGTCCACCGCTTCCTGGCCACCATCGGGCGCAGCTCCAAGCGGACCCCGGACGGCGCTCTCGACGGGGCGGGGCTCGATGCCGCGCGCGGGGAGTTCATCGGCCAGTTCGGCATCGGTCTGCTCGCCTGCTTCGTGGTCGCCGACGAGATCACGGTGCTCACCAGGTCCGCGGCGGACCCGGCGGCGCCCGCCGTCGAATGGCGCGGCCACTCCGACGGGCGCTACACCATCCGTACGCTGCCCGCCTCGGCCGTGCCCGAGCCGGGCACGACCGTGCGGCTCGTTCCGCGGGTCGACAACGCGGAGTGGACGAGCCCCGAGCGGGTCGTCGAACTGGCCCGGCACTACGGCGGGTTGCTGCGGCACGAGGTCGCCGTCGTCGGACCGCGCGGTGAGGACCACCGCGTCAACGAGACGCCTCCGTGGGACCGTACCCACCGCTCCCCGCTGGCCCGCCGCGAGGCGTTCGCCGAGTACGGCCGTACCCTCTTCGGCTTCACCCCGCTCGACACCATCGAGCTCGACCTCCCGGCGGCCGGCCTGCGGGGCGCCGCGTACGTCCTGCCCACCCCCGTCAGCCCGGCCGAGCGCGCGGGCCACCGCGTCCACCTCAAGGGCATGCTGCTCACCGACCAGGCCCCGGAGCTGCTGCCGGACTGGGCGTTCTTCGTACGGTGCGTCGTCGACACCACGAGCCTGCGGCCGACCGCCTCCCGTGAGGCGCTGTACGAGGACGGCACGCTGTCCGCCGTACGCGACGCCCTCGGCGACCGGATCCGTGACTGGCTCACCGGGCTCGCCGCCAGCGATCCGGCCCTGTTGCACCGGTTCATCGACAGCCACCACCTCGCCGTCAAGGCGCTCGCCCGCTACGACGACGAACTGCTCCGCATCGTGCTGCCGTGGCTGCCGTTCGAGACCACCGACGGCAACGTCACCCTGGAGGAGTTCGCCCGGACCCACCCGGCCCTCCTGGTCACCCGGAGCGTCGAGGAGTTCCGGCAGGTCGCCCCGATCGCCTCGGCCGCCGGCCTCGGCGTCGTCAACGGCGGCTATACCTACGACCGCGACCTCGTGCTCCGGCTGCCGGAGATCCGGCCCGGCACGAGCGTCACCGACCTCGACCCGGCCACCGTCACCGCCCACCTCGACGCCGTCGACCCCACCGCCGAGCTGCGCGCGGCTGCCTTCCTCGCCATCGCCCGGGAGACCGTCGGCGTCCACGACTGCGACGTCGTCCTGCGCGACTTCCAGCCCGTGACCGCCCCCGCGCTGCTCCTCGACAACCGTGAGGCACGCCACGAGCGGACCCGGTCCCACCTCGCGGCCGACAGCGACGGCCTGTGGGCCGACATCCTCGGCTCCCTGCGCCACGAGACCCCCCGGGCGCAGCTCGTCCTGAACCACCTCAACCCGCTGGTCCGCCAGGCGATCACGATCGCCGAGCGCGGCCTCGCCGTCACGACCGCCGAAGCGCTCTACGGCCAGGCCCTGCTGCTCAGCCGCCGCCCCCTGAAGGCGAGCGAGAGCGCCCTGCTCAACCGGGCGTTCATCGGACTGCTCACCCACGCCATGCACCACCCCGGCACGGACGCCCCCGGCACCGAGCCCCGGAAGGAGATCTAGATGCTGGACACCCCCGAGGCCGTGCTGGAGGCGATGCGGGAGAACCACGACCGCCCGCACGGTCTCCACCGCACCGTCACCGCCGAGGAACTCGTCGAGGCGGCGGAGGCGTTCGACAAGCCCGACGTGCTCGTCACCGCCCTGCTGGAACTCATGACGGCCTATGAGTTCACCGGCGAACACCGCAAGTCGCCCGTCGTCTTCGCCCGGCTGCTCAAGCTCTGGGACACCGCGCCCGAGTCGTTCAGCCCCTGGGAGGCCCACCAGGTCTTCTGGCGCTTCAAGTGGGTCACCACGTCACTGCTCCAGGTCCCCGAGGTGCCGCTGGCCACCGTGCACGGCTGGATCGACCGGATGCGCTCTCGCTACGAGGCGGCCGAGCACGACATGCAGCCCGTCGCGGCCATGCGCTACCACGTCGCCGTCCACACGGGCGACGGCGTCGCCGACGCGTACGACCTGTGGGCGACCCGCGGGCGCACCGAGCTGAGCGACTGCGAGGCCTGCGAGACCCGCAACTTCGCCTGGCACCAGGTGCTGTCGGGCGACGACGAGGGAGCCCTCGACACCTGGGCGCCGGTCCTCGGCGGCGCGCAGGCGTGCAGCGAGGAGCCGCAGGCGAGCCAGGCCCGCGCCCTGCTGCCGATGCTGCGCACCGGACGCACGGACGAGGTCCGCTCCCACCACCTCACCGGATACCGCAAGGTCCGCGGCGGCAACGGTACGCAGCAGGAGGTCGGCCTCCACCTGGAGTTCTGCGCCCTGTCGCGCAACGAGGGCCGCGGCCTGGAGATCCTCGCCGAGAACCGCCCGCTGTTCGAGGCCGTCGGCGCCCCGCTGGCCCACCTGGAGTTCCTCACCGGCGTGGAGGTCCTGATCGCCCGCCTGGTCGAGGACGGGCACGCCGACACGCCGGTCGCCGGACCGCCCGGCCGGAACTGGACGGCCGGTGAACTCCTCGGCCACGTCCGCTCCGAGGCCGACGCGCTGGCCGCGGCCTTCGACGGGCGCAACGGCACCACCGCCGTCGGCGACCGGCGCGCCCTGCGGCTCGCCCGGCAGCCCCTGGTCGACGAGCCGCTGCCGCTGGGCCTGCGGTCGCCCGCCGCCCGCGGCCCCGTCGCGCCCGCCCCGGCCGCGAAGGCCCCGGTCGCCGCGCTCCCCGAGGACTTCGTCGCCCTCGTGGGCGAGGCACGCCGCCTCTCGCGCGAGGGGCACCCCACGGCAGAGCGCCTGTGGACCGCCGTCGACCAGCGCCTCGCCGACGGCGGCGCGGAGCACGACGCCGGACTCGGCCCGGAGGACCTGCTGCGCGCGGAGCTCGCCGAGCACCGTGCCGGCGGACTCGGATCGGCCGACCACGACGACGAGGCCGTCGTGGCGATGGAGGAAGCCGCCGATCTGTTCGAGCGGGTCGGGATGCCCTGGCACGCCCTGTCCGCCCGGGCCCGCGCCGCGTCCTGGGGGACCACCCCCGAGGAGGCCGAGGCGAACGGCGACGCCGTACGGGCCCGCCTCGACGGGTTCCTGCGCGACGCGGAGCGTCTGATGACCGAGGCCCCGCTGACGGGCGAGTCGCCCGGTGCGGGGGAGACGGCCTCCGGCGCGGACGTGGGCGGCCAGCGGGTCCGCGAGTACCTCATCGTGCTCAACGCCTGCGCCTACGCCGCCTACCGCGACGCCGAGCACCGGCTTCCGGAGCCGCCCGACGCCGCCATGGAACGGTTCGAGGAGCACGTCGGCCGCCTCGGTGCGGAGGCCGAACGCCTGTCCGTCCCCCACCAGCGCGCCAACGCCCGCCAGTACGTCGCGGACCTGCACGGGCGGCGCGGCGACCACGCCCGGGCCGAGACGGAACTGCGCGCCGCCCTGAAGGACCTGGAAGGTTCCGCGCGCCCCTGGCGAGGCTCACGCCCGCGGGCCCTGCTCGCGCAGTTCCTGATGGCCAAGGGCGAGCCGGCCGAGGCAAGGGAGCTGCTGCACCAGGCGATCGCCGACGCCGTACGGTACGACGACACCCGCTTCCCGCTGGCCCCGACCTACGCCCTGCTCGGGCACGCCCTCTCGCACCTCGGCGACCCGGCCGGCGCGGTGCGCCACCTCTCGGAGGCCGCCGCGCGCTTCGACCAGGCGGAGGAGCACACCGAGGCCACCGAGACCCGGCTCCAGCTCGCCGACGTCCTGTCCGGCAGCGGCAGGCAGGCCGACGCCGTCGCCGTACTGGAGTCCGTCCTGTCCGACCCGACGGCCGCCTCCCTCGACGAGCGCGTCCTCGCCCAGGCCCGCCTCAACCTGGCGCGCGGGCTGCGGGAGCTGGAGGAGCACCTGCCCGCGGCCACCGAGTTCCTGCGCCTGGCGGACACCGTCGCGGCATGGGAGGAGGACCGGTACATCCACACGCTGGTCGCCGCCGAGACCGCCACCACCCTGGCCCTCGCCGACCGCTGGGACCAGGCGGCCACGGCGTACCAGCGGGCCCTGGCGGCGCACGCCGAGGCCCCGAACCCGCCGCTGATCACCGAAATGATGCGCGAGTTCGCCCGCCTGACCATGGTGGCCAGGGAATCCGAGGGCGTGGACGCCGCCCTCGACCACCTGGCCCAGGCCGACGCCGTCATCGCCGCCGCCGTGGCGGACGCGGCCGAGGACTACCCGGACTGGTACGAGAGGGGCTCCGTCCACTACCGGCGCGCCCGCGTCCTCGCCGAGGCAGACCGCTTCCCCGAGGCGCTGGCCGAGGCGGAAGCCGCGATCTCCGCCCACGAACAGGGCGGCGAACGAGGCGAGGTGCCGCGCGCCGAGGCCGTCCGCATGGCCGCGCTGATCGAGGGCAACGGCCTGGACCGGCGCAACGACGCCATCACCCGCCTCACGACCGCCGCGGCCCGCTGCCGCAACGCGGGCCTCGACGAGGCGGCCCACATCCTGGACGCTCTGCGGCAGGAGTACATGGCGCGGTAGCGCGACAGCGTGGTGGCCTGGGCCGAGCGGACGGGCGGCCCAGGCCACCACGCCACGACGGGCACCCGGTCCGCCGTCGGCGAACCTCACGCCCTGCCGGGCGTGAGAGCGATCCCGCGACCCCACCCCCCTTGCAACCCGCGCGATCGGTCAGGATTCGAGAAGCGCGGGCCAGGAGGCCGCGACTAGCCTGCTGGTCATGGACATCACCATTCACACGGTTTCCCTCCCGCACGACGACCCGGACGCGTCGGTCGCCTTCTACCGAGACCTCCTCGGCTTCGAGGTCCGCAGCGATGTCGGGCAGGGCAGGACGCGCTGGATCACGGTGGGTCCGGCGGGGCAGCCGGGCACGTCGATCCTGCTGGCGCCCCCTGCCGTCGATCCCGGCATCACCGAGTCCGAACGCCGCACGATCACCGAGATGATGGCGAAGGGCACCTACGGCTGGATCCTGCTGGCCACCCCGGACCTCGACGCGTTGTTCGAGAAGGTGCAGGCCGGTGACGCGGAGGTCGTCCAGGAGCCGACCGAGCAGCCGTACGGGGTACGCGACTGTGCCTTCCGCGACCCCGCGGGCAATCTGGTCCGCTTCCAGGAGCTGCGCTGAGCCGTACGGGCTCACGCCGCGACCACCCGGGAGGCGTGCACCCAGGTGCTCGAAGACGTCCGATGGATCGGGAAGGCCCAAGGCGTAGGGGAGGGGTTCGATGTGCAGGCCTGAATGGCGCCGTGCCCGTGTCCAGGCGCAGCGTCTCGCTGACCTGGCGCGGCTGCGTCGTGTCCGTGACCGGATCGACCGGCAGTACGCGTTGCCGTTGAACGTGGAGGCGCTCGCCCGTGGGGCGAGCATGTCCGCGGGACATCTGAGTCGGCAGTTCCGGGCGGCCTACGGGCAGTCGCCGTACGCGTATCTGATGACGCGTCGTATCGAGCGGGCGGCGGCGCTGCTGCGGCGGGGCGACCTCAGCGTCACCGAGGTCTGCTTCGCGGTCGGCTGCGCGTCACTGGGGACGTTCACCACCCGCTTCACGGAGCTGGTCGGCACCTCGCCCGGGGCATTCCGGCGTCAGGCGACGGATACGGCGGCCGGCTGCCCCGATGCCGCGGGGCCGGCGGTCGCGGTGGAGGGGATGCCGGCGTGCGTGGCGAAGCAGGTCGCGAGGCCGGTCACGAATCGAGCAGCCCTGGCGGCCGCGCGGCTGCCAGCGTAAGAGCCATCCGGCTTCTGTGTTCCCTCCGTCGAACAGGGCCACAAGCCGGCGAAATCGGCTCGCCGCGCCGGCGGACCAGATGGCAAGGTGCGGCGCATGACGTCCCAGTATCAGATTCGTGCCGACTACGACGCTCGCACGATCGTGGTCTATCAGGCGTATGCGCCCGCCATCGCCGACGCGGCACTGCGGGCGGGCCGCTTCGTCGCGCCGTTCTCGTTCCACCGGATGACGTGGATCAAGCCGTCGTTCATGTGGCTGATGCACCGCAGCAACTGGGCCCGCAAGCCAGGCCAGGAACGCGTTCTCGCGGTGCGGATCACTCGGGAGGGCTGGGAGGAGGCCCTGTCCCAGGCCGTGCTGACGACCGCCGACCCGGCGGCGGTGGCCCAGGCGCCCGTGCACGTCCAGTGGGACCCGGAGCGCTCGCCGCGCGGAGCGGCCCTGAACCACTACAGCATCCAGGTCGGCATTGGCCGCCACCTGATCCGCACGTTCACCGACGACTGGATCGTCAGTCTCACCGACCTCACTCCCCAGGTGCGCAGGGCCTCGACCCTGATACAGACCGGCCATGCCACCAAGGCCCAGCGGATGTTTCCTGCGGAGCGCGCCTACCCGATGCCCCGGACACTGGAAGACACCGTTTGCCGGGCTGGATGAGGCGGACTGGTGAGCGTCCGCCGCTCGGGCAGGCCCTACGAACGGCGGGCCAGCAGATGGGCGTCGAGGAAGCCTCGCTCGGAGGCGGGGTCGTGGAGAAGCCGGGCGAAGGGATCGAGTCCGGCGGAGGCCAGGAGGTCGGCGAGCCGGTCCGCCGGCCAGCTGTAGGCAGGCGTCACCTTGTGATCGAATCGGATCGGTTCCGGTCCGTCGGTCCCGAAGAAGGAGACCAGGAGCAGGCCGCCCGGTGCCAGGACGCGTACCTGTTCGGCGAGCAGCTCCGGCAGTTCCCCCGGAGGGGTGTGGATCATCGAGTAGTGGGCCAGTACGCCGCCGAGCGCACCGTCCTCGATCGGCAGGGCCTCCATCCGCGCCTCCTGGAAGCGCAGCGCCGGATGGGCCTCGCGGGCGTGGTCGATCATGCCCGGCGAGAGGTCGAGCCCGAAGGCGTCCAGGCCCAGTTCGTTGAGCATGGCCGTCAGATGCCCGGGCCCGCACCCGAGGTCCGCTGCCCGTGGATTGCCCGTCGCGCGCACCAGTTCGGCGAAGGTGCCGATCATGGCCCGGGCGAACGGCCGTGTCTCCAACCGGTCTGCGAACAGCGACGCGTACAGCTCGACGACCCCGTCGTAGGCCACCCTGGTCTCGTCCTGATGATTCGCCACAGGCAGGACCCTATAGCCCGTCTGGGCGGTGTCCTCGTGGAGGGTTGGAGGCGAGGTGGCGGACGTGGTGTGGGGTCGGATGAACCCCTGCCCTCCCACCCGGCGCGTTCGCAACGTCGGTCGGCGGTCGGTTGTCGGCCACCCGCACTCGAGAGGCGGCGGTGCGGGCGGCCGGTCCTTCGGGCTCCCGTCCTGTCGGGGGCCGTGCTCCGACGGTACGTCGCGGTGGCACGGGCAGCACTGTGGGAAGGCGCTGTCCAGTCCGTGCGGGTGACCTGACCAGGCATCCGGCGGAACCGGTACCCGTGGGAGCCACCGAGCCCGGTGAGGGCGGAACAGAGTGAGGGCGTGGATGTCGAGATGATCGCCGACGAGCTGTACGGGCTCACGCCGAACCAGTTCACCGCGGCGCGGGACGCGTACGTCGCCGAGGCGCGCAAGGCGAAGGACCCCGCGGCGGCGAAGGCGATCGCCGCGCTGCGCCGGCCGGTGGCCGCGGCGTGGGCCGCGAACCTTCTGGCCCGTCAGCAGCCGCAGGAGACCGCGAGGTTCTTGACGCTGGGGGAGAACCTGAGGGAGGCGCACCGGACGCTCGACGCCGAGCAGCTGCGGACGGCGAGCCGACAGCAGCACCAGCTCGTCACCACCCTCGCCCGCACCGCCGCCGCCCTGGCCGGCGAGGCAGGCCAGCCGGTCAGCGACACCGTACTGCAAGCCATCGAACAGATCCTCCACGGCGTGCTCGCCCACCCGGACGTCGCCCGGCAGTGGGCGGCCGGCCGACTGGTGAGGGTGCCCGAGGCCACGGTCGACTTCACCGCCATCGCCCCGGAGACCGCGCCGCCGCGCCCCGCCCCGGCCGCGTCCCCGGCCAAGCGGACCCGGCCGAACCAACGGCAACGGCACGACGACGATGCACGGCTCCGGGATCTCGAACGGGCTCGCACTGCTGCGGCACAGGCCGACACGGAGGCCGCCCGGTGCGAGCAAGAGCTCCGTGAGGCGAGGGAGGCCGAGTCGGCTACGCGGGCCCTGGCGGAGGAGGCCGGCAAGCGGGTGCGGCGCCTGGAGCACGACCTGCGGACGGCACGACAGGAGCAGCAGCAGTCGGTGGCGGCGTCGGCACAGGCGCGTGAGGCGCTGAAGGCTGCGGAACGGGCTGCGCGTGAAGCCCGACGTGCCGCGGAGCGCTCCCACGGCGAGGCCGAGCGCCTGGGTTCCACCTTTGGCTCCGCGACCGAGTGACCACCGCGTTGCCGCCTACGCAGCGAGCGAATGACCGAGTTCCTTCACGGTGCGGGGTGGCGGGGGCGTCTGGCCCGTGGTCGGCGATGCGATCATCATGGGGGAATGGTTGAAAGCTCATCCTCCGGTGCACTGACTGTGATGCGACTTGCCCAATACACGAAGGCGGACCAGGAGGAGATCCTTGGCGCCGGCGAGGACCCCTTCGGTGTCGCCTTGACAGGTCTGACCTGGCTGCCGAAAGAAGATCACTTCGGCATCGGACGGCACGGCCGGCTCGTGGCACACACCGGCCTGCTGCGACTGCGTGTCGCGATCGGAGACACCGAGACCGAGGTGGTGGGCGTCGGCGGGGTGGCCGTAGCACCCGGAATGCAGGGTCAGGGACTGGCGCGGCTCATCGTGACAGCAGCGCTGGATCATGCCCGGACGATGGGCCCTCAACATGCGCTGCTGTTCTGCCGGCAGCCCCTCATACCGCTGTACCAGCGCCTCGGATGGCACCCGCTCGACGAAGACGTCCTCGTCGAACAGCCCGAAGGCCGCCTGGCAACCATGCCGCTGCAGACGATGGTGACACCCCTGCGCGACGACGCCCGCTGGCCCGAAGGGTCAGTGCGACTGTTCTCTCTGCCCATGTGACGGCCCCTTGAGGGGAGCGGCACGGCGCACCGGCCCGGCCCGTTTCGAGCCGAGCATCTGCTCGCCGCCCGAACGCTCGGGCGGGTGGGCCGGTTCGAAGAGCATGTCGACTCATCGGTAGCCTGCCTCCCATGATGCGCGCTTGGCTCCTGCCGGTACTGCTCGCGGTCTGCGGCTCGGCGGTCGCGACTGGAATGAGCGTCAAGGGGAACCTTGGCACAGCCTCGGGAGTCCTCTTGGCGTTCCTGGTGCTCGCCGGAGTGAACTCGCCGCTGATCTTCCCGAGGTCGATCGGTGCGCGGGAGGCGCAACGTCGTAGCGCGGTCGACGGTCGACCGGTCGTCTTCTGGCGTCCGGGCTGCGCGTACTGCATGCGCCTGCGTCTCCGGCTAGGTGGCCGTGCTCGCCGGCTGCATTGGGTCAACATCTGGACTGACCCGGTGGGAGCCGCGGTGGTGAGGGAAGCCAACGACGGCAACGAGACCGTGCCGACGGTGGTCGTGGCGGGCCGGCCACACACCAATCCCGATCCCGCATGGGTGCGCGAACTGCTGTCCCCTACCGCGTGATCAGAAACGCGCGCCCCTACCGAAGGTTGCCCGCACGCCCGAGCGGACCGCGACCGAACAACAAGCCTCGGGCTCAGCCATCCCGGCACGATAGCCCCGGGCTGAGATCACCCCGTCCACCGACGGGCGCTCCGCAGGGCCGCGAGCCCAGACAGGGGCCTGCGCACGACGAGCGGGCGCGCCGTCCGCCCGAACAGCCCGCCCGCTGTGCCCACGGGACGTCAGTCGTCGTGCAACGCCGTCCGGAGGGCATCGATGACGAGCTTGCGTGCGACGTTGGCCGCACGGGTGTCGCGCAGGCTGTCCAGGAGCAGGAAATCGTGGACCATACCCGTGACGCGGACGCACGTCACGTCGACACCCGCCTCGCGCAGCTTGTTGGCGTACTGTTCGCCCTCGTCCCGCAGGACATCGGCCTCGTCGGTGACGACCAGGGTGGTCGGCAGGCCCTTGAGCTGGTCGAGGGACGACCGCAGGGGGGAGGCGTGGTACTCGGCGCGCTGGGCGGGGTCAGTGGTGTACGCGTCCCAGAACCACTTCATGCCGTCGCGGGTCAGGTAGTAGCCCTCGGCGAACTGCAGGTAGGACGGAGTGTCGAAGTCGGCGTCGGTAACCGGGTAGAGCAGGACCTGGGCCTTGAGGTCGATTCCGCCGCGCTCCTTGTTCATCAGCGCGAAGACGGTGGACATGCACCCGCCGACCGAGTCCCCGGCGACGGCGATGCGTGAGACGTCCATGCCGTGTTCCGCCCCGTGCCGCGCGACCCACTGGCCGACGGCGTAGTTCTGCTCGACCTGGGTGGGGTACTTCGCTTCCGGTGCCCGGTCGTACACGGGGAAGACGCCTGCGGCGCCCGCTCCGACCGTCAGTTCACGGAAGAGCCGGTCATGGGTCTTGTCATCGCCGAAGACCCAGCCGGCGCCGTGGATGAAGAACACGACGGGCAGCGGACCGGTGGCCCCCTTCGGCCGGATGATCCGGGTGCGGACGGTGCCCCACTCGCCGGCGTCGACATCCACCCATTCCTCGTCGACATCGGGTCGGGGCACACCGGGCTCGGTCTGCAGGCCGAGGAGGATGCCGCGCCCCTGCTCGGGCGGGACCTCGTAGATCCGCGGGTGCGGGTCCGTCGCCTCGGCCAGTGCCTTGGCGGCGGGCTCGAGGTAGGGAGTGATCGGGGGAGGAAGGTCGGTCATGTCCGCTCCAAGTCGTATCGCGGGCACCAGCGTGCCCCCGCTCACGGCCGCACCGGCCGTGCCTGCTTCACCCCCCCGGTCAAGACTCCCCTCGTCCATCCTCAGATCCCACGCGTGATGCGCAACCTGCCACGGACCGTGATCTCCACCGGCCCCGAACGGGTCGCCCGGACCCTGCCCCGGGCTCCTCGTCGTGACGGCGGCCGACGTCTGGACGCTGAGAGACGGCACCAAGCACCCGACAGGCTTCTGAGGCGAGGAACTGGCGATTCCGCACAAGATCTTCGCGGGGGCTGGATGGGAGATGACGATCGCGCCCCCCGGCGGGAAGCCGCCGACGCTGGACAGGATCAGCATGGGCCGCACCGCAGGCCTGCCGGGCACCCTGCGCGAGGTCGCGAACCACCTCGCGTCGATCCAGGACGCGCCCAACAGCCCGGTTCCGCTGAACGAGGTAGATCCGGACGACTTCGACCTGATCTCAGGGCCAACCATCACGACTCTGTCCGCGATTGAGGTCGGGGCGGAGGTGTCACCGCACCGCAAGTGGGCCATAGGACCCGCGGTGATCTACAGCTGAACGGCGGGATCAATCGCGCTCACCACGTGACCATCCGTGGTCCTGCCCGCGCATTTCCAGACCGCGGTCTCATGGAAGTAGCCCACATGCAGACCGCGGCCGTGCTCGCCGCAGACGGGCCAGGTCACGCGATGGTGGCTCATGACGAATTCCTGCACTCCTTCTGCCACAGCACCCAGAGCCGCTGCCGAATCGGGTGTGGAGACCTCCGCCGACTTGATGTGGACCACGCCGACGGGTCCCAGGTCCGGGTCGCGAACGTACTCGATGTAGCAGAAGTCGTCGCCGGTGGCCGTTTTCCCGGTGTCCTGTTCCGCCGACTTGGTGACCGTCTCGAAGGCCGATCTCGCCATGGAGAAGGTTCGCGCGGTCCAGGATTCACAGAACTCCGATTCCGGAATTTCTCCACGCTCGCCGTACAGCTCGGCCATCCACGTCAGCACCTCCCCGGGGAGCTGCTCCCCGTGCCGCCAGACCGCTCGCAGCATCCGGTCCTGCCAGTCCGGGGAATTCGACATCATCGTTGCCTTCCGATGGCAATGAAAGCCGGGGGAGAGGTGGCTGCCCCCTTCCTCCCCGGCGGTGATTCACCCGAAGGGTCTCAGGTGAAGAGACCGTAGACGTTCGGAGTCGGGTTCCTGACGCAGACGTTCAGCCGGCACCCGGGCGGTCTGAGCTGGGAACGCCCCGCAGGAGAGCCTACGCAGCCGGTGCAGCACCGACCCACGCATCAGGGCCTCAGCAGTCCACCTACCCACCAGTCGTGCGGCTGGCCGTCGTTGGCAATTCCACGATTGCGCAGAGTCCCTTCGACGGTGAAGCCGAGTCTCTCGGCGACGGCGCGCGACCCGGTGTTCCCGGCCATGGCCCACCATTCGATGCGGTGCACGTCGAGGGTGGTCCAACCCCAATCGCACAGCGCCCGCGCCGCCTCCACCGAGAAGCCGTGACCGCGCTGCTCCTTGACCGCCCAGTAGCCGAGCTCCCAGACGCCACGGCTGATGAGGGTCAGGCAGTACGAGCCGACCAGGTCGCAGGTGTCCTTGCGGAACGCCCCGAGCGTGTAGTCCTTGAGCTCTTTCAGAGTGGCCACTGATGGAGTGACCCAGGCCGAGTCAGCATGAGGACCGCAACGCACAGGGCTCCCGCGCCGTTGAGGGAGGTGTTCGAAGTCTCAACCCATCGGCACAGGAGCCCTGTTGGTTCTCCACCCTGCCGCACTCGACCTGCCTCACGCTCTGGTCGAGTGGGTATCCATGCTCATCGTCACCCGTGAGGGTGACCGCCGCTGCAAGCTGCCGCCCCACCAGCGTGCTCTCGTGGGCCTGGTCTACCTTCGCCGGCACGACACGCTCGCGCAGATCGCCGCAGGCTTCGGCATATCCGTCGGCACCGCCCACGCTTACGTCCAGGCCGTCGTCCAGCACCTGTCCGGCCGGGCACCGGGCCTCCTGCGGGTCCTGCGCGAGGACGATCCGGACTACGTCCTGCTCGACGGGACGCTCGCCGAGTGCGACCGCGTCGGCGACAGCCGGGCGGACTTCTCCCAGAAGCACCGCCGCCATGGCGTGAATGTGCAAGTCGTGGCCGATCCGACGGGCGAGCTGCTGTGGATCTCACCCGCGCTGCCCGGCCGCACCCACGACCTGACCGCCGCCCGCACCCACCGCGTCATCCGGATCTGCGAACGCCAGGGCGTTCCGATCCTCGCCGACCGCGCCTACATCGGGGCCGGACCCTGGGTGACCACACCGATCAGACGGCTCCCGAACCGCGACCTCGGGTGTCCGTCGAGCACGGCACGGTTCCCTTGCAGTCCTCGTGGATCTTCTACGGAGCCCGCATCCAGCGCCTACCGCGCGACCGTCATCGCCAACGCCGCCTTCGCTCCGAGCGAGACAACACCGAGAACGCTCCCTTATGGGGCGGTCAGGCTCGCTGAATGCCACTGGTGTCGTAGAGGATCCCGCGAGGACCGTTCTGGATCTGGACTTCCAGGGCGTTTCCCCGCCGGGACAGAGCGAGGTACCAGACCCCGGGTTCAAGAACGGCGGGCGCACCGATGTCCACGCTGAGCCGACGTGACGTCGGCACAGCAAACCAGAAGGGGTTCGACGAACCCGAAGGCAGCTCAGGGAGCGGGCTGGTCGGTTCCGTGTCTTCAGATGCCGCAGGACGCGGCGCCGACGGCGCGGGGTACACGCGGGGCGTCATAGTGTCTTCGAGTGCCTCAGCACTTGGATACGGGTATACGTGAGGCATCGGAGATGCCGGCTGCCCGGGGTAGGCCTGACCCCCGCCGAAAATCTCAGGTGTGGCGGAGCCCCGGAGATGGACCGCCTGCGTGTGCATCAACAGGTTGAGGTCGGCTGCTGCTCTTTCGACGAGGTCAGCGAGTTCCGACGGAGACCTGTCGAGCGACTGGCCGGCTTCCTTCTGCAGGAGCACCCTCCTGATCAGGGTGCTGGTCTCCGTGAGGGAGGTACGGGCACTCGCCAGGGGCTGGGTGTCGACGAGTTCGGCTTCGGTGGCGACCATCCGGAAGAAGCCGGTGTTCACTTCAGCCAGCAGTTCGCGAAGCGTGGTGTCGAAGAGGCTGATGTCGATCGGCCGGCCGGCCTCCAGATCCTGGATGACATGTCCCAGAAAGAGTGCGCAGGACCTGGAGGCCGTGCGTGCGGCCGCCGTCGTTTCAAGGGCTTGCGTCCTGGTCTGCGCCTGCCGGTCCAGAGATTCCTTCCGCTCGGCCGATCTCCGGCTGGAGCGTTGGACGAGCGCAGTCCCGAACGCGGTGATGGCAGCGCCTCCGAGCGCGCCCACTACTCCGACGATCACCTCTAAGGCGGCCACTCGGACATCTTGAATGACATGCCCGACGGTCACAAGAGGGGCTGGTGAAAACAGCGTTGCCCCTCCAGAACGAGGACGGCTTCGGCGATGACGGTCATGCGCTGGGGGCTGATGCGGGAGCTGTGGAAGATCCGCCAGGACTTCAGCCGTGCCATCGCGCGCTCGACCGGAGCCCTGGCCCGGGTGAGGGCTCGGTTGACGGTGCTCCGGGTCGGGTGAGCTATACGCCCGGTGGCCGTCTGAGGCCGGTGGTGGCCCAAGGGCCGGCACCCTGTCTGTCGCCGACCTCACCCTCACAGCTTCCTTCACCCGATCGGTGTCACGCTGAAAGAGCTCCTTGTCCTCGGCCCACTGGGCGGGCAGCTTCTCGCCGACGAGCTGCTCCGCGTCCACACGCCGGTACGGCACTGGCACAGGCGTATAGAACTGGATGTCCTCGTCCTGGGGAAGCTCACCCATCAGCTATCGCGGACCGATTCGTCAACCGGTTCTCATACCCATGGGGGGTCACACTGCAGGATGCAGTCGCCGTGCCACCATGTGCAGCAGTCGTGGCTGCGCGTGGGGTCCCGGTCGACGTATTCCGTGATGATGCGGCCGTCTTCGATGTGGGCCACGCCTACTTGCTTCCTGAAGTCGATCTTTAGGGTGTCGAGTTCCATGGTCATGCATTTGATCGCGTATTTGTCGGCGGCTTCGGGGTACTGGTCGAACAGTTTGTTGAGCGCGTCGAAGAACTCGGGGTCGCTCTGCGGCCCGCAGGTGGGCTTGATGGTCATGGCAACGCTCCAAAGCGGTGAGTGCTCTGAGTCCCCCAGGCGAATGCGTTGCAACCCTGTTCTCTCATCGTCTCGCGGGTGCCACGCCGATGCCACTCGACCACGGCCTGCAACCAGCCGGCCCGCAGCGACCCCGGCATGGCGGCCGCCGACGGACCCAGGGCGGGCCATGACCGCAACCACCGACACCGTTACGGGAATCGGCTCCGCCGCGTCACCTTCGCCGGGCGGGCTCAGCGGCAGCGGTCGGGGGCTCCGGGCCCCAAGGGCGCGGAGCGGTGCCGACTCGGTGTTTCTCGCGCGGGATCAGGGCGTCAGCCCCGGGGCACCGCGACGTACGCCTCCCTGGGTGAGGTGGTCGGGGTGTATCGGGATGCGGCGGGAGCGGTCGGGACCAGGTCTCGGTGGATCACCTTGGCCACGGCCTGGATCGTCTGCACGCCGTAGTTCATCGTGCTGTTGCCGTCGCTGAGCACGGAGATGGTGTAGTCGTGGCCGCCGCCCCGGAACACGCCGATGCTGTGCACGCGCCAGCCGCGAGTGGCGCGCTGCAGCCAGCCGTTCTTCACGTGCTTGGACACGGAGGAGGGCGCGCCGGCCGGGGTTCCCCACTTCTGGGAGGTGATGACGTTCCCCATGAGCTTGAGGATGTAGGCGCGGGAGTTGTCGCTCAGGACGGTGTTCCTGGTGGTGAGCAGCGTGAGCAGCCGCTGCTCGTCGGTGACGTTGATCCGGGTGAGTCCCCAGTAGCCGCCGGACCCAGGCACCGTCCGCGTCATGCCGGAAGCCGCCAGGAACCCCTTCACCTTGGTGACGCCGAGCTGGTTCCACAGGGCGGTGGTGGCCGCGTTGTCGGACTTGGTGATCATGGCGGTCGCGAGCGTGGACTCGCGTGCCGTCAGGTACCGGTTGTGCTTCTTGGCGTCCCAGAGGAGCGTGGCGAGGACGGTCACCTTCACCACGCTGGCCGAGTCGTACGAGGTCGTGGCGCGCAGGGTGCAGGTGGTGTTCGTGGTGCGGTCGTGCACGCCGACGGCGACGGTCCCGGTACGCGAGGCGAGGGCGGCGGTGATGTCCCGCTGGAGCTTGGTCGCGAGCCCGGCCTTGCCCGAGGTGCAGCTGACCTGTGGCGCGGGAGCAGCGGAAGCGGGCGCCGCGCCTGCGACGACGACAGGCACGAGCATCCCGGCGGCTGCCACGACCGGAAGGACGCGGGCGCGCAGGGATATGTGGTGAGTCATGCGGTTCCCCCTTGGAACTGAAACGAACACGCCGATGGCGTACTCGCTTTACATGACTCTTGTGCGCACGGATGGTTGTGCGAATCCGACCTTCTGCCCGTAGAAGAACCCGAGCCTCTTCGGCGAGCAGGCGGACAGAGCGAGGTCGGGGCCGACGGCAGGACCATCGGTCCTGCCATCAGTCCCGGCCCTCGCGGGTCCCGGTTCGCTACATCGGCTCGGGGAAGATGTCGCTGATGCTCCAGGCGACGCTGAAGCAGGGCACGAGGGCCTGGGTGTCCTGCTCGGTGTCCAGAGTCTGGAGCGCGAGGATCTGGCTCATGGGTGATCTCCTGTTTCCTGTGGGGGTTCTAGCGGTGCGGTCGGTGACTGCGTACCTCGGCACGGAGGTGTTCGGCGCCGTGCCGAGGGGTTCATGGGAGGCGCGTCCGGTGACGTCAGGCGGCTGCCAGGAGTCGGGGACGTGCGTGGTGGGCCCCTGTCAGGAGCGGGCCGGACAGCAGGCGGTGGAGGGTCAGCAGGACACCGGCCCCGCCGCTGGACAGGTCGGCGGTGAACCGCTGCGAACCCGCTCCGAGGAAGCGGACGCCGCGCCGGTACGGGACGGCGTACTTCAGCAGGCCGGTCGCGGCGCGCACGGCGTCCCTGCGGGCGGCGTCCGTGCCGGTGCGCTCGGCGTGCTCGGTCAGGAACCAGGTCAGTCCGGCCAGGCCCCGGTACAGGCCCGCCTCCTTCGTGGCGCACGAGACCCGGATGCCGGCGACCAGCCGCGGCAGTGCCGCGGCGCAGCGCTCGTCCGGCGCGGTGGCCACGTAGCGGGTGAGCACCGTCGCGAGACCGGCCGCGCCTGTGGCCAGGTACGGCATGGCACGGGTGAGCCGTGCGTTGTCGGAGAGGGACAAGGCGCCGTCGTCCAGCGGGAACGTCCGGTCAAGCTCCTGGTGGAGCAGCAGGCGGCCGGCCTCCAGGAAGCGGGCCTCGCCGGTGTCGCGGGCCAGGCGGTGGAGGAAGAGCGCGAGCCCCGAGCGGCCGTGCAGCATGCCGCGGGCGTCGTGCTCGCCGAGGGCGGCCGGCAGGTCGGGGGTACGCAGCAGGCCTTCCCCGGCCGCGGCGGCCCGCTCCAGGTGGCTGCTCTCCCCGGTCAGCCGGTGCAGGGCGAGCCAGCTCAGGCCGACTCCGGCCCGCCCGCCGGCCAGCGTGCCGCATGAGGCGGTGAGGGGGTGACCGTCGGCGTCCCGGAGCAGGTCGGCGGCCTCGTCCAGGCGGCCGAGGCCGGCCAGCACCTGGGCGATGCCGGCCGAGCCGACGAGTAGTCCGGGGGGCAGTGCGTCGCGCAGCGCCAGCGTGTCGCGGCGCAGCCGTTCGAGGATCTCCTCCGGCACCGCAGCACCGGCGCGGTGCAGGGCGTGCACCACTCCGGCCGTGCCGTAGGCCAGGCACACGTTGTTGGTCCGGAACGCCTCGGGCGAGGGCGGGAAGGCCCAGTCAGGCCGGTCGGGGTCAGCCATCTCGAGGAGACCGGCGGTCACTTCCTCGGCCAGCCGGGTGAGGCAGCCGCGCGGATCGGTGTCCAGCTCGGCGGGGGAGGGCGGGCGGTCGGGACCGCACCGGTCCTGCGCCCGGCCATCCGTCATGCCATCCGACGGACCCTGCGCCCGGCTATCCGTCGGGTCCTCCGCCCGGCTATCCGTCAGGTACTCCGCCCGGCCATCCGCGCGGCCCTCCCTCAGGCGGCCCCCCTCGCGTCCCTCCGTCAGGTGGAATGCGGTCGCCCGCCGCCACAGGTCCTGCGGTGGAGCCACGTCCGCCAGATCGCGGCGCAGGAGTCCGAGGTTGGCGGGCGCGTGCTCGGCGATCTCGTTGAACGGTGCCAGGAAGGCGAGCGCGACTGCCGACGTGCCGTACCGGTCCTGCAGCAGCGGATCGGGGTCGGCGTGGCGTAGGCCGGGTGGCGGCGTGAACCCCGGAGTTCCCATCCCGGACGGGGGTGCGGACAGTGCCGACGCCGCTTCGAAGTCCACCAGCCGGACTCCGCCCGACGGCGTGACCAGGATGTTGCCCAGGCTGAGGTCGCCGAACCGGTAGCCGGCGGCGTGGAGCCGTTCGAGCGAGGCGTCGAGCGCGGCCAGCAGCCGTCGGCACGCCTCGTAGTACACGGTGACGGACTCGGCCGTACGGTCGGCGCGGGCCAGCGGGGAGGAGCGGCTCAGCCAGCCCACCAGCGGCTGCCCCGCGACGTACTCGGTGACGAGGAAGTCGTGCTCCCACTCCGTGAAGTGGTCCAGCGGCTCCGGGCCCACCCCCGGGGCCGCCGCGTGCAGCTCGCGCAGCACCTCATATTCGTGCCGCAGCCGCCGCTGCGCGTCGGTCCCGTCGAAGACCAGGCCGTTGTGGGCACGGGCCTCCTTGAGGAAGACGGTGCGGCCGGTCCGCCGGTCGCGGGCCTGGTAGGCGCCGCCGGCGTTGCTCAGGCGCACCGCGCGGATCACCTCGTAGTCGCGGATCAGGATCGGGCCCGCGTGCGGCTGCTCCTCCTGCGCGACGAAGGGGTCCGTGATCCCCGCGGGCAGGTGGAAGGCGGGCAGTCGCGAGTCCACGACCTCGCGGCCTGAACCGTCGAGGACGATGCCCTCCCGGGTGCCGTCGGCCCGGAGTCGGCTGCGGGCGGCGTCGAAGGAGCCGTAGCGGTAGTGGACCGTCCGCGAGTCGCGATAGCGCCGGTCGGTGAGGACGTACGGCCCCTCCTCCCCGTCGAGCGCGTCGCGCAGGCGTTCCAGCAGCCGGCGGGCGGTCGCCGTGTCCGGTGGGTAGACGGCGCAGAATTTGCCCGCCTGGGGCCGGGGCGCGTGCTTGTGATGGAGGAACAGGAAGAAGAGCCGGGCGCTCAGGTGCTTGAACGGCACGCCTTCGGAGAAGCAGATCCCGGCGACCGTGTCGAGCACGTGCTGCGCCCGGTCGAGGCGCGCCGACACGTGGATCTTCCAGCCCTGCTCGGCGAGTCCGGTCCGCGGACTGCCCCAGACCGTCCAGATGCCCTGGACGGAGCCGCACACGCCCGGCGGCACCTCGCCGGGAGCGAAGCGCGGCCCGGGGTCGGCCATGCCGGCCAGCGGCAGGTAGTACTCCCGGTCCGCGAGCGCCTCGCCGAAGCCTTCGAGCACGGGATCTCCTCACAGGGGACGGTGGGTGGGCCGCAACAACGTTCTCGCGTGCAGGACGCCAGGACCGGCAGGTACGGAGGCGGTTCGGGCGGCGGCGTACGACCGGCATCAGGCGAGAGCACCTCCGGGGCACCCGGCAGGCCCCCCGAACGGGCGGTTCGGTGTGCGGATCGCTTGACCGGTCCTCGTGCCGGTGACGAGGGTGAGAGCAATTGGTCTACACCAGTTGGTTTACGGCGGTAGGCGCCGCAGCTCCGCGGCGCTTCTCTCGTTCCACTCGGACCCTGGCACCGGGCGCGACGATCGAGGACGCGGTCCGCGAGGGCTACCGCATCAACCTCCCGCCGCGCGAACGGACCGTCGCCGCCGAGGTGACCCCGCTGCTGACCGTCGACGACGACGCGGTCGTACCGCCCTGAAACTGGCCGACGACGGCAGCGGCGACGTCGTCGTGCGCTTCCACGAAGCCCAAGGCGGCCGCGTGAACACCACCCTGACGCCGGCCTTCGACGCACTCGACGTGGTGGAGACGGACCTCCTGGAACGCCCGCTGGAGGCCGCGACCCTGCGGCCGGAGGCGTACCCGTGAAGCTCCGCCCGTTCGAACTCCGCACGCTGCGATTCCGGCGCTTCTGACGGCACATGCGGCAGGGGCCGCCCCGACGCAGACGAGCGTCGGGGCGGCCCTCGCCGCGCCGCGGTATGACCGTGGAGATGCGCGCCCGCACCTGGAAGAGCGGCCGGGGCCGGACGACCGCCGCGTCCGCACGGCCTCACCAAGCCCGCGCGCGAGCGACACAGAAGCCCGACCGGGGGACACAGCGCTCGGTTCACGCCGCGTGGTACGGCGCGCGCCGCGCCGGCTCCGGCTGAATCGTGTTCAGCGGCACCTCGGGGCTGGACAGGGGGTCGGCGGCATCGCCGCTGCTGACCCACGTAGCGGTTCGAACGCGGTCGGACGCGACCGGTGGGCATCCGGTGCCCGACCGGCGAACGACCTGTTCCAGCGGCCTTCTCAGACGACGCGAAGCGCTCTGACAACGGGGAATCAGCCGCTACTAGCGTCCACGGCATGACAACGAAGAAGCCCCTTGCGGGCAAGATCGCGGCCGTCGCCATCGGTGTCGCCGCCGCCACTCTCGCCGTCACCACGTCGGCATCCGCATCGACCCTCGGCTACGCCGAGGTCTGGCACGGCGACGACTTCGCCCGTGCCAGCAACAACTACATCTACGTCTTCGACGGCGAGTCCGACGGCAACGGGGTCTACGCCGACTTCTGGACGGCGGACGGCAAGCACCTGTCCCAGTGGGACGGCAGTGGCCACGACGCGTACGGCTCCGAGAACTGGTACCCGGCCAACGTGACGTCGATCCGCGTCTGCGAGGACAACAAGGGCTGCTCGGGCTGGAAGACCCTCTGACCGAAGCCTCCGTCGGTCCCGTCCTCTTCCTGGGGCGGGGCCGACGGAGGCCCGCATCGCCGCGGACTGCCGTCCCGGTTCACGCGTGGGCCTGACCGCCGCCCACAACGCCGAGCCCGAGTCGGCTCGCGCCGTCCCCCTGCGGCGTTGCTCCCGACCTGGCCGATCGCGGTCCACATGAGCGTCCGATCGCAGTGCCGGGCGCGCGGTGGGGATTCCCCGGCTCCGTGGTGCTGCTTCGCCCGGCTGTCGGCCGACGGCCAACGGCCGACGCCGGCCGACATCGGGCGACCACCGTCCGGATCCATGCGCCCCCCGACCCGAGCCGGCTTCAGCACGCCCTCGTGCACCTCGCACACCGACGCATCCCCATATCCGGGAGGATCCCCGTGCACAGACGAAGAGCCGTTCTCATAGCCCTCGTGGCGACGTTCCTGGCGCTCTCCCCAGCCGTCGCGCAGGCCCAGGAGGCGCCCGCTTCCCAGCCGAACCCCGCACCGCAGACGGTGCTGACGGCCCCGTCCCCGGCCCTGACCGCCACGCCGCCGCCCACGCCGGGACCCCCTCTCCAGCCGTCGTCCGTGCCCGGACCCGCCGCCACCGACGGCTGTCGACCGTCCGACACGCAGCTGAGGAAGGCGCGGTCGCTAGGGCAGGGAGTCGTCGTGTGCCACACCTCCGGGCCTCGGCCGGATGGAAGGAGCAAGGCTGCCTTGCGTCGCACGATGGCAGCCCTACGGACCGCGAAGGAAACCGCCGCGCCGACGGCACAGCTCACCCCTCAGCCCTTGCCGACGTGGTGCGCCGAGCCGGAACACATGGACGGCCAGTGGTGGTTCATGCGCCGAGACGCCTGCCTGGTCGACATCGGGAAGATGAACATCTTCGACACCCGCGGAACGTGGCGGGGCAGCATGGAGTACCACGACGTCAGGTACGTCTACAACCGGGGCGGGATCGACTCCGTGTACCAACTCTCCATCACTCCCTGGAAGTTCGAGGGAACAGGCTTTGCCGGGATGAACCTTCGGTTCACCCCCTCCTGCGGCAACTGCACGACGGTGGCCACCAGCACAGTCGATCCCGTGGTCAAGGACGTCATCATCACCAAGGAGATGGGACTGAGATCCACCCTCATCAACCGAGGCGACCGCGGCGACGCCACAGGGAACTTCCGCCTCGACTTCTCCGCTCCCGGCGAGGTCGCCGACATCGACGCCGAAGCAGGGTCGCTCCCGCTGCGTTGCGATCACGCGCTGCCCGGCAACAACACCACACCCGGCTGCGTCTTCGAGGGCTTCGACCCATGGCTGTCCCTGCACTACAACGACCCTGAGATCGGTTGGAACGCCCTCAACGTCGGTTGGGCCATCTACACCGGCCTGCCGAGTTTCCTGCAGCGGCTCCGCGACCCTTCGCAGTCCAAGGCCAACGGCGACCGCGCGTGCCCGTCAGGCACCTCCTACCCCAGGCCCACCGACTACGAGTGCGACGAGTACCCGTTCCGTTCCACCCAGCAGGGCGCCTCGACCAGCGGCACACCCTTCGCCCCGCGCACCTTCCCGCCGAACAACTGCCCGCTGACGGATACCTGGCCCAACACGCCCGTCATCACCACGTACATCGGCTCCGACGGCTGGGCGCGCTGCAACATCCCCAGGAGCCACAACCAGAAGGGAGGGGAACGCCTCGCCACCTTCTACCGGGACGAGCGCGTCCTGCCCGGCGACTGGTACCACGTCTCCACCGGCAATTGATGCTCCCACCACAACCGACATCGCGAAGGACGCACATGAATCCGGCCCGACGCCTGTACGCCCTGTTCGGCGCGACGGCTCTCACCCTCCCGGCACTGACGGCGACGGCCGGCCCGGTGGAAGCCGCGCGAACGAACGTCAGCCGCCCCTCCGCCCCGTGGTACGCCGGAGACATCGACTGCGGGAGGACCCGGTAGACAGCAGGGGGTACGCGGCTAGGCCGTGTATCGAAAGTGGATCTTGAGCTGTGAATGATCACGGTTCATGGGTCGGGGAGATCTCACGGGTGAGCAGTGGGCGGTGTTGGAGCCGCTGTTGCCGAAGGGTGCCAGGTCGGGGCGGCCACCCGTCTGGCCCCGGCGGCAGCTGATCGACGGCATACGGTTCAGAGTCCGGACTGGAGTTCTGTGGCGGGACATCCCCGCCGAATACGGACCTTGGAACCGGGTCTACGACCTGTTTCGCAGATGGCAACGGAATGGCACCTGGCACCGGATCCTCACCCGGCTCCAGTCCCTGGCCGACGCGAAGGGCGCGATCGTCTGGACCTGAGCGTCGACTCCACGGTGTGCCGCGCCCATCAGCACGCGGGCGGGGCTCGCAAGCAGGGCGACCAGCAGAAGGAGCCGCCGGGCGGCATCTTCACCGAGCCCCATGATCATGGGCTGGGACGGTCGCGCGGCGGGTTCACCACCAAACTGCATCTGGCCGTCGAGCAAGGCCAGAAGCCCATGTCGTTCGTGATCACGGCCGGGCAGCGCGGGGACTCACTGCAGTTCGAACCCGTACTTGCAAAGGTCCGCGTGCCTCGCATCGGACCAGGCCGACCACGTGTCCGCCCCAACCGGGTCCGCGCGGATAAGGCGTACGCCTCCCGCGCGAACCGTGCCTATCTGCGCCGCCGCGGGATCCGCTGCACCATCCCCGACAAGAACGACCAGGCGCGCAACCGCCAGAAGCTCGGCTCCCGCGGCGGCCGGCCTCCGTACTGCGACCCGGCCGACTACCGCGAGCGCCACGCGGTCGAGTGCGGGATCAACCGCCTCAAGAGGCACCGGGCTGTCGCCACGCGATATGACAAGCTCGCGGTCCGCTCCGAGGCAACCGTCCTCATCGCAGTCATCAACGAATGGCTGTGACCAGGGCCTTCAAGACTCATAAGGGCCGCCCCGGAAGTACATACTCCTGCGCGCTCGGGGACGGTCACCGCGCCCGTGCGCGGTATCGGAGCGGTCAGCCGGTGCCGTTCGTTTCGCCAGCCCCCGCAGCGTCTCCAGACCGGCCAGCACCTCCGCGCGATTGTCCGACACCTTCATCCACGCCGGCATCCGGGCGAACATCGACATCGTCGGCCGCACGCCGCCACGCTCTCGCAATCGCGCCCCGACGTAGGCGGACAGCTCGTCGACGTGTTCCTCGTTGTAGGCCCACAAGACGTGACCGGCGCAACGGGTCTGCAGCCACAGAGGCCGCTGGAAGAACGGGTCCTCACTACCGCCCAGCACCGCGCCGACCAGCCCAGCTCCCTGCACTTCAGGTTCCCAGTCGGCGACCGCACCGCATCCTTCACAAGCCAGACGACGCGGCTGGAACAGGAGCTCGCTGAAGTATCTGGGATCAGAAAGGCCAGGCCGGGGGATCACGAGAGCACGGCCCCCGCATCGCGGACAGACCACAAGCATCCGACCCGCAAACCGAGCCAACCAACCTCCTGGGTCAAAGTGGCGAGCAAGATCAGTACGCGGCTCGGAATCCATGACAGACACCATCGCAGGTCCGCGATACGAGCAGCTACCGGGTTCTCGAGCATGCCCCACAGGTCGCCACCAGCCACTTTCGATACACGGCCTAGGCGATGCCGGGCCCCGGGACCCGCCCGCAGTCAACGGCGGGCCGGGGGCTCCGGGTCCACGAGGACGCAGCGGGTGCCGGTGTAGATCGTCGGCATGCAACGGTTGCAGTGGACGCACAGGGACGTGCTGCTCGTTCCCGTCCGGTAGCGGTTGATCAGGTCGGGCTCGCGGAGCAGGGCGCGGCCCATGGCCACGAAGTCGAAGCCCTCGGCCATGGCGCGCTGCGCGGTGGCGAGGTCGGCGATCCCGCCGAGCAGGATCAGCGGGAGGTCCAGCGCGGCGCGGAACTGGCGGGCCGAGTCGAGCAGGTACGCCTCCTGGTACGGGTACTCGATCAGGAAGCGTCCGCCCAGCGCCAGGACGCCGAGGCGCTGGGGCTGGGGGAAGGTGGCCGCGAAGTCCCGGAGGGGTGCTCCGCCGCGGAAGAGGTACATCGGGTTGAGCAGGGAGCTGCCGGCGGTCAGCTCCAGGGCGTCGACCGTGCCGTCGTCCTGGAGCCAGCGGGCGAGCCGCAGGCTCTCGTCGAGCCAGATGCCGCCGGGGACGCCGTCGTCCATGTTCAGCTTCGCGGTGACGGCGACGCGGTCGCCGACGGCGTCGCGCACGGCGCGGGCGGCTTCCCGCGCGACCGTGGCGCGGTTGGCGAGGCTGCCGCCGTACCGGTCCCGGCGCCGGTTCAGCCGGGGGCTGAGGAACGCGCTCGCGAAGTAGTTGTGCCCCAGATGGATCTCCACGGCGTCGAAGCCGGAGGCGAGCGCGAGTCGGGCGGCCTCGCCGTGCGCCCGGACGATCCGCGCGATGTCGGCCTCGGTGGCGGCCCGGGTGGTCCGCATGCCGAGCGGGCTGAACCGGCGCGTCGGGGCGAGCGCCGGGAGCCGGTTGGAAGCGGCGTTCGCGACCGGCCCGGCGTGGCCGATCTGTGCCGACACCGCGGCCCCCTCGGAGTGCACGGCGTCCGTCAGCCGCCGCAGTCCCGGAACCGCTGCGGGCCGCATCCAGATCTGACGCCGCTCGGTGCGCCCCTCCGGGGCCACCGCCAGGTAGGCGACGGTCGTCATGCCCACCCCTCCGGCAGCGGGCCGGCGGTGGTAGTCGATCAACCGGTCGGTGACCAGTCCGTCCGGAGTGGCACCTTCGAACGTGGCCGCCTTGACGATCCGGTTACGCAAGGTCAGCGGGCCGAGTTTCGCCGGCGCGAGGACATCGGGGACGTCGCGAGGCACTGGAGTGACCATCGGTCAGGGATCCTTCCTGCGCGGACGGTGTGGCGACGGCACGTCGGTTCGAGTCCGCAGGAGAGCACAGTCTCCGTGCACTTTCAATCACGAGTGACCGATGGGTACGCGCACATCAGCCCCCTCATCGCCGTGCTCCGCCGCAGCGGCCGACCGCGGGTCGCTCGCGGTCTCCCGAGCCGTCCCCCTCGGCCGTCCGCGGTCGCTACCCTCGGGCCATGACCGCGACTTTCGACGCAGCCGTCAGCGCCCGGCTCACCGCCCCCAACATCTGGTACGTCGGCACGGTGTGCGCCGACGGCGCACCGCAGGTCAGCCCGATGTGGGTGGACCTGGAGGGCGACGCGGAGCTGACGTTCATCACGTCGGTGGGCCGGGTGAAGGAGGAGAACCTCCGCAACGACCCCCGGGTCTACCTCTCCCACGCGGACGCAGCCGATCCTTACGACCGGGTGCAGATCAGCGGCGTGGTGGCCCGCTTCATCGAGGGCGAGGAGGCACACGACCGGATGGACCGGATGGCCCACAAGTACCTGGGCGTCGACCGCTACCCGTGGATCATGCCGGGGGAGCAGCGGGTCGCCGTGATCGTACGGCCGCTCAAGGTGCGCCACATCGTCGGGGTGGAACGCTTCCGCCCCGGCGGACCCGTCCCCGCTCCCTGACACCTCCTCGCAGCCTGATGACCCGGAACCGGCGAGGGCCAGGACGAACGACCTCGCGGTCGGTCTCAGGCCGTCCGGGCGCAGGTGTTCCCGCGAGCAACCGCTCATCCAGGCCGGAGAACTCCTCCCGAACCTCACCGCGGACGCGCGACAGGCCAGCGTCGACCCCAGGGACGTGGCCGCCGTGGCCGTAGCCGCCCTGACCGACGCCGCCCACGACGACCGACGCATGACCTGACTGGCCGGCATCCACTGGGCCCGTGGCGGCGGCGCGGCCTACGTCTCCGACCACGTGAGCCGCGTACTCGGAAGGCAGGCGGGCACTTTCGAGCGGTGGGCGTACGAGCACCGGGAGGCGTTCCTGGAACCGTCGACCGTGCGGCCGTGACCCATCCCTCGTCGGCCGCTTCCGGCCTGGGCAGCCAGAACTCCTAGCCGGGACCGGACCGCGGGCGCGGGGAAGCGTGCCGGCCATCGCATCGCGGGCGGCGGCCGATGTGCGCCGCCGAACTGGCGAAGGCTTTACCCGTGGCGGAATCCATGCGAGCCGAACCACGGATACCGGCATCCGCTGGTATCGCGCACGCCAAGTGGGGCCGAAATGCATCGGGTTGGGGGACTCCGGGCTCCGACGGGAGTGTTGACCGTCGATCGGGGGGCGGCGCACACTCCGCATGCATGGCAGCTACAACTTGTTTGTGCGGGGGCCGCCCACCACGTACGCGAGACCGATCGGTCGGCGGCCCGGGCGCACCCGGAGCAGGAGGCACCCTATGTGCGGCATCACCGGCTGGATCTCCTTCGACCGCGACCTGGGCACCCAGTCCGCCGCGTTGGACGCGATGACGGAGACGATGGCGTGCCGGGGCCCCGACGCCCACGACACCTGGATCCAGGGCCCCGCGGCCCTCGGTCACCGCAGGCTGGCCATCATCGACCTCCCCGGCGGCCGTCAGCCGATGACCGTCGACACCCCGCAGGGCAGCGTCTGCCTCGTCTACTCGGGGGAGGCGTACAACTTCACCGAACTCCGCAGCGAACTGAGCGGCCGGGGGCACCGCTTCACGACCCGGTCCGACACCGAGGTGGTCCTGCGTGGCTACCTCGAATGGGGCGAACGGATCGCCGAACGGCTCAACGGGATGTACGCGTTCGCCGTCTGGGACGCGCGGCAGGACCGGCTGCTGATGATCCGGGACCGTATGGGAGTCAAGCCCCTCTACTACTACCCGACGTCCGACGGAGTCCTGTTCGGCTCCGAGCCCAAGGCGATCCTCGCCAACCCGCAGGCCACCGCCCGTGTCACCGCGGACGGCCTGCGCGAGCTCTTCACCATGGTCAAGACGCCCGGCCACGCGGTCTGGGACGGCATGGCGGAAGTCGAACCCGGCACCGTCGTCACCGTCGACCGGACGGGCGTACACCGGCAGGTCTACTGGGAGCTGGAGACCCGCCCGCACACCGATGACCGCGACACCACGATCGCCACCGTGCGCTCCCTCCTCGATGACATCGTGCGCCGGCAGCTCGTCGCCGACGTGCCCCGCTGCACGCTCCTCTCCGGCGGCCTCGACTCCTCCGCCATGACCGCACTTGCGGCCCGCCAACTCGGCGCGCACGGGGAGAAGGTCCGGAGCTTCGCCGTCGACTTCGTCGGTCGAACGGACAACTTCGTCGCCGACGAGCTGCGCGGCACACCCGACACCCCGTTCGTGCACGACGTGGCGCGCGCCGCGCACACGGAACACCAGGACATCGTGCTCGACCCCCAGGCCCTGGCCGACCCCGCGGTCCGCGCGAACATGATCCGGGCGCGCGACCTGCCCACCGGGTTCGGCGACATGGACGCCTCGCTGTACCTGCTCTTCCGCGCCATCCGGGAGCAGTCGACGGTCGCCCTGTCCGGGGAGTCCGCCGACGAGGTCTTCGGCGGCTACCAGCAGTTCTTCGACGAAGAGGCACGCCGCGGCGCGACCTTCCCCTGGCTGGTGCGCTTCGGACGCCACTTCGGCGACGACTCGGAGGTCCTGCGCCCCGAACTCCTCGGCACCCTCGACCTGGGCGGCTACGTCGCCGACAACTACCGCACCGCGACCGCCGGCATCAGCCGTCTCGACGGCGAGAGCGACCTCGAGTACCGGATGCGCCGCATCTCCCACCTCCACCTCACCCGCTTCGTCCGCGCCCTCCTCGACCGCAAGGACCGCGCGAGCATGGCCGTCGGCCTGGAGGTCCGCGTCCCGTTCTGCGACCACCGGCTCGTCGAGTACGTCTACAACACCCCCTGGGCGCTGAAGTCGTTCGACGGCAGGGAGAAGAGCCTGCTGCGCGAGGCGACCGCCGACCTGCTGCCCAGGTCCGTCTACGACAGGGTCAAGAGCCCCTACCCCTCCACCCAGGACCCCCGGTACGCCGCCGCCCTCCAGGACCAGGTCAAGGACCTCCTGACGCACCCCGCGCACCCGGTCTTCGCACTCGTCGACCCCGACCGCCTGCGCCGGCTGCTCCACCGCGACTCCCCGGTCAGCACACAGGCGGAGCGCCGTGGCCTGGAGCGCACGCTGGACCTGGCCCTGTGGATGGACCTGTACCGCCCGGAGATCCGGCCGAACTGATCCGCGGTCGCCGCGGGAGGAGCGGTCGCACGCCGGGCACCGACGTCGGTCCCGACGCTCTCCGCGCCCTCGGGGCCCTCGTCCGACGCGATCGAGTCGACGCGGCCGAAGGCCCGGTCGCGCACGGCCGGCCAGCCCACACCCCGCAGGGCCAGGTCGACGCCGAGGGACGCGCCGTGTTCGGGGCGCGGGCGATGTCGGCGGAATCGGCCCGGCCCCGGCCCCGTCAGGCGTCCGCGAGCGAAGCGCGCAGCGCCTCCGCGAACTCCGCCGGGGCGCCATGCTGTCCGTACTCGCCGCCGAGGAAGCCGCCGTGGTTGCTGGGGTAGACGGCGAGCGGGGTGCCGATGCCCTCGGCGACGGCCACGGCCGCCCGCGCGCAGAAGGTGCCCTCGGACTCCTTGCCCGCGGCGATGACGATCCGGGTCGACGCGGCCCGCAGGGCGGCGAAGTCGGGGACGTACGACGTGCAGCCGCGCATGTTCTGGCCGAGCAGGGGGTCGTCGCGGGTGCCGTCGTCCTCGGTGGGCAGGCCGAAGGCGTCGGGGGAGGGTGCGGGCTCCTCGGCCCAGGTTGCCGGGATCGGTCCCGTACGGCTGACCAGCGCGATGAACTTCGCCATCGCCACGCCCAAGCCCTCCCGCAGGTAGGTGCTGTGAATGTCCGCGCAGAGCGCCAGGGCGGCCTCGTGGTCCGGGAGGACAGGGGCGCTCGGCGGCTCGTGCGCGACGAGGGTGTGAACCAGGTCGGGGTGGGCGGCGACGAGCGCCAGGGCGTTGACGGCGCCGCCGCTGCTGGCGAAGACGTCGACGGGGCCGGCGTCGAGCACCTCGATGAGCCGGGCCAGGTCGTCGGCGTGCTCCTCAGGGAGGTTCTCGGGGGCGCCGTCGGTCCGCTCGCTGCGGCCGGCGCCGCGCGGGTCGTACGTCACGACGGTGCGGTCGGCGAAGTGTGAGGCGAGGGTGGTGAAGCCGGTGGCGTCCATGGGGGAGCCGATCAGCAGCAGGGGACGCGGGTCCGGTCCGGTGCCGGGGCGGACGTCGTAGTGGAGGGTCGCGCCGACGGTCTGCAGAGTGCGGGTGTCGGTCTCGGCCATGGTGTTCTCCTCGGTGGTGTGCCAGTCATAGGGGTAGACGTCCGGTCCGGTCTCCACTCATCGGTCCCGAGCGGATTGATTTCTCCGTCGTTCGACGACTCTCGAACGGATCACGGGGAGCCCGGGAGCCCAGGGAGGTCGGCCTCCATCTCGTCCCCTTACGCAGAGCTGTCGGCAAGATCGGGGTGAGGAGGAGCCCTGGCCGCTGGACGCCCCGCCCCACACGTCCTGGGCCCACGCCTCCTCCCCGTACTCCTTTCGGCCGCCACACTTCACGCCCCTCAGTGAGCGCGCTCCCTGAGCGGCCCAACCCCGAACCGCACGGATGGTGGTCCCGGACGCGCCGACCAAGACTCCGGACATGAGACTTCACACCGTGCGGCGCTCTTCGCGCCCGCCGAGGAGGGCCCTGTCGGCCGGACTCTCCTGCGCCGTCACCCTCGCCGCTGTCCCCGCGCTCCTCCTGGGCCCGGGCAGCCAGGCCGCGGTCGCCGCGCCCCTTCCCGGCGGGCTCGGCCCGTGCGTCCCCGGCAGCTGCCCCGATCCGTTCCCCGAGGTCGGCAACGGGGCCCTCGCGGGCCGTGACGCGGGCATCAACATCTTCGTGGGGAACGACTACCTCGTACGCGGCCGAGCGGCCGAGGCGGAGGGCCGTGTCGTCGTCCTCGACGACTTCGACCAGAACAAGGAGGCGACCGCCGGCGGCCTGTACAACCTGGGCATCGTCGGTGTCGGCTCCCGGGTCGTCCCGCCCAAGGACGCGGACTTCCTCACCACCGGCGGTGACATCACCATCGCCTCGGGCCAGCGTCTGGAGACGACAGGCGGCCTGCTCACCGAGACGGGGACCGTACGTCACGCGGGCACGGTCACCGGGAACGTCACCGGAACCCTCGTCCAGGACGCGAACGCCGCCGCGCCGTACACGGGCCTCCGCGACCAGCTCACCACGGCGAGCCGTTGCTACGCCCGGGTCGACGGGAAGCCGCGGCCGGCCACCGGCACGGCCGTCAACCAGAACTTCCAGACCCTCTTCACGGGCGACGGCGCCTCCGCGCTCCAGGTCTTCAACGTGGACTTCGACCTGACCTCCTCCAACGGCGGCCAGCAGGGCGTCGTCTTCGCCGGCATTCCCGCCGGAGCCACGATCCTGGTCAACCTCCTCGGCGCGAACCGCACCATCAACACGTACAGCGGCGCACTCGTCGACGCCACCGACCCGCTCAACGCCTACCGCGAGCGACTGCTGTGGAACTTCCCCGACGCCGGCACCGTCGGCCTGAACGGCACCGGACAGTTCCAGGGCAGCTTCCTCATGGGCGAGCAGTCCTCGATGACGACCGTGACCCTGCCCGGCATCAACGGCCGCTTCTTCACCACCGGATCGGTCACCCACACCAGCTCCGCCACGGGCGGCGGCGGCCAGGAGTTCCACGCCTACCCCTTCGACGGCGACCTGCCCGACTGCGGCACCACCCCGCCGCCGGTGAAGGGTGTCGTGAAGGTGGTGAAGACGGACGCGGCGACGGGTGCGGTGCTGCCCGGGGCGACGTTCCGACTCTGGGAGGAGACGAACGGTGTCGCCGGTCTGCAGACGACCGGCGCCGACCCCGACACGGCGGTGGGGGCGGAGTGCGTGACGGACGCGGTGGGCGTGTGTGCGCGCACGGTGGAGACGGGCACGTACTACTGGCAGGAGACGGACGCGCCCGACGGCTACGACCTGCCGTCGCCCGCGGTCTTCGGTCCGCTCGTCCTCACGAAGGAGAACGCGAGCGCCGGCGTCTCCGTCACGGCGACCAACAAGAAGTCCGTCATCCCGCAGGACAAGGGGAGCCTCACGCTCCTCAAGACCGACGCCGACACGAAGGCGCCGCTGCGCGGGGCCACGTTCGAGCTGTGGCGGGAGACCAACGGCCGCGACGGCCTCCAGGCCACCGGCACCGACCCGGACACCCGCGTCGGCACGGCCTGCACCACGAACGCGGGCGGTCGGTGCTCCTTCGGCCACCTGGAGCTGGGCACGTACTACCTCCGCGAGACCGGCGTCCCGAACGGGTACGTGCTTCCTGCCGACCCGGTCTCGGGCCCCTACGTCGTCAGCGCCGACCACACGGCTGTGATCGCGCGCCTGGACAACAGCCGGGAGAACACGCCCTGTGAGCCCACCGGTTACGGGGACGAGGGCTACGGCGACCAGGGTTACGGGGACCAGGGTTACGGGGACCAAGGCCACGCCGACCAGGGCTACGGCGCCTGCGCCTCACGCGCCCGTAAGGCCTGACCCGACGGAGCCGGGTCCGCCACGCCGCGGACGAACACCGGGGCGGGGGGGGGGGGCGCGGGGGGCGGGCGCCGCCCCCCCCCCCCCGGGGGGCGGGGGGGGGGGCCCCCCCCCGGGGGGGGCCCGCCCCCCCCCCCCGCCCCCCGCGGGGGGGGGGGGGGGGGGGGGGGCGGCCGGCCCCGCGCCCCCCCCCCCCCCCCCCCCCCCCCCCCCCCCCCCCCCCCCCCCCCCCCCCCCCCCCCCCCCCCCCCCCCCCCCCCCCCCCCCCCCCGCACCACAGACCACCGCACCACACCCACAGACCGCGGGGCTCCTGACGCTGCCCCGCGCCCGATCCGGGGCCCTCCCGTGGGGGGCAGGGCCCCGGATCGTTTTTTCCTCCCTGCATGCCATGTCCATGACACGGCACACCACCCGAAGGGACCCACATGCGCATCCGCACCGCCCTCACCGCCGCAGCCGCCACCCTCCTCACCGCCGGCGCCACCGCCTACGCCGCGACCCCCGCCACCCCCGCCGCCGCCGAGCACCGCCCCCTCGCCGGCCTCCGCGTCCTGATCTCCAACGACGACTCCATGCAGGCCGCCAAGGCGAGCAACTCCGACGGCCTCGGCCTCTACGAGCTGCGCCGCGCGATGTGCGCCGCCGGCGCGGACGTCGTCGTGATGGCCCCCTGGCAGGTCCAGTCGGGCAAGGGCACCGCCGTCACCAACGGCGGCATGGTCACCGCCCAGCGCCGCGCCGCCCTGCCGGCCGGCTACGAGGGCGACTGCGCGTCCGCCCCCTCCCGGGGCGCGGTCTTCGGCGTGTGTCTCGCCGCGGGCCCCTGCGGCAAGGACACCCCGAGCGCCACCCCGGCCGACACGGTGAAGCTGGCCCTGCGCGGCGGGCTGAGAGCGAAGGTGGGCTGGAAGGAGGCCCCGGACGTCGTCCTCACCGGCATCAACTCGGGCCCGAACGTCTCGGCCAGCGTCAACGACTCGGGTACGGTCGGCGCCGCCGTCGCCGCGATCGACCAGGGCGTGCCGGCCGTCGCGTTCTCCTCGTCCGGCGACGAGAGCAACCTGTTCTTCCCGCGCGAGAACTACCGCGCCCACGCGGAGTTCGGCGCCCGCCTCGTGGCCGGCCTCAGGGCGCGCGCCCTGCTGACCCCGGAGTTCGCGCTCAAGGTCGACTACCCGGACGTGAGCACCGGGCAGCGCGCGAAGCCCCCGGTGTGGACGCGGGTCGGCGACGGCGCGGTGGTCTACCACGCCTTCGAGCAGCAGGGCACGAGCGACTCCTTCGACATCGCGCTCGGCCTGTGCCCGGTGGACGGCACGGGCGAGGGCGAGTGCGCGGAGGGCCGCGAGGACGCGGACTCGATCTGGCTGCTCGACAAGGGCCACATCACGGTCGCCCCGGTCACCTGGGACCGCACGTACGGCACGCCGGTCGAGGCGCGGCGCACGCTGAACCGTATCGAACAGTACGTCAAGCACGACGCGCCCCGCTTCTGAGCACGTCGCACGGCAAACCCCGCACTCCGTAACGTGTTTGCCCCGGCCACCCACCCTCGGGAGGATGGCCGGTGCGAGCACCGCCGACGAGAACGGAGCGAGCCACCGATGAGCACCCCCGTCACCCCCAGCACCCCCGTCACTCCCGCCACTCCCGCCACTCCCGTAGTCATCGACCGCCGCGAGGGCCCGTACGGAGAAGTGGTCCTGCGCAGGAACGCCGACCGCTACGAGATCATCGCCAACGGCACCTTCCTGATGGACACGTCCGACGGGCGCTCGGAGCGCCTGCTGGTCGACGCGGCGATGGCGGCCCTCCCGGAGGAGGTGCGTGCGTCGGGCCCGGCCGTCCTCATCGGCGGCCTGGGGGTCGGTTTCTCGCTGGCCCACGCCGCCGCCGACCCCCGCTGGCGCAGGATCGCCGTGGCGGAGCGTGAGGAGGCGGTCATCGACTGGCACCGGGAGGGGCCCCTCGCGGCGATCTCCGGCCGGGCGCTGGCCGACGAACGGACCGTGATCCTGCACACGGACCTCCTGGCCTACCTCCGCACCTCCCCCGACACGTATGACGCCCTCTGCCTGGACATCGACAACGGACCGGACTGGACGGTCACCGAGGACAACGAATCCCTGTACTCCGCCCAGGGATTGGCGGCCTGCGCGGAGCGGCTCAGGCCCGGAGGAATCCTCGCCGTATGGTCCGCCCGGCCGTCCGTCGATTTCGAAGGGTCGTTGCGGAATGCCGGATTCAGCGGGGTACGCACCGAAGAGGTCCCCGTTGCCCGGGGCGTCCCCGACGCGGTCCACCTCGCCGTCCGGCCTGCGTAGCCGTGAGACCGCCGGTACCTCTAGGCTGCTGCACCGACATCAGCGACGCGAGGCGGGGCAATGGAGCAGACACACACCACTCACCACGGTGCGGCGGCCACTCCGGGGGCCCAGCGGCGCGTCCTTGTCGTCGAGGACGACTCGACGATCGTGGAGGCGATCGCCGCGCGGCTGCGGGCGGAGGGCTTCCTCGTGCAGACGGCGACGGACGGCCCCGCGGCCGTCGACGCGGCGGAGGCCTGGCAGCCGGACCTGATGGTCCTCGACGTGATGCTGCCCGGCTTCGACGGCCTGGAGGTCTGCCGCCGGGTCCAGGCCCAGCGTCCGGTCCCGGTCCTCATGCTCACGGCCCGTGACGACGAGACGGACATGCTGGTCGGTCTGGGCGTCGGCGCCGACGACTACATGACGAAGCCGTTCTCGATGCGCGAGCTCGCCGCCCGGGTGCACGTCCTGCTGCGCCGGGTGGAGCGCGCCGCGCTGGCGGCGGTCACCCCGCGCAGCGGCATCCTGCGGCTGGGCGAGCTGGAGATCGACCACGCGCAGCGCCGGGTCCGGGTCAGGACCGACGACGTGCACCTGACGCCGACCGAGTTCGACCTGCTGGTCTGCCTGGCGAACACGCCGCGCGCGGTGCTCTCCCGGGAGCAGCTCCTCGCGGAGGTGTGGGACTGGGCGGACGCCTCCGGCACCCGGACCGTGGACAGCCACATCAAGGCGCTGCGCCGGAAGATCGGAGCCGAGCGCATCCGTACGGTCCACGGGGTCGGCTACGCGCTGGAGACCCCGGCGCCGTGAACCGGCCGCGGCGGGACGCCGACGGCCGCCCCCGGCGGGAGCGGCACCGGATAGTGATCTCGATCAAGACCAAGCTGGGTGCGCTGGTGGTCGGGGCCGTCCTGCTGACCTCGTGCCTGGCGCTGGTGGCGATCCGCACCTCGACCGAGTTCCGCTACATCACGATCTTCGCGATGATCGCGACGCTGTTGATCACCCAGTTCGTGGCGCAGTCGCTGACGGCGCCGCTGGACGAGATGAACACGGTGGCCGGTTCGATCTCGCGGGGTGACTTCAGCCGCCGGGTGCGGGGCGCGGACCGCCGTGACGAGCTGGGCGACCTGGCGTCGACGATCAACCGCATGGCGGACGATCTGGAGGCGGTGGACCGGCACCGCAAGGAGCTGGTGGCGAACGTCTCGCACGAGCTGCGCACCCCGATCGCGGCGCTCCGCGCGGTGCTGGAGAACGTGGTGGACGGGGTCTCGGAGGCCGATCCGGAGACGATGCGGACGGCCCTGAAGCAGACCGAGCGGCTCGGCCGGCTGGTGGAGACGCTGCTCGACCTGTCGCGGCTCGACAACGGTGTCGTGGCGCTCAGGACGCGCCGTTTCGAGGTCTGGCCTTATCTCTCCGGGGTGCTGCGGGAGGCGAACCTGGCGGCCTCCCAGCGCGGTCTGACCACCAGCTCGGGGCTGCACAACCGGACGGACGTGCATCTGCACCTGGACGTGTCGCCGCCGGAGCTGACCGCGCTGGCGGACGCCGAGCGGCTGCACCAGGTGATGGCGAACCTGATCGACAACGCGGTGAAGCACTCGCCGCCGCACGGGCGCGTCACGGTACGGGCCCGGCGCGGGCCGTTCCCGGACTCCCTGGAGCTGGAGGTCGAGGACGAGGGCCCGGGCATTCCGGAGGCGGAGCGGCACAAGGTCTTCGAGCGTTTCAACCGGGGCACGGTCCCGGCCCAGCAGGGCCCGGGCAGCGACGGCGGCACGGGTCTCGGCCTCGCGATCGCGCGTTGGGCGGTGGATCTGCACGGCGGCCACATCGGTGTGGCCGAATCGTCACGTGGATGCCGCATCAGGCTCACCCTTCCGGGCAGCCTTCGCTCGCGGGATTGACGTAGGGTTCGAACCGGAAGCAGACGTTCTGCGTGTACGTGTACGAGCACTCGTACGAGAGACCCGCGTGACGTGGTCAGGAACAGGACAGGGATGCGCCCACAGGGGGCGGCACCCGCACTTTCCCCTACCCGTACGAGGGCAGAACCACGCTTGTTTCCCGCCATTCATGGCACCGAAACACCCCGTCAAGTGTGACTTGCGCGACGTTGGAGTGCCCGGCCTGCACCTCCCGGCCAGGGAGGCGTAGCCTTTATTTCCGCTGTCCATCACCTTGTGAAGCGGAAGAGGGCGGTTACCGCCGTGTCGTCTCAGTCCCCCAGTACCCCGAGCTCCCCGACCGACCAAGACGGGCAGGGAAAGTCCCCTGCCGCCGCCTTCGGTGCCAATGAGTGGCTCGTCGACGAGATCTACCAGCAGTACCTCCAGGACCCGAATTCGGTCGATCGTGCCTGGTGGGACTTCTTCGCCGACTACAAGCCCGGCGCCGCGGAGACCCCCGCTGCCCCGGCCGCCACCACGCCGAGCGCCCCCACCGCGCCCGTGGCGACGCAGACGGGCCCCGCACAGGCCGCGCCTGCCGTCACTCCGGCCGCCACGGTGCCCGCCCCGGCCCCGGCTCCCGTGAAGCCCGCTCCGGCGGCGCCCGCGCCGGCCGCGAAGCCCGCCGCCGCGGCTCCGGCCCCGGTCAAGGCCAAGGAGGCCACCGAGGCCCCCGCCGGCCCCGAGCTGGTCACCCTGCGTGGCCCCGCCGCCGCGGTCGCGAAGAACATGAACGCCTCGCTGGAGATGCCGACGGCCACGTCCGTCCGCGCCGTTCCGGTGAAGCTGCTGTTCGACAACCGCATCGTCATCAACAACCACCTGAAGCGCGCCCGGGGCGGGAAGATCTCCTTCACCCACCTCATCGGCTACGCCATGGTGCAGGCCATCAAGGCCATGCCGACGATGAACCACTCCTTCGCGGAGAAGGACGGCAAGCCGACCCTGGTCAAGCCGGAGCACGTGAACTTCGGCCTCGCGATCGACCTGGTGAAGCCCAACGGCGACCGCCAGCTCGTCGTCGCCGGCATCAAGAAGGCCGAGACCCTGAACTTCTTCGAGTTCTGGCAGGCCTACGAGGACATCGTCAAGCGCGCCCGCGTCGGCAAGCTGACGATGGACGACTTCACCGGCGTCACGGTCTCCCTGACCAACCCCGGCGGCCTCGGCACCGTCCACTCCGTGCCGCGTCTGATGCCCGGACAGTCGGTCATCATGGGCGTCGGCTCGATGGACTACCCGGCCGAGTTCCAGGGCACCTCCCAGGACACCCTGAACAAGCTGGGCATCTCGAAGGTCATGACCCTGACCTCGACCTACGACCACCGGGTCATCCAGGGTGCCGCCTCCGGCGAGTTCCTGCGGATCGTCGCCAACCTCCTCCTCGGCGAGGACGGCTTCTACGACGACGTCTTCAAGTCGCTGCGCATCCCCTACGAGCCGGTCCGCTGGTTCCGGGACATCGACGCCTCGCACGACGACGACGTCACCAAGGCCGCGCGCGTCTTCGAGCTGATCCACTCCTACCGGGTCCGCGGCCACGTCATGGCCGACACCGACCCGCTGGAGTACAAGCAGCGCAAGCACCCCGACCTGGACATCACCGAGCACGGCCTCACCCTGTGGGACCTGGAGCGCGAGTTCGCGGTCGGCGGCTTCGCCGGCAAGTCGATGATGAAGCTCCGCGACATCCTCGGCGTGCTCCGCGACTCGTACTGCCGCACCACCGGCGTCGAGTTCATGCACATCCAGGACCCGAAGCAGCGCAAGTGGATCCAGGACCGCGTGGAGCGCCCGCACGCCCGTGTGGAGCGCGAGGAGCAGCTGCGGATCCTGCGCCGGCTGAACGCGGCGGAGGCCTTCGAGACCTTCCTGCAGACCAAGTACGTCGGCCAGAAGCGCTTCTCCCTGGAGGGCGGCGAGTCCGTCATCCCGCTGCTCGACGCGGTCATCGACTCGGCGGCGGAGTCCCGCCTCGACGAGGTCGTCATCGGCATGGCCCACCGCGGCCGCCTGAACGTCCTGGCGAACATCGTCGGCAAGTCGTACGCGCAGATCTTCCGCGAGTTCGAGGGCAACCTCGACCCGAAGTCGATGCACGGCTCCGGCGACGTGAAGTACCACCTGGGCGCCCAGGGCACCTTCACCGGTCTCGACGGCGAGCAGATCACGGTCTCCCTGGCCGCCAACCCCTCGCACCTGGAGGCGGTCGACCCGGTCCTGGAAGGCATCGTCCGCGCCAAGCAGGACGTCATCAACAAGGGCGGCACGGACTTCACCGTCCTGCCGGTCGCCCTGCACGGTGACGCGGCCTTCGCGGGCCAGGGCGTCGTGGCCGAGACGCTGAACATGTCGCAGCTGCGCGGCTACCGCACCGGCGGCACGGTCCACATCGTCATCAACAACCAGGTCGGCTTCACCGCCGCCCCGGAGTCCTCGCGTTCCTCGATGTACGCGACCGACGTGGCCCGCATGATCGAGGCGCCGATCTTCCACGTGAACGGCGACGACCCGGAGGCCGTGGTCCGCGTCGCGCGGCTCGCCTTCGAGTTCCGCCAGACGTTCAACAAGGACGTCGTGATCGACCTCATCTGCTACCGCCGCCGCGGTCACAACGAGGGCGACAACCCGCAGTTCACCAACCCGCAGATGTACACCCTGATCGACAAGAAGCGCTCGGTGCGCAAGCTGTACACCGAGTCCCTGATCGGTCGCGGCGACATCACCCTGGAAGAGGCGGAGCAGGCGCTCCAGGACTTCCAGGGCCAGCTGGAGAAGGTCTTCGCGGAGGTCCGCGAGGCCACCTCGGCCCCGGCGGCCCCGCAGGTCCCGGACGCCAAGCCCGAGTTCCCGGTCGCCGTGACCACCGCGGTCTCCGCGGAGGTCGTGAAGCGGATCGCCGAGTCGCAGGTGAGCATCCCGGAGCGGGTCACGGTCCACCCGCGCCTGATGCCGCAGATGCAGCGCCGTGCCGCCTCCATCGACGACGGCACCATCGACTGGGGCTTCGGCGAGACCCTCGCCATCGGCTCCCTGCTGATGGAGGGCACCCCGGTCCGCCTGTCGGGCCAGGACTCCCGCCGCGGCACCTTCGGCCAGCGCCACGCGGTCCTGGTGGACCAGGAGACCGGCGAGGACTACACCCCGCTGCTCTACCTGGCCGAGGACCAGGCCCACTACAACGTCTACGACTCGCTGCTCAGCGAGTACGCGGCGATGGGCTTCGAGTACGGCTACTCGCTGGCCCGCCCGGACTCCCTGGTCGTCTGGGAGGCCCAGTTCGGTGACTTCGTCAACGGCGCGCAGACCGTCGTCGACGAGTTCATCTCCTCGGCCGAGCAGAAGTGGGGCCAGACCTCCGGCGTCACCCTGCTCCTGCCGCACGGCTACGAGGGCCAGGGCCCGGACCACTCGTCCGCGCGCCCGGAGCGCTTCCTCCAGATGTGCGCCCAGGACAACATGACGGTCGCCATGCCGACGCTGCCGTCGAACTACTTCCACCTCCTGCGCTGGCAGGTGCACAACCCGCACCACAAGCCGCTCATCGTCTTCACCCCGAAGTCGATGCTGCGTCTGAAGGCCGCGGCGTCCAAGGTGGAGGAGTTCACCACCGGCGGCTTCCGCCCGGTGATCGGCGACAGCACGGTCAACCCGGCCGACGTCCGCAAGGTCGTCTTCTGCGCGGGCAAGGTCTACTACGACCTGGAGGCCGAGCGTCAGAAGCGCGGCGACACGGAGACCGCGATCATCCGTCTGGAGCGCCTGTACCCGCTGCCGGGTGCCGAGCTCCAGGCCGAGATCGCCAAGTACCCGAACGCGGCGAAGTACATCTGGGCCCAGGAGGAGCCGGCGAACCAGGGTGCCTGGCCGTTCATCGCGCTCAACCTGATCGACCACCTCGACCTGGCGGTCGGCGCGGACATCCCGGCGGGCGAGCGCCTGCGCCGGATCTCCCGCCCGCACTCCTCGTCCCCGGCGGTCGGCTCGGCCAAGCGCCACCAGGCCGAGCAGGCGCAGCTGGTCGCGGAGGTCTTCGACGCCTGAGTCGAGTCCCCGGCACCACGGAGGCCCGGCACCCCACTCGGGGTGCCGGGCCTCCGGCGTTTCCGCGTACGGTACGGGGCTCAGCCCAGGTTGGCCTCGAAGTCCCAGTACGGCCGGTTGCGCTGACGCGCCGACAGCGTGTGCGGGTGCTGGGCGCCCAGCGTCCGGGTGAGCGTGAGCAGCGCGTCCTCCTCCAGCTTCCCCGCCTCCTCGGTCTCCCGCAGCCCCCGCAGATCGGTCGCGAGCGCCACCTGGCAGGACAGCGTGAGCGGGTGCTCGTTGCCGAGGACGTGGCGGGCCCTGCGCAGGGTCTCCCGGCTGAGCTCGGCGGCGTCGCTCACCCGCCCGTTGAAGTTGCGGGCGGCGGTGGTGTTGAGGGCGCACCCGATGACCCACGGGTGGTCCGCCCCCAGGGAGGCGGTGAGTCCGGCGAGCGCCCCTTCCAGGATCGCCAGGGCGTCGGCGCGCTCGCCGGCGGCCTGGAGGACGAGCGCGGTGTTGGCGAAGACGCCGGTGGCGACGGGGTGGGCGGGTCCGAGCAGGGCGCGATAGCCGGCCTCGGCCTCGTGGATGAGCTCCCTCGCGTGGTCCAGGTCGCCGTGCTCGCGGAGGTAGTTGGCGTAGTTGTTGATGGAGGACAGGGTCGTGTAGTGCCCTCGGCCGTGCACCTGCTCCATCTGTTCGAGCAGGCTGGCCATGGTCGCCCCGAGGTCCTGCTGGAAGCCGCCCTCCCGGCGGCGGCACAGGGCGAGCTGGGCGCGCGCGTACAGGGTGTTCAGGTGCTGGGGGCCGAGGACCTGGACGTGGAAGCGGACGTTGGCCTCCTGCCGGGCCAGCGCCTCGCGGTAGTTGCCGAGCAGGCGCAGGTCCTGGGCGACGGCGTTGCTGGTGTTGAGGGTGTGGGAGTGCCGGGTGCCGAGGACGCTCTCGCTGCGGGCGAAGGAGGCGACGTCCTGCTCGTACGCCTCCTTGAAGCGTCCGAGCATGCGCAGGACGACGCCCATGTTGTGCCCGGCGACCAGGGTGAGGAACTCGTTCTCGCCGAGCAGCCGCTGGGCCTCCGCGAAGCACTCGCGCTGGATGCGTTCCGACTCCTGGTACTGGCCGAGGAAGCGCAGGTCGCTGGCGATGGAGATGGCGGACCTGAGGGAGCCGAGCTCGTCCGGCGGCGTGGCCTCTTCGAGGCGGTCACGGACGGCGAGGTCGAGGTCGTACGCCTCGCGGAAGCGTCCGAAGGCACGCAGGATGTAGCTCTCCTGCGTGGTGAGTTCCAGCATTTCCGGGCTGACCGGGTCCATGAAGGTGGACCAGCTCTCCCTGATCTTCTCGGAGAGCCGGATGCCGGCCCGGAACTCGGCGCTGCGGAAGCAGTAGCGCAGGCAGTTGAGGACTGCGGTCTGGACGCGCGGGTTGCGGCTGGCGAGGGCGCCGGAGGGCTCCAGGTGGGGCAGGAGTTCGGCGTACCGGGGCCAGTGGCGGCTGTCCATGGGGTTGCCGGGGTCGGCCTCGGCGAGCAGCGTGCGGACGGCCTTGCGGTGCGCCTCGCGGTGTTCGCCGTCGGTGAGCCGGGCGACGATGTCGTGGACGAGCCGGTGCATGTGCACGGACTCCTGGTGCGGCCCCATGTCGACGTTGCCCACCGGGCCGCGTGCCTCGCGGCTCAGCACCGAGTAGTTGACCAGGGTGTCCAGGGCGCGGTTCCAGGCGGGCAGGTCGGTGACCATCCAGCGCAGGTCCTCGGGGAGTTCCGCCTGGGGGTAGGCCCGGACGATGCCGAGGGGGATGCGCCCGGGGGCGAAGGACGCGCAGAGGCTGAGCACGTCGATGGCCTGCGGCTGGGCGCGTCGGAGCCGGTTGATCAGTATCGACCAGGAGGTGAGGGACGCGTTGGGGAAGCCGTCGCCGGCGGTCGGTTCGTCCACGGTGGACAGCCGCCCGTCGCGGACCATCCGCAGGTACTCGGGCACCTCCATGCCGGACTCGCCGAGCCAGGCGGCGGCCTGGACGAGCGGCAGGGGGACGTCGCCGAACTCGGCGGCCACGTCGTCGGCCTCGGGCGCGGTGATGTGCGGGGCGCGCCGCATCAGGTAGCCGGTGGACTCGGCGCGGTCGAAGCTGGGGACTTCGAGGATGTCGGTGTGGTCGCCCCAGCCGCGGTTGCGGGAGGTGATGAGGACGTGGCCGGGGCCCTGCGGCAGCAGCACGCCGGCGCCGTCGGTGTCGTCCCAGCCGTCGAAGACGACGAGCCACCGGGTGTGCGGGTCGCCCCGGCGCAGGGCCTCGCGGACGGCGCGGATGCGTTCGCCGGGCTCGTTGCCGGTGGCGAGGCCGAGTTCGGTGGCGAGCTCGCCGAAGCGGTCGCGCTGCACGTTGCGGTCGTCGGAGTTGACCCACCACACGACGTCGTAGTCGGGGCTGAAGCGGTGGGCGTACTCGGCGGCGATCTGGGTCTTGCCGATGCCGGACATGCCGAGCAGGGTGCAGGCGGCCTTGCCGCGCTCGGCGTCCATGAGCCGTTCCTGGAGCTCGGTGAGGAGGTCGTCGCGGCCGGTGAAGCGGGGGTTGCGGCGCGGGATCTCGCCCCAGATCTCGGGCGGGGTCTCCGGGTAGCGCACCAGGGCGGAGGTCGGGATGCGGCGGCCCGTCGACCGGCGGGGTTCGATGCCGAGCCTGCTGAGCAGCCGCGCCTCGGCCTCCTCCTCGCCGACGCCCCAGAGGCTGACGGGTTCGAGGACGGCGGTGGCCGGGAGGAGGGTGCGGTTGGTGAGGTTGACGGCGGCGAACCGCTCGGCCCGTTCCATGACGAAGCCGCGCAGGACCTCGTTCCACTCGCCGGCGGGGCGGGGGCCGAGCTGGAAGAACCAGTCGTCGAGGACGAGTAGCACCGTCCCCCTGGCCAGCAGCAGATCGCTGAGGGAGTCGACCAGCGAGGTCTCGCGCGGCGGGTCCCACCGCTGGAGGGTCGCGCGCACCCCGTGGGCTTCGAGCCGCTGGTTGATCCAGGTCGCCCAGGGCCGGTTGTAGCCGGGGAAGACCACGAGGACGTGTCCCGGCGCCGCTCTTCCTCCGTGCTCCGCCGCCGCGTCGCCACCCGACCGCTGTTCCGCCATCTGTACGTCTCCCGTCCCGCTCCCGCGCAACGCAGTGTCATGTGCCGTGGGCACAGTGTTACCCAGCCGCCCTCGGGGTCGCTCCCAGGCTCGCGTGGTGCCACCGCATCTGATGGGCGAACTTCCGTCCCTCAGTGGTCAGTTCATCTGATTCAAGCAGGATCGCCAAGGCTTCACCCACCTGATCGTGGATACGGTCGAACTGCTGACCGGCACTGGCCCGCCAGGGTGCGGAGACACCGTCGGCGGTGGCGGCACGCCGCCACAGGTCCGTCAGGGCCAGATGCGCGTACGCGCCGTGGAGCACCCCGGCGATGGGCCTCGGGTCGGACCGCCAGCCCACCTGGTGCACGGCCACCCGCCCCGGCCGGTAGAGCGGCACCAGCTCGTGCAGCGTGGCCAGCTTGCTGTGGTGGAGCTCGTGGACGAGGGTCTCGGCCATGTCCTGGGCACCGGACGGCAGCGAGGTCAGCACGGCCCCGGGGGCGGCACTGAGCGTGGCTCCGGAGGAGCCCGGGCCGCGGGCCGCGAGCGGCACGAGTGCGCGCACCCCACGGCGCACCTCGGCGGCGCGGGACGGGTCGGTGCGGTCCAGGAGGCGGAGTCCGGAGCGCCAACAGGCCGACCAGGCGGCCGTGTCGGTGACGGCGTGGTCCGTCGCGGGGCGCGGCGGGCTGCCGATGCCGCCGCCCGGTACCCGGTAGGGGTCCATGTCGTCGAGGCGGGCGGTGGAGCCGGTCAGCACGTGCAGGCCGGTCCAGCCGGGGCCGCGGCCGACGAGCGCCCCGGTCCCGCGATCGGTGAGCAACAGGACGGCGGGGGCACGCGGGTCCCCCTCGGGACGCATCCGTACGGTGCGGGACCGGCCCCGGATCCGCACCCGGCCGGAGTCCGCGCGCATGCGCCCGACCCCGGGCAGCGAGAGGACGCCGTCCGGGGCGTCGACGGTGAGGTCGACCGGGTACCCGGACCGCAGGGCGGCCGTGACGGCCAGGGCGTCGAAGCGGGAGAGGTGCCGGTCGAGTCCCGGGCCGACGGGCTCCGCGAGCGCGGCGGCCAGCCACGCGCCGGTCGTCGGATAGTCGAGCAGGTCGCGGACCGCGCCGGGGTGGTGCCGTTCGGCCTGTTCGAGCAGGTGCCAGGCGTCGTCGAACCGGCGGAAGACGGCGCCGTCCACGGCCTCACGGTGCCGGTGCACCCGTACGAGCAGGGTCTTGAGGAGCAGCAGACGCCGCCCGTGCAGGGCCGAGCGGAGCAGCGAGGCGCCGCCGGTGGCGGACCGGGTGCGGGCCAGTTCCCTCAGGGCCGCGGCCGGCGGCCGGGCGGCCGTCATACCCGCCTCCCGGTGCGGGCCGTGGGCGGACGTCCACCTGTGACCGGAAACAGACGGTGCGTTCGGGCCGCCGCGTCAGCGGCCGCCGCAGGCTCCGTCATCGTCGGCCAGGGCGCCTTCCTGCCAGGTGTCACCGAGCTCCCCCGGCCGCGACAGCACGCGCTCGACGGCCGCCACGAGCTCCGGATCGTCCATGAAGCGCAAGGTCCGCAGGTCGACGGCCGCGAGATCGGGCAGGTGCGGTGGGTATGTGTCGGCCCGGTCCACCCCGGCCACCCACTCCATGTGCTCCAACACTCTCGGCTCCTCCTCACCGGCGCCTGTCCCCCACGGTCGTAGCGGCGCAGCGGTTCTTCCCGACGCCAAGAACTCAGAAACCCGTTCGACTCAACTGCGCCCATTCACGCCCCCGTTATCAAGCCGTTCCGCTTCCGCCTCTTCCGCGCGCTCCCCGGCTACGCCTCCACCCCGCTCCACGCCCACCACGGTGGCGCGATCCGGCGCCGGTCCTCCCGGGTGAACCGGTCGGGCCGTCGCCCCGGGTTCCCCTCGACCTCGGCGAGGAGGGTCCGGGTGCGCTCCACGTCCGCCCAGTCCACGGGGGTGAGGGCCGCGTCGAGGCGGCGCCACTGTCCGGCGGCGGACCGCAGGACCGTGGTGGCCCGCCCCACGCGCCCCATCAGGTACAGCACCGCGCCCTGGGCGTGCAGCGCCCGGGCCGCGGTGACCGTGCCGGGGACCTCGCCGCGGGCGGTGCGGGCGTCCTCGGCGGCGCGCTGGTAGGCGGTGAGCGCGTCGGCGAGCTGCCCGTCGCGGGAGGCCTCGCTCAGCTGGAGGCGCACCCAGCCCAGTTGCAGCCACACCTCCGCGCGGGGTCCGGGTTCGCGCGCGGAGCGGACGGCCTGGTCGAGGAGGTGGCGGCTCTCGTACAGGTCGGGCAGGAAGCCGGCCCGGTCGAAGCGCAGGGCGAGGACGCTGCCGATGAGGATCCGGGCCCGGAAGCGGGCGGCGGCGTCGGCGGGCAGGCAGGTGAGGGCCTCCCGCAGCACGGATTCGGCGCGGTCGACGGGCGCGGTGCCGGTCCCGGCGGCGGCCCGGCGCATCAGGGACTCGCCCCAGGTCATCAGGAGCCGGCCGCGCTGTTCGCCCTCGGTGGGGGTGAGCAGGGTGGCCTGTTCGTACGCCTGGTCGGCGGCGGGGCCGTCGCCGGTGGTCTCGTGGAAGCGGGCCTTCGCGGTGGTCCAGCGCAGCCGGAGCGCGGTGGAGTCGCCGAGCAGCGGCTCGGCCTGTTCGAGCGCGGCGGCGACCGTCTCCGGGGCGGCGCCGACGAGGTGGCGGGCGTCGACCAGGTCGAGCAGGACGGGGCCGCTCTCGCCGAGGTCCAGCGCGGCGGTGAACGCGGCCGCGGCGGGCGTCCCGTCGCCCCGGGCGAGCAGCAGGCGTCCGCGGCGGACGAGGAGGGCGGGGTGGTGGCTCTCGGGCCAGCCCGTCACGTCCGAGGCGTCGCCCCCGGGGTTCGTGGCGAGCGCGGCGAGGGCCGCGTCGAGGCGGGCGGTGTCACCCGTGTGGCGCCACAGGGCGTGGTGGGCGGCGGCCTGTTCGAGGCGGGCCTCGGCCCAGGCGGCGGTGCCGGGCGCGGCCAGCTCCCCGGCCCGTACGAGCTCGGCGAGGGCCCGGGTGAGGAGTTCCTGGCGCTGCCCGGCGTCCCGTACGGCGAGGGTGCCGGCCTGCGCGTACAGCACCTGGCCGAGGACGAGGAGGGCGCCCGCGGTGTCCTCGGGCGGCCCGGCGGGGCCCTCGCCGGCCAGGGCGGTCTCGGCCAGCTCGCGGGCGGCGGTGAGCAGGGCGGGGTCGGACTGGGCGCGCCACTGGTCGAGGAGCCGGCGGGCGCGGGCGAGCGGGTCGGGCGTGACGAGGTCGGGCTGGTAGAAGCGCAGCACGCGCGCGGGGATACGGGCGAAGAGCTCCGTCTCGGCGTCGGCCGGCTCCAGGGGCTCCTCCTCGGGCCCGGTGGCGGCGGCCGGCTCGTCCTCGGTGCCGTGTCCGGCGAGCCGGGCGGCGGCGAGGGCCGGGAAGTTGCGCATGCCCTGGCCGAAGTTGCGTACGACGAATTCGGAGACGTGCTTCAGGACGAGCGCGGCGGCCCCCCGGTCGAGCGAGCCGAGCAGATGTTCCTGGACGCTGGGGGGGTAGCTGAAGCGGGGGTACGGGGTGGCCCCGGGCTGACGTCTCAGCAGTCCGCTGAGCAGGACCTCCGCCAGCTCCATGGGGCCGGTGTCGGGGAGCATGGCGCGCTGCACCAGCTGCATCACGGGCAGGGTGAGCGGGGCGGCGGCGAGATGCACGGCGAGCCGCAGTGCGCCGGGGGAGGCTCCGGCGCGGAAGGCGCGCAGCAGCTCGTCGTCGCCGCGGCGCACTCTCCGGGGCGCGGCGGTGTCCGTGGGGCGCGCGGTGCTCGCGGGGCGTACGGGTTCCGGGCCGATGCGGGCGGCCCAGCCGCGGACCGCTCCCCCGCCGTGTCCGGTGAGCAGCCGCGCCCAGGAGGCGAAGGCCTCGGGGGTGGGGGTGAGCACGGGCACGGCCCGCAGGTCGGGGGCGACGGGCTCCCAGGGGGCCTCGTCGGGCTCGAAGCGCGGTTGCCCGCCGGGGGCGGCGGGGCGCAGCAGGACGCCGGGTTCGACGGGCAGCGCGGTGCGGGACCACAGGCGCGGGGGCAGCGGCTGGACGAGGGCGAGCGGCGCCTGGCGGGGCCACTGGTGGATGAGCCGCTGGACGGCGCCGCGCTGCCACAGGGGGCCCACGCAGTCGCTGACGATGAGGGTGAGGCGGCGCCCGGTGGGGTCGTGGAGCTGGTCGCCGGGGCGGAGCCGCGGGCGTCCGTCCGACCCGGAGGTGGTGGTGACGAGCGGCAGGCCCTGGCCGGTGTCATAGAGGCGGTGGACCTGGACGTCGCGGAAGGCGCCGGACTGCTGGCAGGCCTGGCGCAGTTCCTCGACCATCCGGGTCCACACGACCATGGCGGGGCCGGTGTCCATGAGGAGCTGGATGTCGGGGCGCACTCCGGCGGCGGGGCGGAGCACGGGGGTGAGGATGCCGGAGGCGGCGCTGTGTTCGGCGGTGGCGTCCTCGTCGAGCCGTCCCTCGCCGGGGCGGGCCGGGAAGCGGGCGGCGTAGTGGCGCAGCGGCCGCAGCGCCTTCTGCAGGCCGAGGAGGCCGGGCAGGGCGTTGGCGCCGGGGGCGCGGACGAGCAGGGCGGCGCCGGAGCGCACGGCGGCCCCGTCGGCGCCGCCCGCGCCCGTGCGGTCGCCGCGCAGAAGCAGGTCGACGGTCTCGGTGGCACGGGCCGGTGCGTCGGCGGTGTCGGGTGGTGTCCCGGGGGCCGTGGTGACGTCGTCGTCGATGGCCGGATCCGTACGGTCCTCGGGGTGTCCGGGCAGCACGGGATCCGGCGGCCGTCGCCCCGACCGCCCTTCCGGGTCGGCTCCCGGCAGCCACTGGGCGAGCCAGACGGCGTCCGCGACCTCCTCGGCGGTGGGGTCCTGGCCGCCGGCCCGCATTCTGCGGGTGAGTTCTTCCAGGTGCATCCGGCTCGTCCGGTGCATCCGGCCATCACCTCGGCTGATCGAGCGGCTGCATGAGCATGTCCGCGATGCGTTCCCGGGTCACCCGCTCGGTGCGGGGGGCGTGCTGGGTCAGGTAGAGGGCGTTGAGCAGCTGGTCGGTGGCGATGACCTCGCCGGGCTCCCGGTCGAGGAAGCGGTCGACGAGGCCGGGTTCGGCCGCGGCGGCGTCGGGGCCCAGGTGGGCCTCGATCATGGCGCCGAGCTGCTCCTCGCCGGGGGCTTCGAGCTCCAGGCGGATGCAGCGGCGCAGCAGGGCGGCGGGGAAGTCCCGTTCGCCGTTGGAGGTGAGGACGATGAAGGGGAACGTGGTGCAGCGGATCCGTCCGCCGTACACGGGCACCTTGCGTCCGTCGTCGGTGAGCACCTCCACGACCGGTTCGCGGTCGGCGAGCCGCTCCAGCTCGGGGATGGCGAACTCGCCCTCCTCCAGGGCGTTCAGGAGGTCGTTGGGCAGGTCGATGTCGCTCTTGTCCAGCTCGTCGATGAGCAGCACGCGGGGCAGCTCGGAGGGGAGCAGCGCGGTGCCGAGCGGACCGAGCCGCAGGTACGAGCCGATGCCGGCCGGGCTCGCGGCGGTGGCGGCGCCTCCCGCGTCGGCGCGGGCACGCTCCAGCTGCACGTCCTGGAGGCGCCCGATCGCGTCGTAGCGGTAGAGGCCGTCCTGGAGGGTGGTGCGGCTGACGATGGGCCAGCGCAGCACCCGTCCGAGGCCCAGCTCGTGGGCGACGGCGTGGGCGAGGGTGGACTTCCCGGTGCCGGGGTTGCCGGTGACCAGGAGCGGGCGGCGCAGGTAGAGGGCGGCGTTGACGGCGTCGGTCTCGGCGGGCCGCGGGTGGTGGTTCTGGACCAGCCTGCGGCGCACACCGAGCCGCCGGTCGGAGCCGGCGAGCGTGTCGTCGGCGCCTCCGGCGGAGAAGTCACGCCACGGCGGCGGGGCGGGCAGCCGCCGTATCTCGTCGTGCGGATGGCCGGCACCACGGTAGATCCGCCAATCGTTCACGCCTGACTCCTCCTGGCAGTGGTGATGTCACCGGCCCCCTCGACGGTACCGTTCGACCGCCGGATCTGCCGACGGTCAAATCGGCCCGGTTGAGGGCTGGTTGGGGCCGAGTACGAGGGTGGCCGCGGGGTCGTGCGCGCCGGGAGCGCGCCGGGCGGGCAGAGGCGCGTTCGGGGGCGGTGGGGACGCCCTCCGGGGCGGTGGGGACGCGCTCCGGGCGGACGAAGGCGCGTTCGGGGGCGGTGGGGGCCCGCTCCGGGTGGACGAAGGAACGCTCCGCGCCGGCGAAGGCGACGTCCGGATCACCCCGCGGGCGGCGGCGCTCACCGGTCGGCCTCGCCGAGCAGGGGTGGCCCTTGGAGGAGGTCGTCGAAGGGGGGCCGGTCCGGGGGGTCGTAGAGCACGGCGAGGTCCTCGGCCCAGGCGTGCTCGGAGCGCTCGCTCGGGTCGGCCTCCGCGTCGGCGGCCCGCATCCGCAGGGTGCGGACGGGCTGGTGCAGGCCCTCGGCGGAGCCGGCGCCCGCGAGCAGCTTGCCGACCTTGTGGTGGAACTCGGCGCAGTCGGCGTGCTCGGGCGCGCCGTGCCGCCACAGGGCGATGGGGTGCCCGGCGGCGAGCGCCACGTCCATGGCGCGGTGGCCGTCACCGCCGCCGACGGGGCCGCAGTAGACCGGCACGCTGCCGTCGACGGCGCCGCCGAGCCGCTCGTAGGCACCCATCCGGCTCTCCCGGCGGACGTGCGGGGCGTGCGCCTCGGCGCCCGCGGCGAGGACCTCGGCGCGCAGCGGCACGGCGCGCAGGGGGCCGCTCTCGCTGCCCCGCCAGCGCCGCCGCCACTCGGGCGAGGGCGGGTGGTGGCTGCGGTGGCGGTCGCGGAGGACGACGATCCGGCGCTGGCCGAGCGGGAGGGAGCGCTCGCCGAAGTGCTCCTCCTCGGGCGTGAGCCGCCAGGTGTCGAGCGGCAGGTCGAACAGCTCGCGCGGCAGCACCACTTCGACGGCGGCGAGGTGGTCCCCGCTGTCGCCGCGACGGAGGGCGTCCACGAGCGGGGCGCGCAGGGTCTCCTGGAGCTGGTCGCGGGTCACCCCGGTGTCGTCGCCGCTCAGCGGGCTGACCGTGTGCCCGTCGAAGAGCAGCATCAGGCGCCAGGTGTAGCGCTGGGGGGCGGCCCAGGGGACGGGGTCGACCTCGATGCGTACGTCGGCGCGGGCGCCGGCCTCGCGCGCGGGGCGCTCGGCGGGCTCCTCGTGCTCCGCTCCGGTGCCGCCGGTCCGGGACGCCCCGGGGTCGAGGAGGGTGTCGATCTCCTCCTGGACGGCGCCGTGGGCGCCGCCGGACTCGTCGGCGATCCAGTCCTCCAGGCGCTCAAGGCCCTCCATGCCCGGCCCGGAGCCGTACCGGTCGGTGAGGTGCCGGACGACCCGCGCCGCGTAGAGGAGCACGGCGTCGAGCCCGAGGTCGGTGCTCCCGGGCCGGTTCTCCTGCTGGGTGGCGTGGAGTTCGTGCAGCAGGCCCACGCCGTCGCGCCAGGTGCGGGCGTCGGTCTCCAGGACGGCCTGGTAGTCCGGGTGGAGGACCCGGCGCTTGACCGCGTCGACCAGGGCCATGACCTCGCCGGGGCCGGTGGGCGGCGGGAGTTCGGCGAAGCGCCCGTAGAGCTGGGTGCGGCGGACGGGGCTGACCCCGCGCGCGGTGGCGGGCCACAGCTCCATCTGCGCGGCGGTCCAGGTGCGGCCTCCGCGCGGGGAGCGGAGGCGGGAGAGGTGGTACTGGTCGTGGGCGCGCAGCACCTCGTGGAGGATCTCGCCGCCGGGCACGTCGTGGAGCTCGCGCAGGGCGGTGAGCGGGACGGCGGCGCCCTCGTCGCGGCCGCGGCCCTTGTTGAGGCCGATCACCGCGCCCCGGCGCAGGTCGACGACGGGCCCGCCGGAGACGCCCTCCACGGGGAGGGTCCAGCGCAGCAGGAGCGCTCCGCCGTCGACGGCGTGGGCCTCTCCTTCGGCGTGCCGGATCCGGACCTCGCCGGTCTGGTGGGACCAGCCGTGCAGGCTGATCGGGGTCGGGGTGGTGGGCGGACGCTCACTGAGCCGGACGCAGGCGGCGCCCTGCGCGTCGGGGACGTGGACGAGGGCGAGGTCGGGGAAGTCCCAGCGGGCCGGGACGTCTTCGGGCGTGGCGGGTCGCGGCTTGGCCAGCACGACCCGGCCGGTGGTCTCGCCGCCCTCCCAGGTGATGCCGACGGCCGGCTCGTCCCTCCACACCGCGCTCCCCCCTTTCGCCACGACATGGGCGCAGGTCAGCACCCAGCCGGGGGCGATGAAGAAGCCCGTGCCCCAGTACGGGTCGCCGTGCGGGTCATACCCGCCACCGGGAGCGGCGATGCGTACGAGTGCGGGGCGCACGAGAGCGTCGAAGGCGCTCATGAGGCGCCATCGGCCGCCGGGGGCCGCTGGGGGCCGGTGTCGGGGGCGTACCCGGGGGTGTTCTCCGGGGAGGCGGTCGGCGGCGGGACGGTGGGCGCGGAGCCGGCGAGCGGCGGCGCGGCGGGGGCGGGGCCCGGCTCGGTCCAGGTGAGGGAGACGTTCACGGAGGCCTTGCCCCCGGCGTCGGCGAGGACGCCGATCACCTTGCCGGCCTGCGCGGAGAGTTCGATGCCGAAGCTGACGGCGACCTCGACGGGCGACTGCGGGTCGATGCCCGCGCGCAGCGAGCCGACCACCCCGCGCACGACGTCGGCGAGGCCCCCGGCCATGGACACGACCCGGTCGCCGAGGGACCCGATGCCGGTGTCCTGGAAACCGCTGCCCCGGTCCAGCTCCTCCACGGCGCTGACCCGGGCCCAGACGGGCGTCCCGTCGTCCAGTCGAATGCGAGCGATTCCATGCGTCACAGCGGCCCCCGCTCCCCGGAACGATGATGAAGAAGGCTAGTGGGTGGTGCGGACGAGGAACAGGGGACGCCGTGGAGGGGTCACGGCACGGCCTATTCTGATCGCATGTACTTCACCGACCGTGGCATCGAGGAACTGGAGAAGCGGCGCGGCGAGGAGGAGGTCACCTTCGAGTGGCTCGCCGAGCAGCTGCGGACCTTCGTCGACCTGAACCCCGACTTCGAGGTGCCCGTCGAGCGCCTCGCGACCTGGCTGGCCCGCCTCGACGACGAGGACGACGACGAGGACTGAGCAGGGCTGCTAGGAGGTGTCGCCGCGCAGCCGGTCGTAGGCGAGTCCGAGCGCCCCGTGGGCGACCAGGAGCAGACCGGCCGCCACCCAGCCGCCGCTGCGGCGGGTGACCCCCAGGGCGAGCAGCGGCACTCCCGCAGCGAGCTGGGCCGCGCTCAGGAGCCGGGCCTTCGGGCCGCGCAGGTACGGGCCGAGGCGGCCGCCCTCCACGGCGTCGAGCTCGGCACGTACGGCATCGCGCCAGCCGTGCCATTCGACGGGTTCGGCACCCCGGGCGCGGGCCACGGACCGCAGCCGGTCGGCGCTGTCGCCGGGGGTGAGGCCGGTGGGCAGGGCGAGTCCGGCACGGGCGAGGACGGCCGTGATCCCGACGAGCCGGGTGTGGGCGTCGGCCTCGGGGTCGGGCCGGGTGAGCGGTTCGAGGGCCTGGACGTCGAGGACCGGGTCGAGGCCGAGGCGGGCCGCGAAGGTGCGCATGGCCTCGTCCTCGCCGACGGGCGTCCCGTCGGCTAGCCAGGTGTAGCCGACGGTCCTGCGGAAGCCGGCGGCGAGCGTGAGCCCGGCGCGTTCCGCGTCCCACCACAGGGCGAGCACGGGCCAGGTGGCGGCGGAGACGGCGAGGGCGGTGGCCCAGCCGGTGACGACCCGTTCGACGGGCTCGCCGTCGTCGAGCCAGGGCTTCCCCTCCGGTACGAGGACGCTCCACTCGGGTCCCGCGGGGGCGAGGAGCAGCCCCTCCCTGAGCAGCTGGGCCGGCGGGCGGACCGCCGGGGGCTCGGCACGGCAGAGCAGCAGCGCTCCGGCGGGGCGGGATCCCGATGTCGCGTTCATGGCCCCTACGCTAGGGCAATTTGTCCGTGTACGGCGGTGAATGCCCGTCGCGACGCTCCCCTCGCCGATCCCTGTCAGGGGCGATTCGGGGTTGACGTGGCCCTACCGCGATATATCGTGTCTATCGAGATACGCGATATGTTGCGTCGCTCGTCGTCCGAAGTCGTCAGCCCACACGGGAGGCCAGCACCATGACAGAGTGGTCCGTCACCGAGCCGCGGAAGCTCCCGCTGACCGATCCCGTGACCCGGCTCCAGATCCGCGTCGTCAACGGCACGGTCAACGTCGTGGGCACCGACGAGAGTTCCGCCCGCCTGGAGATCTCCGAGATCGAGGGCCCCCCGCTCATCGTGAGCCAGAACGGCTCCACGCTGACCGTGAGCTACGAGGACCTGCACTGGAAGGGCTTCCTCAAGTGGCTCGACCCCAAGGGCCACCGGCGCCGGGCCGTCGTCTCCGTCGCCGTCCCCGCGGGCGCCGACGTCGAGGTCGGCGTGATCGGCGCCGAGGCCGTGATCTCCGGCATCAGAGGACGCACCGAGGTCCGCGGGGTCACCGGCGACACCACCCTGGTCAAGCTCTCCGGCCCGGTCCGCGCCGAGACCGTCTCGGGAAACCTGGAGGCCCAGTCCGTCACCGGCGCGCTCCGGGTCAACTCGGTGACCGGGGACGTCACCGTGTTCGAGGGCGCCGGCACCGCGGTGAAGGCCGAGACGGTCAGCGGCGACATGGTCGTCGACCTCGACCCGGCCGCGGGCCTCGACGGGCCGCCCGCCGACATCCGCCTCACCAGCGTCTCCGGCGAGGTCGCCATCCGGCTGCCACACCCGGCGGACGCCACGGTCGAGGCGAGCACGACCAGCGGCGGCGTCTCCAACGCGTTCGAGGACCTGCGGGTGGGCGGCCAGTGGGGCACCAAGTCCATCACCGGTACCCTCGGCGCCGGCCGGGGCACGGTGCGGGCCACCACGGTCTCCGGCTCCATCGCCCTGCTGCGCCGTCCCGAGCCCGAGCCCGACGGCGACGGCTGGACCGCCACCCCCTCCGTGTCCGGAAAGGCCCTCTGACATGCCGCCCGTCTTCGCCCACGGCCGCCTCCGCCTCTACCTGCTCAAGCTGCTCGACGAGGCGCCCCGCCACGGGTACGAGGTGATCCGCCTCCTGGAGGAGCGCTTCCAGGGGCTGTACGCGCCCTCGGCGGGCACGGTCTACCCGCGGCTCGCCAAGCTGGAGGCCGAGGGCCTGGTCACCCATGCCACCGAGGGCGGCCGCAAGGTCTACTCGATCACCGACGCGGGCCGCGCCGAGCTGGCCGGCCGGAGCGGCGAGCTGGCCGACCTGGAGGTGGAGATCCGCGAGTCCGTCTCCGAGCTGGCCGCCGAGATCCGCGACGACGTCCGCGGCGCCGCGGGCAAGCTGCGCAACGAGATGCGGGCGGCGGCCAGCGCGTCCCGCACCAAGGATTCCTCCTCCTTCGCCGACGCCAAGGAGGAGCTGCGCAGAGCCCGGCAGGAGTGGCGGGAGCAGACCCGCCAGGCCCGCGCGGAGGCGCAGTCGGCCAAGCGCCAGGCGAAGGAGTTCCAGCGGATCGCCCGGCAGGTGCAGGAGCAGGTCCAGGAGCAGGTGCGGGAGCAGGTGTCGCGCGGCGAGTGGCCGAAGGACGTCTGGAAGGGCATCTCGGACATCACGGCCCAGCTGGGCGACCTGGTGACGGGCGCCTCCCACGACAAGGCCCCCCGCCGGTCCCCCGCCCCGGACCAGCCCACCGCCCCCGGCCGGCCCCCGGCCGAGGACGCCGCCCCGGGGTCCGGCGGTGCCGAGCCCGCCGGGGACACCCTGACCGTGGCGGAGGCCCCGGGCACGGAGGGCTCCCCGGCACCGAAGCGCCTCACCCCCGAGCACACCCCGGCCCAGGACCAGGGCCTGACCACGGAGTACGTCCCGGCCCCGGAGCACACGCCCGGCAAGGAGCACGCGCCGGGCCAGGCGTACGGCACGGAGCGGGCCGCCGCCGGCTGGGCCGCGGACATAGAGGCGGGGGGCGAGCCGGCCCGCGAGCTGGACCGGCTCCTCGACCGCTTCCGCGACGAGGTCCGCGACGCGGCCCGCGACCACGGCGTGCGCCGCGACCAGCTGGCCGAGGCACGCCGCCACCTGGCGAGCGCGGCCACGGAGATCACGGCACTCCTGCGCCCCCGCACGAAGAGCTGAGCCCGGCTCCCGTCCTCAGCCCCGGGTGACCGTGACCGTCACGTGGGCGCCGGGGGCGGCGACGACCCAGGCACGGCCGTCGGCCCCGTGCCAGACGAACGCCCTCCCCCGGGCCGCGACCTGCCACGCGCCCGGGGGCAGGGACAGTTCGGTGACGCGGGAGCCGCGCCGGGTCGGGGAGTCGTAGGTGAGCCGGTAGACGCCCGCGGCCGGGTCGTACGAGGAGGAGCGGACGGTGCCCGCGACGGCCTCCGCGTACGGCTCCGCGGTGAGCTCCTTGTTGGTGCGGAAGGCTCCTGCGGTGTCCACGGCGCAGTAGCCGCCGCCGTAGCACCACTCCCAGCCCGCCGAGCCGGAGCTGTAGCGGCCGAGCGAGGCCATGGCCTCGCGGTAGAAGCGGTTCATGTTCGGCCGGGAGTTGTTGAGCGGGCCCCACTCCCCCACGATCACCGGGAGCTTGTACTGCTTGGGGTAGAGGGTGACGGCCTCCTCGTAGTTCTCGATCCAGCGGGAGGCCGGGTCGTAGTCGCCGCCCGCCTCCATCGTGCCGTTGTAGAAGTGCGGCGCGTACACGATCTTCGGGTCGTCGATCCGGCCGAGCCCGGTCGGCACGCCCTCGCCCACGATCGGGGTGGGTTCGACGAAGATCCAGCCGTCGCGGTCGACGGACCGGATCGCGTCCGCGATGCGGTTGTACATCGGGGTGAGCTGCTCGCGCTCGATCCGGCGGGCGGCGGTCGGCAGGTCCTCGCCCTCCCGCATCTCGCCCATGGGCTCGTTGATCGGGTCGTAGCCGATGACGGCCGGGTGGTCGCGGAAGCGCTCGGCCAGCACCCGCCACATCCGGGCCTGGGCGCGGCGCAGGTCGGCGTCCTCGTAGAGGTGGGTGAAGGCGCGCTGCACGGCGGGTTCGAAGTACTCGGAGAACCAGTCGTCGGGGTGGTGGGTGAAGGGCAGCCCGTCGGTCCTGGTCGCCCACGCCGGGATGCCCCGGCTGTCGAACGCGGGCCCGAAGACGTCCTGGTGGGCGTCGAGGACGACCTTCACGTCGTACTTCTGGGCCCAGCCCAGGACCCGGTCGATCTTCCGCAGGTAGGCCTGGCTGTACTGGCCGGGCCGCGGCTCCAGGTCGTCCCAGAAGACCAGCAGGCGGGCGAAGTTGAAGCCCTTGGCCCGCATGTCGCGGAAGTGGCGCTCGGTGATGCCGCTGAGGGCCTGGTCACCGCTGTGGGACTTGTCCGCCAGGTTCCAGCCGCGCAGGGTGAGCGCGCGGCCCTGGGCGTCGGTGAGGGCGGGTATCCCGTCCCCGCCCGTCGCGGAGCCCGCCGTGATACCCGGGGTGGCGCCCGGCGCGGTGCCCGGCGTGCGGCCTGGCGTGGCGTCCGGCGTGGCGTGTGCGGTCGTCGGGGCGAGGAGCGCGGCGACGACGGCGGTCGCCATGAGGGTGGTGCGCAACAAGGGAGCCTCCGGCACGATGAAATGAGCATTGTTCACGTTTCGCGTGCCGGAGATCCCATCAGTATTACTGGCGAGTCATCAAGAGGTCGTCAGGACGATCTTTCCGAAGAGTTCGCCCGAGGCCATCTTCTCGAAGCCCTCGCGGGCCCGGTCCAGCGGCAGCACCTCGTCGATCACCGGGCGCAGGCCCGTGGCCGCGCAGAAGGAGAGCAGGTCCTCCAGCTCGTCCTTGGAGCCCATGGTCGAGCCGACCACCTTCAGCTCCAGGAAGAAGATCCGGGTCAGTTCGGCGTGCGAGGGCCGGTCGCCGCTGGTGGCGCCGGAGATGACGAGCGTGCCGCCCGGGCGCAGCGACTTGACCGAATGCGACCAGGTGGCGGCACCGACCGTCTCGATGACGGCGTCCACCCGCCGGGGCAGCCGCGCCCCCGGCTCGTACGCCTCGACGGCGCCGAGTTCGACGGCCCGCTTGCGCTTGGCCTCGTCCCGGCTGGTCGCGTAGACCCGCAGGCCGGCCGCCTTGCCGAGCGCGATGGCGGCCGTGGCGACACCACCGCCCGCGCCCTGCACGAGGACCGAGTCCCCGGGCCGTACACCGGCGTTGGTGAAGAGCATCCGGTACGCGGTGAGCCAGGCGGTCGGGAGGCAGGCGGCCTCCTCGAAGGAGAGCTCCTTCGGCTTGGGCAGCACGTTCCAGCTGGGCACGGTGACCCGCTCGGCGAAGGTGCCCTGGTAGCGCTCGGTCAGGATCGAGCGCGGCTCGTCCGGGCCGACGCCGTGGCCGGTCTGGCCGATGACGGAGTGGAGCACGACCTCGTTGCCGTGCTCGTCGATCCCGGCGGCGTCGCAGCCGAGGATCATCGGCAGCTTCTCCTCGGGCAGTCCGACCCCGCGCAGCGACCACAGGTCGTGGTGGTTGAGCGAGGCGGCCTTGACGGTGACGGTGGTCCAGCCGGGCCGTACCTCGGGCTCGGGGCGTTCCCCCAGTTCGAGGCCGTCGAGGGGCCGGTCGCGGTCGATTCGGGCAGCGTAGGCGGCGAACATGGGCCTGACACTAGGGGCCGACGGCGAGCCCACGGAACCAGGCACAGGTGTGACGCGCGTCCCTCGGTGCCGCGCCGCCGTCCGCGTACGCGAAAGGGCCCCGTACGCACATACGGGGCCCTTCACGGAACAGCGGACGCGCGGTGGCGCGTCAGCGGCGGGCGACGCCCTCCGCACGGGCGGCGGCGGCCACCGCGGCCGCGACGGCGGGGGCGACCCGCTCGTCGAACGGCGACGGGATCACGCAGTCGGCGGCGAGCGCGTCGCCCACGACGTCCGCGATCGCGTTCGCGGCGGCGATCTTCATGCCCTCGGTGATCCGGGAGGCCCGGACCTGGAGCGCGCCGGCGAAGATGCCGGGGAACGCGAGGACGTTGTTGATCTGGTTCGGGTAGTCCGAACGGCCGGTGGCCACGACCGCCGCGTACTTGTGCGCGACGTCCGGGTGCACCTCGGGGTTCGGGTTGGCCATGGCGAACACGAAGGCGTTCGGCGCCATGGACGCGACCGCGGCCTCGGGGACCGTACCGCCGGAGACGCCGATGAAGACGTCCGCGCCGGCCAGCGCGTCCTCCAGGGAGCCGGTCAGACCGGCCTTGTTGGTGAGGCCGGCGATCTCGCGCTTGACGTCGGTGAGGTCACCGCGGTCGCTGCTGACGATGCCCTTGCGGTCCGTCACGCAGACGTCGCCGAGGCCCGCCTCCAGCAGGAACTTGGCGATGGCCACACCGGCCGCGCCGGCGCCGGAGATGACCGCGCGCAGCTCGCCGAGGGTCCGGCCGGTCAGCTTCGCCGCGTTGCGGAGTGCGGCGAGGGTGACGATGGCGGTGCCGTGCTGGTCGTCGTGGAAGACCGGGATGTCGAGCCGCTCCTGCAGCCTGCGCTCGATCTCGAAGCACCGCGGCGCCGAGATGTCCTCCAGGTTCACGCCGCCGAAGGAGGGGGCGAGCCGGACGACGGTCTCCACGATCTCGTCGGTGTCGGTGGTGGCGAGCGCGATCGGCACCGCGTCCACGCCTCCGAACTGCTTGAAGAGGATTGCCTTCCCCTCCATGACCGGAAGCGAGGCCTCCGGGCCGATGTCGCCGAGTCCGAGCACCGCCGTGCCGTCGGTCACGACCGCGACGACCTGGGACTTCCAGGTGTAGTCGTTGACCAGCTCGGGGTTCTCTGCGATAGCGGTGCACACCTTGGCGACGCCGGGCGTGTACGCGAGGGACAGGTCGTCCTTGTCGCGGAGCGGCACGGTGGCCGTGATGGCCATCTTGCCGCCGCGGTGCAGCGCGAAGGCCGGATCGAAGGGCTCACCGGGAGCCCCTTCCGTACCACTGTCGCTGCGAGGATTGACGATCTCCGCTGCCATTGGGTTGACCCCTTAAGTCTTCTTCATTTGAGGGTGGCCGCTCCTGGATGAGGAGGGGTGGGTGGGTCCCGCAGCCGCCGTGTCTGGCAGCCGCGCGGGCACGCCGCACAACGCGCCCTGAGCCCCGGATGAGGGGTGTGAGCATCCTTCTTACCGGACGGACCGGTCCGGAGACGAGTCCATACCGCCTCGGTGACGCGACTCATACCGAGCGCTACCGGGTACGGACGGAGAGCGACACGTCACACCATGTCCGGAAAGATGTATTCCCCACCCGAATAGCGGCCTTCGTATCGTCCGAATAGCGAGATCGGCGGGATAATTTTCGGTACGGGGAATGTCTTCCCGCAGAAGGTTCTGCCTTGGGGCAGCTGGCCACCGGGTTTCGGCAATGACCCGTTACCCGATTTTGACATCCGTGGCCGTCGGTTTGAGGCGGTCCGAATGGCAAGATGCCGTAATCACACGAGGTCGCGGCACTCGAAGGTGCGTGCGCGACCTATGGCAACTCCCTCACACGCCGGAGGAACCCGACCATGACCGCACGCTCCACGCGCTGTACGACCGCCAAGACCCGCACGTCCCGTCTTGCCGCGGTCGCCGCCATCGCGGTCGCCGGCTCCATGCTGCTGACCGCCTGCGGTGACCAGACCAACAGCGGCTCCACCAAGGAGAGCGGCTCCTCCACCGCCGCCGGCTCCAGCAAGGCCCCGCTCTTCTCGAAGCTGCCGGCGGACATCCAGAAGGCCGGCGTCATCAAGGTCGGCACGGACGCCTCGTACGCCCCGATGGAGTTCACCGAGGGCGGCAAGATCGTCGGCGTCGACCCCGACATCGCGCAGGCGCTCAGCAAGCAGCTCGGCGTGGACCTCCAGTTCACCTCGGGCACCTTCGACGGCCTGATCACCTCGATCTACACCGGCCGCCAGGACCTGATCATGTCCTCGATGACGGACAACAAGAAGCGCCAGGAGGGCCTGGACGACAACGGGAAGAAGATCGGCAAGGGCATCGACTTCGTCGACTACTTCAGCTCCGGCGTCTCCCTGCTGGTCAAGAAGGGCAACCCGCAGGGCGTCAACTCCCTCGACGACCTGTGCGGCAAGACCGTCGCCGTCCAGCGCGGCACGATCTACGAGGACACCTTCAAGGCCCAGGCCACCAAGTGCGGTGACAAGAAGCTGACCATCCAGGCCTTCGACACCGACGCCGAGGCGCAGACCCGCGTCAAGGCCGGCGGCGCCGTCGCCGACCTCAACGACTACCCGGTGGCCGCGTACATCGCGAAGACCTCGGGCGGCGGCAACGACTTCGAGGTCGTCGGCAGCCAGAGCGACGTCGGCCTCTTCGGCATCGGCGTCTCCAAGGACAAGACGCAGCTGCGCGACGTCATCAAGGAAGCGCTCGACGCGAGCATCAAGGACGGCTCCTACGCCGCCGCCCTGAAGAAGTGGAACGTCGAGGGCAGCGCCGTGCAGTCGGCGACGATCAACGCCGGCAAGTGACCTCCTCGCTCCACTGAAGGGCAGTCGTCATGACTGACAAGATCTCCAAGGACCCGGCCGCCGCTCCGGCCGGTCCTGGCCCCTCGGGTACGCCGTACGAGGCCATCAAGGCCATCCCCGTACGGCACTACGGGCGCTGGGTCAGCGCCGTCGTGGTGGTCGCACTCCTCGGCTGGCTCGTCTACGCCTTCTCCCAGGGCAACATCATCTGGGCCACGGTCTGGGACAAGCTCTTCGACTCGTCCGTCCTGGACGGCCTGAAGAACACGGTCATCATCAGCGTCGCCTCAATGGCGCTCGGCCTGGTGCTCGGTGTCCTCTTCGCCGTCATGCGCCTGTCGAAGAACCCGGTCACCGGCGCGGTCGCCTGGCTGTACATCTGGTTCTTCCGCGGCACGCCGGTGTACGTGCAGCTGCTGGTCTGGTTCAACCTCTCGCTGATCTTCGAGTACATCAACCTCGGACCGATCTACAAGAACGAGACCGTCGACGTCATGACGCCGTTCATGGTCGCGCTCCTGGGCCTCGGCCTCAACGAGGGCGCGTACATGGCGGAGATCGTCCGCGCCGGCATCCAGTCGGTCGACGAGGGCCAGACCGAGGCCGCGCACGCCCTCGGCATGTCGCAGACGAAGACCATGTGGCGCGTCGTGCTGCCGCAGGCCATGCGCGTCATCGTGCCCCCGACGGGCAACGAGTTCATCAACATGTTGAAGACCTCGTCCCTGGTCTCGGCCGTGCAGTACACCGAGCTCCTGCGCGCCTCGTCGAACATCGGCACCACGGCAGGCGCCGTGATGGAGATGCTCTTCGTGGCCTCCATCTGGTACCTCGCCCTGACCAGCGTGTTCAGCGTCGGGCAGTACTACCTGGAGCGCCGCTTCGCACGCGGCTCCACGCGCAACCTGCCTGCCACACCGTGGCAGCGCGTCAAGAAGAACCTCGTCACGTTCAAGCGTTCCCCGGAGGCGACCCGATGACCGGTCAGCCCATGGTCAAGGCCGAAGGCGTCCACAAGTCCTACGGCGCCGCTCACATCCTCCGGGGCATCGACCTGGAGGTGCAGAACGGCGAGGTGTTCTGTCTGGTCGGGCCGTCCGGCTCCGGCAAGTCGACCTTCCTGCGCTGCATCAACCACCTGGAGCGCGTCGACGGCGGCCGGCTCTCGGTCGACGGCCAGCTGGTCGGCTACCGCCAGAAGGGCGACAAGCTGTACGAGCTGAAGGACAGCGAGGTCGCGACCCAGCGCCGGGACATCGGCATGGTCTTCCAGCGCTTCAACCTGTTCCCCCACATGACGGCCCTGGCCAACGTCATGGAGGCGCCGATCCAGGTCAAGGGCGAGTCCAAGGCGGTGGCGCGCGAGCGCGCCGAGCGCCTGCTCGACCGGGTCGGCCTCGGCGACAAGATGGCGAACTACCCCTCGCAGCTCTCCGGCGGCCAGCAGCAGCGCGTCGCCATCGCCCGCGCGCTGGCGATGGAGCCGAAGCTGATGCTCTTCGACGAGCCGACCTCGGCCCTCGACCCGGAGCTCGTGGGCGACGTCCTCGACGTCATGCGGGACCTGGCCGAGTCGGGCATGACGATGATCGTCGTCACGCACGAGATGGGCTTCGCCCGTGAGGTCGGCGACTCGCTGGTCTTCATGGACGGCGGCGTGGTCGTCGAGTCGGGCAACCCGAGGGACGTCCTGGGCAACCCGCAGCACGACCGGACGAAGGCGTTCCTTTCGAAGGTCCTGTAGCGGCGCGCGGCGCGACACGGGGAAGGGGCGGTACGGGCACACACCCGCACCGCCCCTTCCCGTACCCCTCCGTCCGCTCAGCGCACGGCGAGCAGCAGGGTGTCGGAGGGCGAGGCCCAGACGGCCCGCGCCTCGCCGAAGCCGGCGGCGCGCAGGGTGTCGGCGTGCCAGCGGGGCGCGGGCATGTCGCCGTCGGCGTGCTCGCCGTAGATCTCGAAGCGGCGGGCGGTGGGCCCGGCGAGGGCGGGGTCGGCGGCGGCCAGGGCCCACCACTCGGCCCAGTCGACCGCGCCGGCGGCCTTGGCCTCGGCCATCCGGGCGTGGCGCCGGGCCCGCTCGGCGGCGTTGATCCGGGGCGTGTCCTGGTCGATCATGTGGTCGGCGTTCATGAACACCCCGCCGTCCCGCACGAGCCCGGCGAGCTGCCCGTACAGGCCGGCCAGCGGCTCGCTGTGCAGCCAATGGAGAGCGGTGGCGGTCAGGACGGCGTCGTAGGAGTCGTGGGGCAGCGCGGTGGCCCACTGCGGGTCCTTGAGATCGGCGGTCACGAAGGCGACCCGTTCGTCGCCGGCGAAGTACCCCTCGGCGATGGCGAGCAGGGCGGGGTCGAGGTCGACACCGGTGCTGGTCGCCTTCGGGAACCGACGGAGCAGCCGGTCCGTAATACTTCCCGTACCGCAGGCGAGGTCGAGCACGCGGGGCTCCGGTCCCACCAGCGCCTCGACCATGTCGAGCATGACGCGGAACCGCTCCTCACGGTCCGGCATGTACCACTCCTGCTGACGGTCCCAGCTCTGCTGCCAGGCCGCCCAGTCGGTTCCGGTCACCGCCGTGTCCGTCATCGCTCCACCCTCGCCCTCGACGTAATACCCTCAAAGGAAAAGCGTCACTTACGCTCCCTCCGCCCCGACCCTAGACCGCCGCCGTAAGGACTACAAGTGGAACTGGCCTATTACTCGGATTACGCCGTGCGCCTGGTCAACACCGAGGAGCCGGCCCGCTCCAAGGACTCCCTGACCTCGGTCGAAGCGGTCCGGGAACTCTTCGGCGAGGCCTCCCAGATGGCCCGGCGGGTGACGGACTCCGACGTGACCCGCTTCCGCGCGGTACGCGCCCGGCTGCGCGCGGTGTTCACGGCGGCCGACGAGGGCGACCACACCCAGGCGGTGGACCTGCTGAACTCCCTGCTCCTGGAGTTCCCGGTCAGCCCCCAGATCTCCGGCCACGACCACCTGGACGAGGAGGGCCGGCCGCGGTGGCACATGCACCTCGCCGACCACCCCTCGAACGCGACCGCGGGCTACGCCGCCATCGCCGCCATGGGCCTCGCCTTCCACCTCACCGAGTTCGGCGCCGACCGCCTCGGCCTGTGCCAGGCCGCGCCCTGCCGCAACGCCTACCTCGACACCTCGACCAACCGCTCCCGCCGCTACTGCTCCGACCGCTGCGCCACCCGCGCCAACGTCGCCGCCTACCGCGCCCGCAAGCGCCTGGAGGCGGAACGCGCCGACCTGACAGGCCTGACGGCGGAGACCAGCCAGCCGAGCACCACCCCGATCGACCGCTGACGCCCGGGGGTGACGGGCCGGTACCGCGCCCGCACCCGCCCGAGCACCAAAGGCGCCGGCACCACCCCGAAGACCCGGCTGTCCCCCTCGGCGTCCGGGTTGTCCCCCAGCACCCACCAGCCGCCGTCCCGCCGCTCGACCAGCCGCTTCACGATCAGCAGATCCTGCTGGAGCGGATGCCGCAGCACGGCCACGTTCCCGGGCCGCAACCGCGCCCCGTACTGCACGAACAGCTGATCGCCGTGGAGCAGGGTGGGCACCATCGACACCCCCGTCACCTCGGCGATCCCGAACGGGGCCCCGGGCTCTTGCCCCGATCCCACCATCAAGCACCTCACAGTCCCATCGTCCACGAGTCCCATGCCGACCCTGGACTTTTGTCCTAAGCCCAAGGGGGCGCTCGCGAAAACGTGCTTCTCACCGAGTAATGTCCCACCTGAGAAGACGATCACGAGGAAGGACAGCAGCATGCTCTCCCGCCTGTTTGCCCCCAAGGTGAAGGTCAGCGCCCACTGCGACCTCCCCTGCGGCGTGTACGACCCGGCCCAGGCCCGCATCGAGGCCGAGTCGGTCAAGGCCGTCCAGGAGAAGTTCCAGGCCAACGAGGACCCGCACTTCCGGGCCCGCGCCACGGTCATCAAGGAGCAGCGCGCGGAGCTCGCCAAGCACCACGTCTCGGTGCTGTGGAGCGACTACTTCAAGCCCCCGCACTTCGAGAAGTACCCCGAGCTGCACACGCTCATCAACGACACCCTGAAGGCCCTGTCGGCGGCCAAGGCCTCGACGGACCCGAAGACGGGCGAGAAGGCGCTGGAACTCATCGCCGAGATCGACCGCATTTTCTGGGAGACGAAGAAGGCCTGACCTTCCTCACTCCCGCCCCGAAGGGGCCCGGCCGCGTTGGCGGCCGGGCCCCTTTGGCGTTCCGCCGCCGGCCCCCGCCCCGCCCCTGAAGTCGGCTGCAAGGTTTCGGCAAGGGCGCCGCAAGGGGGTGGACGTGGCCGGTGGGGAGGTTCGTCGGTGGACTGGCCGTGCAACCGGGGACGGGGGCTTCGATGGACGTGGTGGGCAGGAATCCGGCGCAGTGGGTGACCTTGCAGGGGTGCCGGAGGGTGCTGGTGGTGGTGCATACCGAGGTGTACGGGAGGCGGTTGCGGGAGTTGTTGCCGTTGCTCGCGGCGGATCTGCGGGTGCAGGTGGCGTTCACGGTCGCGCCGCACGCCTTCAACGGCGGGGCGCTGCGGGCGCTGCGCGGGCTCGGTGGGGTCGTGCTGCCGTGGGAGGAGGCGGTGCGGAGCGAGTTCGATCTCGCGCTCGCGGCCGGCTCGCAGGGGGTGGAGCAGGTGCGGGCGCCCCTGGTGCGGCTGCCGCACGGCGCCGGGCATGGGAAGTTGCAGCGGGTCGCGGATATGGAAGAGGGCGGTGGGGAGCGGGCCGTGGGTGGGATGGGGCCGGGGTATCTCATGTGGGGTGGGCGGGTCGTGCCCGCCGCCTATGCCGTGGCGCATCGGGAGGATCTGGAGCTGTTGCGCGCGTCCTGCCCCGAGGCCCTGCCCGTCACCGAGGTCGTGGGGGACGGCGTGCACGACCGGATCGCCGTGAGTCTGCCGCTGCGCGAGCGGTACCGGCTCGCGCTGGGGCTGCGTCCCGGGGAGCGGCTGGTCGTCGTCTCGTCGACGTGGGGGCTCGGCTCCTCGTTCAACCGGCTGGACGCGCTCCTGCCGCGGCTGCTCGCGGAGTTACCGGAGGGCACGTACCGGATCGCGGTGCTCGTCCATCCCAACGTCTGGTCGGGCCACGGCGACTGGCAGGTGCGGGCCTGGCTGGGCACCTTGCGGCGCCGGGGCATCACGCTCGTGTCGCCGGGTGCCGACTGGCGGCCTTTGCTGGTCGCGGCGGACTGGGTGATCGGCGACCACGGCTCCGTCACCCTGTACGCCACGATGACACCGGCCGCCATCCTGCTGGCCCGGTTTCCCGAGGAGGACGTCAACCCGGCCTCCCCCGGTGCCGAACTGGCCCGGGTCGCCCCCGCCCTCTCCCCCGCCCACCCGCTGGCGGAGCAGCTGGCGTACGCGGCGGCCACCTACCCGGCGGAGGCGTACGCCCGGATCGCGGGGCGGATCTCCTCCGAGCCGGGGCGTTTCAACGCCAACATGCGACGGTTGCTCTACCGGGTCCTGCGGCTCGGCGAGCCCGCGTACGAGCCGGAGACCGCCCCGCTGCCCGACCCGCCCGCGCTGGACGCGGGGATGGACGGTCTGTCCGAGGTGTGCGCGTGAGCACCGCCACGGCCCTGGGGCCTGATGATCTCGTCTGTGTCGAGTTCGACGGCGGCGCCAGTGAGGCCTGGTTGCAGTGTGCGGACGTGCTGAGTTCCCGCGGTCCGCTCCCGCACCCGGCCGCCGTGCGCCTCGCCGGCTCCGTACTGCTGCGGTATCCGGGGTGTCTGCTGACCGTCGTCGCGCGGCGTGAGGGCGGGTACGTCGTCGGGCTGCGGGCGGCGGGCGGGGGCGTCGGCCTGTTCGTCGTCAGGGGAGCCGGCCCAGGTCGGTGAGGCGGGTGCGGAGGCGGGCCGCGTCGGAGTCGCTGAGCGGTTCGTAGAGGGCCAGGGACCGTTCGTAGCGGTCCCTGGCCTCGGTCCGCTCGCCGCGCAGGGCCGCGGTCTCGCCCAGCATTTCGAGGGTCCTGGCCCGCCAGTGGACCGACCCTGTCGCCGCGAACTCGTCGAGTGCCTGCCGCAGCACCGTCTCGGCGTCCTCGCCGGTGGTGTGGCGCGCCCCGGCGCGGGCCAGGGCCAGCCCGAGCAGTGCGAGCGCGCGGGCCGCGTCGTACGGGTCGGGCACCGCGAGGAGGGTGGTGCGGGCCTCGGTGAGCGGGGCCAGGGCCTCCCGGGGGCGGCCCGCCGTCAGGGCGGCGTCCCCGAGGCAGATCCGGGTCATCGCGGCGCCGCGCCGGTAGCCGATGGCCTCGCGCAGGGTCAGGGCCTCGGTCAGGTACGTGGTGGCCTCGTCGAGCCGGCCGGCCAGCAGGTGCGACTGGCCGAGGCCGTGCAGGGCCTGGGCCTCGGCCTTCCGGTCGGCGTCCGCGCGGGCGCCGCGCACCGCCTCGGTGAACCAGGCGACGGCCTCGTCGGAGCGTCCGGCGTTGCGGAGCCCGACGCCGCCCGAGGTCAGCATGCGGCTGAGCCCCCGCCGGTCCCCGGCCCGCCCGGCGGCGGCGCGGCCGATCTCGTGCGCCTCGACCCACAGGTCGTACGGGCGCAGGCGCAGGAAGAGCGGCCACATGGCGTCGGCGAGCTGCCACGCGGTGGCGTCCCAGCCGTGTTCGGCGGCGGTCCGCAGCGCGGCCATCAGGTGGAAGCGCTCGGTGTCGAGCCAGGCGAGCGCCCCGGCGGCGCTGTCGAACGGCGGCCGGTGCCGGGGCGGGAAGGCGTAGTCGCGGTCCAGGCTGCGATGGCTGGGCGTGAGCAGTTCCTCGGCGGCGGTCGCCACGGCCAGGTAGTGGTCCACGACCCTGCGGACGGTCTCCCGGCGGTCCTCCGGCGGCTCGGTGGTGTCGGCGAGCTGACCGGCGTGGGCGCGGACGAGGTCGTGGAAGCGGTAGCGCCCGAGGCCGGTGGTGTCGTCGGGTCCCAGGTCCTCCAGGAGGCTCACCTCGGCGAGGTCGTCGAGCAGCCGGTCGCCTTCGTCGGGTCCGACGGCGCAGGCCGCGGCGGCGACGGGCCCGTTGAGGACGGTGACCGGCGGCAGGCCGAGCCTGCGGTAGCCGCGGGCGAGTTCGGGGGTGAGCTGGTGGTACGAGGCGTCGAGCGCGAGCCGTACGGCGTCCTCCCCGCCGAGGCTGAGCGCGTCGAGGCGGGCCGCGCCGGAGCCGCCCAGCGCCCCGGCCATGGCGGCGAGGGACTGCTGGGGCCGGGCGGCCAGCCGGGCCGCGGCGACGGAGACGGCGAGCGGCAGACCGGCGCAGAGGGCGGCGACCTCGTGTGCGGCTTCCGCTTCGCGCCGTACCCGGTCGGCGCCGATCCGGCCGGCGAGCAGCCGGACGGCGTCGGCGGCGGACAACACGCCGAGCTGCTGGAACGAGGCGCCGTCGATGCCGAGGGCGGTGAGCCGACGGCGGCTCGTGACGACGACGAGGCTGCCCGGGGAGGAGGGCAGCAGAGGGCGGACCTGGGCGGCGCTGAGGGCGTTGTCGAGCATGACGGCGAGCCGGAGCCCCGCGGTGTGGGAGCGCCAGAGGGCCGCCGCCTCGGCGGGTTCCACGGGGACCTCCTTGACGCCGAGGGCCCTGAGGAAGCGTCCGAGGATCTCGCCGGGGGCGGCGGGCCCGCTGTCGGGGAGGTGGCCGCGCAGGTCCGCGTAGAGCTGCCCGTCCGGGAAGCGGTCGCTGAGGCCGTGCAGCCAGCGGGTGACGAGCGAGGACTTGCCGACCCCCGCGGGTCCGCTGACGACGGTGAGGAGGGGGCGGGCGCCGAGCTGCGGAAGAAGGGTGTCGAGGAGTGCGAGGGCGTCGGTGCGGCCGGTGAAGTGCTCGGGAGCGGGGAGGAGCTGCCGGGGTACCGGCCGTGCGTCCGGCCCGGGCGGGGCGGCCGGGGCCGGCGGTACGTGGATGTGGACGTCGCCCCGGACCTCGCCGGCCTGGACGACCGGGCCGTGGACGGTGGCGGCGCCGGTGAGGGTGTTGGCCGTGTGTGTCGTGCCGGACGCGGTCGCGGGGCCGGTGGCGGCGCCGGTCGCCGGGCCCGTACCCCCGCTCCCGCTCCCGCTCCCACCCCCGCCCGTCGCCACTGCCTCCATGACCGCTGCCGTCCACTCCCCCAGGACCCGCGCGAGGCGCGGATCGCCTGCCGCGGCGTGCGCGAGCCGCTCGGCCAGGTCCGCGTGGGTTACGGGAGGGGCCGTCGGCCCCTCCCGTAAGAGATGCAAGAGATCGGCGACCGCCGGATCCGTGTCGAGATCCCTCAGCCTGTCGGCCAGAACGCGCCACATTTCTGGGCGTGCCGCCCCGTGGAGCAGGGCAGTGGTGAGTCGTGGAGCCGTCACGGGTTCCATATCTTGCGTCTCCCCCCGTATGTCCGTCGGCGCCTATGACTCTGGCCTTCTTGGACGGCATGACCCCTACCCCCAATTGACCCAAATCAGACCGAACACTCTGATCAACCGAGATCAACAGATCATTCTGGCCAAGCAATTTGATCGAGTGGCGCCATCTTTTGACCGAGTTGACATCGTGTCATCCTTTGGCCTCTGCAAGCGAGTGCAGGCACACACGTGCGGGCCTACCGGCTATAGGGGGCGCTCGGTGGACTTCGGAATACTCTTGCTGGGGCCGGTGGAATTCCGCTTGGACGGAAGCCGCGGCGCACCGGGCACACCGAAGGAACGGCTGACCCTCACCGCCCTGGCCCTGGACGCCGGACACCCCGTCACCCTCGACACGCTCGTGCACCGGGTGTGGGACGACCAGCCGCCCAGCAAGCCACGCGCCAGCCTGCACGTGTACGCGGCGCGCATCCGGCGCCGCCTGCGCACCGCCGCGTGCCCCGCGCACCTGCTCCAGGGGGCGCACGCGTACACCCTGGAGATCGACCCGGACCTGGTGGACTGGCACCGCTTCCGGCGCCTCTCCGACGAGGCCCGCGCGCTCTCCGGCGGCGGGGACACCGGCGGCGCGCTGGAGCGCCTCACCGAGGCGGACGGGCTGTGGCGCGGCGAGCCGCTCGCGGGGCTCACCGGCCTGTGGGCGGAGGGGACGCGGACCCATTTCACCGAGAAGCGGCTCGCCGCCACGCTGACGCGGACCGCGATCGAACTGGGCCTCGGCCGCCACGCCGAACTCGTCCCCGACCTGGCGGCACTGCTCGACGCGCACCCGACGGACGAGACCATCGCGGCCCAGCTGATGACGGCCGCCTACGGCTCCGGGCGCCAGGGGGACGCCCTGCGCACCTACGACTCGGTCCGCCGCAGGCTCTCCGAGGAGCTGGGGACGGACCCCGGCGAAGCCCTGTCCCGGGTCCACCGGCTGGTCCTGGACCGCGCGCCCGTCGCCGAGCTGCTGCCGCGCCCGGCGCCGGCGCCGCCCTCCCCCGCCGCACCCCACACCCTGCCCGGACACGGGGACCTCGTCGGCCGGGAACGCGAACTCGGGCTGATCACGAGCATCGGCACCCCGGCCGACACGGCGACGGCGGACCCCTCAGGGGCGGGCGGCGGAGGGGTCATCGCCCTCCAGACGATCGCCGGAATGCCGGGGGTCGGGAAATCCCTCCTCGCCGTGCACGCGGCCCGCCTGCTCGCCGACCGCTACCCCGACGGGCAGGTCCTGCTCGATCTGCGCACCCACGCCCCCGGGCGCCAAGGGCTGAGCGCGCAGGCGGCGCTGTTCACCCTGCTGCGGGTCTTCGGCGTCGCGGCGGACTCCATCCCGGCGGACCCCGACGAACGCACCGCGCTCTGGCGCACCCTGCTGAGCAACCGGCGCGCCGTGATCGTCCTCGACGACGCGGCCGACGCGGAACAGGTGCGGCCGCTCCTTCCCGGCAGTTCCCCGTCCCTGGTGATCGTCACCAGCCGGCGGAGGCTCACCGGACTGCCCGGGGTCCGCTCGCTCTTCCTCGACATCCTGTCCGCCGCCGACGCCGCCGCGCTCTTCCGGCGCCTCGTCGGCGACGACCGGGTACGGGACCCGGAGGACGTGGCGCGCATCGTCCGGCTCTGCGGGCACCTGCCGCTCGCGGTCGAACTGGCCGCCGGACGCCTGGCGTCCCGCCCCTCGTGGAGCACCTCGCACCTGGTGGAGAAACTCACGAGAACACCCGGAAGGCTCGCGGAGATCAGAGACGGATTCCGTGAGATCGCCCGGGTATTCGAAATGTCGTACCACGCCCTGACAGAAGAGCGAAGGAAGGCGTTCCGTCTGTTGAGCCTGCACTTCGGAGCCACTTTCGGACCGCACGCCGCCGCCGCGCTCACCGGCCTTTCCCTCGACGCCACGGAACGCGCGCTCGACTCCCTCCTCGACGATCATCTGCTGTCCGAACCCGCGCCCGAGAGATTCCAGTTCCATGATCTCGTCGGGGAATACGCGCGCCTGCTCGCCGCGATGGAGGACCCGTCCGCCGAACGCGATCTCGCGCAGGGCCGGTTGATCCATTTCTATCTGCACGCGTCCCGGCGGGCCGCGCGTCTGATCCATCCGCGCCGATTCCGGTACGAACCCGCGGCGCCTTCACCGGAGGGCGGTTCGGCGTTCGCGCTGCCCGAGTGGCGGGACGCCCAGGAGGCACGGGACTGGCTGGCCCAGGAGCGCGCCGGTCTCGTCGCCGCGGAGCAGTGCGCGCGCACGCGCGGGCGCCCGCTCGAAGCGGCCCTGCTCGCCGGCGCCCTGGCCGGCTTCCTGGAGGAGGACGGCCACTGGAGCGAGGCCCAGCGCATGCACGGCCCCGCCGCACGCCACTGGAGCGCGGTGGGCGACGCGCGGGGAGAGGCGTCCGCCCTCATCGACCTGGCCGGCGCCCAGTCCCGGGCGAGCCGCTACTCCCGCGCCCTGACGAGCGCCCACCGCGCCCTGGACCTCGCCGGCGCGATCGGCGACCCCGAGACGGAGGCCGAGGTCCGGCACCTCCTCGGCGTCATCCACTGGAACCTCGGCCGGCACGGCACCGCGCTGACCTTCCAGAGCGCGACGCTGGAATTACGCAGACGGACCGGTGACGTCTGGCAGATAGCCCGCTGCCGGAACAACATGGGCATCACGCATCTCTTCATCGGGGACTACGAGGCGTCCGAGGAATCCCTCCACTCCGCTTTGAAGGGATTCCGCTCCTGCGGCGACGAGCGGGAAGTCGCCCGCGTTCTCAACAATCTCTCGGATTTGCACATCCACCTCGGCGAGCGGAACACCGCACGCCGCGTCGCCCTGGAATCCCTCGCCCTCCTCGAAAGAGTGGGAAGCGATACGGAACGGGCGTCCGCCCAAGTGAACCTGGCCAACACGATGATCGCCGAGAGCGAATCCGACGAGATGCTCGCGCTGTACCGCGAGGCCCTTTCGGTCTTCCGGAGAGTAGGCGACCTCCGCAATTCCGCCGCCACCCTCCACAACATCGGCGACGCCCTCCGAGCGGTGGGCCGCCCGACCGAGGCCGCCTTGCACTACAAGGGCGCATGGACGGCGGCACGGGACATCGGGGCGGCGCACGAGGAGGGGGAGGCGCGACGGGCGCTGGAGGCGCTGCAGAGTGAGGGTTAATACCCCTGGCATATTCACTCGCGCTGACGGGTAGTGAATTTATCAGAAAGATCATCGCCGTGTTGTCGGTTTGCGCGCGATGCCTAGCGGGTGCTGAAATCCCGTCGAGCGCAACGAAGCGCCCCGGAACGAACTCGAGTGAGTGAAATGAAGAAATTCACAGCGCATCTGCTCGTCTGCCTGGTCGGCACCGCCGCCGCCATCGGGATCGCGATATGCATCCCGAGCTCGACGACCGAAACGGACACCCTTCTCGCCGTCTCCGCCGTCGACCTCACCTGATTCACCCCGGGCCCGGAACTGCTCCGGGCCCGTTTCTCATTCCCCGGCCGCCCGCCAGGAATACCGCCGCTTCTCCTTCGACGTCGCGCCCAGCCGGTCGTAGAAGCGGATCGCGCCCTCGTTCCACGGTGGGGTCTGCCACTGGATCTCGGTGAGGCCGAGGGTGGCCGCCTCGGTGCGGACCGCCGTCATCAGCAGGGCGCCGAGGCCGTGGCCCCGGGCCGCCTCGGTGAGGTAGAGGCAGTCCATGTGGAGGTATTCGGCGGCGTCCCAGGTGGACAGTTCGGGGGCGCAGGTCGCGTAGCCGGCGAGGGTGGTGTCGGGGAGTTCGGCGACCAGGCAGCGCAGGCGGGGGGCCGGGGTCGCGAAGAGGAGGCCGTGGAGGCGGTCGGCCAGGCCGGGGGCGGGGGCCGTGGCCTTCTCGTACGCGGCGTGTTCGGCGGCCAGTTCGGCGACGCGCGCCAGGTCCTCCGGGCGGGCGTGGCGGACGCGGGCCGTACGGGTCTCCTGGGCGTGCTCGGTGCTCATGCCGACATCATGCACGGTCCCGCCGTCCCGCCCGCGCGCAGCCAGCTCCGGTACGGGGCCGCCCCCAAGGCCGCCTCCCGGTAGGCGGCGGCCAGTTCGGCGTACGGGCGGTCGAGGGGGACGCCCGGGGCGGCGTACAGCAGGAGGCGGACGGCCAGGGGGTCGCCGCGCAGGGGGCGGACGGCCATGTCCTCGCGCGGGTCCGAGGTGGGCTGGCAGGGGGCGACGGCCTCGCCGAGGACGATGAGCGAGGCGGCGGTGTGGTAGTCGGCGTGCAGCAGGGGCGGGTCGAGGCCCGCCGCGCGCAGCACCCGGTGCAGGCCGTCCCATTCGCCGTCGACGGCCGGGTCGACGGCCCACCGGTCATCGGCGAGGTCGGCGAGCTCCACGACCTCCCGCCCGGCCGCCGGGTGGTCGCGGGCCATGGAGATGAACTGGGGTTCCCGTTCGACGAGGACGCGTCCCTTGAGGCCGGGCGGGACCCGCAGGGGGCAGCCCTCGACCTCGTGGACGAAGGCCAGGTCCAGCCGGCCGGCCTCGACGGTGCGCAGCAGGGCGTGGGCCGAGACGTCGACGCGCAGGGCGATGTCGCTGTCCGGCAGGCCCTGGCGGAGCCGGCGGAGCCAGCCGGGGAGCGCACGGCTGGCGGTGGAGCCGACCCGGAGCGCGGGGCCGCGGGTGCGGGCCGCGGCGGCCCGGGTCTCGGTGATGAGCGCGGTCATGCCGTCGACGAGGGGGCGGGCCCGGCCGAGGACCGTGCGGCCCAGCGGGGTGGGGTGGCAGCCGGTGCGGGTGCGGGAGAAGAGTTCGGCGCCCAGGGCGTTCTCGATGCGGCGCAGTTGCGTGGTCAACGAGGGCTGGCTGACGCCCAGTTGGCGTGCGGCCTTGTGCAGACTTCCGGTGTCCGCGATGGCGCAGAGCGCCCGCAGGTGCCTGACCTCCAGCTCCATGGAGCCGAGGTTAGGGCGGGAGGGGCAGGGGCACCAGATGGCCTCCGCTTACTCAACCAGCGCCATGGGGAGGTGAGTTGGCGGATCGGTGATGTGTTGGTGTTATCGGGTGCTGACATCATTCCCACGCGCCCCGGCTCCCCCGACACTCTCCTCAACCCCACAGGAGGAGCCCCCCATGCGACACCCGAAGATCCTCACCTCCCTGCTGGCCACCGCCCTCGGCGCCGGCCTCAGCCTCTCCCTCGGCGCCGTTCCCGCCACGGCGGACGCGTCGCCCGCTCCGTACTCCGGTTACACCGCTTACGCCGGGTCGAGCGCGGAGGCCAAGGCCAACCAGGCGTTCTTCGACGCCGTCATGAAGTCCGTGGCGAAGAAGCGGGCCGCCGCGCCTGGTGCCGCCGCCGTCACGGTGGTCTACAGCACCGCCAACGCCCCCAGCTTCCGCGGCCAGATATCCCAGTCCGCGCAGATCTGGAACGGCTCCGTCGCCAACGTCCGCCTGGTGGAGGGGTCGAACGCCGACTTCGCCTACTACGAGGGCAATGACTCGCGCGGCTCGTACGCGAGCACCGACGGGCACGGCAACGGTTACATCTTCCTCGACTACCGGCAGAACCAGCAGTACAACTCCACTCGCGTGACCGCCCACGAGACCGGGCACGTGCTCGGCCTCCCCGACCACTACAGCGGCCCGTGCAGCGAGCTGATGTCCGGTGGCGGGCCCGGCACGTCCTGCCAGAACGCCTATCCGAACTCCCAGGAGCGGTCCCGCGTCGACCAGCTGTGGCGCTACGGCCTCACCTCGGCGTTCAAGACCTCGTGACCCCGTGACCGTCGCCACCCCTTGACCGTCGCGACCCCCGCGCCCTCCCTGGCCGTCATGAATCCGCGACTCCGTGAATCCGTGATTCCGTGATTCCGTGACGGCCCCGGAGAACGCCGAACCGGGCGAGACCGTCCCGTGCCCCCTCCCCAGGGCCGGGGCGTTCTCGCCCGGTGGTGGTTCTCGGGCCCTTCCGGGCGGGTCAGGCGGCGGCGCGGAGCAGCCTCCGGACGAGCTCGGTGCCGGGCGGGAGCTGGCGGCCGACCCGGGCGAGGGCCTCGTCGAAGTCGGCCCCGGCTATGCCGGATTCGAAGGCCGCGCCTCCGTAGTGCAGGGTCAGGCTGAGGTCGGCCCGCTCGCCGAGCGTCAGCAGGCAGCTGAGGGTGGCCTGTTGGGTCGCGCCGTCCGCGACGACGGGGAGCGGGAGGTCCCACTCCAGCACGCATCCGCCGAGGGCCTGCCCGCCCTCGTCCACGGCACGCAGCGCGGCGAAGCCGGCGCCCTTGTACTCGATTCCCCTGATCCGGGTGGCCACATGGCCCCCGTCGGCCGCGATCACGATCGCTTCCGCTCCGAGGCGGTCCCGGTACCAACCGGTCCAGACTTCTGTCGACTCCGATGACATGCGCGGACTGTAGCGGTATGACCGGCTCCGGCGCGCGCCCGGTCACCCCGGGGCCGGACTTCTCCCGGTCTCGCCGCTCTCGCCGTTCTTGCCGGTCACGTGCGTGCTCGCGGCTTCCGCACCGTGCCCCGCGACGGGCGCGCGGAGGGTCCCGGAGGCGGTTCCGGAGACGGTGGGCGTTCCGGTGGCGGCTCCGGTGACAGCTCCGGTGCCGGCCCCTGGGTCGCCTCCGGCGGGCTCGGGTTCGTACCGCTCGCACCGCGGGTTGCGGCAGGGCTGGACCTCCCACTCCGGCACCCAGGCCCCGAGGACCTTGTGCCGTCGCGCGAGGACACCGCGGGGCTGCCCGCAGGCCGGGCAGGGGTGCTCGGCCCGGGGGTCCCGTGTGGTGTGCGGCGCCGTGTCGGCCATGCCTCCAGCCTAGGACGCGGTGTCCGTCACCGCTTCTTGGTGTACGTCCGCACGACGACCCCGTTGGTGAAGCCGCGCACGTTCTCCAACGTGAAGTCGCGGATGCCGAAGTCGGTGCCGAACATCGGCATGCCGGCGCCGTAGATCTGCGGGTACGACTTGATGACGAGCTCGTCGATCTCGTCGACGAGCTGTCCCGCGACCTGGGCGCCGCCGCAGACCCAGATGCCGAGGGAGCTGTCCTCGGCCTTGAGCTCGCGGACCCGGGCGACGAGGTCACCGGCGACCAGCTCGACGTTCGGGTCGGGCGACTCGGTGAGCGAGCGGGTCGCGACGATCTCGCGCAGGTGGGCGTACGGGCTGGTGATGCCGGCGTCCAGGGCGAGGCGGTACGAGCCGAGGCCCTGGATGACCGTGTCGAAGCGCTTGTTGGGCACGTCCGCGAGGCCGAAGACCTCGCGGAACGCGGTGGGGATCGTGTCCGGGTACTCGGTGTTCATGAAAGCGGCGTACTCCTCGTCCATGAACTGGAACATGGAGGAGGCGTCGCCATGGGGGTCGCCGATGAAGCCGTCGAGGGTGCAGGCGACGTAGTACGTGAGCTTGCGCAAGCCGGGATCTCTTTCCTCAGGGAGCGCGGTCGAGCTGACCACTGCGCCCATAGTGCTCCATCTGTAGTGGTTGCGCAAGCCCTTGGTCGGTGCACCCCTTCACCGGGTCAGCGCGTGCGCCGCGTCACGAACTCCGCGAGCGCCAGCAGGTCACCGGCGGCCGACAGGTCCGGGACCGCCCGGGAGAGCTGCTCCACCGCGCGGGACATCCGCTCGGCCGCCTGGGCCTGGGCCCAGTCCCGGGCCCCGGCCCGCTCCACCGCGTCCGCCGCCGCCCGTACGGCTTCGGCGTCGAGCACCGGTCGGGCGTACAGCTCGGCCAGCTCCTCGCCCGCCGGGGTACCGGAGACGAGGGCCGCCACGACGGGCAGCGACTTCTTGCGGGCGACGAGGTCGGCGCCGGCCGGCTTGCCGGTGCGGCCCGGGTCGCCCCAGATGCCGATCAGGTCGTCGATCAGCTGGAACGCGAGCCCGGCCTCCCGGCCGAACGCGTCCATCGCCGCGACCTCCTCCTCCCCCACGCCCGCGTAGAGCGCGCCGACCGCGCAGGCGCAGCCGAGCAGGGCACCGGTCTTGGCGGTGGCCATCGCCACCACCTCGTCCAGCCCGACCTCGCGCGGCCCGCGCCGCTCGAAGGCGCAGTCCGCCTGCTGTCCCGCGCAGAGCTCGATGACGCAGGCGGCCAGCCGGGCCGCGGCGGCCGTCGAGGCGGGATGGGGGTCCTCGGCGAGCAGCCGCAGCGCGAGCGCGGACATGGCGTCGCCCGCCATCAGCGCGTCCGGGATGCCGAACACCTTCCAGGCGGTGGCCCGGTGACGGCGGGTCGGGTCCTCGTCGACGATGTCGTCGTGGAGCAGGGTGAAGTTGTGCGCCAGCTCCACGGCGGCGGCGGCCTTCACCGCGGGCTCGGGGTCGGCGCCGAAGGCGCGGGTCGCCGCGAGCACGAGGGCCGGGCGGATCGCCTTGCCGCCGGCGCCCTCGGCGGGGCTCCCGTCCGCGTGCTCCCAGCCGAAGTGGTACATCGCCACCCGCCGTATCGAGTCGGGCAACGACTCGACGGTGTTCCGCAGTTGGGGGTCGACGACGCTGCGCGTCCGGTCCAGGAGCAGCACGGCACCCTGTCCCCCGGTCGCGGCGTCCACGCTGATCGTGGTCATGTCTTCTTCGCTGTCGCTTTCTCGGGGTCCGGTCGGCGGCCCCGGTCAGTGGGCCGCGTACGGACGTCGGTACGGGCGCCGGCACGGCATGCCGTACGGGATGCGTACGGCAGGCGGTACGACGCCGGGATGGAGCCGGCACGGAGGGGGCGGGGAGGGGCGGGGGCCCGTCGGCAGGCCCCCGCCCCTCGCGCCGGGTCAGCGCCGGCGGCTGATCTCCACGTTCTCCAGGACGCCCAGGGCGTCGGGGACGAGGACTGCGGCCGAGTAGTAGGTGCTGACCAGGTAGGAGGAGATCGCCTGGTCGTCGATGCCCATGAAGCGGGCCGACAGGCCGGGCTCGATCTCGTCGGCGAGACCGGTCTGGTGGAGTCCGATCACGCCTTGGTCGGACTCCCCCGTACGCATGCAGATGATCGAGGTCGTGCCGGCGCCCGTGACCGGGATCTTGTCGCACGGGAAGATCGGCACCCCGCGCCAGGTCTGGATCCGGCTGCCGTCGACGTCGACGGTCTCGGGCACCAGGCCCCGCCGGTTGAGCTCGCGCCCGAAGGCGGCGATGGCGCGCGGGTGGGCGAGGAACAGCTTGGAGCCGCGGCGGCGGGAGAGCAGCTCGTCCAGGTCGTCCGGGCCGGGCACGCCGTCGTGGGGCTGGATCCGCTGCCCGTAGTCGCAGTTGGCGAGGAGGCCGAACTCCCGGTGGTTGACCAGCTCGTGCTCCTGGCGCTCGCGCAGCGCCTGGACCGTGAGCCGCATCTGCTGCTCGGTCTGGTTCATCGGGTGGTTGTAGAGGTCGGCCACGCGGGAGTGGACCTTCAGGACGGTCTGGGCGACGCTCAGCCCGTACTCGCGCGGGGCGGCCTCGTAGTCCACGTAGGTGTGCGGGACGACGGCCTCGCCGACGTGGCCCGCGGAGAGGGCGATGGCGGCCTCGCCGTAGGAGTTGGTGCGCTGCTGGGGCAGTGCGGCGACGCCCGCGAGCTGGGCGGCGAGGGAGCCGGCCCGCTCGGCGAGGGCGAGCACGTCGGCGCGGGTGAGCTCCAGGACGGTGCAGCCGGTGGCGGCTCGGGCGGTCCACTCCCAGGTGGCGTCCGCGTCGACGAGGGCGTCCTCGCCGAGGTAGGCGCCGTCGGCGAGGACGCCGAGGACGGCCTCGTCCCCGTACGGCCCGGAGCCGATCTGCTCGACCTTGCCGTGGGCGAGGAGGAGGACCCGGTCGGTGCTCTCGCCGCGGGTGGCGATGACCTCGCCCGCCGCGAACGCGCGCTGGCGGCAGCGGCCGGCCAGCTCGGCGAGGGCGTCCTCGTCCTCGTATCCGCGCAGCGCGGGCAGCTCTCCCAGCTCGGCCGGGATGACGGCGACCCGCTCCCCGGTCTGGACGAAGGTGACCCGTCCGTCGCCCACCGCGTAGCTGAGCCTCCGGTTGACCCGGTAGGTCCCGCCGTGGACCTGCACCCAGGGCAGCGTGCGCAGCAGCCAGCGGGAGGAGATCTCCTGCATCTGCGGGACCGACTTGGTGGTGGACGCGAGGTTCCGCGCGGCGGCCGTGCCGAGACTCTGCCGCGGCGGTGCCTGATCCGCGCGGACCTCGTCGCCAACCGAACCAACGGACATGGAACTCCCTCTCGTATGACAGATCTGCGAGAGAGAGCCTTTCAGCACGGAGAGTCGCCGCGCCATTACACAAAAGAGTGGGTGTGGGCGGCGTTCCGCTGGGCATGGCGGTCGATTTCCACTCGAACAGCGCACGCCGGTGCACGCCCGTCCCGGGCGCCCCTCCGCGCCCCTTCGCGCCGCCTCACCCCTCTCTGTCCTGATCTGCTCGCACACGGTCCGAACGCATGGCAGCGGAGCACGCCCCTCCGGTACTCCGGTGGCACCGGTATCCCCTGCTGAAAGGAGCCGGTCATGTCCTCACCCATGTCCGCGAACCGCTTCCTCGACGCGCTGCGCGACGAGGGACTCGACGTCGTCGAGGTCGGCGACTGGCGCACCCACAACCGCAACCACAAGGGCCCCTGGGGCCCCGTGCACGGCGTGATGATCCACCACACCGTCACCCGGGGCACCAGCAACACCGTCCGCATCTGCCGGGACGGTTACCCGTCCCTGCCCGGGCCGCTCTGCCACGGCGTGATCGCCAAGGACGGCACCGTCCACCTGGTCGGCTACGGCAGGGCCAACCACGCCGGTCTCGGCGACGACGAGGTGCTGCGGGCGGTCATCGCCGAGAAGGGCCTCCCCCCGGACAACGAGGCCACCACCGACGGCAACCGGCACTTCTACGGCTTCGAGTGCGAGAACCTCGGCGACGGCGTGGACCCGTGGCCCAAGGTCCAGCTCGACGCTATCGCCAAGGCCGCGGCGGCCCTGTGCCGGGTGCACGGCTGGACCCAGCGCTCGGTGATCGGGCACCTGGAGTGGCAACCCGGCAAGGTCGATCCGCGCGGTTTCACGATGGCCTCGATGCGCGAGCGGATCGCCGAACGCCTGCGCTGACCCGCCGCCCGGGACGGTCCGGGAGGCGGGAGAATGGCCAGGTGAACGCGCCCGACCTCGAACACCTGCGGCCCCGGCTCCCCTCCCCCCTGGAGCCGGTCGAGGACGAGCGCTTCGCCCGGCACGGCCTGACGCTGCTGCTCAAGCGCGACGACCTGATCCACCCGGACCTGCCCGGCAACAAGTGGCGCAAGCTGGCGCTCAACCTCCGGGCGGCCGGCGGCCGCCCGGTGCTCACCTTCGGCGGCGCGTACTCCAACCACCTGCGCGCGACGGCCGCCGCGGGCCGCCTGCTCGGCTTCCGCACCGTCGGCGTCGTACGCGGCGACGAACTGGCCGGCCGGCCGCTGAACCCCTCGCTCGCGCGGTGCGCGGCCGACGGCATGCGCCTGCTGTTCGTCGACCGCGCCACCTACCGCGCCAAACACGAGCCCGCCGTCCTGGCCCGGCTCCTGGAGCAGGTCCCCGAGGACGTGTACGTGGTGCCCGAGGGCGGCAGCAACGCGCTCGCCGTCGAGGGCTGCGTGGCGCTCGGCCGGGAGCTGGCGGGCGCGGCCGACGTGGCCGCCGTCGCCTGCGGGACGGGCGGCACCCTGGCCGGTCTCGCGGCCGGATTCCCGGGCCCGGCGCTGGGCGTCCCGGTCCTCAGGGGCGGCTTCCTGGGCGCCGAGGTCCGCGCCCTCCAGGAGGCCGCGTTCGGCGGTCCGCGCGGGGACTGGCGGCTCGACGAGCGCTTCCACTGTGGCGGTTACGCCCGTACGACCCCGGAGCTCGAAGCCTTCGCGGAGGCCTTCGGGGCGCGGCATGGACTCGCCATCGAGCGACTGTATGTCGCCAAATTGCTGTACGGGCTCGGGGTGCTCGCCGAGGAGGGCGCCTTCGCCCCCGGCACCCGGATCGCCGCCGTGGTCACCGGCTCCCCGGAGCCTCAGGAGGACTCCTCGCGGTAGGCCGCGGCCTCCTCCAGGTCGAGGCGGCGCAGCAGCGTGCGCATCATCTCGTCGTCGATGCGGCGCGCGTCGCGCAGTTGTACGAAGACCTCGCGTTCGGCCTCGATCATCTCGCGGGCCAGGCGCCGGTAGGTGTCGTCGGCGGTCTCGCCGGTGAGCTCGTTGACCGCGCCGAGCCGCTCCCAGACGGCGTTGCGGCGCCGTTCCAGGACGGTGCGGAGCCGGTCGGCGAGGGGCGGCGGGAGGCTGTTGGCGGGGTCGGTGAGGAGCGCGTCGAGCCGCTCCTCGGCGGCCTGCGAGGCCTCGCTCTGGGCCTGTGCCTCGGCCAGGGTCTCCTGGTAGCGGTCGCGTCCCGACAGTTTCAGGACGCGGATGAGCGGCGGCAGGGTGAGGCCCTGGACGACGAGGGTGCCGATGACGGTGGTGAAGGTCAGGAAGAGCACCAGGTTGCGGGCCGCGAACGTGGCGCCGTCGGTGACGACGGGGATGGAGAAGGCGATGGCGAGCGAGACGACCCCGCGCATGCCGGCCCAGCCGACGACCAGCGGCGCCCGCCAGTCCACCTCGGGCTCGCGTTCCCGGATCCGCGCGGACATCCAGCGGGGCAGGAAGGTGGCCGGGTAGACCCAGACGAAGCGGACGACGACCACGGCCACGAAGACCCCGGCCGCGTACATGGCCGCCTCCCCGATGCCGTACCGGCCGAGGCCCTGGACGACGTACGGCAGCTGGAGGCCGATCAGCGCGAAGACGGCGGACTCCAGGACGAAGGCGACCATCTTCCAGACCGCCTCCTCCTGGAGCCGGGTGGCGAAGTCGACCTGCCAGTTCTTGTGCCCGAGGAAGAGGCCGACGACCACGACGGCGAGCACCCCGGAAGCCCCGACCTCCTCGGCGGCGGCGTAGGCGACGAAGGGGACGAGCAGCGAGAGGGTGTTCTGCAGCAGGGCCTCGCGCAGGTGCGTGCGGAGCCAGTGGATCGGCACCATCAGGACCAGGCCGACGCCGATGCCGCCGAGCGCGGCGAGCGCGAACTCGCCGAAGCCGCCGGCCCAGCTGATGCCCTCGCCCACGGCGGCGGCGAGCGCCACCTTGTACGCGGTGATGGCGGTGGCGTCGTTCACCAGGGACTCGCCCTGGAGGATGGTGGTGATCCGGTTCGGCAGGCCCAGCTTCCGCGCGATGGCGGTGGCGGCGACGGCGTCCGGCGGGGCGACGACCGCGCCGAGGACGAGCGCCGCGGTCAGCGGCAGGTCGGGCACGAGGACGTACGCGAGCCAGCCGACCGCGACCGTCGCGAAGAGCACGTAGCCGACGGAGAGCAGGGCGACGGGCCGGATGTTGGCCCGCAGGTCCAGGTACGAGGACTCGACGGCGGCCGTGTAGAGCAGCGGGGGCAGGATCAGCGGCAGCACGATGTGCGGGTCGAGGGTGTAGTCGGGCACCCCGGGCAGGTAGGCGCAGGTGAGGCCGACGGCGACGAGGAGCAGCGGCGCGGGGACCGGTGTGCGCCGGGCGAACCCCGCGACGGCGGCGCTCGCCGCGACCAGTGCGACCAGTTGCAGTGCGTCCATGCCGTCCCGTCGCCCGTCCCGTCCGTGCTTGCGTCACTCCCGTTACGTCACTCCCGCCACAACGTAACCTGGCCATCATGAGCGAGTGCCCGCACGTTGCCGAAATGCCGCGCCCCGAACCGGCGCCGCTGCACGCCACCTGCCCGGAGTGCCTGGCCGACGGCACCCACCCCGTCCAGCTGCGGCTCTGCCTCAGCTGCGGGCACGTGGGCTGCTGCGACTCCTCGCTGGGGCGGCACGCGACGGCACACTTCGCCTCGACCGGCCACCCGGTGATGCGCACCTTCGAACCGAACGAGCGCTGGCGCTGGTGCTTCGTGGACGGTTCGATCGTCTGACGGCTGGGTACGTCACCCCTCCGCGGGTCTCCGCGGCCGCCGGGCGGGGGCCGGTCCTCAGGGCCCCCGGCGACACGGTGGGACGGATCGCGATAGCGTCTCGGCGGACTGCGCAATCCACTGCGTACCGCCTGGTTCGGGGGGTTCTTCCCCGGACCCCGAAAGAGCTTGTGCCACCTTGGAGGTGAGGGTGTCCCAGATCGCAGGCGAGCCCGGGACCCAGGACTTCGTGGAAGTCCGGCTGCCCGCTGCGGGTGCCTACCTGTCCGTGCTGCGTACGGCCACGGCCGGTCTCGCGGCGCGCTTGGACTTCACCCTCGACGAGATCGAGGACCTGCGCATCGCCGTCGACGAGGCGTGCGCGATCCTGCTCCAGCAGGCCGTGCCGGGGTCGGTGCTGAGTTGCGTCTTCCGCTTGGTGGACGACTCGCTCGACGTCACGGTCTCGGCCCCGACGACCGACGGCCGGGCCCCCGAGCGGGACACCTTCGCGTGGACGGTGCTGTCGGCACTGGCCGGCAAGGTGGAATCGTCCGTGGCGGAGGACCGTACGGTCTCCATCAGCCTGTACAAACAGCGCGGCGCGGGGCCAGGCCCGGCGTGAGGCGCGGGGACGCGACGGCCGGCATCCCTGAGCAGCAGGTACGGCCGCATCCGGATGCCGAGGCCGGGTCGGTCTCGGTCGAGACTGGAGTCGAGGTCGCTACGGATCACGCGGAGCAGGCGGACCAGATGAGCGAGCAGGACCAGCACAACGAGGTTCCGGGGACCCCGGAGGCTGCCGGGGCCCAGGAGATTCCTGAGCCGTCGGAGGCCGCCAGGTCTCCGGAGACCCCTGGGTCACCGGAAGCCGCCGAGGCGGAGGAGTCCGACGAGGCTGAAGGGTCCGAGGAGGCTGAGGGGTCCGAGGAGGCTGAGGGGTCCGACGAGGCTCCCGAGCCTCCGGAGACGCCCCATCCGCACGACCGCAGCGGGGCGCGGGCGCTCTTCTTCGAGCTGCGCGAGCTTCCGGAGGGCTCCGCGGAGCGGGCGGCGCTGCGCGACCGGCTGGTGCGGATGCATCTGCCGCTGGTGGAGCATCTGGCCCGGCGCTTCCGCAACCGCGGCGAGCCGCTGGACGACCTGACCCAGGTCGCCACGATCGGCCTGATCAAGTCGGTGGACCGGTTCGACCCGGACCGGGGCGTGGAGTTCTCCACGTACGCGACCCCGACGGTGGTCGGCGAGATCAAGCGCCACTTCCGGGACAAGGGCTGGGCGGTGCGGGTCCCCCGGCGCCTCCAGGAGCTGCGGCTCTCCCTGACGACGGCGACGGCGGAGCTCTCCCAGCAGCACGGCCGCTCGCCGACGGTGCACGAGCTCGCGGAGCGGCTCGGGATCTCGGAGGAGGAGGTCCTGGAGGGTCTGGAGTCGGCGAACGCCTACTCGACGCTCTCCCTGGACGTGCCGGACACGGACGACGAGTCGCCCGCGGTCGCGGACACGCTGGGCGCGGAGGACGAGGCGCTGGAGGGCGTCGAGTACCGGGAGTCGCTCAAGCCTCTCCTGGAGGACCTGCCGCCGCGCGAGAAGCGGATCCTGCTGCTGCGTTTCTTCGGGAACATGACCCAGTCGCAGATCGCGCAGGAGGTCGGCATCTCGCAGATGCACGTCTCCCGGCTGCTCGCGCGGACGCTGGCGCAGCTGCGGGAGAAGCTGCTGGTCGAGGAGTAGGCCCCGGGGGCCTACTGGGGCGCGTCCTGGCCGGGGCGCCGGATGCCGAGCGCCTCGGTCGTGGACGGGCTCACCAGCAGGACGAGCCCGGTCACGGCGAGCGCGGCGAGCGCGATGCCGGCCGGGATCATGACGCTGTTCGCCTGGAGCAGCTGCCAGGCGACCGGCAGGGCGAGGATCTGGGTGATGACCGCGGGGCCGCGGGCCCAGGAGCGGCGCAGCCACAGGCCGCGGGCGGCGGCGAGCGGGATGAGGCCGAGGGCGACGAGGGTCGCCGCGCCCATGACGGCCGAGGTGAGGTCCTCGGGCCCGTCGGCCAGGACGGTCACCAGCAGGTAGAGGCCGCCGGCCAGGAGGGCGAGGCCCTCGACGCCGGCCACCGCGGCGGCGGCGGCGAGGCGTCCGGGCCGCGGGCTCCGCTCCGTACCGCTCATGTCTGCACTCTCGGGGCTCTGGGCACTCTCGGCACTGCTCATGCAGGCAGGGTAGCCGGGGCCCGAGGGGCGGCGTGGGGCGCGGGCGGCTGGGCCGGGGTACCGCCGGGTAGGTACCCTGGCGACCATGCGCGCGCTTCTCGTGGTCAACCCGGCAGCAACCACCACCAGTGCGCGCACACGGGATGTGCTGATCCACGCGCTCGCCAGCGAGATGAAGCTGGAGGCGATCACGACCGAGTACCGCGGCCACGCCCGCGACCTGGGGCGCAGGGCCGCCGACTCGGACGACATCGACCTGGTGGTGGCGCTCGGCGGCGACGGCACGGTCAACGAGGTGGTCAACGGGCTGCTGCACGCGGGGCCCGATCCGAACCGGCTGCCGCGGCTCGCGGTGGTGCCGGGCGGCTCGACCAATGTGTTCGCGCGGGCGCTCGGGCTGCCGAACGACGCCGTGGAGGCGACCGGGGCGCTGCTCGACGCGCTGCGTGAGCGGCGGGCACGGACAGTGAGCCTCGGGCTCGCGTCCGGCACGCCGGGCACGGAGGACGAGGCGGTACCGGAACGCTGGTTCACGTTCTGTGCCGGGTTCGGTTTCGACGCGAGTGTGATCGGCCGGGTCGAACAGCAGCGGGAGCGCGGCAAGCGTTCGACCCACGCGCTCTATCTGCGTCAGGTGGTGCGCCAGTTCCTGGGCGAGCAGAACCGGCGGCACGGCACGATCACGCTGGACCGGCCCGGTGAGGATCCTGTGGAGGATCTGGTCCTCTCCATAATCTGCAACACCTCTCCCTGGACCTACCTGGGGAATCGTCCGGTGTACGCGTCCCCGGAGGCGTCCTTCGAGACGGCCCTCGACGTGCTCGGACTGAGCCGGCTCTCGGCCCCTTCGGTGGCCCGGTACGCGACCCAGCTGCTCACTTCGACCCCCGAGCGGGGGCCGCACGGAAAGCACGCGCTGACCCTGCACGACCTGACCGACTTCACCTTGCATTCGAAGGTCCCCCTGCCGCTCCAGATGGACGGTGACCACCTGGGGCTGCGTACGAGCGTGACGTTCACAGGCGTACGCCGTGCACTGCGTGTGATTGTGTGACCGGAAGGGTCGAAAGTCCTTCCACTCGAACGTTTAGGCTGCCATCCACCCCCTAGAAGTACGGCTGTGACGGAGCCGACACCGAGGAATCAAAAAAAACTTTCCAGAAGGGGTTGTATCCGCTGCCGAGGTTTGCGAGTCTCTTCTTGGCGATCGGGACGGCCCGCAAGACCGGCCTCCACTGAGAGCCAGAACCCCTCCTCAAAACCCAGGACCACACCAGTTCACCTGGCAGTCGGCCCTTCCCTTGCGGGGGGATTCGTGAAAGCGTTCACATTCACAAGCAACTTGCACGTAATAACCAAGAGAGGTAGCAGCCATGGACTGGCGTCACAACGCCGTTTGTCGTGAGGAAGACCCGGAGCTGTTCTTCCCCATCGGCAACACCGGTCCTGCGCTGCTGCAGATCGAGGAAGCCAAGGCCGTCTGCCGCCGCTGCCCCGTCATGGAGCAGTGCCTGCAGTGGGCGCTCGAGTCCGGCCAGGACTCCGGCGTCTGGGGTGGCCTCAGCGAGGACGAGCGCCGCGCGATGAAGCGCCGCGCCGCCCGCAACCGGGCGCGCAACGCCAGCGCCTGAGCCACCGTGACAGCCTGAGGCAAGCGGCGCGTACATCGTGTACGCACTCACCGCCCCCGAGCCGCAGCGCGCAGCAGTAAACCCACAGCATTCGAGCCCCGGACCGATTCCCTTCGGTCCGGGGCTCGCTGCTGTGATCCGGCCGGCGACGCGATCCGGCCCCGCCGAGATCGGGCCCCGCTGTGATCCGGCTCTCAACTCCCGTCGTACCGACGCTACTTCTGCGGCTGTACGGGGATGTCGAGGACGACCCGGGTGCCGCCCTCGGCGCCCGGCTGCATGTCGAAGCCGCCGCCGAGTTCGCCCTCGACCAGGGTCCGCACGATCTGCAGTCCGAGGTTGCCGGCCCGCTGCGGGTCGAAGCCCTCGGGCAGACCGCGGCCGTCGTCCTTGACCGTGATCAGCAGACGGGCGTCGGCGCGGGGCTCGCCGCGGACGGCGGTGACCTCGACGGTGCCCTGCTCCCCCGGCGCGAAGGCGTGCTCCAGGGCGTTCTGCAGGATCTCGGTCAGGACCATCGCCAGCGGGGTGGCGACCTCGGCGTCCAGGATGCCGAAGCGGCCGTTGCGCCGGCAGGTCACCTTGCCCGGGGAGATCTCGGCGACCATCGCGATCACCCGGTCCGCGATCTCGTCGAACTCGACCCGCTCGTCCAGGTTCTGGGACAGCGTCTCATGAACGATGGCGATCGAACCGACGCGCCGCACGGCCTCGTTGAGGGCCTCGCGGCCGCCCTCCGAGTCCATCCGGCGGGCCTGGAGGCGCAACAGGGCGGCCACCGTCTGGAGGTTGTTCTTCACCCGGTGGTGGATCTCCCGGATGGTGGCGTCCTTGGTGATCAACTCGCGCTCGCGGCGGCGCAGTTCCGTGACGTCCCGGAGCAGCACCAGCGAACCGATGCGGGTGCCCTTGGGCTTGAGCGGGATCGCGCGCAGCTGGATCGACCCGCCGTTGCCCTCGACCTCGAACTCGCGCGGGGCGTAGCCGGAGGCCATCGTGGCCAGGGCCTCGTCGACCGGGCCGCGCGAGGGGGCGAGTTCGGCGGTGATCTGGCCGAGGTGCTGGCCGGTGAGGTCGGCGGCGAGGCCGAGCCGGTGGTACGCGGAGAGGGCGTTGGGCGAGGCGTACTGGACGACGCCGTCGGCGTCGAGCCGCATCAGCCCGTCGCCGGCCCGGGGCGAGGAGTCCATGTCGACCTGCTCGCCGGGGAAGGGGAAGCTGCCCGCGGCGATCATCTGGGCCAGGTCGGAGGCGGACTGGAGGTAGGTGAGCTCCAGCCGGGACGGGGTCCGGACGGTGAGCAGGTTGGTGTTGCGGGCGATGACGCCGAGGACGCGGCCCTCACGGCGAACGGGGATGGACTCGACCCGGACCGGGACCTCCTCGCGCCACTCGGGATCGCCCTCGCGCACGATCCGGCCCTCGTCCAGGGCGGCGTCCAGGAGCGGGCGCCGGCCGCGCGGGACCAGATGGCCGACCATGTCGTCCTGGTACGAGGTGGGGCCGGTGTTCGGCCGCATCTGGGCGACGGAGACGTACCGGGTGCCGTCCAGGGTCGGAACCCACAGGACGAGGTCGGCGAAGGAGAGGTCGGAGAGCAGCTGCCACTCCGACACCAGCATGTGGAGCCAGTCGAGGTCGGACTCGCTCAGAGCGGTGTGCTGGCGGACGAGGTCGTTCATGGAGGGCACGTGTGCGAGCGTACCCGCGGAATTACAGGGCGGTGAACCTGGATCTCCGGGCCTCCGTGTTGGAGGATGGGCCCGGAAGGACCCGGTTCCTATGGATGGACAGACGAGAATGGTCTAGTCCACAATGCTGTACAGGAGCCTCCACTCTCCCCGCACAGGAGGGTGGACGAGGTACCCGGCGCTCTCTGCCCTGACTGCGCCGAGACCTCCCATACGGCCGAGGGCACCGCACACCCACGGCCGAGTAACTCCGGGCTGCGGTGCCGGACGGGTTGAGGGTCCCGTCAGGCGCCGCGGCCCGCGGGTGTTTCCGGGGGCTTTCCGGGGCCTGCGGGGCTCGCGGAGCCCCTCCCCGCCCGGGTTCCCGTCACGGGCCACGCCAGCATCGCCGTCTCGGCCAGCGCCTCCAGCTCCGGCCGGCCTGCGCCGTCGCGGGCCTGCTGGGACATGCCTTGGAGGACGGCGCCGCTGAAGCGGGCGAGGGCGTGGGCGTCGGTGTCCGCGGGCAGCTCGCCGCTCTCGACGTCCCGGCGGATCCGCGCCTCGAAGGCCGAGATGTTGGCGTTGCGGCGCGTGCGCAGGTCCTCCTCGACCTCGGGCGTCGAGCAGTTGATCGCGGCCGAGATCATCAGACAGCCGCGCGGGTGGGCCGGGTCCGTGTACTCCACCGCCGCCTCCCTGAGCATCCGGCCGATCGCGCCGCGGGCGGTCGGCTCCTCCGCGAAGGCGCGCCCGCCGAAGGCCCCGTACGAGCGCGCGTACTCCTCCACGACCTCTTCGAAGAGGGTCTTCTTGTCGCCGAAGGCCGCGTAGAGGCTCGGCGCGCTGATGCCCATCACCCGGGTGAGGTCGGAGACGGAGGTCGTCTCGTAGCCGTGTTCCCAGAAGGCCATGGTGGCCTGCTCCAGCGCCGTCGGGCGGTCGAAGGAACGGGGCCGGCCGCGCTGTTTCGACGTCATGGCACTAATTCTATAGCGGACGCTACGGAAGGTGGTACGGTTCTTTTCGTAACGACCGCTACAGATGTGAGGGGGGCGTCGTCATGGGCGTGCTCAAGGGGAAGACGGCACTGGTCACGGGTGGCAGCAGGGGCATCGGGCGGGCTGTCGCCGAGCGCCTGGCGCGGGACGGGGCGCGGGTCGGCGTGCATTACGGGAGCAACGACGCGGCGGCGAAGGAGACGGTCGCCACGATCCGGGCCGCGGGCGGCGACGCCTTCGCGATCGGACAGGAGCTGGGCGTCCCGGGGGACGCGGAGGCGCTGTGGGCGGCTTTCGACGCCCATGCGGACGGCCTGGACATCCTGGTGAACAACGCGGGGATCGGCGCCTCGGCCCCGTTCTCCTCGATCGGCGAGGAGGAGTACGAGCGGATCTTCGCGGTCAACACGAAGGCGCCGTTCTTCCTGGCCCAGCTGGGCGCGGAGCGGCTGCGCGACGGCGGCCGGATCGTGAACGTGTCGACGGGGCTCTCGCACGCGGCGGTGATGCCGGAGCTGATCGCGTACGCGATGTCGAAGAGCGCGCTCGACACCTTCACCCGCTATCTGTCGAAGGTGCTCGGCCCGCGCGGGATCACGGTCAACGCGGTGGCGCCGGGCATCGTCGACACCGACATCAACGCGGGCTGGCTGCGGGGGAACGAGGAGGCCTGGGCGGGGGCGGCGGCGATGTCGGCCCTGGGGAAGGTCGGGGAGCCGGCCGACATAGCCGACGTGGTGGCCTTCCTGGCCTCCCACGACGGGCGTTGGGTGACGGGGCAGTGGATCGACGCGACGGGAGGCTCGCTGGCCTGATCCCCAGGAGGGCTCGAGTGGCTGGCGGGACGGGTGCGGCCGACGATGGGTGAGACGGGCCGGAACAGCATGGGCGGACGGGCCCGGCTCTGCTAGATTTGGGTTTGATTGGTCTATACCACCAGGCTCCTTTCCAGCCCCTCACCAGATCGGCAGGCACAGCGTGGAAGTTGTCATCGTCAAGGACGCCAAGGCGGGCGGCGAGCTCATCGCGGACGGCATCGCCGACCTCCTGCGCCGCAAGCCCGACGCGCTGCTCGGCGTGGCCACCGGATCGACCCCGCTGCCCATCTACGACGCCCTGACCGCCCAGGTCGCGGCCGGCTCCGTGGACGCCTCCCGGGCCCGCATCGCCCAGCTGGACGAGTACGTGGGGCTGCCCGCCGGGCACCCCGAGTCCTACCGGTCCACGGTGCTGCGCCAGGTCGTCGAGCCGCTCGGGCTCTCCCAGGACGCCTTCATGGGCCCCGACGGCTCCGCCGAGGACGTCCTGGCCGCCTGCGAGGCCTACGACCGGGCGCTCAGCGAGGCCGGCGGCGTCGACCTCCAGATCCTCGGCATCGGCACCGACGGGCACATCGGCTTCAACGAGCCCTGCTCCTCGCTCGCCTCCCGCACCCGGATCAAGACGCTCACCGAGCAGACCCGGGTGGACAACGCGCGCTTCTTCGACAACGACATCGACCAGGTGCCCCACCACGTCATCACCCAGGGCATCGGCACCATCCTGGAGGCCCGTCACCTGGTGCTGCTCGCCACCGGCGAGGGCAAGGCCGAGGCCGTCGCGCAGACCGTCGAGGGCCCGGTCGCGGCGCTCGTGCCGGCCTCCGCGCTCCAGCTGCACCCGCACGCGACCGTGGTCGTGGACGAGGCCGCCGCCTCCAAGCTGAAGCTGGCGGACTACTTCCGCCACACCTTCGCGAACAAGCCGTCCTGGCAGGGCATCTAGGGCCTGTCCGGCGGCACACAACCGAAGGGGCCCGGCACCTGATCCAGGTGCCGGGCCCCTTCCGTGTACGCGGAGCGTGGCCCTAGCGGCCGACGACGGCCTCCGCCGCGGCGCGGCCGCAGACGCGGGCGGCGCCGTGCGTGGCGATGTGCAGGGCCCCTCGGGGCTCCGACTCGTTCAGGCCCATCTCGACCACCACGGTGTCCGGGCGGGCCGCGAGCAGGGCGTCCAGGGCCTTCGCCATCCACGGGTGCCGGTGGGCGTCGCGTACGACCGCGACCACCCGCCGGTCCCCGGCGGCGGCGAGGAGCTCGTCGAGCGAGGCGTCGGCGCCGTAGGAGCCGGTCGCGGTGCCCGGGAGGAGCCGCTCCAGCTCGGCGGCGATGCCCCAGGGGGTCTCGTCGCCGACCGCGAAGTTGGCGACGGGGGTGAAGGAGGCCACGTAGGGCGCGCCGGTGACCGGCTGGTACGGCCGCTCCCCCGGGGTGATCCGCAGGGCCCGGCGGGCCGCGACGAGGCCCACGTCGGTGCCGGGCGCGGTCCCCTCCTGCACTGCCGCGCCCGGCCCCGAAACAGCCCCCCTGGCCCGGTGCGCCTGGGTCCAGGCCGCCAGGGCGCGCACGCGCGCCGCGGCGTCGGCCAGCCGCTCCTCGGGCAGTTCACCGGTCCGTACCGCGGTCACCAGCGCGTCGCGCAGGCGCAGTACGGTGTCCTCGTCGGCCAGCCCGCCGCCGACGCAGATGGCGTCGGCGCCCGCGGCGATCGCGAGGACGGATCCGCGCTCGATGCCGTACGTCGACGCGATGGCCTGCATCTCCATGCCGTCGGTGACGATCAGCCCCTCGAAGCCCAGCTCCCGGCGGAGCAGACCGGTGAGGATCTGCGGGCTCAGGGTGGCCGGACGGTTCGGGTCGAGCGCGGAGAGCAGGATATGCGCGCTCATCACGGCTTTGGTACCCGCGGCGATGGCCGCGCGGAAAGGCACCAGCTCACGGGCGTGCAGTGTGTCGAGGTCCACATCGATGCGGGGCAGCGCGTGGTGCGAGTCCACGTTGGTGTCGCCGTGCCCCGGGAAGTGCTTGGTGCAGGCGGCGACGCCCACGGCCTGGAGGCCGTCGACATAGGCCACGGTGTGCCGGGCGACCAGCTCGGGGTCGGCGCCGAAGGAGCGCACCCCGATGACCGGATTGTCGGCGTTGGAGTTCACGTCGGCGGACGGCGCCCAGTTGAGGTCGACCCCGCACTCGGCGAGCCGGCGGCCGAGCTCGCGGGCCACGGCCCGGGTGAGCTCGACGTCGTCGACGCTGCCCAGCGCGTAGTTGCCGGGGAACGAGGAGCCCTGCTTGACCTCAAGGCGGGTGACGTCGCCGCCCTCCTCGTCGATGGCGACCAGGACGTCGTCGCGCTCGGCGCGCAGCCGCGCGGTGAGCGCGGCGAGCTGCTCCGGGGTGTCGATGTTGCGTCCGAAGAGGCCGACGGAGGAGAGCCCCTCGCCGATGCGGCGGAGCAGCCAGTCGGGGGCGGTGGTGCCGACGAAGCCCGGCTGGAGAACGGTGAGGGCGTCCCGGGTCAGCGTGTCCGAGGCGCTTTCGAGAATGGTCATGGTGCGGACGTCATCCCTTCACTGCGCCGGCCGTCAGGCCAGCGGCCATCTTGCGCTGGACGAGGAGGAAGAGGATCACGATGGGGACGGCCATCATGGTCGAGCCGGCCATCATCGCGGAGTACTCGGTGCCGTTCTTGGTGATGAAGTTGGAGAGCCAGACGGTGGCCGTCTGGTTCTGCTGGCTCATCAGCATCAGGGCGTAGAGGTACTCGTTCCAGGCCTGGATGAAGCCGTAGACCGAGGTGGCGACCATGCCGGGGGCGAGCAGCGGGAAGACGACCCGGAGGAACGCGCCGGTGGGCGTGCAGCCGTCGACCTGGGCGGCCTCCTCCAGCTCCTTGGGGATGTTGACGATGAATCCGCGCAGCGTCCACACCGTGAAGGGCAGGATGAAGGTCAGGTACGTGATGATCAGGCCGGTGAGCTTGTCGTACTGCCCGAGGTCGTTGAGCATCAGGAAGACCGGGATGATCATCGCGACGAGCGGGACCATCTGGACCGCGAGGATGCCGACGATGACGATCTTGCGGCCGCGGAAGGCGAAGCGGGAGATCGCGAGGGCGGCGAGCAGGCCGACCACGATGCCGATCACGACCACGACGGACGAGACGAGCAGGCTGCGGGTGACCGGTCCCCAGAAGTCCGCGATGTCCAGCGCACGCTTGAAGTTGTCGAACGTGAACGTGGTCGGGAAGAACTTCGGGTCCGGGTCGATGGCGTCCTTGTCGGGCTTGAACGCGGTGTTGAGCATCCAGTAGACCGGGAAGCCGGCGGTGACGAAGACGAGGAGCCCGAGCAGGTTCCAGCCCAGCTTCGACTTGCGGGGGCGGCGCGGGGCCGCGGAGACCTTGGCGGTGCTCATTCGACATCTCCGATCTTGAGCATCTGGCGCATGTAGACCGCGACGACGCCCAGCAGCAGCAGGACCGTGACGAGCGCGATCGCGGAGCCGGTGCCGTAGTCGTTGACGACGAACGCCCTGTCGAACGAGTACGTGGTGAGCAGCTGGAACTCGGCCTCGGGGTGCCCGTTGCGCATCACGTAGACCTGGGGGAAGACACCCATGTCCCAGATCACCGAGAGGGTCGTCAGCATGACGAGGATCGGCTTCATGATCGGCAGGGTGACGTAGCGGAAGACCTTCCAGGCGCCGGCGCCGTCGAGGCGGGCGGCCTCTTCGAGCTCCTTCGGCACCTGCGTGAGGCCGGCGCTCAGGGTGATCACCACGAAGGGCACGGCGCCCCAGACCACCAGGAGCATGATCACGGCGAGGCCCTGCGGGCCGCTGGCGAACCAGTTGTGGCCGATCATGTCCACGCCGGGGAGGCGGCTGAGCAGCCAGTTGAGCACGCCGTAGTCGGTGTCGAAGATCCACTTGAAGATGGCGGTGGCGACGATGATCGGCATGCCCCAGCTCGCCACCAGGACGACGTTGATGAGCATCTTGACCCAGCTGGAGACGCGCTGGAGGAGCAGCGCGATCGCCATGCCGAGGATCATCGTGACGATCACGGCGCCGGCCGCGAAGAGCACGGTGCGCAGGACGACGGCCCAGAACTCGGAGTCGCCGAGGATCCGGGTGAAGTTCGACAGGCCGGCCGACTCGGCCTCCTGGAAGCCCCACAGCTGCGGCTGCCCGAACTTCTGGAACGAGAGGGTGACCAGGCGGATCAGCGGATAGCCGAGCACCAGGAGGAGCACGAGCAGACATGGCACGAGGAGCAGCCATGGGATCCCGGCCCCGCTCTTGGACTTCCCGCGCGGGGCGGGCGTACCGGCTTGGGAGCCGGATGATGGCGATTGCCGCACCGGCGGCACCTTCGCGGTGGTTGTGTCTGCGGCACTCATCCCGTGCTCCTCAGCGATCCCTCTCGTGGTACGGGCGGCAGGGCCCCGCCGTGGTGGCGAGGCCCTGCCGGTAGGTCACTTGGCGTTGATGACCTTGTCGATCGCGGCGTCGGCGTCCTTGGCCGCCTGCTCGACCGACTTCTTGCCGTTGGCGATCTCGATGAGCATCGTCTTGAGGGTCTGCGCCTTCTCGACCTGGCCCCAGCCGGGGGCGGTCGGGACGAACCAGCTGGACTCGGCCGCGGTCGCCGGGACGGCGGTGGCCGGGTCGTTCTTCAGCGGGGCGAGGTCCGCCTTGTTGTTGGGCAGGTTGCCCTTGGCGATGAGGCCCTTCTGACCCTCGGCGCCGGTGAAGGCGGCGATCCACTCGCCGGCGACGCCCTGCGCCTTGGACTTGACCGGGATGGCCAGGTCCGAGCCGCCGAGGAAGACCGGGAGGTTCTTGCCGGACGGGCCCGGCATGACGAAGTTCTCCAGCTTGTCCTTCAGCCCGCCGACCTTGTCGGACTTCGGGTCGGCGGCGGTGGCGCCCTCCCAGCCGGCGGCGAAGATCGTCGCGGACTTGCCCTGGCCGAAGACGACGGGACGGTCGGACTCGTCCTTCGTCTTGTCGCCGTGCATGTACTTGTCGACGATGTTCTTGTACTCGGTGAGGCCCTTGACGGACTCGGCCGAGGAGAGGTTCGACTTCCAGGTCTCGCCGTCCTGCTTGGCGATGGAGCCGCCGGCCTCGTAGACGAAGGACATCGCGGCGTACCAGTCCGGCGACGGCTGGTACCAGGCGCTGAACTTGTCGCCCTTCTTCTTCTGGATGGCGTCGAGCGCGGCGGTCAGCTCGGCCCAGCTCTTCGGGGGGGCCTTGACGCCCGCCTCGGCGGCGATGTCCTTGCGCCAGGTGCCCACGCGGCCACCGGCGTAGTAGGGGACACCGTAGGTCTTGCCGTTGTAGGTGACCGAGTCCTTGAGGGCGTCCAGCCACTTGTCGGAGTTCTCGAACTTCGACGGGTCGACCTCGGCGAACGCGCCCTTGGCCATGTAGCTGATCATCTCGGAGTTGCCCATCTCGACAACGTCCGGGGCCTTGTCCGTGGCGAGCACCGCGTCCAGCTTGGTGTTCTTGTCCGGCCAGCCGTAGTACTCGTGCTTGATCTTGATGCCCGGGTGCTTCTTGGTCACCGCGTCATCGGCGGCCTTGACCAGCTCGGGCCAGTTGTTCTGGGCGTCGACCGTCAGCCAGACGGTGAGCTCCTTGGCGTCGCCGCCGGCCTTCGCACCGCCCTTGTCGTCCGTGCCACCACACGCGGCAATGCCGACCATCATGCCCGCGACGCCGATCGCCGCGATGAGCTTGCGCTTCACGCCACCCTCCTCAGGGATGCTGCAACCCCTGCCCACCGCGCGAAGACATACAGACATACGTCGAGTAATGCTCGTGGGGCTGGGACCTGGTCTTTAATGGTGTAGACCAGTACCCGGAGCTTGGCCTAGACCTTTAGGGGTGTCAAGGGTGTATAAGAAGGGCAGTCGGGTCCGTTATCGGACCGACACCTGAGGGAGGGCGACGACCCGTGACCGGTCCGTGCCACCATGTGAGCCGCGACAGACGGAGGAGCCGGTGACGGCAGCAGCACAGGAGTCGGGAAGGCAGGCCATGGCCACGGACGCGGGCAGCACGGAGACAGAGGGCGGCGCCGCCACCCGCACCGCGCGCGTGCCCAAGTACTACCGACTGAAGCGGCACTTGCTCGACATGACGGACACCCTGCCGCCCGGCACCCCCGTCCCGCCCGAGCGCACTCTCGCCGCCGAGTTCGACACCTCGCGCACCACCGTGCGCCAGGCACTGCAGGAACTGGTGGTCGAGGGCCGCCTGGAGCGGATCCAGGGCAAGGGCACCTTCGTGGCCAAGCCCAAGGTCTCCCAGGCCCTCCAGCTCACCTCGTACACCGAGGACATGCGCGCGCAGGGCCTGGAGCCCACCTCGCAGCTCCTCGACATCGGCTATGTCACCGCCGACGACACGCTCGCCGGGCTGCTCGACATCACCGCCGGCGGCCGGGTGCTGCGGATCGAGCGCCTGCGGCTCGCGAGCGGCGAGCCGATGGCCATCGAGACCACCCACCTGTCCGCCAAGCGCTTCCCCGCGCTGCGGCGTTCGCTGGTGAAGTACACCTCGCTCTACACGGCCCTCGCCGAGGTGTACGACGTGCACCTGGCCGAGGCCGAGGAGACCATCGAGACCTCGCTGGCCACCCCGCGCGAGGCCGGCCTGCTCGGTACGGACGTGGGCCTGCCGATGCTGATGCTCTCCCGGCACTCCCTCGACGCGCAGGGCGAACCGGTCGAATGGGTGCGTTCGGTCTACCGCGGCGACCGCTACAAGTTCGTCGCCCGCCTGCAGCGCCCCAACGGCTGACCGGGCGCGCCTGATCCGTTATACGGACAGGGGTTCCTAACAGCGAGACCGTCCCCTAGATTTCCCCGTCTTACGAGGTGATCAGTGAGGGGACGGTTTCGCCATGTCAGAAGCGGCACAAGGGAAACAACCGGTCATCACACCGTCGAGGGTGGTGATCGCGCTCTGCCTGTTCGCACCGTTCGTGGCGATGCTCTGGGTGGGCTCGTACGCGAAGGTGGACCCCGCCTTCATCGGCATCCCGTTCTTCTACTGGTACCAGATGCTCTGGGTGGTCGTCTCCACCGGGCTGACGATGCTCGCGTACCAGCTCTGGAAGCGCGACCAGCGCGCCCGCAAGGGGGGTGACGCGCGATGAAGGACGGTGTGAACGGCGTCGCGCTCGGCGTCTTCGTCTTCTTCTTCCTGGCCGTCACGGTCATGGGCTTCCTGGCCGCCAAGTGGCGCAAGGCCGAGAACGACAACAGCCTCGACGAATGGGGCCTGGGCGGCCGTTCGTTCGGCACCTGGGTCACCTGGTTCCTGCTCGGCGGCGACCTGTACACCGCGTACACCTTCGTCGCCGTCCCGGCGGCCATCTACGCGGCGGGCGCGGCCGGCTTCTTCGCCGTGCCGTACACGATCCTGGTCTACCCGCTGATCTTCACCTTCCTGCCCCGCCTGTGGTCGGTGTCCCACAAGCACGGGTACGTCACCACCTCCGACTTCGTCCGCGGCCGCTTCGGCTCCAAGGGCCTGTCGCTGGCCGTCGCCGTCACCGGCATCCTCGCCACCATGCCGTACATCGCCCTCCAGCTCGTCGGCATCCAGGCCGTCCTGGACGTGATGGGCGTCGGCGGCGGCGAGAACACCCACTGGTTCGTCAAGGACCTGCCGCTGCTCATCGCCTTCGGTGTCCTCGCGGCGTACACGTACTCCTCCGGCCTGCGCGCCCCGGCGCTCATCGCCTTCGTCAAGGACGCCCTGATCTACATCGTCATCGCGGTGGCGATCATCTACATCCCGATCAAGCTGGGCGGCTTCGACGAGATCTTCGGCAAGGCGGCGGAGGCGTACCAGACGGTCAACCCGGTCACCGGCAAGCCCAAGGGCGCGCTCGTGCCCGGCGAGGCCGGCCAGTGGACGTACGCGACGCTGGCCCTCGGCTCGGCGCTGGCGCTCTTCATGTACCCGCACTCGATCACCGCGACGCTCTCCTCCAGGAGCCGCGAGGTGATCCGCCGCAACACCACGATCCTGCCGCTGTACTCGCTGATGCTGGGCCTGCTCGCGCTGCTCGGCTTCATGGCGATCGCCGCCGGCGTCAAGGTCACCAACGGGCAGCTCGCCATCCCGCAGCTCTTCGAGGACATGTTCCCCGCCTGGTTCGCGGGCGTCGCCTTCGCCGCCATCGGCATCGGCGCCCTGGTGCCGGCCGCGATCATGTCGATCGCAGCGGCCAACCTGTTCACGAGGAACATCTACAAGGACTTCCTCAAGCCGGACGCGACGCCCGAGCAGGAGACCAAGGTCTCCAAGCTGGTCTCGCTGCTGGTGAAGGTCGGCGCGCTGGTCTTCGTCCTCACCATGGACAAGACCGTCGCCATCAACTTCCAGCTGCTCGGCGGCATCTGGATCCTGCAGACCTTCCCCGCCCTCGTCGGCGGCCTGTTCACCCGCTGGTTCCACCGCTGGGCGCTGCTCGCCGGCTGGGCCGTCGGCATGGTCTACGGCACCGCCGCCGCGTACGGCGTGGCCAGCCCCACCCAGAAGCACTTCGGCGGCTCCTCGGCCGAGATCCCCGGCATCGGGGAGATCGGCTACATCGGCCTCACCGCCTTCGTGCTCAACCTGGTCGTCACCGTGGTCCTCACCGTCGTCCTGAAGGCGCTCAAGGCGCCCGACGGCGTCGACGAGACCTCGCCCGGGGACTACACGGCGGACGCCGGTGACGCGGGCGTCGCCACCGAACTGCCGAAGGTCGGCACCGCCGGGCACTGAGCCCCGCGGCCGTCCGCTCCGGCCCCTCCGCCCGCCTCCGGTTATCCGGAGGCGGGCGGAGCCGTGCCGGGGGCAGACTGCCGGGCATGGACTTCACGATCAGGGCGGTACGGCCCGAGGAGTACGCGGCCCTCGGCGAGATCACCGCGCGGGCCTATCTCGACGACGGGTTCCTCGCCTTCGGCGAGGACGACGCGTACCTGCACCTGCTGCGGGACGTGGCCCGGCGGGACGCCGAGGCCGAGGTGCTCGTGGCGGTCGACACCACGGACGCGGCCGGCACGGTCCTCGGCGGGGTGACCTTCACCGCCGGCGGCGAGGAGTGGGCGGACATCGCCCGGGAGGGCGAGGCCGAGTTCCGCATGCTGGCCGTCGCGCACGCGGCGCGCGGCCGGGGCGTCGGGGAGGCCCTGGTGCGGGCCTGCGTGGACCGGGCGCGGGCCGTCGAGGGGTGCGCGCGGATCGTGCTGTCCACCCAGCGGACGATGGCCACCGCCCACCGGATCTATGAGCGACTGGGCTTCGTCCGCTCCCCCGAGCGGGACTGGAAGCCCGTCCAGGGGCTCGACCTCACGCTCTTCACCTACGTTCTGGAGCTCTGAACTCCGCCCCGACCGACACAACATGTGGGGGGTGCCGTGAGCGGCGCCCCCCACATGTATGCTCGTCCTCGCTGTCGCCGCAGGGGAATCCGGTGGAAATCCGGAACTGTCCCGCAACGGTGTGTTTTGCGCGCTTTTCGCGCCCAGGGTGAGTCCGAAGACCTGCCGGCAGCGCGCCCGGTCCGTCCGTTCCGGGTGTCACAGACGTCCGGGCCTCGCGGAGTGGGCCGGTGGACGCGGCGCCGCCGTGCGTACGGCCGCCCGTTCCCGCCTCCCGTCCTGGCTCCGCGCCGAGCGAGGGAGAGCCCCCACGTGACCATCGCGCCCGCCGATCCGGCCGCAGCGATCGAGACCGACGGCCCCGGCACCGTGCTGCTGCGGGTCCTGACCGATCTCACCGCCGACCTCCCGGACACCGACCCCGGCAAGGTCGCCGCCGCCGCCCTGCGCGGCCGCAGCGCCGGCTCGGACGAGGCGGAGCTGCGCGAGCTGGCCACCGAGGCCGCCGCCGGACTCATCGCCGAGGACCCGGCGTACTCCCGGCTCGCCGCCCGGCTCCTCACGATCACCATCGCCGACGAGGCGGCCGGCCAGGGCGCGGTGTCCTTCTCGGCCTCCGTCGCCGTCGGCCACCGCGAGGGCCTGATCGCCGACCGCACGGCCGCGTTCGTCGCCGCGCACGCCGCGCGCCTCGACGCGCTGATCGACCCGGCCGGCGACGACCGCTTCGGCTACTTCGGCCTGCGCACCCTGTACTCCCGCTACCTGCTGCGGCACCCGATCACCCGCCAGGTCGTCGAGACCCCGCAGCACTTCATGCTGCGCGTGGCGAGCGGCCTCGCCGAGGACGAGTCGGCGCGTGCCGTGGACGAGGTGGCGGCGCTGTACGGGCTGATGAGCCGGCTCGACTACCTGCCCTCCTCCCCCACCCTGTTCAACTCCGGCACCCGCCACCCGCAGATGTCCTCCTGCTACCTGCTGGACTCCCCGCAGGACGAGCTGGACTCCATCTACGACCGCTACCACCAGGTCGCGCGCCTGTCGAAGCACGCGGGCGGCATCGGCCTGTCGTACTCGCGCATCCGCGCCCGCGGTTCGCTGATCCGCGGCACCAACGGGCACTCCAACGGCATCGTGCCGTTCCTGAAGACGCTGGACGCCTCCGTCGCCGCGGTGAACCAGGGCGGCCGCCGCAAGGGCGCCGCCGCGGTCTACCTGGAGACCTGGCACGCGGACATCGAGGAGTTCCTGGAGCTCCGCGACAACACCGGCGAGGACGCCCGCCGTACGCACAACCTGAACCTCGCGCACTGGATCCCGGACGAGTTCATGCGCCGGGTCAACGCCGACGCCGCGTGGTCGCTGTTCTCCCCCGCCGACGTGCCCGAGCTGGTCGACCTGTACGGCGACGAGTTCGACGCCGCGTACCGCAAGGCGGAGGCCGCGGGCCTGGCCAAGAAGACCATGCCGGCCCGTGACCTGTACGGCCGCATGATGCGCACCCTCGCGCAGACCGGCAACGGCTGGATGACCTTCAAGGACGCGTCCAACCGGACCGCCAACCAGACCGCCGAGCCCGGCTCCGTCGTCCACTCCTCGAACCTCTGCACCGAGATCATCGAGGTCACCGACGACGGCGAGACGGCCGTCTGCAACCTCGGCTCGGTGAACCTGGGCGCCTTCGTCCAGGAAGGAGCCGACGGCGGGCAGATCGACTGGGCGCGCCTGGACGAGACCGTGCGCACCGCCGTCACCTTCCTCGACCGGGTCGTCGACATCAACTTCTACCCGACCGAGCAGGCCGGCCGTTCCAACGCCCGCTGGCGCCCGGTGGGCCTGGGCGCGATGGGCCTCCAGGACGTCTTCTTCAAGCTGAAGCTGCCCTTCGACTCGGCCGAGGCCCGCGCGCTGTCCACCCGGATCGCCGAGCGGATCATGCTGGCCGCGTACGAGGCCTCCGCCGACCTCGCCGAGCGCAACGGCCCGCTGCCCGCCTGGGACAAGACCCGTACGGCCCGTGGCGTGCTGCACCCGGACCACTTCGACGTCGAGCTGAACTGGCCGGAGCGCTGGGCCGCGCTGCGCGAGCGGATCGCCGCCGTCGGCATGCGCAACAGCCTCCTCCTCGCCATCGCGCCGACCGCGACGATCGCCTCGATCGCCGGCGTCTACGAGTGCATCGAGCCGCAGGTCTCCAACCTGTTCAAGCGCGAGACGCTGTCCGGCGAGTTCCTCCAGGTCAACTCGTACCTCGTGGACGAGCTGAAGCGGCTCGGCGTGTGGGACGCGCAGACCCGTGAGGCGCTGCGCGACGCCAACGGCTCGGTGGCCGGCTTCACCTGGGTGCCGGCCGAGGTGCGCGAGCTGTACCGCACGGCCTGGGAGATCCCGCAGCGCGGCCTGATCGACATGGCCGCCGCCCGCACCCCGTTCCTGGACCAGGCGCAGTCGCTGAACCTGTTCCTGGAGACGCCGACCATCGGCAAGCTGTCGTCGATGTACGCGTACGCCTGGAAGCAGGGCCTGAAGACCACGTACTACCTGCGTTCGCGCCCGGCGACCCGGATCGCCCGCGCCGCGCAGGCCGCCGCCCCCATCCCCGTCCAGCAGGTCGCCGACCCCGACGCCGTCGCCTGCTCCCTTGAGAACCCCGAGTCCTGCGAGGCCTGCCAGTAATGAGCTCCACCGACAAGAACCTCCTCGACCCGGGCTTCGAACTGACCCTGCGCCCCATGCGCTACCCGGACTTCTACGAGCGCTACCGCGACGCGATCAAGAACACCTGGACCGTGGAGGAGGTCGACCTCCACTCGGACGTCGCCGACCTCGCCAAGCTCACCCCCGGTGAGCAGCACATGATCGGCCGTCTGGTCGCGTTCTTCGCGACCGGCGACTCGATCGTGTCCAACAACCTGGTCCTGACGCTCTACAAGCACATCAACTCGCCCGAGGCGCGGCTGTACCTCTCGCGCCAGCTGTTCGAGGAGGCCGTGCACGTCCAGTTCTATCTGACGCTGCTCGACACCTACCTCCCCGACCCGGACGACCGCGCGGCCGCCTTCGACGCGGTCGAGGAGATCCCCTCGATCCGCGAGAAGGCGCAGTTCTGCTTCAAGTGGATGGACTCGGTCGAGAAGATCGACCGGCTGGAGACCCAGGCCGACCGCCGCCGTTTCCTGCTCAACCTGATCTGCTTCGCCGCCTGCATCGAGGGCCTGTTCTTCTACGGCGCCTTCGCGTACGTGTACTGGTTCCGGTCCCGCGGTCTGCTGCACGGCCTGGCGACCGGCACCAACTGGGTGTTCCGCGACGAGACGATGCACATGAACTTCGCCTTCGAGGTCGTGGACACCGTCCGCAAGGAGGAGCCCGAGCTCTTCGACGACGAGCTCCAGGCGCAGGTCACCGCGATGCTGCGGGAGGCCGTCGAGGCTGAGCTCCAGTTCGGCCGCGACCTGTGCGGTGACGGCCTGCCGGGCATGAACACCGAGTCGATGCGCGAGTACCTGCAGTGCGTCGCCGACCAGCGCCTCACCCGCCTGGGCTTCGCGCCGGTGTTCGGCTCGGAGAACCCGTTCGCGTTCATGGAGCTCCAGGGCGTCCAGGAGCTGACCAACTTCTTCGAGCGCCGCCCGTCCGCCTACCAGGTGGCGGTCGAGGGCTCGGTGGACCTGGACGAGGACTTCTAGGAGCCCGTCCGGTACGGCGAAGGGCCCCGCTCCACGGGGGGAGCGGGGCCCTTCGGCATGTCCGGGGACGCGCGGGTCAGTCGTTCGCGACGACCGGGTAGCGCGGGGTGCCCTCTTCCATCTGGCGCAGGGCGTCCTTGCGGTCCCGCTTCGACAGCTTGTCGATGTACAGGAAGCCGTACAGGTGGTCCGTCTCGTGCTGGAGGCAGCGGGCGAAGTAGCCGGTGCCCCGCACCTTGATCGGGTTGCCCTGGGAGTCCTGGCCGTGCACCACGGCGTAGTCCGGGCGGGCCAGCTCGGCGTACGCGGTGGGCACCGAGAGGCAGCCCTCGTTGGACTCGTCGAGGACGCGCTGGTCGGCCGGCAGCTCCTGGAGGACCGGGTTGACCACGTGCCCGACGTGCCGGACGCCGTCGTCGTCCATGCAGTCGTAGACGAAGACCTTCTGGTCCACACCGATCTGGTTGGCGGCCAGGCCGACGCCCTCGGCGGTCTTCTGGCTGGCGAACATGTCGTCGATCAGCTGGGCCAGCTCGGCGCCGAACTCGGTGACGTCCTTGCACTCCCGGTGGAGCACGGGGTTGCCGACGACCGTGATGGGACGCGAGGTGCCCCGCTCACGGTGCGCGAGCTCACGCTCCTCGCACTCCTCCGTGTCCACGACGAAACCGTCGTTCTCGACCTGCTGGTCCGTCTCCTGCTGCGCCATGTCCGGCCGCGCCCTTCTGAAAACCCGATTCCGTCGGAGGACAGCCTACGGGCCCCGGGCCGTCGCCTCAGCAGACCTCTTCGAGATCACGCCACTCGCGGCTGTCCGGACTGTCCGCGACCCAGCCGTCGAGCAGTCCGCGGACCAGGCCCGCGGGGGCGGCGATGCCGCACTCGCGCTCCGGCACCCACAGCTCGCCGGGCGAGCGGTGCCCGAGCGGGCCCGGGTGACCCGGCTCGCTGTGGTCGTGCGGATCCAGGTGCTCGCCCTCGCCCTCGGCGCTGGGCATGGTCGACTCCGAGCAGGCCCGGCAGAGCAGCCGTACGGAGGAGGACCAGTCCTCGGCGGCGAAGCCGGCGTCGGCGGCGAGCTGCTCCAGGGCGTCCCGGTCGGCCTCGGTGGCGGCCTCCAGGAGGACCACCCAGGTCGGCACCGGCGACGGCGCCCACAGCTCGATCTCGTCGAAGACGGGGTACGAGGGGCCCGCGCTGGTGGTCCGCTCGCCGTTCGGGACGCCGTCGTGCAGGACGACCTCGCCCCAGCGGCGGCCCGAGGACGGCAGCGGGATGGACAGGACCTCGATGCGGGCCGGGTCGAGCCGGCGGCCCCACACGACCTCGGCCTCGCCCTCCGGGGAGAGCCGCACGGCCGCGCTGCCCAGCTCCATGCCGGCCGGCTCACCGGTGCCGGAGGCGGCGCCAGGGACCTTCAGCCCGTAGGCCTGCCAGGCGCGGCGGGCCAGCGGCCAGTCCTGGAGCGCGGTGGCGGCGATGCCGACGTTCCACCAGTCGGGGGCGCCGGTCTCCTTGTCGAGCAGGGCGACCGCGCGCAGCCCGGCGGCCCGGGCCTGCTCCCAGTCGTGCCGGAACTTGTGCAGCAGGGCCAGGTTGAACCAGGACTCCGAGAGCCAGGGCTCCAGGTCCGCCGCACGCGTCAGCAGCGCGCCCGCGTCCTCGTACCGTCCGTCGCCGATCAGCGTGAACGCGCGGTCGGTGGCCTGCCGCCACGAGGCGGAGGGCCGATGCCGTACCTTCCCGAAGATCCTCACGATTCCCGCCTGCCGGTCGCTTCACCCTCTTGTTCGCATCCAACCATGCCCGGTCGGACGCGCGCTCATTACCCATGGGTTACCCCGGTGGGACTGGGGCGATGCCCCTGGGGGCACCCCCGCGGGCGAGCACCCTGGCGAGGGATTCGACGACCTCGGGGTGGTAGTCACGGGCCGTGCCCAGCCGGAGGCGTTCGAGGGCGCCGAGGCCGCCGCCCGCGGTGGTGGCGGCGAGGTCGTCGTAGGCGTTGACGGCCCGGACGATCCGGGCGGGCAGCGGCTGGTCCCGGTACGGGTCGGCCTGGCGTTCCACGACGACGGCGACGGCCGCCGGGACCCCGGTCTGCCGGACCACGGCCCCGCCGAGCAGGGCGATCCTGCGCTGCTCCTCGGCGGGCAGCAGGGCGGTGGCGCCGCCCTCGACGGGGTCGACCAGGGAGAGCTGTCCGATGTCGTGCATGAGCGCCGCGTATTCGAGGACGGTCAGCTCGGCGCCGGACAGGCCCAGCTCCCGGCCGACGGCCCGGCTGAGCTCGGCGACCCGGCGGGCGTGCCCCTGCGGGGTGCAGCCGGCGATCTCGGTGGCCCGGGCCAGCGAGGCGATGGTCTGCCGGTCGGTGGTGCGCACGGCCGCGTACCGCCGGTAGGAGACCTGGGTGAGCAGCAGCGGTACGGCGAAGACGGGCAGCGCCCACAGTCCGGCGACGGCCACCCCGAGGGCCATGACGGCGCCGGTGGCGCAGACCGCGGAGCCGATCCCGGGCAGGGCGCGCAGCTGGTCGCGCAGGAGCGGGCCGTAGGGGTGGCCGGTGCGGGCGCGGTGCAGCAGGGCGGCGAGGACGGCGTCGCAGAGGGCGGTGAGGAGCAGCAGGAGGAGCAGGAAGAGGGCGTACGAGGGGCTGTGGCCGAGGCGGGCGGTGACGGCGCCCGCGTTGAAGAGCGGCTGGAAGCAGAGGGCGGCGAAGCCGACGGTGAGGACGCGGCGGGCCAGGTGGTCGGGGTCGGGCCCGCGGCCCCGGGCCACGTGCGGGACGATCCCGGCGAGGCAGCCCGCGACGGCGACGGCGACGGTCTGCAGGACGCCGTGGGCGGTGGTGTGGCCGGCGTTGTCGCCGAGCAGGGCGTACGCGAGGGCTCCGGCGGCGGCGAGCGGCGCGGGTTCCCGCTCCCCGGGCTGGGCGCCCCAGCGGGTCAGCTCGCCCACGGCGATGAGGGTGCCGAAGGCGAGGGCGATGCCCGGATCGTCGACGCCCTGCCAGAGGGTGGCGGCGATGCCGGCGAGGGTCAGCAGCAGGGCGAGGCCGCGCACGGCGCCGACGGTGGCGCGGCCGGTGCTCACGCGTGCTCCTGGGCGGGGCGGGCGGGCATGGCGGGCGGCGCCCCGGCCGTTCCCTCGGGCGGTGGGGTGCGGGCGCCGGGCAGCGGGGTGGTGGTCTCGTCGGCGGTGACCCCGGTCTGCCAGCCCTCCCGGGCGAGGGCGCGGGCGAGGGCGTCGACCATCCGCGGGTCGAACTGGGTGCCGGCGCACCGCTCCAGCTCGGCCAGGGCGGTCCCGACGGGCCGGGCGCGGCTGTAGGAGCGGGTGGAGGTCATGGCGTCGAAGGCGTCGGCGACCGCGACGACCCGGGCGTACTCGGGGATCTCGCGGCCCTTGAGCCCGTACGGGTAGCCGCTGCCGTCCATGCGTTCGTGGTGGTGGAGGATCGCGGTGCGGGCCTCGCCGAGGAAGCCGATGCCGCGGACCATCTCGTGCCCGTACTCGGGGTGGAGCTCGATGATCCGGCGCTCCTCGGGGGTGAGCGGCCCGTCCTTGCGCAGCACCCGGGTGGGGACGCCCAGTTTGCCGACGTCGTGGAGGATGCCGGCGAAGCGGACGACCTCCAGACGGGCCTCGGCCATGCCGAGCTCCTGGGCGATCAGGACGGAGGCGCGGCCGACCCGTTCGCTGTGGCCGCGGGTGTAGCGGTCCTTGATGTCGACGGCCTGGACGAGGGCCCGGATCGTGGCCTGGTGGGCGGCCCGCTCGCGGTGGTACTGGGCGAAGACCCAGCAGGAGATGTACATGGGCAGCAGGACGAAGAGGGCGGCGACCGGCCCGTACGGGCTGCGCCAGAGCACCGCCATCATCAGTCCGGCGAGCCCGTGCACGGCGTGCGGGGCGAGGGCCCGGCCGAGCAGTCCGCGCCAGGCGGCCCGGGGCGGGAGCTGTTCGGCGGTGGCGCGGATGCCGCCGTCGAGGACGGTGAGGGTGAGGCAGAGGGCGAGCGCGGCGGCGCCGGCGGGCAGCAGCGCGTACGGGAAGTCGGGGGTGTCGGGCCCGAGTCCGAGGGCGGCGTGGCAGCGGAAGAGTCGGGCGGCGTGCGAGGCGGCCCAGACGGCGAGGGCGAGCTGGGCGGCCCGCCAGGCGCGGCGGGCCCCGGCGGGTGGGCGGTCGACGCGGCCGAGGACGGCGCCGGGCAGCGCGGTGAGCGCGGCGGCGGCGGGCGGCAGGAGCAGCGCGGCGGCGATCAGGACGGGGAAGAAGGAGCCCGCGGTGAGCGGGGCCGCGCCGCCCGGGGCCTGGCCGAGGGCGCGGGCGGCGAGGGTGCAGCGGGCGGGCAGTTCGCAGACCGCGTAGAGGGCGGCGAGCAGGAGCACGGCGTGCCAGGGCGTGGGGGCGCCGGGGCGTAGCGCGGGCAGGACGGCCGCGGTGGCGGCGAGCAGGGCGCAGCCGATGTACACGCGTGCCGTTCGCGGAATGCCCTTGACGCCCATCACGCCGGTCACGCTAGCGAGTTGAGCGGCCGCCGTCGGGCCGCCGGGGGCGATTCGCACCATCGGGTGATACAAGCCGATGGACACACCGAAGGCCGGGCGAACGCTCGCCCGGCCTTCCGTGGTGTGCTGGGGTGCCGCTCCGGTGCTACTGCTCCTGGGGTGCGGCCGTGACGTCCTGCTCGGGCACCGTGTGACCCGAACGGATGAGGTCGATCCGGCCCATCACCTTGGCGCGCAGGTCCACCGGGACGTCATCGCTGCCGCAGCAGCGCTTCACCAGTTTCTTCACCGCCTGTTCGAGGCCGTACTTCTCCAGGCACGGGGAGCACTCCTCGAAGTGCACCTCGAACTTGGTGCAGTCGGTGTCGGGCATCTCTCTGTCGAGGAACTCGTAGAGATGGTCCAGGACCTCTGAGCAGTCCGTCTCGTGCGGATCTCCGCAGCTCATGAGCCCGAGCCTTTCAGATCGTGCGACTCTCCGGCGCCCGCGGGAACCAGCCCGCGGTCGCGGGCGTAGTCCTCGAGCATGCCGCGCAGCTGGCGGCGGCCCCGGTGCAGCCGGGACATCACCGTACCGATGGGTGTACCCATGATGTCCGCGATCTCCTTGTACGCAAAGCCCTCTACATCCGCCAGATAGACGGCGATGCGGAACTCCTCGGGGATCGCCTGCAGCGCTGCCTTCACGTCCGAGTCGGGCAGGTGGTCGAGCGCCTGCGACTCGGCCGAGCGCAGACCGGTGGACATGTGCGACTCGGCGCGGGCGAGCTGCCAGTCCTCGATCTCCTCGGCGGCCGAGCGCTGGGGCTCACGCTGCTTCTTGCGGTACGAGTTGATGAAGGTGTTCGTGAGGATCCGGTACAGCCACGCCTTGAGGTTGGTGCCCTCGCGGAACTGGTGGAAGGACCCGTACGCCTTGGCGTAGGTCTCCTGCACCAGGTCCTCCGCGTCCGCGGGGTTGCGCGTCATGCGCAGCGCGGCCGAGTACATCTGGTCGAGGTAGCCGAGGGCGTCCCGCTCGAAGCGCGCGTTGCGCTCCTCGGTCGTCTCCTCGGGGCCGTCGTCGGTCCCTGTGTCGGTCCCAGTGACCGGACCCACCTCCTCCAGCGCTGCGGCGAACCCGAACGCGGACCCGCTCGCTTCGGAGGATAGACGAGGAACCACTCCGTCCGCCGCCCGAACAGGCGTGACCCTGGGCGCAGGCAGGACTGTCCAGTCCAGGTCAGCGGCCTGCGCACGCTCGGGGCAGATGGTCGAACCCATGGACGGACTCCCTCTTCCTTTGCTCTGAGCACCGATGTCCCTCACAACAGCGGCCCCGGGCTCCGCATTCCCGCGGTGGTCACACGGTCACCGAAGTGACGTGATCCACGCGGTGACTTCACGCACGATCACCTCGACGGCCTCCTCCTGGGAGAGCGGGGCGCGCTTCGGGACGGCGAACCCGTGGTCGCCGTACGGCACCTCGGCGAGCGTGTACGGACCGTCCGGGAACTCCCCCGGCCTGCCGAACGGGTCGTTGCCGCCCTGCACGACGAGGGTGGGGACGCCGGAGCCGAGGAGTTCGGCGGCCCGGGAGCTCTCCGGCCTGCCCGGCGGGTGCAGCGGGAAGCTGAGCGCGAGCACCGCGGCGGCACCCAGCTCGCCGGCGGTGCGGCAGGCGACCCGGGCGCCGGCGCTGCGGCCGCCGGCGATCACCGGCAGGCCGGGGGCGGCGAGGGCGGGCCACAGGCCGCGCCAGCCGGTGTCGAGGGTCTTCGGCGCGGGGGCGACCTTCTTGCCGGCCACCCGCCAGGGCTGCTCGACGAGGGCCACGCTCACCTCCCGCGCGGGCAGCGCGGCGGCCAGGGCCACCAGGTCGCGGGCCTCGATGCCGCCGCCGGCGCCGTGGCTCACGGCGAGCACGGCCCAGGGCTTCTTCGCGGCGGCCCAGGTGATCCGGGCGTCCCCGGCGTCGGTCGGAACGATCTCGGTCTTGGTCACGGGCCCATCCTGCCGCCCCGGGGACGGAAATCCGGCGCAGGGGAGACCGGCGTACGGCGGACCCGCGTACCGCCCTGGTTCAGAACAGGGTGCCCTCCTCCGGGCCCTCCAGTTCCGTCAGCAGTTCGGGGCCGTTGTTGCGCACGTTGCTGACCGCCGTCGCCACCGGGTAGGCCCGCATCAGGCCCTCGGGCGGCGCGGCGAGCAGCCCGCGCAGCTCGTCCGGGCCGGTGCGGCGCGGGTCCAGCCAGGCGTCCCAGTGGTCGGGGGTGAGCATCAGGGGCATCCGGGGGTGGATGTCGGCGAGCGAGCGGGGCCCCTCGGCGGGGGCGACGCCCAGCGGCGCGGTCTCGGCCTCGGTGGTCACGACGGAGCAGGTGACCCACCAGGCCGACGGGTGGGCGTCGGGCAGGGTCCGGTCCCGCCAGAACTCGAATATGCCGGCCATCGCGAGGACCGAGCCGTCGGCGGGGGTCACGAAGTACGGCTGCTTGCGGGGCCGCTTGCGCTTCCCCTCGACCTCCAGGTCGCGCTCGCCCGCGCCGGTCACCCACTCGTAATAGCCGTCGGCGGGCAGGATGCAGCGGCGGGCCGCGAAGGCCTTCTGGAAGGAGGGCTTCTCGTGCAGGGTCTCCGCGCGGGCGTTGATCATCCGGGCGGCGCCCTCCGGGCTCTTCGCCCAGGACGGCACGAGCCCCCACTTCAGGGCGCGCATCTGGCGAACCGGGCGGCGTGATTCCGCGTCTTTCAGAGGACGCTCCAGAATCGCGTGGACCTCCTTGGTCGGGGCCACGTTCCAGTCGGGGGCCAGGGTCTCCTCCGGCTCCCACTTCTCGACGCCGAAGACGTCCACGAGGTCCTCGGGGCGCCTGCTCGCCGCATACCGTCCGCACATGAGTGCCACACTGCCACGACCCCGCCCCCGGACGAGGAGCCGTTCCACACGATGAGCCTCCCCCATGGCCTGTTCGACACGCAGGCCGCTCCCGCGCAGTGGATCGTGATCGCCACGGCGGTCGCCGCGCTGGCCGCGGTCCTGCCCCGCCCGATATGGCGCCTGTCCCGCAACGCGATCACCATCGCCCACGAGGGCGGCCACGGTCTGGTCGCGCTCGCCACCGGGCGGCGGCTCCAGTCGATCCGGCTGCACTCGGACACCAGCGGGCTGACCGTCTCGCGCGGACGGCCCACCGGCATCGGCATGATCCTCACGGCCGCGGCCGGCTACACCGCCGCCCCGCTGCTGGGCCTCGGCGGCGCCGCGCTCCTGGCCGGCCACCGGATCACGCTGCTGCTGTGGCTGGCCACGGCGCTGCTCGTGGCGCTGCTGGTGATGGTCCGCAACGCGTACGGGATCTTCACCGTGCTGCTCACCGGCGGCGTGTTCCTGCTGGTGTCCTGGCTGACCGGCCCGGACGTCCAGTCGGCCTTCGCGTACGCGGTGGTCTGGTTCCTGCTGCTCGGCGGGGTCCGGCCGGCCTTCGAGCTGCAGGCGAAGCGGCGGCACGGAGGGGCGCCCGACTCCGACGCGGACCAGCTCGGGCGGCTCACCCATGTGCATCCCACGCTGTGGCTCCTCTTCTTCCACGCCGTCTCGATCTGCGCCCTGATCGGCGGAGGACGCTGGCTCCTCGGCCTGTAGTCCCCCCGTAAGGTGAGGGCATGACCGAAAGCTCCACGCACACCGATCCGCTCACCGGCCTCTGGCCCGCCCCCTACGCCGGCGGTGCCGTCGACGCCACCGTCACCGTGCCCGGATCGAAGTCGGTCACCAACCGCGCCCTCGTGCTCGCCGCGCTGGCCGCCGAGCCCGGCTGGGTGCGCCGCCCGCTGCGTTCGCGCGACACCCTGCTGATGGCGGAGGCGCTGCGCACCCTCGGCGTGAAGATCGAGGAGACCGTGTCGTCGAGCTCCTCCGTCGCGGGGGGCCCGGACGGCACCGGCGAGGCCTGGCGGGTCATCCCGGCCGGCCTGCGCGGCCCCGCGACCGTGGACGTCGGCAACGCCGGCACCGTCATGCGCTTCCTGCCGCCGGTCGCGGCCCTCGCCGAGGGGCCGGTCCGCTTCGACGGCGACCCGCGCTCCCACGAGCGCCCGCTGCACGGGGTCATCGACGCGCTGCGCGCGCTCGGCGCCCGGATCGACGACGACGGGCGCGGCGCGCTGCCGATGACCGTGCACGGCGGCGGCTCCCTGGAGGGCGGTGTCGTGGAGATCGACGCCTCCTCGTCCTCCCAGTTCGTCAGCGCCCTGCTGCTGTCGGGCGCGCGCTTCAACCAGGGCGTGGAGGTACGGCACGTCGGCGGCCGGCTGCCCTCGCTGCCGCACATCCGGATGACCGTCGACATGCTGCGCTCGGTCGGCGCGCAGGTCGACGAGCCGGAGCACGGCGGGCGGCCCGACGTGTGGCGGGTGGCGCCGTCCGCGCTGCTCGGGCGGGACCTGGTGGTCGAGCCCGACCTGTCCAACGCGCAGCCGTTCCTGGCCGCCGCCCTGGTCACCGGCGGCCGGGTGACCGTGCCGGACTGGCCGGCGCGCACCACCCAGCCCGGTGACGCGCTGCGGGAGATCTTCACCACGATGGGTGGTTCCTGCGAGCTGACCGACCGGGGTCTGACCTTCACCGGCACCGGCCGGATCCACGGCATCGACGTGGACCTGGGCGAGGTCGGCGAGCTGACCCCCGGCATCGCGGCGGTCGCCGCCCTCGCCGACTCCCCCTCGACCCTGCGCGGCGTCGCCCACCTGCGGCTCCACGAGACCGACCGGCTCGCCGCCCTGACCCGGGAGATCAACGGGCTCGGCGGCGACGTGACGGAGACCGAGGACGGACTGCGCATCCGCCCGCGCCCGCTGCGCGGCGGCGTCTTCCACACGTACCACGACCACCGGATGGCGACCGCGGGCGCGATCATCGGCCTGGCCGTCGAGGGTGTGGAGATCGAGAACGTGGCGACGACGGAGAAGACCTTGCCCGACTTCCCGGGGATGTGGACCGAAATGCTCGGAGCCTGAGCCATGCGGCGTTACGGGAAGAACACCGACGAGGACGACATCCGCCAGCGGCCCAACCGCAAGGGCAACCGTCCGCGTACCACCATCCGCCCCAAGCACGAGGACGCCGTCGAGGGCATGGTCCTCACCGTCGACCGGGGCCGGCTGACCTGTCTGGTCGAGGACCGGGTCGTGATGGCGATGAAGGCCCGCGAGCTGGGCCGCAAGGCCGCCGTCGTGGGCGACCGGGTCTCCCTGGTGGGCGACCTGTCGGGCGAGAAGGACACCCTGGCGCGGATCGTGCGGATCGGCGAGCGCAGCTCGGTGCTCCGGCGCACGGCCGACGACGACGACCCGTTCGAGCGGGTGGTCGTGGCCAACGCCGACCAGCTGGCGATCGTGACCGCGCTGGCCGACCCGGAGCCGCGCCCCCGGCTGATCGACCGCTGTCTGGTCGCGGCCTTCGACGGCGGGCTCTCCCCCTTCCTGGTCCTGACGAAGTCGGACCTCGCCCCGCCGGACAAGCTCCTCGAGCTGTACGGCGCGCTGGACATCCCGTACGTGGTGGTCAACCGCGAGGAGCTGTACGACGGCGGCGCGGCGGACCGGGTGCGGGAGCATCTGGGCGACCGGGTGACGGCGTTCGTCGGGCACTCGGGCGTCGGCAAGACGACGCTGGTGAACGCGCTGGTGCCGGAGGAGCGACGGCGGATCACCGGGCATGTGAACGCGGTGACCGGCCGGGGCCGGCACACCACGACCTCGGCGCTCGCGCTGCCGCTGGACAAGGCCGACGGCTGGGTCATCGACACGCCCGGCGTGCGTTCCTTCGGCCTGCACCATGTGGACCCGTCGCGGGTCATCCACGCCTTCCCGGACCTGGAGCCGGGGACGGAGAACTGCCCGCGGGCGTGCAGCCACGACGAGCCGGAGTGCGCGCTGGACGCCTGGGTGGCGGAGGGCCACGCCGATCCGGCCCGGCTGTACTCGCTGCGGCGGCTGCTGGCGACCCGGGAGCGACGCGAAGGCGACTGATTCGCGCACGTTTGCGGGCGCCCACGTCTGGTAAGTGCATAATCGCACCAAGTGAGACGAAGCAGTCACCGACGGCGTGGGAGGCACTGACGATGGCGTGGCTGCTGGTGGTGGTCGCGGGGATTCTGGAGACGGGGTTCGCGGTCTGCCTCAAGCTCTCGCACGGTTTCACCCGCCTGTGGCCGACGGTCGCGTTCGCGGCCTTCGCGCTGGGCAGTTTCGGCCTGCTGACGCTGGCGCTGCGCAAGCTGGACGTGGGTCCGGCGTACGCGGTGTGGACGGGCATCGGGGCGGCCGGGACGGCGATCTACGGGATGGTCTTCCTCGGCGACCTGGTGTCCACGCTGAAGATCGTCTCGATCTCGCTGGTGATCATCGGCGTCATCGGCCTCCAGCTGTCCGGTTCGGCCCACTGATCCGCTCGTGCCTCCGGCCGAGAAGGCCGACGGCGACGGCGGCCAGAAAGACCGTCGCGGCGGCGATCAGTCCTGCGGTGGTGCCGGTGAAGACCAGGGCGAGCAGCACCCCGGTCAGGGTGATGACGCCCCAGGTCGACGAGGTGAACGCGTCGACGCGCAGGGCGAGTCGCAGCGCCGCCGAGGGCTCACGGGTGTCTTCGGTCATGGCGGGACCTCCGGTGTTCGAGGGGGGGGGGGGGGGGGGGGGGGGGGCGGGCGCCCCCCCCCCCGCCGCCCGCCCCCCCCCGCCCCGCGACGGGCGGGGCCGGGCC
>NZ_JBVHIL010000006.1:474578-658366 GCF_055560575.1 Streptomyces sp. NPDC023157
CAAGGGGGGGGGGGGGGGGGGGGGGGGGGGGGGGGGGGGGGGGGGGGGGGGGGGGGGGTGGGGGGGGGGGGGGGCGGGGCGGGGGGGCCCCCCCCCCGGCCCCTGGTCACGAAGCTAACGGCTCAGCGGATCCAGCGGGTTCCGAATCCCCAGTGGACGTGGACCTTGCGACGGTGCTTGCCGAAGCTCCTCTCACGCCGGAACCCCTCGATCCAGCGCTTGGCGCTCTGCGGGGCGCCGCGGAGCCGGTAGCGGCTCCACGTGCCGGGTCCGAAGACACTGGCCGCTCCGTAGAGCCCGTTCTTCCAGTAGCCGCGCCGGTTCCGCTTCGCGGTGCCGATGCGGTACCTGGCCGCTCCGCCGGCCGCGCCGAACGCGGCGCCGATGAGCAGGCCGCCCGCTCCGGCGCAGATGCCCGCGGTGGCCGCGACGCAGGCGCCGCCGATGATGCCGAGGCCGACGCCGGCGGCCCAGCCGTAGACACCGCGGTGCCTGCGGATGTGCCGGCCGATCTTGCTCTTCTTGAACTTCTTCCAGGCCTTCTTGCACCAGCCGCAGCCCCACTTGCCGTCGAGGTCGTAGGAGTTCAGCGGGTCCGCGTTGACGTAGTCGTACGCGTTGGCGCTGCCGCCGTAGACCGGGTCGAGCGAGAGGAAGCGGCCGGTGGCCGGGTTGTAGAGCCGGACGCCCATCAGGGTGAGGCCGGTGACGGTCTCGCTGGAGCGCTGCTTGCCGCCGAGCCAGCTGTAGCGGGTGACGGGCTGGCCGGTGCGCGCGTTGCCGTACTCGTCGCTGTCGAGCACCTGCGGTGCGTCGGCCTGGTTCAGCGGGAGCTGGAGGGCGACGTCGCCGTGGATGTTGGTCAGCTGGAGGACGGTGTCGCCGCTCGCGCCGGTGGTGGCGGCGAGCTCGCCGTCGGCGGAGTCGACGTTGCGGGTGAGCTTGCCGGAGGCGACGTCCTCGGTGACCCAGCGGGGGTTGTCGTCGTCCCCGTCGTAGTGGTTCACCTTCGACGAGGTCTGGGTCCAGGTGCCGTCGGCCGAGGACTCGACCGTCCAGCCGCGGAAGCGGTGGGCGGCGTCCAGGCTCCAGGTCTGGCGCAGGGTGCCGGAGGTCTGGCGGCGGACCAGGTCGTTGACGTAGTACTCCAGCGCGCTGCCGGGCAGGGCGGTGGTGCGGCCGAAGCCGTCGTACACGTAGCCGCTGTCGACGATCCGGTCGGCGCTGTCGAAGGTGTGGCCGGCGGTGGTCCCTCCGGTGGTCGGGCAGGCGGCGCCGGGGGCGCCGGTCGCCGTGGTCAGGCCGGTGCGGTTGGTGCGCTTGTCGAAGGCGTAGCCGCGGCGGGTGCAGACGTCGCCGACGGTGTCGAGAACGGTGCTGAGCCGGCCCGCCTTGTCGTAGGCGTTGCTCTGGGCGGACCAGCCGGAGTGCCGCAGGACCTGGCCGTGCACCGACTCGTCGACCGTGTCGGAGGCGACGGTCGTGCCGTCGCTGTCACGGGTGTAGAGCCGCTTGGTCTCGGCGCCGGTGGTGTCCTCGGTGATCGTCTGGGTGTAGCCGCCGGGGAGCTTCTGGCTGATGACGCTGCCGTCGGCGTCGTACCGGGCCTCGAAGGAACCGGCGACGGAGTCGGTGGTCTTCACCAGCAGACCGCGCGGCTCGATGGTGTGGTCGTACGTGTAGGTGACGGTGGACGGCACCGAGTCGCTGACCTTGACCGGGCGGTCGAGCAGGTCGTACTCGGTCTTGGTCTCGCCGCCGTCGGCGTCGGTGTAGGAGATCAGCCGGCCCAGCTTGTCGTAGGCCTTCCAGATCGTGCCGCCCGACGGCGAGGAGGTCTTGACCTCGCGTCCGGTCTCGCCGTTGTACTCGCTGGTGCTGTCCGGCACCGGGTCGCCGAGGCCGCCGGTGGTGGCGGTCGTGACCGGCCGGCCGGCCGCGTCGTAGGTGGTGGTGAGGGTGCGGGTGGTGCCGTTGGCGGTGGTGGTCACCTTGGCGGGGGAGCCCCACCAGCTGTACTCGGTGGTCACCGTGGGCAGCTGGGTCGGGTTCGAACCGCCGCCGGTGATCGCCCCGGCCGGGCCGGTGGAGCAGACCTTGTCGGCCCACTCGGGGCGGCCGGCGCAGGTGCCGGTGCCGCTCGCGGACCAGTAGGTGGTGACCCGGGCGGCCGCGTCGGTGCCGGTGGAGCCGGGGAGCAGCTCCTTGACGGTGCGGCCCTTGGCGTCGTACTCGATCTGGCTGGTCAGGGCGAGCCCCGACGGGTCGCGGATCACCTTGACCGGCAGGCCCTTGACCCAGTCGTAGAGCGTCTGGGTGACGAGGGGCTCGGCCTGGACGGCGGGGTACGCGAGGACCTGGCCGCCCACGGTGACCTTGGTGGGCTTGTCCTGGACGGTGGCGGTGCCGTCGGTGGGGCGGCCCGCGTCGTACTCGTTGACCGTCCAGGAGCGGACGGCGGTGGCGTCGCCGGCCTTGAGGACGGTGGCGCCGCCCGAGACGAGGTCCTCGGTGAGCGTGGCGCGGTGCAGCGGGCCGAGCTCCTGGAGCTCGCGGGTGCCCGACTCATCGAAGACCGAGCGGGTGGCGAGCAGGTCGGCGCGCTCGTTCGCGGAGCGGGTGGCGATGCCGAGCTCGTTCTGGACGGCCCGGTCGGCGGCGGTCAGGCCGAGTGCCACCGCCCGGTTGCCCGGGGAGAGTTCCCGCACGGTGTTGCCGTGCTCGTCGAACTCGGTGGTGGAGATGTAGCCGCCGGGGCTCGCGGTGTTCACCTCACGGCCGGAGACGTCCGTGTAGGTGAGCGTGGCGCGCCGGTAGTCACCCGCGGTCAGGCCGGAGCCGGCGTGCGCGGCCGGGACGGAGTCCGCGGGGAAGACCGCGGTCGCGTCGGTCGGCACGTCGGTCTGGCCCCAGGCGGCGACGTCCTGGGTGCCCATGGCGTACGGGGCGGCGGTGCCGGTGAGCGGGACGTCGTAGACGATGCTCGTGGCGGCCTCGCCGCTGGTCTGGTCGGCCGAGCCCTGGACGAGGGCCGGGCGGCGCACCTTCAGGAGCATGCCGTCGCCGGCGACGGGGCTGCTGCCCGCCTTGCCGTAGTCCAGGTTCCAGGGCAGCTCGCCCTGGGACTGCACCCAGAAGATGCGGCCCGATCCGTCGTACGAGTACTGGGTCTGGGTGGCCTGGGACAGGGTCGGGTTCCACTGCTGGCGCAGCCGGCCCGAGAGGTCGTAGCGGTAGCTCGCGAGGGCCTTGGAGGTGGCGGTCGCCGCGCCCGGCTCGGTGGACCAGGCGCGGATCTCCTTGACCTGCCCGGCGAAGTCGCCGAACTCGGTGGCGTCGGAGTAGCCGGTGGCCGTGGTGGCGGTCGCGTAGACGTACTCCAGCGCGCGGCAGCCCTTGGTGGACGGCGTCGCGGCGCAGGTGGTGGCCGGGACGGCGGAGGTGGGGGCGACGACCAGCTTCGGCCGGGCCAGCTTCTTGCCGCCGACGGTCACGGTCTCGGAGACCACCGTGGTGGTGGTGTCGGCCAGGCCCTCCATGCCCGTGGTGGCGACCTGCCAGGCGGTGGCGGCCGCGTCCGGCTTGGTGAAGACGGTGACGGTGCCCTCGGTGTCCTTCATGGTGAGGGAGCCGCCGGTGGTGCCGGTGAGGGTGAGCTCCTCGGCCCCGGGCTCGGGCTTCCAGCCGCCGCCGCTGGTCGCGGTGAAGCCGGTCTCCTCGCCTTCCACGTCGACGAGTGCGAGCGAGGTGGCGGAGGTCTGCTTGAGGTACGCCCAGTCGGACTCGCTGGCCTCGGCGACGGTGCCGGCGCTCCACTCCTTGCCGAAGATCGCGACCTGGCCCTCCTGCGAGCCGCCGGTGGCGGGGTTGCGGGAGGAGGCGGTACGGCTGACGGACAGGTCGAAGAGGGAGACGTCCGTCTCCGCGAGCGTGAAGTCACCCGTGATCAGGTTGACCTCGCCCGGGCCGACCTCCTCGGTGGGCGCGGTGCCCGCGGTGCGGTCCAGGGCGACGGTGTTGGCCGGCGAGCCCGCCGACGTCGTGCCGTCGGTGAACAGGGCGCGGACGTCGACCGCGCCGTCCTCGGCGAGGGTGGTGGTGATGTCCCAGTTGAGCGCGGCGGGCTTGCCGGCCGGGGCTGCCAGCGGCCAGGCGGCGACGGCGGATCCGTCGGCGGCCCTGGTCACGTGGGCGACCGGCACGTCCTTCCACGGGTCGGTCTCGCCGCGCCGGTACTGGTAGGTGACGCCGGTGTAGGTGTCCTTGCCGGTCGCGGTGAGCGCGGTGCGGCGGGCCGGGCGGTCGCCCGCGGCCGGGGTGTTGAGCGCCGCGCCGGAACCGGCGTAGAAGACGTGGCTGGTCTGCCCGGAGACGTTGCCGGCCGCGTCACGGGTGCGCGCGGTCAGGGTGTGCTTGCCCGCGGTCACGGTGAGGGTGGCGGAGGCGGTGACCCCGGAGACGCCGAGGGTGGTCCAGGCGCCGCCGTCGAGCGCGTACTGCACTTCCTTGGCGTCCGTCGCCGGCGGGGTGAAGGTGAACGCGCCGGAGACGTCGCCGTTCGCGTCGGGCGTCCCGGACCAAGTGTCAGCCGGGAAGTCGCTCGACGAGATCGCCGTGGTCGCCGGGGCGGTGGTGTCGACGGTGAAGTTCTGCCAGGCGGACCAGGCGCTCGACACCGAGCCGTCCGACGCGGTGGCCCGCCACTTGTAGGAGCCGGGCGCGAGCGCCGTCGCGGGGGTCCAGGGGGCGTCGGCGCCCGAGGCGACGAAGCCGGAGGTGCCGGTCTGCAGGGCGGCGGAGCCGTTGGCGGCCCAGAGCTCGTAGCTCAGCTGGACGGTGTTGCCGTCGGCGTCCGTGGACCTGCCGGTCAGGGTCGGCGTGGTGTCGTTGGTGGCCGAGCCGTCCACCGGGGAGACCGCGGCGACCACGCTCGGCTTGGTGTTGTACGTGACCGACAGGTACGGGGTGTTGGAGGCGGCGTTGCCGGAGTTGAAGCGCTTCCAGCCGTACGGGTCGGTCTCGTCGGTGGCGCGGATGCCGAGGTGGTTGCTGCCGTTGCCGTTGGAGGCCCAGCTCTGGACCATCGTGGTGACGTCGGCGTTGACCCAGCCGTCGGCGCAGGCCGAGGAGAACCCCTTGGTCTGCGTGCTGGTGGCCTGCTTGGTGGTCCAGGCCGGCTGGGCGGTCCAGCGGGTGGCGGTGCTCGCGGCGCCGGTGGTCCACACCTCCCACGACTTGGCCGTGCACGACCAGGAGTGGGTGGCCCACAGGTTCAGCTTCGCGGACTGGATGACCTTGCCGGAGATCTGGGCCATCGGGAAGGAGAGGAAGGAACGGGCCTTCTGCGCCGATCCGTTGTTCCCCAGCTTCAGCTCGGTGGCGGCCGACTGGTCGGTCCCGTAGCCCTCCTGGACGAAGGTGTCGAAGCTGGTGCCGACGGAGACCGCCGGGTCGACGGTGACCGGGAAGACGGTCTTCGGGTCGGCCAGGAAGGCCGCGTCCGGGGTCAGGGTGACGTCGACGCTGTCGCCGCTCTGGGTGAGCGCGAGGCCCACCGGGGCGGTGTGGGTGCGTTCGCCGCTGCGCGGGTCGGTCCGGGCGTCCCACATGACGGGGGCAGGGACGACGGCGGCGGTGCGCCCGTTCCTGGTGTCGGCGAAGGTGATCGACCCGTCGGGGTTCTTCTTCGCCTTGAGGCCCTTGGCGTCCAGGGTCAGGGTGACCGAGCCGTTGGCGCCGACCGCCCGCTTGTCCTTGAGCTCCAGGAACTGCTCGTAGCCGGTACGGGTCGACTCGACGATCAGGTCGGTGTACGGCAGGGCCTCGGCGTAGCGCGCCTCGGTGCCCTTGACCGTCGGATCGGCCAGCGCGCCGCGCCAGTTGACGGCTATCTGCCTGCCGTGGCGGTCGTCGAGCCGGACCAGCGGCACCGACGGGGTCTTCTTCTCGCCCGCCCGGCCGCCGGAGCGCTCGATCCTCGCGGCGGTCGCGGCCGGCGTCTTCCCGGCCAGGGTGAGGCCGAGGGGGTGGTCGACGGCGCTGACGCTGCCGTCGGGGTGCTTGACCAGGCCGACGTCGACCGTGCGCCAGTTGCCCAGCGGGTCCTTGTAGCGCTGCGGTCCGGTGGCCGCCTCCAGGGTGACCGTGCCGTCGGGGTTGGCCCACGCGGTGGTGGTCTCGGTCCGCTCCGAGAGGGCCTCGACGCGCTTGCCGGAGAGCCGGGCGGCGACCTGCGCCGACGGGAGGTCCGCGGCCTCGGTGGCGGCGGGTGTCCTGGGCGGCTTCGCCACGGCACGGGGGGCGGCCGTCGTGGACAGGGACACGGCGAAGGTCTCGCCGCCGGTCCCCACCACGAGGGCGGTCTCGACGACCAGGGTGGCCGCCACGACACCGGCGACGGCGGCCAGTCTTCCGGCTCTGCCGCGGAGGGGACGGAGGCCCGAGAAACCTGCCTCGGGTGGACTTTCGTTCAAGGGCGGGCGGTTCCGCTTGTCGGTTGACACCGAATCTCCCTCGATAGCCTGAACATGACAACAGGGATTGCGTCGGCGATCGTTCCACTCGCACACAGCGAAGCAACCACCAACGGGTCTGTTCAGAGGAAGACTTGAGGTTTCCCGCGAGTATCCGGTCAGTCGCCGGGCGGCATCGGCGGTCGAACTCCCGCCACCTGGTGCATAGCCGCAGGGAACAGCGCGTCGCGGACAAGGCGTACCCGATCGCCCTCCGCCTCCCGGCCCGTGGAAGCCACCACGAAGGACAGGGCGAGACGCAGCGCCAGCTCGCAGGAGCGAACGGCGGCCGCCGCGCCGCCCGCCTCCCCGGTGCCCGCGGCGTCGCCTCCGGCCCCGCCGTTCGAGCCGACCCCCGAGCCGTCCCCGCCGTTCGAGCCCCGCGCGATCAGCGCCGCCGCCGCCCGGTCCCGCGCCTGGCCGAGCAGCTCCCCCGGCGTGGGCACCCCCGCGTCGGCGCGCCGCTGCTCCGGTACGGGGGCGAGCCGGGACCCGGCGCGGACCGGGCGCGGGGCGGGCAGCCGCTCGTCCCAGGCGCCGGTGAGCAGGGCCCGCAGCACGGGCCGGGCGGCGGCCGCGGAGACCGTCCACTCGGCGAGGGCGAGCAGCCCGCGGGCGGGCGGTCCGGGCTCGGCGAGCACGGCCTCGACGCCCCGCAGATACCGGTCGGCCTCGCGCCGCACGAGGGCGCGGGCCAGCCCCTCCTTGCTGCCGAACTCGTTGTAGAGGGTCTGCCGGGAGACCCGCGCGCGGGCGGCGACGTCGACCATCCGCACCGCGGCCCAGGGCTGCTCGCCCAGAGCCGCCAGAGCGGTGTCGAGGAGGGTCGCTCGGGCAGTCGGCATCGTCGCCTCCCAGCCGGTTCGGTACTGCGCTCAGCGTTGACGTGCGACCACGCACTGTCAAGGCCCGCCGCAGGGCGACCCCTGTCCGGGGGATAGAGTTTCGACATGGCCGAATACCACGACGATCTGCGTCTGGCCCATGTCCTCGCGGATGCTGCGGACGCGGCCACGATGGACCGCTTCCAGGCGCTCGACCTCAAGGTCGAGACCAAGCCCGACATGACCCCGGTCAGCGAGGCCGACAAGGCCGCCGAGGAGCTGATCCGCAAGCAGTTGCAGCGCGCGCGGCCGCGCGACGCGATCCTCGGCGAGGAGTACGGCGTCGAGGGCACCGGCCCGCGCCGCTGGGTGATCGACCCCATCGACGGCACCAAGAACTACGTGCGCGGGGTGCCCGTCTGGGCGACCCTGATCTCCCTGATGGAGGCCGGGGAGACCGGCTTCCAGCCCGTCGTGGGCGTGGTCTCCGCGCCGGCGCTCGGGCGCCGCTGGTGGGCGGCGAAGGGCCTCGGCGCGTACACGGGCCGCAGCCTCGCCTCGGCGAAGCGGATCGGGGTGTCGAAGGTCGGGCGCCTGGAGGACGCCTCCTTCGCGTACTCCAGCCTGACCGGCTGGGAGGAGCGCGGCCGGCTCGACGGCTTCCTCGACCTGAGCCGCGCGGTCTGGCGGACCCGCGCGTACGGCGACTTCTGGCCGTACATGATGGTCGCCGAGGGCTCGGTGGACCTGTGCGCGGAGCCGGAGCTGTCGCTGTGGGACATGGCGGCGACCGCGATCGTCGTCCAGGAGGCCGGCGGCACCTTCACCGGCCTCGACGGACGCCACGGCCCGCACAGCGGCAACGCGGTGGCGTCGAACGGACTGCTGCACGGGGAGCTGCTCAGCTACCTCGGCGGCTGAGCGGCCCCCCGTTCCCCGGTGGTGGGGCGGCCGGGCGTCAGCCCAGCTGCCACCACTGCCCGGCGTCGTTCTGGTCGCAGCCGGCCATGGAGTTCAGATAGCCGACGCCGTTGCTCTTCAGACACTGGCCGGTGACCGCGTTCTTGGCCATCCGCCAGCCGTTGCCGCCGTCGATCAGGCGCCACTTCTGGGCGGGGGCCACGCCGCCCCACGGGCTGTTGAGGCCGTCCCGGGTCGCCGACCCGAGCTGCGGAATGGCCAGGTCGTTGGTGCCGCCGGCCTCCAGGACCTTGTCGTAGCCGTGGCTGATGGCGCTGGTGCCGTCGCAGTAGCGCCACACCGTCCAGGTCTGCGCGGGCGACCCGTTGGGCGTGAAGGTGCCGACCCGCTGGCCTTCGGCCTCGTTGTTGTACGGCAGGTCGAGGGCGCCGCCGCGGTAGGTCGCCACCTCGGTGCGGGTGGTGACGGACGGCGGGAGCGAGCCGCAGTCGGTGCTCTGCGCGGCCAGTGCCGTCGGAGCGGTCGCCAGGGCCGCCCCCGCGACGGTCACGGCGACGCCGACACCGGCGGCGAGGGTACGGAGGGTGGTCATGGTGGTCCTTTCGTCGTACGTACGGTGGGTGGACGTGCTCAGGGGTGTCGTGCGCGTGCTCCTGGTCCTGCGGGCGGGCGTCACGCGGTGACCTGGAAGCCGTGGGCCTGGCCCAGGCGCTCCAGGGTGGTGCGGCCGGGCAGCCCGTCGGCGTCCGTGCCGCCGAAGCCGCAGCGGCGCTGCCACGCGGCGTAGGCGGTCATCGTCCTGGTGCCGAAGGAGCCGTCGGCCCACTGGGCGGGCAGCAGCCCCTCGGCGGCCAGGGCGCGTTCCACGGGGAGCACGTCGGCGCGGTGCGCCGCCGCGCCCTGGGCGGCGGCCGGGTCGGTGCGGGCCGCGGCGAGCACCCTGGCGAGGCTCACCACGGACCGCAGGTGGTGCTGGCCCGGCCGCTGCTTCGGCCCGGCCCCGCCCGCGGCGGCGAAGAGGGCCGCCGGGTCGATGGCGCCCGGGTCCCAGTGGTCGTTGCCCGGTACGTGGACGTGGCCGAAGTGCCCGCCCTTGCCGCGCCAGTCGGGGCGCGAGCGCCCCCGCCCGGCCCACACGTCGGGCACGCCCCAGGAGCGCACGGCCGCCATGAGGGCACCGAAGCGCGGGCCCGGCTTCCAGTAGCCGGTGAACGGGGTCCCGGCGCGGGCCAGGACCTCGATCTGGACGCAGACCCGGCCGGTCCGGTTGGTGCGGGTGTCGCCGTCGTTGCGCAGCGCCCGGGCGCTGCGGTCGAGCGGCCCGAACTGGCCCAGCTTGTCGGTGGTGGGGTCGTACAGCAGGTGCGGTTCGCTGCCCTGCTTGATCAGGTACGCGCCGACGGCGTCGAAGGCCGCGTTCCCGGCGCCGCTCTCGGTGGTGTGCCAGACGACCCGGGGCGGCAGCTCCGGGGTGTCCATCGGGCCGCCGATCGCCCCGTCACCGAGGCGTACGGCGCCGGGGATCCATGCCGTTCCCATCGGGCTCAGCTGCCGAAGGTCTGCACGTACCGGCCCCAGTTGCCGCGCTGGCGCGGGCTGTAGCCGATGCCGATGGCGCGGTAGGAGCCGCCGAGGATGTTGTTGCGGTGCGGGGTGCTGTCCATCCACATCCGCATGGCCTCGGCGACGCTGTTGCCGGGGGTGACGTTCTCCGCGCGGGCGGTGTTGCCCGGGTATCCGGCGTCGCTGATGCGGCGGCTGAAGTCGGAGCCGTCGGTGCCGTTGTGCTGGGTGAGGTCGTTCGCCGCCATGTCGTTGGCGTGGCGCTGCGCGGCGGCCGAGAGCCGGTCGTCGAGCCTCAGGTCGGGGGCGCCGACCCGGCGCCGCTCCTGGTTGACCGCGGCGAGCATCTCGCCGCGGAAGTCACCGCCGCCCGGCTGGGGCTGGGGCTGGGGCTGGGGCTGCGGCTGGGGTCGGCTCCCGCCGCCGCCCTGGCCGCCCGTCTGCCCGGCCGGGAGGAGCTGCCAGAGCTGGCCCTGGTTGGCGGGGTCGCGCCCCCACACGCCGAGCGCCGCGCCCTGGCCGTCGGCCGTGAGGTAGGCGGCGCCCTCGTTGCCGCGGGCGCTGCGCAGCAGGACGCGCCCGTTGCCGCCGTCCTCCAGGTGCCAGCGCTGGTTGTCCTGGCCGTGTTCGCGGACCAGGTGGGTGGTGAAGTTGGAGAAGTTGTAGTCCATCACCATGCCCTGGCCCGGGCCGTGGGTGTTGTGGGTGAGCTGGGTCTCCAGGAGCCAGGTGCCGTTCTCCTTGGCCCAGAACACCCAGCCCTGGGCGGCGGTCCCGTTGGGCGCCCAGGCCTGGATCCGGTTGCCGTCGCTCGCCTGGCTGGCGTTGACGTCGGCGGCCCTGCCGTTGTCCGCGACGAGTGTCAGAACCTGTCCGTTCTGCGGCTGCGTCGTCATGTCGTGTCGTCTCCTGTCGTGTCGCTGACCTGACGGGCCATACGGTCACGGACCCCGGTAGACAAGCGGTCAACGCGCGTAGCGGAGGGGCGGGTACGACGGGGCGGGCAGGCACGGCAGGGGCGAGGCAGGCACGGCAGGGCGCGCGGGCACGGCGGGGGCGGGGCGGGCTGTTTCTCAGGGCGCCGGCAGGGGCGGGGCACGCCGTTTCTCAGGGCGTCGGCAGACCCCCGAGCAAGGCCCGTACGGCCGCCTCCTCCTCCGCGATGCCGAGGCGCCCATACACCTCCGCCGCGTCCTGGAGGCAGGCCCGGGCCCGGCGCGGCCGGCCGAGGGAGGCGAGCGCCGCGCCGAGGGTGTGCAGCAGGGCGGCCTCCAGGGCGGCGCTGGTCTCGCGGGCGAGCGGCAGCACCGCCTCGGCGGCCTCCGCGGCGAGCGTGGCCCGGCCGGACTCGGCGTGCAGCCGGGCGGCCAGGTCGCCCGCCGCCGCCTCGAACACGGCGACCTGGAGCCGCGCGAACTCCTCGCGCGCCCCGACCGCGTGCCCGAGCGCCCCCTCCGGGTCCCCGCACAGGCGCAGCACCCGGGCCAGGTAGTAGCGCCCGGTCGCGGCGGACACCGGTCCGGTGCCGCTCATCAGCCGGGCCCCGCGCTCGGCGGCGGCCCGGGCCTCGTCGAGGCGGCCGGTGTGGGCGGCGTTGAAGGCGAACTCCCCGAGCGCGCTGCCCTCGGCCCGCTCGGCGCCCAGCTCCCGGAACGCGCCGGCGGCCCGGCCCGCGTGCTCGGCGGCCTCGGCGTGGCGCCCGTGGATGCGGGCGTTGCCGGCCAGGGTGAGCAGCGCCTTGGCCCGGACCCGGGCGGCGGGCCCGGCGCCGCCGCCCGTACCGGCGTCGCAGAGGCCGACCGCGCGGGCGATCTCGGCGCGCGACTCCTCGTAACGGTTGACGTGCCAGAGCATGTTCCCGCGCACGTACCGGGCGAGGGCCTGCGGCCCGTCCGCGCCCCGCGCCTCGGCGGCCTCGGCGACCTGGGCCGCGAGCGCGGCGATGACGGCGGTCTGGGTGCGTTCGAAGAGGACCGAGCCCATCTTGTCGACGAGTTCGGCCGCCCGGGCGAGCGGCAGCTCCTCGTCCGCGCAGGCCAGGGCGACGGCCGCGGCGTGCACGGCCGCCTGTTCGCGCATCCAGCGGACGGCGGCGGCGCCGTCGGCGAGGGCCCGGCCGGGGCGGTCGACGGGGGTGTTCAGGAGGCTCTGTTCGGCCGGGTCGACCGAGCGGGCGGCCGTGTCGGCGTTACGGGCGGTCGCCAGGCAGAAGTCGAGCAGCCGGCCCGCCGCCGCGGTGCGCGCGCCCGCGGTCTCCTCCTCGGCGGCCCGGTCGCGGGCGTAGGCGCGGACCAGGTCGTGGAAGCCGTAGCGGCCGAAGCCCGGCGACTGGAGCAGGTTGAGGTCGACGAGCCCTTCGAGGAGTTCGTCCGCCTCCGCCTCGGTGCGGTCCAGGAGCGCGGCGGCGCACGGCAGCGCGATGTCCGGCGTGTCGGGCAGCGAGAGCAGCCGGAACGCGCGGGCGGCCTCGGGCGTGAGCCGGTGGTACGAGAGCGCGAAGGTCGCTTCCACGGCGCGCTCCCCGTCGTCGAGCGCGGCCAGCCGCCGCTCGTCACGCAGCCCCTCGGCGAGCGCGGCGAGGCTCAGCCCCGGGTCGGCGGCGAGCCGGGACGCGGCGATCCGGACGGCCAGCGGCAGCCGCCCGCAGGCCGCGACGATCTCCTCGACGCGGCCGGGTTCCGCCGCGACCCGCTCGGCGCCCGCGATCCGGGCGAACAGCTCGGCGGCCTCGACGGCCGGGAGCGGGTCGATCCGCAGGTGGTGGGCGCCGGCGAGGCCCGGGAGCCGGGTGCGGCTGGTGACCAGCACCGCGCAGTCGGCGGAGCCGGGCAGCAGCGGCTCGACCTGCTCGGGACCGGCCGCGTTGTCGAGGACGACGAGCACCCGGCGGCCGGTGAGCGCCGAGCGGTAGCAGGCCGAGCGCTCGGCGATGCCGGGCGGCACCTCCTCGGCGGCGACCCCGAGGGCGCGCAGGAACTCGGCGAGGACGGCGGCGGGTTCGCGTGGCACCCGGTCGGCGCCGCGCAGATCGGCGAAGAGCTGCCCGTCGGGGAAGCGGCCGGCCGCCCGGCGGGCCGCGTGCACGGCGAGCGTGGTCTTGCCGACGCCGCCCATGCCGTCGAGCGCGGACACCACGACGGCCCGGCCGCCCGCCCCCGCGAGCCGCTCCGCGAGGGCGTCCACGGCGCCGCCACGCCCGGTGAAGTCCGGGAGGTCCGCCGGGAGCTGCTCGGGAGCCCGCCAGACGGGCCCGGGCTGCGCGGCCGGTGCGGGCAGCAGCGCGGGGTCGTCGCGCAGGATCCGCAGCTGGAGCCCGGCGGGCGAGTCCGGCCCCTGCTCGCCCGGCGGCAGGTCGCCCCGCGCGTCCTCGAACACGGCGAGCGCCTCGGCCGTGCGCCCGGCCCGGTGCAGGGCGCGCATGAGGACGGCGACGAGCCGGGGGCGGCCCGGGTGCTCCAGGCAGAGCGCGGCGGCCTCGGCCGTGAGATCGGCCCGGTCGGCCAGCTCGGCATCCAGCTCGAGCCGCCACTCCAACGCCCCGAGCCGCTCCTCCCCGAGCCGAGCCCGCACGGCCTCGGCATGCGGCCCCCCGAGCCCGGCGAGCGGCTCCCCCACCCACAAGCCAAGGGCGTCACGCAGCAGTTCCCGCACGGCGGCGGGGGCGGGGGCGTGCTCGTCGTCGGGGCCGCCCGGGTGCCCCACCGCGGGCTGAGAGCCGCCGACCACGGGGACCTGCCCGCCTTCCGGGCCGCCCCTGTTCCCCGCCGACCCTCGCGGGTCACCACCCGCCGGCCCTCGCGGCTCGCTCCCCGCCGGCCCTCGCGCGCGGCCCCCCGCCGCCTCCCCCAGCAACCGGCGCCACTCGGCCGTGTCCGTGCGGGCGCCCGGGGCCCGGAGGGCGTAGCCGTCGCCGACGCGGACGATCGGGGATTCGGGGAGGTGGGGGCGGAAGGCGGAGCGGAGGCGGTAGACGAGGAGTTGGAGGGCTTTGCGGGGGTCGGCGGGGGCGGCGCCCTCGCCCCAGACGCCTTCGGCGAGGACGCCGTGGGCGACCGTTCGTCCGGGCGCGTCGAGCAGGACGGCGAGCAGGGCCCGCTGCTGCGGCCTGCCGAGGTCGATCTCCTGGTCGCCGTACCAGGCCCGCAGGGGTCCGAGCAGCGCGAACTTCAGCCTTCCCGGCTCGCCCTGCCGTCCCGCCTCCCGGGTCTCCCCCACGCCCCCCGGGTGTCCCGTGACGTGCTCCTCCCCCATGGCTCCCGTGGTCCCCTGCTGCCCCGTAGAACGGCTGCCCATGACGCCCGTCACTTCCCCTGCCCCATCCCTCATGACCTGTGCTTTTCCCCCACGGACCGCCCTCCGGCCGGGCGACGCGCCCAGGGCACGCAACCCCATCGGGGCGGGTGGTCCGGCCGCCTATGATGCGGCACGCAACCTGCGACGGACTCATGGCTGACGGGGGTGTCATGGGACTCGAATTCGCCATTCTCGGCCCGCCGCGCGCGTGGCACGAGGGGCACGAGCGCGCGCTGGGCCGACCGCAGCAGCGCGCTGTGTTGTGCGCCCTGCTGCTCGCGCCCGGCGAACTCGTCCCCACGCAGCGGCTGATCACCTCTCTGTGGGGCGAGGACGAGGAGGAGTGGCCCAAGGACCCGGTCGGCCAGATCGGCACGCACGCCCACCGGCTGCGCAAGGCGCTCGGCGCGGCGCCGGACGCGCTGCTCGGTTCCTCGGGCGGCTACCGGCTCGCCGTCGCCCGCGAGGCGGTGGACGTCTTCCGGTACGAGGAGGAGGCCGCCCGCGCCGCGGCGGTGCTGCGCGGCGCCCCGGAGGAGGCCCGGGAGCTGGCGCGGACGGCCCTCGGCCGGTGGACCGGGACCCCGCTCGACGGGGTGCCGGGGCCGCTCGCGCGACGCACCCGGGACCGGCTCGCGGCCTCCCGGCACGCGGCGCGCATGACGCTGTACAAGGCGGAACTGGCCCTGGGGCGGCACGCCGAGGCGCTGCCCGCGCTGCGCGAGCTGGCGGCGGCGCACCCGGAGGACGAGGAGGCGCACCGGCTCTGTCTGCTCGCGCTGTACCGGTGCGGGCGCCGGCCGGAGGCGCTGGCGCTGTTCGCCGCGCTGCGCGAGCGGCTCGACCGGCGGCTGGGGATCGACCCGGGCGGGCCGGTGACGGCGCTGTACGGGCGGATCCGCCGGGACGACCGGTCGCTGGCGGTGCCGGTGCCGCCCCGCCGCCCGCTCCGGCCGTGCCAGCTCCCGCCGGACATCCCCGATCTGGTGGGGCGCGGGGCGCAGGTCCGGGAGGCGGAGCGGCTGCTGCGGGCCGGGGCCGGCAGCCCGGTGGTGGCGCTGTCGGGGCCGTACGGGACGGGCACGTCGACGCTCGCGGTGCATCTGGCGCACCGTGTGCGGGACGCCTTCCCCGACGGGCAGTTGTACGCGCGGGGCGATGCCGCCGGGGACGTACGGGAGGTCATGGCCGGTTTTCTGCGGTCCCTGGGCGAGCGGCCGCCCGAGGACGCGTGCGCGGGGGCGCTCGGTGCCCGTTACCGCGCGGCGCTGGCGGGCCGCCGGGTGCTGGTGCTGCTCGACGGGGCGCCGGAACCGGGGGCGCTGCTGCCGGGTGTGGCGGGGTGCGCGGCGCTGGTGACGGAGACGGGCGGGGAGCTGGCGGCGGGGGTGGCGCGGCTGCGGATCGGGCCGCTGGAGCCGGACGACGCGTACGAGCTGCTGGCCCGGATCGCGGGCCCGGACCGGATCCACCGCGAGTCCGGCGCGGCCCGCGAACTGGCCGCGCTGTGCGGGCATCTGCCGGCCCGGCTGCGTTCGGCGGCGGCGCGTCTCGCGGCCCGGCCGCAGTGGTCGGTGGCGGACCTGGTGGGCCGGCTCTCGGCGTGACGCACGGCGGCCCCGGCCGGAGAGGGGTCCGGCCGGGGCCACGTACGGGGGTGGTGCGGAGGGGCGCGTCAAGGGGCGAGGGCCCCGGGGGTCAGTAGAGGTCCGAGTAGACGATGTCCCGCGAGGTGTTGGTGAAGGTCCGCGCGGTGATGCTGGCGAAGCTGCCGCAGCGCCGGTCCGTATACCAGATGCTGAGCCCCTGCTCGTTGGTGACCTGGAGGCAGGCGTACGCGCTGCCGCCCTTGTACCAGCCGCGGGAGGAGCACTCGCGCTGTCCGTCGGCGGCGTAGACGACGAGCCGCCCGTCGTCCCGCATGACGGCCTTGGCGCCGCAGCCGACGGTGTTGGAGGCCCACAGGGGGGTGGCGCGGGACCAGTCGCCCGCGGTCTGGGTGCGGTAGAAGACCAGGTTGCCGTCGCCCTGCATGATCAGCCGCGCGTAGTCGGTGCTGACGTGCCAGCCGGGGTAGAGCGGCTCGTCGCCCCAGATGGTGTGGGTGCCGGGGTCGTACGCGGCCTGTGCCGTGCCCGATCCGGCGAGCGTCCCGGTCATCGCCAGCAGCCCGGCCGCCACGGCCCCCGCCGTCCTGCGCAGCGCCTTCTTCACGATCGTCATCCCCGTCGCCTTTCTGTGGTCCGGCTTGCGGGGCGATCATGCGCGGCGGCGGTAGACAAACGATGAACGTCCGCTCGTGGGACAGGCGTGCTCCCCTCCGCACCACGCGCGCCCCCTTGTTGGGGGCGCGGGCCGGTGCCACTCTGGGACTCCCCCCACTTGTGAACTTGTGAAAGAGTTCTCGAACAGGAGGTGGTCCCCTCCATGCTCGTCCGTGACGCCATGAGCACGGTGGTCCTCACCATCGGCCCGGCCCATACCCTCCGTCAGGCGGCCCGTCTGATGTCGGCGCGCCGCGTCGGCGCCGCCATCGTCCTCGACACCGACACCAGCGGGCTCGGCATCCTCACCGAGCGCGACATCCTCAACGCCATCGGCCGGGACCGGAATCCCGACCACGAGACCGCGGACGCCCACACCACCCGGGACGTCGTCTTCGCCGCGCCCACCTGGACGCTGGACGAGGCCGCGGAGGCGATGACCCGCGGCGGCTTCCGTCACCTCGTGGTCCTGGACGACCACGGGCCGGTCGGCATCGTCTCCGTACGCGACATCATCCGCTGCTGGATGCCCGTGCACAGCGTCGCCGGATGACGCGGGAGGGCCGGACTCCCGTACGGATACGGGGAGTCCGGCCCTCCACTGCCTACGGCAAGCCGCCCTCAGCCGCGCAGGGCCTGGACCGCGGCGTCGAGCCGCTTGCCGAAGTCACCGTCCGCCTTGCGGAAGTTGCCGATCGCGCGCTCGGCGATGTCGTCGCGCGAGACCTTGGCGATGAAGCCCGCCAGGTTCTCGACCAGACGGCCCTTCTCGTCCTCGGACATCAGGCGGTACAGGTTGCCGGCCTGGACGAAGTCGTCGTCCTCGGCGTGCGAGGGGGCGGCGTGGTCGCCGGTGAGCCCGGTGACGGCGGAGCCGGCCCACAGCGGGCGGTCGGTCTGGTGCGGGCCGCCGAAGCTGTTCGGCTCGTAGTTCTTCGCGCCGGCGTGCCGGCCGTCGTAGAGGAAGCCGTCCCGCGCGTGCGTGCGCGCCTCGGTGGCGTGCGGGCGGTTCACCGGCAGGTGGTCGGCGTTGATGCCGACGCGGTAGCGGTGGGCGTCGCCGTAGGCGAAGAGGCGGCCTTGGAGCATCTTGTCCGGGGACGGGCCGATGCCGGGCACGAAGTGCGCCGGGGAGAAGATCGACTGCTCGACCTCGGCGAAGACGTTCTGCGGGTTGCGGTTGAGCTCCAGCGTGCCGATCTCGATCGGCGGGTAGTCCTCGTGCGGCCAGACCTTGGTGAGGTCGAAGGGGTTGAAGCGGTACTGCGCCGCGTCGGCCGCCGGCATGATCTGCACCTGCACGGTCCAGCTCGGGAAGTCGCCGCGCTCGATGGACTCGCGCAGGTCGCGCTGGTGCGAGTCGGGGTCCTCGCCGGCCAGCCTGTTGGCCTCGCCCTGGGTGAGGTTCTTGATGCCCTGGTCGGTCTTGAAGTGGTACTTGACCCAGAAGACCTCGCCGGCCTCGTTGTTCCACTGGTAGGTGTGCGAGCCGTAGCCGTTCATGTGGCGGTACGAGGCGGGGATGCCGCGGTCGCCGAAGAGCCAGGTCACCTGGTGCGTGGACTCGGGGCTCAGGCTCCAGAAGTCCCAGACGTTGTCCGCCTCCTGCGAGCCGGTGTACGGGTCGCGCTTCTGGGTGTGGATGAAGTCGGGGAACTTGATGGCGTCCTTGATGAAGAACACCGGGGTGTTGTTGCCGACGAGGTCGTAGTTGCCCTCCTCGGTGTAGAACTTCAGCGCCCAGCCGCGCGGGTCGCGCACGGCGTCGGCCGCGCCGAGGTTGCCCGCCACGGTGGAGAAGCGCAGGAAGGTCTCGGTCTGTTTGCCGACCTCGGAGAGGAACGCGGCCCTCGTGTACGCCGTGACGTCGGCCGTCACCGTGAAGGTGCCGTAGGCGCCCGCGCCGCGCGCGTGGACGACGCGCTCCGGGATGCGCTCACGGTTGAAGTGGGCCAGCTTCTCCAAGAGCAGCTGGTCCTGGAGAAGGACCGGACCGCCGATGCCCGCCGTCTCGCTGTTCTGGTTGTCGGCGACCGGTGCCCCGGCCTCGGTGGTGAGCGGTCCCTGCGTCACGTGCGCCTCCTGCGTCGGTTGTACGGCAAACCCGCGAGCCCTGTCCTGAGCTTTGCTGTACTCGACCCTACAATAGACAATGTCTAAGTCAAGGCCACTTCCAAAGTCACACCCGTTCGGGATTCGCTCCCCCCGACTGTTAGGCTGCCCCCATGAGTGACCTGTTGGAACGACTGCGCGGCCGCGGCTGGCGGATGACCGCGCAGCGGCGTGTCGTGGCCGAGGTCCTCGACGGGGATCACGTGCACCTGACCGCCGACGAGGTCCACGCACGCGCCGTTTCGAGGCTGCCCGAGATCTCCCGGGCCACCGTGTACAACACGTTGGGCGAGATGGTCACGCTCGGCGAGGTGCTGGAGGTCGCGACCGACGGCCGCGCCAAACGCTACGACCCGAACGCCCACCGGCCGCACCAGCACCTGGTCTGCGGCCGGTGCGGTGCGATCCGTGACGTGCACCCGGCCGGCGACCCGCTGGCCGACCTGCCGGACACGGAGCGCTTCGGCTTCACCATCTCGAACGTCGAGGTCACCTACCGAGGCATCTGCCCGAGCTGCGCGACCACCGCCTAGACGCACCGGACGTACGAGAGAGGCCCCCGCCGATCAGGCGGGGGCCTCTCTCGTACGCGTACACCCTGCCCGGGAACGGCAAAGGCCCGGGAACGGCGAAAGCCCGGGTCCGTTTCCGGATCCGGGCCTTCGTGCTACTGAGTAGCGGGGACAGGATTTGAACCTGCGACCTCTGGGTTATGAGCCCAGCGAGCTACCGAGCTGCTCCACCCCGCGTCGGTAAACACGACTCTACGGGACTGCGCTGAGCAGGGCAAATCCGTTAGGCGGTGAGCTCCTGGTGCAGTGCCTCGCTGAGCCGGGCCGCCCGCTCCGCCACCTCCGCGGGGCCGAGCTCCACCGCGCGGGCGCACCATCGGCGCCCCTCGGTCAGCTCCCCGCGCCGGGCCGCCAGCAGGGCGAGCCGCAGCGCGGCCCGGCCGTGTCCGGCGTGCGCCGCGCGCGTCCACCACAGGGCCGCCTCCCGCTCGCCGCCCTCGCGGGCGAGCAGCAGCCCCAGGTTGAAGGCGCCGTTGCGGGAGCCGGCCTCGGCCGCCTCCCGGTACCAGCGGGCCGCCTCGGCGACGTCGCCGCGCCCGGCGGCGAGCATGCCGACGCGCACCTGGGCACGGCGGTGGCCCTGCTGGGCGGCGCGCTCGTACCACTCCTCGCACTCGCTCTTCTCCTCACGCGGCGCGCCGAGCACCGGCGGGCCGGGCTCGGGGCGGCGCGCGTCGAGGACCGAGGCGAGCCGGAACGCGGCCTCGGCGCTGCCGCCGCCCGCCGCGCACCGCAGATGCCGCTCGGCGCCCTGCTCGTCGCCGTCGCGCAGGCAGGCGATGCCGACCTGGAGCGCGGCCTCGGTGTGCCCGGCCGCCGCAGCCCGCTCGTACCAGCTCAGCGCCGTACGGTCGTCGTCGCGGCCGGCGTGGAGGATGCCGAGGTTGAAAGCGGCGTCGACGCTGCCGGCCTCGGCGGCCTTGGAGAACCAGGGCTCGGCGCCGCCCGCGTCACCGGCCTGCAGGAGCAGCACGGCGAGCGCGTTGGCGGCCTCCCGGTGACCGGCGTAGGCCGCGCGCCGGTACCACTGCTCGGCCTGTGTGGTGCGCTCCTGCGCGGCGCAGAGCAGGCCGAGGTTGTAGGCGCCGTTGACGTCGCCCGCGTCCATGGCGGCGCGGTACCAGCGCTCGGCGGTCTGCTGCTCGCCGCGGGCGGCGTGCAGCGCGCCGAGCGCGTTGGCGGCGTTGCCGTCGCCGTCCTGGGCGGCGCGCAGCCACCACACGGCGGCGCTCTCCTCGTCGCCGGCGTCGCGCAGCAGGAAGCCGAGCGCGCAGGCCGCCTTGGCCTCGCCGTCCTTGGCGGAGGTCAGGTACCAGCGCCCGGCCTCCTTGAGCTCCCCGCGCTTCTCCAGGAGGACGCCCAGGTGCAGGGCGGCCCGCCGGTGCCCGCGCGCGGCGGCCTGCCGGAACCACTGCTCGGCCTCGGTGAGCCCGCTCTTCGGCGCGGCGGCGTCACCGGCGGGCGCGGGGCCGTCGGCGGTCGTCCGCAGCCCGGTGGCGGTGTCGTAGGAGTGCGGGCCGCGGGCGGGCTCGGTCGCGCGCCGCTCCATGGAGAGGGCGAGCCGGTAGGCGGCCTCGCGGTGTCCCTGTTCGGCGGCGGCGCGCAGCCAGCGCTCGGCGCCGACGTCGCTGCGGTGCTCCAGGAGGTCGGCGAGGGCGTACGCGCCGAGGGCGTGGCCCTGCTCGGCGGACTGGCGCAGCCAGTACTCGGCGCCGGGCTCGTCGCCGCGCTCGCGGTGGTGGCGGCCGAGGGCGTGCGCGGCGGGCGCGGAGCCGGCGACGGCGGCGACCCGCCACCAGCCGGCGGCCTCGTCCGGGTAGCCGCGCTGGTGCAGCAGCACGCCCAGGTTGTTCGCGGCGGCGCGGTCGCCCTCGGCGGTGGCCCCGCGCAGGTACGGCTCGGCGCCGTCCAGGTCGCCGCGGCGCAGCAGCAGCGCGCCGAGGACGCTCATCGACGCGGCGTCGCCGTTCTCGGCGGCGCGCCGGTGGCGGGCCTCGGTCTCGGCGTCGTTCTCGTGGTCGGCGGTGGTGTCGACGGTCTCATCGACGGCCCCCGCGGCCTCGATGATGTCGTCTGCGGCGTTTCTCGGATGCCGCTGCACAAACCGCCCTGTCTCCAACAGAGTTGCCCTGTCCCCCATAAATACCATCGTCGCACCACCCGCAACCCGCGTACACCTGGTATAGCTCAGCCGGTGAGGTCACTTCAGCGTTTTGTCGACATGCCCACAGGGAGACAAGTCAAACACGGATCGCTCCAACTCGCCCCCTCCGCACCGCTCTTCGCGGTGTTCGCCGCCTTCCCGGGACATGACGAAGGCCCGAATCCAGATGGATCCGGGCCCTCGTCTTCAGTAGCGGGGACAGGATTTGAACCTGCGACCTCTGGGTTATGAGCCCAGCGAGCTACCGAGCTGCTCCACCCCGCGTCGGTGAACACAACGTATCACGACGCGGGGGCGGAGCCGAAACGCGGCCGTCAGCCGCCCGGGCTCGCCGGCGGACTGGCCGACGTGCTCGGGGTCGTGCCCGGGGTCGTCTTCGGCGCGGGCTTGGCGCCTCCGGTGCCGCTCTGGAGCTTCGCCCCGGCGTCCGCGGCGCGCTGGAGAGCCTGCTGCAGGGCCTCCTGGGACTTGCCGTACGCCGTCCAGTCGCCCTTCTGGAGCGCGGCCTCACCGTCGTCGTACGCCTTCTGCGCGTCCGCGATGGCCTGCTTCAGGGCGGCGTCGTTGGTCACCGGCTGCGGCGGCTTGGTGGTGCCCGGCGGCTGCGGCGGCGGCGGGGTGGTCCCCTCGACCCCGAAGACCGCGTTGAGGGCGGCCGTCAGGTTGTCCTCGAACACCGTGGTGTCCTTGGTGGTGTCCCCGTCCGGCTGGTCCGCGTCCACGTAGGACACCGCGACCTTCTTCAGCAGCGGGTACTGCGCGTTGCGGCCCTGGGCGTACACCGGCTCGACGTAGAGGAAGCCGCCGTCGAGCGGCACCGTCAGCAGGTTGCCGTAGAGGATGTCGGAGTCGGCACCCTTCATGTCGCGGACGAAGGTCGCCACGGACGGAAGGCTGTTGAGCTTGTTCTGCACCTGCTGGGGTCCTGGGACGTCCGAGGTGACTCTCAGCAGCCTTATCTTGCCGTAGTCCTTGCTGTGGGCGTCGGCGTCCACCGCCATGAAGGCGCCCAGGTTGGGCCGGCCCGCCGGGGTGAAGGTCGTCGTCAGCGAGAACTGCTCGGCCGACTCCCCGGGCATCTTCATGCTCAGGTAGTACGGCGGCACCGCGTTGCCGTCCTTGTTGGTCGGGTCGTCCGGCACCTGCCAGGCGTCCGAGCCGCTGTAGAACTGGGCCGGGTCCTGCACGTGGTAGCGGGTGAGCAGCTCGCGCTGGACCTTGAACATGTCCTGCGGGTAGCGCAGGTGCTTCATGAGGTCGGCGTCGATCTGCCCGCGGTCCTTGACCGTGCCGGGGAAGGCCTTCATCCAGGTCTTGAGGACGGGGTCCTGCTCGTCCCACTGGTAGAGGTTCACCGTGCCGTCGTAGGCGTCGACGGTGGCCTTCACCGAGTTGCGGATGTAGTTGACCTGGTTCTGCTGGGCGACGACCGCGCGCTGCTGGTTGCCGACCGTCAGGGAGTCGGCCGTGGTGTCGCCGAGCGTGGTGCGCGAGGCGTACGGGTAGCCGTTGGTGGTGGTGTACGCGTCGACGATCCACTGGATGCGTCCGTCCACGACCGCCGGGTAGGCGTCGCCGTCGATGGTCAGCCAGGGGGCGACCGCCTCGACGCGCTCCTTGGGCGTGCGGTTGTACAGGATCCGCGAGCCGTCGCCGATGGCCCCCGAGTAGAGGATCTGCGGCTCGCTGAACGCGACCGCGTAGGCGGCGCGGTTGAAGGCGCTGGAGAGGCTGACCCCGCTGTCACCCTTGTAGCTGGTGGTCTTCTCGCCGTTCGCCTCGTAGTCGAGCTCCTTCTGGGGCCCGCCCACGATCGAGTACTGGTCGGTCTTCTCGCCGTAGTAGATGCGCTGCTCGTACGGGCCGAGCATGCCCGTGGTCGGCATCCCGGACTCGGTGAAGATCGGCGAGCCGTTGGCGTCCGTCTGGGTACCCGTGGCCATGATCGCGCCGTAGCCGTGGGTGTAGGTGAAGTGGTCGTTGATCCAGTTCCGCTTCGGGATGCCCTTGATGTTGAGCTCACGCAGGCCGACGACGGTGTCCTTGCCCTGGTAGCGGTCGACGTCGAGGGTCAGCGGGAACTGGTAGTACTTCCGCTTCTGCTCCAGCTGCTGGAAGGTCGGCGACACGATGTTCGGGTCGATGAGCCGGTAGCTGGCCGCCGTGTCGGCGTCCGCGCGGAGCTGGTCCTTGGCCTTGACCGTCGACTTGCCCGAGTAGTTCTCCGCCTCGGTGGTGTCGATGTCGTACGCCTTGCGCGTCGCTTCGATGTTCTTCTTGATGTACGGCGCTTCCTTGGCCTGCTCGTTCGGCTGGACCTGGAACTTCTGCACGATGGCCGGGTACAGGCCGCCGATCAGGATCGCCGAGAGCACCATCAGGCCGAAGCCGATCACCGGCAGCTGCCAGGTGCGCCGCCACAGGGTGGCGAAGAACAGCAGCGCGCAGATCACCGCGATGCAGAACAGGATCGTCTTCGCCGGAAGGTAGGCGTTGGCGTCCACGTACCGCAGACCGGTCCAGTTGCCGGTGGCCTTGAAGTCGCTGGACTTCACCGCGAGGCCGTACCGGTCCAGCCAGTACGCCACGGCCTTCAGCGACACGAAGACGCCGAGCAGCACCGACAGGTGTCCGGTCGCCGCCGCCGTGGCGCGGGCGCCCGGGCTGGTGACGCGCAGTCCGCCGTACAGGTAGTGCGTGAGGGCCGCCGCGATCAGCGAGAGCACGGTGGCGCCGAAGCCGAAGGCGAGCAGGAAGCGGTACCAGGGCAGGTCGAACGCGTAGAACGACACGTCCAGCTGGAACTGCGGGTCCTTCTGTCCGAAGGAGACCCCGTTCACCCACATCAGCCAGGTGCGCCACTGCCCGGAGGCGGAGGCGCCGGCGATCAGGCCCACCAGGGCCGTGACGGCGAGCAGCACCCACTTCTTGAAGGGGGCGAGACCCATCCGGTACCGGTCGAGGCTCTGCTGCTCCAGCGACATCGCGCTCAGCGGCGGCCGCAGCCGGTACGCCAGCCAGATGTTCAGGCCGACGGCCAGGGCCATGAGCAGACCGAAGACCAGGAAAAGGCCGATCTTGGTCCACAGCGTGGTGGTGAAGACGGACGAGTAATGGACGGAACGGAACCAGAGCCAGTCCGTCCAGAATCCCGCGAACATCACGAACACCATGGCGAGAACGGCCAGCACGCCCAGGGTCATGAGCAGCGTACGGGCCCGCCGGGACGGCCGGCCGACTCTGATCCTTGGCCCGGACGGACCTGTGCCGCCGCCGCGGTCCGGCATCTGGAAAGCCAACGTGCGCCCCTCGAGGTTGATGCGTCGATAAGCAGGCTCCGCGATCGTAGAGCCCACTGATGCAACTTACTGAGGCTTTACCGAGTTCCCGGAGTGGCCGCCGTTTCCCGTCCTGCGCGGTGCCCGGGAAAGAGCGCGGCGGACACTTCGGCGGGAGTTCGGCGAAAGACCAGGCAGGATGTTGTCCATGTCCAACGTTTCCCCCTCCGGCCCCCAGATGGCCTCGAGCCCCCTCACCCGCGCCGTGCTCGAGATCGACGAGTACGCGTCGGGCCTCGGCTGGGACCAGCCGGCCCGCCTCTTCGCCCTGGTCGACACCGCCAAGCTGCGCGCCCAGGAGCCCTCGCTCGCCTCCCAGCTCGGCCTCGGCGGCCAGACCGTCGTCGGCTACACCCCGATCGAGCAGGACCAGCTGCCGCGCGGCAAGGCCCTGGACGAGTTCCTCGGGACCATCGCCTGGCCGTCCGCGGTCACCGGCTGCGCGCTGACCGTGGAGCGGATGATGCTGCCGCCGTCCGCCGAGGCCGCCGTGCCCAAGGACCTGGGCGGGGCCGCGCTCGCCAAGTGGGTGGCCCGGCACCCGGACCGCCAGGAGGTCCGGATGACCGTGGCCGTGCTGCGCGACGGCTCCCGCGAGGCGGCGATCCGGCTGCGCGAGAAGGACTCGCCGAACGAGGTGCTCACCGGGCCCGACCTGGTGCCGGGCCTCGCGGACGCGCTGTCGGCGACCTTCGCCTCGTAACGGGGCCGGCCGCGTCCGGCGGCCGGGTCAGCTCTTGGAGCAGCTGGGCAGGGAGGCGGTGTCGCCCTTGCGCAGCTGTTCCAGGGCCTTGGTCGCGTCGTCGATGGTGCCCACCTTGACGAGGGTGAGTCCGTCCGGGGTGTCGGCGGCCGCGGCCGCGCAGTTGTCCGCCGGGGTGAGGAAGTACTCGGCGCCCGCGTCGCGCGCGCCGACCAGCTTCATCTCGATGCCGCCGATCGGGCCGACCTTGCCCTTGTCGTCGATGGTGCCGGTGCCGGCGATGAACTTGCCGCCGGTGAGGGACTCGGGGGTCAGCTTGTCGACGATGCCCAGCGCGAACATCAGGCCGGCGCTGGGGCCGCCGACGTCGGCCAGGTTGATGTCGATGGTGAACGGGAAGACGTGGTCGGTGCCGGCCTGGATGCCGACGATGGCCCGGTCGCCCTCCTGCGACGTGGCGGTGGTGAGGACCACCTTCTTCGTCGCCGTGGCGTCCTTGTGGGCCTTCTCCGCGGCCGCCGCCTCCTTGGCGGGGACGATCGTGAACTCGACGTCCTGACCGGGCTTGCGCCGGGTGACCAGCTTGGCGACGTCGCCCGGCTCCTTGACGGCCACGCCGTCGACCGCGCGGATCACGTCGCCCGCGTGCAGCTTGCCCTCGGCGGGGGTGTCCTTGACGACGGTGGCGACGACGACCCGGGTGGTCACCGGGATGCCCAGCTCCTTGAGGGCGGAGACCTTGGCGCTCTCCTGGGACTGGCTGAACTCCTCGGCGTTCTCCTGGCTCGACTGCTCCTCGGTCTTGCCGTCCGGGTAGAGCGTGTCGTGCGGGACGACGACGCTGTCGTGGGCGAGCCAGCCGTAGACGGCCTCGACCGCGTTCATGTTGTAGTCCGCGCCGGTGACACGGACCGTCGTCATGTTGAGGTGGCCGGTGGTCGGGTAGGTCTGACGACCCGAGATCTGGAGGACCGGCTCTCCGCGCGCCTCGCCGAGGGTGTTCACCGTCGGACCGGGGCTCATCTCCGAGTACGGCACCGGAATGAGGACGCCCACGCAGAGCAGCGTGATCAGGACCAGGGTGGAGGCGAGCATCGTCGCGGTGCGGCGTGGCATGGAACGACAGTACGGGACCGGCCTGTGAGTGCGCCTTCGGGGCTCAGCCGGTGGTGGAGCTGGTGGCCGGGGTCGGCGCGGCCGCCGCGGCGGCCGTCTCGTGCTCCGGGCGGGCCGAAACGGAGGCGGGCGCGTGGGAGCGTTCCATGGCGTCCCTGAACCGCGCGTAGCCCGCGAGCTCGGCGACGTCCCCGATGGTCTTGTTGCGTGAAGCCCAGCTTCCCCATATCGCCGCGCCGACGACTGCGAAAAGCGGAATCAGCAACCAGGCGAGCGCTGCCATCCCGACCTCCCATCCCCAATGGTCCCCAGTGAGTGGATCAGCAGATTATTCATCCGCGGAATCAACGCTCGTACCTGGGGGGCGGTTACGCAAATCGGGGCGTTCGACTACGGGTCGTCGGCGTGGCGCCTTGCGCGATCAGCTGATCTTCAGCAAGCGCCGACCTCCCCCTCAGCAAGCCCCCACCCTCCCCCAGCCTTCGGCCGGGGGGACCCCCAGACTCGGGGTCGAGGCCTCAGCAGGCCCCGACCCACTCCTCGGTGCCGTCCGAGAAGGTCTGGTGCTTCCAGATCGGGACCTCGTGCTTGAGGTCGTCGATGAGCTTGCGGCAGGCCTCGAAGGCCTCGCCCCGGTGCGGGCAGGAGACGGCGACGACGACCGCGATGTCACCCACATGGAGGTCACCCACCCGGTGGACGGCGGCCAGGGCGCGGACCGGGTAGTCGGCCACGACCTTCTCGGCGACCCGGCGCAGCTCCGCCTCGGCGGAGGGGTGGCAGGAGTAGCCCAGGGCGTCGACGTCGGCTCCGCCGTCGTGGTTGCGCACGGTGCCCACGAAGAGCGTCGTGCCGCCGGCGGCGTCGTCGCCGACCGCGCGGACGACCTCGTCGACCGAGAGCGCGGTGTCGCGGATCGCGAGGAGCCTGATCGGGTCGTCCCCGCCCAGCTCGCCGGGGTGGTCGCTCGGGTGGGCGTGCGTGTGTGCCATGCCCACCATCGTGCCGCACCGCGCGGACAACGCGGAATAGCGTTTTCGACCGGCCGCGCCGGGCCTCCGTAGGAGGGTCCTACAGACGCCGCCGACGGACCCCGCCGGGGGCCCCGCCTACAGCCCCCGCCGCTTCCGCATCTGCCGGACCAGGGCCGCCGTGCCGAGCAGTGCCACCGTGGCGCCGGCCGCACCGGCCGCCGTGGCGTCCTTGCGCCCGAGCCGGCGTCCGGCGACGGTGTGCCGGCCCTGGACCTCCTCCAGGAGCGCGGCGAGCACCTCCTCGTTGGTCCACCGGGGCCGCCAGCCGGCGTCGTGCAGCCGCCCTACGCTGACCACCCAGGGGTGCATCGTGTACGCGAGGTCGCCCGCCGGGGACGGGGTGAGCCCGATCCGGTGCAGCCGGGCCGCCGCGCCCAGGGCGACGGCCGAGGGCAGCTCCATGCGGCGGATGCCGGACAGCTCCTCGACCTCCTCCTGCTCCAGCCAGCCCTCGCAGCCGACCGCGAACTCGCCGTCGACCTTCTCCAGGGCCGCGTACTCCAGCGCGCTGACCAGGTCGTCCACGTGGCAGAACTGCCAGGTGGGGCGGGATCCGGCGACGACGAGGAGCCGGGGCGACTCGAAGTAGCGGGTCAGCGCCGTGTCCGTACCGCCGATCAGGACGGCGGGCCGCACCACGGTCACGTTGAGGCCCGGGTGGGCGCGCGGGGCGCGGCGGCCCAGGCGCTCGATCTCCAGGAGGTCGCCGACGCCCGTGGCCTCGGCGGTGGCGCGCAGCTCGGCGTCCTCGGAGAGCGGGATGTCGTTGTCGGGCAGGGCCCCGTAGACCATCGTGGAGGTGCAGAGCACCACCCGGTGCACCCCGGCCGCGGCGGCGGCCGTGAGGACGGTCTGCGTGCCGCGCACGTTGTAGGCGGTGCGGGCGGCCGGGTCGGTCTCCAGCTCGATGTCGACGGCGAGGTGCACGACGACGTCCACGCCGCGCAGCTTCTCCGCGATGGCCGGATCGCGTACGTCGAGGATGTGCCACTGCGCCTCGGACACCTCGCCCCGGCGCTCGTCGATCGCGACGACCTGCTTGATCTCGTCGGAGGCGGCGAGGCGCCTGGTCAGGAGGTCGCCGACGCCGGTCGCGGCACCGGTGACCGCGACGACGGGGCCGCGCGCGGCCGACCCGGCCGAGGGGTTTCGCGCTGCGCGAACCTGAGGATCTGGGGAACTCACCGGGCGTCTCCAGCGGTTGTCTTCAGTACGTGCGTGAATGACGCGTACGTACCAGGTGGCGTCCATCCTGCCGCAGCCCACGGCCCGGCGGAGCACCGAGCCCGGATCCGGCACGGATGTCTACGCTGGTGGTGTGGAGTCGGGGAGGCGAGCCGAGCCGAGAACCCGCCGTCGGAAGAGAAGCCGGCGGCCCTACGAGCCGAGGAAACCTGTGAGTGACACCCCATTCGGATTCGGCCTTCCGCCGGAGGAGCCGGACAACGGCGACGAAGGCAAGAAGAAGGACCCCGCCGGAGGTGGCCAGGGGTCCGGTGGCCAGGGCGGCGACCCGTTCGGTTTCGGCGGGCTGCCCGGCATGGGCGGCCCCGGTGGCGCCGACAACCCGTTCGCCGCGATGTTCGGGTCGCTGAACCCGCAGGACCTGGGCGCGGCGTTCCAGCAGCTCGGCCAGATGCTGAGCTACGAGGGCGGCCCGGTCAACTGGGACATGGCCAAGCAGATCGCGCGGCAGGTCGTCGCCCAGGGCACGCCCGACGGCACCAAGGACGCCAGCGTCGGCCCGTCGGAGAAGGCGGCGGTCGAGGAGGCGGTGCGCCTCGCCGACCTGTGGCTGGACCAGGCGACCTCGCTCCCCTCGGGAGCGAACACGGCGGTGGCCTGGAGCCGTGCCGAGTGGGTCGAGGCGACTCTCCCGGCCTGGCAGCAGCTGGTCGACCCGGTCGCCGAGCGGGTCGGCACGGCGATGGGTGACGTGCTCCCGGAGGAGATGCAGGCCATGGCGGGCCCGCTGATCGGCATGATGCGCTCCATGGGCGGCGCCATGTTCGGCCAGCAGATCGGGCAGGCCGTGGGCGCGCTCGCGGGCGAGGTCGTCGGTTCGACGGACGTCGGGCTGCCGCTCGGCCCGGCCGGCCGCGCGGCGCTGCTGCCGCTGAACGTGGCGGCCTTCGGCAAGGACCTGGGCGTCGCCCCGGAGGAGGTCCGGCTCTACCTGGCCCTGCGTGAGGCCGCCCACCAGCGTCTCTTCGCGCACGTGCCGTGGCTGCGCTCGCACCTGTTCGGCGCCGTCGAGGGCTACGCCCGCGGGATCAAGGTCGACACCTCCAAGCTGGAGGAGGCGGTGGGCCAGCTCGACCCGACCCACCCCGAGCAGCTTCAGGAGGCGCTCCAGCAGGGCATGTTCCAGCCGGAGGACACGCCGGAGCAGAAGGCGGCCCTGGCGCGTCTGGAGACGGCGCTCGCGCTGGTCGAGGGCTGGGTGGACGCGGTGGTCCACGAGGCCGCGAAGTCCCGGCTGACCTCGGCGGACGCGCTGCGCGAGACGCTGCGCCGGCGCCGGGCGACGGGCGGCCCCGCGGAGCAGACCTTCGCCACGCTGATCGGCCTGGAGCTGCGTCCGCGCCGGCTGCGGGACGCGGCCCGGCTGTGGGCCTCGCTCACGGACGCGCGCGGCTCGGACGGCCGGGACGCGCTGTGGGAGCACCCGGACATGCTGCCGACGGCGACCGACCTGGACGACCCGGACGGCTTCGTCCACCGCGAGCACCTGGACTTCTCCGAGCTGGACAAGATGCTCGGCGAGGCGGCGAAGGGTGACGGCGAGACCCCCGGGGAGCAGGGCGAGGGCGAGTCCGAGGGCGGCAAGGAGTGACGCTGCGCGACGACGCGGTCCTCGTCCTGAAGGGGTACGAGGACCAGCCGGAGCTCCGTGACGCCTATCTGGCGCACCTCGCGGAGCACGAGGGCGGCATGTACAAGCCCTGCACGGCGGGTCACCTCACGAGCAGCGCGCTCGTGATCGACCCGTCGCGCGGGCGGGTGCTGCTGACCCTGCACAAGAAGCTGAACATGTGGCTGCAGATGGGCGGCCACTGCGAGCCGGGCGACCCGACGGTCGAGGCGGCGGCGCTGCGCGAGGCGACGGAGGAGTCCGGCATCGCGGGCCTGACGCTGCTGCCGGGCGGCCCGGTGCGGCTCGACCGGCACCCGATCCCGGCGCCCTGCCACTGGCACCTGGACGTGCAGTACGCGGCGCTGGCCCCGGCCGGGGCGGAGGCGGAGATCAGCGAGGAGTCGCTGGACCTGCGCTGGTTCGCGTACGACGAGGTGGCGGGCGTGGCGGACACGTCGGTGGTGCGGCTGCTGGAGCGCACGCTGGCGCGGCTCGCGTAACGGCGCGGGACGGCACCACACAGGCCACGGGTAAGGGGCGGTCGCCACGGCGACCGCCCCTTACCCGTCCGCGTACGTCAGCTCCAGGCGTTGTTCTGGTTCTGGGCGTGGGCGCCGTGCTGGCCGACGCCGTACTGGGCCGCGAGGCCCTGCCCGATGCCGGCGTTCTGCGGCGGCATGACCTCGCTCGGCTGGACGAGGGCGAAGCCCTGGCCGAGGAAGCTGAGCTCCCAGCCCTCGCCGGTGCCGCCGCCCCGGCGGTGCCGGACGCCGGAGTTGTGGGTCTGCGCCTGCATCTGCACCCGCAGCCCGGTGGACCAGGCGACGATCGCGTCCGCGTCGGCACTCACGTACTTGTCGGGCGTGACCTGCATCAGCAGCGGCTGGCCGGAGGTCATCAGGGCGACCTTGCCGCGGCCGGAGATGTTCAGCTGGTACTTGCCGGTGCCGGAGACCCCGTACTGGCTGTCGACGGCGATGACCTCGGTGTGCAGCGTCGAGTCGAGCGCGAGGACGTACGAGCTGTCGACCGTCAGGCCCTCCTGCTCGACCTCCATCACGTGGATGTTCTGCGCGAGGTTGGCGAAGTAGACGGTGCCCTGGCCGGAGCAGCGCATGAGGTCGAGTCCCTCACCGGTGCGGGCGCGGGCCCGGCGCTGATGGGAGCTCTGGTACTCGCCGTCGAAGTCGACGAGCCCCTGGTAGGCGACCATCGCTCCCTTGCGGGCCAGGATGTCGTCCTGGCCGCCGAGGGTGACCCGCAGCAGCTGCGGGTTCTGGATGACGTACCGCTCCTGGCTCTGCTGTTCGGCGTGGTTGAAAAGCGGGCTCTGCATGGTGTGTTCTCGCTCCCCCTCAGCCCCGGGCCCGAAGGCGGTCGGAGCTGTCCTCGCTCGGCTGTACGACGACGATGCCCTGGCCGGAGAAGGCCATCTGGAAGGCCTCGCCGCTGCCCCGCCCGATGAGGGAGGAGGCCTTGAAGCTGCGCTTGCCCTTGACCTTGAGCGCCGGGGACCAGGCGACCAGCGCGTCCGGGTCGACGTAGGTCTCGTCCTCGCCGCGGCCGCAGTCGACGACGATCGGCGTGCCGCGCGAGGTGAGCGCGACCCAGCCGGTGCCCGCGACCTGGACGTTGAACAGGCCCTGGCCGGCGAACTTGGCGAGGCCCTTGACCCGCTCGACGCCCCACTGGAGGTGCGCGTCGAAGGCGAGCAGGTTGCTGCCGTTGACGGACAGGGCCTCGTTGGCGAGGTTGATGACGACGACGTCGGCGCCGTAGTCGGCGAGGTAGAGCAGTCCGTCGCCGGAGCACTTCATGACCGGGGCGCCCTCGCCGGTGAGCCACTGCTGGGCGACCTGGCGGACGGCCGGCGGGTTGGGCTCGTAGGTGATGAAGCCCTCGTAGGCGACCATCGAGCCGGTGCGCGCGTAGAGGTCCTGGCCGGTGGCCATGGCGACCTTGAGCATGGAGCGCCCGTGGTTCTCCATGCGGGCCGTGACGGGGGTCGGGGCGTAGCCCGCGAGTTGCTGGTTCATGGTTCCGGGCTCCCTCAGACCTCGTAGGGCTGGACGACGATGAAGTTGCCGGGGGCGCCCCGGAACTGGAGGTTGACGGTCTCCCCGCTGTGGCCGGGGTACGCGTTGCGGCGCAGCCGGACCTGGCTGGAGAGGATCACCTGGGAGGCGGACGACCAGGCGACGACGGCGTTGCAGTCGGCGAAGGTGGTCGGCGTGACGGGCAGCACGACGGGCACGCCCTGGGTCTTCACGACGACGGTGCCGGTGCCCTGGAACTGCATGGTGAACAGGGCGCCGCCGGGGATGCCGTGGCCCTCGATGCGCCGGACCTCGTGCTGGAGCGACTCGTCGAAGGCGAGCACGTTCTCGGCGGAGACGCAGATGCCGTCGCCCTGGAGCTCGATCGGGTGCAGATGGGCGCCGTTCTCGGCGAGGAAGACCTGGCCGCGGCCGGTGCAGCGCATCAGCTGCATCTCCTGGCCGGTGGCGTTGCCGACGATCCGGCCGGCGAATCCGGCTCCCTTGTAGGCGAAGTCGACCTTGCCCTGGTACATGACCATGGAGCCCTGGCGGGCGAGGACGGGGGCGCCGCCCATGGCGAGGTCGACCCGCATGAGCTGCTGGTTCTGCGGCGTCCACCGGGCGCCGGTCGCGGCCTCCTTGTACGGCGCGAGCGCGGCGGCGAGCCCGGCACCGGCGGCGGGGACGCCCTGGGGGACGCCCTGCGGCATGCCGTGCTGCGGGGCGAACTGGCCGGGGGCCTGGCCGTACTGCGGCTGCCCGTACGGGGCGGGGGCCGGCTGGCCGTACGCGGCGGCGGGCGGCTGCCCGTACGGGGCGCCGGGCGGCGGGGTCTGGCCGGGGACCTGACCGTACTGCGGGGGCTGCGACGGCTGCCCGTACGGCGCCGGGGCCGGGGCGGGCGGGGCCGGGGCGGGCGCGGGAGCCGGGGCGGCCAGCGGCGCGACCATCGTCGGCGCGGCGTGCATCGGCGCGGGCGCCGGGGCCGGGGCGGGCGCCGGGGCCTGCGGGGCTCCGAAGGAGGGGGCCGGGGCGGGGGCGGGCGCCGGGGGTGCGGCGGGGGCGCCGAACGCCGGCGGCGCGGCGGCCTGCGCGGGCGGGGCGAAGCCGGGGGCACCGGCGGCGGCCTGCTGCGGGGCCGGCTCCTCCTCGGCGACCTCGCCGCCGAAGTTCTTGAGCAGCGCCTCCAGTCCGCCGTCGAAGCCCTGGCCGACGGCGGCGAAGCGCCAGACGTCCTTCAGGTAGAAGTCGCCGAGCATGACCGCGCGCTCGGTGGAGAACTCGGCGCCGGTGAAGGCGTAGCGGGCGACTTCCTCGCCGCCCGCGACGATCCGGATCCAGCCGGGGCCGACCTGGGACATCTGCCCGGCGCCGTCGATCGTCGCGGTGAACGACAGCTTGTGGATGTGCGCGGGCACACGGTCCAGGGTGACGCGGAAGGACTCGGTGTCGCCGGCCTGCGCGCCGAGGAGCTGGATGGACTCCTCGGGGGACTTCGGCTGGTTGAAGAAGACGAAGTACCGGTCGTCGGAGAGCCGCTCGTCCGCGTCGAGGCCGAAGCAGCTGATGTCGAAGCTCAGCCCGGGCGCCGCGATCTGCACGCCCACGTACAGATCGGTGCCCGCCGTGAGATCACTGATCTTGGCCTTGTGGCCGCGTTGGAATTCCCTGGCCATATGTGACGACCGTCCCCCATCCCGATTCACGATTGCGTCGCGCCAGGCTAACGGCTGTCCCTGACATTCGGACAAGCCGGGACGCATTCGGTACAGAACCGGAGCCCGGCCGGAATCACTCCTCGCGCGCGGCCGGCAGGTGCGGCAGCCGCCCGGCGGCGACCACGCCCTCCAGATAGCCGCGGGCCCGCTCGGTGCGCGGATAGGCCTCCAGAAGCCGCCAGAAGTCCGGCCCGTGACCGGGCACGAGCAGATGGGCCAGCTCGTGGCAGAGGACGTAGTCGACGACGTACTCGGGCATGCCCTGGAGCCGGTGGGAGAGGCGGATGCTGCCCTCGGAGGGGGTGCAGGAGCCCCAGCGGGTGTTCTGGTTGGTGACCCAGCGCACGGAGCTGGGGCGGGCCCGGCCGCCGAAGTACTGCTCGGCCAGGCGTTCGGCGCGCTCGGTCAGCTCCCGGTCGCCGAGGACGCCACGGCTCTCCTGGGCCGCCAGCTTGTCCAGCATGACGGTGACCCAGCGCTGCTCCTCCGCCTCCGACATCCGGGCGGGGATGAGCACGATGGTCCGGTCGCCCTCGCGGTAGGCGGAGACGGTTCTGCTCCGGCGGGAGCTTCTGCGGACCTCGACCGCGCCCCTCCCCGAGCCGCGGGGCGGATTGCTTGTCACGCTGCTCTGTGGGTCGGCCGACACGGCCCCGACGTTACCCGCTGGCGGCGCGGGAAGTCCCGCACCATTCAAATGATTAATGCCACGACCCTGTGGACAACTTTCCGCACCGCGCGCACCGCCGGGGCAATCTAACAACGGAGCCGACATCACCGATGGACGGCGCGTCACGACGAAGAAAGATCGTTTACGGATTCACGGGGGGGGGCGGGGTCATGCATCCGATGGTCAAACCGGCGCTGCGGCGCGCCTGGCGCAATCTGCGGTACGTGCAGTTCGGGGTGACGCCCGCGCACGCGGTGGTCCTGGGCCCGGTCGACACGACCACCGGCAGCCTGATCGGCCTGTTCGACGGGACCCGCGGGACGGAGCTGCTGCGGGCGGAGGCCCGGGCCCTGGGGCTGCCCGACGGGCACCTGGAGGCGCTGCTCGGGCGGCTCGCGGCGGCCGGGCTCATCGCCGACGCCTCGGCGCGCCGGGCGGATCCGGCGCTCGACCCGGTGCGCGCGGACCTGGCCTCGCTCTCCGTCGTCCACCGCGCGCCCGACGGGGCGGCCCGCGCGCTGGCCTCCCGGCGGGCCCAGCGGGTGCAGGTCCGGGGCGCCGGGCGGGTCGGCGCGGCCGTGGCGGCGCTCCTCTCGGCGGCGGGCGTGGGCCGGGTGGAGGTCCTGGACGCGGGCACGGTCGCGCCGTGGGAGGTGTCCCCGGGCGGGCTGCCGGCCGAGGCGGTCGGCGAGCGCCGCGCGGTGGCGGCCCGGCGCCTGGTGGGGCGCTCGGCACCCGGCGGGCGCCCGCCGCGCGAGCTTCGTACCGGACCGGGTGACGGCGGTGCCGAGCCCGGGCTCTCACTCGTGGTGGTGACGCCCCGGGACGGCCTCGGGGCGTACGTGCCCGACCCGCTGCCGGCCGAGGGCTGGCTCACCACCGGCACCCCCCATCTGTACGCGGGGGTCCTGGAGGCGACGGGCGTGGTGGGCCCGCTGGTGCTGCCCGGGGCCACCGCCTGCGCGGGGTGCGTGCAGCGGGAGCGGTGCGAGCGGGAGCCCATCTGGCCCCGGCTGCCCGCCCAGTGGCGGTCCGGCGCGCCGCATCCGCTGCCGGCCTGCGACGTGGCGCTGGCCACGGCGGTCGCGGGCCTCGCGGCGGCGCACGCCCTGGCCTTCCTGGACGGCGACCCGCCGTCGAGCACGGGGGCCCGCTGGGAGGTGTCGCTGCCGCTGCTGGAGTGGCGCGTGGAGCCGGTGCGGGCGCATCCGGCGTGTCCGTGCGGGGCCGGGCGCGCGCCGAGGGGGGAGCATGCCTCAGCGGCGGGAAGGGCGCAGGACACAATGGCGGGGTAGGGCCTGCCCGGCACGGCAGTCTGGGACTTGGAGGGCGCATGTCTGATCTTCCCCGGAAGGCGGTCACCCGGACCGCCAAGTTGGCCGCGTTGCCGCTGGGCTTCGCGGGCCGGGCCACCTGGGGGCTCGGCAAGCGGATCGGCGGGAAGTCGGCGGAGATCGTCGCGCGGGAGCTCCAGCAGCGCACGGCCGAGCAGTTGTTCAAGGTGCTCGGCGAGCTCAAGGGCGGGGCGATGAAGTTCGGGCAGGCGATGTCCGTCTTCGAGTCGGCCCTCCCCGAGGAGGTCGCGGGGCCCTACCGGGCGGCGCTCACCAAGCTGCAGGAGGCGGCGCCGCCGATGCCGACGCGCACGGTGCACGCGGTGCTCGCGGAGCGGCTCGGCGAGGAGTGGCGGGAGCTGTTCCTGGAGTTCGAGGAGAAGCCCGCGGCGGCGGCCTCGATCGGCCAGGTCCACCGGGCGGTGTGGCACGACGGCCGCGAGGTCGCGGTGAAGGTGCAGTATCCGGGGGCGGGGGACGCCCTGCTGTCGGACCTGACCCAACTGAGCCGTTTCGCCCGGCTGCTCGGCCCGCTGATCCCGGGCATGGACATCAAGCCGCTGATCACGGAGTTGCGCGACCGCGTCGCGGAGGAGCTGGACTACGCGCTGGAGGCCGAGGCGCAGCGGGAGCACGCCGAGGAGTTCGCGGGCGACCCGGACGTGGTGGTCCCCGCGGTGGTGCACCAGTCGGAGCAGGTCCTGGTGACGGAGTGGATGGACGGCGTCCCGCTCTCGGAGGTGATCGCGGACGGCACGCCGGAGCAGCGGGACCGGGCGGGCCAGCTGCTGGCCCGCTTCCTCTTCTCCGGGCCCGCGCGCACCGGTCTGCTGCACGCCGATCCGCACCCGGGCAACTTCCGGCTGCTGCCCGGACCCGTCGGGGACGAGGACGGCGGGCCCGGCGGGTGGCGGCTTGGGGTGCTGGACTTCGGCACCGTGGACCGGCTGCCCGGCGGCCTTCCGGAGACGATCGGCACCTGTCTGCGGATGACCCTGGCCGGGGAAGCGGAGACGGTGTACGAGCTGCTGCGCGCGGAGGGCTTCGTGAAGGAGTCCATCGCGCTCGACCCGGACGAGGTCCTGGAGTATCTGCTGCCGATCATCGAGCCGGCCGAGGCGGACTCCTTCGTCTTCACCCGCGGCTGGATGCGCACCCAGGCGGCCCGGATCGCCGATCCCCGCTCCCCCGCCCACCAGTTGGGCAAGCAGCTCAATCTGCCGCCCTCGTATCTGCTGATACACCGGGTGACGCTGAGCACGATCGGGGTGCTGTGCCAGCTGAACGCGACGGTCCGGCTGCGGGACGAGCTGGCCGCGTGGCTGCCCGGCTTCGCGGAGGCCGGGTAGCGGGGCGGGCGGCAGCGCGGGCGGCGGCGCTCACCACCAGGAGGAGTCGAGGCGGCCCTCGATGGCCCTGATGTTGGCGCGGGCGCACTCCTCGCAGAAGTACTGGCGGGTGCCGTTCTCCACCGAACACGTCCAGGTGAGGGGCAGCTCCCGGGCGGTCCTGCCACAGCGGGCGCACACGTAGGCGGCCTCGGGGGCCGGGGCTTCGTTCACCTTTGTGACGATAACCCGACGAGCGCCCGGCGGCAGGGCAACGCACCGCGGGGGCCGGTCCGTTCGGACCGGCCCCCGCGTTCAGTTCTGCCTGGCTGCTGCCTGGGTCAGTGCATGACGGCCATGGCGAGCGCGCGGCGGGCACGCATCGAGACGCGCTCGGCGCGTCGCTGCATGCGCCGGGCGGCGACCAGGCGCAGGGCCTGGCGTTCCGCGTCGGCTTCCCGCAGGCGGTCGTGCATATGGGCACGGGCCAGGGCTTCTGGGATGAGTTGCATTTCGCGGGTCCTGTTCTGGCGCGAGCGGTGGGCGCCGATGATCGAAACGTCTGGGGTCGCGGAGCCGGAGGGCTCGTGGGCGGGCGAGGTCATCGGGGCCTGCTTCTGGGGATCGTGCGTGAGGGGGCGGTCGATGGTTCCGGTGACGTTCATGCCGTGACCGGGTTCTTGCGCGGACGGCCACGCGGCCGCTTGCGGGCCACGACGACGCCCTGGACGAAGAGCTCGCCGCCCCAGACACCCCAGGGCTCCCGGCGCTCCTTGGCGCCCGCGAGGCAGGCCGCCATCAGCGGACAGGTCCGGCAGAGCGACTTGGCGTACTCGACATCGGCCGGGGACTCGGCGAAGAAGACCTCCGGGTCGAAGGAGCGGCAGGGGACGGGCACGCCGAGGTTCTCGATGGCGTCGTCGAGCGCGGTCAGCGCGGTGAGGGGGGTCAAGGCGGAGTCCTCCGTGAGGCCGGGCGGGGGGATCGTTTCGGAAGGCGGTACGGACGGGGCGTGCGCTTCGAGTTGCACGGGTGTTTTTCCTCGTCTGTCGTTCCGGCCGGTGGGCCGGGGTTTCTGCTGGTACCGGTCGTTACTGGTCCCGAGGCCCCTTCGGTCCGTCGTCCCCGTTCGGGGAAAACAGAAGGGCCGCGGATCCCGGGTGGGGTTCCGCGGCCCTGAAGGCGCCGGTCTGATCGTCGATCAGACTGGATCACTCCAGGGTTCGAGCCCACGGAAGGCCCACATCGTGTGGTGCTGCGTCGTCTGCTGCTTCTGCTCCATGCCGGCACCGGTCGCCGCAAAGCCATAGGCCGTGGCCTGGGCCTTGCCCACTACTCCTGCTTCCAGTGCCTCGGTCGGTCGCTCATTGCGCTCCGGGCGATCGGCCAGCAGACCGGGCATGCCGAGAATGGGCATACCGGAGCCGGACAGACCGCTGCCAAGGAGAGCGGAGGACGCGAAGGAGGCCGAGGCCACCGAGGAAACGGGCGCGTCGGCGGAGAAGCCGAGCGTGCAGGCGGAGACGACCGAGAGATCGGTCATTTTGGCGGTGCTGGTCTTGGTGTTCTCGATGATGCTGATCACTGCAATCGCCTCCTCTCGGCGTCTCGGAGGGCTCGGGGTGAGCCGGACCCTCATGTTCATTTGGACAAGTACAGCACGAAGACAGGGCTTCGAAGAAGCCGCTGTTTCCGTGGTTAAGAACCTATGGGGCTTGACGGGGCAGGCGCAAACTATTTTTCCGACGAGTTTTCCTCAGGTCTCCTCGTGACTTCCTCCACGGTCCTCACCTGCGCAGATGGCGAGAACATCGGCTCCGAAGCGGTCCAGCTTGCGGGCGCCCACCCCGGCGATCACGGCGAGCTCCCCGGCGGAGTCCGGTACGCGTTCGGCGATCGCCATGAGCGTCTTGTCGGTGAACACGCAATACGCCGGCTGGCCGAGCAGCCCGGCCTGTCCCGCGCGCCACTCGCGCAACCGCTCGTACAGCCCCTCGTCCATGTCCGACGGGCAGTCCTCGCAGCGCATCAGCTTCATCTCGCCGGCCTCGGTGAGCGTGGCGCCGCAGACCCGGCAGCGGGCCGGTCCGCGCCGCCTGCGCCGCTCGGGGGCGCCGCCGGTACCGCGCTCGACACCGCCGCCGACGCCGAAGGCACCGCCCGCACCGGCGCTGCCCAGGGCGCCGGACCCGGGCCGCAGGCCCTTGAGGAAGCGGGTGGGCCGCCGGGAGGCGCGGCCCCCCGGCGAGCGCGCGAGCGACCAGGAGAGCGTCAGGTGGACCCGGGCCCGCGTGACGCCCACGTAGAGCAGCCGCCGCTCCTCCTCGACCTGCTCGTCGGTCTTGGCGTAGGTGATCGGCATCATGCCCTCGGCGAGACCGACCAGGAAGACGGCGTCCCACTCCAGGCCCTTGGCAGCGTGCAGGGAGGCCAGCGTGACGCCCTGGACGGTGGGCGCGTGCTGGGCGGCGGCCCGCTCGTCGAGCTCGGCGACCAGGTCGGAGAGGGTGGCGCCGGGCTTGGCCCGGGCGAAGTCCTCGGCCAGCCGGACCAGCGCGGCCAGCGACTCCCAGCGGTCCCGGACCGCGCCGGAGCCGGTCGGCGGCCGTTCGGTCCAGCCGGTGCTGGAGAGCACCGCGCGGACCTGGGCCGGCAGGTCCTCGACGTCGTCGAGCAGCGCGTCGTTGCCCCCGGCGCGGGCGGCGCCGCGCAGCGCCACGCCCGCCTTGCGCACCTCCTCGCGGTCGAAGAAGCGCTCGGCACCGCGCAGCTGGTAGGGCACCCCGGCGTCGGCGAGGGCCTGCTCGTAGACCTCGGACTGGGCGTTGATCCGGTAGAGCACGGCGATCTCGCCGGCCGGGACGCCGGCGGCGATCAGGTCCCGGACGCGGCGGGCGGTGCCCTCCGCCTCGGCCGGTTCGTCCGCGTACTCGGTGTAGCCGGGCTCGGGGCCCGCGTCGCGCTGGGAGATCAGCTCCAGGCGGTGCTCGGCGGCCCGGCCGCTGGCCTGGCTGAGCAGCCCGTTGGCCAGGTGGACGACCTGCGGGGTGGAGCGGTAGTCCCGGACCAGCTTGACCACGGTGGCGTCCGGGTGGCGGGTGCGGAAGTTCAGCAGGTGGTCGGGGGTGGCGCCGGTGAAGGAGTAGATGGTCTGGCTGGCGTCGCCGACCACGCACAGGGTGTCGCGCTCGCCGAGCCACAGGTCGAGCAGCCGCTGCTGGAGCGGCGAGACGTCCTGGTACTCGTCCACCACGAAGTGCTGGTACTGGCGGCGGATCTGGTCGGCGATGTCGTGCCGGTCCTGGAGGATGGCGACCGTGAGCAGCAGCACGTCCTCGAAGTCGATGACGTCGCGGTCGCGCTTGAGCTGCTCGTACATCGCGTAGACCTGGCCGATCTCGGCCGGGTCGCGGGGGGCGTCGCGCACGGACTTGGCGACGGCGGCCGGGTAGTCGGCGGGGACGGTCTGGGTGACCTTGGCCCACTCGATCTCGCTCGTGACGTCCCGCAGCTCGTTCCGGTCGAGCCGGATCCGGCAGCGGGCCGCCGCGTCGGCGACCAGCTGGATCTTCCGCTCCAGGAGCCGGGGCAGCTCGCCACCGACTGCTTTCGGCCAGAAGTACTGGAGCTGGCGCAGGGCCGCCGAGTGGAAGGTGCGGGCCTGGACGCCGCCCGCGCCGAGCTGGCGGAGCCGGCCGCGCATCTCGCCGGCGGCGCGGTTGGTGAAGGTGACGGCGAGCACGCTCGCGGGCGCCAGGATGCCCGCCCGCACCCCGTAGGCGATGCGGTGGGTGATGGCCCGGGTCTTGCCCGTGCCCGCTCCGGCGAGGACGCACACCGGTCCGTGCAGGGCCAGGGCGACCTCGCGCTGCTCGGGGTCGAGCCCGTCGAGCACCGCGTCGGCCGTCTCGGGGACCTGCGGGAAGAGAGTGGAGTGCGTTGCTGGTGTCACTCCGCCATGCTGCCAGGTTCCCGGGGGTGGATGCGGTGGCTCGTCCACAGGGGTGTGGCACCGGTCATACGAACGCGGAACGGGCCCGGGTGCGGGAATGGCCGGGTGACCGCGTACGTTCTCCTCTCGGCACCCGACCGCGAGACAGAGGAGCGCCAGGCCATGCAGGGCACTGTGACGATGTACAGCACGACGTGGTGCGGCTACTGCCGCCGGCTGAAGAGCCAGATGGACCGCGAGGGCATCGCGTACACCGAGGTCAACATCGAGCAGGACCCCGATTCGGCCGCGTTCGTGGAGAAGGCCAACGGGGGCAACCAGACCGTTCCGACCGTGCTCTTCCCGGACGGTTCGACGCTGACGAACCCGTCGCTCGCGCAGGTCAAGCAGAAGATCGGCGTCTGAGCCGACCCCTCGCGCCCTTGGCCGAAAACGGCCCCCTCCGGCAGTGCCGGGAGGGGGCCGTTCGCGTTCCGTGACGCGGGTGCGACGCGGGCCGGTCGGCCGGCCCGGTCGGCCGGCCCGCGTCGCCTCAGAGCAGGTCGCCGGGCTTCGGCAGCGGCTTCCCGTACCAGAGCTCGATCAGCCGCGCGGCGATCGAGATCCCGTACGGCGGCAGGACCTCGCCCGACTCGAAGGCGGCGGTCAGGTCCTCGCGGGAGAACCAGCGGGCCTCCTGGATCTCCTCGCCGTCCACGGCGATCTCCGAGGAGGTCGCGCGGGCGAAGAAGCCCAGCATCAGGCTGGACGGGAAGGGCCAGGGCTGGCTGGCGACGTACTCGACCTCGCCGACCGTGACACCGGCCTCCTCGAAGACCTCGCGCACCACCGACTGCTCTATGGACTCGCCGGGCTCGACGAAGCCCGCGAGGGTGGAGAAGCGGCCCTCGGGCCAGTGCACCTGGCGGCCGAGCAGGGCACGGTCCTGGTCGTCGGTGACCAGCATGATCACCGCGGGGTCGGTGCGCGGGTAGTGCTCGGCGCCGCAGGCCTGGCAGCGGCGGATGTGGCCGGCCGCGGCCACCACGGTCCGCTCGCCGCAGCGCGAGCAGAAGCGGTGCAGTCGCTGCCAGTTCTCCAGCGCCACCGCGTGCACCATCAGGCCGGCCTCGCGCGGCGACAGCAGCAGCCCCGCCTCGCGCAGCCCGGCGGGCCGCGCGGACTGGTCCATGCGGCCCGGCAGGCTGTCCTTCTGCAGCGCGAAGTAGGAGACGCCGTCGGCGTCCGTGCCCAGGAAGTAGCGGTGGGTCTCGGTGACCGGGGCCTCGAAGGCCGGGGTCATGACCAGCTCGGTCCGGCCGTCCGGAGTGTCGTCGATCAGCACCTGGCCGCCCGAGACCACGAACACCCGGGTGGTCGGGTGGCTCCAGGCGGCCGCGAGCCACGCCTCGTCCAGGCGGTGGTGGGCGGCGCGGTCGATGCCGCTCGGGGCGGTCAGTCCGATCGGACGGTCCGCGCCCTCGTAACGGAAGGTGCTCACAGGTGCTTCCAACTCCCCCGGATCGGTGGTTTCGGCGTTTCGGCGACAGGACGGTCGGCCGGCGGGCCCGCGCTCGGGCCGCCGGGCCGGCTCAGAGGGCGGCGGGCAGGTCGCCCCACAGGTGAGCGGTGGCCTCGACGCCCTTCATGAGCAGGTCGAGCTCGACCTTCTCGTTCGGGGCGTGCCAGCCGTCGGACGGCACCGAGATGCCCAGGAACAGCACCGGTGCGCCGAGGACGTCCTGGAGGTCGGCGGCCGGTCCCGAGCCGCCCTCGCGGGTGTAGCGGACCTTGGCGCCGTCGAAGGCGAGGCTCATGGCCCCCGCCACGGCCCGCAGGGCCGGGTGGTCCAGCGGCGTGAGACAGGGCCGGGTCGGGGCGCCGAAGACGATCTCGTACCGGACGCCCGCCGGGACCAGGCCGGTCAGCCAGCTACGGACGGCGCGCTCGATGTGCTCGGGGTCCTGTCCGGCGACGAGCCGGAAGGAGAGCTTCAGGTGGGCGGAGGCGGGAACGATCGTCTTGCCGCCGGGGCCCTGGTAGCCGCCACCGATGCCGTTGACCTCGGCGGTGGGACGGGCCCAGACGCGCTCCAGCGTGGAGTAGCCGGCCTCGCCGAGGGTGCCGTGGGACTTGGCGGTGGCCAGCCAGCCGGCCTCGTCGAAGGGCAGCTCGGCGATGAGCGCCCGCTCGGCGTCGGAGAGCTCGGTGACCCCGTCGTAGAAGCCGGGGATCGCGACCCGCTCGTCCGCGTCGTGGAGGGCGGCGACGATCCGGCCGGCGACGGTGGCCGGGTTGGGCACGGCGCCGCCGAAGGAACCGGAGTGGATGTCCTGGTCGGGGCCGTACAGGTCGATCTCGCAGTCGGCGACCCCGCGCATGCCGGTGCACACGGTCGGGGTGGTCTCGGACCACATGCCGGTGTCGGAGACGATCACGATGTCGGCGGCGAGCCGGTCGGCGTGCTTCTCCACGAGGGCGCGGAAGTGCGGCGAACCGGACTCCTCCTCACCCTCCACGAGCAGCTTGAGGTTGACCGCGGGCGCGGTGCGGCCGGTGGCGGCGAGGTGCGCGCGGACCCCGAGGGTGTGGAAGAACACCTGGCCCTTGTCGTCGGAGGCGCCCCGCGCGTACATCCGGCCGTCGACGACCGTCGGCTCGAAGGGGTCGGTGTGCCAGCCGTCCTCGCGGGCGGCGGGCTGCACGTCGTGGTGCCCGTAGACCAGCACGGTCGGCGCGTCCGGCTCCCCGGAGGGCCACTCGGCGAACACCGCCGGGGCGCCGTCCGTCTCCCACACCTCCACGGTGGGGAAGCCGGTCTTGGCCAGCCGGTCCGCGAGCCAGTCGGCGCTGCGCCGCACGTCGTCCGCGCGGTCGGGCTGCGCCGACACCGAGGGGATGCGCAGCCACTCGGCGAGCTCGTCGAGGAAGGCGGCGCGGTGCTGCTCGACGTACGCGCGTACGGTCTCGGTCCGTGCGGTGCGGACGGCGTTGTCCGGGGTCTGGCTCATGGCTCCGAGCCTATCCGGCGCCGGCGGGGTCCCCGTCCGGGGAGTCCCCGCCGAGCAGCAGTGCCTCCAGCCCGGCCCGGCCGGGCAGCCGCGCGGGGCGCACGACCTCCCCCGTCCGTACGTAGACGAAGGCGGCGGCCACCTCCTCCGGGGCCAGTCCGTGCTGCTCGGCCCAGGCGAGCCGGTAGATCGCCAGCTGGAGCGGATCGGCGGTGCGCAGGTGGCTGGTCTTCCAGTCGACGATCTCGTACGCGCCGGAGTCCGGGTCCCGGTAGACGGCGTCGATCCGGCCCCGGACCACCCGCCCGGCGAGGGACAGGTGGACGGGGACCTCCACCCGGTACGGGGTGCGGTGGGCGTACGGGGTGCGGCCGAACGCCTCCTTGAGGGCGTCCAGGTCCCGCTCGTCCACGATCTCCGGCTCGCCCGCGAACTCCTCGCCGCCGGGCAGCTCGTCCGGACCGAGCAGGGGCAGCGGCAGCTCCTCGAACCGCGACTCCACCCAGGCGTGGAACCGGGTGCCGCGGCGGGCGGCGGGCTGCGGCGGCTTCGGCATGGGCCGGGCCAGCTCCTTCGCGAAGCCGTCGGGGTCGGCGGCGAGGCGGAGGACCTGGGAGGCGGAGAGGTAGGCGGGGAGGACGACGTCCCTGGTGGTGGCGCGGGAGCGGTGCAGCTCCGCGGTGAGGGCGGTGAGGTCCCGGTCCCAGGAGGCGATGGTCTTGGCGTCCTCCGAGGAGAGGGTCGCCCGAGGGGCCTGGGGGGCCTGCGGGGCCTGGGGTGCCGGCGGTTCGTGGCGCTGCGCGGGGACGTCCGGGTGCGGGGGCTCCTCCGTCCAGTCCTCCTCCGGGAGCCAGAGGTCCTCGTCGTCGTGCGGGTCGTCGTCGTGCGGGTCCTGGGGAACGGGCGCCGTGGGCGTCCCCTCGCCCCGCGGGGCGTGCGCCCACAGCCGGGACAGCACCTGCTCCGCCGCCTCCCGCCGCCACTTCAGGCTCTCCTCGTCCAGGGGCAGGGGCCAGGCCTGGTCCGTCAGGTCGGCGGCCAGGAGGGGGTTCTCCGCGTCCTCCTCCGGGGCGTCCGCCCAGGCCTCGATCTCGCCGTGGCCGGTCTCGCAGTGGCGGTAGAGGGCCTGGAGGAAGTCGGAGGGGCCGCGGGGCTTCTTCTGGGCCGGGCCCCACCAGTGGGCGGAGCCGAGGAGGAGGGAGCGGGGGCGGGTGAAGGTCACGTAGCCGAGGCGCAGCTCCTCGGTGTGCTGGTGCTCGCGCAGGGCGTTCTTGAAGGCGGCGAGCGCCTTGGAGTCCCAGCCGTCGACCGCGGGCAGCGTGGCCGCGTCGCCGCGCAGGGCGTGCGGCAGGACCTGGGGCTGCGAGGTCCAGGACTCGCGGGCGCGGGCGGACGGGAACTGCCCGGCGACCAGGCCGGGCACCGCGACGACGTCCCACTCCAGACCCTTGGACTTGTGCGCGGTCATCACCTTGACGGTGTTCTCGCCGCCGGGCAGGGCGTGGTCCAGGCCCTTCTCGTACTGCGCGGCCGTGCGCAGGAAGCCGAGGAAGGCGAGGAGGGTGGCCTCGCCGTCGAGGGAGGCGAAGCCGGCGGCCGTGTCGAGGAAGCCGGCCAGGGTCTCGCGGCGGCGGGCGGCCAGGGCGTGCGGGGAGGCGGAGAGCTCGACCTCCAGGCCGGTGGCGTGGAGCACCCGGTGCAGCACGTCCATGAGGGGGTCGGCGAGCGAGGTGCGCAGGGCGCGCAGCTCGGTGGCGAGGCGGGCGAAGCGGACCCGGGCCTCGGCCGAGAAGGGCAGCCCGTCGTCCTCGCCGCCGGAGTCCAGGAAGGTGTCGAGGGCGTCGGCGAGGGAGATCACCTCGGCCGGGTCGACGCCCTCGACGGCGGCGGCGAGCCGCTGGTCGGGATCGTCGGGACCGCCCCCGGGCCGGTGCACGAGGAGCCGGGCGCGGCGGCCGAGGAGGGCCAGGTCGCGGGGGCCGATGCGCCAGCGGGGGCCGGTGAGGAGCCGTACGAGGGAGGCGTTGGCCCCCGGGTCCTGGAGGACCTCGCAGACGGCGACCAGGTCGGCGACCTCGGGCAGGTGGAGCAGTCCGGAGAGGCCGACGACCTCGACGGGGACGTCCCGGGCGACGAGGGCGGCCTGGATCGCGGGGAAGTCGCCGGCCGTGCGGCACAGGACGGCGATCTCGCCGGGCTCGGTGCCGGTGCGGACGAGGTGGGCGAGGGAGTCGGCGAGCCAGTCGATCTCCTCCGCGTGGGTGGGGAGGAGGGCGATGCGGACGCCGCCGTCGTGCTCGGCGCCCGGCGCGGGCCGCAGCGCCTCCACGCCCGCGTGCATGGCGCGCAGGGGGGCGGCGAGCCCGTTGGCGAGGTCGAGGAGGCGGCCGCCGCTGCGCCGGTTCTCGGAGAGGGCGTAGCGGGCGGCCGGGGTGCCGTCGCGGTACGGGAAGTGCTCGGGGAAGTCGTCGAGGTTGGCGACGGAGGCGCCGCGCCAGCCGTAGATGGCCTGGCAGGGGTCGCCGACGGCGGTCACCGCGTGCCCGGTGCCCTGTCCGAAGAGGCCGGACAGGAGCAGCCGCTGGGCGACGGAGGTGTCCTGGTACTCGTCGAGGAGGACGACCCGGAACTCGTCCCGGAGGATCGCGCCGACCTCGGGGCGGGTGGTGGCGAGCTCGGCGGAGAGGGCGATCTGGTCGCCGAAGTCGAGGAGGTCGCGGGAGCGCTTGGCCGCCCGGTAGCGCACGACGAGGTCGAGGAGCTCCCGGCGGGCGGCGGCGGCCTCGGGGACCTTGCGCAGGTCGGCGTTGGTGAGCTTGGCGCGGGACAGGGCGTCGAGCAGCCCGGTGTCGTACGCCGCGAGGTCCTGCGGGCGGACGAGGTGCTCGGCGAGCTCCGCGTCGAGCGCGAGGAGGTCGCCGACCAGGGTCGGGAAGGACTTGGTGAGCGCGGGATACGGGCCGGGGGCCTCGCGCAGCACGCGGGCGGCGAGCTGGTAGCGGGTGGCGTCGGCGAGCAGCCGGGAGGTGGGCTCCAGGCCGATGCGCAGGCCGTGGTCGGTGAGGAGCTGCCCGGCGAAGGCGTGGTACGTCGAGATGCGGGGCTCGCCCGGAGGGTGGTCGGGGTCGATGACGTCGGGATCGGTGACCCCGGCCCGGACGAGGGCGGTGCGCACCCGCTCGGCCAGCTCGCCGGCGGCCTTGTTGGTGAAGGTGAGCCCGAGGACCTGCTCGGGGGCGACCTGGCCCGTGCCGACCAGCCAGACCACCCGGGCGGCCATCACGGTGGTCTTGCCGGAGCCGGCTCCGGCCACGATGACCTGCGGGGCGGGCGGCGCGATGATGCAGGCCGTCTGCTCCGGGGTGAAGGGGATGCCGAGGAGCTCCTTGAGCTGCTCGGGGTCGGTGATGCGTGCGGTCACTCCAAAGAGGCTAACGGGGCCCACCGACATCCCGGGCCGGGCGAGACGTCCGTCACGCCGGGGTGCCCTGGTCCAGCTTGGAGAGGTCGACGGTCTCGTCGGCGGGCGGGATCACGACCTTGACCGGCTTGTCGTACGCGGAGAGCACGATCGCGCCGGGCTCCTTGCCGCCGGCCTTCACCATCTTGAGGATGTACGGCTTGCCGCGCTCGGAGACGGACACGGTGGTGGTCTCCCCGCCCGGCTCGTGCTTCACGAGGGTGGCCACGGGGGTGCCGGACACCACGCCGTCGGGTCCTCGGGTCAGTCCCCTGCGCTCGGCCTTGTCCTTGCCGAGGTCGGCGAGGAGCGCCTTCAGGTCGCAGACGCCGCTGAGGTCGCTGCTGCCGGCCTGACCGGGAGTGATCTTCAGCCAGCGGCCCTTGAGCAGCTCGATGGTCGCGGCGATCTGCGGTTCGGGCATGCCCTGGGAGGTCATGGACGCCCGCCAGAAGCGCTCGTCGCCCTTCATGTACGTGATGCCGTCGGACTGGCGCAGTTCGGCGGCGCCGCCCCCGACCCTCACCACGCCGGCGCACTGCTTCTGGTCGTTGACCGAGAAGTCGACGTCCAGCGGCTCCCCGCCGGAGACGACCCGGCCGGTCATGCGCAGCGAGGTCGCGGACTGGGTGGCGGCCACGGCCCGGTCGCCGATCTGGTCGGCGGTGAGGCCCTGGAAGGGGTCGGGCGAGGGGGCGAGCGCCCGGGCGGCGGACGGCGGGGCCGCGGCGGGTGGCGTCTGCGCCAGGGCGGCCGGTCCTGCGCCGACGATCGCGGCGGCGCAGACGGCGGTGGCGGCGGCGCGGAACGTGGTGGTGTGGGACGCCATGCGAGCCTCCTCGCGGACTCCCCCGGGCGGTGCCCAGGGGTTCCCCGACGTTCCCCCCGGATTTCGAGCCGGTGGGGGAGACCGATGCCGGTCTCGGTCTTCGGCCCCGGTATCCAAGCCTGCCGGAGCGGTCCCGTACGCGCGACTTCGCGGGCGCCGGGGCCCGGGCGGCGGGGCCCGGGCGGCCGGGCGGCCAGGCGGCCGGGCGGCCGGGCGGCCAGGCGGCCGGGCGGCCGGGCGCTACTCCACCACGTGCCGGCCCTCCGGGCGGGCGCTGCAGGAGGCGCGGAAGGAGCAGGTGGCGCAGTGCTGGCCGGTGCTGGGGGTGAAGCGCTCGTCGAGGACGCGGCCCGCCGCCGAGGCCAGCAGGTCGCCGACCCACTCGCCCGCGAGGGGTTCCTGGGCCTGGATCTTCGGGAGGGCGTCGCCGCCCTCCTTCTTGGGGGCGGCCTGGCGCAGCTGGACGAGTTCGGCGCCGCCCGGCTCGGGGGTCCGGCCGCCGAACACCTCGTCGACGGCGCCCTCGCGGACGGCGAGCTGGTAGACGGCGAGCTGCGGGTGGTGGGCGACCTCGTCCTTTGTGGGGGCGGACTTGCCGGTCTTGAAGTCGACGACGTAGGCACGGCCCTGTTCGTCGGCCTCGACGCGGTCCATGGAACCCCGGATGCGCACCTGGTACGCGCCCGCGGCGAGCGTGACGTCGAAGTCGTGCTCGGTGGCGGCGGGGGTGCGGCCGGCCCGGTCCATGACGTGCCAGCGCAGGAAGCGTTCCAGGGCGACCCGCGCGTTCGCCTTCTCCTGGGAGGACTTCCAGGGCGCGTCGAAGGCGAGGCCGTCCCACACCGAGTCCAGGCGGGCCATGAGGACGTCCAGGTCGGCGGCGGTACGGCCGGAGGCGACCTCGTCGGCCAGGACGTGCACGACGTTGCCGAAGCCCTGCGCGGCGGTCGCGGGGGCGTCGGCCTTGACCTCGCGGCCCAGGAACCACTGGAGGGCGCAGGTGTTGGCGAGCTGGTCGAGGGCGGAGCCGGAGAGCGCCACCGGGTGCTCGCGGTCGCGCAGCGGCACGGTGGCGCGGGTCGGCTCCGCCAGGCCCCACCAGCGGTCCGGGTGTGCGGCCGGGACGAGCGGGGTGCCGTCCTCGTCGGTGAGGGCGGCGAGCCGGGCGAGGCGTTCGGCGGCGGCGGCACGCAGCTCCGGGGAGGCGTCGGGGTCGACGGTGGTGGCGCGCAGCTCGGCGACGAGGGCGGCGACGGCGAGGGGGCGGCGGGGGCGTCCGGGGACGTCCTTGGGCTCCTGGCCGAGCTCGGTGAGGAACCGGGAGGGCTGGTCGCCGTCCTCGGCGGGGGCCTTGACGGCGGTGACGACGAGCCGGTCGCGGGCGCGGGTGGCGGCGACGTAGAAGAGACGCCGTTCCTCGGCGAGGAGGGCGCCCGGCGTCAGCGGCTCGGCGAGGCCGTCGCGGCCGATGCGGTCGGCCTCCAGGAGGGAGCCGCGCCGCCGCAGGTCGGGCCAGAGGCCCTCCTGGACGCCCGCGACGACGACCAGGCTCCACTCCAGGCCCTTGGAGCGGTGCGCGGTCATGAGGCGGACGGCGTCGGGGCGGGTGTGGCGGCGGGTGAGGGTGTCGGCGGCGATGTCCTGGGCGTCGAGCTCCTCCAGGAAGTTGAGCGCGCCGCGCCCGCCGACCCGGTCCTCGGCGCGGGCGGCGGTCTCGAACAGGGCGCAGACGGCGTCGAGGTCCCGGTCGGCGTTGCGGCCGGCCGGGCCGCCGCGCAGGGAGGCCCGTTCGAGGCGCGCGGGCCAGGGCGTGCCGTCCCAGAGCAGCCACAGCGCCTCCTCGGCGGTGCCGCCCGCCGCGAGCCGCGCCCGGGCGGCGCGCAGCAGCTCGCCGAGCCGCCGGGCGCCCCGGGCGTACGAGCGCTCGTGCGCGACCAGCCGCTCGGGTTCCGCGAGCGCCCGCGCGAGCAGCACGTCCGAGGGCGCGGGCACCGCGTTCCCCCCGGCCCGCTCCTCGTCCCGCAGCGCCCGCCCGAGCCGCCGCAGATCGGCCGGGTCCATACCGGCGAGCGGCGAGGCGAGCAGCGCGACGGCGGTCTCGACGTCGAGCCAGGAGGGAGCGGGGTGGGTGTCGGTGGGGGCCTGGCCACGGGGCCCGCCGTCGGGGCGGGTGGCACCGTCGGGACCGTCGGGCGCGTCGCCGTCGGACGCGTCGCCATCAGGCGCGCCGCCGTCAGGCGCGCCGCCGTCAGGCGCGCCGCCGTCAGACGCACCGCCGTCAGACGCACCGCCGTCAGACGCACCGCCGTCAGACGCACCGCCGTCAGACGCACCGCCGTCAGACGCACCGCCGTGGGCGTGGCCGCCAAGGCCCCCGCCCGAGCCGCCGTGGGCTTCGCCGTCGGGGCCCGCGTCCGGGCCACCGCCGTGTGCGCCTCCGTCAGGGCTCTCGTCCGCGTCGCCCTGAGCGCCAGGAGCCTCCTCCGCGTGGGTCTCCCCCGCCCCCGCCTCCCCCGAGGCCGCCGCCCGCAGGGCGAGGAGCAGGGGTGCCACCGCCGGTTCGTGGCGCAGGGGGGTGTCGGCCGCGTCGGTCTCGACGGGGACGCCGGCGGAGGTGAGGGCGCGGCGGAGGGACGGGAGGTGGGCGGCGGCTCGGGTGAGGACGCCCATCTCGTGCCAGGGGACGCCGTCCTCCAGGTGCGCCCGGCGCAGGAGGTCGGCGATGTTGTCGGTCTCGGTGGAGGCGGTGGGGTACGTGTAGACCTCCACCCGGCCCCCGTCCCGTACCGGGGTGAGCGCGCGGTGGGCCCGCGCCTTGTCGGCGGGGAGCCGGGGCAGCGGCATGCGCTGGGTGAGCAGGCGGGTGGCGGCGAGCAGGCCGGCGCCGGAGCGGCGGGAGGTGCCGAGGACGCGGACCGTACCGCCGAAGGTCTCGGGGAAGTCGAGGATGCCGTTGACGTCGGCGCCGCGGAAGGCGTAGATCGACTGGTCGGGGTCGCCGAAGGCGAGCACCGTCCGCCCCCCGCCCGGCCCCGTCGCGTGCCCCGCGAGCGCGCGCAGCAGCCGGACCTGGGCCGGGTCGGTGTCCTGGTACTCGTCGACGAAGATCGCGTCGTACGAGGGGAGCACGCCCGGGTCGGCGGAGTCGGCGAGCAGGACGGCCCGGTGGACGAGCTCCGTGTAGTCGAGGACGCCCTGGAGGTCGAGGACGTCCAGGTACTCGGCGAGGAAGCCGGCGGCGGCCCGCCAGTCGGGGCGCCCGACCCGCCGGGCGAACTCCTCCAGGGCGCGCGGTCCCAGGCCCAGCTCGCGGGAGCGGGCGAGGACGGCGCGGACCTCGTCGGCGAAGCCGCGGGTGGTGAGGCAGGCGCGCAGTTCGTCGGGCCAGCGGACCCGGCCGAGGCCCGCCTTCTCCAGGTCGATCTGTCCGGCGAGCAGCTCGCGGACGGCGAGGTCCTGTTCGGGTCCGGAGAGCAGCCGCAGCGGCTCGGCGAAGAGCTCGGCGTCCTGGTGGGCGCGGATCAGGGCGTAGCAGTACGAGTGGAAGGTGGTCGCCTGCGGGGGCCGCCGCCCGCCGAGCCGGGCCGCCATCCGGTCGCGGAGTTCGACGGCCGCCTTGCGGCTGAAGGTGAGGACGAGGATCCGCTCGGGGTCGGCGCCCCGCTCCAGCCGGGCCGCGACCGCCTCCACCAGCGTCGTCGTCTTCCCGGTGCCGGGTCCGGCGAGGACCAGGAGCGGTCCGCCGGTGTGGTCAACCACCTCGCGCTGCGCTGCGTCCAGCACAGGGGGCCGCACCGGCGCCGGCACGGTCCGCACCAGCCGGTACGCGCCGGGGCCCCGCACAGCCGCGAGGGTGGAGGAGGAAGTCACGTGGGTCGCCGGTCCTGCTGGTGGAGGGTGGGCGGGCAGCTCGGGGTGCGAGGTGTGCCCGGGGTGCGCCGGCCTCTCGGGGTGCTCGGGTGAGAAGCGCGAACCTCGACGGTACGCGATCCCCGCGGCGACCCGGGGCCGTCCCGCCCGGCGCCTCAGCCCCGCGGAGCCGTGCCGTCCCAGCGGGCCCGGCGCATGTCCAGGCGCGGCGGGCCGCCGCCCTGGGGCTGGCGCAGCGGGGTGCCCTCGGCCCGGTAGTGACCAAGCGCACGTGTCTCGTGTCCGGGCAGCAGGGCGCCGTCCGCCCGCACCACGCGCCACCAGGGCACCGAACCGCCGTACAGGGCCATGATCCGGCCGACCTGGCGCGGGCCGCCCTCCCCCACGTACTCGGCGACGTCCCCGTAGGTCATCACCCGGCCGGGCGGGATCTCCTCGGCGGCCTGAAGGACCCGTTCCGCATAATCGGGCAGCTCGGGCAGCTCCTGGTTCTCCATTCGGGTCATCCTGCCTCACCGCACCGACAACCCCCTGATGCCTCCGTACGGCCCCGCTTCATGCCACCATCGTGCGGGCGGTGACTGGTGATACGAGAACAAGAACAAGCGACGGATGAGGCGGCACGGGCCGCCACGACACGGCATGCAGAGACGGACATGGTGATGGGGCACGACATCCAGCCTCCGGGGCAGTCTCCCGGCGAGGCGCCGTCCAACCTGCCCGAGCGCGTCTCCGGCGACGAGCCGCTGCTCGCCGCCCGGGTCCACCGCCCCTCGGACCTGATGCGCCTGCTGATCGGCATCCTCGCCATCGCCGTCGTCCTCGCCATCGCCGCCTTCGCCCACGGCACGACCTCGGGACTCGAACAGGACATCAACAAGGGCGCCGGCGGCGCCCCCGACGTCTTCGTCAAGATCGCGGGGCTCGTCTCGTCGATCGCCGTCCTGCTCGTGCCGGTGGCCTTCGCCATCGAGCGGCTCGTCAAGCGCGACGGGCTGCGGATCGCGGACGGCGTGCTCGCCGCGGTCCTCGCGCACGGCGTGACCCTCGCCACCGACCTGTGGGTGGCCAACGCCGCCCCCGGCACCATCCAGGACGCGCTGACCCAGCCGCAGTCCGGCGGCGGGCTCACCGACCCCGTGCACAACTACCTCGCGCCGGTCATCGCGTACATGACCGCCGTCGGCATGGCCCGAAGACCGCGCTGGCGGGTCGTGCTGTGGATGGTGCTGCTGCTCGACGCCTTCACCATGCTGGTCGCCGGGTACACCACCGCCCTCTCGATCATCCTGACCGTGCTGATCGGCTGGACCGTCGCGTACGGGACGCTGTACGCCGTCGGCTCCCCCAACGTCCGGCCGACCGGGCAGACGCTCCTCGCGGGCCTGCGCCGCGTCGGCTTCCGGCCGGTGACCGCGCTGCGCGCCGAGGGCGTGCCGGACGCGGCGGACAGCGGCGACCGGGGCCGCCGCTACATCGTGACCCTGGAGGACGGGCCGCCGCTCGACGTCACGGTCGTCGACCGCGAGCAGCAGGCGCACGGCTTCTTCTACCGGGCCTGGCGGCGCCTCACCCTGCGCACCATCACCACCCGCCGCTCGATCGTCTCGCTGCGCCAGGCCCTGGAGCAGGAGGCGCTCCTCGCCTACGCGGCGATCGCCGCCGGCGCCAACGCGCCGAAGCTGATCGCCACCTCCGAGCTCGGCCCGGACGCCGTGATGCTCGTCTACGAGCACCTCGGCGGCCGGACCCTCGACTCGCTGGACGACGAGGAGATCACCGACGACCTGGTGCGCAGCGCCTGGCGCCAGGTGAAGGCCCTCCAGTCGCGCCGGATCGCGCACCGCAGGCTCGCCGGGGACGCGATTCTGGTGGATCGTTCCGGCAAGGTGATCCTGACGGACCTGCGGGGCGGCGAGATCGCCGCCGGCGACCTGATCCTGCGGATGGACATCGCCCAGCTGCTCACCACCCTCGGACTGCGGGTGGGCGCCGAGCGGGCGGTCGCCGCCGCCGTCGAGGTGCTCGGCCCCGACCCCATCGCCGACTGTCTGCCGCTGCTCCAGCCGATCGCGCTGAGCCGCTCCACCCGGGCGGAGCTGCGCCGGCTGGCCCGGGAACGCTCCGCGCGCGAGCGCGAGGCCGTGCTCGCCGCCTCCGAGACGGCCAAGGCCGCCCGGGCCGAGGCGCGGGCCCAGGCGAACCTGGAGACCGACCGGAAGGTGGCCCGGGAGGAGAAGCTGGCCGACAAGAGGGCGGAGAAGCGGGCGCTGGACGAGGCCCTGGACGAGGCCCGCGAGGAGGACCTGCTCGCGCAGATCCGGCACCAGGTGCTGAAGATCCGGCCGCAGGCCCCGGTGGAGCCGGTCCGCCTGGAGCGGATCAAGCCGCGCACCCTGGTCAGCCTGATCGCCGGTGCCGTCGCCGCGTACTTCCTGCTCTCGCAGATCGCCCGCACCCCGCTGTCGACGGTCAGCGAGGCCGACTGGCGCTGGGTCGCGGCGGCGGTCGTCTTCTCCGCCATCAGCTATGTGGCGGCGGCGATGAGCCTGCTCGGCTTCGTGCCCGAGCGGGTCGGCTTCTGGCGGACCGTGGTGGCCCAGGTCGCCGGCTCCTTCGTGAAGATCGTCGCCCCGGCGGCGGTCGGCGGAGTCGCCCTGAACACCCGTTTCCTCCAGCGCGCGGGCGTACGCCCGGGGCTCGCGGTCGCCAGTGTGGGCGCCTCGCAGCTGTTCCAGCTCGGGGTGCACATCCTGCTGCTGCTGTCGTTCGGCTACCTCACCGGCACGGAGAAGTCGCAGTCCTTCACCCCGTCGAGGACCGTGATCGCGGGCCTGCTGACGGTCGCCGTGCTCGTCCTGGTCGTGACGGCCATCCCGTTCATGCGCAAGTTCGTCTCGACGCGACTGCGCTCGCTCTTCGCGGGTGTCGTGCCGCGCATGCTGGACGTGCTCCAGCGGCCCATGAAGCTGGTCACCGGCATCGGCGGCATGCTGCTGCTCACCGGCGCGTTCGTGTTCTGCCTGGACGCCTCGATCCGCGCCTTCGGGCACGGCGACGTGTCGGTCAGCTACGCCAGCGTCGCCGTCGTCTTCCTCGCGGGCAACGCGCTCGGCTCGGCGGCCCCGACCCCCGGCGGTGTCGGCGCGGTCGAGGGCGCGCTCACCTTCGGCCTGGTCGCGGTGGGACTCCCGCTGGAGGTCGCCACCCCCGCGGTGCTGCTGTTCCGCCTGCTGACGCTGTGGCTCCCGGTGCTGCCGGGCTGGCTGTGCTTCAACTGGCTGAGCAAGCGCGAGGCGCTGTAGCGGGGGCGGGGCGGAGCCACCCGCTTGGACCACCTCCCGCGCGGGGGGTCGGCGGGCGGCTCACGATGGGTCCATGCCGATCTCCGCAGCTCAGCGCGCCGCCCTGCTCACCGCGACCACCGTGCTCCTCGCCGCCGGGTGCTCGGACGGCGGAGACCCCGGTGCCGTGACTCCCGCGACCAGCGGGCCCACGGGGCTCGACCGGCTCGCGGCTCAGAAGCTGGAGTGGTCCCCGTGCCTGCCGCCGTCCCCGGCCGAGGGCGGCGGGCCCGCGCCGTCGCCGCTGCCCGACGGCGCGAAGTGGGAGTGCTCGTTCATGACCGCGCCCCTCGACTACGCGAAGCCCGACGGCGACACCGTCGACCTGGCCCTGATCCGGGCCAAGGCACGCGACCAGCAGCGCCGGATCGGCTCGTTGGTGTTCAACTTCGGCGGGCCCGGCGGCTCCGGCATCACCGGGCTCCCCAGTTTCGCCACCGACTTCGAGTCGCTGCGCTCCCGCTACGACCTCGTCTCCTTCGACCCGCGCGGCGTCGGCCGCAGCGAACCCGTCGAGTGCGCGACCGACAAGGAGCTCGACGCCTACTACGCCCTCGACTTCACGCCCGACGACGCGGCCGAGGAGCGCACGCTGGACGAGGCGCAGAAGAAGTACGCGGGCGGCTGCGAGAAGGACGCCGGACCCGAACTCCCCTACGTCGGCACCGAGAACGCCGCCCGCGACCTGGACCTGATGCGGCGCGTCCTGGGCGACGACAAGCTGCACTACTTCGGCATCTCGTACGGGACGGAGCTCGGCGGCGTCTACGCCCACCTCTTCCCGAAGAACGTGGGGCGCGCCGTGTTCGACGCCGTCGTCGACCCGGCCTCCGGGGTCGAGGAGGGTGCGCTCGGGCAGACCAAGGGCTTCCAGCTGGCGCTCGACAACTTCGCCAAGGACTGCGTGGCCCGGGGCGACGCGTGCGTGCTGCCCGGCGACAGCGTCGCCGGGATCGAGGCGTTCATCACCGATCTGCTCGCCCGCCTCGACGAGAAGCCGATCCCCGGCATCGGCGACCGGATGCTCACCCAGACCCAGGCCACCAACGGCATCGCGCAGTCGCTGTACTCGAAGGAGTTCTGGCCCTATCTGGAGCAGGGGCTCGACGAGGCCGACGGCGGCAACGGCGCCCTGCTGCTCGCCCTGTCCGACTCTATGAACGGGCGCAACCAGACCGGAAGTTACAGCAACATCCAGGCCGCCAACGCCGCCATCAACTGCGTGGACTTCAAGCAGCGCTTCACGCTGGCGCAGGCCAAGGAGCGCGTCCCCGAGTTCCGTCAGGCCTCCGCCGTCTTCGGCGACTTCATGGCCTGGGCGCTGTCCAGCTGCGCCCAGTGGCCGGTGCCCGGCGCCTGGGACCACCCGAACGTCGCCGCCGCCGGTTCCGCCCCGATCCTGGTCATCGGCAACACCGGCGACCCGGCCACCCCGTACGAGGGCGCCCGCTCCATGGTCGACGCCCTCGGCCCGGGCGTCGGCGTGGAGCTGACGTACAAGGGGCAGGGCCACGGCGCCTACAGCAGCGGCAACACCTGTGTGAAGGGCGCCACCGACGCGTACCTCCTGGACGGCAAGGTGCCGGCCGCCGGGACCGTCTGCCAGTAGGCGCGGGCCCGCCGCCTACGATGGCGGTCCGGTACGGATCACGGGGGGTCGCTCATGTCGGGTGCGGGCATACGCAGGCAGGCCGGGGGCGCCGTCCTCGCCCTCGTGGGGATCCTCGCCGCCGGGTGCGCGAGCCCCGGCGGCCCGGACGGCGCGCCCACGCCGGCGCCCGCCTCCTCCTCCGCTCCCCCGGCCACCGGCGGCGCCAAGCCGTCCGGCGGGCTGCCGGCCTCGCTCACCGGGCAGCGCCTCGCCTGGAAGCGCTGCCCGGCCCCCGAGGGCGGCGAGAAGCCCGGTTCGGCCTGGCGGTGCGCGGACGTCCGGGTGCCCCTCGACTACGCGCGGCCGGACGGCGAGACGATCCCGGTCGCGCTGATCCGCAAGGAGGCCGGGGACAAGGGCGCGCGGCTCGGGTCGCTGCTGTTCAACTTCGGCGGGCCCGGCGCCTCCGGCGTCGACATCCTGCCCCGCGCGGCGAGCGAGTACGGCAGCCTCGGGCGCCGCTTCGACCTGGTCGGCTTCGACCCGCGCGGGGTCCAGCGCAGCGCCGGCGTGGTCTGCCGGGACGACGCCGAACAGGACGCCGCCGAGCGGACGGTCGACTCGACGCCCGACACGGCCGCCGAGGAGAAGCGCTTCCTCGACGACGCCACGGCCTTCGGCGCCGGCTGCGCCCGCCGCTCCGGCAAGCTGCTGCCGCACACCACGACCGCCGACACGGCCCGCGACCTCGATCTCGTCCGCCAGGTCCTCGGCGACGACAGGCTGCACTACTTCGGCATGTCCTACGGGACGCAGCTCGGCGCCGCGTACGCGCATCTCTTCCCGAAGAACGTGGGGCGGTTCGTCCTCGACGCCGTCGTCGACCCGACCGCCGACAGCGTCGGGCACGCCCGCAACCAGACGATCGGCTTCCAGCGGGCCCTCGACAACTACCTGCGGTCCACCGGGCAGGACCCGAAGGCCGGTTCGCAGCGGATCACGCGGCTGCTCGCGCGGCTCGACCGGGCGCCGCTCGCCGTCGGCGACCGGAAGCTGACCCAGTCGCTCGCCCTGACCGGCGTGGTGATGCCGCTCTACTCGCAGCAGAGCTGGCCGCTGCTCACCAGCGCGCTGTCCCGGGCGGAGGACGGCGACGGCAAGGAGCTGCTGCGGCTCGCCGACTGGTACGACGACCGGGACGAGTCCGGCCACTACTCCACCCAGTCCCACTCCCAGCGGGCGATCTCCTGCGCCGACTCGGCCGAGCGTCCGACGCTCGCCGAGGCCCGTGCGCTGCTGCCCGAGTTCCGCCGTCTCTCGCCTGTCTTCGGCGAGTTCCTGGCCTGGGACACGGCCGGCTGGTGCGCGAACTGGCCGGTGAAGGGCGCGGACACGACCCTGGACGTGCGCGCGCCCGGCGCCGCCCCGGTCCTGGTCGTCGGCACCACCGGCGACCCGGCCACCCCGTACGAGGGTGCGGAGCGGATGGCGAAGGCGCTGGGCAGCGGGGTCGGCGTGCTCGTCAGCAACCGCGGCGAGGGGCACGGGGCGTACGGCTCCTCCGCGTGCGTGACGCGGACGGTCGACGCGTACTTCCTGGACGGGAAGGTGCCCGCGTACGGCACGAAGTGCTCCTGAGGATCCCGACGGCGGCACATGGGGAAGGGCCCGGACCTCGTAAGAGGTACGGCGGCACATGGGGAAGGGCCCGGACCTCGTAAGAGGTCCGGGCCCTTCCCTACAGACGGATTCAGTCGGTCCTAGTAGACCGGCTTCTCGGGCTCGATCTGGTGGACCCAGCCGATCACGCCGCCGCCGACGTGCACGGCGTCCGCGAAGCCCGCGGCCTTGAGCACGGCGAGGACTTCCGCACTGCGGACACCCGTCTTGCAGTGCAGGACGATCCGCTTGTCCTGCGGGAGGTCCTGGAGGGCGGTGCCCATCAGGAACTCGTTCTTCGGGATCAGGCGCGCGCCCGGGATCGAGACGATCTCGTACTCGTTCGGCTCGCGGACGTCGATGATGTCGATGTTCTCGCCCTCGTCGATCCACTCCTTGAGCTGCTTGGGAGTGATCGTCGAGCCGAGCGCCGCCTCCTGGGCCTCCTCGGACACGACGCCGCAGAAGGCCTCGTAGTCGATGAGCTCGGTGACGGTCGGGTTCTCGCCGCAGACCGCGCAGTCGGGGTCCTTGCGGACCTTGACCTGGCGGTACTGCATCTCCAGGGCGTCGTAGATCATCAGGCGGCCGACCAGCGGGTCGCCCACGCCGGCGAGCACCTTGATGGCCTCGGTGACCTGGATGGAGCCGATGGACGCGCAGAGCACGCCCAGGACGCCGCCCTCGGCGCAGGAGGGGACCATGCCCGGCGGCGGGGGCTCCGGGTAGAGGCAGCGGTAGCAGGGGCCGTACTCGGACCAGAAGACCGAGGCCTGGCCGTCGAAGCGGTAGATCGAGCCCCACACGTACGGCTTGTCGAGCAGCACGCAGGCGTCGTTGACCAGGTACCGGGTCGCGAAGTTGTCGGTGCCGTCGACGACCAGGTCGTACTGGCTGAAGATGTCCATCACGTTGTCGGCCTCGAGCCGCTCTTCGTGGAGGATCACGTTCACGTACGGGTTGATGCCGAGGACCGAGTCCCTCGCGGACGCCGCCTTGGAACGGCCGATGTCCGCCTGGCTGTGGATGATCTGGCGCTGCAGGTTCGACTCGTCGACCTCGTCGAACTCCACGATGCCGAGCGTGCCGACACCGGCCGCGGCCAGGTACATGAGGGCGGGCGAGCCGAGGCCGCCCGCGCCCACACAGAGCACCTTCGCGTTCTTGAGCCGCTTCTGCCCGTCCATCCCGACGTCCGGGATGATCAGGTGGCGGGAGTACCTGCGGACCTCGTCAACGGTGAGCTCGGCAGCCGGCTCGACCAGGGGTGGCAGCGACACGGAGACCTCATCAATACTCTGGTCGGTATTTCACTACGGTGGTTCTGCGCACAACACTGCCACGCCCCTTCTCATTCCGAGACACCCCGTCCGATACGCGAGACAATTTCGTCCCAGTAGCCGGGCAGCGTGTGGAATTGGTCGGTTTGTCCCGGCCGGCCCCGGCGGTCGGTGAAGAAGACCGTCGCCGCGCCCTGCCAGCGGGCGATCCGCAGGGCCTCCTCCAGATGGGTCCGGGGCACCCCGTGGACCAGGTGGACGAACTTCCCCGCCGGATGGTCGGCCGTCCACTCCGCCACCTGCGACCAGCGGTAGTCCGCCCAGGCCCCGGAGAAGGTGACCAGCTGGTCGGCCGCCTCCGCGTAGCCGGGGTACGGGTGGGTGCCGTGGCCCAGGACGAGATGGGCGCGGCCCCGGTCCCCCCGCTCCCCGTCGAGCAGCGCCTCCAGCGTCGCCGAGATCCGCCGCACCGCCGGCAGGTCGGCCCGGTCGGCCGGGGCGCGGTCCAGGTAGAAGCCGTCGGCCTTGTACCAGTCGAGGAAGCGCTGGGCGTCCGAGACGACCTCGCCGAAGGGCCGGGAGCCGTGCCGCAGGTCGATGTGGCCGAGCACCCGGACGCCCGCGTTGCGCAGCTTCCCGGCGGCCTCCAGGCAGTGCGGGTCGGGCCGGGCGCCCGGCCCCTCCGCCACGTTCAGGACGGCCCAGTGGACGGGGGTGCCGGGGCGGGTGAGTTCGGCCCACTCGACGGGGGCGAGCAGCGGGTGGGCGTAGCCGGGGACGCCCACCCCCATCGCCAGCGCCGTGCCGGTGGCGGCTAGATGCGGCATGCCGCCTCCATCCAGATGTCCGCCAGCGACTCCTCCAGGTTGATCCGCGGCCGCCAGCCGAGCCGGTCGCGCGCGGTGCGCACGTCGGCCTGCTGCCAGGGCCCGCAGCCGTCGGGGTACGGGAAGGGGGCGGCGGCCAGCTGCTCGGCGATGGTCTCGGTGCGCGGGGCGCCGATGACCGGGCGCGGCGGCGGCCCGTCCAGCTCGTGGAGCGTGCCGGCGAACCCGGCGACGCGGGCGAGGACGGCGGCCGCGTCCCGGAGCCGGACCGCGCGGCCGGTGCCGATGTTGACGACGCCCTGGGCGGCGGAGAGCGAGGCGGCGTGGACGGCGCGGGCGACGTCCCGTACGTCCACGAAGTCACGCTGCACGCCCAGACCGCTGAGCTTGAGCTCGCCGTCGCCGGCCTGCATGGCGCGGCGCATGGCCTCGGCGAGCCGGCCGAGCGGGGAGCCGGCCGGGGTGCCGGGGCCGACCGGCGAGAACACCCGCAGGACGACGGCGTCCAGTCCTGAGCCGAGGACGAGTTCGGTCGCGGCCAGCTTGGACACGCCGTACGGGCCGCCGGGGCGGGGCACGGCGTCCTCGGCGGTCGACGAGCCGGGCTGGCTGGGCCCGTACTCGGAGGCGCAGCCGACCTGGACCAGGCGGGCGCCGCAGCCGCTGCGGCGCAGGGCCTCGCAGACGGTGGCGACGGCGACGGTGTTGTGCCGGGTCAGCTCGCGGGCGCCGCCGCGGGTGGCGCCCGCGCAGTTGACGACGACTCCGGGGTGGACGGCGTCGAGGAACCGGGTCAGGGCACCGGGGCTGCCGGTCGCGAGGTCGAACCGTACGTCGGCGTCGTCGCCGCGGCCGAGGGCGGTGAGGTGCACCGCCGGATCGGCGAGCAGCCGGTCGGCGACGAAGCGGCCGATGAATCCGTTGGCTCCGAGCAGCAGCACCCTCATCGTGCGGCCCCTTCGTGCCGACCGGCCGTGGCGTGGGGTTGGCGCGTCATGTCTGTTGGGTCTCCTTGGGATGGTCCAGGTACGGGGGGAGCGCCCGCGGCGTCGGCTCCGCGGGTGCGCCGGGGATCAGCGGGCGGTGGCGTGCGCCGAGGCCCGGGCGAGGGCGGTGGTGGCGTGGGCCAGGAGGGCGAGGGCCGCGACGCCGCACGCGAGGGCGGGTACGGCGGCGGGTCCCCAGGTGTCGACGGCGGCGCGGACCGGGGCGTCGAGGAAGGCGCAGCCCGGGAGCCGGGCGGCGAGGACGAGGGCGAGGGAGAGGGCCTCGGCGGCGCAGGCGGCGGCGAGGCCGTTGGCGGCGGTCTCGGGCGGCCCGTGCACGGTGAGCAGCCGGGCGAGCAGCAGCAGGGCGCCGAGGGCGAGCGCGCCGGGGCTGAAGCCGGTGAGGGCGAGGAGCCCGGCGAGCAGGACGAGGGGGAGGGCGACGGTGGAGAGCAGCAGCGGGCGGACGCCCGCCGCGAAGTCGGCCAGGCCCCGGCTGGCGGCGAGCCGCCGGCGGGCGCGGACGGCGAAGAGCCGGGCGCACCAGGCGGCGGGGGCGACGGCCAGGGCGAGGGCGAGCAGGGGGCCGGTGTCGAGGAGCCAGGCGCCGTCGGCCTCGGCGGAGGTGGTGCCGGGGGTGACGCCGGGGGTGACGAGGAACCAGGCGCCGTCGGGGCCGCCGGTCAGGAGCTGGTCGAGGAGGCCGTCGCCGGCCACCGCGTAGGCGAGCAGCCACAGGGTCCCGAGTCGGGCGGCGGGCGCGGTGCGCCCTTCGGCGTGCAGGGGGCCGCGGCGTACGGCGACGAGGAGGGCGGCGGCGAGGCCGAGGGCCCCGAGCGCGCCGACCGCGCCGCGCGGCGCCCCTTCGGTGAGGGCGAGGCCGGCGGTGGTGAGCGCGGCGACGGCGCCGGGGGCGCAGGCGGCGAGCGCCCAGGCCGCCGTTCCGCCGGGGGCGGGCGTCTCGGGGGCGGGGCGGGCGGGCGGGGAGTCGCCGCGGGGCACCCGGGCGTACAGCTCCTCGGCGAGCGAGAAGACGTCGCGGTGCCGGAAGCGGGCGGCGGTGCGGTCGGTGACGCCGTGGGCTTCGAGTCCGGCGGCGATCTCCAGGGGGTCGACGGCCCGTTCGCACAGCTCGCGGTGGCGGTGCATCAGGGCTTTGACGGGGTCGGCGGTGGCGCGCCGGGGGGCGCGGGGGCCGAGTGCGGGGGCGGGCTGCTGAATCGCTTCGGCAGCCCTGGCCGGGGCCGGCGGGGCGAGGGCCGGGGCGGCGAGCCGGAGCAGGGCCTCGGAGCGGGGGTCCCAGGGGCCGGGGCTGGTGGGTGCGGCGGGGCCGCGCATGGGGGTGCCTCCTTCAGACATCGGTGTCTCCCGTACCGGCCGCGGCGGTGACGGGCTGGTCGGCCCAGCTGCCCGGCACGTACGCCTCGGCCGGGTGCGCGAAGGGCACGGCCTGGGCGGTGCGGCGGCACACCGGCGCGTGAGAGAGGAGTTCGAGGTAGATGCCGCGGAACGCCGCCAGGTTCTGTTCGACCGTGAAGAGCTCCAGGGCGCGGGCGCGGGCTGCGGCGCCCAGGCGGTGGCGGCGCTCGGGGTCGCGCAGCAGCGCGAGGCAGGCGTCGGCGAGCGCCTTTGGGTTGCGCGGGGGGACGACGAGTCCGGTGCCGCCGATGACCTCGACGACCGCGCCGACGTCGGTGGAGACGGTGGCCCGGGCGCAGAACATCGCCTCGACGAGGCTCACGGGGAAGCCCTCGACGACGCTGGACAGGACGACGACGGCGCTGGAGGCGTAGGCCTCCTCCAGGGTCGGGGCCTCGGGGCCGCCCAGCTCCTCGAAGGAGACGGGGTTCTCGCCGATGGCGTGCCGGCCCGCGGCCTCGTCGGGGAAGAGCTGTTCGGCGAGGTTGCGGCAGTGCGCGAGGTACGCGGCGGCGCCGGGTTCGCGCACCGGCGCGGCGATGATCCGCAGCCGGGCGTCGGGCTGTCTGCGGCGGATGTCGGCGAAGGCGTGCAGCAGGGCGATGAGGTCCTTGGCGGGCTCGACGCGGCCGATCCAGGAGAGGGTCGCCGGGTCGCCGCTCTCCTCGTCCTCGCCGACCTCGGCGAAGCGGTCGGCGGCCATGCCCGGGTGGACGGTGCGCAGCTTGGCGCGGTCGGCGCCGCACCGCTCCTGCCAGCGGCGGGCGTGGGCGTTGCCGGGGGTGAGGAGGTCGGCCTGGCGGTAGACCTCGCCGGCGAGCCGGCCGTGGAAGGCGGCGAGCAGGGCGCGGACCGGGGTGGCGAGCGGGGCGTCGGCGGCGGCGAGGTAGTGGGCGCGCAGCTGGACGCCGTACTCGGTGACGAGCAGCGGGGTCCCGAAGAAGCGTTTGGCCAGGAGGCCGGGGAGCGCCGCCGCCCCCGCCGAGGCGGCGTGGCAGAGGTCGGCCCGGCCGAGACCCGGGCCCTCCTCGTCGTACCAGTCGAGGGAGAGCGGGCGCAGGGCGCGCTCCAGCCGGTCGAGGAAGGCGAGGTGGTCGGGGACGGTGGCGGCGGCGAGGCCGCGGCGCGCCCCGGGGGCCCGGCCCGCGGACTCCAGGACACGCACGGCGGTCTGGGACCGCAGCGCGGCGCGCAGTCCGCCGTGGGAGCGGGCGAGTTCGGCGAGGCCGTACAGGCCCGCGGCGAAACGCTCGGGGGCGTCCGCGAGGGCGACCGCGACGGCGTCCCCGGCCCGGGTCTCCCCGGCGGCGCGCCGGCCCCAGGGCTCCCCCGCGACGGGCCCGCTCCCGGGGCCCCCGGCCCGAGGTCTCCCGTCGGCGGTCCCGGCCCGGGTTCCCCCTGCCGCCACCGTCTGATCCTGATCCGCGCAGATCCCGGCCGCGAGGTCGCGGAAGGCGGTCTCGAAGCGGCGGCGTTCGCGGCGGCCGTGGGTGCGGGTGTCGTCCTCGGGGGCCCAGAGCGAGGCGGTGCGCACCTCGCGGACGTTGGGCGGGAGGGGCAGCCGGCCGGCGGCTTCGTGGCGGGCGTCGTGGCTGAGGGCGTAGACGTCGAACTCGTGCGGGGCGAGGCCGCGTACGAGCCGGTCGCACCAGAGCCCGGACTCACCCGTGGCGTACGGATACCCACCCTCCGTGAGCAGTCCGATCCGCATGTGCACACCCCCGATCTCCCGTGACGGCGGCCACCTTTCGGTCCGGTGACCCGCAGCGGGAAGAACGTAAGCGGATATGCCGGTGGCGCGATGGACGGTTGTCCGTCGCGCCACCGGAAGGGGTGAATGCACGTAACTTTCCCACCCCGGTAGCGTTCAGTGGCGCTACGGGATGCTTCGGTCACGCTCGGTCAGGCTGCGGCCAGCTCCTTGCCGAGGTTTCGGCGCTGTTCCCGGCGGTCCGCGGCGAGCACCGGGTCGAGGGAGGGGACCGCCGCCAGGAGCCGTCGGGTGTAGGGGTCCTGGGGGCTGCCGTACACCGCGTCGACGGTGCCCTGTTCGACGATCCGGCCGGCGCGCATGACGGCGACCCGGTCGCTGACCTGACGTACCACGGAGAGGTCGTGGGCGATGAAGACGAGCGCCAGGCCGAGTTCGGCCTGGAGGTCCGCGAGCAGCGCCGTGACCTGGGCCTGGGTGGTGACGTCGAGGGCCGAGACGGGCTCGTCGCAGACGATCAGGCGCGGTTCGGCGGCGAGTGCGCGGGCGATGCCGACGCGCTGGCGCTGGCCGCCGCTGAACTCGTGCGGGTAGGCGTCGTAGCGGTCGGGGTCGAGCCCCACCCGGTCGAGGAGTTCGCGCACCCGGGCCCGGATCCGCGTGTCGTCCAGGCCGCCCGCCACCCGCAGCGGATCGGCGACGGACTCGCCCACGGAGCGGCGCGGGTTGAGCGAGGAGACGGGGTCCTGGAACACCATCTGGAGTTCCCGCCGGTGCGGGCGCAGCTCCTTCTCGGACAGGCGGCCGATCTCCGTACCCCCGTAACGGAGTCCGCCGGACGTCGGGTCGAGGAGCCGCACCAGCATCCGGCCCAGGGTGGTCTTGCCGCTGCCGGACTCGCCGACGACGCCCAGGGTCTCCCCGGCCCGCACGGTCAGCGACACGCCGTCGACGGCGGTGAACCGGCCCTTGCCGCGCCCGAACTCCCGCCGCAGGTCGACGGCTTCGAGCAGCACCTCGCCCGGCGCCGCGCCGGCCGGGGCGGCGGGTGCGGGGACCGTGGCCGTCCGACGGGCCGGCCCGTCGAGGCGGGGCACGGCGGCGAGGAGTTCGCGGGTGTACGGCTGCGCGGGGGCGCCGAGCACCCGGGCCACGGGCCCGCGTTCGACCTCGCGTCCGCCGCGCATCACCAGGACCTCGTCGACGCTCTCGGCGGCCACGCCCACGTCGTGGGTGACGAGCAGCAGGCCGGTGCCGGTCTCGCGGCGCAGTTCGTGGAGCAGGTCGAGGATCTGGGCCTGGACGGTGACGTCGAGGGCGGTGGTGGGTTCGTCGGCGACGAGGAGGCGGGGCGCGCAGGCGAGGGCCATCGCGATGAGGGCGCGCTGGCGCATGCCGCCGCTGAACTCGTGCGGGCGGGAGCGGGCGCGGCGGGCGGCGTCGGGGATGCCGACCCGGTCGAGCACCTCCACCGCGCGGGCGCGGGCGGCCTTCCTGGAGCCCTGGTGGTGGATCCGGTAGACCTCGGCGATCTGGTCGCCGATCGCGTAGTACGGGTCGAGCGCGGAGAGCGGGTCCTGGAAGACCATGGCGGCCACGCCGCCGCGCAGCCGGCGCAGTTCGGCCGGTCCCGCGGCGCCGACGTCGATGCCGCCGACGGTGACGCTCCCGCCGACGCGGGCGCCGGTGCCGTGGTGCAGGCCGAGGAGGGCGCCGGCCACGGTGGACTTGCCGCTGCCGGACTCGCCGACGAGGGCGAGCGCCCGGCCGGCCTCCAGGGTGAACGACAGCTCGTCCACGGCGCGTACGCCGCCCTCGAACTCGACGGTAAGGCCGTCGACGGTGACCAGCGGGGCACCGGCGTCGGGGAGGTGCGGTGCGGGGACGCTCATGTCAGGGCCACCCTTCGGTCGGCGAGCGCGTAGAGGAGGTCGGCGACGACGTTCGCGACGACCACGGCGACTCCCATGAGGAGCACGACGCCCACGACCACCGGCAGGTCGATGTGCCGGACGGAGTCGATCAGGGTCTTGCCGAGCCCGGGGATGCCGAACAGCGACTCGGTGAGCACGGCGCCGCCGAACATCGTGCCGAGGTCGAGCGCGCTGAGCGCGATCACCGGCGGTACGGCTCCGCGCAGGGCGTGCCGGGTGACGACGGCCCGCTCCCCCACGCCGTACGCGCGGAAGGTGCGGATGTGGTCCTCGGCGAGGGTCTCCAGGGTCGAACTGCGGGTCATCCGGGCGTACTTCGCGGACTCGAAGAAGCCGAGGGTGAGCCAGGGCAGCAGCATGTTCCAGGCCCACTGCTCGGGGTCCTCGCCGAGCGGGACGTAGCTCGGGAAGGGCAGCCACTGGAGGTAGGCGCAGACCACCATGAGCATCAGCAGGCCCAGGATGAAGACGGGCGTGCCGGTGCCGGCGAGGGTGAGCACGGTCAGGGTCCGCTCGGTGAGTCCGCCGCGGCGCAGCGCGGAGAGCAGTCCGGTGCCGACGCCGATGACGAGCCAGATGACCATGGCGCCGAGCGCGAGGGAGGCGGTGGCGGGCAGCCGCTCCAGGAGGAGCTGGGTGACCTGCTGGTCGTTCTGGTACGAGAGGCCGAGGCAGGGCGCGTCGCAGTGGGTGAGCGCGGTGCCGGTGGAGTAGTCGCGGCCGGTCACGATCCCCTGGAGGAAGTGCAGGTACTGCACCAGGACGCTGTCGTTCAGGCCGAGTTGATCGCGGACCTGGGCGATCTGCTGCGGGTTGCAGCGTTCGCCGCAGGCGAGCCGGGCGGGATCGCCGGGCAGCAGGTAGAACAGCCCGTAGACGAGGGCCGACAGCACGAGCAGCACGAGGGCGGCGCCCGCGAGCCGCTTCAGGAGGTAGCGGGTCATGAGGTCTTCTTCTCCTTGCGGGCCCGCTTCTCGCGTGCGGTTCCCACGGCGAGGCGGCTGGCCTCGCGCGGGTCCAGGGCCGTCCGGACGGCGTCGCCGAGCACGGTGAAGGCGAGCACGGTCACGAAGAGCAGTCCGGCGGGCAGCAGGACGTACGCCGGGTCGGCGCGGAACCAGGTCTGCGCGGTGGACAGCATCTGCCCCCAGGACGGGGTGGGCGGGGTGACGCCCACGCCGAGGAAGGACAGCGAGGCCTCGACGACGATGTTGGTGGGGACGAGGATCGCCGCGTAGGTGATGACGGGCGCGGCCAGCGAGGGGATCAGTTCGCGCCGGGCGGTCCGCCCGCGCCCCGAGCCGGCCAGCCGGGAGGCGGCGACGAAGTCGAGGCTCTTGAGGGTGAGGGTCTGGGCGCGCACGATCCGGGAGGTGCCGGCCCAGCCGAGCAGGCCGATGACGAGGATCAGCAGCAGCGGGCGGGGGAAGTCGCGCGGTACGACCGCGGTGAGCGCGATGGCCAGGACGAGGAACGGCAGGGCGACGAACACGTCGGTGATCCGGCTCAGGACGGCGTCGACCCAGCGGCTGCCCAGTCCGGCGGCGAGGCCGATGAGCAGTCCGATGAGGATCTGCACGGCGGTGGCGCCGACGGCGACGAGCAGGGAGATCCGGGCGCCGTACAGGAGCCGGACGAACAGGTCGCGGCCGGTGCCGGGTTCGACGCCGAGCCAGTGGTCGGCGCTGATCCCGCCGAAGGAGCCGTACGGGACGCCGCCGCGGGCGGAGTCCACGAGTTCGTCGTGGTACGTGTGCGGGTCCTGGCCGGCGAGGGCCGCGAGCAGCGGGGCCGCGAGGGCCAGCAGGACGAGCAGGGCGAGCACGGAGGCGGCGGCGACGGCGGAGGGCCGGGTGCGGAGCCTCCGCCACAGCTGCCGGGCGGCGCCCGTGGCGGGGGTGACCGCCACGGGCGCCGACACGTCGGACGGTGAGGTGAGCGAGGTCACTTGACCGCGACCTGCGAGATGTCGAGGACTCCGGTCCAGTCGCTGATGACGACGTTCTTGATGTCCTTGCCGACGAGCCGCTTGTAGACGGGGTGGAAGAGCGGCACGTCGAGGGCCTGCTCGCCGATCTTCTTGTCGAGGGCGCCCCAGCGGGCGGCGGCGGCCTTGAGGTCGGTCAGCTTGTTGATCTCGTCGATCTCCTGGTTGACCGCCGGGTCGTTCAGCTGGGCGTGGTTGTAGTTGGAGCCGTTGGTGACGATCTGGCGGCCGTCGAAGATCGGCGCGAGGAACGGGCCGCCGGCCGGCCAGTCGGCACCCCAGCGGGAGAGGAAGAAGCCGGGCGCGTCCTTGACGCTCCAGCGCTTCTCGTTGAAGGAGTTGGGCTCCTGGCCGTCCAGCTTGACGGTGATGCCGGCCTTGGCGAGGGCCTCCTGGACGGCGGTGGCGACCTCGGGGCTGGTGGCGCGGTTCTGGGCGGTGGAGTGCAGCAGGGTGACGGTCAGGCCGTTCGGGTAGCCGGCCTCCTTCAGGACCTGCTTGGCCTTCTGCGGGTCGCCCGTCTTGCCGGCCGGGAAGTGGTCGTAGGGGGTGAAGCCGAAGGACTTCTGCTCGGGCAGGAAGGTGGTGGCGGCCTCGGCGAGGGCGGAGCCGCCGGCCGCGTTGACGACGCTGGTGCGGTTGATGGCGTAGGAGATCGCCTGGCGCACCTTCGGGTTGTCGAAGGGCTTCACCTTCGGGTTGAAGGCGAGGTAGTTGGTGTAGCCGAAGTGGCCGGTGCCGACGCGGGCCGCGAGCTCCTTGTCGGAGCCGACCTGGGCGAGCTCGGCCGGGCCGAGGTTGGTGTCGGTGGTGACGGCGGCGGCGTCGGCGCCCGCGGAGGTGGAGAGCCGCTGGTTGATGACGGCCTCGTCGAGGCCCGACTTGACGTCGATCGTGTCGGGGTAGGCCTTGCGCTCGGCGTCGGTCTCGGGGTCCCAGTGCGGGTTGCGGTCCAGGACGAGCCGCTGGCCGTCGTTCTCGTTCTTCACGACCTTGTACGGGCCGGAGGAGACCGGGTGCTGCTCGTACGTGGCGCCGGTGTCCTTGGCCCGGGGGACGGGGGCGAACTGGGTCTGGGTGGCGACGAAGGGGAACTCGCCCTCGGGCTTCTTCAGCTTGAAGACGATGGTCTTCGCGTCGGGGGTGACGATCGACGCGAGGCCCTTCCCCTTCTTCCCGTCGGCCGCGGCCTTGTAGGGGCCCTGGTAGGTGTCGCCGCCGACGAGCCAGTCACGCAGGTAGGGGGCGCCGCCGGAGAGCTCGGCCGCGAAGGAGCGCTCGATGCCGTACTTGATGTCGGCGCTGGTGATGGGCGTGCCGTCCTCGAACTTCAGCCCGTCCTTGAGGGTGTACGTCCACTCGGTGGCGTCCTTGTTGGGGCGGCCGGTGTCGGTGGCGAGGTCGGGGACGACCTCGGTGCCGGCGGCGCCCGCCTCGCGGTTGCGGGTGGTGAGGGTGCGGAAGACGAGCGAGGGGACGTTGCCGCCGCCGGAGGTGTAGAGGCGGGCGGGGTCGAAGTCCTCCTGCGCCTCGGCGTTCAGGACGGTGAGGGTGCCGCCCTTCTTCGGGCCGCCCTCGGCCTTGCCGGAGGTGCCCTTTCCACCGGCGTCCTGAGGTCCGGCGCAGGCGACGGCGCCCGTGGCCAGGACGAGACTGACGGCGGCCGCTGCCGCGCGGCGCGAGATGACGGACGGTTGACGCATGGGAAGGGAGCCTCTCGGAGTGAACTGCGGTGAACTGCGGGAAACGGCAAGGGACTTCCGCAGGCACGGCACAGCCGTCGAACCGAGAAGGGCTCGGGAGAGGGAGAACGCGCGCCTGCGTGCTGGGACGGCCCGGGCGCGGGAAAAGGGGACGGCGGTTCAAGAAGGCCGACGAGCGCGCGGGCTGCGTCAGCGACAGAGGATGTCGGCGACCGCGTGTCCGGTCACGCCGAAGAGCGCCAGCTCAAGGGCGGCGCGATCGGAAACGGCGTGGCGGGGCGACATGCCGAGAAATATGGACGAACGCCAGAACGATGTCAACGCGCCTGACCGTGATTATGAGACAGCTGTCTCACATGTCGGACGACCGGGGACCCGGCCGCCCCGATGCCCCATCAACTCCCGGGGTGCACCCACGGGTTGGGGCGGCACTTGATGTCGTCGATGTCCAGGGACTTCGTCTGCTGCTGCATCACCGGAGCGAGCGCACCCGGCGTGCTGCAGCTCACATGCCCGTGCCCCAGCCTGTGCCCGACCTCGTGGTTGATGAGCATCTGCCGGTAGGCGTGCATCGCCTTGGGGCCGAAGGTCACCGCCCCCTGCGCCCAGCGGAAGGCGTTGATCATCACGCGCTGGGTGGAGGCGGAGTCGCAGGACACGTTGTCGACGGTGGTGTCCAGGCCGGACTTCCCGCACCACTCGCCGGTGGTCCCCGGGCTGGCCAGGGTGATCACGAAGTCCGGCTCCCCGGTGGAGATCCGCTCGAAGGTCATCTCGCCGTCACCGGCCCAGCTGCGCCGGTCGTTGAGGGTCTTCTGCACGGCCCGCGCGAAGAGCCCCCCGTCCAGGGCGAGGCCCTTCTCGACATCGACCCGGTAGCGGATCTTGCGGCCCTTGCCGGGCGCCCGGTCGAAGCCGGGGACCGCGGCGAACTCCCCCGAGCCCTTCAGCTTCGGGTCGATCGGGAACTGCCGGGCCATCAGCTGCTCGTACGAGGGCGGCGCCGCCGGCACCGGCTTCACCGGCGTGTCGCCCGTCGCCGGCGTGTCCCGGTCGTCGGAGCGGGACGCCTGGTGCGCGGCGTCGGCCCGGTCCGTGGCGCCGTCGGCCGAACGGGACTGCGGCGTCCCGCCCTTCTCGCCCTCGGCGACCTGGCCGGCGACGACGAGGGCGAGGACGGTGGTGACGGCCGCCGCGGCGATGCCGGTGAGGGTGCGGCCGAGCCCTCCTGCCCGGACCGCCTTCCATGCGCGGGCCCGCGCGACGGGCTCGGCCTGCGGGGCCTGCTCCCGCGCGGGGGGCGTCTCCCGGCGCGGCGCGGGGATGAACGGGGCCGCGGGCGCGGCGGGCGGGTAGGGATAGCGGGCGGCCGGCGCGGCCTGCTCGTCGTGGACCGGGTGCCCGCCGCGTACGAAGGGGTCGGCGGCCGTGTCGTACGGGCCCTGGTGGCGGGGGGTGCCGTGCGTCGGCGTGTCGTACGCACCCGGCTGCCCCGCGCCCCGCCTGCGTCGCCCCGTCCCCGGCCCCGGACCCGCTGCCTCCTGCTGCCCGGTGTCGGCCACCGGCGCGGCGGGCCCCTTGCGACTATGTCGTCCCACGGTCCGGTTCAGCTCCCGCCCTCGGCCGACGCCGCTTCGCCGGCATCGGTGATCAGCTCCCGCACGGCGGCGGCGACCGTCTCCGGATACTCCATCATCGCCACGTGCCCGGCCTCCGGGAGCGTGAGCAGCCGCGAGCCGCGGAACGCCGCGGCGGCCTTGCGCGCCATCCGGTACGACACGAGCCGGTCGCGCCCGCCGTACACGAGCAGCGTCGGCGCGAGCACCCGCTCCGCCTGCCGCCACAGACCGTGCTGGCCGCCCAGCGTGTAGGCGTCGACGATGCCGCGCGAGGAGCGGGCCATCGCGTCCCAGAAGTACGGCAGCTCCAGGCGCCGCTCCATCTCCTCGACGGCGTGCCGCAGTCCCTCGTCGGTGACCTGGCCGGGGTCCCCGTAACAGAGCGACAGCACCCCGCGGACCCGCTGCTCCGCCGTCCACCCCTCGGTGAGGCGCGCGAAGAGCGGGGCGACGCCCGGCAGCGCGAGCAGCGCGGTCGGCCAGGCGGTCTTCTGGGCGCGCAGCTCGGGCAGCGCCGGGGAGATCAGCGTCAGGGTGCGCACCAGGTCCGGCCGGACCGCGGCGACCCGGGTGGCGACCGCGCCGCCCAGCGAGTTGCCGACCAGGTGCACGGGGCCCCGGCCGGCGGCGTCCAGGAGCCGGATGACGGCCCTGGCGTGTCCCGTCACGGAGTAGTTGCCGTCGTCCGGCGGCGGCGAGTCGCCGAAGCCGGGCAGATCGAGCGCCTCGCCGTCGACGAGGTCGGCGAGCAGCGGCATCAGCGCCGACCAGTTCTGCGAGGAGCCGCCGAGGCCGTGCACGTACAGCGCGGGCGGAAGGCCGGGCGTCGTGCCGGGCCGCGCGCGGACGGTCAGCGTCAGTCCGGGCAGGGCGACGGAGCGCAGCTCCTCGCCGTCGGCGACCCGGACGGCCCGCGACCGGGTCGCGGGCGATGCGGCGGTCCGGGTTTCCGGCAGCTCGGTCGAGGACATGGCAGCGATATTACGAGACGATCACGCCGGGACGCGTGTGGGTGGCGTCACAGGATCGGGTGCGGCGCGCCGGAGGACCTCCTACGCTCGGAGGGAGAGGGTCGTCAGGCAGGACCCGCCGGGCCCCGCGGACCCTCGTTCGCGCCGGAAGGAACCGCATGACCGCCGACCCGACCGAGCCGGACACATTCGCCGAGAAAGAGGACGTCGTGCTCGACGAGGAGATCCCGGAGGCCGACGCGGCCGAACAGCACGCCGAGCTCCAGCAGCGTGAGGACGAGCCGCTCCCCCATCTCGCGCACGAGTCGGCGGACGACGCCGACGCCGTGGAGCAGACCCGGGTGGTCACCCTCGACGAGGACGACTACCGCTGACGACGGCGACGGCGCGGAGAGCCGCGCGTCGCCCGTAACAGCATGTCCGGAGCCCGCCCGGAGGCGTTTTCGCGGGCAAGGTTCCGCTGTTCCGGTCGCTTCGATCGTGAATCCGCTCTCGCCCTGGGCGTCCGGTCCGTGAAATTCTGCGTTCGCACCGCGCACAGCCGGGTTACCCAAAAGTACGATGGCGACGCGACGCCAATGCGCGCATGGATCGATCTTTGGAGGCGGCGTGAGCGCCATCGAGCAGACAGAGGCAGCACGGCCTCGGGGCACGCGCCTTCCGCGCCGTGCCCGACGCAACCAGCTGCTCGGCGCGGCCCAGGAGGTGTTCGTCGCCCAGGGGTACCACTCGGCCGCCATGGACGACATCGCCGAGCGGGCCGGGGTCAGCAAGCCGGTGCTCTACCAGCACTTCCCGGGCAAGCTGGAGCTCTACCTCGCCCTCCTCGACCAGCACTGCGAGGCGCTGCTGGTGTCGGTCCGCACGGCCCTGGCGTCCACCTCGGACAACAAGCTGCGCGTGGCCGCCACCATGGACGCCTACTTCGCGTACGTGGAGGACGAGGGCGGCGCCTTCCGGCTCGTCTTCGAGTCCGACCTCACCAACGAGCCGGCCGTGCGCGAGCGCGTCGACCGGGTGAGCCTGCAGTGCGCCGAGGCGATCTCCGAGGTGATCGCCGAGGACACCGGCCTGGCGAAGGACGAGTCGATGCTGCTCGCCGTCGGCCTCGGCGGCGTCTCCCAGGTCGTCGCCCGCTACTGGCTCTCCAGCGAGTCCCCGGTCCCCCGCGACAAGGCCGTGACGCTGCTGACCTCGCTCGCCTGGCGGGGTATCGCGGGCTTCCCGCTGCACCCGGTGGACGGACAGCTGAGCGCCGAGGGGCACTGACCCGATCCGCCGACGCCGCGCCGTCTGTTCGCTCCTGGCGTGCGGCGGCTGCGCCGTACGCGTCCCCTCACCGGGCTAATGTGTGCAGCGTACGGCGCGGTATCCCGCGCACAGCCGACCGTTCGGAGGGACATAGCCGTGGAGGTCAAGATCGGCGTGCAGTACGCACCCCGGGAGATCGTTCTGGAGAGCGGGCAGTCCGCCGAGGACGTCGAGAGCGCGGTGGCCGACGCGCTGACCGGCAAGGCGCCGCTGCTCAGCCTGACGGACGAGAAGGGCCGCAAGGTCCTCGTGCCGGCCGACAAGATCGCGTACGTCGAGCTCGGTGAGCCCGAGGTCCGCCGGGTGGGCTTCGGCGCGCTCTGAGCACTGAGCGAACGACGGAAGGCCCGGTGGACCTGGTCCACCGGGCCTTCCGTATGCCCACGTCAGGGCGGAGGGGGAGGATTGTGTTCGGGGCCCGCCGGGTAGGACGGCTGTGACCGAACTGCCCGCCCCGCCCCGCACGCGAGGTGATCCGCCGTGTTCCTGGAAGCTCTCGGTTCCGCCCTGCTCGGCTTCGCCCTGGCCTGGGCCGCCGTGCTCCGGCTCCCCGACCGCCTCCCCGGACGGGCCGCCGTCCTCGTCACGGGCTCGCTCGGCGCCGTCTTCGGCGCCCTCGTGACCCACGGAGCCCTGGGCCCCGGCCACTTCCTCGCCACCCTGACCGGCGCGGTCGCGGTGGCGGCGGTGCTGCTCTCACTGCTCGTCCGCCCCGCCTCACGACGCCTGCGCCGATCAGCCGCGGCGGGCTGACCGGGACGCCCGCACGACCCGGGCCCCGGTCACGAACCGCCGCACCGGGCGCCGGGCGCCGCGAGCCCGGCACGATCCGAAGGACGGTATTAGGCCGCCAGGCCCAGTGCGGCCATCCGCTTGGTGTGCGCCTCGGTGATACGGGAGAACATCCGGCCGACCTCGGCGAGGTCGAAGCCCGCGGCCATCCCGTCCACGCCGCCGACCAGCATCGTCGACAGCGCGTCGCGCTCGGCGACCACACGCTGGGCCTGCGAGAGCGCCTCGCCCATCAGCCGGCGGGCCCACAGCGCGAGCCGGCCGCCGACGCGGGGGTCGGCGTCGATCGCGGCGCGCACCTTCTCCACGGCGAAGTTGCCGTGGCCGGTGTCGTCGAGCACGGACAGCACCAGGCCGCGGGTGTCGGAGTCGAGGCGGACCGCGACCTCGCGGTAGAAGTCGCTCGCGATCGAGTCGCCGACGTAGGCCTTGACCAGGCCCTCCAGCCAGTCCGACGGCGCGGTCAGACGGTGGAAGTCGTCGAGCGCCTTGGCGAACGGCTCCATCGCGGTGGTCGGCTCGGCGTCCACGGCGGCGAGCCGGTCGCGCAGCCGCTCGAAGTGGTGGAACTCGGCGGAGGCCATCTTCGCCAGCTCCGCCTTGTCCCCGAGGGTCGGCGCCAGCTTGGCGTCCTCGGCGAGCCGCTCGAAGGCGGCCAGCTCGCCGTAGGCGAGGGCGCCGAGCAGGTCGATCACGGCGGCGCGGTACTGCGGCACGGCGGAGGCCGTGGCCCAGTCCTGGGCGGCGATACCGGTGGGTGTGGCGTTGTCGGGCGTCTCCATGAACCGCACAATAGCCCGCTCCCGCACCCCTCCCCGGTGCTGGTCGGTGACTGTGACCGTGGCCTCGTCGGGAATTCTCCCAACACACATGCGCGATTCCGGGGTACAGTGGTAAGGCGCCTGCTGAGTATGCGGACATGCTTTCGCACGTTCGGACGTACTCCGTGGGCCGACTCATGAATGAGGATGCCCGGTCGGTGGCCCGATCGGCTCCGGCCCGACAGCCCTTCCGGCGCACCCGCCGAGGGGTTCCCTCAGCGGCACGACGCTCGAGCGACGGCAGTGGTCCCGCGCCACCCGGTCACGGCTTTCCCAGCCAGACCGGAAGTGATCCGGCGCGGTACGACCCCCAGCGTTCGCCTCGCGCCGCGTCTCACAGAAGAGGCAGTTCCCTGACTACGTTCCGAGACCTCGGGATTCTTCCCGAGACGGCCGAGGCCCTGGAAGCCGTCGGCATCGTTTCCCCCTTTCCGATCCAGGAGATGACCCTCCCGGTCGCCCTCTCGGGCACCGACGTCATCGGCCAGGCCAAGACCGGCACGGGCAAGACCCTCGGTTTCGGCCTCCCCATCCTGGAGCGCGTGACGGTCCCCGCGGACGTCGAGGCCGGCCGGGCGACGCCCGAGCAGCTGACCGAGGCCCCGCAGGCGCTCGTCGTCGTCCCCACCCGTGAGCTGTGCCAGCAGGTCACCAACGACCTGCTGACCGCCGGCAAGGTGCGCAACGTGCGCGTCCTCGCCATCTACGGCGGCCGTGCGTACGAGCCGCAGGTCGAGGCGCTGAAGAAGGGCGTCGACGTGATCGTCGGCACCCCCGGCCGCCTGCTCGACCTGGCCGGCCAGCGCAAGCTGGACCTCTCCCACGTCAAGTCCCTGGTCCTCGACGAGGCGGACGAGATGCTCGACCTGGGCTTCCTGCCCGACGTCGAGAAGATCATCAACATGCTTCCGGCGAAGCGCCAGACCATGCTGTTCTCGGCGACCATGCCGGGCGCCGTCATCAGCCTGGCCCGCCGCTACATGTCGAAGCCCACGCACATCCGCGCCACCGCGCCGGACGACACGGGCGCGACCCACAAGAACATCACGCAGCGCGTCTACCGCGCCCACTCCATGGACAAGCCGGAGATGGTCTCGCGCATCCTCCAGGCCCGTGGCCGCGGACTCGCGATGATCTTCTGCCGTACGAAGCGCACGGCGGCCGACATCGCCGAGCAGCTGGAGCGTCGCGGCTTCGCCTCCGGCGCGGTCCACGGCGACCTCGGCCAGGGCGCCCGCGAGCAGGCGCTGCGCGCCTTCCGCAACGGCAAGGTCGACGTGCTCGTCGCCACCGACGTGGCCGCCCGCGGCATCGACGTCGAGGGCGTCACGCACGTCATCAACTACCAGTCCCCCGAGGACGAGAAGACCTACCTCCACCGCATCGGCCGCACCGGCCGCGCGGGTGCGAGCGGTACGGCGATCACGCTGGTCGACTGGGACGACATCCCGCGCTGGCAGCTGATCAACAAGGCGCTCGAACTGGACTTCAACAACCCGGTCGAGACCTACTCCAGCTCCCCGCACCTCTACGCCGAGCTGGACATCCCCGAGGGCACCAAGGGCACCCTGCCGCGCGCCGAGCGGACCCGCGCCGGTCTCGACGCCGAGGTGCTCGAGGACCTGGGCGAGCCGGGCGGCCGTCGGGCCCGCGGCCCGCGCCAGGACAAGCCGGAGAAGACCGAGGAGCGCCCGGAGCGCACCCGGACCCCGCGTCAGCGCCGCCGCACCCGGGGTGGCTCCGAGGGCGGTTCCGTGGAGACGCCGGCGACGCCGGTCGAGTCCGCGGAGTCCACCGCTCCCGCCGAGGCCACCGCCTCCGCCGAGGCGACCACGCCGCGCACCCCGCGCCGCCGTCGCCGCACCCGCGCCACGGGCCAGACGGGCGTGCCGGTCGCCGGTGCGGCCCAGGCCCCGCAGGCCCAGGCCGCCGAGCCGAAGGCCGAGGCCGCCGAGGCCCCGGCCGTCGCGCCGAAGACCGAGCCGCGCGCCGCCGAGGCCCGCACGGTCGAGGCCCCGGTCGCCGAGGTCCGCACCGCCGAGGTTCCGGTCGCCAAGGCCCCGGTCGCCGAGGCCCCCGCCGCCGCCCAGGCCCCCGCCGCGTCCGCTCCGGTCGCCGCGTTCCGGTCCGCCGAGGCTCCGGCCGAGGCGAAGCCGCGTCGTCGCCGTGGCCGTGGCGGGCGTCCCGAGAGCGCCGCTCCGGTGGCCGCCGCCGCTCCGGCCGAGGCTCAGGCCACGGCGCCGCGCCGGCGTCGGGTCCGGCCGCGTCCGGCCGAGGACTCGGTGACGTTCCAGACGGTCGAGACGGCCGCCGCGGCGCTCGCCGCCGACCGGCGTACCGCCACCGTCCCGGCCCAGACGGCCCAGCCGGTCGAGGCGCCCAAGGCCCCGGTCGCCGAGGAGTCCAAGGCGCCCCGGCGCCGGGTGACCCGCAAGGCCACCGCCTCGGCGCAGACCCCGGTCCCGGCGCAGGCCGCCGAGCCCGTCGTCACGGCTCCCGTGGCCCAGGCCGCCGAGCCGGTCGCCGTCGCCCCGGTCGCCGTCGCCCCGGTGGCGGAGGCCGCCGTGCCGGCGCAGACCTCCCCGGCTCCCCGGGCGCGGCGCCGTGCCACCCGGCCGGCCACCAGCCCGGGCGCCGTGGTCGCCGAGGCCCCCGCGGCCCCGGAGGCCCCCGTGGCGCCCGCGCCGGTCGAGGAGGCGGCTCCCCGGCCGCGTCGTCGGGCGACCCGTAAGGCGTCCAGCCCGGTCATCTCCACCCCGGCGGCCGAGGCCGTCGTGGTGATCGAGGCCGCGAAGGCCCCCGTCGTCGAGGCCGCGGTCGTCGAGACCCCGGCCGTCGAGACCGCCGAGGCCCCGAAGGCCCCGCGCAAGCGGGCCGTCAAGAAGGCCGTCGCCGAGACCCCGGCCGTGGAGACCGAGGCCCCGAAGGCCCCGCGCAAGCGGGCCGCCAAGAAGGTCGCCGAGCCGGTCGCCGCCGTCGAGACCCCGGTGGCCGAGGCCGTCGAGGCGCCGAAGGCCCCGCGCAAGCGGGCCGTCAAGAAGGCCGTCGAGCCGGTCGCCGCCTTCGAGACCCCGGCCGTCGAGGCCGAGGCCCCGAAGGCCCCGCGCAAGCGGGCCGCCAAGAAGGCCGTCGCCGCCGTGGCGCCGGACGCCTCGGAACCGAAGACGCCCACCCGTCGGCGTACGACGAAGAAGGCGGCCGAGGCTCCGGCCGAGACCGCCGAGGCCCCGAAGGCGCCGCGCAAGCGGGCCGTCAAGAAGGCCGTCGCCGAGCCGGAGGCGTAAGCGCGCAGCCGTCACCGCGGCCCGGTCCCTCGTCGAGGGGCCGGGCCGCGGTGCGTTCGCGTCCGGTTACAGTCCCTGTATGAGCAAGCCCCGGTCCCTGGCGCTGCCGCCCCGTACCCGTGCCTACCGTCTGCTGACCGCGCGCGGCTCCTTCGCCGTCCTCGACACGGCCCCCGAGGGCGCCCCGCGCGGCACCGCGCTGCTGCTGCCCGGCTTCACGGGCAGCAAGGAGGACTTCCTGGCCCTCCTCGGCCCGCTGAGCGAGGCCGGGTACCGCGTGGTGGCCGTCGACGGGCGCGGGCAGCACGAGACGCCGGGTCCGCGCGGCCGGGCCGCGTACCGGCGGAAGGCCCTGGCGCTGGACGTGGTGGCGCAGGCGGCGGTGCTGGGCGACGGGCCGGTGCATCTGCTCGGGCACTCGTTCGGCGGTCTGGTGGCCCGTGCGGCCGCGCAGCTCGCGCCGGACGCGTTCCGCTCGCTGACCCTGCTGTCCTCGGGGCCGGGCCGGGTCGCGCGCTCCCAGCGGGTGCGGGTCCGGGCGCTGCGCACGGCGCTCGCGCTGCTGTCGAAGGAGCGGGTGTGGCAGGCGACGCGCTGGCTGGACAGCCGGGGCGAGGAGCCGGGCGCGTCGGATCCGCCGGAGATCGTGGGCTTCCTGCGCCGGCGCTGGATGCGCACCCGGATCGCCCAGCTGGCGGGCGCCGGGCGGCTGCTGCTCGGCGATCCGGACGGCACGGCCGGGCTCGCGGCACTGCCGTTGCCGCTGCACCTCGCGTACGGCGACGAGGAGACGGTCTGGCCGGTGCCGGAGCTGGCCGCGGCGGCGGCCCGCACCGGCGCGCACCACACGGTGGTGGCGGGCGCGGGCCACTCCCCCAACGTGTCGCACCCGCAGGAGCTCGCGGACCGGCTCACCGCGTTCTGGGACCGGGCCGCGCAGCTCAGTACTGGGTCTGCAGGTGCTGCCAGAAGCCGTCGCGGAGCGCGCGGCGCAGTGCGGCGTGGCCCCGCAGCGAACGGCTGAGCAACCGTTCCGCCTCGACCAGGAGCTCCTGGTCGACGGGGCCCGGCAGATAGGGGCGCCCGGGCAGGAGTTCGGCGAGGTGGTCGCGGCCGCGTTCGGCGAGCCAGGTGGCGGCGATCTGGGCGCCGATGAAGCGCACCTCGTCGCGTGAGGGCGGCGGCTCGCCCTCGTTCTCGTACATGGTGACGGGCTTGCGGGTGACGTAGGGGCGGCAGAAGTCCAGCTCGAAGGTGCGCTGGCTGTCGACCTCCCAGAGCAGTGCCTCGGCCTGGTTGCGGCCCTCGGCGGCCTCGATGCCCCACAGGTGGACGCGGGCGCCGTAGCCCTGGGCGGCCTCGACGGCGGAGACCAGGTCCTCGTCGCCGCCGACGAGGGCGGCGTCGCTGATGGCGCGGTGGCGGGCGAGGGACTCCAGGTCGGAGCGGATGAGGGAGTCGACGCCCTTCTGCTGGTTGTTCGCGTTGAGGTTGCCGAGGCGGACCTTGACGTCGGGGAGCTCGGCGATGGACTGCTGCTCGGGGGTGTGGATACGGCGCCGGGCACCGTCGTACCAGTAGACGCGCAGCAGCCGGCTGTCCGCGAAGATCGTGCGGGCGGTGTCGATGAAGGCGTCGATCAGGCCCTCGGCGTCGAGGTCGAAGGAGCGCCGGTCCTCGGTGCCCGCGACCAGCAATCCGGCCGAAGCATAGACGTAACCCGCGTCGACGAAGATGGCATGGGTCGAGGGCGTCTTCGCCACCTCGACCAGCATCCGCCGCAGGAGTTCGTTGGTGCGCTCCAGACGGGCTTCGAGCGCGTCCGTCCGGTCCGTCCCGGCCTTCCCCACCGGCACGTAGTTAGTCATCCGAAAAATTTCCTTAGCGTAGGGAATGTTTGCAGGATGCACGTCGTTGTACAGGTACGTAAGACAGTTCTCCTCCAGGAGGAACACCTCAGACGAAGGGAGAAGCCCGTGCGCTTCGAAATCCTGCGACTCGACGACATCGACGGTACGCCCGTCGACCGGACCGTCGTGGACGCCGCCTCCGTCAACCGGATCGTGCAGCAGGCCGCCGCAATCGGTCAGCGCATCTGGATCCGCCCGGCCGAGACCTCGGCCTCGTAACCCGTAGAGCGCACCGCGCCCCCGCATGGACTCCGCAGAGCGGAATCCATACGGGGGCGCAGTGGTGTCCGGGGGGTGTCAGGCGCCCTGGATGACCTGGGTGACGCCGTTGATGATCTGCTGCACGGCGATGGCCGAGAGCATCATGCCGGCGAGCCGGGTGACGAGGACCACACCGCCGTCCTTGATGACCCGGATGATCAGCAGCGAGTAGCGCATGGTCAGCCAGAGCACGACGTGCATCGCGGCGATGGCGGTCCAGACGGAGACCTGGGAGGCCACGCTGTCGGCGTGCTGCACCGCGAGGATGACCGACACGATGGCGCCGGGCCCGGCGAGCAGCGGCATGCCCAGCGGTACGAGCGCGACGTTGACGTCCTTGGTCTGCTTGGGCTCGTCGGTCTTGCCGGTGAGCAGGTCGAGCGCGATCAGCAGCAGGAGCAGACCGCCCGCGATCATCAGCGCGGGGACCGAGACGTGCAGGTAGGCCAGGATCTGCTGGCCGAGGATGCCGAAGACGGTGATGACACCGAAGGCGACGGCCACGGCCTGCCAGGCCATGCGGCGCTGGACCTTGGCTGCGCGGCCGGAGGTGAGGGCGAGGAAGATCGGGGTGATCCCGGGGGGATCCATGATCACAAAAAGGGTGAGGAAGAGCGAGCCGAAGACGGCGACGTCGAACACGGTGATGGGCCTTGCGGGAAAGGGGCGTACAAGAACATCCGGAACCGGCGGTTCCGGAGAGAGGGCAGGGTGCTGCCCCACGGGGGCCGGGGCCCCGGGAAGGAAAGGCCGGACCCGGACACGGGCCGGACCGGGGACGGCCGGACCCGGGAGGGCCGGAAGGAGCCGGGCCCGGGAGGATCCGGGGCCGGGAAGGGGCTAGGAGACGCCCAGGGCGGGTCCGCCCGCGCCCGGGACCGGGAACGCGCCCGTGGCCCGGCGGGTGATCTCGCCGTAGATCTCGGGGTCCGTCGTACAGTCCCCGAGGCCGCAGGTCTTGCGGCTGCCGTGGTAGTCGCTGGAGCCGGTGGTCAGCAGACCGAGCTCGCCCGCCAGACCGCGCAGCCGGGCCCGGGTGGGCAGGTCGTGGTCCATGTGGTCGACCTCGATGCCGTCGAGACCCGCCTCGGCGAGCATGGCGATCGCGGACTCGGGCACGCACTCGCCGCGCTTGACCGCCAGCGGGTGGGCGAAGACCGTGACACCGCCGGCCGCCTTGACCAGACGGATCGCCTCGACCGGGTCCAGCTCGTGCTTCTCGACGTGGGCCCGGCCGCCGTCGGCCAGCCAGTCGAGCGTGAAGGCGCCGGAGACGTCCGGCACGACCCCGAGCTCGACCAGCGCCTCGGCGACGTGCGGGCGGCCCACGGAACCGTCGCCCGCGATCCGGGCGACCTGCTCCCAGGTGACGGGGACGCCGAGCTCGCGCAGCTTGCCGACCATCGCCCGCGCCCGCGGCACCCGGTCGTCGCGCACCAGCTCGCGCTCGGCGGCGAAGGCGGGCTCCTCGGGGTCGAAGAGGTAGGCCAGCATGTGCAGGCTCACGCCGTCGAGCCGGCAGGACAGCTCGGCTCCGGTGACCAGGGTCAGCCCCTCGGGCGCCGCGGCGATCGCCTCGGCGTGGCCGCGGGTGGTGTCGTGGTCGGTCAGCGCGACCACGTCGAGCCCCGCGGCGGCGGCGTTGCGCACCAGCTCGGCCGGGGCATCCGTACCGTCCGAAGCCGTGGAGTGGGTGTGCAGATCGATGCGCACGACGCGTGACTCCAGGGGCTCGGGGCGGACTGAGGCAACGCTCAAGGATAACGGGCGAATCGAACACTTCCGTACGGAGTCGGAAAAGCGCTCGCCCCTTACGTGAGCAGCCTCGGTGTGAGCGCCCCGCACGGCAGCAGGTCGACCTCCGAGCCCGCGTCCCGCAGGTCGGTCAGGACCAGCTCGTCGTACATGAGGAGCCCGGACTGCTCGGGCCACACGATGGCCCACAGCCACAGTCCGCGCGCCTCGCCCGCGAAGACCGCGCGGTCGTGCGGGGCGCCGGTGACGTGCCAGAGCGGGGTCGGGCGGCCGGCGGCGAGCACCTTGACCTGGGGCGGCTTGTCGATCGCCATCCCGGGTCCGGGATCGGGCCCGTCGATGCCCGCGTACCGGGCGCCGAGTCCGACGCCGAGCTCCTCGGCGACGAGGAGCAGCTCCCCGATGCCGCCGAGCGGACCGGGGCCGGAACAGGCGACGGCGGTCGCGCGTCCGCCGCTGCGGTCGTCACCGGCGTACGCGACCCCGGTGAACAGCCATCCGACGGGCAGGGGCCACGGCATCCAGACCGGCACGTGGGCCCGGTGCACCACGACACCGAGGGCCTCGACGCTGGGCGGGATCACGGGCTGCAGCGGGTGCACCGAGCCATGCACGTCGCACTGCCAGGAGTCGGCAAAGAGACCGGGCGCCCTGACCCGGCCACCGCACTTCGGGCAACTGGGTTCGCCCCTCATAGGGCTCAACGGTCCTACCACCGGAGCCCCGCGTCAAGGACGATCACCGACGATCACCCGTCCGGCCCGGGGGCTTCACCCGGGATCGTCGATACGGGGACGACCGGATCACCGGAACGGGGGCTGGACCGGATCGCCGGTACGCGGTCCGGGTCCGGTCCGGGCCCCCTCCCCCGGTCAGTCCAGCGTCACCGACCTGCGCAGCGGATCGCGCAGGTCCGTGCCGTTCGCCAGCCAGCGTTCCTCCAGGGCCTGTGCCCCGTGCACCCGCTTCCACGCCGCCTCGTTGGAGGTCATCGGCAGCAACGGCAGGAAACGCACCGGGTCCAGGGGCTCGTCGAGGTCCAGGTCCTCGACGAGGCCGCCCGACTCGGCGACCAGCACCGAGCTGAACGGGGCGCCCGGCCACAGCGGCTCCCCCACGTCGAGCGAGGCGCCGGGGGCCACGACCACGCCCTCGACCTGCGGGGTGGCGGCCAGCACCGCGAGCGGGCGCAGCACCTTGTCGGTGTCGGCGAGCCCGTTGCGCACCGAGAGGACCAGCTCGGCGCGCGGCCCCTTCACCGGGTCGGCGAGCACGGCCGTCGGGTCGGCCATCGGCCGGTCGGACATGCCGAGCGTGGCGTAGCGCACCAGGCCCGCGTCGGCGTCGACGAAGCGCAGGACCTCGATGCGGTCGGTGCCGAGAAAGGTGACCGCGGCCCGCGCGTCCGGCTCGCCGAGAGCCGTGCGGAGCCGGGCCTCGACCAGCGCAAGAATTTCTCCCATGCGGCGAGCATAAAGCGCGTATGGAACGGGCAAAGTAAGGGATTGACCCTCTGTCGGCTGATAGTCTTGGCCACTGGTCGGGACTCCCGACTGCTCGTCACACGTCATCCCTCACGAGGGACCGGCAGGAGGAGGTGGGACTGCGGTGGATCGAAGTCGATCGGGCAGTACCAAGCGCTCTTCCGCCCCGCACCCCAGCCCGGTGCGTATCTCCCTCCGGTGACGCGGGCCCCGTTCGGGCCCCTCCTCTCCGGCATCTCGCACGACGGAAGAGCACGTCTCTCTTTGCCTGTCTGTAGCGAACGCCGTCATCGCGATCCTTCGGTGCCGCCCGCTTTGTGGACGACGTACCACCACGTCCCCATTCCGGGCTGCGCCACGCTCGCCGACGGCCTCTCCGTGAAGGAGCATGCCCATGTCGATGATCCGTGACCTGCGCGCGGCCGTCCGGCCCTCCCTGCGCCACCCCCTGCGCAAGACCGACACCGCCTCCCCGTACGCCAACTACGACGCCACCCGCGACCCCACGGCCGCCACCGCCGTCGTCGACTGCGCCGTCTACCGGGACGGGCGCCGGGTCGACGACCGGGACTGCCTCACGCCGCGCGGCGCGATGCGCCAGGTACGGGACGCCGGCGGCTTCGCCTGGATCGGCCTGCACGAGCCCACCGAGGCCGAATTCGCCGGTATCGCCGCCGAGTTCGGGCTGCACCCGCTCGCCGTCGAGGACGCCGTCCACGCCCACCAGCGGCCCAAGCTGGAGCGGTACGACGACACCCTCTTCACCGTCTTCAAGACGATCCACTACGTCGAGCACGCCGAGCTCACCGCGACCAGCGAGGTCGTCGAGACCGGCGAGGTCATGTGCTTCACCGGCCCCGACTTCGTCATCACCGTCCGGCACGGCGGCCAGGGCTCGCTGCGCAACCTCCGGCACCGCCTCCAGGGCGAGCCGGAGCTGCTCGCCAAGGGCCCCTCGGCCGTGCTGCACGCCATCGCGGACCACGTCGTCGACGGCTACATCGCGGTCGCCGACGCCGTCGAACTCGACATCGACCAGATCGAGATCGACGTCTTCTCGCCGCCCGCCAAGGGCTCCACGCGCGGCGCCGACACCGGCCGGATCTACCAGCTCAAGCGCGAGGTCCTGGAGTTCAAGCGGGCCGTCACGCCGCTGCTGCGCCCGATGCAGCTGCTGAGCGAGCGTCCGATGCGGCTGGTCGACCCCGACATCCAGAAGTACTTCCGTGACGTCGCCGACCACCTCGCGCGGGTCCAGGAGCAGGTCGTCGGCTTCGACGAACTGCTCAACTCGATCCTCCAGGCCAACCTGGCGCAGGCGACCGTCGCGCAGAACGAGGACATGCGCAAGATCACCTCGTGGGCGGCGATCGTCGCCGTCCCGACGGCCGTCTGCGGCGTGTACGGCATGAACTTCACGTACATGCCCGAACTGGAGTGGAAGTTCGGCTACCCGATGGTGCTGGCCGGCATCGCCGCCATCTGTTTCACCATCCACCGCACCCTCAAGCGCAACGGCTGGCTGTAGCGCGGGCCGCGCACGCCGCTCGATAGGCTGCGGGGCATGACAGACGCGCTGCTCGGGTCCGCCCTCGTCGAGGAGGCCACCAAGAAGTCCGGCCTCATCTGGGTACGGGGCGAGGCCCCCGCCGCCCGTGCGCTCTGGCACGTCTGGGCCGACGGCGCCGCGCTCGTCGTCGGCGACGGCCCCGGCGAGCAGCCGCTGCCCGGCCTGGTCGACGGCGGCACCGCCGAGGTCACCGTCCGCAGCAAGGACAAGGGCGGCCGGATCGTCGCCTGGACCGCCGCGGTGAGCGAGCTCGCCCCGCGCGGCGAGGCCTGGGAGGCGGCGGTCGCCGAGCTGAAGGGCAAGCGGCTCAACGCGCACGACGGCGAGGCGATGCCCGAGCGCTGGGCGCGCGAGTGCCGGGTGGTGCGCCTGGAACCCCGCGCCTCGACCACCGACCTGCCGGACGGCTCCCTGGCCGCCGTACCGCTGCCCTCGCCGGTGCTCACCCGCCGACCGATCCCGGCGGGCCTGCCGAAGCTCCTCTTCAAGAAGCGCCGCAAGAGCTGACCCCTCAAGGTCACGCGCGCGGCAGCTGCTTGCCGTAGTCCAGGGTCTGGCTCTTCGACGGGGCGGCCAGCGGGAAGTCCTTGTCCCACTCGGAGAGCATCACCACGCCCGCGCCGCCGCCGCGCGCGAAGCGCAACGGGAACGGGACGCCGTCCAGGGCCACGTCGAGCGAGCCGCCCTCGGCGTCCTCGCCGCCCTTGACGTTGACCGTGCGGATGCCGCCGATCTTGTCGCGGCCGCCCTTCACGACGTCCCCGTGCAGCCCGATGAGACCGTCCAGCAGCAGGTCCATGTCGGTGAAGCCGCGCAGCTGCTTGTACGAGGGGTCGTCCTGCGGCACCTTCACGTACATGTCGTCCAGCTTGTCGGCCGCCTCGGAACCGGCGTCCGACGGCGCCTCGGTGGAGGCGTCCCCGTGCGCCCAGAAGCCGGCGTCGGCCTTCATGTAGAGCGCCTCGCCGACCCGCAGCAGCTCGAAGGTGCTGTTCTTCGTGATCACCGAGCCGCTCGCGCCGTCCTGCTTGAGCCGCATGTTCAGCTTGTACGTGCCGCCCTTGCTGACCAGCGTGCCCGCGAGACGTACCGCCTTCGCGCCGTCCGCGGCCGCCTGCGCCTTCTGCTCGATGGCCGTCGGGGAGAGTCTGCCGACTCCGTTGGTCCCCTCGTCCGGGTCGGCGGCGCAGGCGGACAGGGAGGCCGCCAGGCCCGCGCAGAGCGCCAGGGGCAGGGCGGCCCTGCGGATGCGCGAGGACGCAAGGCGAACGGTCACCAGGGCTGCCTCTCGTGTCGGTGGGGGACGGGACAGTGGGAGCCGGATGCCGGTGGGGACGGCAGACCGCAGCGTACCCGTGCCGGGTGACGTACCCGCAGGCAGCCGGACGGGCGCTCTGCCGGAGCGGCCTCCGGCGGCACGGGCTAGCCTGAACCAGGCACAGCTGGAAATGACCCGAATCGTGCGGCACCGAGGAGGCGCGTGGCATGGCGGCAGGCGCCCCCCGGATCTTCGTCTCGCACCTCGCCGGCGTCCCCGTCTTCGACCCGGTGGGCGACCAGGTCGGCCGGGTGAGCGACCTGGTCGCCATGCTGCGGGTGGGCCGGCGCCCGCCGCGGCTGCTCGGCATGGTCGTGGAGGTGCTCTCCCGGCGCCGGGTGTTCGTGCCCATGACCCGGATCACCGGCGTCGAGTCCGGGCAGGTCATCACCACCGGCGTCGTCAACATGCGCCGCTTCGAACAGCGCCCGACCGAACGGCTCGTGCTCGGCGAACTCCTCGACCGGCGGGTCCGCCTGGTCGGACCGCAGGGCCAGGAGGGCGAGGAGGTCACCGTCCTCGACGTGGCCATCCAGCAGCTGCCGGCCCGCCGCGACTGGGAGATCGACAAGGTCTTCGTCCGGCGCGGCAAGGGCGGGGCGCTGCGCCGCAAGGGCGAGACGCTGACCGTCGAGTGGTCCGCCGTCACCGGCTTCTCCCTGGAGGAGCACGGCCAGGGCGCCGAGAACCTGGTGGCCACCTTCGAGAAGCTGCGCCCCGCCGACCTCGCCAACGTGCTGCACCACCTCACCCCCAAGCGCCGGGCCGAGGTCGCCGCGGCCCTCGACGACGACCGGCTCGCCGACGTCCTGGAGGAGCTGCCGGACGACGACCAGATCGAGATCCTGGGCAAGCTGAAGGAGGAGCGGGCCGCGGACGTCCTGGAGGCGATGGACCCCGACGACGCCGCCGACCTGCTGTCCGAGCTGCCGGAGGAGGACAAGGAACGGCTCCTGACGCTCATGCGGCCGGACGACGCGGCGGACGTGCGCCGGCTCATGGCGTACGAGGAGCGGACCGCGGGCGGTCTGATGACCACCGAGCCGATCGTGCTGCGCCCGGACGCGACGGTCGCCGACGCGCTGGCCCGGGTGCGCCAGCAGGACCTGTCCCCCGCGCTCGCCGCGCAGGTGTACGTGTGCCGGCCGCCGGACGAGACGCCGACGGGCAAGTACCTGGGCACCGTGCACTTCCAGCGGCTGCTGCGGGACCCGCCGTTCACGCTGGTCAGCTCGCTCGTCGACAGCGATCTGCCGCCGCTCGGCCCGGACACCCCGCTGCCGGCCGTCACCAGCTACTTCGCCGCGTACAACCTGGTGGCGGCGCCGGTGGTGGACGAGAGCGGTTCGCTGCTCGGGGCGGTGACCGTCGACGACGTGCTCGACCACCTGCTGCCGGACGACTGGCGGGAGACCGAGTTCCACGAGGAGGGGGTGCACGGTGGCTGAGCGCACACAGGAGCGGGACCGCGAGCGGGAGCGGCAGCTGCCCCGGATCCGGCTGGACCAGCCGCGCGTACGGCGGCCCCGGTTCCTGCCCGAGTACGACCCGGAGGCCTTCGGGCGTCTCTCCGAGCGGATCGCGCGCTTCCTGGGGACGGGGCGGTTCATCGTCTGGATGACGGTGATCATCATCGCCTGGGTGGTGTGGAACGTCTCCGTCCCGGAGCCGCTGCGCTTCGACACGTACCCGTTCATCTTCCTGACCCTGATGCTGTCGCTGCAGGCCTCGTACGCGGCGCCGCTGATCCTGCTCGCGCAGAACCGGCAGGACGACCGGGACCGGGTCAACCTCGAACAGGACCGCAAGCAGAACGAGCGCTCGATCGCGGACACCGAGTACCTGACCCGGGAGATCGCGGCGCTGCGGATGGGCCTGGGCGAGGTGGCCACCCGCGACTGGATGCGGTCGGAGCTCCAGGACCTGCTGAAGGAGCTGGAGGAGCGCCAGCCCCGGGGCAATGGGGAGCGCCGGGATCTATTCCCGGGGGACGGCGCGCGCGGGAGTGACGTACCCGACCGTTGACAGGGCTTTCATGGGGCGGTGGTCGTCGCCGTACCATCTGTTCTATGGCTACGGAAGACGCGGTGCTTGAGGCACTGGCGACGGTGAACGACCCCGAGATCAACAAACCGATCACCGAGCTCGGCATGGTGAAGTCGGTGGAGATCGGATCCGACGGCAGGGTCGCCGTCACGGTCTATCTCACGGTCTCCGGCTGCCCGATGCGCGACACCATCACCCAGCGCGTGACGGACGCCGTCTCCCGCGTCGAGGGCGTCACGGGCGTCGACGTCACGCTGGACGTGATGAGCGACGAGCAGCGCAAGGAGCTCGCCTCCGCGCTGCGCGGCACCACCGCCGAGCGCGAGGTCCCCTTCGCGAAGCCCGGCTCGCTGACCCGGGTGTACGCGGTGGCCTCCGGCAAGGGCGGCGTCGGCAAGTCCTCGGTGACGGTCAACCTGGCGGCGGCGATGGCGGCCGACGGGCTGAAGGTCGGTGTCGTCGACGCCGACATCTACGGCCACAGCGTGCCGCGCATGCTGGGCGCGGACGGGCGTCCGACCCAGGTCGAGAACATGATCATGCCGCCGTCGGCGAACGGCGTGAAGGTCATCTCCATCGGCATGTTCACCCCGGGCAACGCCCCGGTGGTGTGGCGCGGCCCGATGCTCCACCGAGCACTCCAGCAGTTCCTCGCCGACGTGTACTGGGGCGACCTGGACGTCCTGCTGCTCGACCTGCCGCCGGGCACCGGCGACATCGCCATCTCCGTCGCCCAGCTGGTGCCGAACGCGGAGATCCTGGTCGTCACCACCCCGCAGCAGGCGGCGGCGGAGGTCGCCGAGCGGGCCGGTTCGATCGCCGTGCAGACCCACCAGAAGATCGTCGGCGTCGTCGAGAACATGGCCGGCCTGCCGTGTCCGCACTGCGACGAGATGGTCGACGTGTTCGGCACGGGCGGTGGCCAGCGGGTCGCCGACGGGCTGACGAAGACCACCGGCGCGAACGTCCCGGTGCTCGGCTCGATCCCGATCGACGTACGGCTGCGCGAGGGCGGCGACGAGGGCAAGCCGGTCGTCCTGTCCGACCCGGACTCCCCGGCCGGCGCGGCCCTGCGCGCCATCGCCGGCAAGCTGGGCGGCCGCCAGCGCGGCCTGTCGGGCATGAGCCTGGGCATCACGCCGCGCAACAAGTTCTGAGACGGGGAAAGGGCGCCCTTCGGGGCGCCCTTTCGCGTGCCTGCGTGCCGTGCCGTCAGGCGTACAGGCCCAGGTCCTTGACCGTCGCGAAGCCCAGGCCGTACGCGCTCATCCCGCGCCCGTACGCCCCGATGTGCACGCCGGTCGCCGAACCGGCCAGCACCCAGCCGAACTCGGACTCGCGGTAGTGGAACGGCACCGGGACGCCGTCCACGGGCAGCGAGAGCGTCGACCAGGCCGGCCCGTCGAGGTCGTCGGCGAGCTCGAAGGCCGTCTCCGTCTGCTGGTCCAGCCAGTCGTTCCGCCGCGTGTGGTCGAGGTTGGCGGGCCAGGTCTGGGCGAGCAGCCCCGAGCCGGCCAGCCAGGCCGCGGAGGAGACCGTGGTGGCCTCCAGGACGCCCGTGCCGTCGCCGGTGCGGCGCACGGGGTTCGCGGCGACGGTCACGACGACGGCGAAGCGCTCCTTCTCGGCGCCGACGGCCTCGGACTTTATCGACGGCTCGTCACCGTGGCCCATCGAGCCGTACTGGACGGTGCCGTCCGCGGCCGTGCCGATCTGCATCAGCCGGCGCGGGCCGGTGAACGCCTCGTCGAGCCCGTACCAGGCGAAGGGCGCGCGCAGAAACCCCTCGGTCTCCACCCGACTCGTCGTCTTCATCTCGGCCGCCTCCTCGTCGCTCCCCCGGACCTCGTCCGGGGGTACCCCAAGGGGGAGGATAGCCACCGAGCCGCGCTCGTTCGGTGACAGGCCGTCGTCAGGTGGCGTCGGAGTCGTACGGCGGGCGCTCGACGGTGTCCGGCTTGTCCTGCTTCTTCAGGAGGTCCGGCGGGGCGGAGCCGTTCACCGCGGCGGGCGCGGCGGGCGCCGTGGACGCGGTGGGCGCCGTCTCGCGGCCGTGGACGGCGTCGGCGACCTCGTTCATCTCCTTCTTCAGGTCGAAGCTGGAGCGGAGCTCGTTGAGCTCCTTGAAGTCCTGGTTCTCCGCGAGCTGCTTGCGGATGAAGTTCTTCGGGTTGAGGTCCTCGAACTCGAAGTCCTTGAACTCCGGGCCGAGCTCGCTGCGGATGTCCGCCTTGGCGCTGTCCGAGAACTCCCGGATCTTGCGGATGAAGCGGGAAACGTCCTGGATCATCTTCGGCAGCTTCTCGGGGCCGAAGATGAGCACGGCGAGCACCACGAGCGTCACCAGCTCGAGTGCGCCTATGTCGCTGAACACCCTGTAGCTCCTTCACGCCGGTCCCGGGCCCGGTCCACCGTACCCGCCGAAACTGCCTGGCGGGTACCTCGTGGTGACCTCCGCATGGCGCCTAGGCGCCCGAGGAGGAACCGAGCGTCAACGTCTTTGTCTGCTCTTTGCCGTCGCGGGTCAGCGTCAGCTTCAGGCGGTCGCCGGGGCGGTGGGCGCGGATCTTCACTATCAGCTCCTCGCCGCTGTGCACGCGCTGCCCGTCGACCTTGGTGATGACGTCGCCCGGCCTGATCCCGGCGCGGGCCGCGGGGCCGTCGGGGGTGACGGACGAGGTGCCGTCCTTGCCCTTCGCGCCGACCTTGGCCCCGTCGCCGGTGTACTGCATGTCGAGGCTGACGCCGATGACCGGGTGAGCTGCCTTGCCGGTGTTGATGAGCTCCTCGGCGACCCGCTTGCCCTGGTTGACGGGGATGGCGAAGCCGAGACCGATCGAGCCGGACTGGCCGCCGCTCTCGGAGCTGTTGCTCGCGGCGCGAATCGCGCTGTTGATGCCGATGACCCGGCCCCGGGAGTCGAGCAGCGGGCCGCCCGAGTTGCCGGGGTTGATCGGGGCGTCGGTCTGGAGGGCGTCGACGTAGCTGATGTCGGTGCCGTCGCCCTTCTCGCCGCCGGCCGTGATCGGGCGCTCCTTGGCGCTGATGATGCCGGAGGTGACCGTGTTCGACAGGTCGAAGGGGGCGCCGATCGCGACGACCGGGTCGCCGACGCGGACGGTGTCGGAGTTGCCCAGCGGCAGCGGCCTGAGGCCCGAGACGCCGGAGACCCGGATGACGGCGAGGTCGTAGCCGGTGTCACGGCCGATCAGCTTGGCGCGGGCCGACTCGCCGTTGCTGAAGGTGACGGAGATCTCGCCGGAGGCGGCCGCCGCGTCCACGACGTGGTTGTTGGTCAGGATGTTGCCGCGGGTGTCGAGCACGAAACCGGTGCCGGTGCCGGAGGAACCGCTCCCGCTCACATGGATGGTGACGACGCCCGGCAGGGCCCCGGCGGCGATCCCCGCGACGCTGCCGGGCGCGCGGCCCTCCGCCTCGGGGCCGGCCTGGGGCAGCTCGACGGTGGTGATCCCGCCGTTGCGCTCGATGTACGCGCCGACGCCGCCGCCGACGACTCCGGTGACCAGCGCGAAGGCCAGGGCACCGACGAGCGCGAGACCGCGCCGCGACTTCCGGGCCTTCACCGTGACCGGCGGGACGACCGGCCCCCCGGCGAGCGGCACGGAGGCCGCCCACGGGTCGTACGCGGGCGCCACGGCCATGGGCCGCTGCACAGGCGGCGCGGGCGCCCACGGCCCCGGCTCGCCGTAGGGCGGGGTGCGGTAGGGGTCGGGGGCGTGCAGGGGCTGGGCCTCCGGGTGCGGCTGCGCCGGTACGGGGGCGGGGACGGGCGGCTGGTCCCCGGCGGGCGCGACGGGCGCGACGGGCGCGACGAGAGACGGCTCGGCGGAGACGGGCTCGGCCGACAGAGGCTCGGCGGAGAGCGGGCCGGGAGCGATCGGCTCGGCGTGGGCCGACTCGGCGTAGGCCGACTCGGCGTGGCGCGGGTCGGTGGACCCGGGCGCGGGTGCGGGCGCGGGTTCGGCCGCGGGCGCGGGCGCGGGCGCGGCGGGCGGCGGTATCACGGCCGCCGGCGCCGAGGTCTCCGAGCGCGCGGGCGCCTCGGGCGCGGCCGCCGCCTCGGGACGTACGGTCCCGGGCGCCTCGGGCTCGGCCGGGGCCGACTCCGCGGCGGGTGCCGGGACGGGCTCCGTCACCGGGGCCGGAACCGGCTCCGCGGCCGGTGCCGGGGCGGGCGCCGGGACCGGCTCCACCGCAGGTGCCGGCGTCGGGGCCGGTGCCGCCAGGGTGAAGTCCGTGTCCCCGGCCTGGGCCCCCGCCGCGTCCGGGGACGGGGCCGGGGGCTGGTCAGGTGGCGGGATGGGTGTGGTCGACGGACGGCTCCACCAGGTCGGCTTCCCGTTCTTCATGCTCTCCCCGCAACAGATGACCTGTCCGCGCCCACCGGTTCGTCGGGCGCGCCCCTGCCCCTGGATTCAACCAGGTCACCGGTCAGCGGTGGGAGGGGCTGGGGGCGGGGGTGGCGGTCGGGGCGGTTCCGGGCGCGTAGGAGAGCCTGAGCGCGGGAGCCGCCGGGCGTATGAACGGGGACAGTTCCAGGCGGGCCGGCACCACGGTGGGGGCCGTCACCGGGGGCTGCTCGCGGCGGGAGCCCGAGGCGAAGGTCGCCGGGGCCCGCAGCGGGGTCACGTTGTTGCCGGTGCCCTGGCCGCGCGCCCCGTCGAGCGGCAGCGTGCCGCCCAGCGCGATCGCGGCGAAGGAGACCGCGCTGGCCGCCGCGAAGGCGAACCGGCGGCCCCGCCCCGAGGAGCGGTCGCCGACCTCGTGGATCCGGAAGCCGGAGTGCGGGGTGACGGGCGCGGCCGTGGCGAAGCCGTCGGACCGCAGCCCTCCGCCGCGCAGGAGGTCGTCGAAAGGACCCCCCTGGTCATTCGGTCCCCCCGGCAGCCCCTGGAGCCGCGCCAACAGCCCCTCCGAGGGTGGAGGGGGCGCACTGGAGGCGAAGACGCTCTTCAGGGTGCGCTGGGCGTCCGCCTCGGCCTTGCACTTGGGGCAGGTGGCGAGGTGGGCGAGGACCCGTTCGCGGGCGTCATGGCCGAGTTCGCCGTCGACGAGCGCGGCGAGCCGGTCGCCGAGGTGCTGATCCGCGAGGTTCTGCCCGGCGAGGTGCTGTTCCGCCGGGGTCGCTGACGGACGGGTGCCGCTCACGCCGATCCGCCCTCCCAGCCGACTGCGGCGAGCGCCCGCTCCGCGCGCGCCTCGGGCGAGCGGTGCTTGAGCGCCTTGCGCAGGTGGGAGCGGCCGCGGTGGATGCGGCTGCGGACGGTGCCCAGCTTCACGCCGAGGGTCGCGGCGATCTCCTCGTAGGAGAGGCCTTCGATGTCGCAGAGGACGACCGCGGCACGGAACTCGGGCGCGAGGGTGTCCAGGGCCTGCTGCACGTCGGCGTCGAAGTGGGTGTCGTTGAACGCCTGCTGCGGGGACGGCTCACGGCTGGGCAGCCGCTCGGCGGCGTCGTCGGCGAGCGCGTCGAAGCGGATGCGCTGCTTGCGGCGGACCATGTCCAGGAACAGGTTGGTCGTGATGCGGTGCAGCCAGCCCTCGAAGGTGCCGGGCGTGTAGGACGACAGCGAGCGGAAGACCCGGACGAAGACCTCCTGGGTCAGGTCCTCGGCGTCGTGCTGGTTGCCCGTCAGACGGTACGCGAGTCGGTAGACCCGGCCGCTGTGCGTGCTGACGATCTCCTCCCAGCTGGGCGGAGTCCACGCCTGCGATTCCGCATCCGATGCGAAGGTCGCGGTGGTGGGTGCGGAGTCGGCGGTGCGGGAACGGTCAGCGGTGTCGGTCACGGATTTCGGCTCACCCGCCGATCCGAGAAGGCGCCGAAGCCTCCCTCTCCGATCCACAGGCGCAGCCGCACCTCCCCTATCGGCTCTGGTGGTGTCCAGTGGAGCCCCTACCATAGCCACCTCGCCCGTTAGCTCCGGATAAGAATCTTTACGCGAATTTGGGGCCGGCTCAGGCCGCCGTCCCGTCTCGCTTCCTGTCTCTAGGAACGCGCGGTCCCATCTGCGGGTTCCCGCGCGCAGCGGATACAGTCGACGCCTGCGTCAACTACGGGGACAGGCACGGGGACAGGAGAGGGCCATTACCGCCAACCGGCAGACGAGCTGGGCGTTCGCCGACGCCTTTGTCGCCGAGGACGAAGCGCTGCGCTGGGCCCGTGACCGGGCCCGGGAGGCAGGGGTGCCCTCGGTGTCGCCGGGAACGGGCGCCGCTCTGCGGCTGCTGGCCGCCACGGCGGACGCCAAGGCGGTGGCGGAGATCGGTACGGGCACGGGCGTGTCGGGGATCTATCTGCTGCTCGGGATGCGCCCGGACGGGGTGCTGACCACCGTGGACATGGACCCGGAGCGGCAGGCGCACGCGAAGGCGGCGTTCCGCGCGGCGGGCTTCGCGGGCAACCGGGCGCGGTTCATCCCCGGCCGTGCCCTGGAGGTCCTGCCCCGGCTGGCGGACGGCGGGTACGACCTCGTGTTCTGCGACGGCGACCGCACGGAGTCCCTGGACTATCTCGCTGAATCGTTGCGCCTGCTGCGACCGGGCGGTCTGGTCTGCTTCGAGGGCGTCTTCGCGGACGGCCGCACGGTGGACTCGGCGGCCCAGCCGGCCGAGGTGCTGCGGATACGCGAGCTGCTGCGCACGGTGCGGGAGAGCCCGGCGCTGCTGCCGACCCTGCTGCCGGTCGGCGACGGCCTGCTGTGCGCGGTCCGCAGGGGCGTCTAGGGCCTGTCCGGCGGATCAGGGTCGGGTAGGTCGCGGCGTCTGGTGCGGTGCATCGCAAGGCGCCGGAGCCCGGTACACCTCTGCCCCGGCACGGTGGGTACCGTACCGGGGCAGAAGTGGAAATCCGTGACAGGGGGTGCGTCAGCCGACGACGCTCTTCAGTGCGTCACCGAGCGCCTTCGCCTCGTCCGGGGTCAGCTCGACGACGAGCCGGCCGCCGCCTTCGAGCGGAACGCGCATGACAATGCCCCGCCCCTCCTTTGTCACCTCGAGCGGGCCGTCACCCGTCCGCGGCTTCATGGCCGCCATGCTCGTTCCCCTTCCTGAAACCAGCTCATCCAAAGCATCGAACACGATTGCTTCCCGGTCATTATCCCGCATCAGAGGACCCGATGACCAACATCAGGCGGCATCGCTTCCGCAACGCGCTTTCACAAAACCGCATATTTCGCCGATCCACCTGCGATACTGCGCCGCTGCCGCTCCCCGTTCGGGCCCGGATTCTTTGACGCAGGTCACATGCTGCGGGCCGGTGATCTCCGCCATGCTGAGGGGGTCAATCGACGCAATGAGGCGAAGGGACCCCCGCGATGGCCGACACGGTGCTGTACGAGGTGAGCGACGGGCTCGCCACCATCACCATCAACCGCCCCGAGGCCATGAACGCCATGAACGTGGCGGCGAAGGTGGCCCTGCGCGAGGCGGTCGAGACGGCCGCCGCCGACCCGGACGTACGGGCGGTGCTGCTGACCGCCGCGGGCGACCGCGCGTTCTGTGTGGGCCAGGACCTGAAGGAGCACGTCGGGCTCCTGCTCCAGGACCAGGAGTCCGGCACGCGGGCCACGATGAACACGGTCCGCGACCACTACAACCCGATCGTGCGGGCGCTCACCGGGATGACGAAGCCGGTCGTCGCGGCGGTCAACGGCGTGGCGGCCGGAGCCGGTTTCGGCTTCGCGCTGGCGGCGGACTACCGGGTGGTGGCGGACACGGCCGCCTTCAACACCTCGTTCGCCGGGGTCGCCCTCACCGCCGACTCGGGCATGTCCTGGACGCTGCCCCGGCTGATCGGCCACAGCCGCGCCGCCGACCTGCTGCTCTTCCCGCGCTCGATCGGCGCCCAGGAGGCGTACGAGCTGGGCATCGTGAACCGGCTCGTCCCGGCCGGGTCGCTCGCCGAGGAGGCCGCGAAGGTGGCCCGGAAGCTGGCCGAGGGGCCGACCGTCGCCTACGCGGCGCTGAAGGAGTCCCTCGCGTACGGGGCGGACCACTCGCTCGCCGAGGCGCTGGAGAAGGAGGACGAGCTCCAGACGAAGGCGGGCGCGTCGGAGGACCACACGATCGCCGTGCAGGCCTTCGTCGCCAAGGAGAAGCCGAAGTACCTGGGCCGCTGAGCGGCCCGCGGGGGCGCCGGCTCAGCGGCCGGCGCCGCGCGCCACGCAGCCGGCGACGTGGTCGTCGACCAGACCGCAGGCCTGCATCAGCGCGTACGCCGTGGTCGGGCCGATGAACCGCAGTCCGCGCTTCTTCAGCGCCTTGGACAGGGCCGTCGACTCGTCCGTCACGGCCGGCACCTCGCCCGTGCCGGCCGGGACCGGGCGGGTCGCCGGGTCCGGCGCGTACGACCAGATCAGCTCGTCCAGCTCGCCGGGGGCCCAGCCGACGAGCACCTGCGCGTTGGCGATGGTGGCGTCGATCTTGGCGCGGTTGCGGATGATCCCCTCGTCGCCCAGGAGCCGTTCGCGGTCGGTGTCGGTGAACCGGGCCACCTCGGTGATCCGGAAGCCGGAGAAGGCCGTACGGAAGCCCTCACGGCGCCGCAGGATCGTGATCCACGAGAGCCCGGACTGGAAGGCCTCCAGGCACAGGCGCTCGAACAGGGCGTCGTCGCCGTGGACCGGGCGGCCCCACTCCTCGTCGTGGTACGCCACGTAGTCCTCGGCCGACAGGCCCCACGGGCAGCGCAGCAGTCCGTCGGGCCCCGCGATCGCACGGCCCTCGCTCACGCGCCGTCCTCCCCGTCCCGAGGGGCGTCGCCCGGGGCGGCGTCCCTCGGCCCCGGGCCGGTCAGGGCCGTCTCCAGCTCCGCGATCCGGGCGTCGCGCTCGGCGAGCTCGGCGCCGAGCCGCCCGAGGACGTCGTCGACGTCCGCCATCCGGTAGCCCCGGACGGCGACGGGCAGCCGCAGCGCCTCGACATCGGCCTGGCCGACCGGGCGGGTCGCGGGGAGCGGATCGATCAGTTGCTCGGGCGCCGCCTCGGGCAGCACCTCGCCGTCGCCGCCGCCGACCACCGCCAGGGTGACCGCCGCGACGACCACGACCATCGTGATCAGCAGAAACCAGAACACCAGCGCGCGCCTCTCCCCGTCCGTGGAAAACGTCCGGTGCCGATCGTGCCATGCGGCACCGACAGTTAGGGTCGCAGACGATGCGGCGACCGGTCGCAAGGGAGGACATAAGGGATGCTGCGCTTGGGACCGCGTGAATTCGGGCCGCACGAGCCGGTGATCATGGCGATCGTGAACCGGACCCCGGACTCCTTCTACGACCAGGGGGCGACCTTCACGGACGAACCGGCCCTCGCCCGGGTGGAGCAGGCCGTGGCCGAGGGTGCCGCGATCATCGACATCGGCGGCGTCAAGGCGGGCCCCGGCGAGGAGGTCACGGCCGAGGAGGAGGCGCGGCGCACGGTCGGCTTCGTGGCCGAGGTGCGGCGGCGCCACCCGTCCGTCGTGATCAGCGTGGACACCTGGCGGGCGGATGTCGGCGAGGCGGTGTGCGAGGCCGGCGCGGACGTCCTGAACGACGCGTGGGGCGGGGTCGACCCGCGGCTCGCGGAGGTCGCCGCGAAGTACGGCGCGGGGCTCGTCTGCACCCACGCGGGCGGTGCGGAGCCGCGGACCCGGCCGCACCGGACCGCGTACGAGGACGTGATGGACGACATCCTGCGGGTCACGGTCGGGCTCGCCGAGCGGGCGGTGGCGCTGGGGGTGCGGCGCGACGGGATCATGATCGACCCGGGTCACGACTTCGGGAAGAACACGCGGCACAGCCTGGAGGCGACGCGGCGGCTCGGGGAGATGGCGGCGACCGGGTGGCCGGTGCTCGTGTCCCTGTCCAACAAGGACTTCGTCGGGGAGACCCTGGACCGGCCGGTCAAGGAGCGGGTGCTCGGGACGCTGGCGACGACGGCGGTTTCGGCGTGGCTGGGGGCGCGGGTTTACCGGGTGCACGAGGTGGCCGAGACGCGGCAGGTGCTGGACATGGTGGCGTCCATCGCGGGGCATCGGCCCCCGGCGGTGGCTCGGCGCGGGCTGGCGTAGCCGGGAGGGCCCCCCGGCGGGTGGGGTCGTGCCCACCCGTTCCGCCCCGGCGGAACGGGTGCCCACAACCCCGGCCGGACGGTCCTAGCGCCCGACCTCCTTCGTCACCAGCGCGACCGCCTCGTCCACGTCGTCCGTGAGGTGGAAGAGGAGGAGGTCGTGTTCGGAGGCCTTGCCGCCGGCCACGACGGAGTCGCGGAGCCAGTCGACGAGGCCCTTCCAGTACGCGGTGCCGAAGAGGACGATCGGGAACCGGGTGACCTTGCTGGTCTGGACCAGGGTCAGGGCCTCGAAGAGCTCGTCGAGGGTGCCGAGGCCGCCGGGCAGGACGACGAAGCCCTGCGCGTACTTCACGAACATCGTCTTGCGGACGAAGAAGTAGCGGAAGTTCACGCCGATGTCGACGTGCGGGTTGAGGCCCTGCTCGAAGGGGAGCTCGATGCCGAGGCCCACGGAGACGCCCTTGGCCTCCCGGGCGCCCTTGTTGGCCGCCTCCATGGCGCCCGGGCCGCCGCCGGTGATGACGGCGAAGCCCGCTTCGACGAGGGCGCGGCCGATGCGTACACCGGCCTCGTACTCGGGCGAGTCGGGCTTGGTGCGGGCCGAGCCGAAGACGCTGATCGCGCTGGGCAGTTCGGCCAGGGCGCCGAAGCCCTCGACGAACTCGGACTGGATGCGCATGACCCGCCAGGGGTCGGTGTGCACCCACTCCGAGTCGCCCTCGGTGTCGAGCAGGCGCTGGTCCGTGGTGCCGGGCTGGACCTGGTCACGGCGCCTGAGCACCGGTCCCAGCCTCTGCTCCTCCGGCTTCTTCGGGTCCTCGGGGACACCCATGGCCTGCTCCTTTCACCGTTCCACTGATCTTCCGGTCCGGTCAGGGTAGGTCCACAGAGGTGACGAAAAGCGAAATTCCGGGAATCAGTCGGTCAGCCAGTCACGGAGCCTTGCCTCGCAGTGGTGGATCCGCTCGACGTGCACGTGCTCGTCGCGCTTGTGGGCGTAGATGGGGTCGCCGGGCCCGTAGTTGACCGCGGGGACGCCCAGCGCGCTGAAGCGGGCGACGTCGGTCCAGCCGAACTTGGGGCGGGCGCTGCCGCCGACCGCCTTCATGAAGGCCGCGGCGGCGGGGTGCGAGAGGCCGGGCAGGGCGCCGCCGCTCTCGTCGTCGATCTCGAACTCGGCGACGCCGCAGTCCGCGAAGACCTCGCGGACGTGGGCCACGGCCTGCTCCGGGGAGAGGTCGGGGGCGTAGCGGTAGTTGACGGTGACCACGCAGGCGTCGGGGATGACGTTGGTGGCGACACCGCCCTCGATGCCGACGGCGTTGAGGCCCTCGTGGAACTCCAGGCCGTCGATGACCGGCTTGCGCGGCTCGTACGCGGCCAGGCGGGCCAGGATGGGCGCGGCGGCGTGGATGGCGTTGGATCCCATCCAGGAGCGCGCGGAGTGGGCCCGCTCGCCCGTGGTGTGCAGCTTGACGCGCAGGGTCCCCTGGCAGCCGCCCTCGACCTCGCCGAAGGAGGGCTCCAGGAGGACGGCGAAGTCGCCCGCGAGCCAGTCCGGGTGGGCGTCGGCGATCTTGCCGAGGCCGTTGAGGTGGGCGGCGACCTCCTCGTTGTCGTAGAAGACGAACGTGAGGTCGCGGTTGGGCGCGGGGACGGTGGCGGCGATCCGCAGCTGGACGGCGACGCCCGACTTCATGTCGGAGGTGCCGCAGCCCCACAGGATGCCGTCCTCGTCGAGCCGGGACGGCACGTTGTCCGCGATGGGCACGGTGTCGATGTGTCCGGCGAGGACGACCCGCTCGCCGTGACCGAGGCGGGTGCGCGCGACGACGTTGTTGCCGTACCGGTCGACGGTGAGGTGCGGCAGTCCGCGCAGGGCCTGCTCGATCGCGTCGGCGAGCGGCTTCTCGGTGCCGCTGACGGACGGGAAGTCGACCAGGGCGGCGGTCAGCGCGGCGCCGTCGAGCGTGAGGTCCAGCGGAGTCTCTCCAGGAGCGGTGTCAGCCATGTGCCGACCCTAACGCGGCCTCCAGTACGGTGGGGCGCGTGTCCGAGCCCACCCGTCCCCCCAGCCCCGCACGTCGCGGACGTCTCGCCCGGCTCACGGCCGCGTTCGCCGTGCTCCTCGGGCTGGTCGCCTATGTCGCCGTGCATTACGTCACGGGGAGCAAGGGCGCGCCGCGGTGCAGTGTCGGGAGCGGGGCGAACCGGTACGAGTTCACCCCGGAGCAGGCGTCCAACGCGGCGACGATCGCGGCCGTGGGCACCACCCGGGGGATGCCGGAGCGCGCGGTGACCATCGCGCTGGCGACGGCGCTCCAGGAGTCGGCGCTGTACAACATCGAGCACGGCGACCGTGACTCGCTCGGCCTGTTCCAGCAACGCCCCTCGCAGGGCTGGGGGACGCCCGAGCAGATCATCGACCCGGTGTACGCGTCGGGGAAGTTCTACGAGGGACTGGAGAAGGTCCCGGGGTATTCGCGGCTGCCGCTGACGGTGGCGGCGCAGAAGGTGCAGCGCAGCGGTTTCCCGCAGGCGTACGCGAAGCACGAGCCGGACGCGGCGCTGCTGTCGGCGGCGCTGACCGGCCGGGCGCCGGCCTCGCTGGCGTGCACGGCGGACGTGGCGGAGGGCCGGCCGGGCGATCCGGCGCGGGTGCGGGACGAGGTGGTCCGCGCCTTCGGCGAGCGGGCGAAGCCCCGGGTGACGCCCCCGGACGCGAAGGGCGCGCCTTCGGGCGGGCCGGGCGCGGGGGCCGCGGCCGTCGAGCTCTCCGTACCGGTGCGGGCGGCCACGGGGTCGCGGGAGCAGCGCGGCTGGGAGCTGGCGCAGTGGGCGGTGGCGCGGGCGGACGAGCTGCGGGTCGCCGAGGTGGCGTACGGGGACCGGGTCTGGCGGGCGGACGACTCGTCGGGCGAGTGGGAGCCGGTGAAGCGCGACGGCGGCGCCAAGGGCGCCGGAAACACCGGCGGGACCGACGGCGCCCAGGGGGCCGAGGGCACGGGCGGCACCGGCGGCACGGACGGCTCCTGGGTCCGGCTCAGACTCACCGCCAGATAGCGCCGCTACCCAAAATTCCGCACGCCCGGCCGCCTCCCGGCCGCACTCCCGGCCGCACGCCCGGCCGCACGACCGCATGCCGGGCCCGTGCGGGCAGCCGTACGGACTGTCCCCCGGACGTGTCATCCGGCGCGCGCGCCGCAGAGCTCTCCGGGCAGCTTTCCCGTCGCATGTCATGTCACGGCAATCCCCGTGCGGCGCAAGGGAAGTGACGGTTCCGCAGGCGGCGGCGCATGGGCGTGTTCGTCCGCTTTCCTCCCCACCCGACAATACGACGCATTACCCAGTCTTTACCTTCGGCGTCCGCAACCTCCCCCTCCCCACGGCCGGTTGTCACTGCGTCCAACCGCAAACGCCCCCTCCGCTGAAGGAGCACCATGTCCCTCCCCCTGACCCGTCGGATCGCCCGCGCCGCCCTGCTCATCGCGGCCGGAGCAGCGCCGGTGGTCGGTGCGGCCGGCTCCGCGAGCGCCGTGGACCAGTCCCTCGCCCCGACCGGCGCCCTGTCGGGTCTGACCCAGCTCGACGGTGCCGCCACCGGTTCCACCCTCGACACCGCCTCGCAGACCGCGACCGGCGTCGTCGGCGAGACCGGCAGCAAGGCCGTCGGCACGGCCGTCCCGGCGGCCGGCAAGACCCTGGGCACGGCGGGCAAGACCGCCACCCCGGCCGCCCAGCAGGTCGCGGGCGACGCCGCCGGCAGCGCGGGCGAGGTCGTCGGCCAGACCGCGGGCGCGGCCGCCGAGAGCGCCGAGGGGCCGACCGGTGGCACCCTGGGCGGCCTGCCCACCAAGGGCGTGCCCGCGCCGACCCTCCCGCTCGGGGGTGGCCTGCCGCTCGGCGGCTGACCTCCGCCGCACACGGGTGAGGGCCCGGGGAGCGATGCTCCCCGGGCCCTCACCCGTGATCCGGGCCGTCAGCCCAGGCGCTTGACCGCGGCCTCGACCCGCTCGTCGGTCGCCGTGAACGCGACCCGCACGAAACGCTCGCCCGCCTCGCCGTAGAAGTCGCCGGGCGCCACCAGGACGCCCTTCTCCGCGAGGTAGGCCACCGTGTCCCAGCAGGGCTCGTCGCGGGTCGCCCACAGGTAGAGGCTGGCCTCGCTGTGCTCGATGCGGAAGCCGTGCGCCTCCAGGGCCGCGCGCAGGGCGGCGCGCCGGGCCGCGTACCGCTCGCGCTGCTCGGCCACGTGCGCGTCGTCGCCGAGCGCGGCGACCGTGGCCGCCTGGACCGGGGCGGCGGTCATCATGCCGCCGTGCTTGCGGATCTGGAGCAGCTCGCCCAGGACGGCCGCGTCGCCCGCGATGAACGCGGCCCGGTAGCCGGCCAGGTTGGAGCGCTTGGAGAGCGAGTGGACGGCGACGACGCCCTCGTACGAGCCGCCGCAGACGTCCGGGTGCAGCACCGAGACCGGGTCGGCCTCCCAGCCCAGTTCCAGGTAGCACTCGTCGGAGAAGACGAGGACGCCGTGCTCGCGCGCCCAGGCGACGATCCGGGTCAGCTCGTCCTTGCCGAGGACCCTGCCGGTCGGGTTGGACGGCGAGTTGAGCCACAGCAGCTTCAGGCCGGCCGGGTCGAGCTCGGTCGGGTCGTCGTAGACGACGGCCTCCGCGCCGCACAGCCGGGCGCCCACCTCGTACGTCGGGTAGGCGAGCCGCGGGTAGGCGACCCGGTCGCCGGCGCCGAGGCCGAGCTGGGTCGGCAGCCAGGCCACCAGCTCCTTGGAGCCGACCACCGGCAGCACGTTCTCGTGGGCGAGGCCGGTGGCGCCGAGGCGCCGCTCGCACCAGCCGGTGAGCGCGTCCCGCAGGTCCTTCGTGCCCCACACCGTGGGATAGCCCGGCGAGTCCGCCGCCGCGACCAGGGCGTCCTGGATCAGTGCGGGGACCGGGTCGACCGGGGTGCCCACGGACAGGTCCACGATCCCGTCCGGGTGGGCCGTCGCCGTCTTCTTGTACGGCTCCAGCTTGTCCCAGGGGAAGACGGGCAGGCGCGAAGAGACTGCGCTCACGGGTTGGCTCACTTCCTCGTTCGTACGCGGGAGATGCGTCGGCGTCTGCGGCGGCAAACGCGTCGGTCCCGTACGGCGGACGACGCCGTACGGGACCGAGGGCGGATGATCAGCCGTTCTGCGGCGGCAGGGCGGCGATGAAGGGGTGGTCCCGCTCGATCAGGCCCAGCTTGGAAGCACCACCGGGCGAACCGAGCTCGTCGAAGAACTCGACGTTCGCCTTGTAGTAGTCCTTCCACTCGTCCGGGGTGTCGTCCTCGTAGAAGATCGCCTCGACCGGGCAGACCGGCTCACAGGCCCCGCAGTCGACGCATTCGTCCGGGTGGATGTACAAGGACCGCTGGCCCTCGTAGATGCAGTCGACGGGGCACTCCTCGATGCACGCCTTGTCCTTCACGTCGACACAAGGCTGCGCGATGACGTAGGTCACGCTGTCGTTCCTCCTCGATAGGGCTGGTCTGCGCGGGAGCGCGGCGTCGTCGATGCCCGCCCCTAGTATCTCCGTTCTCGGGGGCGATCCGAACAGGAGGGGCCAAGAAGCTGTGGAATTCGCTGGTGGAGGACGTCTCGAAGTCCGTATAAGCAGCTCTGACGTGGGAAAACGTGTCTCCGTTCGGTACGTGACGGACTCGGGTGCGCCGGGTGAGAGGTTCACGGACGCGGTCGGTGTTCTCACATCGTGGGAAGACGGTGTGCTGCTGATCACACGCAGGACCGGTGAGGCCGTCCGGATCGCGGAATCCGCCCTCGTCGCGGGCAAGCCCGTCCCCGCCGCCCCGGCCCGCCGCCGCGGCCCCGCCGCGACCTTCCCCGAGCTCGCCCGCGCCACCGCCCGCGCCTGGCAGCCGCTGGAGAGCGAGCCGCTCGGCGAGTGGACGCTGCGGGCGGCCGGCGGATTCACCCGCCGGGCCAACTCGGCGCTGCCGCTGGGCGACCCGGGGCTGCCGCTGGACGCCGCCCTCGACCGCGTACGGGAGTGGTACGCGGCCCGGGAGCTGCCCGCCTACGTGCAGGCCGCCACCGGCGCCGCGGGCACCCAGGAGCTGCTCTGCGCCGAACTGGAGCGGCGGGACTGGCGGCGGGAGGTCTCCGCCGAGGTGCGGATCGCGGCGCTCGCCCCGATCGGCGACACCGACGCCGGCGTCGACGCCGTCCGGCTCGACCGCTCCTTCGGCGCGGACTGGCTGCGCCGCTACCAGCGCTTCGGCGAGCCCGGCCCGCAGGTCCTGAAGGTGCTCGGCAGCGGCCCGAGTGTGTGGTTCGCCTCCGTACCGGGCACGGGAGACATACCGGCGGCGATCGGACGCTGTGTGGTGGACGGGCGCTGGGCCGGGTTCATGGCGGTGGAGGTCGACCCCGCCCAGCGGCGCCGCGGCCTGGCCACGTCCGTCATGACGGCGCTCGCCCGCCGGGCGCTCGACGAGGGCGCGTCGGCCGCCTGGCTCCAGGTGGAGGCGGACAACGACGCCGCCGGGGCGCTGTACGAGGGGATGGGCTTCGCGGTCCACCACCACTACCACCACTACCGATGGACGGGCGCATGACCGACTGGCGGCGGGAGTTCGCGGAGGAGGCCCGGGCGGAACAGCCCGACCTCGCCCGCCTCTGCCTGCTGGTCGGCGCGGTGGCCGACGCGTCGGTGACCCAGGCCGACCTGGACGCGGCGGAGATCGAGCTGGACCGGCTCGCCGGGCTCGTGCCGTACGGGACGCGCGGCGCCGACGCGTGGGTCGCGGCGCTCTCGGAGCTGCTCGGCCGCCGCGAGGGCTTCCAGGGCGTGCCCGCCGACTACCAGCGGCTGGAGTCCTCCCTGCTCCACGAGGTGCTGCGGCGCCGCCGGGGGCTGCCGATCCTGCTGTCGGTGGTGTGGATGGAGGTCGCCCGCCGGGCCGGGGCGCACGTCTACGGCCTCGGCCTGCCCGGCCACTTCGTCGTCGGCTTCGGCGACCCGGGCGAGCTCCGCCTGGCCGACCCGTTCGCCGGCGGGCGGGCGATGACCGGCGCCGACGCGGAACTCCTCGTCGCGGGCGCCACCGGCGAGGCGCTCGACCCCTCGATGCTGCGGCCCGCCTCGCCCACGTCGATCGTGCTGCGGGTCCTGAACAACATCCGCGCCTGGGCCGGCGCCCGCCCCGAGTGCTCGGACGTCGCCCTGTGGGCGGTCGACCTGTCCCTGATGCTGCCCTCGCACCCGGCCAGGCTGCGCTACGACCGCGCGGAGCTGCTCGTCCAGCGCGGCGACTTCCTCACCGGGGCGGTCGAGATGGAGGCGTACGCGACGGTCATGGACGCGGTGGAGCCGAGCGCCGCCGAGGCGATCCGGCAGCGGGCGAAGGCGGCCCGCGCGCTGCTCAACTGAGGCCCGCGGCCGGGCGCCCGGTCACCCTCCCGCCGGACGACAGGACGCCCCCGGGGCGTGTGGCGCCGCGGGGGCGGGGCGATCCGCGCCAGGGTGGGGCCAGGACGTCGCAGAGGGACGTCACGAACGGAAGGCGCGCGATGGAAACCCCCCACGGTCCCGGCAGCTTCGTCGCCCACACGGGCACCGACGTGTACGGCCCCGGCAAGGTCATCGGCGTGGACGGACGGCACCGGCGGGTCCGGTTCGTGCGGTACGTGGCGACGGTGCGGGCCGAGGACCTGCGGGCGGCGTCCGCGGGCGAGACCCGGGAGATCCAGGCCTGGCTGCGGGCCAGGAAGGCGCGGTACGGGGGCGAGTGGTAGGTCCTCGTCCCCGTACCGCGGTCTCCGTGTGCGGGGGTCAGCCCTCGCCGTTCAGGTCGATCGTCTTGGTGCGCTCGGCCAGGCCCTTGCCGCGCAGGGCGTCGCGCATCACGAAGGCGACGTCGTCGGCGGAGACCTCGTGCTTGCTGCCGTCGCCCTTGGTGATCATGACCCCGGCGAAGACGCCGTCGAGGAGCTCGGTGATCGCTTCCTTGTTGTAGACCTCGACCAGCTTCCCGTCGACGGCCCGCATGGAAAGGATCTTCGGGAGCGACCGGGCCGGGCCGAAGTCGATCTTCTTCGTGCCGGCCTTGATCCGGATCAGGCCGGACATCGCCGGCTCGGCGAAGTCCTTCATCGCCCGGTCCAGCTCGGCCTTGGTGACGGTGGGCTGCCGGGTGACGACGGGCAGCGCGACGGACTTCGCCGTGCCCGTCTCGACCTGGGCGCGGTAGGCGTCCTTGACGGCGATCATCGAGCGCTGGACGTCCAGGCTCTTGCCCGGCTTGCCCTCGACGGCGGTGACCTTGCCGGGGGTGAAGAGGATCGTGCCCTCGGTGGCCGAGCCGGAGCTGCCGGCCAGGTCGGTGAGGGCGACGCCCAGCTTCTCCTCGTCGACCGGGAAGACCGGCTGGGCGACCCGCTGACCGCCGAAGAGCGAGCCGATGACCGACACCGGGTTGTAGTCGCTGCCGGCGGCGGCGCGCACGGTCTCCTGCGCGTCCAGGGCGAGGCCCGCCTTGTCGGGGGCCAGCTCGGTCTTCTTGCCGCCGACGTCGAGCTGGAGCGGGGCGTGGGCGCGCTTGCCCAGGGCCGTCTCCAGCTTGGTGACCGCCTCCTCCTTGGTGCCGCCGCCGATGTCCACGCCGAGCACGGTGGTGCCCTTGGGGACGTCGGAGTGGTTGAGGAGGAGTCCGGCGCCGTAGGCGACACCGGCGAGGACGACCACGCCGACACCGGCGAGGACCAGCTTGGAGCGGCCCTTCTTGGCGGGCGCCGGGGCGGGCTTGCGGGCCGGGGCGGGCGCGGGCTCGTCGTAGGCGTCCGGCTCGTCGTAGGAGTCGTAGCCGCCGTCGAAGGGCGCGGCCTGCCGCTCGGGGATCCGCGGGGCCGTGTCCGGGCCCGGCGTCGCGGTCGGCGGGACGGCCTGGATGCCGCTGGTGAGCGTGGCGCCCGAGACGTGGGCGCCGTCGTGCGGCGCGGGGCTCTGCGGCGTCAGGATCGCGGTGTCGTCCGACATGCGCAGCGCGTCTGTCATGCCCGGCATGCCGGGCACGCCGGGCATCCCGTGCGCCGGGGCGCCGCCCTGCCGGTGGCCGGGGCCGACGACCGGGCTGCGGCCGGTGACGGGGCCGGTGGTCGGGCCGGAGGGCGGGGTGACGACGGGCGTGCCGGCGGCGGGCGTGTGGCCCGGGCCGCTGTCGTAGAGCGGGTTCCCGGCGCCGGGGTCGAACACCGGCGTGCCGCCCGCGGGCGTGTGGCCGGGGCCGCCGGTCAGCGGCGTGACGATCGGCATGCTCTGGGTGGTGCTCGCGGCCGACGGGACGCCGTCGGAGGCGGAGCCGCCGGCGAAGCCGGGCGCGGCGGCGGCCGGCGCGGGCGCCGGGGTGACCGGGCCCGGCCCGGGGGGCAGGGCGGCGGCGGGCTTCGGCGCCGGGGCGGCGGCGGCCGGCTTGCGCGGGGCGAACCAGTCGCTGGTCGGCTTCTCCTCCGCCCGGGGCGGTTCGGCCGGGGTGACCGGCTCGGGCTCGGGCACCGGCTCCGGGCGCGGCGGCTCGGGCTCGGCCACCGGGGCCGGGGCCTGCGCCTGTGCCTTGGCCTGCGCCTGGGCCTGCGCCTGGACGTCGGGGGCCGCGTCGGCGACCGGCTTGCGGACGACCACGGGCGGGATCGGACGCGAACCCGGGATGTTGATCCGGATACGGGTCGTCAGCGTGGTCTCGGTCTTGGGCTCCTCAGGCGGCGCGGAGGCCGCGGGGGTCTCCTCCCTCGCCTCCTGGCCCGGGCGGATCCCGTACGGAGGGGTGCCCGAGGGGTACGCGGCCCCGCCGCGCGCCTGGGCGCCGGAGGACGAACTGTCAGTCTCTCGACCAGTTTCACGACTCAAAGCAGGATCTCCCGGTTGGCTCCGCCGCCCGCTCTTGCTGACGCTCTGGGTGATCGGGGCGGTCGACGGCGCGCACCACCATACTGGCCGCCGCCGTTCTGTACCCGACCCGGCGTGGATCGGCCATGGGCAATCCGGCCGAAGTCAGGCCGGACCGGGGGTTGTCCGGCCCGGCCGTCGGGTCACGCCCTGGTCAAGTGGGCCTGCTCACGGGGCAGGTCGGGACAGGCGGTTCATCGTGGCGCACATCACAGCGACGGCCATGCCGCCGAGCAGGAAGACCATCTCCCCGAGTCCGCCGCCGAACAGGCCGTCGCCCTCGGGGCGCCCGAAGCTGAGCACCACGATGGCGATCAGCCAGCCGCCGCCGGAGGCCGCGACGCCCAGCTGGGTGCCGGTGGCGATCCGGCCGCCGTAGAACACGGCGGCGGAGGCGAGCAGGGCGAGCAGCAACCCGGCCGGGAACCAGGCGGCTTGGACCAGGGAGCCGGCCGCCCCGACGAGGGCGCCGAGGACGACGAGGACCGCGTACCAGACGTAACGCCCCTTCACGAGGCGACTCCGGCGAACAGATCGGTCTCGCGTTCGCCCACGGGCGCGCCGGACACGCCGTGGACCAGCTCGTAGTACTCGGTGGTGAAGATCGGCTGGCCCAGGTTGTTCGAGAGGGCGAAGAAGGGCCCGTCGACGGCGATCTGGGTGACGTGGGCGCGCATGGCGGCGGTCTTGCGGGCCGCGTGGGCGCTGCCGCCGTCGATCTCGGCGGTGATCCGGTCGGTGTCGACGACGCCGGGCAGGTCGCCGATCCGCGCGTCGGCCGGGAAGACCGAGCCCTCGGCGCGCAGCCGTGCGAAGCCGGCCTCGACGACCGGGCGCGGGAGCCGGTTCCAGTAGATCTTGGCGATGGCGTGGGCGGGGCCGAGCTCGGGCCGGTAGGCGGGGTCGGCGGCCAGTTCGGCGGCGCGGGTGGCGACCCGGTGGGCCTGGATGTGGTCGGGGTGGCCGTAGCCGCCGTCGGGGTCGTAGGTGACGAGGACCTGCGGGCGGGTCTCGCGGATCACCTCGACGAGGTACGGCGCGGCGGTGTCGACGTCGGTGTTCCAGAAGGCGTTCGGGCGCCGGTTCTGCTCGGCGCCCATCATTCCGGAGTCGCGGAAGCGCCCCGGGCCGCCGAGGAAGCGGTGGTCGGTGACGCCCAGCTCCTTCATGGCGGCGTCGAGCTCACCGACCCGGCGCTCGCCGAGCCGGTCCTCCCGGTCGGGCGCGAGATGGGCGAGTTCGGGCGGGATGACCTCGCCCTCCTCGCCCAGGGTGCAGGTCACCAGGGTGACCTGGGCGCCCTCGGCCGCGTACCTGGCCATGGTGGCGCCGTTGTTGATCGACTCGTCGTCCGGGTGGGCATGCACCAGGAGCAGACGACGGGCAGGGAGAACCGTCATGGCCCCACCCTACGAGGCGGGACCACCGGCGGAGCGGCAGGTCAGAACTTCAGTCCGCCGATCATGCTCGCCACGTTCGTGGTGAGCGTGCTGATGGACGGGGCGATGGACGAGCTCGCGAGGTAGAAACCGAGGAGCGCGCAGATCGCCGCGTGTCCGGCCTTGAGCCCGGATTTCCGGATGAGCAGGAAGACGACGATCGCCAGCAGCACAACCACCGAAATCGAGAGTGCCACGGCGGTTCACCTCCATACTTCTTCGGGTCGGACCTTCAGTTGGCATGTGCCAGGAGATGCATACCCACCTAGCGCTACGGATCATAACTATCCGTGCCATCGCATCGATCGGTGTACGGGGGCATGAGGGGGCGCACGGACGCTAGTTTCGGTCACATGACTACGTCACGAGACTCCCTGTCCTTCCCCCGCCGGTACGCGCGGACGCAGCGGTTCACGCTCGGCGCCCCGCGCGCGTTCAGCGTGTCCCCGGACGGCGAGCGGGTGGTGTTCGTGCGGTCCGCCTCGGGGACGGACCGCTCCCACGGGCTGTGGGTGCTGGACCTCGGAGGGACCGGGGGGAGCGGGGGGCCCGGCGGCCCCGTCGAGCGCCTGGCGGCCGATCCGGGGGCGCTGCTCGCGGGCGCGGAGGAGGAGTTGTCCGCGGAGGAGCGGGCACGCCGGGAACGCAGCAGGGAGGGCTCGGGCGGCATCGTGGGCTATGCCGTGGACGGGGCCGTGGAGTTGGCGGCGTTCGCGCTGTCCGGGCGCCTGTTCACGGCGGAGCTGCGGGCCGGCACCGCGCGCGAACTGCCGGTGCCGGGGCCGGTGGTCGACCCGCGGCCCTCGCCGGACGGGCGGTACGTCGCGTACGCGGCGGGCGGGGCGCTGCGGGTGACGGGCACCGACCCGGGCTCGGCGGCGGGCGCGGACCGGGCGCTGGCCGAGCCGGAGGCGGAGGGGGTCACGTACGGCCTGGCGGAGTTCGCGGCCTCGGAGGAGATGAGCCGCAGCCGGGGCTTCTGGTGGGCGCCGTCCTCGGACCGGCTGCTGGTGGCGCGGGTGGACGAACGGCCGGTGCGGCGCTGGTGGATCGCCGATCCGGCGCACCCGGAGCGGGCGCCGCACGCGGTGGCCTACCCGGCGGCGGGCACGCCCAACGCGGAGGTCGGCCTGTTCCTGGTGGACCTCGCCGGGGCCCGTACGGAGGTGGCGTGGGACCGGGCGGCGTTCCCGTATCTGGCCCGGGTGCGCTGGTCGGGCGACGGGGCGCCGCTGCTGCTCGTCCAGGCCCGGGACCAGCGGACGCAGGCGTATCTGGAGGTCGACCCGGTGTCGGGGGCGACGCGGGAGGTGCGCCGGGACGAGGATCCGGTCTGGCTGGAGCTGTTCGCGGGGGTGCCGGCCCGGACGGCGGACGGGCGGCTGGTGCGGATCGCCGACGAGGGCGGCGCGCGGGTGCTCGCGGTCGGGGAGCGGGCGCTGACGGACGGGACGCTGCATGTGCGGGCGGTGCTCGACGTGGGCGCCGAAGATGTCTTGATCTCGGCGTCGGCCGGTGAGGCCGCGGAGGCTCCTGAGATCGGTGAGATCCATGTGTACCGGGTGGGGACCGGGGGTACGGGGGGCGTCGAGCGGGTCTCGGAGGGGGCCGGGGTGCACGGAGCGGTGCGTTCCGGTGCGGTGACGGTGCTGTCCTCGGCGCGGCCGGACGTCCCGGGGAGCGTGGTGCGGGTGCTGCGGGACGGGAAGACGGTCGCCGAGGTCGCCTCGTACGCGCAGACGCCGCCGCTCGCCGCCGGGGTGCGGCTCGTCGAAGGGGGCGCACGGCGGATCCCGTGCGCCGTGCTGCTGCCTTCGGGCTGGTCGGAGGGCGACGGGCCGCTGCCGGTCCTCCTGGACCCGTACGGCGGGCCGCACGGGCAGCGGGTGGTCGCCGCGCACAACCCGTATCTGACCTCGCGGTGGTTCGCCGAGCAGGGCTTCGCGGTGATCGTCGCCGACGGGCGCGGCATGCCGGGGCGCTCCCCGGCCTGGGAGAAGTCGGTCAGCCGGGACTTCGCCGGCACCCTCGACGACCAGATCGAGGCGCTCCACGGGCTCGCCGGCCGCTTCCCGCTCGACCTCGGGCGGGTGGCCATCCGCGGCTGGTCGTACGGCGGTTACCTGGCCGCGCTGGCGGCGCTGCGCCGGCCGGACGTCTTCCACGCGGCGGTGGTGGGCGCCCCGGTCACGGACTGGCGCCTCTACGACACCCACTACACCGAGCGCTATCTGGGCCACCCGGACGAGGAGCCGGGCGTCTACGCGGCGAACTCGCTGGTGACGGACGAGGGGCTGAGCGGGGCGGTGGAGCCGGCCCGGCCGATGATGATCGTCCACGGGCTCGCCGACGACAACGTGGTGATGGCGCACACCCTGCGGCTCTCCTCCGCGCTCCTCGCGGCCGGCCGCCCGCACGAGGTGCTGCCGCTGTCGGGCGTCACGCACATGACGCCGCAGGAGCAGGTGGCGGAGAACCTGCTGCTGCTCCAGGTGGACTTCCTCAAGCGGGCGCTGGGCCTGGACTGATCACCAGCCGGGCGGCCGGTGCGCGGGCGGCGCCGGGGGCAGGGCGGCGGCGGGCCGGTACGGGGAGCGGCGCCGCTCCCCCGGCCGCGCGAGCAGCACCATGACGGCGGTCCCGGCGAGCACGGCGAAGACGGAGGTGAGGACGGAGAGCAGGGCGTCGGTCTCCAGGTGCGGGAAGTCGCCGAACCAGCCGGCGCGCAGCGCGGTGGCCACGCCCCCGGTCCCCCAGCCGGTGAGCAGCAGCCCGGCGAGCAGCCCGACCGGGCGGGTGTGCCGGGCCCGGGTGAGGGCGCTGCCCGCGGCGGCGGCGAGCAGCAGGGTGAGCACGACGGCGAGCCAGCCGGGCGGGACGGCGAGCGCGGGCAGCAGCAGGGAGCGCCCGCCGGTGAACCGGTCGACGGTGAACTCGACCGGCAGCGCGCTCGCCCAGTGCACCTCCCAGGCCGCCCAGACCAGCGCGGCGAGCCCGCAGAGCGTCCCGGCGGCGACGGCGGGTCCGGTGCGCGGGCGGTCCGGGCCGCCGGGCTCCCCCTCGTGGACCTCGCGGCGGCCCGCGGCGGCGGTGACGACGAGCCCGGCGGCGAGGGCGAGCGTGAGCAGGCTGGTGACCAGGGCGTCGACGCCGGCGGCCCACAGGCCGGGCAGCCGCAGCGCGAGGGTGGTGAGCCCGGTGGCGGCGAGCGCGGGCCCGGCGAGCGAGGAGCGCAGGGCGGCGAGCGCGGTGGCGACGTAGGCGACGAGCAGCACCGGGTCGACGAGCGAGGTGGCGGCCCTGCGGCGGAGCAGGAAGGCCCGGTCCCCCGCCCAGTACCAGAGGAGTTCGGCGGGCGCCCGGAAGGCCGCCAGGTCGCGCAGCAGCCAGACGGCGATGACGAGGGCGAGCGCGCCGCACAGGGCGGCGCCGGTGAGACGTGCCGTTCGTGTGACAGTCACGGGGCCGATACTCACGGTCGCCATCGGCTGAAACAAGCGGTTCCGCGGATGCGGAGGGATGGTGCGTCAAGTCGGTTCGCGGAGCGACCGGTCGGGACGACATGGCGCGCCCCGACCGGTCTCACGGCACCCGCACGGCCGTACGCTGTCGAGCGTCCCGCGTCCGTATATCGGATCCAATTCCACGAAGTTGCCCGGACGTTAAGCCTCCGGAGGCGTCCCCGGGGCGTCCGGCGTCCCGGGAGCGTGCGGGGCCGGCGGCGTCCCCTGGGCGTCCGGGCCGGGCGGGGTGCCCGGGCCGGGCGGCGTCTGCGGGGCGCCCGGGCCCGCCGTGCCGTTCTCCGGGGGCACGACCTGCTTCTCCTCCGCGAAGTGGCAGGCCGAGTCGTGCTTGGCCGGGCTGTCGGTCAGCCGGAAGACCGCCGGGACGGCGAGCAGCGGGACCTCCAGGGTGCAGCGCTCCTGGGCCTTCCAGCAGCGGGTGCGGAAGCGGCAGCCGGAGGGGATGTTGGCCGGGGAGGGCACGTCGCCGGCGAGGATGATCCGCTCGCGGTGCACGCGCGCCTCGGGGTCGGGCACCGGCACGGCGGAGAGCAGCGCCTGGGTGTACGGGTGGGTGGGGTGGTCGTAGATCTCCGCGTCGGAACCGATCTCCACGATCCGGCCGAGGTACATGACGCCGACCCGGTCGGAGATGTGCCGGACGATCGACAGGTCGTGCGCGATGAAGACGTACGACAGGCTGAACTCGTTCTGGAGCCGCTCCAGGAGGTTGATCACCTGGGCCTGGACGGAGACGTCCAGGGCCGAGACGGGCTCGTCGGCCACGATGACCTCGGGCTGGAGGGCGAGGCCGCGGGCGATGCCGATGCGCTGGCGCTGGCCGCCGGAGAACTGGTGCGGATAGCGGTTGATGTACTCCGGGTTGAGGCCGACGACGTCGAGCAGGTCCTGGACCTTGCGGCGCCGGTCGCCCTTCGGCGCGACCTCGGGATGGATCTCGTACGGCTCCCCGATGATGTCGCCGACCGTCATGCGCGGGTTGAGCGAGGTGTACGGGTCCTGGAACACCATCTGGATGTTGCGGCGCACGGCCTTGAGGGCGCGTGGGGACATCCCGGTGATGTCCTCGCCCTTGTACGAGATGGTGCCTGCGGTCGGCCGCTCCAGGTTGACCAGCATCTTCGCCACGGTCGACTTGCCGCAGCCGGACTCGCCGACGATGCCGAGGGTCTCGCCCGCGGCGAGGTCGAAGTCGACGCCGTCCACCGCCTTGACCGCGCCGACCTGCTTCTTGAAGAGGACGCCCTGGGTCAGCGGATAGTGCTTGACCAGGTCGCGGACCTGGAGAATCGCCTCAGCCATGGAGGCACTCCTTCCAGAAGTGGCAGGCGCTCGACCGCGGTACGGGCGATTCGGTGACGTCGTACAGCGGCGGCACGTCGGTGCGGCACACGTCCTGGGCGAGCGGGCAGCGCGGGTTGAAGGCGCAGCCGGAGGGGATGGCGAGCAGGTTGGGCGGCAGGCCCTTGATCGCGTAGAGCTCCTGGCCCTTCTGGTCGAGCCGCGGGATGGAGTCGAGCAGGCCGCGCGTGTACGGGTGGGCGGGGGCCTTGTAGATCTCGTGGACCGGGGCCTGTTCGACGATCCGGCCCGCGTACATGACGGCGATCTTGTCGGCGACGTCGGCGACCACGCCGAGGTCGTGGGTGATGAGGATGAGCCCCATGTTGAGCTCGCGCTGGAGCTCGGCGAGCAGGTCCATGACCTGGGCCTGGACGGTGACGTCGAGGGCGGTGGTCGGCTCGTCGGCGATGATCAGCTCGGGTTCGAGGGCGAGCGCCATCGCGATCATGATGCGCTGCCGCATGCCGCCGGAGAACTGGTGCGGGTACTGCCCGACGCGTTCCTTGGCGGCGGGGATGCGGACCCGGTCCATCAGCTCGACGGCCTTGGCCCGGGAGTCCTTCTTCGACATCCCGCGGTGCACCTGGAACATCTCGCCGAGCTGTTCGCCCACGCTGACCACCGGGTTGAGGGAGGACAGCGCGTCCTGGAAGACCATCGCCATCTTGGCGCCGCGGATCTTCCTGCGCTCCTCCTCCTTCAGCTTGAGCAGGTCCTTCCCCTGGAAGAGGATCTCGCCGCCGCTGATCTTCCCGGGGGGCATGTCGAGGATGCCCATGACGGCCTGGGCGGTGACGGACTTGCCGGAGCCGGACTCGCCGAGCACGGCGAGGGTCTCCCCCGCGTCGACCGAGTAGTTGACGCCGTTGACCGCCTTGGCCACCCCGTCGCGGGTGTGGAACTCCACGTGCAGGTCACGCACTTCGAGCAGCATGGTCCCCTACCTCAGCTTGGGGTCGAGGGCGTCGCGCACCGCGTCGCCGAGCATGATGAAGGCGAGCACCGTGACGGCGAGCGCGCCGGCCGGCCAGAGCAGCATGTGCGGGGCGTTGCGGATGTACTGCGAGGCCGAGGAGATGTCGATGCCCCAGGACACCGTCGGCGGCTTCAGTCCGACGCCGAGGTACGACAGGGTCGCCTCCAGGGAGATGTACGTGCCGAGCGCGATGGTCGCGACGACGATCACGGGGGCGATGGCGTTGGGCGCGATGTGGCGCAGCAGCATCCGGGAGTTGGAGGCGCCGAGGGCGCGTGCGGCCTGGACGTAGTCGTTCTGTTTGGCGGTGATGACGGAGCCGCGGGCGATGCGGGAGAGCTGGGGCCAGCCCAGCAGCACCATGAAGCCGATGACGGGCCAGACGGTGGCGCTGGTCACCACGGACAGCAGCACCAGGCCGCCGAGGACGACGGGGATGGCGAAGAACACGTCGGTGATGCGGGACAGCACGCCGTCCCAGCCGCCGCCGAAGAAGCCGGCCAGGCCGCCGAGGACGCTGCCGAGGATCGCGACGCCCAGGGTGGCGAGCACGCCGACGGTGACCGAGGTGCGGGCGCCGTAGACGGTCCGGGTGTAGACGTCGCAGCCCTGGCCGTTGAAGCCGAAGGGGTGGCCGGGCTGGGAGCCCTCCTGCGCCTTGGACAGGTCGCAGTCGAGGGGGTCGCCGGAGGCGATCAGCTGGGGCCAGATGGAGATGATCACCAGGAAGAGGATGATCAGCCCGGAGACGATGAAGACGGGGTTGCGACGCAGGTCGTGCCAGGCGTCGGACCACAGGGAGCGCGGCTTGTTGTCGGGGCCGCTGCCTTCGGGGCCTCCGAGCGGCTTCTCCAGGGTCTCGGCCTCGGCGGTGGCGAGGTCGGACGCGCCCCCGGCACCGGTGGAGGCGACGGCCCGCCCCTCGGCGCCGTACGACTCAAGCGGCTCAAACGGTTCAAGCGGCTCAGGCATAGCGAATCCTCGGGTCAAGGACGGCGTACAGGAGGTCGACCAGCAGGTTGGCCAGGAGGAACACCAGGACGAGGACGGTCACGAAGCCGACGACGGTCTGGGTGTTCTGGCGGACGATGCCCTGGTAGAGCTGGTAGCCGACGCCGTGGATGTTGAAGATCCGTTCGGTGACGATGGCGCCGCCCATCAGCGCGCCGATGTCGGCGCCGATGAAGGTCACCACGGGGATCAGGCTGTTGCGCAGCAGGTGGCGGGTGATGACCCGGCGGCGCGGGAGGCCCTTGGCGACGGCGGTGCGGACGTAGTCGGCGCGCTTGTTCTCGGCGATCGAGGTCCGGGTGAGCCGGGTGACGTACGCGAGCGAGACGGAGGCCAGGACAAGGCCGGGGACGATCAGCTCGTTGAAGGGCGCCTCGGGTGACACCGCCGGTTTGATCCAGCCCCATTTCACGCCGAACAGCAGCTGGACCAGCAGACCGGTGACGAAGGTGGGGACGGAGAGCACGACCAGGGTCAGCAGCAGCACGGTGGTGTCGACGGGACGGCCGCGCTTGAGGCCGGTGAGGACGCCCAGGCTGATGCCGATGACGATCTCGAAGAAGATCGCGACGATGGTGAGCCGGATGGTGACCGGGAAGGCGCTGGCCATCAGCTCGGTGACGGGCTGTCCGTTGAAGGCGGTGCCGAAGTCACCGGTGAAGACGTTGCCCATGTAGATCAGGTATTGCTGCCAGACCGGCTTGTCGAGGCCGAACTCCTTCTGCAGCTGGGCGGCGGTCGCCGGGTCGCATGCCCGGTCGCCGCAGAGTCCGGCGATGGGGTCGCCCATCACGTTCACCATCAGGAAGATCAACAGCGTGGCGCCGAAGAAGACCGGGATCATCTGCAGCAGCCGCCGGATCACATATCGACCCATGGAAGCCTCCGGGGAGAGGGGAGGAAGGCGGGAGGGCGGGCGGGAGGAGCACGTACGGCCCGGCGCGGAGTTCCGCGGGCCGGGCCGTACGCCGCCGACCTGCTACGACGTCACTTGACCTTGATCTGGTCGTAGACCGGGACGCTGAACGGGTTGAGCAGCACGTTCTCGACCCGGTCCGAGTAGCCGGCGCTGCCGTTCTGGTACCAGAGCGGGATGGCGCCCATGTCGTTCTTCAGCACGGTCTCGGCCTGCTGGAAGAGCCCGACGGCCTTGGCGGTGTCGGTCTCGGCGTTGGCCTGGTCGACCAGCTTGTCGAACTCGGGGTTGGTGTACTTGCCGTCGTTGGACGAGGCGCCGGTGTAGTACAGCGGCTGGAGGAAGTTCTGGATGAGCGGGTAGTCCATCTGCCAGCCTGCCCGGAAGGGCCCGGTCATCTTCGACTGGGTGACCTGGTTGCGGTAGTCGGCGAAGGTACCGATCGGGTTGCCCACGCAGGCCTTGTTGTTGCCGAGGGCGCGGTTGATGGAGTTGCAGACGGCGTCCACCCACTCCTTGTGGGAGCCGGTGTCGGCGTTGTACGAGATCTTCATCGTGCCGCCGGGGATGCCGCCGCCCTCGGCGACCAGCTTCTTCGCCTCGGTGGGGTTGTACACGCAGGACGCGGCGCAGATGTCCTTGAAGCCGCCCTCGGCGCCGAGCACCGGCGAGGTCCAGTCCTGGGCGGGCGTGCGGGTCTTCTGGAAGATCGTGTCGGTGATCTGCTTGCGGTCGATCGCCATGGACAGGCCGGTGCGCAGCTTCTCCTGGCCGGGCTTGTTCCAGGCCGGGTCGTAGAAGGGGAAGGAGAGCGTCTGGATGATGCCGGCGGGGGTGTTGATGTACCGGCCGCCGAGGTCGGCGGAGACGTTCTTCAGCTGCGAGGCGGGAATGTCGTCGACGAGGTCGAGGTTGCCGGCCGTCAGGTCGGTGTAGGCGGTGTTGTTGTCGGTGTAGACCTTGAGGGTGATGCCGCCGTTCTGGGCCTTGTCCGTGCCGGGGTAGGAGTCCCACTTCTTGAGCACCATCTGGGAGCCCTTGGCGTAGGAGTCCACGGTGTACGGGCCGTTGCCGACCGGCTTGGAGAGCCAGCCGGCGTGGTCGTCGTAGAAGGCCTGCGGCAACGGGGCGAAGGCCGCGTAGCCGAGGGTGTCGGGGAAGGTCGAGAACTTCTGCGACAGCTTCACGGTGAAGGTCGTGTCGTTGACGACCTTCAGGCCGGACATGGTGGCGGCGGTCGGCGCGCCCTTGTCGGGGTGGACCTGGCTGTAGCCCTCGATGTAGCCGAAGAAGTAGGCGTTCTTCTGGTTGTTCTTCAGGTGGGCGCCGTAGTTCCAGGCGTCGACGAAGGACTTGGCGGTGACCTTCTCGCCGTTGGAGAAGGTCCAGCCGTCCTTGAGCGTGATGGTGAAGTTGATCGAGTCGGTGGTGTCGATCTTCTCGGCCAGCATGTTGTTGGCAGCGCCGGTCTTCGGGTCGTACTGCTTCAGCCCCCGGAAGATCATGGAGAGGACCTTGCCGCCCTGCACCTCGTTGGTGTTCGCCGGCTCCAGTGGGTTCTGCGGGTCGCCCCAGGAGGAGCTCACGGTGCCGTCGGCCCCTCCGCCGCCGCTGTCGCCGCCCCCGCCGCAGGCGGTCGCCGCGAGGGCGACGGCGGTGGCCAGAGCGGCCCACTTGGCGTGCGTGGCTCCGCGCATGGAGTGCCTCCCGAATGTCCTCAGTATGACTTAGGCCCCAATATCACCCGATATTGACGGGAGTGCACTTTTACGGCGTCCGGATGAACGGCCCGCCCCGCGGCACGCCGGACGCGGGCAACGCGAAGGCCCCCGACACCCTTGCGGGGTGCCGGGGGCCTCGTACGCCCGGTGGGTCAGACGGGGAGAACCGTCTTCTCCTCGGCGAAGTGGCACGCGGACTCGTGCGCGGCCGGGGTGTCCAGGCCGCGGAAGCGCTCCGGAACGGCGAGCACCGGGACCTCGGTGCTGCACTTCTCCTCGGCCTTCCAGCAACGGGTGCGGAAGCGGCAGCCCGACGGCGGGTTGGCCGGCGAGGGCACGTCACCGGTGAGGATGATCCGCTCGCGGTGCGCGCGGGCCTCCGGGTCCGGAACCGGCACCGCGGAGAGCAGCGCCTGCGTGTACGGGTGGGTCGGGTGCTCGTAGATCTCGGTGTCCGTGCCGATCTCGGCCATCTTGCCGAGGTACATCACGCCGACGCGGTCGGAGATGTGCCGGACGATCGACAGGTCGTGCGCGATGAAGATGTAGGACAGGTTGAACTCGTCCTGGAGCTTCTCCATCAGGTTGATGACCTGCGCCTGGACGGAGACGTCCAGGGCCGAGACCGGCTCGTCGCAGATGATGATCTCCGGGTTGAGCGCGAGGCCTCGGGCGATGCCGATGCGCTGGCGCTGACCGCCCGAGAACTGGTGCGGGTACCGGTTGATGTACTCCGGGTTCAGACCGACGACGTCGAGCAGCTCCTGCACCTTGCGGCGCCGGTCGCCCTTCGGGGCCACCTCGGGGTGGATGTCGAAGGGCTCGCCGATGATGTCGCCGACCGTCATGCGCGGGTTCAGCGAGGTGTACGGGTCCTGGAACACCATCTGGATGTTGCGGCGGACGGCCTTGAGGGCGCGCCCGGACAGCCGGGTGATGTCCTGGCCCTTGTAGAAGACCTCGCCGGCGGTGGCCCGCTCCAGGTTCATCAGCAGCTTGGCGACCGTGGACTTGCCACAGCCGGACTCGCCGACGATGCCCAGCGTCTCGCCCTGGTAGAGGTCGAAGGAGACCCCGTCCACGGCCTTGACCGCACCGACCTGCTTCTTGAAGAGGATGCCCTGCGTCAGCGGGAAGTGCTTCTTCAGGTCGCGCACCTGGAGGATCGGCTCACCGCGCTTGACGGGGACGTCGAGCGCGGCGGCCACGGCCTCCTCGTTCTTGCTGAGTTCAGCCATGGATCGTCTCCTTCCAGAAGTGGCAGGCGCTCTTGCGGCCCGGCAGATCGGCGCCGTCCTGCTCGGTGACCGGCGCCAGGGCCGGGATCTCCGTACGGCAGATGTCCTCGGCCTTCGGGCAGCGCGGGTTGAAGGCGCAGCCGGTGGGCACGTGGAGCAGGTTGGGCGGCAGGCCCTTGATCGCGTAGAGCTCCTGGCCCTTCTGGTCCAGGCGCGGGATCGAGTCCAGCAGACCGCGGGTGTACGGGTGGGCCGGGCGCTTGTACAGCTCGTGCACCGGCGCCTGCTCGACGATCCGGCCGGCGTACATGACCGCGATCTTGTCCGCGACGTCGGCGACCACGCCGAGGTCGTGGGTGATCAGGATCAGACCCATGTTGTACTCGCGCTGGAGCTCCGCGAGGAGGTCCATGACCTGGGCCTGGACGGTCACGTCGAGCGCCGTGGTGGGCTCGTCCGCGATGATCAGGTCCGGCTCCAGGGCGAGCGCCATGGCGATCATGATGCGCTGGCGCATACCGCCGGAGAACTGGTGGGGGTAGTCGGAGACCCGCGCCTTGGCGGCGGGGATCTTGACCTTGTCCATCAGCTCGATGGCCTTGGCCTTGGCGTCCCTCTTGGACAGGCCGTGGTGCACCCGGAACATCTCGCCGAGCTGGTAGCCGACGGAGAGGACCGGGTTGAGGGAGGACAGCGCGTCCTGGAAGATCATCGCGATCTTCCGGCCACGGACCTTGCGGCGCTCCTCGTTGGACATCTTGAGCATGTCCTGGCCGCGGAAGAGGATCTCGCCGCGCGGGATCTTGCCGGGGGGCATGTCGAGGATGCCCATGATGGCCTGGGCGGTGACGGACTTGCCGGAGCCGGACTCGCCGAGCACGGCCAGCGTCTCACCGGCGTCGACCGAGTAGTTGACGCCGTTGACCGCCTTGGCCACACCATCACGGGTGTGGAACTCGACGTGCAGGTCACGGACTTCGAGCAGCGGACCGGTCTGGCCGCTGTCACGCGGCGCGGGGACCGTCGCGGTGTTGTCGATGATGGTCACGTACGCCCTCCTCAGCGCATCTTCGGGTCGAGGGCGTTGCGGACCGCTTCGCCGAGCATGATGAATGCCAGCACGGTGATGCTCAGCATGATCGAGGGCCACAGCAGGATGTGCGGGGACACTCGGATCTGGTCGACGGCGGTGGAGATGTCGACGCCCCAGGAGACGGTCGGGGAGGCGAGACCCAGGCCCAGGTAGGACAGGGTCGCCTCGGCCGAGATGTAGCCGCCGAGCGAGATGGTGGCGACGACGATCAGCGGGGCCATGGCGTTCGGCAGGATGTGCCGGAACAGGATCCGCGTGGTGCCGGCGCCCAGCGCCGTGGCGGCGTGGACGTAGTCGGCCTGCTTGACCGTGATCACGGCGCCGCGCATGACGCGGGCCATCTGGGTCCAGCCGAGGAAGGCCAGCGCTCCGACGACGACCCAGACGGTGCGCTCGGTGAAGGACTGGAGCACGACCATGGCGCCGAGCAGGAACGGGATACCGAAGAAGATGTCGGTGATCCGGGAGAGGAGCGCGTCGATCACGCCGCCGAAGTAGCCGGCGAGCATGCCCACGAGGCCACCGAAGATGGTGACGATCAGGGTGACGCAGACGCCCACGATGATCGAGGCACGGGTGCCGTGGATCAGACGGGCGTACACGGAGCGGCCCTGGCCGTCGTAACCGAGCCACTCGGCCGAACCTATGTGGCTCAGCTCGGGCTTGCCCAGGAAGTGCTTCACCAGGTCACCGTCGGTCGGCGAGGCGCTGGTGAACAGCCCCGGGGCGACGGCGATCAGCAGCAGGAAGACGATCATCACCGCCGAGATGATGAAGTACGGGTTGCGGCGCAGGTCCGACCACGCGTCGCCCCAGAGGCTGCGGGTCTTCTCCGGCTTCGCGGCCGGCACGGGCGCGTCGACCGAGGGGGTGGCGACGGCGTTCTCGACCGCGGCCGCGGTCTTGGTCACGTCAGGCATACCGGATCCTCGGGTCCAGGACCGCGTACAGCAGGTCGATGAGAAGGCTGGTGAGGAGGTAGACGATCACCAGGATCGTGACGAGGCCGACCAGCGTGCCGCCCTCGCGACGGGAGATCGACTCGGCGATCAGACCACCGACGCCCTTGATGTTGAAGATCTTCTCGGTGACGACCGCACCGCCCATGAGGGCGCCGATGTCGGTGCCGAGGAAGGTGATGACCGGGATCATCGAGTTGCGCATCAGGTGGACACCGATGATGCGGCGCTTGGGAAGACCCTTGGCGATGGCCGTGCGCATGTAGTCGGCGCGCAGGTTCTCCGCCATGGTCGTCCGGGTCAGTCGCGCCACATAGGCGAGCGAGAGTCCACCGAGCACGATCGCCGGGGCGATCAGTTCGTCCCAGTTCACCTCGGTCGACACGTTCGGCGCGATCCAGCCCAGGTTGAACGCGAACTGCATCTTGATGAGGAAGCCGAGCACGAAGACCGGGATCGAGATGATCAGCAGCGTGAAGATCAGGATGGCGTTGTCGGCCAGGCGGCCGGCGCGCAGACCGGCGATGATGCCGAGGCCGATGCCGAAGATCAGCTCGAACACGAAGGCCAGGAAGGCCAGCTGGAGCGTGACGGGGAACGCCTCACCCAGCACCTCGGTGACCGGTCGACCGTTGCGGATCTGGGTGCCGAAGTCCAGATGCAGAATCATGTCCCGCATATAGACGAAGTACTGCTCCGGCAGTGACTTGTCGAGACCCAGTTCATGGCGCTTCGCGGCCAGGGTCGCAGGATCTGCCCCCTTGTCACCGAACATCGCCAGCACGGGGTCACCGGGCAGGCTGTGCACCATGAGGAAGATCAGCAGGGTTGTCCCGAGGAAAACCGGGATCATCTGGAGCAGTCGTCGTGCGACATAGCGCCCCATCATGCCTCCGTTGAGATGTGACGGCCGCAGCCGACGGGCCCTCCCCGACAGCCTGCCCCGATTCGGGCACGCTGATGTCGTGGAAGGGCCCCCCAGCCACTGCGTAAGGCACCGAGGCGGGGCTGACGATTCGTCAGCCCCGCGCTGCGGCGAGCGGACTACGCTTGGGTGATTACTTCTTGACCTCGACGCCGGTCAGGATCGGGTCGCCGTCCTGGCCGTACGCCACGCCGGAAACGTTCTCCGAGTAGCCCGCGTTGACCTTGTAGTACCAGAGCGGGATCGACGGCATGTAGTTGACCAGGTCCTTCTCGATGGCCTGGTACGCCTTGACCGACTCGTCGAGCGTCTTGGTCGAGTCGGCGGCCGCGATCTTGGCGTCCAGCTCCTTGTTGGAGAAGTCGCCCTGGTTGCCGCCCGCACCCGTACGGAACAGGTCCGAGATGAAGTTGGCGTTCACCGGGTAGTCGAGCACCCAGCCGGAGCGGTACAGGGACTTGACCTGCTTCGTCTTACGAGCGGTCAGGTCGGACTGGAAGTCCGGCTTGCCGTCGCCGACGCACTGGACGCCGGTGGACTGGGTGATGCTGTTGCAGACAGCCTCCACCCACTCCTTGTGACCACCATCGGCGTTGTACTGGATGGAGATCTTGTTGTTCGGGACGCCGCCGCCGGCCTTGATGAGCTCCTTGGCCTTGGTCGGGTCGAACTTGGTGATCTCGACCGCGTTCGGCTGGTAGCCGAGCACGCCCTTGGCGACCCAGCCGGTCGCGGGCTCACGCGTACCGTTCAGCACCGTCTTGGTGATGGTGGCGCGGTCGATCGCCATCGACAGGCCCTGGATGACCTTCGGGTCGACCTGCTTCGGCTTCTTCCACTGGTCGGCGTAGAAGGCGACGGCGATCGTCTGGATCGCGGAGTACGCCTGGTCGACCGCGCGGTCGCCGAGGTCCTGACGGTAGACCGGCAGGTCCTTCGGGGCGAGCTGACGCAGAACGTCGACGTTGCCCGACTTCAGGTCCTCGTACGCGGCCTCGAGGGTGGTGTAGTTCTTGAAGACCACACCGCCGTTCTTCGCCTTGTTCGGGCCCTTGTAGCCGTCGAAGCGGGTGATCTCGATCTGCTTCTTGTGGTCCCACGACTTGAACTTGTAGGGACCGTTGCCGACCGGCTTCTCGCCGCCGGCCTTGGGGTCCTTGTAGAAGGACTCCGGCAGCGGGGCGAAGACGATGTAGGCCAGCTTGTGCGCGAAGTACGGAACCGACTTCTTGAGCTCGATCGTGAAGCTCGTGTCGTCGACGATCTTCAGGCCGTCCAGCTTGTCGGACGTGGGCTTGGCGCCCTCGCCCTCCGGGTGGACCTTCTCGTAGCCCTTGACGTCCTCGAACCAGGACGAGAGGCCCTGGGCGTTCTTGACGTTGGCGTTCCAGTTCCACGCGTCCACGAAGGACTTCGAGGTCACCGGGGTGCCGTCGTGGAAGGTCCAGCCCGGCTTGAGCTTGACGGTCCAGGTCTTCGAGTCCGTCGTGGTGACCGACTCGGCGTTGATCATCTCCAGCGAGCCGTCGGGCTTGTAGTCGACCAGGGTCGAGAACAGGCCGGCCATGACCGCGGAGCCGTTGGACTCCATCGTGTCACCGGTGAGCAGGGGCTTCTCAGGCTCACCCAGCTCGACGGAGAAGATGCCGTTCGGGTCGACAGCCTTGGCGTCACTGCTGCCGCCATCGCTCTTACCCCCGCCACAGGCGGTCGCTGCCAGGGCGACGACGATCGCGCCCGCTACCCACTTGGCGCTCTTGGCACCGCGCATGGGTTCCTCCTCATGAGTCCACTTGTCACTACAAGAGGGGCACTTCGAGTTCTGCCGACACCCCTGACGGCGTTGGACTCAAGTGCCCCGAGTGTGCTCGTGAGTCGGCACTCCCCACAGTGCGTGACCCATTGACCCGAGCTCAATGGAGCCAACTATTAAGTACGTCCGGGCCGTAAACCACACTTAAGTGGTCTCGTTTTGACAACATCGCCAAGCCACCGAAGACCGAAATCCGGACAAAGCGAGCACAGACAGACACCGACGAAACGGACCGTTAACACACGTTCCGGAGAGCGACGACCGATATCCGGACAGTGGGGTTCCGTAATGAACTTGACTGAACGTTGAAGAAGGGCCCGGCCCCCCGCCTGTTCAGGCGGGGGGCCGGGCCCTTCGTTCAGGAGTCGCGTCAGCCGTTCTTGGCGCGCGAGGAGGCGCGACCGCGGGCGTTCTGGTCCAGGATGACCTTGCGGATGCGCACGGCCTCCGGGGTCACCTCGACGCACTCGTCGTCGCGGCAGAACTCCAGGGACTGCTCCAGGGACAGCTTGCGCGGCGGGACGATCGCCTCGAAGGAGTCGGCGGAGGCGGAGCGCATGTTGGTGAGCTTCTTCTCCTTGGTGATGTTCACGTCCATGTCGTCGGAGCGCGAGTTCTCGCCGACGATCATGCCCTCGTACACCTCGGTGCCGGGGTCGGTGAACAGCACGCCGCGCTCCTGCAGGTTCGTCATCGCGAAGGCGGTGACGGCACCCGCGCGGTCGGCGACCAGCGAGCCGTTGTTACGGGTCGTCAGCGTGCCGAACCACGGCTCGTGGCCCTCGTGGATCGAGTGGGCGATGCCCGTGCCGCGGGTGTTGGTGAGGAACTCCGTACGGAAGCCGATGAGGCCACGGGACGGAACGACGAACTCCATGCGGACCCAGCCGGAGCCGTGGTTCGACATGTTGTCCATGCGGCCCTTGCGGACGCCCATGAGCTGCGTGACGGCGCCCATGTGCTCCTCGGGGACGTCGACCGTGAGGCGCTCGACCGGCTCGTGGACCTTGCCGTCGACCAGCTTGGTGACGACCTGGGGCTTGCCGATGGTCAGCTCGAAGCCCTCGCGGCGCATCTGCTCGACCAGGATGGCGAGCGCGAGCTCACCACGGCCCTGGACCTCCCAGGCGTCGGGACGCTCGGTGTCGAGGACGCGGAGCGAGACGTTACCGATCAGCTCGCGGTCCAGACGGTCCTTGACCTGGCGGGCGGTGACCTTGCGCTGCTTGACCGCGGACTTGGCGTCCGCGCCCTTGCCCGTGCCACCGCGGCCGACGAGCGGCGAGGTGTTGGTGCCGATGGTCATGGAGATGGCCGGCTGGTCGACCGTGATCAGCGGCAGCGCGATCGGGTTCTCCGGGTCGGCCAGGGTCTCGCCGATCATGATGTCCGGGATACCGGCGACGGCGCAGATGTCACCGGGGCCGGCGACCTCGGCCGGCTTGCGGGTGAGCGCCTCGGTCATCATCAGCTCGGTGATGCGGACGTTGGAGATCGTGCCGTCCCGCTTGATCCACGCGACCGTCTGGCCCTTGCGCAGCTCGCCCTGCTCGACGCGGAGCAGCGCGATGCGGCCGAGGAAGTTGTCGGCGTCCAGGTTGGTGACGTGGGCCTGGAGCGGGGCCTCCTCGTCGTACACCGGGGCCGGGACGTGCTCCAGGATGGCGGTGAAGAACGGCTCCAGGCTGTCGCTGTCCGCGGGGACCGTGCCGTTCTCCGGCTTGGTCAGCGAGGCGATGCCGTCACGGCCGCAGGCGTAGACGATCGGGAACTCGATCTGGTCCTCGTCCGCGTCCAGGTCGAGGAAGAGGTCGTAGGTCTCGTTGACGACCTCGTCGATCCGGGAGTCCGGGCGGTCCGTCTTGTTGATGCAGAGGATGACGGGCTTGCGCTGCTGGAGGGCCTTGCGCAGCACGAAGCGGGTCTGCGGGAGCGGACCCTCCGAGGCGTCCACGAGGAGGACGACCGCGTCCACCATCGACAGACCGCGCTCGACCTCGCCACCGAAGTCGGCGTGGCCGGGGGTGTCGATGATGTTGATCGTGATCGGGGCCCCGCCGTCCTTGGGGTGATACTTCACCGCCGTGTTCTTGGCGAGGATCGTGATGCCCTTCTCACGCTCCAGGTCGTTCGAGTCCATCATGCGGTCGTCGAGCTGCTGGTGGGCGGCGAAGGCACCGGCCTGCTTGAGCATGGCGTCGACGATGGTCGTCTTGCCATGGTCGACGTGGGCGACGATGGCGACGTTACGGATGTCGTGGCGCGTGGGCATGGGTGCTTGCGCTTCTCTCGGATCGTGGGATGCGGCGTCAATTCCTCTTACGCCCGCCGGGCGGACGCGCCACGGCTATGTCCTATGGTACGGGGCTGCCGTGCAAGGGGCTTCCCCACCCGGGATCCGAGGGGTTCTACTGGGGGGTTCCGCCGGTACGGGAGTGCCGGCGGTGGTGCGTGGGGGCATGCGCGGGGAGTGCTGTACGGGTGACGTACGGGTGTGGTGAGGAGGTCGTGCGGCCGGGTCAAGGGGCCGACGTGATCCTGCCCGCCGGGATCACCGGCGGGCAAGGAACTTGAGCTGCTTCTGAGCTTGCGACTTGGACTTTCGGCGGCTTTAGGGTATTGCGCTCACTTGCGGGTGTTGCGCTCCGGTCCCTGTGCGGACGCGGGCTTCTTGTAGCCGATGTCCTGGTAGCGCGGGGCGCCCAGACCCCAGGCGCCGGCGTTCACCACGTCGCTCTTGGCGGCGACCAGCTGGGGGCGCTGGTACAGCGGGATGGAGCCGGCCGCGGCCCAGATCCGGGCGTCGGCCTGGCGGACCAGGTCGCGGGCCTCGTCCTCGTCGAGGGTGCCCACCGCCTGGTCGAACAACTGATCGATGCGGTCGGTGCCGACCCGGGCGTAGTTCTGCTCGACGAGCAGCGAGCCGTCGGAGGCGGGCTCCGGCTTGGCGAAGATCGGCCGGGCGTCGGTCGCCGGGAAGGCGGTGGCGGGCCAGGAGTAGAGGGCCAGGTCGTAGTCGCCGGAGGCGATGTGGTCCTTGAAGAAGCTCTCGTCGGACACCTTCGTCACCGCGGTACGGATGCCCACGGCGTCGAGCATCCGGACGATCCGGTCGCCGACCGCCCGCAGCGACTCCGAACCGGGACCCGAGGGCAGGACGAAACGGAGGCTGAGCGGCTTGCCGTCCTTGCCCAGCGCCTGGGCGGCCGCGTCCACGACCGCCGGGGCGGCGGAACCGCGCGGGGCGTAGGCCCCGGCCACGCCCTTGGCCTCGGACCTGGCCTGCGCCTGCGCCTGCGCCTGCGCCTGCGCCTGCGCCTGCGCCTGCGCGGCGGCCGGGGCGCCGGCGCCGGTCCCGGTCCCGGTGGCCGTGCCGGTGCCGGTGTCCAGCGCCTCGGCCTGCCGGAGCAGGGCCGCGCTCTGGAAGGCGGCGACGGGGGCGGGGGCGAGGATGTTGGTGCCGTTCTCGGGACCGCCGGCGCCGATCAGGGGGGCGGCCGGACGGGCGCCGGGCTTGTCGTCGCCGACGATGTAGAGACCGTCGTCGGAGGCGACGTCGCCCTCCTTCTTCTTGGCGGCCTTCTCGCCGGCCTTCTCGCCGGGCCTGCCGGCGGCCTCCCCTTCCCCTTCCTTCCCTTCCTCTCCTGCCTTCGCTCCCTGCTCGGCTTTCGCTCCCTGCTCGGCCTTCTCCTTCTCCGCCTTCGTGGCGGTGCTGCCCGCCTTCGCCCCGGCCGGCTTCTTCAGGGCGCCGCCCGGCACCCAGCCCGCGTCGGCGAGGAGCGCCCGCGCCTCCTTGGTGTCCTGGTCGCCGAGCGCGTCGCTGCTGTCGGCGTAGGCGGCCTGCCCGGCGAGGGCCAGGTGGCTGCCCGGGGGCTTGGCCGGGAGGCCGAGCGGCTTGAGCACGGTCTCGGCCAGCTCCTGGCGGTTGATCGCGCGGGCCACCGCCCGGCGGACCCGCTCGTCGGAGAGCGCGCCGGACTCCCCGTTGAGGGAGAGCTGGGTGTACGCGGGCTCCAGGGACTTCCGTACGACGAACCGGGCCAGGCCGTCCTGCTCGGTCGCGTACCGGGCGATGGCCTGCTGGTTCTTCTCCCGGGCGGCCTGGACCTGGGCGGCCTTCTCCTCGTCGGAGCCGTGTGCGAGGGCCCAGGAGCGCAGGGCCGCGGCGGGGGTGGTCCCGGCGCCGGGCCCGTGGGTGAGGGCCTTCCCGCCGTTGCGGCCGGCCCGGGCGTCCCGTACCGCGAGCGCGATCCGGTCGGCGGCCGAGCGGTCGATCTCGGCCAGGTCCAGCTTGCCCGCGGCGAGCGCGGCGGCCCGGTCGGCGCGGGGGACGGCCTTGAGGACGATGCTGTCCAGCTTGGGGGTCTGGCCCCACCAGCGCGGGTTGCGGGTGAGGGTGACGTCGCCGCTCTTGCGGTCCACCGTCTTCAGCAGGAACGGTCCTGCTGTGGCCTTGAGGGAGGCGCGCGCGCCGTCGTTGAAGGCGTTCGGGGTACCCATCACCTGCTTCGGGTACAGCGGGGTGAAGAGCGACCGCCAGTCGGCGTACGGCTTGCCGAAGGTGACCCGCACCTCCAGGTCGTTCTTGCCGCGCTCGATCTTCTCGATCCGCTCGTAGCCGGCGTTGCGCGCGGTCCAGTACGCGGTGTCCCGGCCGCTCAGCGCCCGCCACTGGGCGACGAAGTCCGGGGCGCCGATCTCGCGCCCGTCGCTCCAGACCGCCTGCTGGTTGAGCTTGTAGAGGACGACCTGCTTGGGCTCGGTCTCGACGACCTGGGCGGACTCCAGGTAGTCCGGGTTGATCTGCGGCCGGCCGCGGCCGTCCAGGGTGTAGAGGGAGGGGAGCACGGCTCCGGCGATGCGGTTGGTGGCGCCGTCGGCGTCGGCCTGGAAGGCGTTCAGGGTGGTGGGCAGCGCGTCGACGGCCCAGCGCAGGGACCCTCCGTCGGCGACCTGGTCGCGCGCGGCCGGCGCGTTGTCCTGGGCGGCGGCGGGGGTCTCGTCGGCGCTGTCGCCGGAGCTGCATCCGGAGAGCACGGCGAGGGCGAGCACGGCACTGCTGAGGGTGGCTACGGAGCGGAGCGTGCGGGAGCGGGGGCTCCTGGAGCATGTCCTCCCGCGAGGGGCGCCGAACTGGGACATGACTTGTACCCCTTCGTCCAGTTTTATGCCATTTGGAGATGATCACACCTATTGCTCATACACTGAAAAGGACGGAGCGGATCCGGCCACGGCGACACGGCGGCACGAACGGCGAACCCCACTCGTGCGGCCCAACCGCCGGGACATGGGGACGCTCCGGACGAGTGGAATCCCGTACGCACTGCTTCACAAGCGGGATGTGACGCGCGACACTCTCCCCCAGGTCTCGGCTTCGCTCGGCCAGAGGGGGACCCCCCCTCGCGTGATCGCAGACCGCGCGTTCGCGGAAGTGAGGGCAACCATGTCCGTTCAGGACGATCTGGCGGCCGTCAAGCGTCGCCTGCAGGACCTGGAGCACACGGTCGAAGAGCTGGAACGCCGCGTCGGGACGGAGCGGGCCGCACCCCAGCCCCCGGAGGGCCGCGCCGAGAGCCTGGTGACCATCCCCGACACCCCGTACGACAGCGGGCTGTGGACGGACACCGACGACGAGGGCCTGGGAGCGCGCGACCGCCACGCGCCGTAGAACCGAGGAGGCCCCGTTGGCCACAGGCACCCAACCCCCGCCGAGGACCGGAGCGGCGACGGGGGTGCGCTCCCCGGGGCGCGCCTCCCTCGCCGCCCGCCATCTGCGCACCGACCGCTGGTGGCTGGCGCCCGCCGTCACCGCCGCGGGACTGCTCGCCTTCGTCGCGTACTCGACCTGGCGGGCCTTCGCGAACGCCGACTACTACGCCGCCCCCTATGTGTCGCCGTTCTACTCGCCGTGCCTCGCGGAGAACTGCGTCCCCATGCGCGGCGGGCCGAACTGGGCGCTCTTCGGCAGCTGGTGGGGCCTGTCCCCCGCGCTGCTGATCCTGGTCTTCCCGCTCGGCTTCCGGCTGACCTGCTACTACTACCGCAAGGCCTACTACCGGGGGTTCTGGGCGTCTCCCCCGGCCTGCGCGGTCGCCGAACCCCACCGCACGTACACCGGCGAGACCCGGCTCCCGCTGATCCTGCAGAACGCGCACCGCTACTTCTTCTACCTGGCCCTGCCGGTCGCCGGGATCCTCACCTACGACACCGTGCTCACCTTCCGGGACTCCTCCTACGCCTGGGGCCACGCGGGGCTCGGGACGGTGCTGTACGTCGTCAACATCGCGCTCATCTGGTCGTACACCCTCTCCTGCCACTCCTGCCGGCACGTCGTGGGCGGGCGGCTGCGGCACTTCTCCCGGCACCCGGTCCGCTACCGGCTGTGGACCTGGGTGGGCCGGCTGAACCGGCGTCACATGCTGCTCGCCTGGTCCTCGCTGATCAGCGTCGCCGTCTGCGACCTGTACGTGTATCTGCTCGCCACCGGTGCCTTCGACGACCCGAGGTTCTTCTGAGATGAGTCCTGTGGAACGACAGCGGTGGGACGTGATCGTGGTCGGCGCCGGCGGTGCCGGGCTGCGCGCGGCGATCGAGGCGCGGCGCCGGGGCGCCCGTACCGCCGTGATCTGCAAGTCCCTCTTCGGCAAGGCCCACACGGTGATGGCCGAGGGCGGCATCGCCGCCTCCATGGCCAACGCCAACCCGCACGACAGCTGGCAGGTCCACTTCCGCGACACCATGCGCGGCGGGAAGTTCCTCAACCAGTGGCGGATGGCCGAGCTCCACGCGCAGGAGGCGCCCGAGCGGGTGTGGGAGCTGGAGACCTGGGGCGCGCTCTTCGACCGCACGCCCGACGGGCGCATCTCCCAGCGCAACTTCGGCGGCCACGAGTACCCCCGCCTCGCGCACGTCGGCGACCGTACGGGGCTCGAACTGATCCGCACCCTCCAGCAGAAGATCGTCTCCCTCCAGCAGGAGGACTTCCGGGAGACCGGGGAGTACGAGTCCCGGCTGAAGGTCTTCCAGGAGTGCACGGTCACCCGCGTCCTGAAGACCGCGTCCGGGGAGCGGGTCGGCGGCGTCTTCTGTTACGAGCGGGAGACCGGCCGCTTCTTCGTCCTGGAGGCGCCGTCGGTGGTCCTCGCGACCGGTGGGATCGGCAAGTCCTTCAAGGTGACGTCCAACTCGTGGGAGTACACGGGCGACGGGCACGCGCTCGCCCTGCTCGCGGGGGCGCCGCTGGTCAACATGGAGTTCGTGCAGTTCCATCCGACCGGGATGGTCTGGCCGCCGTCGGTGAAGGGCATCCTCGTCACCGAGTCGGTGCGCGGCGACGGCGGGGTGCTCAGGAACTCCGAGGGCCGGCGGTTCATGTTCGACTACGTCCCCGAGGTCTTCAAGGAGAAGTACGCGCAGTCGGAGGAGGAGGGCGACCGCTGGTACGAGGACCCCGACCACAACCGGCGCCCGCCCGAGCTGCTGCCGCGCGACGAGGTGGCCCGCGCGATCAACGCCGAGGTCAAGGCGGGGCGCGGCTCCCCGCACGGCGGTGTCTTCCTCGACGTGTCGACCCGGATGCCGGCCGAGGTGATCCGGCGCCGGCTGCCCTCGATGTACCACCAGTTCAAGGAGCTGGCCGACGTCGACATCACGGCCGAGGCGATGGAGGTCGGGCCGACCTGTCACTACGTGATGGGCGGGGTGGCCGTCGAGTCGGAATCGGCGGCGACGGTCGGCGTTCCGGGCCTGTTCGCGGCCGGTGAGGTCGCGGGCGGGATGCATGGATCCAATCGGCTGGGGGGCAACTCGCTGTCGGACCTGCTGGTGTTCGGGCGGCGGGCGGGGATGCATGCGGCGGAGTACGCGTCGGATGGTGGATCCGATATCCACCATCCTGGATCCGATCGCGTGCCCGAGGAAGCCGTGGCCGCGGCGCGGGCGGAGGCCCTGGCGCCCTTCGAGGGCGGCGCGGCGGCCCCGGAGAACCCGTACACCCTCCATCAGGAGCTCCAGCAGACGATGAACGACCTCGTCGGGATCATCCGGCGGGAGGGCGAGATGGCGGAGGCGCTGGAGCGGATCGCGGAACTCCGTGAGCGCGCGGACCGGGTCTCCGTGGAGGGGCACCGGCAGTTCAACCCGGGCTGGCACCTGGCCCTGGACCTGCGGAACATGCTGCTGGTCAGCGAGTGCGTGGCCCGGGCGGCGCTGGAACGCACCGAGAGCAGGGGCGGGCACACCCGCGAGGACCACCCGGCGATGGACCGCGCCTGGCGCCCGGTGAACCTGCTGTGCCGGGCGGCGGGCCCCCGCATCGCGCTGGAACGGGTGGCCACCGAACCGATCAGGGCCGACCTCCTCGCGCTCTTCGAGCGGGAGGAGCTGGCGAAGTACCTGTCAGCGGAGGAGCTGGAGTCATGAGCACGTACCAGGCCCGCTTCCGGATCTGGCGGGGCGACGCCGACGGCGGCGATCTGACCGACTACACGGTGGAGGTGCACGACGGCGAGGTGGTCCTCGACATCGTGCACCGCCTCCAGGCCACCCAGGCCCCGGATCTCGCCGTGCGCTGGAACTGCAAGGCCGGCAAGTGCGGCTCCTGTTCGGCCGAGATCAACGGGCGGCCGCGGCTGATGTGCATGACCCGGATGTCGGTCTTCACGCGCGACGAGACCGTCACCGTGACCCCGATGCGCGCCTTCCCCGTGATCCGCGACCTGGTCACGGACGTCTCCTTCAACTACGCGAAGGCGCGCGAGATCCCGGCCTTCGTCCCGCCGGCCGGGCTCGCCCCGGGCGAGTACCGGATGCGGCAGGAGGACGTCGACCGCTCGCAGGAGTTCCGCAAGTGCATCGAGTGCTTCCTGTGCCAGGACACCTGCCATGTCGTCCGCGACCACGAGGAGAACAAACCCGCCTTCGCCGGCCCCCGCTTCCTCATGCGGATCGCCGAACTCGACATGCACCCGCTCGACGCGGCCGAGGAGACGGGCCTGGACCGCCGCCGCACCGCCCAGGACGAACACGGCCTCGGCTACTGCAACATCACCAAGTGCTGCACGGAGGTGTGCCCGGAGTCCATCCGGATCACGGACAACGCGCTGATCCCGATGAAGGAACGGGTCGTGGACCGGAAGTACGACCCGGTGGTGTGGCTGGGGAACAAGATCCGGCGACGGGGGCAGTGAGCCGGGGGTGATCCGGGGGCGGTTATCCGGGGGACCCTGATCCGGGGGGGGGCCGTAATCCGGGGGGCCGTGATCCGGGGGGCCGTGATCCGGGGGGCCGTGATCCGGGGGCGGTCAAGGGGGCCCAACCCGCCGTGCGACGGACGACCCGTCGGCCAATTTGGCATGCCCACGTAACGAGAGGGTCACAAGGGGGTGCTCCGGCCCGCGCCATGGGGACGCTCGCACGCGTCGGCGGGCCGCACACCCTGTGCCCGCCGTCGCCCCGGCGGAATCCGGCGGCGGTCGCCGGGCACCCCGTGGCGAGCGACGCCGGACCACACACCACGGAGGTCCCACGTTGCAGACCAGCAGGCGCCGCGGCGCCGTCCGCTCCCTCCTCACGACGGCCCTGGCCCTCGGCCTCGCGGCCGTCACCACCGGCACGGCGCAGGCGGGCACCCTTGCCCCCGCCGCCGCGCGCACGGCGAACGTCGTCACACGAGCCGGTGCCACGGCGGACTGCTCGGGCTCGGTGTCGATCTACGGAGCTCTGGCCGACGGCCGTCTGACCTACTCGCAGATCGACCCCTCGAACGGTGACCGGGTCAAGACCCTGGTCGGCCCCGACCTCGGCTTCGTCCCCAAGGCCCTGGCGACGCTCAACTTCAACACCGTCCTCGCCACCGACAGCGCCGGCACGCTCTATCGGATCGACATCAAGACCAACAACCTCTCCCTCGCCCTGCTCAACGCCCCCGTCGCCATCGGCACCGGCTGGACCCACGACAAGCTGACGTACGACGGACACGGGCACCTGTACGGGACCGCCGGGGGCATGCTCCTCCAGTACCTGGTGTCTCAGCCCAAGCCGGCCGGCTCCCAGCACATCGGCCAGCGCGTCGAGATCGGCACCGGTTTCGTCCTGAAGACCCTCACCGCCACCGGCGACGACCGGCTGCTCGCGAACACCTCCGACGGCCGGCTCCTGGAGTACCGGATCGACAGCACGGGCGGCTGGTCGAGCCGGCTGCTCGCCGCGGCCAACTGGTCCGGCTTCGACAAACTGGTCTCCCCCGGCGGGGGCCTCTACTACGGCGTGACCTCGGCCGGCGGCATGTACTGGTACCAGGACGTGAACCCCACCGACGGCTCGGGCGGCGACATCGTCTACCACAACGACGACCCGGTCGACGTCTCCGGCTGGACCCAGACCGTGCTGTCCGCGGAGCCGGAGACCGCCACCTGCGCCGGCCGGGACTTCGCCTACGTCCTGCCCTCGGGCGCCGTCCCCCGCAGCGAGCTGGACGACCCCCACCACGACTACGCGGCCATCGACATCCAGGTCCCGACCGGCACCCCGGTGTACGCGGTCACGCGCGGAACGGTCGGCTACATCGACGGCGGGTTCGGCAACGGCATCACCCTGACCGGCTCCGACGGCACCACGTACATCTACGGGCACCTCGACTCGCGCGGGGTCGCCTCGGGGACCACGGTCAGCCCCGGGCAGTACCTCGGCGAGTCCGGGAACACCGGCCAGTCGACCGGCCCGCACCTCCACTTCGAGATCCGGATCGGCGGCGTGAAGCACTGCCCGCAGCCGCTGCTCCTCGCCCTGTACGACGGCACGACCCCGCCCGCGCCGAACACCCTCCCCACCAGCGGCTGCTCCTACTGAGCCCGCGCCCGGGGCCGCACGGGGCGGCACCCCCGGCCCCGGGCCACCCAGCGGACCCGACCGAGCCCCACCCGGCCCCACCGGTCAGTGCCAGCCCTCCCGGTAGGCCGTCCAGTCCTCGTCCCGGGCCGCGAAGTCGACGTACAGGGCGAGGCCGAAGCGTTCGCGGTCCGGGTCGGTGCGGCCGAGGCCGAGGCGGGCGCCGTGGACGGCGGCCGTCACGGTCTCGGCGGACTCGTGGTGGCCGAGGTCGTCCTCGTGGAAGAACGGCAGGCCCATCAGCAGGTCCGTGCTCTCGGGAGTGACCTCCAGGGCGAGGCTGGTCTGCTGGGCGACGTACCCGCCGTAGAGGCCCTCCAGGGGCATCCAGGTGTCGTACGACATGACGGCTATCTGGTCGACGCGGCGGGCGACCTGGCCGAAGAACGCCTGCGACCACCACTTCTCGCTGCCGCTGAGCCCGCCGAGGACGGTGTGCGCGGCCGGCAGCGGGTCGATCTGGTGCGCGGCGACCGAGAGCTGCGCCTTGCGGGAGCGGGTCAGCGCGCCGAGGTCGTCGAGGAGGGAGAGGTAGTCGGCGTCGTCGGAGTGCAGGGGCTCCAGGTCGAAGTGGACGCCGTCGAAGCCCGCGTCGAGCACCTGCCGGGCGGAGGCCACCACGGCGACACGGGACGCGGGCCGCTCCAGGCGCAGCCCGTCGGGGCCCTCGGTGGCCAGGACGTCGCCCAGCCAGGCGTGCACCCGTATGCCGGGCAGCGTGCGGTGGACGGCGCCGACGAGCCAGGCCGCCCTCGGGTGGCGGGCGGCGGGCAGGGTGCCGTCGTGCTCCAGGGGGCCCGCGTGGACGTACAGGTCGCGGATGCCGGTCCCCTTGATGCGGGTGGCGAACGCGGCCAGGTCGGCGTCCTTCTTCCGGCCGTCGACCCAGGCGTGGCCGAGCCAGATGGCGTCCTTGCCGCGGCTCCGCGTGCCGTCGCGGAGCTCACCCGTGTAGTTCAGGCGCAGCGCGAGGCCGCCGACGAGCGGCGGGACGACCAGCAGCAGGACGAGGGCGAGGGCCCACCGGCGGGCGCGCCGCCACCGTCTGTTCGCTCGTGCGTCCATCTGGGCCCCCCGGGGATCGTCCTGTCACCTCGGCCACCGTAGCGGCGGCTACTGACAGTGACGCCGGACGATCGTGCGCGGTTTCCGCCCCGGGCGGCCCGGTCGCGGAGCTTCCGGGGCGGACATAGCCTCCCTTCTGTGACGCGAACAGCCACCCGAGCCCTGCTCGCGGTGCTGGTGGCGGCGTGGTGGCTGGTCGTGCCCGCCGTCCCCGGTGCCCGCGCCGACGACCCGGTCACGCTGTCCCGGGAGGGGCAGATCACCGACCGGGTGGGAGCGCTGGGCGACCGGCGGCCCGAGGTGGTGCGGGCCCTCGACGCGCTCTTCGACGCCCGCCGGGTGCAGCTCTTCGTCGTCTACGTACGGGACTTCTCCGGCCGCCCGGCCCAGAGCTGGGCCGACACCACCGCCGAGCGCAACGGCCTGGGCCGCGACGACGTCCTGCTCGCCGTCGCCACCCACGACCGGCAGTACGGCTACTCCGCCGACCCCGACTCGCGCTTCACCCAGGCCCAGCTCGACGACGTGGCCCGGACCGCGATCGAGCCCGCCCTGCGGCAGAACGACTGGGCGGGCGCGGCGATCGGCGCCGCGAACGGCTACTCCGCCGTCCTCGCCGGACAGCCCGTCCCCACCCCCGCGATCACACCCGGCCCCGCCGACCCCGGCACCGGGTCCGCCGGATCCGGCTCCCCCTCCGCGAGCGACCTCGTCCTGCCCGTCGTCCTGGTCGGCGGCGCCGGCGCGGTGGCGGCGTACGCGTACACCCGGCGGCGCAGGAAGAGCGGCCCCCGCACCACCCCGCCGCCCGGCGCCGGGCAGGGCCGGGGCACGCCGAAGGCACCCGCGCGGCCGACCCTGGAGGAGCTGGACGGCAGGGCCCGGCAGGCGCTGGTCGCCACCGACGACGCCGTCCGCACCAGCAACGAGGAACTCGGCTTCGCGGCGGCCCAGTTCGGCGACGAGGCGGCCGAGCCGTTCACCGCGGCCGTCCGGTACGCCGAGGGCGAGCTGACGGCCGCGTTCCGGCTGCGCCAGCAGCTCGACGACGCGTTCCCCGAGGACGACGCGACCCGCCGCTCGATGCTGGAGGAGATCCTGCGGCGCTGCGCGGACGTGAACGCCCGCCTCGACGCCGAAGCCGCCGACTTCGACCGGCTGCGCGCCCTGGAGCACAACGCCCCGCAGGCGCTCGCGGCCGTCGAGACGGCCTTCCGCGAGCAGACCGGCCGGATGGGTACGGCAGTGGCGGCGCTCGCGGCGATGCGCGAGCGGTACACCGAGTCCGCGGCGGCCCCGGTCTCCGGCGACGTCGAACAGGCCAAGGACCGGCTCGTGTTCGCGACCTCCACCGTCAACCAGGCCCGGCAGCACCTCGACGCCGGCGACAACGGCGCCGCCGCCGTGCAGATCCGGGCCGCGGAGGGCGCCGTCGACCAGGCGGCCCGGCTGATCGAGGCGGTCGACCGGCGGGCCAAGGAACTGGCGGAGGCCGTCGGCGGGCTGCCGGGCGCGCTCGCCGAGACCGAGGCGGACCTGGCGGACGCCCGCGGGCTGCTCCAGGGCACCGCGGAGGACGTGTCGACGGCGGACCTGCGGGGCCGGATCGGCCGGGCCGAGTCCGTACTCGCCGATGTGCGGGCGGCGGTGGAATCCGGCCGGTACGACCCGATCGAGGTGCTGCGCCGGGTCGAGCAGGCGGACGCCGCCCTCGACGAGGCCCTGGAGGGCGCCCGGGAGCGCGAGTCGGGCACCCGGCGCGCCCGGGCCCTGCTCGACCAGGCCCTGCTGACGGCCCGTTCCGCGATCGGCGCGGCCGGCGACTACGTCACGACGCACCGGGGCGCGGTCGGCGCCGAGGCCCGCACCCGGCTGGCCGAGGCCCGGCGCCGGCTCGACCGGGCGACGGAGCTCGCCGAGAGCGACCCGCAGTCCGCCCTGACGGAGGCGCAGCAGGCGGACGCGCTGGCCCGGCGGGCGCAGGAGCTGGCCGAGCTGGACGTACGGACGTACGGGAACCCCGACGGGTTCGGCGGCGGCACGGGAGCGGGCGGGTCCGGCGGGGGCGGGCTGGGCGGCGCGGTGCTCGGCGGCATCATCCTCGGCGGCCTGTTCGGCGGCGGCCGTGGCGGGGGCGGCGGTCACGGCGGGGGGTTCGGGGGCGGCGGCTTCGGCGGCGGCCCCGGCAGCTTCGGCGGCGGGGGCACGCGCGGCCGGCTGGGCGGCGGTGGCCGATTCTGACCGTGCGCCCTCACAGTTGTCCCACCCAAGGAGACCGACCATGAGCAAGCAGACCATCCTGGGCCGGGTCGCCCAGCTGGCGAAGGCCAACATCAACGCGCTCCTCGACCAGGCCGAGGATCCGCAGAAGATGCTGGACCAGTTGATCCGCGAGTACGCGGGCAACATCGCGGAGGCGGAGGAGGCGGTCGCCGCGACCATCGGCAACCTGCGGCTGATGGAGCAGGACCACCAGGAGGACGTGGACGCGGCGAAGGAGTGGGGCGAGAAGGCCCTGGCCGCGAGCCGAAGGGCGGACGAGCTGCGGGGCGGCGGGCAGACGGCGGAGGCGGACCGTTTCGACAACCTGGCGAAGGTGGCGCTGGGCCGGCAGCTCCAGGCGGAGAAGGAGGCGCGGACGGCGGAGCCGACGATCGCCGCGCAGACCGAGGTCGTACGGAAGCTCCGGAGCGGCCTCGACCAGATGAAGGCCAAGCTGGGCGAGCTCCAGGCCAAGCGGGACGAGCTGGTCGCGCGGGCGAAGTCCGCGCAGGCGCAGAACCGGATGATGGACGCGGTGAAGAGCGTCGACGTCCTCGACCCGACGAGCGAGCTGAGCCGCTTCGAGGACAAGGTGCGCCGGGAGGAGGCGAGGGCCCTGGGCAAGCAGGAGCTCGCGGCCTCCTCCCTGGACGCGCAGTTCGAGCAGCTGGACGCGCTCGGCGACCAGGCCGAGATCGAGGCCCGGCTCGCCGCCCTGAAGGGCTGAGCCGGGCGCGGTGGCCCGCTGCGGGTGGCCGCGGGTGACCCGCAGGTGCCGGCCGCTGGTGGCCCGCCGCTGCCGGCGGCTGGTGGCCCGCAGGTGCCGGCCGCTGGAGGCCCGCTGCTCAGAACATGCTGAGCAGCTGCTCCACCGAGGGCTCGGCGAGGCTGTCGCCGTCGGGCAGCGGCAGGTCGAACCAGACCGTCTTGCCGCGCGGGGTGCGGCGCGAGCCCCAGGCGGCGCTGAGCAGTCCGACCAGTTGCAGCCCGCGGCCGCCCTCGTCGGTGTCCTTGGCGCGGCGGCGGCGCGGCTGGACCAGGCCCGCGTCCCACACCTCGCAGACCAGGGTGCGGTCGCGCAGCAGCCGCAGCCGGATCTCCCCCTCGCCGTAGCGCAGGGCGTTGGTGACGAGTTCGCTGACGAGCAGTTCGACGGTGTCCACCAGGGGCTCCAGCTCCCAGGCGGTGAGCTGGGCGCGGGCCAGCTCGCGGGCCCGGCCGACGGAGCGGGGCTCCCTGGGCAGCCGCCAGTCGCCGACGGCCTCGGCGGGCAGTCCCTGGATACGGGCCATCAGCAGCGCGATGTCGTCCTCGCCGTGCCGGGTCTCCAGGGCGCTGAGGACCTGGTCGCAGACGTCCTCCAGGGGCCGGCCGGGGTTGCTCAGGGCGCTGCGGAAGGCGCTGAGGCCCTCGTCGAGCGGATGGTCGCGGGATTCGACGAGCCCGTCGGTGTAGAGGGCGAGCAGCGCGCCCTCGGGGAGTTCGACCTCGACCTCCTCGAAGGGTTCGCCGCCGACGCCCAGCGGCATCCCGGGCGGTACGTCGAGGAGCAGGGCCTCCTCGCCGGGTTCGACGAGCACGGGCGGCAGGTGGCCCGCGTTGGCGAAGGTGCAGCGCCGGGTGACCGGGTCGTAGACGGCGTACACGCAGGTGGCGAGGTAGACCTCGGAGAGCTCGGGCCCGCGTGCCTTGTGGGCGCGGGCGGACTGCTGGGCGCCGCCGGGGGCGCCGAGGCCGCGTGCGATCTCGTCGAGGTGGGACAGCACCTCGGCCGGTTCGAGATCGAGCTGGGCCAGGGTGCGTACGGCGGTGCGCAGTTCGCCCATGGCGACGGCGGCGCGCAGGCCGCGGCCCATGACGTCGCCGACGACCAGGGCGGTGCGGTGGCCGGGGAGCTGGATCACGTCGAACCAGTCGCCGCCGACCTCGGTGGCGTCGGCGCCGGGGAGGTAGCGGCAGGCGATGTCGAGGCCGGCCGCCTCGGGGTCGCCGGGCGGCAGGAGGCTGCGCTGGAGGATGAGGGCCCGCTCGTGTTCGCGCCGGTAGAGGCGGGCGTTGTCGATGCAGACGGCGGCGCGGGCGGCCAGTTCGACGGCGAGGGCCCGGTCCCGTTCGCCGAAGGGTTCACTGCCCTTGGCGCGGGAGAACTGCACGAGTCCGACGACGGTGTCGTGGGCGACCATCGGGACGACGAGGGTGGACTGGACGAGGCTGCCGTCCGCGCCGGGGACGGTGCTGAGGCGGCCGGTGCGCAGGGCGTCGGCGCACGGCGAGTTGAACGGGTAGCGGTGGACGGAGCCGAGCTCGATGGGGCCGTCGTCGCAACAGACCTCGCGGTCGGCCCCGGTGGCCCGGGCCGCCGCGTCGTCGCCGGCGGCCCGGGGCCTGCCGACCTGGACGCGGCTGTCGGAGACGGCGCTGGCGACGGCGACCCTGCGCAGTTCGGCGCTGCCGGCGCCGTAGCCGACGTCGTGGGAGCCGCCCATGCGTCCGGGCGGGGCCTCTTCGCCGGTGAGCAGGCCCTGGTAGAGGTCGACGGCGGCGAGGTCGCAGAAGCCGGGGACGGCGACGCCGAGGAGCTCGCGGGCGGTGGCCTCCAGGTCGAGGGAGTTGCCGATGCGGGTGCCGGCCTCGTTGAGGAGGGCGAGGTTGCGGCGGGCGCTGGCGGCCTCGCGGGCCGCGTTGTGCCGGCGGGTGACGTCGATGCCGAGGCCGGCGACGCCGACGGGCCGGCCGGTGCCGCCGTGCACGCGGTAGAGGTTGATCGACCACTGGCGGCGGTCGGTGGAGCCGGGGGCGGCGCCGACGATCTGGAGGTCGGCGACGGACTCGCCGGTCTCCAGGACCTTGCGCAGCGCGGCGGTCATCCGGTCGGCCTCGGACCGGGGCAGGTAGTCGTGGACGGTGCGGCCGCGGTGGTCGTCGGCGGAGCCGCCGAAGACGGTGGCGAAGCGCCGGTTGGCCCGCTTGACGGTCAGGTCGGTGCCGAAGAGGAGGAAGCCGAACGGGGATTGGCCGAAAATAGCCTGCGAGGCCGCCAGGTCGGTCTCGATCCGGCGCAGGGCGCGCACGTCCACCACGATGCAGAGGGCGGCCCGTCGCCCCGACGCGGTCTCGCTCGGCATGACGTACATCTCGGCGATGCCGTGCGGGCGGTCCTCCCCCGGCATGCGGAACGGGACCAGGCCCGTCCACTCCTTGCCGTCGAGGATCTCCCTGACCCGGCGATGGCCGCGCTCGCGCAGGTCGGCGGGCATGAAGGCCTCGACCGGGTCCTTGCCCATGGCGTCCTCGGCGGTCACGCCGAACAGCTCGACGGCCCGTCTGCTCCACTGCTCGACGAGCCCGTCGGGGCCTATCGAGAAGGAGGCGACCCGGATGTAGTCATAGATCGACCCGGGCGGGCTGCTCTGCCACACGACCCCGCTCGCCGTCTCAGGTATCTCGCTCACGCGACCGTCCCCTCCAGCTCACCGCACCGGACCGGCCATGAGCGCAGTATTCAGCACCATGGCCCCCGTCGGCACGACGTTCACGATCACAGGGTGGTCTCGTTCGCTTCCGGCCGAGGCCCGCTGATCGTCGTCCCACCCTGTTTACTCACCAGGCAGAGCCAGCTCGAACCACACGGTTTTGCCCGTCCTGCCCGCGCGGGTACCCCAGCGGCGTGCGGAACAGGCCACCAGCTGAAGTCCGCGCCCCCCTTCGTCCTCGGGTCCGGCGGGGCGCTCGGTGGGGCCGTCCGGAAGCGGATCGGAGACCTCCACGAGGAGCGCGGGGCCGTGTCCGGGGCCGCTTCCGTCGGCTCGGAGGCGGACCAGCCGGACTCCGATGGGCCCGGACGCGTAGCGCAGGGAGTTGGTCACCAGCTCGCTGACCAGCAGGATCGTCACATCGCCGATCACCGAGTCGAGCTGCCAGGCCCTCAGGGTGTCCCGCACCGCGTGGCGGGCCGTGCGCACGGCGTTGGCCTCCGCCGGAAAGTGCCACTCGGCACAGTCGCCTTCGGTGTCGATCACGAGGCCCACGTCCTATTTCGGGGGGTTAATCAGCACATACCCGATATTTGGAGTGGGATATCGCGCCGGGCGGCCGCCTGGGCGCACGGTGGCACGAACGGCGTAGGACTCAGTGGCGCGCGCCGTCCGCCGGGTTCGCCGGCAGCAGCCGGGCCGCCTCGGCGACGGCGGGCCGGTCCTGGTCGAGCCAGTCGACGGAGTCCAGCTCGTGACGGGCCAGCCAGCGCAGCTGGTCGTGGTCCTCCAGCGGGCGCGGCTCGCCGGAGAGCAGCCGGGCGGTCCACACCCGCAGCACGTATCCGGGCTTCAGCGGCCATTCGCCGGGGATGCGCTCACCCGGCTCGGTCTCGATGCCCAGCTCCTCGCGGAGCTCCCTGACCAGGGCCTCCTCGGGGCTCTCGCCCGGCTCCAGCTTGCCGCCGGGCAGTTCCCAGCGGCCGGCGAGTTCGGCGGGGGCGCTGCGGCGGGCGGCGAGCAGGCGCCCCTGGTCGTAGAGCGCCCCGGCCACCACGACGACGGGGTCGGGGCCGGGGCCGGCGGGGCGGGCGGGGTGATCGGTCATGGGGCGGAGCGTAACCCGGTCGGCCACGGGGACCGCCCGGACGCGGGGCCGCCGTGGACCCTGCCCGCTCAGAGCGCGGGCGAGCCGATCCGCTCGACCCAGTAGAGCTGCTTGTGGCCGCGGTCGTCGAGGCTGTCAGCGATCTTCTGGGCCTCGCCCTCGGTCGCGTACTGACCGACGCGGTAGCGGTTGCCGTTGTCGTCCTGCCGTATGACCAGCCAGGGAAGGACGGGGCCGCTGTCGCTCATCGGACTTCTCCCTCCGCCGGTCCGGCCATGTCTGACGATCTCCAGGAAATCGCAATCCGCATATGCCGGAGCTTACGCCTGACCTTTACACAGCGGATACGGGTTTTCACGAAGAGATACGTATCTGGCCAGTAACCGGCGGAGGGAGGCCGGGCTCAGGCCACCGGCGGCGCCGTGGGGACGGTCGGCACCGGCATCAGGACGGTTCCGGCGGCCTCCGGGTCCTTGCGGCAGACGTCCCCGCAGGTGGCGTCGAGGGAGCAGCACAGCGAGCAGATCGGACCGGAGTGGGCGGGGCAGTCGGCGATGTCGGGCAGCTCGTACGCGGTGGCGCAGACCGCGCACTCGTGGGTGGCGGTCACGTCGGGGACGGCCACGCCCGCACCGCTCACGGGGTTGGGCCGGGCCAGGTAGTACCTCCCCCGGGTCGCCCAGGCGATGAGCGGGCAGAGCACCACGGCGAGACCGGCGGCGATGAAGGTGGAGAAGGCCTCGGCGTACCGTCCGAAGAGACCGAAGAAAGCGAGGATCGAGACGACGGAGGCGATGCCCATGGCGCCGAAGCCGGCCGGGTTCACGGGGTACAGATAGGCGCGTTTGAACTCGATGTACGGCGGGCTCCAGCCGGCCCGCTTGTTGATGACGAGGTCGGCGGCGACGGCGGCGATCCAGGCGATGCCGACGTTGGAGTAGAAGCCCAGCAGCTTGCCCAGGGCCGCGAACATGTTCATCTCCATCAGCGTCAGCGCGATGACGAGGTTGAGGAAGATGTACCAGACCCGGCCGGGGTGGCGGTGGGTGAGCCGGGAGAAGAAGTTCGACCAGGACAGCGAGCCGCTGTACGCGTTGGTGACGTTGATCTTGATCTGGGAGACGATCACGAAGAGGGCCGCGGCGGGCAGCGCGAAGGATCCGAGCCAGGGCCGGAGCGCCTCGATCTGCGGGGCGATCGGCTCCAGGGCGTGGGTCTTGCCGACCGCCTCCAGGGCGACGAAGGCGAGGAAGGCGCCGCCGAGCTGCTTGGCCGCGCCGATGACCACCCAGCCGGGTCCGGCGGCGAGCACGGCGAGGTTCCAGCGCCGCTTGTTCTGCTCGGTCCTGGCGGGCATGAAGCGCAGGTAGTCGGCCTGTTCGCCGATCTGCGCGATGAGGGAGAGGGCCACACCGGTGCCGAGCCCGAAGCCGATCCAAGAGAAGCCGGAGCCGGCCCCCTCGGTGCCGCCGAAGGAGGCGAAGGCGCCCCAGGCGTCCGGCGCCTCGAAGGCGAGCACCAGGAAGGGCAGCACCAGGCCGACGAGCCACAGGGGTTGGGTCCAGGCCTGCACCTTGGCGAGGGCGCCCATGCCGCGGAAGACGATCGGGATCACGATCAGCGTGGTGACGAGATAGCCGATCTCGACCGGCAGCCCGAAGGCCTGGTGCATGGCCTGGGCCATGATCGAGCCTTCGAGCGCGAAGAAGATGAAGGTGAACGAGGCGTAGATGAGCGAGGTGAGGGTGGAGCCGAAGTAGCCGAAGCCGGCACCCCGGGTGACGAGGTCCATGTCGAGGCCGTACCGGGCGCAGGCGCGGGCGATCGGGATGCCGGTGAGGAAGATGACGACGGCGGCGGTGAGGATCGAGGCGGCTCCGCTGGTGAAGCCGTAGGTGAAGACGATCGAGGCGCCGATGGCGAAGTCGGCGAGGTAGGCGATGCCGCCGAGCGCGGTGCCGGCGACCGTCGCGGGCGACCAGCGCCGGAAGGAGTGCGGCGCGTAGCGCAGCGAGTAGTCCTCGCGGCTCTCGTCGGCGGCCAGTGCGGCATAGCGGCGGCGGGGTGGCGGGGCGGGCGCCGAGGTCCCCGGCGGGGTGACCGTGTCCGTCATGAGGGTTCCTGTTTCCTGTCGTCCGACCGGATTGCGGGTACGGACGAGGAAGGTAGGAGCGGGGCGTGACGATCCGTCGCGAGACGCGGTTGCCCCGGCGTTACGGGTACCGGCGCTCCGTCAACTCGGTGTGAACGGCGCCGGACACCCGGCACCGCACAACGGTCACCGGCCCGGCACGGACACCACCCGCCCCCGTCCCGCCGCCGCCGCCGTCCCGCCGCTCACCGGCCCACCCGCTCACCGGCCCACCCGGTCACCCGCTCACCCGCCCACCCGCTCACCGGCCCACCCGCTCATCCCGTCACCGCACGGGCAGGTGGTAGGCGATCCGGTAGCGGTCGGCGGGCACGACGACGTCCGCGGTCTCGACGGCCCGCCCGGAGGCGTAGTACGTCCGCTCGACCACCATCACCACATGGCCGGGGACGCCGCCGAGGGTCAGCAGCTCCTCCGCGAGGCCGGGCCTGGCGCCGACCTCCTCCACCACGTTGTCCACCACCACGTCGATCGCGGCCATCCGCTCCACCACCCCACAGCCGCCCAGCGGCCCCTCCTCGGGCAGCATGACCGGCGTGCGCCCGGTGACGGCGAGCGGCTCCCAGGAGGTGGAGAGCATCATCGGCTCGCCCGCGTCCCGGTAGACGTACCGCGTGCGCATCACCCGCTCCCCCGGCTCGATGCCGAGCCGGACGGCGATCTCCGCGCTCGCGGGCTCCTGCTCGCTGTTCGACTCCCAGGTGCCGCGCGCCCCTTCGGCGGCCTGCTCCTGCCGGAAGGGGGTGGCGCCCGCGGCGGGGCGGTAGCCGGAGCGGGCGATGGGGCGCGGCACGGGCCGCTCGCGCACATAGGTCCCCGAGCCCGAGCGCCCCTCGACCAGACCCTCGGCCATCAGGACCTTGCGCGCTTCCAGTGCGACGGTGTCCGACACCCCGTACTCCTCGCGGATGCGCGCCTGGGAGGGGAGCCGGGTGTGCGGGGGAAGCGAGCCGTTGGCGATCTTCTCCCGGAGATCGCTCGCCACACGCAGATAGGCCGGCTGCTCACCGAACGTCACTGGACACTCCCCTCAGGTTGACTGACAGCTACAGATTGACAACCGAGGGTGCGCGACCGCAAGCATGGGCCAAAGTTTCACTCGAAGTGATGACTTGCCTTTACGCAGGCGCTTACCGCAGGTATAGCCACCGAACTGCCTTCGGAATCCTTGACGTTGATGGTCCAGACCAATACGTTCCGCCTCATGCGTCGCAGAAGCCTTTCCCGGATGTCCGTCGCCGCCGTCTCCCTCGGCCTGCTCGCCGCCCTCGCCCCCGCCGCGGGCGCGGCCCAGACCTCTCACCAGCACGAGAAGCCCGCCAAGCCCGCGTACAAGCGCGTCGGCTACTTCACCCAATGGGGCGTCTACGGGCGGAACTTCCAGGTCAAGGACCTGGAGACCAGCGGCACCGCCGCCCGGCTCAGCCACATCAACTACGCCTTCGGCAACGTGAGCGCCGAAGGGAAGTGCTTCACCGGGAACGTTCCCGGCGAGGCCGACGCCTGGGCCGACTACGTGCGCCCGCTCGACGCGGCCGGTTCGGTCGACGGGGTCGCCGACACCCCGGACCAGCCGCTGGCCGGCAACTTCAACCAGCTGCGCGAGCTCAAGGCGGCGCACCCCGGCCTCAAGGTCATGATCTCGCTGGGCGGTTGGGGCTGGTCCACCCACTTCTCGGACGCGGCCCGCACCCCCGCCTCCCGCAAGGCCCTCGTCGCCTCCTGCGTCGACCTCTACATCAAGGGCAACCTGCCCGCCGACGGCGCCCGTGGCGGCGCGGGAGCCGCCGCGGGCCTCTTCGACGGCATCGACATCGACTGGGAGTGGCCCGGCTCCGCGGGCGACACCGACACCGTCTTCCGGCCGGAGGACAAGCAGAACTTCACGGCCCTGGTACGCGAGTTCCGCACCCAGCTCGACGCGTACGCGAAGACCGAGCGGAAGCGGAAGCACTACGAGCTGTCGGCGTTCGTGCCGACCGCGCCCGCCAAGATCGACGCGGGCTTCGAGGTCCGGAAGATCATGCGTGACCTCGACTTCGTCAACCTCCAGGGCTACGACTTCCACGGCAGCTGGGAGTCGACCACCGCCCAGCAGTCCGCGCTCTTCGCCCCCCGGGGCGACTTCAGCGTCGACCAGACCGTGAACGACTGGCTGCGGCGCGGCGCGCCCGCCCGCAAGCTGGTGGTCGGCATGCCGTTCTACGGCCAGGGCTGGACCGGCGTCACCGGCGGCGGCACCGGCCTCGGCAAGCCCGCGACCGGCGCGGCGGCCGGCACCTGGGGCGCCGGCTCCGAGGACTACGAGGCGCTGAGGAAGCTGGCCGAGTCGGGCGCGTCCACCGTGTACCGGGACCGCCGCAACGGGCACGCCTGGCTGTTCGACGGCACGACCCTGTGGACGTACGACGACCCGCAGGTCCTGCGTACCAAGTCGGCGTACGTACGGGCCAAGGGGCTCGGCGGCGCGATGTTCTGGTCGCTGGACGGGGACACCCCGGACGGCGAGCTGATCACCGCGGTGAACGGCGTGCTCGGCGGCCGACGCTGACGCCTGACGGAACGACGGCCTGACGGAACCACGGCCTGACGGAACCACGGACGGGGCCCGGTCTCGGCGAGACCGGGCCCCGTTGGGCGTGCGCGGGCGGCGGAGGTCAGACCTTCTCGCTGTCGCGTTTGAGGGTGTCGGCGAGGCCGAGCGCCCGGCGGGCCGCGGACTCCATCTTCGGGTCGAGCGCGTCGTACGCCTCCTCGTACTCCGCCCAGAACGCGTCGTCGTCCCGCGCCGCCGCCAGCTTCCGCCACTTCTTCCCGGCGGCGTCGAGCTTGTCCGACAGCTCGGCCACCGGCCGCCGGACGGCCGTCGGCCAGCCCCGGGTGCGCAGCCCCTGGGCCTCCTCCGTGACCGTCGTGAGGACCTCCCGCGCCCAGGCCTTGTTGGCCGCCAGGTCGGCGTCGGCGTCCTCCTCGGGCTCCTTCATCAGGGCGGTGTCGATCGCGTTGACGGCCAGCAGGAAGGCGTGCTGATCGGCGTTGAGGGTGAAGCCGTCCTTGCGCAGGGAGCCGGAGAAGGGCGCCTTGTCGGTGCCGTAGGTGCAGGTCACCGTGCGGTCGCCGCCCCGCCAGGACATGCTGCTGGGCAGGTAGTAGTAGGTCCAGACGTCGTCCGGGACGGCCCACTTGTCCAGCGTGTACGCGTCGTTGATCTCCTGGCAGCGCGCCTCGGCGAGGCCGTCGAGGGCCTTGTCGCCGGGCCACTTGGCGTAGCCGGTGATCTTGAAGCTGCCGGTGACCTCGCCCTCGTGGGGCTTCGCGCAGTCGACGATGTCGACGTCCTCGGTGTACTCCTCCAGCTTCCCGGGCACGTCGAAGCACTCGCCCTTGCGCAGCGAGAAGGCCGACTTGGAGGAGCCCGCCTTGTCCATGCCCTCCTCGACGCCCTTCCAGAACGAGGCGAAGCCGCCGGTCGCGAAGCCGAGGACGACGAGGAGGCAGCTCACCGTGGACAGGGCGATGCCCGCGATGGCGAGGCCCTTGCCCTTCTGCTGCTTCTTCCGGATCTGCGGCAGGGCGACCAGGCCGAGGATCAGCCCGAGGGGCGGCAGGCAGCAGACGACGCCGGAGACGAGGGAGGCGACGGCCAGTCCGTTGGTGCCGGGCCGGGGCGCCCCGTACGGGCCGGCGCCACCGGGCCCCTGAGGCCCGTAGGGGCCGTACGGCGTGTAGGGCCCGGGCGCGTGGTACGGCCCGGGAGCGCCGTACGGCCCGGGCACGGGCGGACCGCCGGGCACGGCCGGACCACCGGGCCCGACGGGCGGGGCGGGCGGCCCGGCGGGTGGCGCGAACGCCCCGGCCGGAGACTCCGCGGGTCCGGCCGGCGGCGCGGGCGGCCCGGCGGGCGGCTCCGCGGGCGGCGGCGTCGGGGTCCCCGGGGCCGGTGAATCCTGGGGCGGCTGGGACGGGTCCACGAGTACGGTGCTCCTGATCGGGGCGGATGGAACGAACAATCGAACGGGCGCGCGCATCGTACGTGGTCCGGGAGGCGGGGGCGATATGCGGGGCAGAAGGGTGCGGGTGGTCAACCGGATGACGGGGCGCTGGGCCGGGGCGCTTCCGGCGGGCGGCGACACCGTCCTGTCCGCGGCGGGCGTCTGGCCCCTGCTGGCCGCTCTCGCGGACGGCGCCACGGGAGCCGCCCGGAACGAACTGGCGGACGCGCTCGGGCTGCCGGCGGAGGAGGCCGCCGGGGCGGCCCGCGAACTGGCCGCCGGACTCGGCGCGATCCCCGGGGTGGCCTCGGCCGTCGGCCTGTGGGTCCGCGCGGACCTGCGGCTGCGCGACACGTGGGTGGCGGGCCTGCCGGACGCGGTGCTCGGCCGGTTCTCCGGCGACGCCGCGGCCGACCGGAAGGCCCTGGACGCGTGGGCGGCCGAGCGCACCGGCGGGCTGGTCCCGACGCTGCCGCTCGCCCTGGACGAGGAGACGCCGCTCGTCCTCGCCTCCGCCCAGTCGGTGCGGACGACCTGGGTCGCGCCGTTCATGACCCGCAAGGTCCGGTTGACGAGCGGCCATTGGTCCGGCCGGACGGTGACCCTGCTGCACCGCTCCACACCCGCGCTCGACGAGGTCGGCCTGGCCGACACGGAGGCGGGGCCGCTCGCGGTGCTCCGGGTCCTCGGCGACACGGGGGTCGACGTGCACCTCCTGCTGGGCGAGCCGGCGGCGACGGCCGGTGCCGTCCTGAGCGCCGGGCTCGACGTCCTGGAGGGCCGCGCCCACGCCGTCCCCGGCGACCGGCTCCCGACCGGCTCCCCGGGCCCCGGCCTGGAGGTCCGCACCGCGCGCAGCACGACGCCCGGCGCGCGCCTCTCGGTGTCGGTCCCGGCCTTCGCCCTCGCCGCCGGGCACGACCTCCTCGCCCACCACGGGCTGTTCGGCCTGACCACCGCGCGCGACGCCGACCGCGGCCACTTCCCCGGCGTGAGCGACGTCCCGCTGGCGATCGGGCAGGGCCGGCAGGCGGCGACGGCCGAGTTCACGGCGCGGGGCTTCGAGGCGGCGTCGGTGACGGCCTTCCGAGGCTTCGGCGCGGGTGCGCCGCCCTCGCCGTACACGGTCCGGGTCGTCCGCCTCGGCATCGAGCGCCCGTTCGGCTTCCTGGCCGTCCACCGCGCCTCGGGGCTGGTCCTGACGGCGGGCTGGGTGGAGCGGCCCTGGAGCTGAGGGACGGCCGCCGGATTCCGGCGACCGTCCCTCGTCCGTCCGTCGGGCGCGTCAGAACTGCAGCGCCCAGGAGTCGATCTTCCCGGTGTCGTAGGTCGCGTTGTCCGTGACCCGCAGCTTCCACGTGCCGTTCGCGACCTCGGAGGAGGCGTTGACGGTGTACGTGGTGTTGATGTTGTCCGTGCTGCCGCCGGTGCCGAAGGCCTTCAGGGTGTACGCCGAGCCGTCGGGGGCGATCAGCTGGACCTGGAGGTCACCGATGTAGGTGTGCACGATGTTCACCGGCACCTGGAGGGCGGCCGGGGCGTTGCCCGTGACGCCGCTGACGGTCACCGGGGACTCGACGGTCGCGTTGTCGTTGATCGCGTAGTCCGCGGTGTTCTCGAACTTCGGGCCGGTGGGCGGCGGGGTGGTGCCGCCGCCGACGTTCAGCAGCCGGTTCGGCGAGCCGGTGCCGGGGCTGGTGACGACGTTCGGGGTCGCGGCGGCGACCAGCGCCGCGGAGACCTGCGCCGGGGTGGCCGTCGGGTTGGCGGCCAGGTAGAGGGCGGCGGCGCCGACCACGTGCGGGGTCGCCATCGACGTACCGGAGATGGTGTTGGTCGCCGAGTCGCTGGTGTTCCAGGACGAGGTGATGGACGAGCCGGGGGCGAACAGGTCCAGGCCGCTGCCGTAGTTGGAGTAGCTGGCCTTGGCGTCGGTCGAGGTGGTGGCGCCGACCGTGATGGCCTCGGCGACCCGGGCGGGCGAGTGGTTGGCCGCGTTGTCGGTCTCGTTGCCGGCGGCGACCCCGTAGGTGACGCCGGAGGCGATGGACCGGCGCACCGCGTCGTCGAGGACGGTGTCGACCCCGCCGCCGAGGCTCATGTTGGCGACGGCCGGCTTGACGGCGTTCTGCGTCACCCAGTCGATGCCCGCGACGACCTGCTCGGTCGTGCCGGAGCCGGAGTTGTCGAGGACGCGGACGCCGACGATCTTCGCCTTCTTGGCGACGCCGTACGACGAGCCCGCGACGGTGCCGGCGACGTGCGTGCCGTGGCCGTGCCCGTCCTGCGCGGTGTTGTCGTTGTCGATGGCGTCGTAGCCGTAGGAGGCGCGCCCGCCGAAGTCGCTGTGGGTGATGCGTACGCCTGTGTCGATGATGTACGCCGTGACGCCCTGGCCCGCGCTGTCCGGGTACGTGTAGCTCTGGTTGAGCGGGAGGGCCGTCTGGTCGAGCCGGTCGAGGCCCCACGAGGGCGGGGAGGGCTGTGTGCCGTCGACGTGGAAGACGCGGTTCTGGCTGACGGTCTCGACGGCCGGGTCGGCGGCCAGCTTCCTGGCCTGCGCCTCGGAGAGCTCGACGGAGTAGCCGTTGAGGGCCGCGGTGTACGTGCGCCTGATCTTCGCGCCGAACTTCGTCGCGACGGCCCGCCCCTTCGCGGTCTCCGCCTGGGCGGCGGACTCGCGGAGGGTGACGATGTAGCTGTTGGCGACGGTGCCCTCGGCCCCGGCGTTCAGGATGACGCCTTCGGCGGCGGTCCCGGCGGCGGTGGCCGGGACGGCGGAGAGGGAGCCGAGCGCGAGGGCGGCGACGGCGATGGCGCTCGCGGCGGCCAGCCTGCGCCTGGAATCACGCATCACGGACATGTGAGGGGTCCTCCTCATTGGTGGTGCGCTGCTGTGTGGGGGTACGGCAGGTACATGACAAATGGCGGCAAGGAGCCCGGTCCGTTCGTCATGTCGGGGTGCCGAGCGAAAGATTGGCTGATCCATAGGAAACGCACAAGGGCGCCGGACACCCCGTCACACAGGCGCCACACCGCTGACATCCTGACGCTCATGACCGCCTACGTGTGCCCCCGCTGCCAGGTCCACGCCCCCGCGTCCGCCCTCACCTGGTGTTGTCCACGCTGCCGCGGGCCCTGGGATCTGGAGTTCACCGGCGCACCCGTGTCACTTCCGTCCCTCACGTCACGTGTGAATTCATTGTGGCGTTACGAGGAGGCCCTGCCCCTCGCGACCGAACCGCCCCACGCACCCCACGTCACCCTCGGCGAGGGCCGCACCCCGCTGGTCCCGCTGACCGGGGGCGGGGCCGGAGACGACACGGGACGCGATACGGACAGCGGCGCCGTTTCGGCCAAACTCGACTTCCTCATGCCGACCCTGTCCTTCAAGGACCGCGGCGCCGTGATGCTCGCCGAACTCGCCCGCCGCCTGGGCCCGGACACCGTGATCGCCGACAGCAGCGGCAACGCGGGCACGGCGATCGCCGCGTACTGCGCCCGCGCCGGACTCGACTGCTCGGTGTACGTCCCCGAGGGGACCTCCGCCAAGAAACTGGAGCAGATCCGCGCCCACGGCGCCCGTACCGTCGTCGTCCCCGGCGACCGCGAGGCCACCGCCGAGGCCGCCCGCGCCGCCGCCGACGCACCCGGCGTCTTCTACGCCTCGCACGTGTACAACCCGCACTTCCTGCACGGCACGAAGACCTATGTCTACGAACTCTGGGAGGAGCTCGGCGGCCGGCTCCCCGACACCCTCGTCCTGCCTGTCGGCAACGGGACCCTGCTGCTCGGCGCGGCCCTCGCCGTGGAGGAGCTGTACGGCCACGGGCTCGTCGAGCGGCGCCCCGCCCTCGTCGCCGTCCAGGCCGAGGCCGTCTCCCCGCTGGCCGCCGCCTTCCACGCGGGAGCCGCGGAACTCGCCGCTCCGGCCGCCGTCCGCCCCACCCTCGCGGAGGGCATCGCCATCCCCGCGCCGCCGCGGGCCGCGCAGATCCTGCGCGCGGTACGGGCCTCCGGCGGGACCTTCCGCACCGTGACGGAGGAGCAGATCCGGGCCGCGCAGCTCGACCTCGCCCGCCGCGGCCTGTACGTGGAGCCGACCGGCGTCGCCTGCTGGGCGGCCGTCCGCGCAGCCCCCGCGAGCCCCGGCACCACGGTCCTGCCGCTGTGCGGGGCAGGGGCGAAGACGGGACTGGCCGCCTGACGGGGGCAGGCGGCTCAGTCGGTCCGGCGCGCGCTCCCCGATCAGAACTCGTCGGCGCCGTTGCGGAGCTCGTACGTCCAGTAGCCGGTCTTCGCGGCGGCCTCGTCGACGGCCAGGCCGCCCGCCGGGGCCTTGACGACGACGCTGCCCTCGGCGGGGTCGGAGCCCGCGAAGAGGTTCACGTTGAAGCTGGTGACCACCTTGTTGTCCTCGTGGGCGCCACCGAGGGCGATCCGCACGTTGGCGTACGCGGGCGCGCCCGGCTGGAGGACGACCGGGGCGGCCGGCTTGCTCTTGGCGACGGCCGGGATGTCCTTGGCGGTCTGGATCGCGCCGAAGGCGATCAGCGGGTAGCCGTCGAGGCGGCAGGCCTTGCCCGAGGTGTTGGTGGCGGTGAGGGTGATGTGCTCGGTGGGCGTCTCGTCGGCCTTGGCCGCCGTGATCTTCACGTTGTTGTAGGCGCAGGCCGGGGCCTTGGCGTTGGAGGCGTTCTGGGCGGAGCCCTTGCCGGAGCCGCCGCCCGTCGACCCGCCGGCGGTGGAGCCGCCGGTGGAGCCGCCGGTCGAGCCGCCCGCCGTGGAGCCGCCGGAGGTCCCGCCGGTCGTGGAGCCGCCCGTCGAGGACGCGCCCTTCACGGACCCGCCGGTGGCGCTGCCGCCGGTGCTGCCGCCGGCCTGGGTCTGGGACTGGGCGGCGGCGCCCTCGTCGCGGCTCGCGGCGTCGTCGCCGCCACCGCAGGCGGTGAGGCCGAGCGAGAGGACGGCGAGGGCGGTGACGGCGAGGACGGTGTTCTTACGCTGGGTACGCATGGTGGTTCTCCCCCGTGGAACAGAAGGTCGGTCGGTGCGCCGGCACCCCGTTCGGTGCCGACACCACCTACCTTCCCGCCTGGTCCTGCCGTCTCGCTTGTGTACCGCTAACGCCCCGCTACCGCGTCTTCCTGGGCGAGCCCCCGGGCCGCGGCCGTGACCTCCGCGATCAGGGCGTCGATGTCGTCCTCGGTCGTCGTCGGGTTGAGGAAGACCAGCTTCAGGTGCACCCGCGGGGTGCCGTCGGGTCCGGCGATCTTCGTACGGGCGAGCAGGGCGCGGCCGTCCGTCATCAGCCGGCGCCGCACCGCCGCGTTCCAGGCGCTCTCGTCGTCCACCGGGGTCCCGTCGGCGGGCGCGCAGCGGAAGATGACCGTGCTGAGCAGCGGGTCCGCGACGAGCTCCAGGCCCTCGGTGGCGGCGATCCGGCTCGCGGCGTGGCGGGCCTGCGCGTGGCAGGCGTCCACCCAGGCGCCCATGCCCTCGCGGCCGACGGTGAGCAGGGTGGCGGCCATCTTGAGGGCGTCGGAGCGGCGGGTGGTCTGGAGCGAGGTGCCGAGCAGGGCGGTGAAACCGAGGGCCTCGTCGTCGGACGGGTTGAGGTAGACGGCCTGCTCGTCGAGGCACTCCATGTGCCGCCGGTCGCGGACCACGACCACGCTCGAAGAGGCCGGGACCCAGCCGAACTTGTGCAGGTCGAAGGCGACCGAGTCGGCGCGGCCGAGGCCGTCCAGGAGCGGGGCGAGCGTCGGCGAGAACAGCGCGCCGATGCCGTACGCGGCGTCGACGTGCAGCCAGATACCGAACTCGGCGGCGAGGTCGGCCAGTTCGGGCAGCGGGTCGAAGGAGCCGTGGTCGGTGGTGCCGGCCGTGGCGACGATCGCGACGGGGACCTCGTCGGCGTCGAAGCCCTCGACGATCCGGCGGGCCTCGTCGGCGAGCATCCGGCCCCGGTCGTCCACCGGCACCTTCACCACGGACGACCGGCCGAGGCCGAGGAAGCCGGCGGCGCGGGCGACCGAGAAGTGGGCGGCGGCGGAGCACAGGACGCGGGGGCGGACGGCGCGGCCCGCGAGCCCGGTCGCCGACACCTCGCCGGTGTCCTTGAGCGCGCGGTCCCGGCTGAACAGCAGGCCCATCAGGTTGGAGATGGAGCCGCCGGGCGTCAGGGTGCCGCCGGCCTCGGGGCCGAAGCCGACCCAGGAGGCCATCTCCGCGATGAGCCGCCGCTCCAGTTCGAGCGCGAAGGGGCCGCTCTCCCAGGCGTGCAGCGACTGGTTGAGCGAGGCGGCGAGCAGCTCGGCGGCGGCGGACGCAGCCGTCGGGGCGCACTGCATGCGGGCCACGGCCGAGGGGTGCGTGAGGTCGACGGACCAGCGCGCGTACGCCTCGAACAGCTCGGTCACCCGCTCGGCGCTGGGCTCCTCGGCGAGGAACCGCCCGCCGCCCAGCACCTCGCCCACCGCGGCCACCGCCGCCTCGGGGCCGCCGGCCGCGACCGGGCCGCCCCGCTTGAGAGCGGCGTCACCGAGGGCGCCGAGCACCGTGTCCAGGAGGCCCCTGAGCTGCTCCAGCCCCTCGGGACGGCCCGCGAGAGCTGCGTTGCTGCCGGTGGAGATCATGACTTGTCGGTTCCTTCGGTGAGGGTGGGAGGAGCGGGAGGAGCGGGAGAGGCGTGCGGAGGGGTACGCGGAGAGGTGCGCGCGGCGGCCGGCGAGGAGGCCTCCGGCGCGGCCACCGAGGCGGCCTGGAGTGACGCGGACGCCTGGAGGGACGCCTGGACTGACGCCTTACGAAGCTTCCGCTCCGGCGTCGCCGCCTTGCGGGAGCCGCGGATGACGCCGATCGAGGCGACGACGACCGCGACCAGGCCCGCCACCTGGGCCGCGGACAGCGTCTCGCTCAGCACGGCCAGGGCGACCAGGGCGCCGATCGCCGGTTCCAGGCTGAGGAGCACCCCGAAGACCGTGGCGGACACCCGGCGCAGGGTCTCCATCTCGCAGGTGTACGGGACGAGCGAGGACAGCATCGCGACGCCGAAGCCGAACGCCAGCACCTCGGGCCTGGCCAGCGTGGCCGCGCCCTCGGCGAGTCCGGCCGGCAGGGAGCAGAGCGTGCCGAACGCCATGGCCAGCGCGAGCCCGCCGCCGCCCGGCAGCACCGCACCGACCCTGGCCGACAGCGGCACGTACGAGCCCCAGAAGACGGCGCAGGCCAGCGCGATGAGCAGACCGGTGAGGCCGGCGGCGCCGCCCTGCCAGCCGAGCAGCGCGATGCCGAGCGCGGCGAGCACGATCCACAGCCGGTCCGCGGCGCGGCGCGAGGCGAAGCCCGCGACCGCGAGGGGGCCGGCCATGCCGACGGTCAGCGCGACGCCGACCGGCATCCGAGCCATGGCCAGGTAGAAGCAGATGTTCATGCCCGCGATGGCCACGCCCAGCGCCGCGACCGCGCCCGCCGTGCGCCGGTCCAGGCGCACGGAGGGCCGCCACCACAGCAGCAGGACCAGGGCCGAGAAGCCGAGCCGCATCAGGGTGACCGTCGCCGGTCCCACCGTGCCGAACAGCTGCTTGGCGAAGGCCGCGCCCAGCTGGGTGCTGACCATGCCGATGAGCATGAGCACCGGGGCCGGGACCACGCCGAGGCCGAGGCCCCGGCCGCCGGCCGTCTTGCCGGTGCTCTGACCGGTGCTCGTGCTCACGCCCGTCGGCGCGCTCGTTCCGATGTCGACACTCATGGCGTGAGCAGCACCTTGCCGGTGGTGCCGCGGCCTTCGAGCAGCTCGTGCGCCTTCGCCGCGTCGGCCAGCGGCAGCCGCGCCCCCACCTCGGGGCGGACGACGCCCTGGGCGACGTAACGGAAGAGCTCGGCCGCCGCCGCCCGCAGCGAGGCCGCGTCCGGCACGTGGTCGGCGAGGGTCGGGCGGGTGAGGTAGAGCGAGCCGGAGGTGCGCAGCAGCTCCACGTCGAAGGGCGGGACGGGGCCGCTGGAGAGGCCGCAGACGACGAGGGTGCCGCGGCGGCGCAGCGCCTTGACGCTGGTCTCGAAGGTGGCCGCGCCGACCGAGTCGTACACCGCGTGCGCGCCCTCGCCGCCGGTGAGTGCGCGCACGGCGTCCGCGAAGCCCTCGTAGGGGACGGCGTGGTGGGCGCCGGCCGCGAGGGCGGTGGCGCGCTTCTCCTCGGTGGAGGCGACGGCGACGACCGTGGCGCCCCGGTGGGCGGCCAGCTGTACGAGCAGCTGGCCGAGGCCGCCGGCGGCGGCGAGGACGACGACGGTCTCGCCGGGCGCCACCGGGTGGCTGGTGTGGCTGAGGTAGTGCGCGGCCAGGCCCTGGAGGAGTACGGCCGCCGCGTCGTCGAGGGTGACGGTCTCGGGGACGGAGACCAGCTTGGCCGCCGGGACGGCGGTGTACTCGGCGTAGGCGCCGAGCTGGGTCGCGTAGGCGACCCGGTCGCCCGGGGTGACCTCGTCGACGCCCTCGCCGACGGCGGTCACGATGCCGGCGGCCTCCTGGCCGGGGACGAGCGGGTACGGGGCGGGGTAGGTGCCGTTGCGGTAGTAGACGTCGATGAAGTTGAGGCCGATGGCGGCGTTGCGGACGACGACCTGGCCGGGGAGGGCGGCCGGTTCGGGCAGCTCGGCGAGGGTGAGGGCGGAGGGGGCACCGGCCTCGGTGACATGGACGGCTCGCATCGGGATCAGTTCCTCGGTTCGGTGAGCACAGCGGCGGGGTCGGGGGCGGGGACGGGGGCGGTGGGGGCGGCGGCGGGCCGCTCCTCCTCCTGGAACACGTGGCGGAAGTGGTTGATGTCGCCCGTCAGTCCGCGCATCAGCGCGTCCAGGGCGGGGTCCGGGCCGTCCACCGCGTGCAGGAGCTCGGTGTTGCGGGCCACGTGGGCGGCCGAGAACGGCAGGGCGCCGGTGGACAGGTAGCGGATGGCGCCCGAGCGGTCGCGGCGCGGGATGAGGTCGGAGCGGGCGTACCGGCTGGCGCTGAACGGGATGTCGAGCCGGCCCTCCGCGAAGGCCTCGACGATCGCCCCGATCAGGTCGGTCCGGGCGAGGAGCGGCTCGACGAGGTCGGCGACCTCCGCGAGGATCCACTCCAGTTCCCGGGCGACCTGGTCCTCGTCGACCCGGATGAAGTCGAGCAGGGGCGAGTTGGCGCGGTCGGCGAGCCGCAGGCCCTCCACGTTGGCGGCGGTGTCGGGGATCCCGTACGCCTCCTGGTGGGTCTTGGTGATCAGCTTGGAGGCGCCGCCGAGCCGGGCGACGAGGGCGCCGTAGAAGATGAGGTCCTCGGCGTTGCCCCGGTCGCGCGGGAAGACGCCCATGAACTCGTGGAGCACCGCGTGGACCGTGACGTCGGCCGGCAGGTAGCGCTCGGCGAGCACGGCGATGGCGCGCAGGGCCGCGACGTCCTGGGCGAGGTGGCCGCCCTGCGGGTAGGCGACGGAGATGCAGCGCACGCCGGCCCGGGCGGCGAGCACCGCTTCCAGGACGCTGACGGCGAGGCTGATCGACGGCGGCACGAGCACGGCGGTGAGCGTGCCGAACAGCTCGCGGTCGACGACCACGCCGTGTTCGGCGAGTTCGCCGCAGCGCCGGTCGACGTCCTGCCAGGCGCCGAGCGACTCGGCGAGCGGCACGGCCTTCGAGTAGGGCAGGTTGTACGAGATGCCGCCGCCCTCGAAGGAGGTGATGCCGGAGGCCACGGACACGTCGAAGAGGGTGCGGGCGTCCGGCGAGCCGTGCCGGATCTCCAGCGGCGCCGCGACCAGCTCGTTGAGCTCGCGGCCGCGCTGCCAGCCGTGCGCCACCATCGGGTAGCCGTTGAGGTCGGCGGGGCGCAGGTTGAGGGTGCGCAGGGCCTCCTCGAAGCGCAGCAGCCGGGTGTGCGAGTCGATGGTCAGGGTGAGGATGTCGGGCTTGGCCTCGGCCTCCAGGGTCGCCAGGAGGGCCTTCATCTCCTCGTGCCCGCCGACGCCGCAGCGGGGCTGGATGGCCACCCGGCCCTGGGCGCGGCAGCGGTCGAGGACCTCGGCCGCGGTGGGCTTGCCGAGCGAGCGGATGTACGCGGCGGACTCGGCCGGCGTGGGCAGCGGCGCCGCCGCCAGGTCGGGGTGCGGGGCGGGGCCCCGGGCCGGGAGGGAGGTCAGGCTCATGACGCGGCCCGCCCGGAGGTCACGGCGGTGCGCTCGCGGTCGGCGCGCAACGCGTCGAGCAGGCCCGGCAGTTCGGTCGGGTCGGAGAGGATGTGGTCGACCCCGGCCGCGTACAGGCGCTCGTGCGAGGAGCCGTCCTTGTGGCTGCCGACCGACAGGTTGCCGCCGACTATCACCGGGCAGGCGATCCGGCCGGACTGCTTGGCCTTGTCGAGGCCGCGCAGGTCCTCGTGGACGTGCCCGTTCAGGCTGCCGATGACGACGGCCTCGGCCTCGGGGTGCTGGGCGCACGCCTCGGCGAACTCGTCGACCGGGGTGCAGGTGCCGAGGTTGACGACGTCGAAGCCGAGCCCGCGCAGCGAGTAGGCGATGAGGTGGTTGGCCACGGCGTGGCTGTCGCTGGCGGCGACGCCGAGGATGACCGTACGAGCCGCTGGTTCCTGGTGGGAGGTGGTTCGCATCGATGGGTTCCTGAATCCGGAGGGGGAACGGTGGGTGGCGGGCGGTGCGCGGGGCCGGTCAGTCGTCGAAGGCGGCGAACAGCTCGCGCTTGCTGACGGACTTCAGGCGCTTCACGTCGAACTCCTCGGCGTCGGCGACGGCCAGCGAGTCGAAGACGAAGCTGATCGCGGGCACCAGGCCCCACACCTCGTGGTACGGCGGCCGGTTGGGGTCGCCGGCGGCGGCGGCCTCCTCGGCGTCCTGCTGGCGGGCGAAGATGTAGTTGGACCAGTCGTCGCTGCGCGGGTGGCGGTGGTGGTAGTCGTGGACGACGGTGTCACCGGTCAGCACCAGGTAGCGGGACGGGGCGTGCACGAACAGCATCCGCAGAGTCCAGCGGCTCCAGGCGAGGGCGCGCCGGGCGGCCGGCAGTTCGGGCGAGGGGGCGCGGTCGCCGATGAAGATGGCGTTGGTGAGCGAGGTGAAGTAGGCGCGGCTGCGCCGGTCCTCCAGGCCCGCGACCGGGAACGTGTGCTTCACGCACAGGCGCAGGGTGTTGCTGATCTGGAAGAGCGGGACCAGCGGCACGAACCAGACGACGAGCAGGGCCTGCCAGGTGCCGGTCAGGACGGTCGCGGCGACGGCGGTGCCGTACAGCGCGAGGGCGGTGACCTTCTCGGTGCGGGCCGACTCCTTGGAGAAGGACAGCACGCGGGAGACGCCGAACGCGAAGTGGAAGCGCGGCGAGACCAGCTTGAGGAGCAGCCGGCGCCACATCTGGCGGCGGGTCATGCCCGGGTGCATGTTCAGGCTGACCAGGAAGGCCTGGACCGTGGGGTCCTGGAGCGTCATGTGGCCGGTGGCGTGGTGGTCGGCGACGTGCTCACGGCTGTAGCGGGCGAAGTTCTGGATGACGAGCAGGCTCGATATCGCGTGGCCGATGGCCTTGTCCGTCTTTCGGCTCCGGTACATGTTCCGGTGCGAGCACTGGTGGTAGATCATCATCCGGAGGTTGCGCATCCCGTGCAGGGTCATCGCCCAGCCGGGCAGCAGCAACAGCAGGCCGAGGCCGCCGAGCGCGTACGCCACGATGCTGACCGCGAGTCCGGCGAGCAGCGAGGCCGTCGCCGTCACCAGGTGGAAGGTGGGCGTCCAGCCGAGCGAGCGCTGCTGCGGCAGGGCGCGCCCAGTGAAGACCGTGAGCGGGTACTGGAGGAAGCCGGGCAGCACGGCCATGCTCTGCCGGGGCTCCACGGCGGCCGGGGGCCGCGGCTTCGCGGGGGCGCGGCGGGCGGCGGGGGCTTCCGGGTTGATCACGGACATGAGGACTCCTAGAGGGAGGAAGAGAGGGAGGGGCCGGACTGGAGGCGGACGCCCACCGAGCAGGGGAAGGCCCGGGACCGCACGGACGGCGCGGACGGCGCCGCCGCCGCGGAGGCGGCGGCCCCCGAGGCCCCCGAGGAGGCCGCCAGGAGCGCCCGGGCGTCGCCGCCGGTGAGGACGACCTCGATGTAGTCGCCGCCCTCGGAGCGGCCGGGCCCGTTGCGGACCTCGATGTGGAGGGAGATGTTGCCCTCGGCGTCCACGGTGGGTGTGACGGTGCCGTCCACCACCCCGGGGATCGTCATCGCGGTGCTCGTCGTCATCGGGCGGTGCCTCCTCCTGCGGGGGTCGGGCCTGCGGCGCGGAAGCCCCGCCGGTACCACAGGAGCGGCTTGGCCTCCCCGTGGGTGCGCAGACCGGTGAGCTCGCCTATGAGGAGCTGGTGGTCGCCCATCGGTATCCGGTCGACGGCCGTGCAGCGGAACACGGCGGTGGCGTCGGTGAGGTACGGCAGCGCGCTGTCCGGCCAGGTGGTGAAGCCGCCCTCGGCGAAGCGGTCCACGCCGCGGCGGGCGAAGCGGCCGGCGATCTCGGTGTGGTGCTCGCCCAGCACGTTGACGACGAACTCGGGCGAGGAGCTCAGCGCCTCCCGGCAGCTGGAGTCGTTACCAAGGCCGACCAGGACGAGCGGCGGGTCCATCGAGACCGAGGTCACCGCGCTGGCGGTGAAGCCCCACCGGCGGCCGGTGGCGTCGCGGGTGGTGACGACGGTCAGCGGGGCGGCGAGGTGCGCCATCGCCTCGCGGAACGTGTCACTGTCCACCGGACAGGGCGGGCTCAGTTCCAGTGCCGACACGGGACACCTCCTTCGCGCGGAAGCTGCGGATGGTGAGCGGCATGAAGACCGCTCCGTACAGACCGAGCAGGACGGCCAGGCCGGCGACGAGCCGCTGCGGGCCGACGCTCGCGCCGACGGTGCCGATGAGCAGGCCGCCCATCGGGTAGGAGAGCAGGCCGACCAGGAAGAAGGGGCCCATCACCTTGCCGAGGTGCTCGCGGGGGATGGCCTTCACCCGCTGGGTGCGGTTGAAGATGTTGAAGTACGCGACCCCGGACATCGCGACCACGAAGGCCGCCGCGTACAGCCAGAACGACGAGGCCGTGCCGAGCAGCAGCAGGCAGCCGGTCAGGACGGTGTAGCCGAGCGAGCCGAGGAAGTTCACGTCGAACTTCTTGAGCAGCAGCGGGGTCAGCAGCAGGTTGAGCAGGCCGATGATGCCGACGAACATGTTGAGCATCGCGTACTGCGACTCGGGGGCCTTCAGGACGCCGGTGACGACGGCCGCGTTGGCGGCGAGGACGGTCGAGAAGACCAGGTTGATCGCGAAGTTCAGGCCGGCCAGCAGCATGACCGGCCGGTTGCCGGTCAGGAGCCGCCAGCCGAGGCCCAGTTCGGCCACGATCGCCCCGGCGCCACGGGCCTGGGCCGGAGCCGCGGCGGCCGTGCGCGGCAGCACCAGCCAGCAGCTCGCGGCGGTCGCGAACAGCGCGCCCGCCAGGCCGAGCAGCCAGATCTTGCCGAGGAACATCACGGCCACCATCGCGAGGCCGGGCCCGAGGGCCATGGCCAGGAGCTCCATGTTCTGCACCAGGGACTGGGTCCTGGCCAGGTCGGAGCCCTGCGCGAGCTGCGGGACGACCTTCTCGATGGACATGCGGATCGGCGCGACCAGGGTGGAGAGCAGGGCGCCGGTGGCCATCAGGGTCGGCACCGTCCACTCCGGCCGCAGCGCGATCAGCAGCACGGCGCAGGCGACGACCACCGCGCGGGCGGTGTTGGCCCGCGAGAAGAGCCGGGGGCCGCCGTCCCGGTCCGCGACGAGCCCCGCGAAGGGGTACGCGAGGAGGCACGGCAGCCACTCGACGGCGTAGGCGACGCCGAGCGAGGAGACCTGGCGGGTGTGCTGGAAGATGAGCAGCGGGACGCTGAACATCACCACCTGCTCGGCCATGAGGCCGATCAGGACGCCGGAGCCGAACAGGCCCCGGCGCGTCTTTTCGCCGGTCATCGGGCGCCCGCAAGGGAGCCGTCGTGCTCCTTCTCGTAGGCGCGGACGACGGGCAGCACGTTCCGGAAGAAGATGCGCATCTCGTCGCGGGCCGGCCAGCCGGAGAAGATGAACTGGCCGACGCCCGCCGCCTTGTACTCCATCAGGTAGGCGGCGACCTCCTCGTAGCTGCCGACCAGGCACAGCGCCGGGCCGCCCCGGTAGGCGACGGCGCCGGAGTAGAGGACCGGGGACATCCAGCCGTGGCCGGCCTCCTCGGCGAGGCGCATCGAGTTCTTGACCGCCTCGGAGTCGCCGGCCTCGACGAAGGCCTTCACGTACGCGCGGTGGTTCTCGTCGGTCTCGCTCATGATCTCGGCGAGTTCGGTGAGGGCCTCCTCACGGGTCTCGCGGGCGAGCACCTGGAGGCGCAGGCCCACGTCGGTGCCCGCGGCGACCAGCGGGGCGGCCGCCTTGGCGATCTCCTCGGGGGTGTCCCCGTAGCGGAACCAGCAGTCGCCGTAGCGGATCGCGGTCTGCTGGGCGACGGCCGAGTTGCCGCTGATGTAGATCTCGGGGCGGCCGCCGCCCTTGTGGCCGAGGCCGAGCTGGGCGTCGACGACCTGGTAGTGGTCGCCGGTGAAGGTGACCGGCTTCCCGTCGCCCCACAGCCGGTGCAGGATGTCGAGGAACTCGCCCTCCCGGGCGTAGCGCTCGTCGTGGGCGAGGAAGTCGCCGTAGTAGCCCTGCTCGACCGGGGAGGTGCCGGCGACGATGTTGAGCGCGATCCGGCTGTCGGAGATCCACGACACGGTGTTGACGATCTGGGCGAAGAGCGTCGGCGAGAGCAGGCCGGGCCGGTACGCCAGGATGTACTTGACCCGCTCGGTCTCCCGGGCCAGCGCGCCGATGATCGGCAGCGGGTCCGGCAGGGTGTAGCTCTGCGCCATGAGCAGCGACTCGACGCCCAGCGCGTCCGCGTCCTGCGCGAACTCGATCGCGCCGTCCAGGTCGAGCAGGTCGGACCGGTACTTCTGCGTCGACTTCTTCTGGCCACTGTCCAGCGAAGAGCCCCAGTGGAACCTGAGTTCGGCCATTTCCTTCTTCTCTCTCGGTCTCGGGTGTGGTCGCGCGTTCCGGTGGGGCTCTACGCGACCGGGTCGGGCACGCGCGGGGCCGCAGAGCTCCGCAGGGTCAGCGACGCGAACAGGCGCGTCAGCCAACTCCGCGTCTCCTCCGGCGAGTTCGTGCCGACGATCCCGGCGAGCGCGGTCTCGTGCGCGCCGTACGTGATGTGGTCGGGCAGCGCGGCGCCGGCCGGCAGCTCGTGCCAGGTGACGGTCTCCTCGGCGTTCCGGAAGGCCTCGGCCCCGTCGAAGCGCTCGAAGACGCCCGCGCCGAGGTGGTGCCCGGGGTGCACGAACCAGCCGTACCAGGAGCGCTCGGCGGGCGCCTCGGGCAGCGTGCCCGCGACGGACTCGCCGATCAGGACGCGCAGTTCGAAGGAGGGCAGGTGGACGCCGGTCGCCAGCTCGAAGGTGTCGACCACGTCGGCGCCGCCGACCCGGTTGCCGACCTCCAGGAAGACCGGGTCGGTCCCGTCGAGGATGGCCTCCAGGTGGAAGCTGCCGTCCTCGATGCGTACGGCGGCGAGCGCGGCGGAGACCCAGTCGCGCAGCGCGTCCGTGAGCGCGAACTGGAAGGAGCCCATGGGGGTGCCCTGCGCGTACTGGAGGCAGGTGCCCACGTACTCGCTGGCGCCCACCGTCAGCACGGTGCCGCGCTCGACCAGGCCGTCGAAGTGCAGGATCGGGCCCTCGACGAACTCCTCGACCTCGTGCTCCGGCAGGCCGCGGCCGTCCTCGTCGATCGACGGGACGCCGCTGCGCCGCCCGGCGAGAGCCGCGTGGGCCTCGGCCGCGCTGTCGAAGACGACCACGTCGACACTGGAGGCACCGCGATGCGGCTTGAGGACCGTCTTCCCCGTCCAGGGCGACGCCCCGCCGGCGGCGAGGAACTCCTCGACCGGCAGGAAGCGCGGCACCCGCAGCCCGGCCGCGTCGACCGCCCGCTTCATCAGGACCTTGTCGCGGGCGAGTTCGACCTGCTCGACCGAAGCGCCCTCGACGCCGAGGTCGGCGCGCAGCCGGGCGGCGTCGAGCAGCTCGTACTCCGACATCGAGATCACCCGGTCGAAGGCGCGCGGCTCCGCGTCGAGCCACGCCCGCGCCTCGTCGTACGGCGCGCCCGTGCCGGGCCGCTCGACCCGCTCGCAGCGCAGGTCGTCCGGCAGGGTGTCGAGCGCCGCGCGGCGCCCGAAGTAGGTGACGTCGTGCAGGTCGTGGTCGATGCCCCGGTGGTAGGCGATCTTCGGGTACGGCACGCGGTGCAGGACCAGGATCCTCATCGGGCTGCCTCCATCATGGTGGTCGGGTCGAGGGGGGCCGCGGGGGCGGCGGGCGGCGCCGCCCGGAGCGCCTCGGCCCGGGGGCCCCGGCCGGTGCTCGCGTCGAGCACGTCGGACCAGGTGGCGCGCAGGGTGCTCACGACCTCGCTCATGTCGACGCCGGGGGCGGTGAGGACCACGCAGCCCTGGGCGGCGAAGTCCGCGTTGTCCCGGGCGGTGGCGTGCAGGTCGCGCCGGTCCGTGGACAGCCAGCCGAACTCCTTCACGGCGAGCTCGTGCGGGAGCAGTCCGTGGGCGGCCGCGGTCGCCGCGACCGCGTCCTCGAAGGGGCTCGCGCCGGGGGCGACGTCCGCCGGGGCGAAGGACCGGTCGGTCCGCACGCCCAGCATCACCGTGGCGGCCGAGCACAGCGGCTCGGGCAGGGCGGAGCCCGCCGTGAGCCCGAAGGCCGCGTCGACCCAGCGGTGGTAGAAGTCGATGCCGTAGACCCAGCGCGCGAGCGACCAGATCTTCATGCCGGCCGGGCGCCGGTTGGGCTCGACGACCGCCGTGCCGCTGGCGTCGTCGCTGAGCCGGATCTCGTTGTGGAAGGGCCCGTCGACCTGCCCGACCAGCCAGTTGACCTGCCGGCCGGCCCGCTCGACGGCGGACCGCTCGGCGTGGTTCAGCCGGGCGGGCAGGATCTGCGCGACCTCGACGGGGTACCGTCCGGTCGCGCTGACCTTCTCGGTGACGAAGGAGACCTGGCCGAGTCCGTCGAAGGAGTACTCCCGCCGGTAGGGCAGCAGCTCCTCACAGATGACCCCGCCCTCCAGGTACGGGCCCACCTCGGCGAACGCGGCGTCCAGGGAGTCGCCGGGCCGGACCACGACCACGCCCCGGTTGTTGCCCTCCTTGGTCGGCTTCACCACGAAGCCGTCGGGGTGGCTGCGGGCGAAGTCCGCGAGGCCCTCCCTCGAGTCGACCGTGACGAAGTCGGGCACGAGCAGCCGCTGGGCGGCGAGCAGCTTGTGGTGGGCCGCCTCGCTCAGCCGGTACTCGTGCTTGCAGAACGCGCCGCCGGCGAGCTCCGCCGAGTCGATCCGCAGGCCGAGGCGCTCCAGGAGCACCGCTCCGCTCTGGACCGCGTTGTCGGAGAAGACGACGCCGGCCCGGAACTCCGCGCGCCGGGGCCCGAGGATCCGCTCCGCCGCCTCGACGAAGTCGGGGCTCAGCGGGTCGAGGTCGATGACCTCGTCGCAGATCTCGGCGTCGACGGCGCTCGGGTCGGCCCGGATCAGGGTGACCTCGGTGCCGTGCCGCTCGCGGGCGTACGCGCTCATGTGGCGCACGTCGTCCACGCGGGACAGGTTGTAGTCGATGATCAGGAACCGGCCGGTCGTTCGGCTCACCGCGGACCCCCTCTTTCCTGGCTCTCGTACTGGATGTCGATGGCGTGCGCGGACGCGCGCGTCAGTTCGGGGAAGCGCCGGCCGGCCTCGCCGCGCGGGTACCGCCACAGCAGCTGCCCGAGGAAGACCTCGCGGGCGGTGGCGTCGACCGTGTCGCCGGCCTTGAGCAGGAGGTGCGTGACCACGGGGGCGAGCGGCAGCTCCTCGCTGACCCGGACCGAGGCGATACGCCCCTTCTCCGCGAAGAAGACCCGGAAGAAGGTGGCGTTCTCCGTCGGCGTCTCGCCGTCGGCGGTGTAGGAGAGCGCGGCGAGCCGCGCCCGGAAGGTGCCGTCGGGATCGGGCAGGAGCGAGTCGATCCACAGGTCCAGGAGGCTCGCGCCGCCGGTGAGCTCCCGGGTGCTGTGGGAGATCAGGCTGCCGCCGACCCGCGGGTTGACCTCGATGAGGTCCCAGCGCGCCCCGTCGGGACGGGCGGCGTCGTGCCGGGCCTCGATGTGGAAGCAGCCCCAGCCCAGGTCGAGTTCCGCGAGCAGCCGGCGCACCCAGGCGATGCCCTCGGCGCGCTCGGCGGAGGTGACGCTCACCGGCGGGCTGGTGCAGGCGTTCTCCAGGACGGTGCCGGCCGTCTCGGTCACCTCGCACTTCTCGTGCAGGGCGACCACGTGGGCCGTGCCGTCGGTCACGACCACCTCGAAGCTGAACTCCCGCCCGGGCAGGTAGTCCTCGACGAGGAAGGTCAGGCCGTCGTCACCGAACGCCGAGGCGTAGACGGTGTCGTCGCGCGACTCGGCGGTGATCCGCTCGATGTCCGCCCAGGTGGTACGGGCGGTGAGCGGGAAGGCCCCGTACGAGGCGATGCCGCTGACCGGCTTGACGAAGTGGCGCCCCTCGCCCGCCTGGTGGGCGGCGAGCGAGGCGGGGGTGAGCTCGGCGGCCCGGACGCGGGTGAGGCCCGCGTCGAACAGCCGGTTGCGCAGGGTGAGTTTGTCGCGCAGTCCGAGGACCTGCTTCTCGCCGAGGTCGCTCACCCCGAGCGTCTCGTTGGCGAAGGCCATCAGATGGCGGTAGCCCTCCCAGACCGTGACGCAGGCGAGGACGGACTCGCCCTGCCGGCGGAGGTCTTCGAGGCACGACTCCACGTCCTGGTGGGTCAGGACGTGTTCGGCGGCGGCGGTCACGTGGTCGGCGAGCCGCCGCAGGTCGTCGAGGCGGCCGGGGTGGGCCGGCTCGGGCCGCGAACTGAGGACGAAGGTCTTCAGGCCCCTTGCGCCGAGGGCCTCGGCGAGGTCCTCCACGAAGGAGAACCCGACATGGCTGAGAAGGAGGATCCCCCCGCCCGTGTGCTGCTTGTGCACGATGCTCCTTGCTCCTCTACGGAGGGGCCGGGCGCGGACGCCGCCGGTGGGGCGGCGGCGTCACGCGCCGTGCGGACCGGGCAGGATCAGACGGCCGTCTTCTCGTCCGCGGCGATGGTGTTGTCGGCGAGCTCCTTGAAGTAGAGGGCCAGGATCGTCTGGTGCTCCTCCAGGTACTTCTTGAAGGCCGCGATGTCCTGCTCGTCACGGATCAGGTGGCGCACGGCCGCCCAGACCTCGCCCGGGTGGTCATCGTTGATGTCCGTGTGCGAGTGGCTGATCTGGCCGCCGATGTTCTTCTCGCCGATGGACTCCTTGAGCGCGACCAGCTTGCGCGGCTCCAGCTTCACGTTCACGTACTCGACCAGGTAGGAGTACGCGACCACGCCGAGCGGACCCTCGTGGTCCAGGAGGTACGAGAAGTAGCCGGCGAGCAGCTTGGTGGAGAGGTACGGCTCGGTGGCGAGGAACTCCTCGCGCGAGACGCCCACCTTGGCGAGGTCCTGGATGAAGAGCTCGTCGTGGAGCATCTCCTCCATCTCGTAGTTCGCCCAGACCTGAGCCGCCTCGGGGCTCTGCTTGGCGATCTCGGTGAGCGCCTTCGACTCGGCGACGCGCAGCAGGCGGATGCGCCAGGCGGTCTCTATGAGGTTGCGCTTGTAGTACTCGGAGTCGACGTTCTTGCTCTCCAGGTGGGCGGCCTCGGGCACGTTGGCGTACCACTCGACGACCTGGGCGTCGATCTGCCGGTCCATCTCGGCGCGCAGCTCCACCGCGGCGGCGGCGCTGAGGAAGGGCTTGCGGTTGCCGTAACCCACATGGGACACGCGGTTCTTCATGACTCTCCTCGTCAAAGACCTGTGGTGCGTTTACGGGCGGGCTAGTTCTCCACGACGCGAACGGTCGCGGAATCCAGGAGGCGGCACTGGCAGGCGAGACGGTGGTTGCCGTCCGCCCAGCCCAGGTCCTCCAGGAAGTCGGTCTCCTCGGGGTCGCTCTCCCCGAGGGCGTCGAAGCCGTCGATGACCTCGACGACACAGGCCCCGCAGGCGCCGGAACGGCAGCCGAACGGGATCAGCGGCTCGGACGTCTCGTACTCGATGTCCGTCAGCGGCGAGCCCTGCGGGAGGGCTATCTCCACGCCGTCGGGCATGAGTGTGAGTGTGTTGAGCTTCATCGCTTCCAAGTCCCCTCTGGGCGGGTCGAAGTGGTGGGGGCGCCTCAGGCGGGTCAGACGGGCACGGCGACCGGGACGGCCTCCGCGACCGGGGCGGCGCTCATGGGGGGTGCGGTGATCGCGGCCGGGGCGGTGCTCGCGGCCTCGGCGGCCGCCGGGGTCTCCGGGGCCCCCGCGGCCTGCGCGCCCGCGGGGGGCGTGTCGGACGAGTGCTCCGGGGCGAGCCGCTGGCCCGGGCGCAGGGCCACCGCGGCGTGGTTGACCGCGGTGCCGGCCTCGCCGAAGCCGACGGAGATCAGCGGGACCCGGCCGGGATAGGTGCAGCCGTCGCCGACCGCGTACACCTGCGGCAGGTTGGTCCGCATGGACTGGTCGACGCGGATGCGCCGGTGTTCGAGCTCCAGGCCCCAGTCGGCGACCGGGCCGAGCCCGGACGAGAAGCCGAGCGCCGCCACCAGCGCGTCGGCCGGCAGGTCCAGGATCTCCTCGCCCGCGCGGACCTCGACCCGTTCGAGCCGGTCCGTGCCGTGGCAGGCGACGACCTGGGCGTCGGTGACGACACGGACCGGGGAGGCGTGCAGCTGCCGGACGCTGTAGTCGTGGGCGCGGAAGGTGTCCCGGCGGTGCACCAGGGTCACGCTCCGGGCGATCGGCGCCAGGGCGAGCGCCCAGTCCACGGCACTGTCGCCGCCGCCGACGACCACCACGTCCCGCCCGGCGTGGTCCGCGAGCCGCGGCACGTGGTAGGCGACGCCCCGGCCCTCGTACGGGATGGAGCAGGGCAGCTTGCGCGGGACGAAGCGGCCGAGCCCGGCGGCGATCACGACGGCGCCCGCGTGCACCCGGGTGCCGTCGTCGGCGCCGAGCGTCCAGCCGGGCCCGTTCGGGGTGAGGCTGACGGCCGTGCGGCCGAGGAGGTGGGTGGTGTCGAAGGGTGCGGCCTGCTCGAGGAGGTTGTCGATGAGCTGCCGGCCCTTGATGCCGGGGTGTCCGGCGACGTCGTAGAGCAGCTTCTCGGGGTACATCGCCGAGACCTGACCGCCCGGCTCGTCCAGCGCGTCGATCACGGCGACCGACAGGCCGCGGAACCCGGCGTAGTAGGCGCCGTAGAGCCCGGCGGGCCCGGCACCGACGATCGCGACGTCCACCGTGGTCTCGGTAGTCTCGGTGGTCTCGGTACGGGTCGTCATGCCGCGCTCCCCTCGGTACGGCGCTCGGCGGCGCGCTGTTCGGCGGCGCGCGCCTCGCGCAGGCCGAGGACCTGGTAGAGGAAGCCGTTGACCGGGGTGGCGACGCCGTGGCTGCCGCCGAGGCGGACCACCGCGCCGGTCCACGCCTCCAGTTCGGAGGGCAGGCCCGCGGCGATGTCGCGCTGGAGCGACGAGGTGCCCTCGGCCGGCTGCCGGTCGACGAAGTCGAGGGTGCTGGTGACGATGTCGTCCGGCAGGACGGTGCCGGCGGCCCGCGCGACCCGCTGGATCTCGGACATGGCGTCCGCGAGCAGCCGTCGGGTGCCCGGCCGGGAGCGGAGCGCGCCGATCGGCGCGTCGGTCACCGAGCCGAGGCCGCCGAACGGGGCCACGAAGAGGAACTTGGCCCAGAGTTCGGCCCAGATGTCCTGGGGCACCACGGCGGTGACCCCGGCCTCGTCGAGCGCCCGGCGGAGGGTCTCGACCCGGTCCGACGCACGGTTGTCCCACTCGCCGAAGGTCAGCGAGCCGAGGCCGCCGACGTGGCGGATCCGGCCGGGCCCGGAGAGGTACGTGATGATCTTCGCGCTGCCCGGCAGCACCGCGTCCCGGCCGACGGCCTCGGCGACCTCGGCCGGCGCCTCGACCCCGTTCTGCGTGGTGAGGACCGCCGTGCCGTCCTCGACCAGCGGCTTCAACAGGGGCAGGGCGGACGGCAGTTGCCAGGTCTTCACGCCGAGCAGCACGTAGTCGACCGGGCCGATGCCGGCGGGGTCGTCGGTGGCGCGCAGCGCCGAGGCCGGGACGGAGAAGCCGCCGGACGCCTCGGCCCCGGCACCCTCGGGGCCTTCGGGACCCTCGACGGTGAGTCCGTCGCGCCGGAGGGCCTCCAGGTGGCGTCCTCGCGCGACGAACCGGACGTCATGTCCGGCCGCGGCGAGACGGCCACCGAAGTAGCCGCCGATACCGCCGGCCCCAACCACCGCTACTTTCACGGACTTCCCCGTTTCTCTGCGATGCGCCAAGCGAGCCCGATGGGCCCACGCCCCGGAGGCCGGATCGCCCCCGACGCCATGAACCATACAGAACGCTCGCTTTGTTTTTCTAGTGGTTTCCGGCTCTGCTCACAGAAAGCGAGCCCCCGGACACCTCCCGGGGGCACCCGTCACGCCTCGTCGAACAGAACCCCCGCGAGGGCCAGCCGCCAGATCCGCTCCAGTCGCTCCGCGACCGTGCGCGTGACACTGACCGACCCCGCCCCACCTGCCCTGACCTGCGATTCCGCACCGGCCAGCAGGTACACCACCATGTCCGCCACGGTCTGCCGGACCTCTTCGACATGGGCCGAGCGGCCCCCCTCGTACGCCTGGCCGAGCTGATCGCGCACGGCCGGCAGCCAGACCTCCACCCAGCGCCCCACGCCCCCGGGGCGCTCCCGCGCGAGCCGTACGGAGGACCGGACGACGAGGTCCTCCTCCAGCAGCCCCACGAGCCCCACGGTCAGTCCGATGACCGCCTCAAGGCCGGGCGCCCGGCCCTCGCACAAGCGGTCCACCAGGGCTTTCGTGATGGCCAGCCCCTCTTCCTCGACGGCGTCGGCCAAGGCCGCCTTGGCGGGAAAATGAAAGGTCAGGGCCCCCATCGAGCAGGCCGCCAGCTCGCTGATGTGCGACAGTCTGGCGCCTTCGTAGCCGGCCTCGTCGAACTCCGCAGCCGCTGCCCGGACAAGCGCGCCGCGCGTCCGCACGGCTCTCCCCTGGATCGCCATCCACGTGCTTCCCTTCCATGCCTCCGATGCCCCCGCGCCTTCTGACCCTCAAAAAATAGCAAGCGTTCTGTATTTTTGTGTGCTGCGGTTGGCATTGACGTAAAAACCGGCGGACACGGGGGCAGGGCGCGGGAAGCATGCGGGCAGCATCCGGGCGGCACCGGGCAGCACCGAGGGGCGGCCGGGAAACCCCGGCCGCCCCTCGGACTCCACTGCCTCCGCGCGCCTACAGGGCGGTGGACCCGCCGTCGACGGCCATGGCGGTCCCGGTGACGAACGAGGACCGGTCACTGCACAGCCAGGCCGCCGCCTGGGCGACCTCGTCCGGCGCGGACATGCGGTGCTGCATGGAGTCGGACAGGAAGGTCTCCTCCAGCCCGGGGTGCGCTTCGAGGACGTCGTCCATCATCTCGGTCCTGGTACTGCCCACGACGAGCGCGTTGACCCGGATCCCCTGCCGCGCGTAGTCCAGGGCCGCCGCCTTGGTCACCCCGATCACCGCGTGCTTCGCCGCGACGTACGCCGCCGAGGCCCCGGTCGCCTTCTGCCCGGCGACGCTCGACGTGTTGACGATCGAACCGCCGGAGCCGCCCCCGAGCATCACCGGCACCTGGTGGCGCATGCAGTTCCACACCCCGCGCAGGTTGACGTCGACGGTCCGCTCGTACGTCGCGTCGTCGATCTCGTGCAGGGGTACCCCCGCCGTGGCGTACCCCGCGTTGTTGAAGGCCGCGTGGAGTCCGCCGAAGGTGTCCACGGCGGTCGCGACGGCCCGCTCGACCGCCGCGGAGTCCGTCACGTCCGCGGCCACCGCGACGGCCCGCCCGCCGGCCGCGCGGATCTCCTCGGCCAGCGCGTCCAGACGCTCCTTGCGCCGGGCCACCAGCACCACGGCGGCCCCCTCGGCGGCGAACAGCCGGGCGGCCGCCGCCCCGATGCCGCTCGATGCGCCCGTGACCATGGCCACCTTGCCGTCCAGCAACTTCATCCCGCTCATGCCCTCGCCCTGCCCCTCGCCCGTACCGTCGTCATCACTGTCCCGACCCGGAGGCCGCCGCCTCCGCGTCGAGGGTCCTCAGCAGCTCCTCGTCGACCGCGTGCAGCGAGTCCACCACGTGCCGCACCCCGGCCTCACCCATCAACTGGCGCTGGAAGCTGTGCTCGAAGGAGCTCGGGTGCCCGATGAACGGCATCCCGAGCCGCCCGGCCTCCTCCCCCACCCGGGCCACGTCGTCGATGACGAGCACCTGGTCGAAGGCGAGCCCGAAGTACTCCGTGGCGATCTCCCGCAGCCCGGGCCGGAACCCGTCGGTGCAGATGTAGCCCGGCTCGTCGAAGAGCCCCGCGTGCTCGCCGAGGAAGGTGTCGAAGTGGTCCTTGGCGAGCCCCCCGTAACAGACCGTCGCGAGCCCCGCCCCCCGCAGCCGCCCGAGCAGCTCGACGGCCCCGTCACTCATCCGCACCGGATGCTCGGCGACGAACCGCGCCCGCTCCTCGAAGTACGCCTCCAGCGCCTGCTCCCCGGTCATCGACCCGCCGATCGCCTCGGCCATCAGCCGCCCGGCGACGGCACGGCGCTGGGAGAAGATGCTGCGCTCGATGTCGGCGGTGTACGAGACACCCCGGCTGACGAGGAAGTGGTGGATGACCGGACTGAAGGTGTCCTCCAGCATGACCCCGTCGATGTTGACGGCACAGAGACGCAGATGACCGAGCGGCTGACCCATGACGAACTTTCCCCCTGCTGAACGCAACTGAACTGAACTGCACTGCACTGCACTGAATGGAACTGACCCGACTCGTACACAGCCGAACGCGACCGACCAACTGATCGACCGCTCGTCCGATCAATCGATCCTGTCACCGGCCCCGGCAGCTGCGCGGGCCGGGGATCTTGCCGGCCCGGCGGGACGGCCGGAGCGGGGTGGCGGTGACGAGCGCGCTGAAGGCGGAGACGCCGTTCTGCTCGGCGTCGACCCGCACGCGCCCGGCGACGCCGTCCGTGCCCGCCATGTCGGCCTGGATCCAGCACCGGGCGTCGAACTCGACGTACTGGGTGAAGACGACGTCCATGGCGGAGGCGATCACCGGCCGGTTCCCGGCGGCGGCGTGCGTGGCCTGCCGGGCGGCTTCGAGGAGCAGCATGCCGGGGGCGTGGTCGACGGGGTGGTCGAAGAGGAACGGGTGCGAGTGGTCCACGCGCAGCTCGGTGCGGAGCGGGGCGTTGGTGGGCGAGAGCACCACGTCGGCGAAGCGGGAGCGGGCGACCTGGCCGGGCGCCATCGGCGGGGCCAGCGGGACGGACCGGCGGACAGCCTCGGCGATGTCGGCGTACGGCCCGCGCAGCCTCGGGTAGACGGCCGGCGACATGTTGGAGAACGCGGTCTCGACCCATCCCAGCTCCGCCCCGTCGACGCGCATCTCGACGTGCATGCGCACGGAGACGAGCCGCCCTCCCCGGCGGACGACGTCGGAGCAGCGGATGTCCAGCTCGACCTCGGCCGGACCGCCGGTGGCGACCAGGGCGGCGGGGTCGATCTCGTACCGGAAGGTGCTCCAGGTCTGGCGGTGCCCGAAGGGCACGTCGTAGGCGACGTGGCTGAGCAACGGCACGGTCTGGCGCACGGATTCGGCGATGAGCAGCGGGTCGTGGTGCCCGTTGACCGGCCCGTAGAAGGCGTGGTCGACGGGCCAGCGGGCGGTGACCCGGAACCGGTCGGGCCCGACGGGGAACCACCCGGTCAGCAGCACTTCCGACTGCACGGTCTTGTGGACGTACTCCCGAGGTATGGAGGTGGCGAGCAGATCGTGCAGGTCGCTTGGGCTCTCGCTGGCGATGGTGACGGACATCTGGTTTCCCCCTGAGATGCATGGAATAGAGCTGGTGCGAGTGACAGACGCTGTTCCAGTGACGAAAATAAAGAATGCTCGTTTTGTTTTGAGCAAAGAAATAGTAAAGGAAGGCTCATTGCTTACCCAAGCATTTTCAGCCAGCTGCGCCATTTCTGGACATGCCCAGCAATAAGCCCCTCTGCATACCCCGCCCTCGCGAGGAGGTTGGCAGCACCATCCATCCCTGCGTAACATAAGAAATGTTCTGTTTGTTCTAGGAGGTACCGTGGCGCAGCAGCCGAAGCAGGAGAGGGCCATCCAGACCCGCAAGGAGATCCTGCGGGCCGCGGCCGTCGTCTTCGACAAGTCGGGCTTCGCGGGTGCGAGCATCAACCGCATCCTGCAGGAGGCCGACCTCACGGCCGGGGCGCTGTACTTCCACTTCAAGTCGAAGGAAGACCTGGCCCGCGCCGTCATGAACGCGCAGCCGGACTCGATCGTTCCCTGGCTCTCCTCCGAAGGCCTCCAGCGCCTCGTGGACATCACCCTGGTCTGGGCCCACCAGCTCCAGACCGACGTCCTCCTCAGGGCCGGCGTCCGCCTCACGAGCGAGCAGGGCTCCTTCGGCTTCCGCGACATCGCCCCGTACCAGGACTGGAGCCGCATCATGGCGGACTGCCTCCGGGTCGCGGTCGAGAAGGGCGAACTCCTGTCGGGCATCGAGCCCACGGAATTGGCCGAATTCGTCGTCGAGTCCTGTACGGGCATGCAGACCTATTCAGCCGTCGCGAGCGAGGACCGCGCCGACCTGGTCGACCGCGTCACCCGCATGTGGCGCCTCCTGATGCCCGGCATCGCGGTCCCCACGGTCATCGCCCGCACCGAGGTGAACCCGACCCGAGCCCAAACAGCCCTCCACGAAGCCACCACCTCAGCGGCAACGGCAGCCACCGCAGCCATCCAACCACCCACCACAGCCTGACCGTTGACACGGTCCCCCGGTCGTCGTTCCTCGCCCCCGCACACCTCTGCATAAGTTAACGTTGTCCCGCACCGCGTGTCCTCCCGGAGGACGCACGCGACGTGGCCCGCGCATACGCAGGTCTTTCGGTTCGGTGACTCGAGCCCATGGAGCGCTCCCGGCGGGAGTCATCCGGCATCCGTCACCGGTCACAACCGAAGGGGACGTATCCGTATGGCTGCCGTCGAGCACATGCCCAAGCGCCGCAACTGGGTCCGCGATGTCCTGGTGGGCGTCACGGCGGGCTTCGGCTCGAACCTGATGTGGGCGTTGGTGCAGGTCGTGGTGCACCGCCTCGGCTGAGCCGGGCGGCGGGCGGGCTTCCGGGGCCCGCCCCACCTCGTCACGGACCCGGGTTAACCTACCGACTGTCATTGCGGCCCGACGGGCTTCCGCTCCATCTCCGTGGAGCCACGAAGGACATGCCCCCACCCGCGCGAGTCCTCTCGTGCCTGGGGAACCCTCGTGCTCTTGCAACTGTCCGCGGCCGAGCTCGGTCCGCTCGTCGTCGCCCGCGCCGGGTCGGCGCATCTCCCGCTCACCGAGCGGCTGGTCGAGGCGCATTCCGAGGTGAAGGGGCGAGCGGCCGACCAGGGCGACGTGGCCGCCTGGAACAACAGCATCCCCGTCGTGGTCGAAGCGCTGCTGCGGTCAGGTCTGGGCGAGGTGCAGGTGCAGATCGAGGTCGACCTGCCCCACACCAATTCCGCGGTCGACCTGGTGCTGTGTGGCCGGCGCCCGGGCACGGGAACGGACTCGTACCTCGCGGTCGAGCTGAAACAGGTACGGCACGCCACGGTCGACCCGCGATGCCCGATCGCCGTCGATCTCGGGTTCGGCGACGGGAGGAACAAGCTCCACCCCGTACGCCAGATCCAGCGCTACTGCGAGTACATGGTGCGCTATCTCCCTCACCTCAGGGAGAGCGACGACCGCCTGACGGGTGTGGCACTGCTCCACAACGCGCGGGACTCGGACGTCGAGGCCCTCTTCGACCTGCCCGAGAGCGACCACGGCTTTCTCTACACGCTCGACGACCTGGACCGCTTCCGGCGCCTCCTCACCTCGAAGTTCACCCCCGCATCCGGAGAGCGAGCAGCACGCGCCCTGGAGGAGGCCCGCCGAGACCCGTTGCTCAAGGTCACCGACGTGGCGCGGCAGCGGTCCGTCACCGGTGGCGGTCTCACCCTCCTCGACGAGCAGTACGTGGCCTTCGACCGGATCACCCGCCACCTGGAGAAGGCCGCACCCCGCTCCGGCTTCGACATCGGGCTGTTCTACACCCCCGAGCCGGCCCACATCGCGGCTCCCGGTCCCGACCCGAAGCGCGTGTACATCCTTCGCGGCGGCCCCGGCAGCGGCAAGAGCGCCGTGGCACTCGAACTGCAGCGCGCGCTGGGACTCAAAGGCCGCGAGGCCGTCCTCGCCAGCGGCTCCCACGCCTATACCGAGACCTTGCGCGAGATCCTGATCAGTACCGCGCGCCACGGGCAGGTGTCGGCCAAGACCAAGGCGGCCCAGAAGCTCTACCGGTACTTCAACAGCTTCACCGACACTCCTCCGGACAGCGTCGACGTCCTGATCTGCGACGAGGCCCACCGGCTGCGGCGCAGCTCGACGCACCAGTGGATGCCGACGGAACTCCGCGACGACGACCGGCCCCAGGCCACCGAACTGATCAGGGCAGCCAAGGTGCCGATCTTCCTGCTCGACGACCATCAGTCGATCCGCCCCGACGAGGTGGGCACCGCCGACTACCTCAAGCAACTTGCCGAGGACAGCGGCTGCCAAGTCGAGGTGACGGACTTGGAGGGAACTTTCCGTGCGGGCGGCAGCAAGCGCTACCAGCGCTGGGTCCAGCGGCTGCTGGGCCTGGACACCTCGGATCCGGCCACCTGGCGACCGGACGGACGGATGTCGCTCATGCTCGCCGACTCCCCCGAGCAGATGGAACAGTTCATCCGGGCACGCGCCCTCGACGGAGCCACGGCACGTATCACCGCGGGCTTCTGCTGGCCGTGGAGCAACCCGGACGGAGAGCAGCTCGTCGACGACGTCCAGATCGGGCCATGGCGCCGGCCGTGGAACGTGAAGCCGCAGCACAGCGTGCCGCACGCCCCGAGGTCGGACCTGTGGTCCACGGATCGCCGCGGTATCGGGCAGATCGGCTGCGTCTACACGGCCCAGACCTTCGAGTACGACTGGAACGGTGTCGTCATCGGCCCCGATCTGCTGTTCCGCGACGGGAAGTTCCTGGTGAACCGGACCGCCTCACGCGACCCTGCCTTCCGCTCCTCGGTCGACGACGCGATCGTCGACCGGTGCGTCCGCAACGCCTACCACGTGCTCCTCACGCGCGGGGTCGTCGGCACCGTGGTCTACGCGGTCGACCCGACGACGCACAACGCGCTGCGCAGACTCATCCCCGGCACCATCGGCTTGCAGCACTACGACGGCGAACAGCCGAGGCTGACCGCCGAAGGAGCACAACTGCCACCTGCCCACCGCAGACGGCACGGGTAGCCTTGATCCCGTCGTAGCTGCGGCCCGCCGGGCTTCCGACTCCGCCAGGCGGAGTAAAGGACATGCCCCCACCCGCACGAGTTCCTTCGTGCTGCCCGGGAGCGTCCCTTGCTGTTCCGCGACTCCGCCGCCGCGGTCGCCGCCGAGTGCCTCTCCGGTGCTCTCTTCTTCCGTATGACAGAGCAGTTCGTCCACGTGCACGGCCACAAACCCGGCACCTCCGAGATCCGCTCGTGGGAGCGGAGCATCCCCGTGCTCGCGAACGCGCTCAACGACGCGGGGCTCGGGCAGGTGGAGATGCTCCTCGAGTACGGACTGCCGCTGAACAGCAAGCGGGCCGACGCCGTGCTGGCCGGGCCGCACCCGGAGACGGGCCTGCCCTCGTACGTCGTCGTGGAGCTGAAGCAGTGGAGCAGCGCCGAACCGGACGACGACGATCCGTCGCTGTGCCGCGTCGACGCGTACAGCCGGGCCGTACTGAACCCGGTCGAGCAGGTGCGCGGCTACTGCGAGTACCTCATCTCCTTCAATGGAGCACTGGCCGGCCATCCGGAACGTGTCAGCGGCGCCGCCTATCTGCACAACGCCACCGAGTTCGGGGTCAGCGGGCTCTTCGAGATCGAACAGGACCAGCACGGGCAGCTCTTCATCGGCGCACGACGCGGCGAGTTCATCGACTTCCTGCGTACGAGACTGGGGACCGCCGGCGGCGCCTCGGCCGCCGACGAGCTCCTCGGCGGGAAGATCGGCCCGTCCACGCAGCTCATGAAGGTGGCCGCCCAGGAGGTGCGCGAGCGCGAGCAGTTCGTCCTCCTGGACGAGCAGCGGATCGCGTACCGCACCGTACTCAACGCAGTCCGCCGCGCGAAGCGTTCCGACCACAAGGAAGTCGTGGTCGTCACCGGCGGGCCCGGCACGGGCAAGAGCGTCATCGCCCTCTCCGTCCTCGGCGAGCTGTACCGCCAGGGGATCAGCGCACTGCACGCCACGGGCTCCAGTTCGTTCACGACGACGATGAGGAAGGTCGCGGGCAACCGGAAGCCCGCGGTGCGGGACCTCTTCAAGTACTTCAACAGCTTCATGGACGCCGAACGGAACGGTCTCGACGTTCTGCTCTGCGACGAGGCCCACCGCATGAGGGAGACCTCGGCCAATCGCTACACGCGTGCGGCGAACCGCACCGGCAAGGCCCAGATCGAGGAACTCATCGACGCGGCACGCGTCCCGGTCTTCCTGCTGGACGAACACCAGGTCGTACGGCCCGGCGAGATGGGTACGGTCGCGGAGATCGAGGCCGCCGCCGCGAAGAAGGGCCTCCGATGTGAGGTGGTGCCGCTGGACAGCCAGTTCCGGTGCGGCGGCAGCGACGCCTACCTGCGATGGGTGGTGCGACTGCTGGGCCTCGAGCCGGGCGGTCCGGAGCGGTGGGAGCCCGACGACAAGATGCGGCTCGCGCTCGCGGACACCCCCCAGGAGATGGAGGCATTCCTCGACGCCCAACGCGCCGAGGACTACAGCGCCCGGATGTCCGCGGGCTACTGCTGGAAGTGGACGAAGAAGGTGGCACCCGGGCAGGCACTGCCCGCGGATGTCGTCATCGGGGACTGGTCACGCCCCTGGAACGTGTTCGGTGACCGCGCCGTCGACGGTGCGCCCCCGGCCGCGCTGTGGGCGACCGATCCGGCCGGCTTCGGGCAGGTCGGCTGCGTGTACACGGCGCAGGGCTTCGAGTACGACTGGAGCGGTGTCATCATCGGCCCCGACCTGGTGTGGCGGGGCGACCGCTGGGTCACCGACCGTACGGCGTCCAAGGATCCGGTCTTCAAGAAGTCGACTTCGGACGCGGACGTGGACCGGCTCATCCGCAACACGTACAAGGTGCTGCTGACACGCGGCATGATCGGCACGGTGCTCTACTCGACCGACCCGGAGACCCGGGAGAAACTGCGGGAGCTGACCGGCGCCGCGACGCAGACCCGGCAGCCGGTTCCTGTGACCGTGTAGCCGGACCGGCCGGGCTCTCACGAGCCCGGCCTCGCGATCCACCGCGATCCCGCCGGCTCTTCTTCCCGTAAACGCAGAAAAGCCCCGCACCATAAGGTGCGGGGCTTTCCCACAATGATTGTTCGGCGGCGTCCTACTCTCCCACAGGGTCCCCCCTGC
>NZ_JBVHIL010000007.1:0-462928 GCF_055560575.1 Streptomyces sp. NPDC023157
ATCGCCGACTTCCAGGGCATCCAGTTCATGCTCGCCGACATGGCCATGAAGCTCGAAGCCGCCCGCCAGCTCACCTACGCCGCCGCCGCCAAGTCCGAACGACTCGACGGCGACCTCACCTTCTTCGGCGCCGCCGCCAAGTGCTTCGCCTCCGACGTCGCCATGGAGGTCACCACCGACGCCGTCCAGCTCCTCGGCGGCTACGGCTACACCCGCGACTACCCCGTCGAGCGCATGATGCGCGACGCCAAGATCACCCAGATCTACGAAGGCACCAACCAGGTCCAGCGCATCGTCATGGCCCGCAACCTCCCGTAACCACCCGCCCGTTGAAAGGAGACAGGCCGTGACCCTGAAGATCGCTGTCTGTGTGAAGTACGTTCCCGACGCCACCGGCGACCGCGGTTTCGCCGACGACCTGACCGTCGACCGCGACGAGGTGGACGGGCTGCTCTCGGAGCTCGACGAGTACGCGGTGGAGCAGGCTCTGCGGATCTCCGAGGAGGCCGACGACGCCGAGGTGACCGTGGTCACGGTCGGCCCCGACGACGCCAAGGACGCGCTGCGCAAGGCGCTGTCGATGGGCGCGGACAAGGCCGTGCACGTCAACGACGACTCCATCCACGGCTCGGACGTCATCGGCACCTCCGCGATCCTCGCCAAGGCCCTGGAGAAGACCGGGTTCGACCTGATCGTCTGCGGCATGGCCTCGACCGACGGCACCATGGGCGTGCTGCCCGCGCTGCTCGCCGAGCGCCTGAACCTGCCCCAGGCGACCCTGCTCTCCGAGGTGTCGGTCGAGGACGGGACCGTCAAGGGCCGCCGCGACGGGGACGCCGCCAGCGAGCAGCTGGAGGCCCCGCTGCCGGCCGTCGTCTCGGTCACCGACCAGTCGGGCGAGGCGCGCTACCCCTCCTTCAAGGGGATCATGGCCGCCAAGAAGAAGCCGGTCGAGGAGCTGGACCTGGACGACCTCGGCATCGACGCCGACGAGGTCGGCCTCGCGGGCTCCTGGACGCTGGTCGAGTCGGCGGACGCCCGCCCGGCCCGTACGCAGGGCACGATCGTCACGGACGAGGGCGACGGCGGCAAGCAGCTCGCCGCGTTCCTCGCCACCCAGAAGTTCATCTGACCCACCGTCACCATCCCTCAGGAGCAAGGAATCATGGCTGAGATCCTGGTTCTCGTGGACCACGCCGACGGTGCGGTCCGCAAGCCGGCCCTCGAACTGCTGACCCTGGCCCGCCGCATCGGCGAGCCCACGGCCGTCGTGCTCGGCGCCGGGGAGGCCGCGGCCTCCGTCGCCGCGAAGGCCGGCGAGTACGGCGCGGCGACCGTGTACGTCGTCGACGGCCCCGAGTTCGACGAGCAGCTCGTCGTGCCGAAGGTCGACGCGCTCACCCAGATCGCCCGGGACAAGGGCGTCGCCGCCGTCCTGGTGACCTCCTCCGGCGAGGGCAAGGAGGTCGCGGCGCGCGTGGCGCTGCGTCTGGGCTCGGGCCTGATCACCGACGCGGTGGAGCTGGAGGCCGGCGCCAACGGCCCGGTCGCCACCCAGTCGGTCTTCGCCGCCTCGTACCAGGTGAAGTCGGCCGTCTCGCACGGCGTTCCGGTCATCACCGTCAAGCCGAACTCCGCCGCCCCGGAGGCCGCTCCGGCCGCCGGTACGGTCGAGAACGTCTCCGTCGCCTTCACGGGCAACGCGGCCAGGGTCGTCTCGCGCACCCCGCGGGTCTCCACCGGGCGTCCGGAGCTGACCGAGTCGGCGATCGTGGTCTCCGGCGGCCGCGGTGTCGGCGCGGCCGAGGGCTTCGGCGTCGTGGAGACGCTGGCCGACTCGCTCGGCGCGGCCGTCGGCGCCTCGCGCGCCGCGGTGGACGCGGGCTGGTACCCGCACTCCAACCAGGTGGGCCAGACCGGCAAGCAGGTCTCCCCGCAGCTGTACATCGCGGCGGGCATCTCCGGCGCGATCCAGCACCGGGCCGGCATGCAGACCTCGAAGACGATCGTCGCGGTCAACAAGGACGCCGAGGCGCCGATCTTCGACCTGGTCGACTACGGCGTGGTGGGTGACCTGTTCGAGGTGCTGCCGCAGCTCACGGACGAGATCGGCGCGCGCTGACGCCGAGGTCATAGGAAAGGGGCGGGTGGCACTCTGTGCCACCCGCCCCTTTCGTGATCCCCTTCAGAACCAGCCGTCCAGCGCGACCTCCTCGCAGAGCCGGACGACCGGCCTGCGCCCCGCACCGAGGGTTCCGGGGGCGATCCTGACCCGGACGCCGGGGCGCACGGCGTGCGGCGGCCCGTCGACCCGGCAGCGCACGACGAAGCCCTCGGCCATGTGCACCGGCCAGAGGTCGGCCTCGGCGGCGGTGAAGCCGCGCCGTACCGATATCACGCCTTCCCCGGCGCTGAGTTCGGGGGCGAGGTCGGTCGACCCGCAGGTCGGGCAGAGCAGGCGCTGGAAGGTGGTGGTGTGGCACCAGCGGCAGCGCTGGAAGTGGAGCTCGGGCTCGGCGGCCGGTTCCTCGACGAGGACGGCGGTCCCGCTGCGCAGACCCGTGAATCCGGTGTGGAACACGATGCTTCTCCTAGCACTCGGCGGCTCAACCGTGCATGGAGCAAAGATATGGCACTGAGTGCCAGCAAATAAAGACCTGAGTTCCCTCAATTGACGATACTGAGATCCCCGCGGGTCCCTAGCTCTCCCCGAGACTCGACTCCACCTCGCGCACCACGCGCCACATCGGGGTGGAGCGCTTGGTGATCACCACGACCACGTCGTCGTCGCCCTCGACAGGGGCCGCCACGTCCGGGCTCCAGGTCTCCCGGACGAACTCCAGGGCCCGGTCCACCTCGACCAGCGGGTCGCCCTCGCCGCCCGAGCGCAGCCAGTGGCGCAGCGCGTGGTTGTGCGCGGCGACGACGGCGGCCGCGACCACGTTGGCCCGCAGGGTGCCGTCGCGGCGGTCGGCGAACCGGGTGCGGAGATAGTCGCCGAGGGTCTTCTCGTACCGCCAGACCACCGAAAGCTCATACGTCCGCAGGCCGGTCACCTCACGGGTGAGGCGGTAGCGCTGGACGGAGAAGGTGGGGTTCTCGGCGTACATCCGCATGACGAGCCGGGTGGCCTCGCAGACCCGGACCAGCGGGTCGTCGGCGTCCTCGCTCGCGGCGAGGAACTCGGTCATGTCGGCCAGGCTCTGCTCGTGGTCGGGGAAGACCACGTCCTCCTTGGACGGGAAGTACCGGAAGAAGGACCGCCGGCCCACCCCGGCCGTCTTCACGATGTCGTCGACCGTGGTCTGCTCGTAGCCGCGCTCCAGGAAGAGCTGGAAGGCCGCCGCGACGAGGGAGTCACGCATCGAGGGCTTGGCGGGGTGGGTGCTCATACCCCGAAATTTAGCACTCGGATCCCTCGCACGGCGGCACTTGGTGCCACGGCTGGGGTCAGCGGGCGGCCATGCGCAGGGCGCCGTCCATCCGGATGGTCTCGCCGTTGAGGTAGTCGTGCTCGGCGATCATGGTGACCAGGCGGGCGTACTCCTCGGGGCGGGCGAGCCGCTGGGGGAAGGTGACGCTCGCGGCGAGCCCGGCCCTGATCTCCTCGCTGAAGCCGGCCATCATCGGGGTGTCGACGATGCCGGGGGCGACCGTGACGACCCGGATGCCGTACTGGGCGAGGTCCCGGGCGGCGGTGACCGTCATCCCGGCGACGCCGGCCTTGGAGGCCGCGTACGCGATCTGGCCGACCTGCCCCTCGAAGGCGGCGATGGAGGCGGTGTTGACGACGAGTCCGCGCTGCCCGTTCCCGTCGGGCTCCCGGCGGGCGATGGACTCGGCGGCGAGGCGCAGCACGTTGAAGGTGCCGACCAGGTTGACGTCCAGGACGGTCCGGAAGAGCGCCAGGTCGTGCGGCCCCTTGCGGCCGAGGATCCGCGCCGAGGGGGCGATGCCCGCGCAGTTGACCGCGAGCCGCAGTTCGGCGCCGTCCTCGTCGATCCGCGCGAGCGCCGCCCGGACCTGCTCCTCGTCGGTGACGTCGGCGGCGATCAGGGTGACCCCGTCCACCCCGCCCTCGGCCCCCGCGACGGCCTTGTCGAGGTCGAGGCCGTAGACGGTGGCCCCCTTCGCGGCGAGCGCGGCGGCGGTGGCGGCCCCGAGCCCCGAGGCGGCACCGGTGACGAGTGCGGCGGAACCAGCGATGTCCATGGATCTCCTTGTGTGCGCGTGCGTCTGCTTACAGCGGCCTGCTCATGAAGAGGGCGGTCTCGCCCTCGCTCGCCGTCCCCCGGTAGAGGGTGGTGTCGAGCCCGCAGAGCTCGAAACCCATCCGGCGGTAGGCGCGGACGGCGGGCGCGTTCACGTTCGTCACCTCCAGCCACGCGGTGTGCGCGCCGAGGCGCCGCCCGTGGGCGCAGGCCCGCTCCATCAGGGCCTGTCCGACGCCGGCGCCGCGGTGGGTGGGCGCCACGGCGATGGTGTGGACGACGAGGCGCCGGTTCCACTCCTCCACGCCGACGGCGACGAAGCCGCGCACCAGACCGGCGTCGACGGCGACCTCGACGTGCAGGCCGCCGGAGCCGACGCCGCCGTCGTCCTCCTCCTCGGGGAACACCTTCACGAGCGGCGGGTCGACCGGGGTCTCGCGCAGCGTGAAGCCGTCCGGGCCGGCCAGCACCTCGTACACCCGGTCCGTCGTGAAGGAGTCGTCGACCGCCTCGATCGCCCCCCGGTCGTCAGGCTCCGCCGGCCGGTAGACGAGCGGCGGAGCGGGACGCGGGGTGGGACCCGGGGCGGGACCCGAGGTGGGGCTACTTCCATTCCCAGAGCTTCGCAGTGGCCTTACCGCTTTCTTCCGTCTCGAACTCGAAGACGCCGGCGATCGCGTTGAGCCGGCTGAAGGCCTCGGCGCCGGTCTCGAAGAAGATCGCGCCGCGCCAGTGCACCGTGCCCGCCTCGTCCATGCGGCCGACGCCGGAGCCGTGCCAGGTGATCGTGGCACCGCCCTGCGCCATGATGACGCCCTGGCCCTCCCCGAAGAGCGTGCCCTCGGCGTCCATGGCCGATTCGTACGTACCCAGGTCCTTGATCCCGACGCCCAGCAGCGTGCCGGTCGCCGCGAACGAGGCTTCGAGGATGGGGTGCCCGCCGTCCGTGGACAGCACCCGGATGCCCGTGGTCTGTCCCTGTTCCTCACCGATCAGGTCGCCCAGCATGAGGGGACTCCTCTCCGGTCATGACGGTGGGGGGTCCCCGGACGGAGCCTGGGGAGTCCCCTCTCCCGGACTACGCCCGTCGGGGTGGCCCGGCAACCGGAACGGGTCAGGCCTTCAGCTGGCGGCTGATGACCAGCCGCTGGATCTGGTTGGTGCCCTCGAAGATCTGCATGATCTTGGCCTCGCGCATGTACCGCTCGACCGGGAAGTCCCGGGTGTAGCCGTAGCCGCCGAGCACCTGGACGGCGTCCGTGGTGACCTTCATCGCCGTGTCAGTGGCGATCAGCTTGGCCGCGCTGGCCTGGCGGCTGAAGGGCCGGCCCAGGTCGCGGCGGCGGGCCGCGTCGAGGTAGGTGGCGCGGGCCGCGTCAACGGCGGCGGCCATGTCGGCGAGGAGGAAGCCCAGGCCCTGGTGGTCGACGATCTTGCGTCCGAAGGTGCTGCGCTCGTTGGCGTACGCGACGGCGGCGGACAGCGCGGCCTGGGCGAGGCCGGTGGCGCAGGCGGCGATACCGAGGCGGCCCGAGTCGAGGGCGCTGAACGCGATCTGGAGGCCCTGCCCCTCGTCGCCGATGCGCCGGCCGGCGTCGATGAGGGCGCCGTCCCAGTGGGCGGAGGTGGTGGGAACGGCCTGGAGGCCCATCTTGCGCTCGGGCTTGCCGAAGGTGAGGCCCTCGGTCTCGCCCGGGGCGAGGAAGCAGGAGATGCCGTGGCTGCCCGGCGCGGTGCGGGCGAAGAGGGTGTAGAAGCCGGCCTTGCCGCCGTGGGTGATCCACGCCTTGTTGCCGGTGACGCGGTAGGCCGCACCATCGGTGGTGAGCTCCGCCTTGCAGGAGAGTGCGGCGGCGTCGGAGCCGGCCTGCGGCTCGGAGAGGCTGTAGCCGCCGATGCGGCGCCCTTCGAGCATCTCGGGCAGCCAGCGCTCCTTCTGCTCGGGCGTGCCGAAGGCGTGCAGCGGGTGGCAGGCGAGCGTGTGGACGCTGGTGGCGACGGCGACGGCGGCCCAGCGGGCGGCGAGCTCTTCGAGGACCTGGAGGTACACCTCGTAGGGCTGGCCTCCGCCACCGAACTCCTCGGGGTACGCGAGACCGAGCAGCCCGGCCCCGCCGAGGGTCGCGAACAGGCCTTCCGGGTACGTCTCGGCGGCCTCGTGCTCGTCGACGCGGGGCGCGAGCTCCTTGTCGGCGATCTCCCGCGTGAGGGCGATGAGGTCCGCGGCTTCGGGGGTGGGAAGCAGGCGGTCGACATCCATGGCGACTCCAGTCAGGACGCGAGCAGATCGCGAAACGGTACTGCAAGGGGTACGGCAGTACCGGTGAGAGTAGCGCAGATGGGTGCGGGAGTAACCCCCCGAACGGGTCGACCCGGCATACTGTTCGGGTGATCGAGACCTCCGCCGCCGACGCGCCCAAGCTCACGGGCCGGGGTGCCGCCCGCCGCTCCGAGCTCTTCGAGAAGCTGGTGACGCTGCTCGTCGGCGAGGGGTTCGCCCAGCTGACCCTGGACGATCTCGCGGCCCGGCTGCACTGCTCCAAGCGCACCCTGTACGGACTGGCCGGCAGCAAGGAGCAGCTGGTCCGGGCCGCCGTCGTGCACTTCTTCAGGCGCGCGACCGTGCGCGTCGAGGCGGTGCTGGCCGCCGCGACCGGACCGGCCGAACGCCTGGCCGCCTATCTGCGGGCCGTCTCCGCCGAACTGGCCCCGGTCTCCCCGCGCTTCTTCGACGACGTGGCCGCCTTCGAACCGGCCGCCGAGGTGTACGAGCGCAACACGCGCGCGGCGGCCGGCCGGGTCCAGGAGCTCATCGAGGAGGGCGTGACGGCCGGCGTCTTCCGCGAGGTGCACGTCACCTTCGCCGCCGACGTCATCGCCTCGGTTATGGTCCGCATCCAGCGCCGCCAGGTCGCCACCGCCACCGGCCTCGCCGACGCCGAGGCCTACGACCAGCTGGCGGAACTCCTGCTCAACGGTCTGCGCCGGGGCTAGGCCACACCCCTCGCCGGGAACATGGCCGGTTCCCGCCCGCGTACGGTCACTCTGCGCTGATGATCCACTACCGTGTGGCGCGCAACCCGTCCCTTCCTGAGGAGACCTCCGCGTGGAGCACACCCGTACCGCCCTGAGAATCCGGGCCGTTCTCGCCGCCCTCGGCGTCACCGCCGCCCTCGCCACCGCGCCCGCCGCGGCCGAGCCGGCCCCCGCGCCCGCGCCCCGGGCGAAGGCCGCGCCGCACGAGCCGTGCACCGGCGAGTTCGAGGGCGACAAGCGGCTCGGGCCGAAGTACCTGCCGAAGAAGTGGCAGGAGCCCGTGGGCCCGCTGCTGAGGAACTACCACCGCACCGGCCGGCTCTCCTCCGCCGACTTCCTCAAGAAGTACTGGGAGGGCCCGGCCGACACCGGCAGCTGGAAGTACCCGCCGAACGACGGCTTCGGTGAGGTCAACGGGACCGTCGACAAGGCCCCCGAGCTGCTCCAGGAGGGTGAGCGGCTCGACCGATTCGGCTCCGAGTACGGGGGCTACCTCGCCCCCGCCGGCGACGCCTACGCCAAGCGGGCACTACCCCCGCAGAACCTCAACACCCGGGACGCGGCCTTCGTCTGCGACTACCACCTGTACGAAGTGACGAAGTCGTTCGTGGTCTGGGAGGGCTCCATCGCGCCCTGGTTCGAACAGCCGGGCGGCGGCCGCCAGATCAAGCTGGACGCGGCCTTCCTGAACCCGGGCGAGGGCCAGCGGCTCAACGTCAAGTGGCTGCTCGACAACGGCTATCTGGTACGACTGGCCGCGTGACCGAACGCGCACGGCTCGCGCGGGCACTCCGGGAGGCCGGGGTGCCCGACGAGCTCTACTGGATCGAGGGCGTGCACCAGCCCGTCCCCCCGCCGCCGGACTTCGTCTATCTGCGGGCGGCGCCGGACGGGCCCGGCTGGGAGACCGGCGTGTACGAGCGCGGCGCCCACCACCCGGTCGCCCGCCACGCCACGGAGGCGGAGGCCTGCGCCCACCTCCGTACGCTCGCGCTCTAGGGTCTGTCCGGCGGATCAGGGTCGGGTAGGTCGCGGCGTCTGGTGCGGTGCATCGCAAGGCGCCGGAGCGTCCTGATAGCGGAGCTATCGGGGCGTTTCGGCAACGCGGCGAGGTGCCGTGCCAGGCGCCGCGGCCCCGGCCATGATCCGCCGGACAGACCCTAGGCTCGCGCTCCCGGTCAGGCCACGGAGCCGAGCCGGCCGGCCGCTTCCAAAGGGCCGTCGTGGTGGATGGGGGTGTGCGCGCCGGTGAGCGCGGCGCCGGTGCCGCCGCGGCGGTTGGCGACGATCTCGGCGCCGATGGACAGGGCGGTCTCCTCCGGCGTACGGGCGCCGAGGTCGAGGCCGATCGGGGAGCGCAGCCTGGCGAGTTCGAGTTCGGTGACGCCGACCTCGCGCAGGCGCTTGTTGCGGTCCTCGTGGGTGCGGCGGGAGCCCATGGCGCCCACGTAGGCGACGGGCAGCTTGAGCGCGGCCTGGAGGAGGGGGACGTCGAACTTGGCGTCGTGGGTGAGGACGCACAGGACGGTGCGGGTGTCGACGTCGGTGGTGGCGAGGTAGCGGTGGGGCCAGGCGACGACGATCTCGTCGGCCTCGGGGAAGCGCGCCTCGGTGGCGAAGACCGGGCGGGCGTCGCAGACGGTGACGTGGTAGCCGAGGAACTTGCCGATCCGGACCAGCGCGGCGGCGAAGTCGATGGCGCCGAAGACGATCATGCGCGGGGCGGGGACGGAGGACTCCACGAGGAGGGTCAGCGGCTGTCCGCAGCGGCTGCCGTCCTCGCCTATCTCCACGGTCCCGGTGCGGCCCGCGTCCAGCATCGCGCGGGCCTCGGCGGCGGCCGTGCGGTCGAGCTCGGGATGGCCGCCGAGCACACCCTCGTACGAGCCGTCGGGGTGGACCAGGAGCGCCCGGCCCCTCAGGTCGTCGGGTCCTTCGACGATCCGGGCGAGGGCGGCCGCCTCACCGGAGACGGCGGCCGCGAGCGCGGCGGGGTAGACCCCGCCGTGGACCGGGGTGACGAGGATGTCGATGATCCCGCCGCAGGTCAGACCGACGGCGAAGGCGTCCTCGTCGCTGTAGCCGAAGCGCTCGACGACCGTGCGGCCGTCCTCCAGCGCCTGCTGGCACAGCTCGTAGACGGCGCCCTCCACACATCCGCCGGAGACCGATCCGATCGCCGTGCCGTCGCTGTCGACGGCGAGTGCGGCGCCCGGTTGCCGGGGCGCGCTCCCGCCGACCGCCACCACGGTGGCGACGGCGAACTCGCGTCCCTGCTCGACCCACCGGTGCAGCTCTTCGGCGATGTCCAGCATCTCGAACTCCTCGGATTGTTGTGTGGAGGGCGACGTTACGGGCGTCAGCCGACGCCCAGCCAACTCTCGATCGGGTGGATCGCGAAGTAGATGACGAAGACGGCCGTCAGCGCCCACATGAAGCCGCCGACCTCCCTCGCCTTGCCCTGCGCGCTCTTGATGACCGCGTAGGAGATGACGCCGGCCGCGACACCGGTGGTGATGGTGTACGTGAAGGGCATCAGGACCACGGTGAGGAACACCGGGATCGCGACGGAGCGGTCGCTCCAGTCGACGTGCTTGGCGTTCTGCATCATCATCGAGCCGATGACGACCAGGGCCGCGGCGGCGACCTCCTGCGGGACGATCGCGGTGAGCGGCGTGAAGAACAGGCACAGGGCGAAGAACGCGCCGGTGACCACGGAGGCCAGGCCGGTACGGGCGCCCTCGCCGACGCCGGTGGCGGACTCGACGAAGACCGTCTGGCCCGAGGCGCCGCCCGCTCCGCCGAGGATGCCGCCGGCGCCGTCGATGAACAGCGCCTTGGACAGGCCCGGCATGCGGCCCTTGTCGTCGGCCAGCTTGGCCTCGGTGCCGACGCCCAGGATGGTCGCCATGGCGTCGAAGAAGCCGGCCAGCACCAGGGTGAAGACGATCATGGTGATGGTGATGTACCCGACGTCGCCCCAGCCGCTGAAGGACACGTTCCCGATGAGCGAGAAGTCCGGGGCGGAGACGGCGCTGCCGTGCAGCTCGGGGGCGCCGGAGAACCAGGCCTTGGCCGGGATGTCGGCGACCGCGTTGAGGACGGCGGCGACGCCCGTGCCGGCGATGATGCCGATGAGGATGGCGCCGGGGATGTTGCGGGACTGCAGGGCGAAGATCAGCAGCAGGGTGAAGGCGAAGATCAGGACGGGCCAGCCTTCGAGCTCACCGGCCGGGCCGAGGGTCACGGGACCGCCGCCGGGGGCCGGGTTCTCGTGGACGAAGCCGGCCTTCACGAAGCCGATGATCGCGATGAAGAGACCGATGCCGATGGTGATGGCGTGCTTGAGCGCGAGGGGTATCGCGTTCATGATCATCTCGCGGAGGCCGGTGACCACCAGGAGACAGATCACCGCACCGTACGCGACCGACATGCCCATGGCCTGCGGCCAGGTCATGACCGGCACGACCTGCGAGGCCATCACGCCGGAGACGCTGAGGCCCGCGGCGAGGGCGAGCGGGACCTTGCCCCAGAAGCCCATCAGGAGAGTGGTCGCCGCCGCGCAGAGCGCGGTGGCGGTGATCAGCGCGGGCTGGCTGAGGACGTTTCCGTCGACATCCTTGCCGCCGAGGATCAGGGGGTTGAGCAGGAGAATGTACGCCATCGCCATGAAGGTGGTGACGCCGCCGCGGATCTCCGTCGCGACGGTGGATCCTCTCTCCGAGATGTGAAAGTACCGGTCGAGCCAAGACCTGCCGGCGGGGTTGCGCGAGCCGTTGCCCGCGTCCTCCGCCGTGGTCCTGGGCTCCACTGACGACTGGGTCATGGGGCCTACTCCCAAGGTTCAAAGGGGCACCCGCATCAGACTTCGAAGGTGTTCTGATCTGTGAAGCTGCGGGATTTGGGAAATCAAGTGGGCTGCACGACCCGGGGGACGGCCCGAGACGAACGGGTGTTACCGAGTACCGCGGTTCCCCGGACGGTGCGGGCGGGGGAAGTGTGACGTTCCTGGGAGGCACGCACCGTCCGGAGAGGTCCTACAGGGTGCCGGTGAGCGCCTCGGGGCGGACCGGCGTCTTGTTGAGCTCCAGGCCCGTCGCGTTCCGGATCGCCGCGAGGACGGCCGGGGTGGACGACAGGGTCGGGGCCTCGCCGAGTCCCCGCAGGCCGTACGGCGCGTTGGGGTCGGCCAGTTCGAGGACGTCGACCGGGATGGTCGGCGTGTCGAGGATCGTGGGGATCAGGTAGTCCGTGAAGGAGGGGTTGCGCACCTTCGCGGTCTTCGGGTCCACGATGATCTCTTCCATCACCGCGACGCCCAGGCCCTGGGTGGTGCCACCCTGGATCTGGCCGACGACGGAGAGCATGTTGAGCGCCTTGCCGACGTCCTGGGCGGTGGCGAGCTCGATGACCTTGACGAGGCCGAGCTCGGTGTCCACCTCCACCACCGCGCGGTGCGCGGCGAAGGTGTACTGGACGTGGCCGTCGCCCTGGCCGGTGACCAGGTCGAACGGCACGGTCGCACGGTGCCGGAACTCGAGTTCGAGGTCGATCGGCTCCTCGCCCTCCAGGATGTCCGCGAGGGTCGCGAGCACCTCGCCGCCGTCGGTGACGACCTTGCCGCCCTCCAGGAGCAGCTCGGCGGTCGCCCAGGCGGGGTGGTAGGAGCCGTTCTTGCGGCGGCCGATCTCCAGGACCTTCTCGCGGACGGCCTCGCAGGTGTTCTTCACCGCGCCACCGGTCATGTACGTCTGCCGGGAGGCGGACGTCGAACCGGCGGAACCGACCTGGGTGTCGGCCGGGTGGATGGTCACCTGCGTGACGCCGAGCTCCGTACGGGCGATCTGGGCGTGCACGGTGACACCGCCCTGGCCGACCTCGGCCATGGCCGTGTGGACCATCGCGACGGGTTCGCCGTTGATGACCTGGAGCACCACGCGGGCGGTCGAGTAGTCGTCGAAGCCCTCGGAGAAGCCGACGTTCTTGATGCCGACGGCGTAGCCGACGCCGCGGACGACGCCCTCGCCGTGCGTGGTGTTGGACAGGCCGCCGGGCAGCGCGCGGACGTCCGCGCCCTCGCCCGCGGTCTCCCACTGGCGCTCCATCGGCAGCGGCCGGGCCTTGACCCGGCGCAGCAGCTCGGCGACCGGGGCCGGCGAGTCCACGACCTGGCCGGTCGGCATGAGCGTGCCCTGCTCCATGGCGTTGATCTGGCGGAACTCGACCGGGTCCATGCCCAGCTTGGCCGCCAGCTTGTCCATCTGCGCCTCGTACGCGAAGCACGCCTGGACCGCGCCGAAGCCGCGCATGGCGCCGCAGGGCGGGTTGTTGGTGTAGAGGGCGACCGCCTCGATCTCGACGTCGTCGACCACGTACGGGCCGGCGCCGAGCGAGGAGGCGTTGCCGACGACGGCCGGGGAGGCCGAGGCGTAGGCACCGCCGTCGAGGACGATCCGGGCCTTCAGGTGGGTGAGCTTGCCGTCCTTGGTGGCGCCGTGCTCGTAGTGCAGCTTCGCCGGGTGGCGGTGCACGTGCCCGAAGAAGGACTCGAAGCGGTTGTAGACGATCTTGACCGGCTTGCCGGTGCGCAGCGCCAGCAGGCAGGCGTGGATCTGCATCGAGATGTCCTCGCGGCCGCCGAAGGCACCGCCGACGCCGGAGAGCGTCATGCGGACCTTCTCCTCGGGCAGGCCGAGGACGGGGGCGATCTGCTTGAGGTCCGAGTGCAGCCACTGGGTGGCGACGTAGAGGTCGACGCCGCCGTCCTCGGAGGGCACGGCCAGGCCGGACTCCGGGCCGAGGAAGGCCTGGTCCTGCATGCCGAAGACGTACTCGCCCTCGACGATCACGTCGGCCCGCTTGCGGGCCTCCGCCACGTCGCCGCGGATGATCGGCTGGCGGTGCACGATGTTCGGGTGCGGGACGTGGCCGGAGTGGTGGTCGTCGCGGCCCTCGTGGATCAGCGGCGCGTCGGGAGCGAGCGCGGAGGCCTCGTCGGTGACGACGGGCAGCTCCCGGTACTCGATCCTGATCTTGGCGGCGGCGCGGCGGGCGGTCTCCGGGTGGTCGGCGGCGACCAGCGCCACCGGCTCGCCGTGGTGCCGTACCTTGCCGTGGGCCAGGACGGGGGTGTCCTGGATCTCCAGGCCGTAGTGCTTCATCTCGGCCGGCAGGTCGTCGTAGGTCAGCACGGCGTAGACGCCGGACATCGCGACGGCCTCGGAGATGTCGATGGAGACGATCTCGGCGTGGGCGACGGTGGAGCGCAGGGTCTGGCCCCACAGCATGTCCTCGTGCCACATGTCCGAGGAGTAGGCGAACTCGCCGGTCACCTTGAGGGTGCCGTCGGGGCGGAGCGTGGACTCGCCGATGCCGCCCTTGGTGTGGTTCTGCGTGACGTTCGTCGGCGTGCCCGCCGGAACGGTGCGCGTGTTCTGCGCCATGGTCAGACCGCCTCTCCCTGACGGGCGGCCGCCAGGCGGACCGCGTCGAGGATCTTCTCGTAGCCCGTGCAGCGGCAGAGGTTGCCGGACAGGGCCTCGCGGATGTCCTGGTCGGACGGGTCGCCCTGGCGCTCCAGGAGCTCGTCGGCCGCGATCAGCAGGCCCGGGGTGCAGAATCCGCACTGGACGGCGCCGGCGTCGATGAACGCCTGCTGGATCGGGGAGAGCTCCACGCCCTCGCCGGTCTGCGAGTCCTGGCCCGGGCGCGCCTGCCACTTCTTGGCCTCGTCGAGCGAGGTGCCGCAGGCTCCGGAGGCGCAGCCCCCGTGCTCGGCCCCGTGCTCGGCGCGCTCCTTGGCGAACTCGGCGAGACCCTCGACGGTGACGACCTCGCGGCCCTCGACCTGGCCGGCGGCGACGAGGCAGGAACAGACCGGCACGCCGTCCAGGCGGACCGTGCAGGAACCGCACTCGCCCTGCTCGCAGGCGTTCTTGGAGCCGGGCAGGCCCATCCGCTCACGCAGCACGTAGAGGAGGGACTCGCCCTCCCAGACGTCGTCGGCTTCCTGCGGACGTCCGTTGACCGTGAAATTGACGCGCATGGTTATGCAGCTCCCTCAAGCGTGCGGCCGTTGCCGCGGTACTGCTCCCAGGTCCAGCCGAGCTGGCGGCGAGCCATGATGCCGACGGCGTGGCGGCGGTACTTGGCGGTGCCACGGACGTCGTCGATCGGGTTGGCGGCACCCGAGCACAGGTCGGCGAACTGCTTGGCGATCGACGGGGTGATGATCTTGCCGCTGTCCCAGAAGCCGCCCTCCTCCAGAGCCGCGTTCAGGAAGGCCTCGGCCTCCTTGGCGCGGATCGGGGTGGGCGCGGCGGAGCCGATGCCGGTCCGTACGGTCCGGGTCTCCGGGTGCAGCGCGAGGCCGAAGGCGCACACGGCGATGACCATCGCGTTGCGGGTGCCGACCTTGGAGTACTGCTGGGGACCGTCCGCCTTCTTCACGTGGACGGTCTTGATGAGCTCGTCGGGCTCCAGCGCGTTGCGCTTCACGCCCGTGTAGAACGCGTCGATCGGGATGAAGCGGGTGCCGCGCACCGACTCGACCTCGACCTCGGCACCGGCCGCGAGGAGCGCCGGGTGGGCGTCACCGGCGGGCGACGCGGTGCCCAGGTTGCCGCCGACGCCGCCGCGGTTGCGGATCTGCGGGGAGGCCACCGTGTGCGAGGCGAGCGCCAGACCGGGCAGCTCGGCCCGGAGGTTCTCCATGATCCGCGTGTACGGGACGGAGGCACCGAGGCGTACGTTCTCCTCGCCGACCTCCCACTCGCTCAGCAGCTCGATACGGTTCAGGTCCAGGAGGTACTCGGGACGCCGGTGGTCGAAGTTGATCTCGACCATGATGTCGGTACCACCCGCGATGGGCACGGCCGTGGGGTGCTCGGCCTTGGCGGCGAGCGCCTCCTCCCAGCTGGCGGGGCGAAGGAAGTCCATGGTGGCTCTCTTCTTGTGCTTCTAGTGAACGGGGGGTCGTCCTTACGGGGCTGGGGGGACGGCCGGCCCTCGACGATCTCTTCATGTGCTGTTAACGCGGTGTGTGGCCTAGTACACAAGCCCGTGTCGCCGGGGTGCAGTCACCGAAAACATGAAGGAGTTGGCTGGCTGCCATCCTCGTCTTGTAGATTCGAACGAAAGGCGGGAAACAGCAACCTCTTCGTTTTCCCCTGGAAACGGTGGCACCACGCCACCGGCGACAACGCGACACCCACGAGAAGGAACGGCGGCGACATCATGCGGCTGCGCGCACTGCTGGAGAACGACGCGCTGGGGCTGCGCCTGCTCGGCGGCGACGAGGAGCTGGACCGCACCGTCCGTGGCGTGATGACGACGGACCTCAAGGACCCCAGCCGCTATCTTTCGGGGGGCGAGCTGGTCCTCACCGGCCTCGCCTGGCTGCGGGACGCGACCGACGCCGAGCCCTTCGTACGGATCCTGGCCTCGGCCGGGGTGGCCGCGCTGGCCGCCGGAGAAGCCGAGCTCGGGGACATCCCCGACGACCTCGTACAGGCGTGTTCACGCCACCGGCTTCCCCTGTTCGCAGTAAACGAGTCCGTTGCTTTCGCGACGATCACCGAGCATGTTGTTCGACAGGTCTCCGGCGAGCGGGCAGGCGACCTGGCCGCCGTCGTCGACCGCCACAGACGCCTCATGACCTCCGGCCCGGCCGGCGGCGGCCCCGAGGTCGTCCTCGACCTCCTCGGCTCCGACCTGGACCTCCGTGCCTGGGTGCTCTCCCCCACCGGCCGCCAGATCGCCGGCGCCGGCGAGCCCCTGGAACCCTCCCTCGCCGCCACCCTGGCCGGCGAACACCTCGCCGCCACCCGCACCGGGCGGCGCGGCCCGCACCGCCTGAACCTCGGCGGAAACACCTACTCGCTCTTCCCGATCCGCAACACCGGCCGCGGCGCCGCCCCCGCCGCCGCGCGCGACGTCCGCGAGACCCTCCTCTCCGACTGGCTCCTCGCCGTCGAGGCCGACGCCGGCGACTGGCCGGCCGCCCGGCTCGACCTGCTCCAGGGCGTCACCCAGCTGATCGCCGTCGAACGGGACCGCCGCGACGCCTCCCGCACGGTGCGGCGCCGGCTCGCCCAGGAGGTCCTTGAGCTCGTCCAGTCCGGCGCCGCCCCCGCCGAGATCGCCGCCCGCCTGCGGGTCGCCGCCCCCGTGCTGCTGCCCGGCCTCGGCAGCGCCCCGCACTGGCAGGTCGTCGTCGCCCGGGTCGAGTGGGAGGAATCCGGACAGGGCCAGGCCATCGACAGCGGCCCCATCGCCCAGGCGCTCCTCGAGGAGATCCTCGTCGACCCCGCGAGCGCCGGCGCCGACTCCTCGGACCGCATCGCCGTCGCCCACAGCGGCGACGAGGCCATCGCCCTCGTCCCGCTCGCCGCCGCCCCGCTCCCCGACAGCGAGGACGAGCCGCCCGCCGTCGCCCTCGGCCTGCACGCCGACGCCCTGCTCGCCGCCGTCCGCGCCCCGCTCTCCTCCGGGCTCTCCGACGACGGCCGGCTCACCCTGGGCGTCAGCGCCGCCGTCCACTCCGCCGAGGGCCTGCGCGGCGCCCTGGAGGAGGCCCGGCACGCCCGCCGGGTCGCCGCCGCCCGCCCCGGCCGGGTCTGCGCCGCCGGACACCACGAGCTGGCCTCCCACGTCCTGCTGCTGCCCTTCGTCCCCGACGACGTGCGGCGCGCCTTCACCGCCCGGCTGCTCGACCCGCTGCGCGACTACGACCGCCGGCACCGCGCGGAGCTCATCCCGACCCTGGAGGCCTTCCTCGACTGCGACGGCTCCTGGACCCGCTGCGCCACCCGCCTGCACCTGCACGTGAACACGCTGCGGTACCGGGTCGGCCGGATCGAGCAGCTCACCGGCCGTGACCTGTCCCGCCTGGAGGACAAGCTGGACTTCTTCCTCGCGTTGCGGATGAGCTGACGGTTCATCTCTTCGGGTGATCACGGGAACTGACGGGGCGGCAGGCGACTGCCGCCCCTTTCCGCGCCCCGCGCGCCCTCCACTCCCCCTCCCCTTGTGAATTCTTTCACCCGACCCCTTGGCCCCGCCCCCGCGGGCGTGCTGAGATGCCGTCCTACTCACAGCTCAATGGCGCGCTCGGGGAGGGCAATGTGGCGTACGGCCGAGAAACCCCACTGGAGACCGCGGTCTGGAGACTCCGCTCCCGCGGTTGCTGGACGGACGCGGCCGAACTGCTCACCCCCCACGCGGCGGAGCCCGCCGCGGCCCTGGAGCGGGCGGCGCTCCTGATCGAACGCTGCCTCTACACCGAACAGGGCTGGGGCGACGCCGAGGAGGCCCTGCGGGCCGCCGAAGCCGTGGCCAGGACCGACGAGGAGCGCGGGGCCGCGGCCTGCGAACGCGGCTACCTCGCCTACGCCTCGACCCTGCTCGGAGTACGGGACCGGGCCGACGAGGCCCGTGCGGCGCTCGGCCGCGCGGCGGCCCTGATCGACCCCGACACCTCCGGGCGGGCCCTGCTCGACTTCCGGCGCGGGCTGATCGCCCAGAACCTCGGCGAGTCCCCGCAGGCCGCCCGGGCCGCTTACCGCCGGGCCCACGAAGGGGCGACTGCGCACGGCGACACCCTGCTGCTCTCCTTCACCTGGCGGCACCTCGCCGGACTCGCCCTGCGCGAGGGCGAGTTGGCCGAGGCCCGGCACGGGTTCACCGAATCGCTGCGGATCCGGGAGGAGTTGGGCTACCTGGTGGGTACCGCGCCCGCGCTGGCCTCGCTCGCCGAGGCCGAGACCGAACCTGAGGCGGGGCGGCTGCGGGCCGAGGCCGAGCGGCTGTTCCGGCTGCTGGGGGGCGTGCCTACGTGGCTGGCAGCGCAGTTGACGCCTCGGCCTGCGATCTGAGGGGGCGGGCGGCGGGAGTGGGTGCGGTTCGTTTGCCTCCTCAGGTGCGTTCCATGCACACCAGTGCCTCGTCCAGGCCCACCAGCAGGTGCCCGTCCGGTGTCACCGCCACCGCTCTCACGGGCGGGCCCGGGCGGTAGGAGCGGTGGGTCTTCTGCTCTATGTCGTGGAGTTCCACGGAGCCGTCGGACCAGGCCACGGCGGCGAAGGGGCCGTGCGGCGTCTCCGTCGCGTGGAGCGAGACGACCGGCGAGGGGCGCTCGGCCAGGGGCTGGGGCTCCGGGTCCCGGCCCGGGGTCCACAGGCGAACCGTTCCGTCGCCGCCTCCGCTGCACACGAACGGCGTCTCCGACTCCACCGCGCCCACCGCCGTCACCCGCCCGCTGTGGAGGGACGCCTGGTGCAGGCCGGTCAGGCCGAAGGCGTGCACGGAGCCGAGCCTGTCGCCCACGACGACCGAGCCGGAGATGGCTGCCAGCGCCGTGCCGGGGTGCCGGGTCAGGGTCGCCGAGACCGCTTCGGTGAGGCGCTGGAGGTAGGGCGGCCTCGGCTCCCTGCCCCGTACGGTGTGCAGCCGGCCGCGCTCGTCCAGGAGCAGGACCGTTCCGTCCGGTGCCGGCGCCAGGGCGATGACGCGGCCCGTGACCGGGTGGTCCAGTCGGCCCAGCGGGTGCGCGTCGGCCGCCCCCAGGAGGCGTACGGCGCCCCCCAGGTCGGCGGCCAGCAGCGTGCCGCCCTGCACGGCGAGCGCCGCCACGGGGCCCGGCCAGGGCGGGGCCACGTCCCCCACCACCCGGCTCCACCGCAGCCGCCAGCGCGCGGGCCCGGCCGCCTCTTCCAGCGCGGGGCGCAGTCTCGGGTCGGCCCCGTCGCCCAGGACGGCGAGCAGCGCCAGGGCCCGGTCGGCGGGGGTGCGGGCCATGCAGAGTGCCTGCCCGGCGCGCAGCCAGGCCGGGCGCAGGCCGCCGTGCTCGTCGGAGGCGTCACGGACGTACCCGGTGGTGACGGTGAAGGGGTCGGCCGCGCAGACCGCTACGGGGTCGGAGAGGTTCGGGGAGGCGTCGGCCGGTCCTTGCCTCGTTTCGGCCGTTTCACCTGTTTCGCCGCGGGCAGCCCCTCCGTCCGGTCTCTCCTCGCGCTCCTCGTCCCGCGGGTCCACTCTCGCGACCCGTCCCTCGGCGAGGAGCGCGTGCTCGGGGGTGCCCTCCCGGGTTTCCACGACCACCCGTACGCGGCCCAGGGTGGCGAGGTCCCGCAGCAGTTCGGCGATCGGGACGGGTTCGGCGGCGGCGTGCAGGGCGGGGAGGAGCAGGACGGTGCGGGGGGCTCGGCCGGTTTCCGTGGTGGCGAGGACGCGGACCAGGTCGGCGGGCGAGGTCGCGACGACGCCGAGGCGGCCCGCGACGGCCCACGCGGTGCCGAGGGCGGTCTGGCCGGTCAGCGGGACGAGGGCGCGGGCGGTGCGGCGGCGGCCCGCGCCACGGGGGCCGTGGCCCGCGAGCCAGTCGAGCAGGCCGGGCGCTTCGTTGACGAGGCAGAGGCGGGGGGCCTCGGGGTCGGTGAGCCAGCCGAGCAGGGCCGAGGCCCCGGGGAGCTCCGCGCGGACGGACGGCATGGGCACCTCTCGCGACGGATGTCGTGCTGACGTTGTCGACCTTAGTCGCCCGTGGCGCCCCAGTCGTCAGTCCTGCGCTCCGGTGAAATGCTCCCGCACGAGTGAGGAGACGACCGGCAGGTCCTGGGCGACGAGGGCGTCGAGCAGGGCGCCGTGTTCGGCGGCGTCCGCGACGAGGTCGCCGTGCCGGGTGGCGGGGGCGCTCACCAGCGGCCACTGGGAGCGGCGGTGGAGGTCGTCGGCGATGACGAGGAGCTGTTCGTTGCCGGCGAGGGCGAGGACGGCGCGGTGGAAGGCGCGGTCGGCCTCGGCGTAGTGGGCGCGGTCGCCCCGGGCGGCGGCGGCTCCGGTGGCCTCGGCGAGCGGGCGGAGTTCCGCCCAGCGGGCGGCGGGGACCGTGCGGGCGAGGCGGAGCATGACGGGGACCTCGATGAGCGCGCGGACCTCCGCGAGTTCGGCGAGCTCGCGCGGGGTGCGTTCGGTGACCCGGAAGCCCCGGTTGGGGACGACCTCGACGGCGCCCTCGGTGGCGAGCTGCTGCATGGCCTCGCGCACGGGGGTGGCGGAGACGCCGAAGCGTTCGCCGAGGGCGGGGGCGGAGTAGACCTCGCCGGGCACCAGCTCGCCGGCGACCAGGGCGGTGCGGAGGGCTTCGAGGATCTGGCCGCGGACGGAGTGGCGGCGGACGGCGCGCGGCGCGAGGCCGGGGGCCGGGGGTTCGCCGTGGGTGTGTTCGCCCCTGGCTTCGTGGACGCGGGCCTGCTCGGGGACCCGTGCGTCACCGTACGGCGACGCGGCCGAGCGGTCCGTGGTCCGCTCGCGCGTGCTGCCCTGCTCCACCCGGGTCCTCCTGCGCTTTGGTGCCGGGCCCGGCTCGCGGTGCCGGGGTCCCCCGTGCACGATAGGCGGACGGCGTCGCAGTTCAAACACCATGCGTATCGGGTAAGGTAAGGCTAACCTGCTAACGATCGCGATTCGGTGGTCCCGTATGGCCGTCCCCGCTCTGCTGCCGTCTCCCCCCGCCTCGCCCGTCGCGGCCTCCTACGCCCGGCTCGGCGAGGTCTTCTCCGGTCTGCGCGTCGACGAACTCGCCCGGGACGAACGGATGCCGCGCGGCGACGGCTGGGTCGGCGCGGACGAGCTCGGCGCCGGCGGCGGCGTCCTGGACGCCTTCCTCGCCTGGGACGAGGCGCAGGTGCTGCGCGACTACGGGCGCTCGGCCCGGCCCGACGTGGTGGCGAGTTTCGGACTGCACCGGTACGCCTGGCCCGCCTGCCTGCTCGTGACGCTCCCCTGGTTCCTGCACCGCCGGGTCCCCCGGCTGCCCGCGCGGAACGTGGCCTTCCAGCGTGCCCTCGGGCGGCTCGCGGTCCGGGTCGAGGAGTTCGCCTGTCTGCCCGGCGACCCCGCCGCCGCACTGCCCGGCGCCCGGGTGGTCCCGGACGAGGAGGCGCTGCGGGCCGAGGTGCGGGCCTCGCTCGGCGAGCACTTCGAGGAGCTGCTGGCCGGCTTCGGGCCCCGGATGCGCCGTGGCCGGCGGGCGCTGTGGGGCATGGTGACGGACGAGATCGTCGAGGGGCTCTGGTACGTCGGGGAGCTGCTCGACGAGGAGGACCGGGCCATGGCGGAGCTGGAGCTGCTGATGCCCGGCGCCTCCAAGCCGTTCGTGGGCGCCGCGGGCTTCCGTGCGCTCGAAGGCTCGGCCGAGGTGTGCGGAGCGACCCGTTCCACCCGCGACCGGGCGACCTGCTGCTTCTTCTACACGCTGCGCCCCGAGGACACCTGTCTGACCTGCCCGCGCACCGCCGACCCCGAGCGGGTCCGCAGGCTCGCCGTGACCGCCTGACCGACTCGTGCCGCTACGCCACCCCCAGGGGTGGCGTGATTCGAACTCAACTCCCGCTGTTCGCGTACGAGTTCGACCAGATGGCACCTATTCGTATGCCGTACGGCCCCGATGGCGTGCTCTTGTCCCGAAACCCCGTGGCCGCGCTGTCCGGTCGGCCAGTATGGGCGGCCGTATCGCCCTAACTGCGAGGCACCACTGCGAGGCAAGGGACATCGCCATGAGACTGACCGACATATCGCTGGACTGGCTGCTTCCGGGCGGCGTGATGGTGGCGGGAGTCCTGACGGCGGTGGCGGTGCTCGCGCGCGGGAAGCGCGCCGGTGACCAGGCCGCGGCCGACGACTCCTGGGAGCGCAGCGAGGAACGCCGCAGACGCAAGGAGGCGGTCTACGGCACCGCCTCCTACGTCCTGCTCTTCTGCTGCGCCGCGGTCGCGGCGGCGCTCTCGTTCCACGGCCTCGTCGGCTTCGGCCGGCAGAACCTCAACCTCACCGGGGGCTGGGAGTACCTGGTCCCGTTCGGCCTCGACGGCGCGGCGATGTTCTGCTCGGTGCTCGCCGTCCGCGAGGCCAGCCACGGCGACGCGGCCCTCGGCTCGCGCCTCCTGGTGTGGACCTTCGCGGGGGCCGCGGCCTGGTTCAACTGGGTGCACGCCCCGCGCGGCCTGGGCCACGCGGGGGCCCCGCAGTTCTTCTCGGGGATGTCCCTGTCGGCGGCGGTCCTCTTCGACCGGGCGCTGAAGCAGACCAGGCGGGCCGCGCTGCGCGAGCAGGGCCTGATCCCGAGGCCGCTGCCGCAGATCCGGATGGTCCGCTGGCTGCGGGCGCCCCGGGAGACCTTCGGCGCCTGGTCGCTGATGCTCCTGGAAGGCGTACGGACGCTGGACGAGGCCGTCGACGAGGTGCGCGAGGACCGCAAGGAGAGGGAGGCCAACCGGATCCGCAGACGGGAGCAGGCGAAGCTGGACCGGGCGCGCCTGAAGGCGCTCAACCGGCAGCACCGCGCGTTCGGGCGCGGCGGCGGCCGTCAGGTGGAGGTGTCGGCCCTGGGGACCGGCACGGGTGCGGGCTCCGCGACGCCGGTGCAGGCCGCCGTCGCGGAGCCCGCCATAGCGGACCCCGGACAGTTGCCGCTTCGACACCGGCCCTCCCTCCAAGCCGTGAAGGGCGCTGAGGCGCGCACGGGCGAGTCCCGGACGGTGGACCTCACCGCCGAGGACGACACCCAGACGCTGCCCCGGCTCGACTCCCTTGAGCGCAAACTGGCGGACCTGGAGCAGCAGTTCGGCTGAGCTCCGGTACGCGGGTACGCGCACGCCCCCCACTGGACGGCGGGGCCGCCCTCAGGCGGCCCCGCCGTTCAGTTCGAACCAGACCACCTTGCCCACGCCGTGGTTCTCGACCCCCCACGAGTCGGCGAGCGCCTGCACCAGGACCAGTCCTCTGCCGTGCGTGCCGTCCTCGGCGCGCGGCGTCCGCGAGCGGTGCAGCCCGGAGACGAAGTCCCGGACCTCGACCCGCAGCTGCTCGGGGGCGACGGTGGCGGTGACGACCGCCCCGTTGTCCGTGTGGATCAGGGCGTTGGTCACCAGCTCGCTGGTCAGCAGCTCCGCGACGTCGCCGGCGCCCGGCGCGCCCCACGTCGCGAGCATCGCCCGCAAGGCGTGCCGCACCTCGGGCACCGCGGTGAGATCCGCGCCCCCCACCTTTCTGAGCAGTTGAGTCGGCTGTCGCGCCTCCCCGGCCATATCCCCCACCCTGCGTCGGATCGAACAGGTTCACGGGGATGCATGCCCCCTGGGGAGGCCCGCATTCACGGGTGGGGCGGACCGTCAGGGGCGGGGCACGTTGCGCAGGTTGGATCGGGCCATCTGGAGCATCCGGCCCACTCCGCCGTCGAGGACGATCTTGCTGGCGGAGAGGGCGAAGCCGGTGACCATCTCGGCGCTGATCCTGGGCGGGATGGAGAGCGCGTTGGGGTCGGTGACGACGTCCACGAGGGCCGGGCCCCTGTGCTTGAAGGCGTCCTTGAGGGCGCTCGTGAGCTGTTTCGGCTTCTCCACGCGGACGCCGTAGGCGCCGGCCGCGCGGGCGATGGCGGCGAAGTCGGGGTTCTTGTTGGTGGTCCCGTACGAGGGGAGTCCGGACACGAGCATCTCCAGCTCGACCATGCCGAGCGAGGAGTTGTTGAAGACGATCACCTTCACCGGCAGGTCGTACTGGACCAGGGTGAGGAAGTCGCCCATCAGCATGGAGAAGCCGCCGTCGCCGGACATCGAGATCACCTGGCGGTTCCGGTCGGTGAACTGGGCACCGATCGCCTGCGGCAGGGCGTTGGCCATGGAGCCGTGGCTGAAGGAGCCGATGATGCGGCGGCGCCCGTTGGGTGAGACGTAGCGGGCGGCCCAGACGTTGCACATGCCGGTGTCGACGGTGAACACGGCGTCGTCGTCGGCGAGTTCGTCGAGGACGGAGGCGACGTACTCGGGGTGGATGGGGACGTGCTTCTCCACCTTGCGGGTGTACGCCTTGACCACGCCCTCCAGTGCGCCGGCGTGCTTCTTCAGCATCTTGTCCAGGAAGCGGCGGTCCGTCTTGGCCCGGACGCGCGGGATGACGCAGCGCAGGGTCTCGCGGACATCGCCCCAGACGGCGAGGTCGAGCCGGGAGCGCCGGCCGAGCCGCTCGGGCCGTACGTCCACCTGGACGATCTTGACGTCGTCGGGCAGGAAGGCGTTGTACGGGAAGTCGGTGCCGAGCAGGATCAGCAGGTCGCACTCGTGGGTGGCCTCGTAGGCGGCGCCGTAGCCGAGCAGTCCGCTCATGCCGACGTCGTACGGATTGTCGTACTGGATCCATTCCTTGCCGCGCAGCGCGTGTCCGACGGGTGCCTTCACGCGCTCGGCGAACTGCATGACCTCGGCGTGCGCGCCCGCGGTGCCGCTGCCGCAGAACAGCGTCACCCGTTCGGCGGAGTCGATCAGCCGGACGAGGGCTTCGATCTCGGTGTCGCCGGGGCGGACGGTGGGCCGGGAGGTGACCAGGGCGATCTCGGGGGCCTTCTCCGGCGCGGGCTCGGAGGCGACGTCGCCGGGCAGCGACACGACGCTGACGCCGCTCTGGCCGACCGCGTGCTGGATCGCGGTGTGGAGCAGCCGGGGCATCTGCTTCGGGGTGGAGATCAGCTCGCTGTAGTGGCTGCACTCGCGGAACAGCTGGTCCGGGTGGGTCTCCTGGAAGTAGCCGAGCCCGATCTCGCCGGACGGGATGTGGGAAGCCAGCGCGAGGACCGGGGCCATGGAGCGGTGGGCGTCGTACAGGCCGTTGATGAGGTGCAGGTTGCCCGGGCCGCAGGAGCCGGCGCAGGCGGCCAGCTTGCCGGTGATCTGGGCCTCGGCGCCGGCCGCGAAGGCGGCGACCTCTTCGTGCCGCACCTGGATCCAGTCGATGCCGGAGGTACGGCGGATCGCGTCGACGACCGGGTTCAGGCTGTCGCCGACCACTCCGTAGAGGCGCTGGACGCCCGCGCGGACGAGGATGTCGACGAACTGTTCTGCGACATTCTGTTTGGCCATGGGTCCATCAACCCATGGCCGGGGAGGTTACGCCTCCCAGACGCCCACCCCCGTGCGGTCGTCGGCGTAGCCGGTCACGCGCAACTGGGTGTCGGCGAGGAAGGCGGCCAGACCGGGCGGTTCGGCGCCCGCCCAGCGGGTGGCGAGCTCGCGGGCGAGGGCGGGTTCGCCGCGCAGCGGTTCGGCGAGGCCGTGGGAGGCGAGCAGCAGGGTGTCGCCTGGACGGGCGACGGAGGCGCGGAAGCGGAACGGTTCGGCCGGGGGCGGCAGCGGTTGCTCCACGAGGGGGCCGGGGGCGGTGGTGATGCCGAGGTCCATGGTGAGGCGGTCGCCCTCCTCGGTGGCCTCCGGCACGTCGGGCGTCCGCACGGGCGGCGAGCCGTAGCCCACGACGGGGGCGCCGACGGTGGTTTCGGGGAGCAGCGGTTCGATGTCCTGCCAGGCGCCGTCGCGCAGCCGGAAGAGGCCACCGGTGCCGATGCCGAAGAAGACCCGGGTGCGGCAGCCGGGGTCGGCGGAGAGCAGCAGACAGCGCAGGCCCGCCGTGTACGCGTCCGGGTCGAGGCCCCGTTCGGCGGCGCGGGTGCGCAGGCGGCCGTAGGTGCGGTCGGTGAGCCGGTGGAGGCCGGACTTGAGGTCGCCGCGGCGGCCGGAGCGGATGTCCTCGGAGAGCCGGGCGTGGCTGCGGCCGACGGCTTCGGCGATCCAGCGGCAGACGTCGGCGGCGGCGAGGTGGGCGTGTTCGGCGGCGCGCTGTCCGGCGGCGACGGCGACGAGGACGAGGGCGGCCTCGTCGTGGCCGAAGCGGGCGGTGAGGAGCGCGTCGCGGCGGGGTTCGCCGCGGAAGCGGGCGGAGTCGCCGCGGACGGAGGCGGCGCGCAGGGTGTAGGCGCCGTAGCGGGCCCCGTCGAGGACGGTGTCGGCGACGAGTTCGTCGAGCTCCCCGGGCCGGGCGGCGGGCAGGGCGGTGGGCTCGGCCTCGTAGGTGGGCGGCCGGCTGCCGACGTGTCCGGTACGGGGGCGGGGCGCGGGGACCTGGAGGGTGGGTGCCGTCAGGGGCTCGTCGGCGGGTGCCCCGAGGGGTGCCTCGGTGGGTGCCGGCACCGGCTTCTCCGCGGGCGGGCGGTCCGGGGGCGCCTCGTCAGGAGGCGTCTCCAGGGTCGTGGTCCTGGACGCGGAGTCGAAGCGGTCGTCGAGGCTGTCGGGCGTCGGGACGGGCCCGGTGTCCGGGGCCGAGGCGTCGTAGAGCTTGTCCCACCAGTTGTCCCCCTGCTGAGTCATGCCCTTATTGTCCACCGCACAGGCCGTCTGAAAACGGGACATCCGGAAATGTGTCGTGGAAAGCCCGGTGGCGAACGGGTGGGAAGGGAAATGGTCCGCCGGGCGACCCCACCCCCCACGGGAAGGACGCCCGGCGGACCGGCGTGATCAGCGCACGTCGTAAGCGCGGACCACGGTCTGGGTGACGGAGTTGCCGTTGGCGTCCGTCAGTTCGGTCTTCAGGGTGACCTGCTTGCCGGTCGCGCCCGCGTGGTTCACGGTCGCGGTCCAGCCGTCGCCCTGCTGGGAGACCCGGGCCGAGGTCCAGGTCTCACCTCCGTCGTAGGAGTACGAGAGCCTGGCCGAGGTGAGGGCCGCGGGGGTGTAGCCCGCGTGACCCGTCGCGCTGAGGCCGATCCGCTGGCCGTCGGCCGCGGCGAGGGTCTTGAGTCCGTCCTCCGGAAGGTCGTACCGGGGGAAGAGAATCGGGATGCCCTGAGAATAGACGCTCGGGTCCGACTTGGAGGTGAATTTCCACACCGAGTTGACGGACGTGGAGCGGGCCCACACCCTGCTGCCGATCTTCATGGTGTTCTGCTCGAGCGTGTACGCGCCGGGCTCGGCCGGGACCTCGAAGACGCCGAACGGCCAGCCGGTCTCGCCGATGGTCTCGCCGTCCCTGCTCAGGCGCAGGTTGCCGATGTCACCGAAGGAGCCGGGCTCGGCGTGGTGGGTGGTGTCGCCCCACAGGGCGTCGGCGAAGCCGATGAGGTCGCCCTGGCGTTCGGCGACGAGGACCGGCTTCCCGGTGGCGTCGCGCGGGGCGGTGGGGACGAGGACGCCGTCGTACCAGCGCTCGGTGCGCCGCTCGCCGGCGCGGTAGGTGTGCGCGCCGCCGACCATGAGCTCACCGAAGGGGAAGCTGCTGCCGATCAGCTGCCGCCAGGCCGTGTCGCCCGCGGAGTAGTACTCGGTGCGGGTGCCGGGCGCCGGGACGGTCTCCAGCGAACCGAAGGAGACGGCGGTGCCGTCGGGCCGGTAGGCGGCCGGGAACTCGACGAAGTCGGTGGCGATGCCGGAGGAGCCGTAGGTGGCCTCCGTGCGGCCGAGGGCGCGGTCCTCGACGCGGTGGTTCCGGTCGTCGCGGATCGGGCCGGTCTCGGGGAAGGCGAGGTTGTAGAGGTAGGGGCTCTTCGCGGTGGCCTTCCAGGAGAGGGTGACCTCGCCGGCGGAGAGCTTGCCGAGCAGCGCGACGGCCTCGTCGGCGGGGACGGAGAGCACCGGCAGACCGAGACCGGTGAACCCGCCGCCGGGGTACCAGCGCCCTGCGGCCTGGTGGTACGTGACGACGGCGACGGCTCCGGCCGCCTTGGCGTCGCGGGCGACGGTGCCCGCGCCGGTGCTGTCGTCGGGCAGGCGGACCAGGGCGATCCGGCCCCGCACTCCCGCGGCCTTGAGCTCGTCGGGGGTGCCGGTGCCCGCGTCGACGAGGCGGGCGGAGCCGGTGCCGTCGAGGTTGTCGGAGGCGATGGACGCGGTCAGCGGGTGCAGGCGCGTGCCGTCGTCGGTCGTGAGGCGCTCGATCTGCGGGGCGGCGGCGCGCCAGTAGCTGCCGAACTCGAAGTCGCCGTCGTCGGCGCGGCCTTCGACGGACGCATAGTAGCCGCGGACGGTGCGCGGTCCGGTGGCGGTGCCGGCGTGCAGCCAGGTGTCGTCCCACGAGCGGGCGAACGCGAGGGTGGCGCCTCGGGGTTCGGACGGCTTGTCGGTGCGGACCGTGAGGCGGTGGGCCTGCCGGGCGTCGAGGACGACGGTGGTGTCCTTCTTCAGCTCCAGCTGCGGGCGGGCCAGGTAGCTGATCGAGTCGGTCAGCTTGGCGCCCTCGCCGGCGTCGGGGGTGGTGACGAAGGAGGAGAGGAAGTAGCTGCCGGCGCGCAGGCGGTAGACCTGGTCGGCGGAGCCCTCGTTGAAGCGGCGGGAGCCGGAGGCGTCGTCGGTGCCGATGACGTCGACGGAGGAGGCTCCGTCGGCCGCCTTGCCCTGGCGGTCGATCAGCTTGACGCGCAGGGTGAGGGTCTCGGGCTCGACGTACAGCGCGAACGGGGTGGAGACGTGCACACGGCCCTTGCCGGCGGCGGCGCCGGTGGCGACCACGCGGCCGGTGACGTCGCCGTACTGGGCGCGCTCCAGGTGGGCGGCGGGGTCGATACGGAGCGGGACCTGGACGGTGGCGCCGGCCGCGACGGTGACGGTGCGCGCGCCGAGCCGGGCGACCGGGGAGCGGACGGCGGAGCCGTCGTTGCCGGTGAGCTTCTCGACGGCGAGGGAGAGCGTGACGGGCCGGTCGCCGGTGTTGGTGTAGGGGACGGTCACGGTGGTGCGGTCGCTGCTGTCCTGCGGCCAGTTGAAGGTGCCGCCCTGGACGGCGGGGGCGCTGAGGACGGTCTGGTCGACGGCGGCCTTGACGTCGAGGCGGCCGCCGCCGACCTGACGGGCGTCGCCGGGGACGCCGCTGTCGGCGGAGGAGACGAGGGCGGCCTTGATCTGCTGGGCGGTCCAGTCGGGGTGGCGCTGCTTGACGATGGCGGCGGCGCCCGCGACGTGCGGGGTGGCCATCGAGGTGCCGGACATCGACTGGTAGGCGTAGACGCCGCGGCCGCCGGCCGCCGCCGCGGAGATGCCGACGCCGGGCGCGGCGATCTCCGGCTTGAGGGTGTGGGCCGCGTCGGACGCCGGGCCTCGGCTGGAGAAGTACGCGGTGGAGTCGTCGCGGTCGGTGGCGCCGACGGTGAGGACGCCCGCCGCGCAGCCGGGCGAGGAGACGGTGTTGTTGCCGGGACCGGAGTTTCCGGCGGCGATGACGAACAACGTGCCCTTGCTCTGGGCGAGTTGTTCGGCGGCGACGCTCATCGGATCGGTGCAGTCGGTCTCGGAGGGGTTGCCGAGGCTCATGGAGACGACGTCGGCGCCCTGGGCGACGGCCCATTCCATGCCGGCGATGATCCACGAAGTGGCGCCGGAACCCGAGTCGTTGAGGACCTTGCCGTTGAGGAGGGCCGCGCCGGGCGCGACGCCCTTCTTCTTGCCGCCGCTGGCGGCGCCGGAGCCGCCGACGGTGGAGATGGTGTGGGTGCCGTGACCCTGGCGGTCGTCGGCGCTGTCGGAGTCGGTGAAGTTCTCCGAGGCGACGATCCGGCCCTTGAGGTCGGGGTGTTCGGCGTCGGCGCCGGTGTCGAGGACGGCGACCTTGGTGCCGGTGCCGTCGTAGCCGGCGGCCCAGGCCTCTGGGGCGTGGACCTGGGCGGTGGAACGCTCCAGGGTGGCCTGGACCTTGCGGTCGAGCCACAGCTTGCGCAGGCCGCCGGCCGAGCGGGCGGCGGGTGCGGTGACATCGGCCCAGAAGGTGGCGGCCTGCTTCTTGTCGGCCTTGAGGGCGACGGCGTCGACGGTCTTCAGGACCTGGCCGCGGGTGGCGCCGCGCGGGGCGGGCGGGACCGTGCGGGCGGTGGCCAGATCCATGCCGTACACGCCGATCAGCGGCAGGGTGGCGGAGGTGGCGTCGTCGTAGCCCTGGCGGACCAGGCCGGTGACGTTGAACAGCTCCTCGTCGACCCGGCCCGCGGCCAGCGCGGCGGTGGCGCCCTCGGGGTAGACGTACAGGTCCTGGCCGGAGCGGCGGGTCTGGACGAGCGGCACGGTGCCGTCCTCGCGGGGCAGCGCGGCGGCGGCCGGGTTGCCTTCGGCGTCGCGGGTGAGCACGACCCGGTCGCCGGTCACCAGGGTGACGGTGGCGGGCCGCTGCCCGCTCCTGGCGGCGGCGTCACTGCCGACCAGCGGTCGCTTGCCGGTCGCCTGGGCGTCCTGCGGCGCTGCGGCCGCGGACGCCGCGACCGCGGTGACGGCCAGGACGGCGGCGGTCGCCGCCCCCAGGGCCGTACGCGAAATCGGGCGCATCGCTCTCCCCATCTGATTCCGGCCATCCGGGCATAAGGGCCCTATGTCCGGAGGCTGTTGGTGCTGCGGTGGCGCCACATTGGCAGAGGTGAGGGTGGTGCAGGCAGGATGGGCGAGGCGGGAATGCGCCGTGGCCGTTTCCCGCCAACGCATCAACGGAACGAACGCGTCCGGTGGACATCCGGTGAATGTCCGGGTCGTCCGGGGACGTCCGGTGAGGGGTGGGGTCAGGGATGCTGGGTGCGATAGGACTCGACGAACGACAGGAGTCCGCCTACCGCGCGCTCGTCGCACTGGGCGCGGCGGAGGTCTCCGATCTCGCCCACCGCCTCGCGCTGCCGGAGAACGACACCGAGCGGGCGCTGCGCCGCCTCGAATCGCAGGGGCTCGCCGCCCAGTCCTCCGCGCGCACCGGCCGCTGGGTCGCCGCACCGCCCGGCGTCGCGCTCGGGGCGCTGCTCACCCAGCAGCGGCACGAGCTGGAGCAGGCCGAGCTGGCGGCGGCGCTGCTGGCCCAGGAGTACCGCGCCGAGGCGACCGAGCCCGCCGTGCACGACCTGGTGGAGGTGGTGACCGGCGCGGGCGCCGTCACCCACCGTTTCCTCCAGCTCCAGCTCGGCGCGACCGAGGAGGTCTGCGCGCTGGTGACGGGCAAGCCGATCGCGGTGTCCGGCATGGAGAACGACGCGGAGGCGCAGGCAGCGGAGCGGGGCGTGCGCTACCGGGTGGTCATCGAGCGCGAGGTGCTGACGCTGCCCTCGGGGCTGCTGGAGCTGTCGGCGGCGCTCGGCCGCGAGGAGCGGATCCGGATCGTGGACCGGGTGCCGACCAAGCTGGTGGTCGCGGACCGGTCCCTGGCCATGGTCCCGCTCACCGGCCGCGGCGCGGAGCCCGCCGCGCTCGTCGTGCACGCCAGCGGCCTGCTCGAATCGCTGATGGGCCTCTTCGAGTCGGTGTGGCGGGAGGCGCTGCCGCTGCGGCTCGGCGCGGGCGCGCAGGTCACCCAGGACGAGAACCCCGGCCCGGACCCGACGGACCTGGAGATCCTCTCGCTGCTGCTCGCCGGGATGACGGACGCGAGCGTGGCGAAGCAGCTGGAGCTGGGCCTGCGCACGGTCCAGCGGCGGGTGAAGGGCCTGATGGAGCTGACCGGGGTGACGACCCGGCTGCAGCTGGGGTGGCACGCGTACGAGAAGGGGTGGGTGGCCCGGCGGTAGGGGCGGGGGCGGGGCCGGGCGGTAGCAGCGGGGGCGTGGCCGGGTGGCGGACCGGGCGTCAGGGGCGGAGGCACGGCCCGGTGGCGGGGCCCGGCGTCGGGAGGCAGGGGCGGTGACGGGGGCGCCGTGGGGTGGCCGTAAGGTGGCGGCCGATTTCCGCCTCCATCCCCCACCTCGTATCTCCCCTTCCTGCCAAGGAGCACCCCCATGAACGGAAGGCGCCGCCGCGCCCTGCTGGCCGCCGTCACCCCGATGCTGGAGCCCGGGGAGCGGGTGGAGGTGACGACCATCGTGGGTCTCAGCACCGTGTCGGTGCGCCGGACGGCGGCCTTCGGGGTCGCCTCGGCGATCGCGAGCGGCGGGGCGCTGACGGTGGTTCCGGTGCCCACGCCCATGTACCTGGCGATGACCGACCGCCGGCTGCTGGTCTTCGAGGCCGACCAGACCTTCGCGAAGCCGGTGGGGCACCGGATGACGATCCAGCGCGCGCACCTCTTCCGCTCGGAGATCAAGGAGCGGCTCCTCAACTCCTCCTTCGTGCTCTCCTCGCCGTACAGCGAGAGCTCGCTGAAGATCGTCTTTCCGCTGATCAGCCGCCGGGAACGGCACCTGGTCGCCGCCGCGATACCGCTCGCCGGCTGACCCGTACGTCCGCCGCGACCTGCGAGAACGGGCGGATTCCTGCACCCTTGGCAGATGGGTGTGTGGCAGCTCCTGCTGATCGCGATGGTGATGCTGCTCGGACTGTTCGGGGTGCTGACGCCCGGCGTGCCGGGGACGTGGCTGGTGTGGGCGGCCATGCTCTGGTGGGCGCTGCACGAGCAGACCGGGCTGGCGTGGATCCTGCTGGTCTCCTCGACGGGTCTGCTGCTCCTCACCCAGGTGGTCGTATGGCAGCTGCCGCCGCGCCGCTTCCGGGGCGTCGGCATCACCCGGCGGATGGTCGCGTACGCGGGAGTGGGCGCCGTCCTGGGGTTTCTGCTGATCCCGGTGGTCGGCGCGATCCCCGGTTTCGTCGGCGGCGTCTACCTCTCCGAGCGGCTGCGGCTCGGCGGCCACGGCCAGGCGCGGGCGGCCACCCGCACGGTGATGCGGGCGGCCGGGACGAGCGTCCTGGTGGAGCTGTTCGCCTGTCTGCTGATCGTGGGGGCGTGGGCGGGCGCGGTGATCTGGGGCTGAGGCCCGCCTCTCGGGGGTTCAGCCGGTGACGCGCAGGTAGCGGGCGGCGTACGAGCGCCAGGGCCGCCACTCCGGACGGTCCGGCAGGCCCTCCGGGGCGACGTCGGGGTCGCCGAGGGCGCGGGTGCGGATGACGGCGGCGGCGCGGGCGGTCAGGCCCGGCACGGCGGCCAGGGCGGCGGCGGTGGCGGCGCGGTCGGCGCCCGGGTCGAGCCGGACGGTGCCGTCGGCGAGCGCGGTGGCGAGCGGGCCCGCGAGCGGGTCGCCCGTCAGGGCGGCGGGCTCGGGGAAGACGTGGGTGAGGCTGCCGCAGGCGGTCTCCAGCGGGGTGCCGTGCGCCCCGACGAGCCGGGCGGCGTGCGCCGGGCCGACGAGGGTCCGTACCGCGAACTCCTCCGGTTCGGCCGTGCCCGGCGAGCGGACGCCCGGACGGGCCGCGACCTCGACGGCGAGGGCGGGGTCGGCGCCGAGCCGGTCGGCGACCGCGTACGGGTCGGCGTCCAGGTCGAGGAGTCTGCGCAGCCGCTGGACGGCGGTGGTGAGGTCGCGCAGCTCGGTGAGGTGGATGCGGGCCTCCAGCCAGCGGCCCGGGGAGCGTTCGTCGACGGAGACGATCCCGGTGCCGTACGGGAGGCGCAGGGTGCGCCGGTAGGTGCGGGCGCCGGGGGTCCCGACGACCTCCTCGACACCGGGCAGGGCCTCGGCGGCGAGCAGGTCGAAGACCTCACCCGCCGCGTACGGGCCCCGGTGGGCCAGCCGCAGCGGCACCCCGGCGGCGAGCGCGGTGCGCGGCCCGGCGCCGGTGCCGGACTCCTCGCGCAGCTGGGTCGGGGTGCGGGCGTAGATCGCGCGGATGGTGTCGTTGAACTGGCGGACGCTGGCGAACCCGGCCGCGAAGGCGATCTCGGTGACGGGCAGGCCGGTGGTCTGCAGGAGAAGTCGCGCGGTGTGGGCGCGCTGGGCGCGGGCCAGGGCGACCGGCCCGGCGCCGAGCTCGGCGGTGAGCTGGCGCTGCACCTGCCGGGCGCTGTAGCCGAGCCGGTCGGCGAGACCGGGCACACCCTCGCGGTCGACGACACCGTCGCCGATCATGCGTACGGCGCGCCCGACGACGTCGGCCCGGACGTTCCACTCGGCGGAGCCGGGCACGGCGTCGGGGCGGCAGCGGCGGCAGGCCCGGAAGCCGTGGCCCTGGGCGGCCGCGGCGGTGGGGAAGAAGCTGACGTTGCGCCGCTTGGGGGTGACGGCGGGGCAGCTGGGGCGGCAGTAGATGCCGGTGGTGGAGACGGCGAAGAAGAACACGCCGTCGAAGCGGGCGTCGCGGCTGCTGACCGCCTCGTACCGGGTGTCCTCGTCGGTGCCCCGGGGCGGGGGCGTGAGCGTCTCCGTCATGCCTTCCAGTGTGCGGGAGCGCCCTGGACCCGGCTGGCGGTTTTCGGACGCCGAGAGCCGAGAGCCGGGGCTGGAAGCCGGGAGCCGTCGGTGGGGGCGGGGGCACGGTGCCCCCGCCCCCGCCGACGGCGCGGCCGGGCCGGTTCAGCGGACGCGGCCCCGCTTGATGTCCATGGCGGCGCGGCCCTCGGCGCCCCTGCGCTTCCAGTCCTTCAGCATCTCCGTGCGCAGCCGCGCGTCGGTCTTGGCGGCGAGCCGCTGGTTCTCGCGGATCAGCTTGCGGTAGCTGTCGAGGCGCCGCTCGGGCAGGGTGCCGTCCTCGATGGCGGCGGCGACGGCGCAGCCGGGCTCCGTCTCGTGGGCGCAGTCCGGGAAGCGGCAGTCGGCGGCCAGCTCCTCGATCTCGCTGAAGACCTGGCCGACGCCCGCCTCGGCGTCCCAGAGGCCGACGCCGCGCAGTCCGGGCGTGTCGATGAGCACCCCGCCGCCGGGCAGCACGAGCAGGTTGCGGGTGGTGGTGGTGTGCCGGCCCTTGCCGTCCACGTCGCGGGCGGCCTGGACCTCCATCGCGTCCTGGCCGAGCAGCGTGTTGGCGAGGGTCGACTTCCCGGCGCCGGAGACGCCGAGCAGCACGCTCGTACCGCCCGAGGCGACAGCGTGGAGCACGTCGAGCCCCTCGCCGGTGTGCGAGCTGACGGGCAGCACCTGGACACCGGGGGCGACGGTCTCGACGTCCTCGACCAGGTAGGAGAGTCCGACCGGGTCGGGCACCAGGTCGGCCTTGCTCAGCACGACGAGCGGCTGGGCGCCGGACTCCCAGGCCAGGGCGAGGAAGCGTTCGATGCGCCCGAGGTCGAGCTCGACGGCGAGCGAGACCGTGATGATCGCGTGGTCGACGTTGGCGGCGAGGATCTGCCCCTCGGACCGCTTGGACGAGGTGGACCGGGCGAACGCGGTACGGCGGGGCAGGCAGGCCCGTACGTAACGCGGGTCGTTGACGCCCTCGGGGTCGACGGCGGCCCAGTCGCCGGTGCAGATGACCCGCAGCGGGTCGTGCGGGGTGACGAAGGCCGTGTCGGCGCGCACGAGTCCGGCCTCGGTCATGAGGTCGCACTGGCCGCGGTCGACCCGGACGACCCGGCCGGGCAGCAGGCCCTGCGCCGCGTACGGAGCGAACTCGGCGGCCCAGGCGTCGTCCCAGCCGTAGGCGCGCAGGGAGGACGGGTCGAGGGTGGAGCGGGAATCGGCGGTGGAACGGGAAGTGGAACGGGAAAGCGAGGAAGACAAGGGGGACCCTTCACAGGGGTGGCCCCGGCATCGCGCGTCGGTGCGCGCGGAAAGTGGGAGACGTCAGCCGGTGGGGAACGTCAGCCGGTGGCCACGGAGGTGGTGTGGACAAACATCTGGATGTGGGCGGCGCCCGTCGTGACGACAGCCATCGGTCACACCTCCTGGTCGTGTGGGTCTCCTGACCGCGATCTTCGCGGTGCGCTCACCGTAACGGAGGCCGGGCCGGAGGCGCCAAGCATTTTCCGGGCGGTCATCTGCCCGTGGTGGTGCGGCACCGGCGCTCGGGTGGTTTTCGAGCCGCTGCCCGCCGATACCGCTGGTGCACACACGGTGAGGATCGTGGTGGTGGGCACCGCCGGCCGCCCGACCGTCACCACGGGCGGCCTGGTCCACCTCACGTAGCGGCCCGGCAGCCCCTCCGCGCGCTCACGGCCCCGGTGTCCGATCCGTACAAGACGGGCGGCCCGGGGCCGTCTACGTTCGGGGACATGGACACCAAGCGACCCACCCCGCGCCTCGACGTCATCGGCCTGGTCACCGCCGACCTGGGCGCCTCCCTCGCCTTCTACCGGCTGCTCGGCCTGGACCTCCCGCCCGGCGCCGAGAACGCCCCGCACGTGGAGCTGGCCCTGCCCGGCGGGCCGCGCGTGCTGTGGGACACGGAGGAGACCGTCCGCTCCTACGATCCGGCCTGGACCCGCCCCTCCGGCGGCGACCGGGTCGCCCTCGCCTTCCGCTGCCAGGACCCCGACGAGGTCGACGCGGTCTACGCGACCCTGACCGACGCCGGACACCGCGGGCACCTCAAGCCCTGGGACGCCGTGTGGGGCCAGCGGTACGCGGTGGTGCTCGACCCGGACGGAGCGGCGGTGTCGCTCTACGCCGACCACGCCGACGCGGCGGCGGACGGGGCCCCTGGGGCGGACGCCGCGTAGGACGCCGTTTCAGCCGCCACATAGGACGCCGTATAGCCCGTCAGGGTCGTCCCCGTCAGGGCCCGCATCTCGCGGGCCAGATGGGCCTGGTCGACGCAGCCCGCGCGGTACGCCGCCTCCGCGTACGGCACGCCCGCCCGCACCAGCGCGAGCGCCCGCCGCAAGCGCAGGATCCGGGCCAGTGTCTTCGGCCCGTAGCCGAAGGCGGCGAGGGAACGCCGGTGCAACTGCCGGGCGCCCAGCCCGACCGCGTCGGCGGCGGCCCCGACCCCGTCGCCCGCCCGCAGCCGGGCGACGACGGCCCGCAGCAGCGGATCGGGGGCGGGCGCCCCGGCGGCCCGGCGCAGCACCAGGCCCTCCAGGGCGGCGGCGCGGTCGGCGGCGCCGGTCACGCCGTCGGCGAGCCGGCGGGCCTCGCGGGCGCCCCACAGGTCGGCGAGGTCGACCCGCCGGTCGCGCAGGGCGCTCGCCTCGACGCCGAGCACGCCCGGTGCCTCACCGGGCGCGAACCGCAGGCCCGCGTAGTGTGCGGCGAAGCCGTCCGGGAGGTACGCGCGAGTGTCCGGGCCCGCGACCAGGAGACGGCCGTCGGCCCAGATCAGGTCCATGCACCCGTCCGGCAGGACCGGTCGGGTGCCGGGGTCGGCGGGGCCGGTGGCACGGGTCCAGACGACCGCGCCGGCGAGCCGGGCGGGGCGCTCCTCGTACATCCCACCAGGGTAGGCCGGGCCCGGCCCTGCCGCTGATCCGCTGACACGGGCGGGGCCGTCGGACAGAATGGGGCCCGAACCAACTGTTCGGGCCACGGGGGTAGTTGTGGGCACACTTATGGAGTTCGGCACGGCGGACGGCACGGTCCTGGTCGAAGCGGACGGTGATCAGCCGGGCGCCCGGCCCGTCTCCCGTGGCGGCAACTCCCTGGTCAGGGCGGGCCAGACGCTGGACGAGGCGCTCGTGGGGATCCGCGCGGCGGCCGAGTCCGCGCTCGCCGTGTTCCGGGGCGGTGCGCTCCGGCCGGACGCGGTGGAGCTGGAGTTCGGGGTGAAGCTGACGGCCGAGGCGGGCGCGGTGATCGCGAAGACGGCCGTCGAGGGGCATCTGACGGTGAAGCTGTCCTGGACACCGGACGGCGACGGCCCGCAGGCCACGGTCACGGCGCCGACGGCCGCCTCGGACGGGACAACGGGCACGTCGGGCACGGCGGGCACGGCGGCGGACGGGACGGCCACGGGCTCGGCGCCGAACCGGACGCCGGACGGGACCTCGGACGCCACGGCGGGCGCTCCCGCCACCAGCGCGACGGGCACCGCGGGCGCGGGCGCCGCCGAGGCGGGTGCCGGAGCCATCGCCGGCCCGCGCTGATGGGCTCCCCCGCCTGGCACGTGCGGGTCGACGGTGCGGGGCTGGTGCTGGGCTCCGGGTTCCTCGTCGCCGCCGACACCGTGCTGACCTGCGCCCATGTGGTCGACGGCCTCGCGGACGCCACGGTCTGGTTCCCCGGCGCCCACGGCCTCGGCGAGGTGCCGGCCCGGGTCGCCCGGCGGGGCCCCTGGGGCGGTGGCCGCACCGACCCCGGCGATGTCGCGGTGCTGACCCTGGACCGGCCGGTGCCGGTCCCGCCGATCGCGTTCGCGGGGCCCGAGGGCGTCGGCGAGGACGGGGAACCCCCGCGGCTCGTGGCGTACGGCTTCCCCGACGGGTACGCGCGGGAGGGCGCCCAGACGGAGCTGCGGACGACCTCGGCCGGGCAGCTGATCCACGACGAGTGGCAGCAGGCGGAGTACTGGAAGGGGTTCGGGCAGGAGCCCTCGCACGGGTTCAGCGGGGCCGCGGCCATGCGCGCCGCCGACGGGGCCGTGGTCGGGATGGTCGCCTCGTACGACCCGGTGGTGCGCAACGCCCGGATCATCCCCGCCCGGATCCTGGCCCGCTACGTCCCGGCCCTCGCCGCGCTCGTGCCCACGCCGGGCTGTTCCCCCGAGGAGAAGCGCGGCCTCCTCGACCTGGTGGAGCGGGCCGGGCCGCTGCCCGTCCCGGTGGAGCGGCTGCTCGCCGCGGCGACCGGCCCGCTGGGCCCCGTGCTGCCGCCCGCGCCGCCCCGCGACCTGTGGCAGGGCGTGTGGCACCTGCTCACCGAGACCACGCCGGGGCGCGGCCGGGTGCCGCTCGCCGAACTCGCCCTGCGGGTGGCCGACCTGATGGACGACGAGGAGCTGCGGCGCGCGTTCCGGGTGTGGGCGCGGGCGCACCGGGACCGGCACCAGGGGCCCCGGCCGGTGTCCGGGTGCGACGACGAGCCCCGGCACGAGACCGCGCCGTACGCCCCGCACGGCCATGCCCGTGAGCGCGCCCAGCCGGCCGCGCCGGCGGCGGCGCCGGGCGGTCCGCTGCCCTGGGCGCCGATCCTGGTCGAGGTGCGGCGCAGCGGCGCCGACGGCAGCACCGTGATCGCGGAGGTGTCGGTGTACCGGGGCGGGGACCGCATCCTCGTCAGCGAACGGCGCCTGGTCGCCGCCAAGTTACGGGGCTGGGTCCTCGACCGGATCGACGAGGCGTACGAGGAGATCGTCGACGGGCGTCCGCTGATCGCGTTCGCGCTGCCCCGGTCCTGGCTGAACAAGGACGTCGACCAGTGGACCCGCAAGCGCGGCAAGGAGCCTCCGCTGGGCTGTAGTTCGCCGGTGGTCGTGCTCGATCACGACCGGCGTTCCAAGGGCCGGCAGCAGTTCGCGCTCAAGCGGGTGTGGGAGGAGCTGGACCGGCAGGACGGCTCGCCGCTGCACCGGGTCGCCTGCGCCACCCCGCAGGGGGCCGCGCAGCTGTCGGTGCTCCTCCAGGACGTGCGCGGCGCGGTGGGTTTCGCCCGGCCGCCGACGGCGTCCCGGGAGCGCAGTCTGTACGGCGCGGCGCTGGACGCGCCCGCGCCGATCGTGCTGTGGCCGCGCAACGGCTGCCCGCCGGGCGGGCCGTGCACGGGGAACTGCTCGGGCACCGGCTTCCTGGACCGGATCGCGGAGCGGATCTCCCGGCTCCCTCCGGCCGAACTCCCGGACGTCGTCTTCCGGTTGCGCAAGGAGGCCTTTCTGCACGAGGGGCCCGAACCGCACTGGGCGGCGCACGTGTCCCTGGTGTGGGAGGACCCGCGCCGGTTTCCCGAGGTCCGTCCCCTGCGCCACTCCCCCGTCGGCTGAACGTCCGTCCCGTACCCACTCCTTGGAGCAGCAGGCATGTCCCTCTGGCCCGTCTACACCGGATCCAGCGCGCCGCACGACGGCGTCGACGCGCTGCCCGCGCCGCCGCCGTGGCGCGCGTTCGACGGCGGGCCGGCGCTGCCGGCGGCCCGGGAGGAGGACGCGGCGGGCGGTGCGCCGGGCCGGGTGCACCGGGCCCGCACGTACCAGCCGACGCCGGAGACGGTGCAGCTGGTCAACGCGGCGCTGCATCTGCGACGGCCGCTGCTCGTGACGGGCCCGCCGGGGAGCGGCAAGTCCAGCCTGCCGTACGCGGTGGCGCGCGAGCTGCGGCTCGGCCGGGTGCTGCGGTGGAACGTCACGAGCCGCACGGCGCTGACCGACGGCCTCTACCGTTACGACCCGCTGTCGCGGCTGTACGCGGCCGGGCGGGCCGTCGCCAGTGAGCCGCTGCCCGGGGAGGCGGCGGTCGAGGACCATCTGCGGCTCGGCCCGCTGGGCACCGCCCTGCTGCCGTACGAGCGGCCCCGGGTGCTGCTCATCGACGAGATCGACAAGAGCGACCTCGACCTCCCCAACGACCTGCTGCACGTCCTGGAGGAGGGGCAGTACGAGATCCCCGAGCTGGTGCGGGCGGCCCGCTCGCATCCGGTGGCCGAGGTGATGGTCGCGGACGCGGAGGAGCGGGTGCCGGTCCGGCACGGCGAGGTGCGGTGCCGGGCCTTCCCGTTCGTCGTCCTCACCAGCAACGGCGAGCGGGAGTTCCCGCCGGCGTTCCTGCGCCGCTGTGTGCGGCTCGAACTGCACCAGCCGCCGCGCCGGCAGCTGGAGGACATCGTGCGGGCGCACCTGGGCGAGCTCGACGAGCGGGACCACGCGCTCGTCGACACGTTCCTGCGCCGGGGCAGCGCGGGCGAACTCGCCACGGACCAGCTGCTCAACGCGATCTACCTGACCCGGACGGCCGGCCTGGACGCCGGGTCGCGGGAGGAGCTGGCGAAGGCGCTGATGCCGTATCTGGGACGGGCGGCGGAGTCCTGGGACGTCGATGACGTCTGACCGGGCGGCCGGGGAGGCGCTGACCGCCCTGGCGGGCATCCTGACGGCGGCCGGGCAGGAGCCGCCGACCGGGCGGGAGCTGGCGGAACTGCTGTGGCTGGCGCGGCAGATGGGGACGCCTGAGCGGCCGGCGGAGCGGCCGGTGCGGCCCGCTCCGGAGCCCGCGCCGCCCGACTGGCGGCCCTCGGAGCCGCTCCGGCCGACGCCCCTCGCGCTCCCTCCCGGTCCGGACCCGGCCCCGGCCGCGCCGCCCCGGGTGCCGCTGCACACCCCCGCCGCCGCGCCCGAGCCGAGGCCCTCGCCGCGGCCCGCGTCCCGGCCGGGGCCCGCCGCGCCCTCACACACCTCGCTGCTGGCGCCCGCGCCGCCGATGCTGGCCCGGCCGCTCGCCCTCCAGCGTTCGCTGCGCCCGCTGCGCCGGACCGTGCCGAGCGCGGCCGGGCGGGAGCTGGACGAGGCCGCGACCGCCGACCGGATCGCCGCGCTCGGGGCCCGGCGGCGGTTGTGGCTGCCGGTGCTGCGGCCCCGGCAGGAGCGCTGGCTGCACCTGCGGATCGTCCTCGACACGGGCCCGACGATGACGATGTGGCGTCCGCTGGCGCGCGAGCTGCACACGGCCCTCGCGCAGACCGGGGCGTTCCGCACGCTCGACGTGCTGCGGCTCGGCGAGGACGGGCGACTGCCCCGGCGCCACCGGGAGCGGGGGCGTACGGCGGTGCTCGTGGTCAGCGACGCGATGGGGCCGCAGTGGCACGAGGGGCCGGCCGGCATGCGGTGGCGGGGCACGCTCGCCGCGCTGGCCCGGGAGGCGCCCGTCGCGCTGCTCCAGCCGCTGCCGGAGCGCCTGTGGCGGCACACGGCGGCGCCCGCCGTGCCGGGCCGGTTCGTCTCGCCGGCGGCGGGGGTCCCCAACGCGGCCCTGGAGTTCACCCCGTACGACGGCGCACCCGGCCGGGCGGGCGTCCCGCTGCCCGTCCTGGAGCCGACCGACGTGTGGCTCGGCCACTGGGCCGCGCTGGTCGCCTCCCCGGCCGGTACGGAGGTGCCGGGCGCGGCGGCCTTCGTGACGCCCTGCGGGCCGGCGGCCCCGGACGACGCGCTCGTCCCGGAGGACACCGACCCCGAGGAACTGGTGCTGCGCTTCCGCGCCCTGGCCTCGCCGCAGGCCTTCCGGCTCGCCGCGCACCTGGCGGTCGGCTCGGCGCGGCTGCCGGTGATGCGGCTGGTCCAGGCGGCGGTGGAGGAACGCCCCGAGCCGCAGCACCTGGCGGAGGTCGTCCTCAGCGGCATGCTCCGCGCCCACCCGGGCGCGGACCCCGGCGCGTACGCGTTCCGCCCCGGGGTCCGCGAGGTCCTCCTCGGCGCCCTCCCCCGCACCTCCCTCATCCGCACGGCCGCACTCCTGGCCCGCGTCAGCGCCGAGATCGACGCCCGCGCGGGCGCCCTGCCGGGCGAGTTCCGCGCCCTGGTGGAGAGCCTGGAGGGGCGGGGCGCGGACCGCGCGATGGGACGGCCGTTCGCGCTGGTGAGCGAGGAGAGCGTGCGGTTGCTGCGGGGGCCGGAGTGGGTGCCGCCGGCCTCGGCGGCGGAGCCGGACCCGGAGCCGGACGCGGCTCGGCCGCGGCTGCTCGCCGGGCGCTACGCGCTCCTGGAGGCCCGGCCCGGCCCGGCGGGCGAGGAGCTGTGGCAGGCCCACGACCGCGAGCAGGACCGCCGGGTCCTGATCCGTATCCATCCCTTCCCCGCACCGCCCGGCTTCGCGGCCCGCGTGGAGGCCCTGCGGGGCGTCGGCCACCCCCACCTCCTCAGCGTCCTGGACGGCCTGGAGCTCGAAGGCCGGTGCGCCGTCGTCCTGCCGGGCATCGCCGGCACGACGCTGCGCGAGCAGTTGACCGCCTCTCCCGACGGCCTGCCGTCGTTCCGCGCCCTGTACGGCGCCGGTGAGATCGCCTCCGCCCTCCTCGCGCTGCACGAGGCCGGGTTCGTGCACGGCGCCGTGCGGACGGACCGCGTCCTGCTGACCCGGCAGGAGAGGCCGCTGCTCGGAGAGCCGGCTCCGGCGCCGGAGCAACGGGCCGAGGACGACCTGTACGACCTGGGCCGGCTGCTGTACGAGATGGCCACCGGCAGGGACCTGCGGGCCGAGGACGACCCGGACGACCCCCAGGCGTCCGTCCGCGCCGTGCGACAGGACGTGCCCCTCGCGCTCGAACAGGGCATCCTCGGCCTGCTGTCCGACCACCTCGCGCACCGCCACGACGCCCTGCGCCGGCTGGCGGGCCTGGTCCGCTCCCTCGGGGCGCGCCCGTGGGGCGCCGTGCCCGGCCCGAGCTACCGGATCCTCGGGCCGGTCAAGGCCTGGTTCGACCCGCTGCCCGAACGGGACGCACTCCTGCTGGCCGGGCTGCTTCTGGAACGAGGACAGTTCGTCGACATGGGAGCCCTGCCGTTCTACACCGGCGGCGAGCCCCACCTCATCACCGACGTGATGGCCCATCTGGAGCGGCTGCGGGCCGACGGGCACCCGATCGAGACGGAGGGGCCGGCGGCCCGGATCGACCTGTCCGACACGCGCTTCGACCTGGTCGCCTCCGAGCGGCTCGCGGAGCGCGCGGCCGAGGCGGCGCGGAACGGCGACCGCGCGGCGGGCACCGAGCTGTACCGGGCGGCCCTCGCGCTGTGGCGGTCGGAGCCCCTGGCGGGCCTCCCGGGCCGGTGGGCGAGCCTGGAGCGGCGCAAGCTGACGAGTCTGCGGGCGAGCTGGCAGGAGCGGCTGGCGGCGCTGTCGGAGGGCGCGGAGGCGCGGGGTGCGCGGCTGCTGGCCGTCGCCACGGGCGCTGACGCCGGGGGCTCCGCCATCAGGGAGTTCGCGTCCGTGCTGCGCGTCCTCGGGCTGGAGGGCGTCGGCTCCACGCCGATGACCCGCCTCTCGGACTTCCCGCCCGAGGTGGCGGTCCGGCTGGCCGCGGACGCCGCCGTCGCCGACTGGCGCGAGCCGGGGCCGCGACGGCCCGTCGTCCTGCGGCTGGTCGTGGCCGGCGAGGCAGTCGACACGGAGGACCTCACGCGGGTGGTCCTGGCTCAGGCCGCGCGGGCCGGGGCGGCGGCTGAGCGGGGGCCGCAGCTGCTGCTCGCGTATCCGCGGTGGATCCACGACGCCCTGCCCGAGAGGCTCCGCCTGCGGGCGCGCGGGGCGCCGGGACCGCAGGGCTGGATGTGGCTGAAGATCGTTCCACCGCTGGAGGTGACGCCGACGTCGGTGCCGCAACCCGCGGTTCCCGTCCCCTGGCCGCAGGAGCCGGCCCCGGCGCGACCCCGTGGCTTCCTGTCCCGCCTCTTCCGGCGGAAGCCCCCGCCCTAGGCTGTGTGTCGAAAGTGGATCTGGTGCTGTGGATGATCACGGTTCATGGGTCGGGGAGATCTCACGGACGAGCAGTGGGCGGTGCTGGAGCCGTTGTTGCCGAAGGGCACGAAGGCGGGCCGGCCACCTGTCTGGCCTCGGCGGCAGCTGATCGACGGCATACGGTTCCGTGTCCGTACAGGGGTTCCCTGGCGGGACGTGCCCGTCGAGTACGGGCCGTGGGGCCGGGTCTACGACTTGTTCCGCCGGTGGCAGCGGAACGGCACCTGGCATCAGGTCTTCACCCGGCTGCAGTCCTTGGCCGACGCGAAGGGGAGGATCACGTGGGACCTGAGCGTCGACTCCATGGTCTGTCGTGCTCATCAGCATGCGGCTGGGGCCCGCAGGCAGGGTGACCTGCAGAAGGAACCGCCAGGCGGTGTGTTCACCGAACCCGAGGATCACGGACTGGGTCGCTCACGCGGCGGGTTCACCACCAAGTTGCACCTGGCCATCGAGCAGGGTCAGAAACCCATGTCGATCGTGATCACGGCCGGGCAGCGCGGCGACTCGCCGCAGTTCGAACCCGTGTTGGACAAGGTCCGCGTGCCCCGCATCGGTCCGGGACGGCCACGCGTCCGCCCCAACCGCGTGCGGGCCGACACAAGGCGTACGCCTCCCGCAGGAACCGCGGCTACCTGCGCCGCCGCGGGATTCGCTGCACCATCCCGGACAAGGCCGACCAGGCCCGCAACCGCCGAAGGCTCGGTTCCCGCGGCGGCCGGCCGCCGCGCTTCGACCCGGCCGACTACCGCGAGCGCCACGCGGTCGAGTGTGGGATCAACCGCCTCAAGAGGAACCGCGCTGTCGCCACGCGGTACGACAAACTCGCTGTCCGCTACGAAGCGACAGTCCTGGTCGCGGCGATCAACGAGTGGCTGTAATCCTTCACTGAAAAGGCATCGGGGTCCACAGCAACGCCTCCCGCCAGCCCTGTCGATCGTGAGCCCAGTCCATCATCACCTTGGCGGTCGACTCTTCTGGGCCGAACACTTCATGAAGCCTTGGAACGTGGGCCTGGTAGTGCTTGTCTGCACTGCCTTCGCGGTACTCGACCTGGTAGCTGAGGTCGTCGTTCAGGTACACCTGAATGTAATGCTGATCCACAAGCTCCAGATCGAGTCTTTCCAGGATCACAAACCGGTGCGACAAGTTCATCTCAGACAGCAGGTCGTGCAGAACCTCCTCGGTCGGATCGTCCACGGTACGACCGCCCGCTTCAACTACACGCAGCACTGGCTTTAGCATGCACGCGACTGTACCGACCCATAGGACTCAACTGCCCAGCCGTCCACAACCTCCCGAGGCAGAACACCTAAGGCGCGTCCTTGTCCCACCCCGAGTGCAGCCGTGACTTCACGTCGTCCGGCGGCAGGAACTTCGACCAGCGTTCGGGGAACTCCGACGGCATGTCCGGGTCGTCCTCGTCCACGTCGTCCTCCTCCGACCGCAGCCGGGCGACCAGGTCGGCGGCCTGGACGGCGCGGGCGCGTTCGCCGGCCTCGCGGGCGGCGGCGGTGGCGACGGAGGGCCAGACGCGGTCGATGGCCGCGTTGACGGCGGCGCCGACGAGGACGGCGAAGGCGGAGATGCCGATCCACAGGAGGACGGCGATGGGGGCGGCGAGGGAGCCGTAGATGGTGGGGCCCTCGACCTGGCTGGTCAGGTAGATGCGGAGGAGGAAGCTGCCGAGGACCCACATGGCGAGGGCGACGAGCGCGCCGGGGATGTCCTCGATCCACGGGGAGCGGACCGGGACGGACACGTGGTACAGGGTCGTCAGGAAGGCGATGGAGAGCAGGATGACCGTCGGCCAGTACAGGACGGAGACGACTTCCGTGCCCCAGGGGAGGAGCTCGACGATCCGGTCCGGTCCGACGACCGCGAGCGGCAGTACGACGGCGCCGATCAGCAGGGCCACGATGTAGAGGAGGAAGGAGAGGAGCCTGGTCTTCACGATGCCGCGGTGGCCGTCGAGGCCGTACATGACGGTGATGGTGTCGATGAAGACGTTGACGGCGCGGGAGCCCGACCAGAGGGCGATGGCGAAGCCCAGGGAGATCAGCTCGGGCCGTTTGCCCTCGGTGACGCCTTCCAGCAGGGGGCGGGCGAACTCGTTGACGCCCCGGTCGGAGAGGACCGTTCCGGCGGCGTGGAGGATGTTCTCCTCAAGGCTGGAGACGGTGTTGGTGTTGGTCCAGTCGTCGGCGTAGCCGAGGAGGGCGATCAGGCCGAGCAGCAGGGGTGGCAGGGACAGCAGGGTGAAGAACGCGGCTTCGGCGGCGAGCCCGAGGATCCGGTACTCGATGCACGAGTTCACGGTGTCCTTGAGGAGCAGCCAGGCCATCTTCCGCTTCGAGACGTTGCGGTAGAGGACGCGAGCGCGGTGGAGCCGGCTCCAGGGCCGCCGCTCGGGCCTGTCGGGTGTTTCGTTTGCTGCCTGCACCTCCTTACCGTATCGGCATGACTGACGGCACCCACACCGTGACCAACCAGGCTCCGCCCCTGGTCGGCCATGACGTCTTCTCGACCGACCGGGCCCTCGCAGAGGCCGTGGAACGGCATCTGCCGCCGGAGCTGTACGCGCAGGCGCGCGAGGAGCTCGTGGCCTTCGGCGTCTCGGCGGGCTCGGCCCAGGCACTGGAGTGGGGGACGCTCGCGAACGCCTGTGCGCCCCGGTTGCGGACCCACGACCGGTACGGCAACCGGATCGACGAGGTGGAGTTCCATCCGGCCTGGCACCGGCTGCTCGGGCGCGGGGTGGCGGCGGGTCTGACGGACGCGTGGGGCCGGCCGGGCGGGCATGTGCGGCGGGCGGCGGGTTTCCTGCTGGCCTCGCAGGTGGAGGCGGGCCACGGCTGCCCGCTGTCGATGACGCACGCGGCGGTGCCGGCGCTGCGGGCGGAGCCGGAACTGGCGGCGCTCTGGGAGCCGCTGATCGCCTCCCGGGTGTACGAGCAGGGGCTGCGGCCGCCGCTGGAGAAGACGGGCGTGCTGCTCGGGATGGGGATGACGGAGAAGCAGGGCGGCAGCGACGTCCGGGCGAACACCACCCGGGCGGAGCCGCTGGCGGAGGACGGGGCGTACGTCCTGACGGGGCACAAGTGGTTCTGTTCGGCGCCGATGTCGGACGGGTTCCTGGTGCTGGCGCAGGCTCCTGGTGGCCTGACGTGTTTTCTGGTGCCCCGGGTGCTGCCGGACGGCACGCGCAACGCGTTCGCGATCCAGCGGCTCAAGGACAAGCTGGGCAACCGGTCGAACGCCTCCGCCGAGGTCGAGTTCGACGGGTCGACCTGGGCGCGCCGGGTCGGCGAGGAGGGGCGCGGGGTGCGCACGATCATCGGGATGGTGGCGGCGACCCGGCTCGACTGCGTGCTGGGCTCTGCGGCGCTGATGCGGCAGGCGGTGGCGCAGGCGGTGCACCACGCCTCGTACCGGAAGGCGTTCGGCGGGCTGCTCGTCGACAAGCCGCTGATGCGCAACGTGCTCGCCGATCTGGCACTGGAGTCGGAGGCGGCGACGGTGCTGGGGCTGCGGCTCGCGGCGGCGTACGACGGCGGGAGCGAGGCGGACCGGGCGCTGCTGCGGATCGCGGTGCCGGTGGCGAAGTTCTGGGTGACGAAGCGGTGCACGCCGGTGGTGGCGGAGGCGCTGGAGTGCCTGGGCGGGAACGGGTACGTGGAGGAGTCGGGGCTGCCGCGGCTGCTGCGGGAGTCGCCGCTGAACTCGGTCTGGGAGGGCGCGGGCAATGTGCAGGCGCTCGACGTGCTGCGGGTGCTCCAGCGGGAGCCGGCGGCGTTGAACGCCTTCCTGGGCGAGGTGGGGCGGGCGCGCGGCGCGGATCACCGGCTGGACCGGGCGATCCGGGACATGCTGGCCGAGCTCGCCGACCTGGAGGGCATCGAGGCGCGGGCCCGGCGGCTGGTGGAGCGGATGGCGCGGGTGCTCCAGGGGGCGCTGCTGGTGCGGTGGGCGCCGCCCGAGGTGGCGGACGCGTTCTGCGCCTCGCGGCTGGGCGGGGACTGGGGGGCGTCGTTCGGGACGCTGCCGCACACGCTGGACCTGGCGGCGGTGGTGGAGCGGGCCCGACCGGCCGCCTGAACGCTGTGCGGTGAGCGGGCCCGACCGGCCGCGTGAACGCTGTGCGGTGAGCGGGCCTGACCGGCCGCGTGAACTCGCGTGCGGTCGGCCCGTCTTCGGGGTGATGTCCGCGCGTGCCCAGGGGTGGACCCGTGGGGGCGGCCGCCGGTCGGCGGGCGCTCCGGGGGGGTCGGCACGCGCGGAAAAGCCGAGGGTGGTGCTGCGCCGACACGGCACCACCCTCCGCTTCGGCTCCAGACTCCTCGACGGGGGCGGGGGTCGCCAGAGTTGCAAAGGGTTGCAGGATTACCCGAAGCACCCCGCGCGTCGCTCTCCGGAGCGGCACGATGGGCGGCAGAACTCCGGACCGGGCACGACCACCCGGGGACCGAACCGACACAGCACCGCGGGGAGCTGGGAGGGACCGATGAACAACAAGAAGCTGGACCTGAACCGGCTCGCCGCGATGGACGCCGGCAAGGCGAGCCGGCTGCTGCACCAGGTGCGCGAGGAGACCCTGGCCGGCCGGACGCCGCCGGTGGCGCCCCGCCCGGTCATCGACGCGTCCTGGCAGCGCATGTTCCGGATCGGCCTCGACCCGGACCAGACCACGAGCAGTGTGCTCCTGGAGCGCGAGGAGCTGGAGCAGCGGCGCCGGGCGACGGTGCTCGGCGAGGTGATGCGGACGCTGAGCGCGGGCCTGGCGGGGATCGCCGACGCCTCCCTGCAGATCATGGTCGTGACGGACGAGCAGGGCCGGGTGCTGTGGCGCGAGGGCAACCTGGGGGTGCTGCGGCAGGCCAACGGGATCTGTCTGGAGGAGGGCGCGGCCTGGAGCGAGCAGTCGACCGGGACGAACGCGGTGGGCACGGCGCTCGCGATGGACCGGGCCGTGCAGGTCCACTCGGCCGAGCACTACGTGCACACCCTGCACAACTGGACCTGCGCCGCCGCACCGGTGCACGATCCGCGCGACCAGCGGCTGCTCGGCATCGTCGACGTGAGCGGCCCGGCGTCCAGCTTCCATCCGGCGACGCTGGCGCTGGTCGGTTCGGTGGCGCAGCTCGCCGAGGCGGAGATGCGCCAGCGGCATCTGCGGTCGATCGAGCGGCTGCGGTCGGTGGCGGCGCCGATCCTGTGCCGGGTGGGCGGCCGGGCCGTCGCCGTCGACACCCACGGCTGGACGGCCGCGGTGACCGGGATGGCGCCGGTGGACCGGCTCGCGCTGCCCAAGTCATTCCGGGCCGGCCGGGTGTGGCTGCCCTCGCTGGGGATGTGCGCGGTGGAGCCGCTGCCGGGCGGCTGGCTGCTGCGGGCCGAGGAGGAGACGCGGGCGGCCGACACCGCCTCGGGCGCGGTGAGCCGGGTGGTGCTCGACCTGACCGGGCCGCGCCGCTGCACGGTGTCCGTGTCGGGCGCGGTCGGCAGCTGGTCCCAGGAGCTGAGCCCGCGCCACGCCGAGCTGCTGTACGTGCTCGCGCTGCACCCGGAGGGCCGGACGGCGGCGGAGCTGGCGCAGGACGTGTTCGGGGACCGGACGCGGACGGTGACGGTACGGGCCGAGATGTCGCGGGTGCGGCGCAACCTGGCGGGGGTCCTCGCCCACCGCCCGTACCGCTTCGGCGAGGAGGTCGAGGTGGAGCTGCGCCGCCCCGCCCACCCGGCGGACCTGCTGCCCCGGTCCACGGCCCCCGCGGTCCTGGCCGCGCGGACGGCGACGGGACCGCGGGGCTAGCGGGCCCGGCGGCCCGGAGCCCGGAGCCCGGCGCCCCGGCAGCCCGGCGACCCGGCGACCCGGCAGCCCGGCAGCCCCCGCAGTCCCCGCGTCGCGCACCCCCGCCGTACCCCTTACTGATCGTTTCAGAAAGAAGTCCGCAAGTTCGACGGCAGGCACTACTCGTCTCGATCAAGCGGTATTCGGTGTCCCCGGACGGTCGCCCTCCTGGTCCGGCCATTCAGCGGCCCGGTTCGGCGAAGAGGACACCAGGCCCCACGCCTTCTCCTTCCCCGTGTGCAGCACCAGCCCGGTGGGACGGGTCGATGGTCTCAGCGAGGGTGACCCGCCGTCCGTATACGCGGGTGATCGTCGGCGTGTGGTGGCGGACTGTCTCGGACCCGGGCACCGGTTCCGGCCATTCTTGTCGAAGTGTGTTTTTCTGGTGATCATTCTGTGTAATTTCGCGTTCCGAAAAGCGTCGTTCGCCCTGGCGCCCGGCGCGGACGGTGCCTGGCGTCGTGGCGGCTCCATCCCCTTCCGCAGACAGGAATCGTGATGACCACCCCGAGCACTGGAACACCCGACACCGCTCCGACGAGCACGGCCCCTGCGGCGAGCAAGCCGCCCGGGTTCGAGGTGGACAAGGCGATGCTGGACGGCGCGACGCCGAAGGACCTGCTCCCGTCCACCGGCAACTACCCGACGGAGGTCGTCCGGTACCAGTCGGTGGTGCTCACCGACATCCCCGGGGCGACGCCGGCGCGTGCCCTGACCGGCGCGATCGACCTCGGCGAGGAGAACCTGCCGTTCTACGACCGGCCCGCCGAGGGCATGGTCGTCACGACGGAGCAGAGCTGGTCGGCCCAGGGCGTCACGCTCGGCCGGCTGCTGCACAGCCTGGCCCTCGCGCCCGGCGAGAGCACCCGGGTCGCGGTCGTCGACTGGCAGCACACCACCCGGGCCACCGGCACCGAGAACGCGTCCGAGAACGACGTGCTGTCCGGGACGACCGACCAGAACCGATCGATCAGCGAGGTCGCGAACGCGATCGCCCGCGAGGAGCAGTACGGCAGCTCCCAGGGCTTCGAGTTCGGCCAGTCGTCCAGCTCCGGGGGCAGTGTCGGCGTCGCGCTCTTCGGCCTCGGCGGCGGCGGCAACTGGAGCAAGTCGTCGAACATGGGCATCGCGAGCGCGGTCTCGCGTTCCACGGGCGTGCGGTCGGTGGCGCAGGAGGCGACGCAGCGGATCAGCGCGCGGACCCAGCAGCTGGCGACCGCTGCACGCAGCCGGAACATGACTGTCGTACGCGAGACATCGCAGACGGAGAAAGACCAGGTCATGACCCGGGTCGTGACCAACTACAACCACATGCACGCCATGTCGGTGCAGTACTACGAGGTCGTCCAGGTCTACACCGTGACGACGAAGCCGACCAGGCTGGAACGCTGTCTGTTCATCCCGCTGCAGGAGCTGACCTTCACCCACACCAGCCTCCAGCGGTACAAGGACGTCCTCGCGTCGGTGGCGCCGGTCGACTGGGCGGAGAAGATCCGCACGGCGAACCCGTTCGACACCGCCGTGCGCAAGCTCGACGTGTGCGCGGCGCCGGAAGCTGCGGAGAAGCAGGACTTCGGCGGGGTGGAGCTGGCCGACATCGCCGCTTCGGCCATGGGCGTGTACGGGGTACGCAAGGCCGACGGCAACCCCGTCAAGTTCGATCCCGCGACCCAGCAGTGGAAGCCGCTGCCCACCACGGGACTGAGCGGCGGCCTGAGCCGGATCGCACCGGGCAAGGACACCGTCTGGGCGATCCGGGCCGACAAGTCCGTCATGCAGTTCGACGGGACGACCTGGCGCAGCGACACGGGGGCCGCCGGGACGCGCGTCGCCTGCGGCGCGGACGGCACGGTCTACCACGTGGGTGGCCTCAACACTCTCTACCAACGCACCCTGAACGGCACATGGACGGACCTGGGGGTCGCGGCCGACGAGATAGCCGCCACCGGCAAGGACAAGGTGTGGTACTCCCGGCAGGGAGTCGTGTACGAGCGCAGCGGCACCGGCTGGGCGCAGCGCAACGGGGCCGGGGTGCAGCGCCTGTCGGCCACTGCCGACGGTGCGGTCTGGGCCGTCGTGCAGTCCCCGACCAGCACGGAGACCATGCTCTTCCGTCTGGAGCCCGGTGCGACGACCTTGGTGCGCCCTGCGACGGGCGCCCTCCGCGACGTCGTCGGGGTGGCGCAGGTCGCCTCGGCCGCCCCCGGCGACTACTGGGCGCTCATGAACAACGGCACGCTCAGCCGGATCCTGGCGCGCGAGGCGCCGATAGCCTTCGAGGACCAGCCGAAGGCCGACTCCGCCTACGCGTCCAGGATCGACGTCTGGACCGACGACGCGGGGATCCGCGGCATCCAGGTGGTCTTCCCCAGCCACGCCTTCAGCTGCGGCGACACCGGCGGCTCGGGCCTGCAGCAGGCGTCCTACGTCTTCGGCGGCGCCGACAAGCTGATCTCCTACGAAGCCTGGTCCGGCACGGCCGCCCGCGGCAGCCTCGCCGGGCTGCGCCTGAAGATGACCTCGGGCGTGGCGAACTTCGGCATCGCCGCGACCACCACCGTCGCACCCGACCTGTCCGAGGACGCCGGCGGCGCCTCCGCGATCTGCGGCCTCTTCGGCTCGACCGTGCGCTCCGGCAGCCGCACCTACGTCGCGTCCATCGGCTTCCACGTACGGGGCGGGAACGTGCCCCAGGCGGTCTTGGACCACCTGAACGACAACCGCCGCCACTACAGCCAGGCCGTATGGGCCAACGCCGACGAGCTCACCCTCAGCCGCATCCTCGCCAACTACTCCTACACCCCGGCGGGATCCAGTCAGGGGCCCGTCCCCCTCGGCATGCTCCTTGACCCGAAGCCCATCGCCGCCACCGGCAACTACCTCGGCTTCCGCTGGAACTTCGCCAGCGAGCAGGAGCGCGAGGAGTGGACCAAGGCTCGCCAGCCGGGCGACAGCACCTTCGGTACGCCGGTGGCCCACACGATCGCCATCGCCACCAACGGCGTCTTCGCAGAGGCCGTCCTCGGCCGGTCCAACTCGGCCGAGAAGATCGACCTCACCCGCTTCTGGAACTGGAAGGACTCGCCCATCCAGATCACACCGGCCGACATCGCCCCGGTGTCCACCGGCAGCCGCGGGCAGAACCTCGACACCACGGCGGCCGGCCTGGGCGTCTCCCAGGCGCAGTTCACGCCGCTGGTGGCGATGCCCGACCCGGTCGGCCTCCAGACGGCGGCGCAGACCCTGGCCACCGCGAACCTGTTCCGCGACATGAGCGGCCTCGACAGCATGAGCCAGGTGCTCAGCAAGGGAATCGAGGCCGCCGCCGGGAACGACAAGGAAGCCGGCATACGCGCCCAGGAAGCGCTGAAGACCGCCACCGAACACGTGCAGAAGATGGCCCAGATCGCGGTCGACGCCGTCGGCAAGGTGGCACCGCTCGCGACCGGCGGAGCCGGAGGAGGCAACCTCAGCGCCCTCGGCGGCATGCTCAACCAGGGCGGCAAGGCCGACGCGCCCGAGTCCACGCCCGCCCCCGCCTCCGCCTCCGGCGGGCAGTCCGACGCGAAGGCCTGACCACCGCACCGAGCGGGTCCGGTCCGTAACCCGGGCCCGCCCCACCAAACGAACAGCGACACCCCACACGTGGGTGTGCCGGAGACTCATGGCTCGCACGTCTTCTTCCAGGGCCCTTCGCTCCGCAACGAGTCGAATCCCGGACGATCTGTGGGAGCGGATGGCTCCCCTGCCGCCACCCGCTCCCGAGCGACGCCACCGCCATCCCGGGCGACCCCGAGTTCCGGACAGGACGGCTCTCGTCGGCATCCTGTACGTGCTGCGGACGGGCGTCGCCTGGCGTGACGTCCCCGCCGAGACCGTGAGCTGCTCCGGAGTGATGATCAGTTAGTACCGCTGATGCCGCGCCGCGCCCGAGGGAGCCGTCCGCGGCCTGTCCGCATGCCGGACAATGTGTCCGAGGACACCCGGTCCACCCCCGTCGCCTGTAGGAATCCGCCGCTCCACATGATGCGATAAGCCCATGAGCATCACTCTCACCACCTGGTCGCTGGAACAGACCTCGCCGTCCGATCTGAACCCGGTCGCCCCGCCGGAGGGCGTCGATCTGCGGATCGAGCGCGCCGGGGTGCCCTCGGCGGAGTTCAGCCGCTTCCTCTATACCGCGGTCGGCGGCGACATCCGCTGGACCGACCGGCTGTCGCTGACCTACCCGCAGTGGCAGGAGATCGTGGAGAAGCCGGGCGCCGAGATCTGGGTGGCGTACGAGAACGGGACACCGGCCGGCTATGTCGAGCTGGACCCGCAGGACGACGGGGTCGTGGAGATCGTCTACTTCGGCCTGATCCCCGCCTTCCGGGGCCGGCGGATCGGCGGCCGCCTGCTGTCGTACGGGGTGGAGCGCGCCTGGGACCTGGCCGAGCGCTGGCCGGACCGGGAGCCGACCAAGCGGGTCTGGCTGCACACCTGCTCCCTGGACGGCCCGCACGCGATGAGCAACTACGAGCGCCGCGGCTTCCGTCTGTTCGACACGAAAACCGAGGAGACCGAGGAGACCGCGAACCCGGGGCCGTGGCCGGGCGCGTACGCCTGAGCCATCGCGTTCCACTCGCCGAAGGGGCCCTGAACTGGGCCCCTTTCGCGTGACCCAGACCACACCATCTCGCTCTTCGAGACACCGATGTCCACATTCTGGATAATGCTGGACTGGGTCCAAAGTCCCGTGACACGCTTCCGTCATGTCTGGAACTGGAATTGCCTTGGTGAGTCGGCGGCACGTCGACCTAGGCCGCATGTCCAGCGCCATCTGTTCGGCGCGCTGATCGAACCAGCACCGCCGCGCATCTTCCTGCTGTCCCTTTCTCTGCGCACTGTCGCGCCGCCCTCCATCCTGAGCGCGAGTGTGCAGGTCAGAGCCGCCCTCCCGCAGTCCCGAAGGACATATCGCCATGGCCGCCACCCCGGAAAACCCCACTCCCGCCGCCGCCCGCCGCAAGACCGGGCGCCACCGCGGCGAGGGTCAGTGGGCCGCGGGGCACTTCACCCCGCTGAACGGCAATGAGCAGTTCAAGAAGGACGACGACGGTCTCAATGTACGGACACGTATTGAGACGATCTACTCCAAGCGTGGATTCGACTCCATCGACCCCAACGACCTGCGCGGCCGGATGCGCTGGTGGGGCCTGTACACCCAGCGCCGCGAGGGTCTGGACGGCACCAAGACCGGTGTCCTGGAGCCGGAGGAGCTGGACGCCGAGTACTTCATGCTCCGCGTCCGCGTCGACGGCGGCCGGCTGACCACCGAGCAGCTGCGGGTCATCGGCGAGATCTCACAGGAGTTCGCGCGCGGCACCGCCGACCTCACCGACCGGCAGAACGTCCAGTACCACTGGATCCGGATCGAGGACGTCCCGGAGATCTGGAACCGCCTGGAGGCGGTCGGCCTCTCCACCACCGAGGCCTGCGGCGACACCCCGCGCGTCATCCTCGGCTCGCCCGTCGCCGGCATCGCCGTGAACGAGATCATCGACGGCACCCCCGCCATCGAGGAGATCCAGCGCCGCATCGTCGGCAACCCGGAGTTCTCCAACCTGCCCCGCAAGTTCAAGTCGGCGGTCTCCGGCTCGCCGCTGCTCGACGTGGCGCACGAGATCAACGACATCTCCTTCGTCGGCGTGCACCACCCGGAGCACGGCCCCGGCTTCGACGTCTGGGTCGGCGGCGGCCTCTCCACCAACCCCAAGCTGGGCGTCCGGCTCGGCACCTGGGTCTCCCTGGACGAGGTGCCCGACGTCTACGAGGGCGTCATCTCGATCTTCCGCGACTACGGCTACCGCCGGCTGCGCACCCGCGCCCGCCTGAAGTTCCTGGTCGCCGACTGGGGCCCGGAGAAGTTCCGCCAGGTCCTGGAGGACGAGTACCTCCAGCGCAAGCTGACCGACGGGCCCGCCCCCGAGCAGCCGGCCGGCCGCTGGCGCGACCACGTGGGCGTCCACAAGCAGCTCGACGGGCGCTTCTACGTGGGCTTCGCCCCGCGCGTCGGCCGGGTCGACGGCACCACCCTGACGAAGATCGCCGAGATCGCCGAGGCGCACGGTTCGGGCCGGGTCCGCACCACCGCCGAGCAGAAGATGATCGTCCTGGACATCGAGGAGGCGCAGGTCGACTCGATCGTCTCCGCCCTGGAGTCCCTGGACCTGCGGGTGACCCCCTCGCCGTTCCGGCGCGGCACGATGGCCTGCACCGGCATCGAGTTCTGCAAGCTGGCCATCGTCGAGACCAAGGCGCGCGGCGCCTCGCTCATCGACGAACTGGAGCGCCGCATCCCGGAGTTCGACGAGCCGATCACCATCAACATCAACGGCTGCCCGAACGCCTGCGCCCGCATCCAGGTCGCCGACATCGGTCTCAAGGGCCAGCTGGTCCTGGACGACGAGGGCAACCGGGTCGAGGGCTACCAGGTGCACCTCGGCGGCGCGCTCGGCCTGGAGGCCGGCTTCGGCCGCAAGGTCCGCGGCCTCAAGGTCACCTCGGCCGAGCTGCCCGACTACGTCGAGCGGGTCCTCACGCGCTTCCAGGCGGAGCGCGAGGACGGCGAGCGCTTCGCCACCTGGGCGGCGCGCGCGTCGGAGGAGGCGCTGTCGTGAGCGAGCGAGCCGCCCCCTTCCACTGCCCCTACTGCGGGGACGAGGACCTGCGTCCGCACGAGCAGGGCCATGGCGCGTGGGAATGCAGGGCCTGCAGTCGAGCCTTCCAGCTGAAGTTCCTGGGGCTCCTCGCCCCGGAGACTTCGGGCAACACCCCTGGGAGGGAACAGATATGACGGTCACTCGGATCGCGCGGGACGCCACCGCGGCCGACCTTCAGGCACTCGCCGAGCAGGCCGGCCGCGAGCTGGAGGACGCCTCCGCGCTGGAGATCCTCCAGTGGGCCGCCGGCACCTTCGGGGAGCGCTTCTGCGTCACCTCCTCCATGGAGGACGCGGTCGTCGCCCACCTCGCCTCCCGCGCCCTGCCCGGTGTCGACGTCGTCTTCCTCGACACCGGCTACCACTTCCCCGAGACGATCGGCACCCGTGACGCGGTCGACGCGGTCATGGACGTCAACGTCATCACCCTGACCCCGCGTCAGACGGTGGAGGAGCAGGACGCCGAGTACGGCGCGAAGCTCCACGAGCGCGACCCCGACCTGTGCTGCGCGCTGCGCAAGGTCAAGCCGCTGGAGGAGGGCCTGACCGCGTACGCCGCGTGGGCCACCGGCCTGCGCCGCGACGAGTCCCCGACCCGGGCGGACACCCCGGTCGTCGGCTGGGACGAGAAGCGCCAGAAGGTCAAGGTCTCCCCCATCGCCCGCTGGACCCAGGACGACGTGGACGCGTACGTCCTGGAGCACGGGGTGCTCACCAACCCGCTCCTCATGGACGGTTACGCCTCCGTCGGCTGCGCCCCCTGCACCCGCCGGGTCGAGGACGGCGAGGACGCACGGGCCGGCCGCTGGGCCGGCCGGGCCAAGACCGAGTGCGGACTGCACGCCTGATGACCACCACCCCCACCCCCCGCATCGAGACCTCCCAGGAGAACCACGTGACCGGTGCCACCGTCTGGCTCACCGGCCTGCCGAGCGCCGGCAAGACGACCATCGCGTACGAGCTGGCCGGCCGGCTGCGCGTCGAAGGGCAGCGCGTCGAGATCCTCGACGGCGACGAGATCCGCGAGTTCCTCTCCGCGGGCCTCGGCTTCAGCCGCGAGGACCGGCACACCAACGTGCAGCGCATCGGCTTCGTCGCGGAACTGCTCGCCTCCAACGGCGTGACGGTCCTGGTCCCGGTCATCGCGCCGTACGAGGACAGCCGCGAGGCGGTCCGCAAGCGCCACGCGGCCCAGGACACCCCGTACGTCGAGGTGCACGTCGCCACTCCGGTGGACGTGTGCTCGGTGCGGGACGTGAAGGGGCTGTACGCCAAGCAGGCCGCGGGTGAGATCAGCGGTCTCACCGGCGTCGACGACCCGTACGACGAGCCGCGGAACCCGGATCTGCGGATCGAGTCCCACACCCAGACCGTGCAGGAGTCCGCGGCGCAGCTCCACGCGCTGCTCACCGAGAGGGGTCTGCTGTGACCACTGTCGCTCATGTCCACGAGGCGACCGACAGCCCGTTCGCGCTGTCGCACCTCGACTCCCTGGAGTCCGAGGCCGTCCACATCTTCCGTGAGGTGGCGGGTGAGTTCGAGCGGCCGGTGATCCTCTTCTCCGGCGGCAAGGACTCGATCGTCATGCTGCACCTGGCGCTGAAGGCCTTCGCCCCGGCGCCGGTCCCCTTCACGCTGCTGCACGTCGACACCGGGCACAACTTCCCCGAGGTCCTGGAGTACCGCGACCGGGTCGTGGCCCAGCACGGGCTGCGGCTGCACGTGGCCTCCGTGCAGGAGTACATCGACGCGGGCAAGCTGCGCGAGCGCCCCGACGGCACCCGCAACCCGTTGCAGACCGTCCCGCTGACGGAGGCGATCCAGCAGCACCGATTCGACGCCGTGTTCGGTGGCGGGCGGCGCGACGAGGAGAAGGCCCGCGCCAAGGAGCGGGTGTTCAGCCTGCGCGACGAGTTCTCCCAGTGGGACCCGCGCCGGCAGCGGCCCGAGCTGTGGCAGCTGTACAACGGCCGGCACGCCCCCGGTGAGCACGTCCGGGTCTTCCCGCTCTCCAACTGGACCGAGCTGGACGTGTGGCAGTACATCGCCCGCGAGGGCATCGAGCTGCCGGAGATCTACTTCGCCCACGAGCGCGAGGTCTTCGCCCGCAACGGCATGTGGCTGACGGCCGGCGAGTGGGGCGGCGCCAAGGACACCGAGACGGTCGAGAAGCGGCTCATCCGCTACCGCACCGTCGGCGACATGTCCTGCACCGGCGCCGTCGACTCCGACGCCACCACGCTCGACGCCGTCATCGCCGAGATCGCCGCCTCCCGTCTCACCGAGCGGGGCGCGACCCGCGCCGACGACAAGATGTCCGAGGCCGCGATGGAAGACCGCAAGCGCGAAGGGTACTTCTAATGAGCACGTCCACCGAGCAGTTCGCCGACGTCTCGGCCACCACCCTGCTGCGTTTCGCCACCGCCGGGTCCGTCGACGACGGTAAGTCCACCCTGGTGGGCCGCCTGCTGCACGACTCCAAGTCGGTCCTCACCGACCAGCTGGAGGCCGTCGAGGCCGCGTCCATCAAGCGCGGCCAGGAGGCTCCGGACCTGGCGCTGCTGACCGACGGCCTGCGGGCCGAGCGGGAGCAGGGCATCACCATCGACGTGGCGTACCGCTACTTCGCGACGCCGCGGCGCCGGTTCATCCTCGCCGACACCCCCGGGCACGTGCAGTACACCCGGAACATGGTGACGGGCGCCTCGACGGCCGAGCTGGCCGTGGTCCTCGTCGACGCCCGCAACGGTGTCGTGGAGCAGACCCGCCGGCACGCCGCGGTGGCCGCCCTGCTGCGGGTGCCGCACGTGGTCCTCGCGGTGAACAAGATGGACCTGGTCGAGTACCGCGAGGCCGTCTTCGCCTCCATCGCCGAGGAGTTCACGACGTACGCCTCCGAGCTGGGCGTCCCGGAGATCACCGCGATCCCGATCTCGGCGCTCGCCGGTGACAACGTGGTGGAGCCGTCGGCGAACATGGACTGGTACGGCGGTCCGACGGTCCTGGAGCACCTGGAGACCGTCCCGGTCAGCCACGACCTGACGGCCTGCCACGCGCGCTTCCCGGTCCAGTACGTGATCCGCCCGCAGACGGCCGAGCACCCCGACTACCGGGGATACGCGGGCCAGATCGCGGCCGGTGCCTTCCGCGTCGGCGAGGAGATCACCGTCCTGCCCTCGGGGAAGACGACGACGATCGCCGGGATCGACGCGCTCGGCGAGTCCGTGGACATCGCGTGGGCGCCGCAGTCGGTGACCATCCGGCTGACCGACGACCTCGACATCTCGCGCGGCGACCTGCTCGCCCCGGTCGGCGACGCCCCGGCCACCAGCCAGGACGTCGAGGCGACCGTCTGCCACGTGGCGGACCGGCCGCTGGCCGTGGGGCAGCGGGTGCTCCTCAAGCACACCACCCGCACGGTCAAGGCGATCGTGAAGGAGATCCCGTCCCGGCTCACCCTGGACGACCTCTCCCAGCACCCGGAGCCCGGGCAGCTGGTCGCCAACGACATCGGCCGGGTCAAGGTCCGCACCGCCGAGCCGCTCGCGCTCGACGCGTACGCCGACTCACGCCGTACGGGCTCGTTCCTGCTGATCGACCCCGCGGACGGCACCACGCTCGCGGCCGGCATGGCGGGCGAGTCGTTCGCCTCGGCCAAGCCGGCGGCGCCCGTGGCCGTCGAGAACGACGAAGAAGGATGGGATTTCTGACGATGACTCAGGATTTTTGGGCCACCTTCGCCAAGGAGGGCGGCCGGGTCGGTTCCGGTGCGCTCGGCGCGGGCCGGGGAGGTGTCGCGCGATGTGCGTGCTGACCTCGATGCGCCGTTGCGACGGCGCGATGCCGCTCGACCCGTTCCACCCCGTACGACATAGACACAGACGAAGACTTCGCAGAAGCTGAATCGAGGGGAACACCTCCCGTGCCTGCCACCACCCGTACCACCCTGCGCCGCGGCCTGGCCGCCGCTGCCGCCCTGCCCCTGCTCATCGGGGCGCTCGCCTCCTGCGGCTACGGCTCCGAGGCCAAGAACAACGACGAGAAGAAGGTGGCCGCCGAGGGCGCGAAGCTCTCCGCCGACACCGTACGGCTCGGGTACTTCCCCAACCTGACGCACGCCACCGCGCTGGTCGGCGACCAGGAGGGCATCTTCCAGAAGGAGCTGGGCGGCACCCAGTTGAAGGTGTCGACCTTCAACGCCGGCCCCTCCGAGATCGAGGCGCTCAACGCCGACTCGATCGACATCGGCTTCATCGGCCCCTCGCCGTCCATCAACGGCTTCACCAAGTCCAAGGGCACCAACCTGCGCATCGTCGGCGGCTCGGCCTCCGGCGGCGTGAAGCTGGTCGTCAACCCGGCGAAGATCAAGTCGCTCGACGAGGTCAAGGGCAAGCGGATCGCCACCCCGCAGCTGGGCAACACGCAGGACGTGGCCTTCCTCAACTGGATCTCGGAGAAGGGCTGGAGCGTCGACGCCCAGAGCGGCAAGGGCGACGTCTCCGTGGTCCGCACGGACAACAAGATCACCCCGGACGCCTACAAGTCCGGCTCCATCGACGGCGCCTGGGTGCCGGAGCCGACCGCGTCGAAGCTGGTCAGCCAGGGCGCGAAGGTGCTGCTCGACGAGTCCGACCTGTGGCCGGACAAGAAGTTCGTCATCACCAACATCATCGTGTCGCAGAAGTTCCTGAAGGCGCACCCCGACGTGGTGGAGGCGGTGCTGCGCGGTTCGGTGAAGACCAACGAGTGGATCAACGCCAACCAGGACAAGGCGAAGGCCTCGGCCAACGCCAAGCTGAAGGAGCTGTCCGGCAAGCCGCTCGGCGCCAAGGTGATCGACAGTGCCTGGCCGTCGATCCAGTTCATCGACGACCCGCTGGCGGCCACCCTGCGGGCGCAGGCCGACCACGCGGTGAAGGCCGGTCTCCTCAAGCAGCCCGACCTGAACGGCATCTACGACCTGAAGGCGCTCAACAAGGTCCTGAAGGCCGCGGGCAAGCCCGAGGTCTCCGACGCCGGTCTCGGCGCGAAGTAACCCAGCCGCAGCTCAACCCAGGAGGTGACGACCATGGCCACGACCACGACGCTCGCCAAGGCCGAGGACCGCGCGGGCGCGGTGGGTCACGCCGCGCGCATCGAGCACGTCTCGAAGTCCTTCGGCGGTCCCGCCGGCGGACAGCTCGTCCTCGACGACATCTCGCTCGATGTCGCCCCGGGTGAGTTCGTCACCCTCCTGGGCGCCTCGGGCTGCGGCAAGTCCACCCTGCTCAACCTGGTCGCCGGGCTCGACCGGCCGTCCGCGGGGTCCATCGAGACCCCCGGCGGCCGGCCGGCCCTGATGTTCCAGGAGCACGCCCTGTTCCCGTGGCTCACCGCGGGCAAGAACATCGAGCTCGCGCTGAAGCTGCGCGGGCTGCCGAAGGCCGAGCGCCGCCCGGAGGCCGAGCGGCTGCTCGAACTGGTGCGGCTCGGCGGCTCGTACGACAAGCGCGTCCACGAGCTGTCCGGCGGCATGCGGCAGCGGGTGGCTCTGGCCCGGGCGCTCGCCCAGGACAGCGACCTGCTGCTGATGGACGAGCCGTTCGCCGCGCTCGACGCGATCACCCGGGACGTGCTGCACGACGAGCTCACCCGGATCTGGCGGGAGACCCGGCTCTCGGTCCTCTTCGTCACGCACAACGTGCGCGAGGCCGTGCGGCTGGCCGAGCGCGTCGTCCTGCTGTCCTCCCGGCCCGGCCGGATCGCCCGCGAGTGGACCATCGGCATTCCGCAGCCGCGCCGCATCGAGGACGCCGCCGTGGCGGAGCTGTCCGTCGAGATCACCGAAGAACTGCGTGGGGAGATCCGCCGCCATGGCCAGCACTGAGACGACGCCGCCCGCCGAGCGGGTGAAGGCCGACGACCTCGCCGGTCTGGAGGCCGGACTCGACGCGCTCGACAGCGTGCAGGTCCGGCGGGCCCCGGTGCGCGAGGTCCTCCTGAAGAAGGTTCTGCCGCCGGTCCTCGCCATCGCGCTGGTGCTGGTGGTGTGGCAGCTCCTGGTGACCTTCGAGGTCGCCGACGCGGGCAAGCTGCCCTCCCCGGGCGCCGTGTGGGACAGCCTGTCCGCGATGTGGCTGGAGGGCACCCTCCTCGAAGTCCTGTGGACCAGCGTGTCCCGAGCCCTGCTGGGCTTCCTGCTCGCCCTCGCGATCGGCACTCCGCTGGGCCTGCTGGTCGCCCGGGTGAGTGTGGTGCGGACGGCGATCGGCCCGATCCTGTCCGGACTGCAGTCACTGCCGTCGGTCGCCTGGGTGGCGCCCGCGGTCCTGTGGCTGGGCCTCAACGACAGCATGATGTACGCGGTGATCCTGCTCGGCGCGGTCCCGTCCATCGCCAACGGCCTGGTGGCCGGCGTGGACCAGGTGCCGCCGCTGTTCCTGCGGGCCGGGCGGACGCTCGGCGCGACCGGACTGAAGGGCGCCTGGCACATCGTGATGCCGGCCGCGCTGCCCGGCTACCTCGCGGGCCTGAAGCAGGGCTGGGCGTTCTCGTGGCGCTCGCTCATGGCGGCGGAGATCATCGCCTCCTCCCCCGACCTGGGCCTCGGCCTCGGCCAGCTCCTGGAGAACGGGCGCAACAACTTCGACATGCCGGGGATCTTCCTGGCGATCTTCCTGATCCTGCTCGTCGGTGTCGCCATCGACCTGCTGGTGTTCAGCCCGGTGGAGCGTGCCGTACTGCGCCGCCGCGGCCTGCTGGTGAAGGCCTGATCCCCATGACCGCCCCGACTCTGCTCGTCATCGCCCACGGCAGCCGCGACCCGCGGCACGCGGCGACCGTCCAGGCGCTGGTCCGCCGGGCCGGCGCGCTGCGGCCGGGGCTGCGGGTGGAGACGGCGTTCCTGGACTTCAACCTGCCGTCGGTGCCGGGGGTGCTCGACCGGCTCGCCGCCGACGGGGTGCGGGAGGTGGTGGCGCTGCCGCTGCTGCTGACCCGCGCCTTCCACGCGAAGGCCGACATCCCCGCCGTCCTGCGGCAGGCCCCGGCCGGGCTGCGGGTCCGGCAGGCGGAGGTCCTCGGCCCCTCGCCGCTGCTGCTCGCGGCGGTGGAACGGCGGCTGTACGAGGCCGGGCTCACGCCCGGCGACAAGAGCGCGACCGGGGTCGTCCTGGCCTCGGCGGGCTCCACCGACCCGGAGGCGATCGCAGTGATCGCAGAAACGGCGCGGGAGCTGCGGCGCACCGGTTGGTGCTCCGTGCGGCCTGCGTTCGCCTCCGCATCTCTGCCGCGTACGGACGAGGCGGTACGGGCGCTCCGCGCCGAGCCCGGCGTCCGCCGGGTGGCCGTGGCCCCGTACGTGATCGCGCCGGGCCGCCTCCCGGACCGCATCGCGGCGGGCGCGGCCGACGCCGACGTCCTCGCGGACGTCCTGGGGCCCGCCCCGGAGCTGGCCCGGCTGCTCCTGGAGCGGTACGCGTCCGCCGTGAGCGCCCCGGCCGACCGGTTGACCGGCTAGGGGCAGGACACCCCTCTAGCCCTTCGGCGTACGCCCGCTGAGGGCGAGGGCCCGGGTGAAGGGGTCGGCGTCGTCGGGGACGGCGACCGGCTCGGCGAAGCCGTCGTACTGGCGGAAGATCTCCGCGTACCGCTCGACGACGCCGAGCAGGAAGACGGCGGTGTCCTCGGGGACCGCGAAGGATCCGCCGGTGGAGGCGGCCAGGTCCCAGCCGTGCAGGGCGAGTTCCTTGACCAGCATCGACGCGATCTCGGGGGCGGCGACGGAGCTGCCGCCGAGGTCGACCTCGCCGTCCCATGCCTCGGGCTTCTCCCAGGCGGCGAGCGCCCGGTCGAGCTGGGCGGCGTACCGCTCGGCCCAGTCGGTGTCGGCGGTGAAGTCGCGCTGGACGGTCTCCTCGGGCAGCTGGGTGCGCAGGGCGCGGTGTTCGAGGCCGTGCGCGCTGTAGAGGACCAGGTGGTTGGCGAGTTCGCGGACCGTCCAGTCGGCGCAGACGGACGGCGCGGCGAGCTGCTGCGGGGTGATCCCCCGGGTGACGCGGGCGGCTTCGGCGGCGCAGACGGTGAGGTGTGCGTGGATCTCGTTCATGCCGTCGACGCTACGGGGGCCGCCCGGCCCGGTCTTGAATTTTCGCGACAGGGGCCGCCGGGCCGGGGCCAGGCCCCACGGGCCCGGCCTGGCCCGAAGGACGGGCCTAGGCGAAGTCGAGGCCGCCGGTGCGGGTGCGCTTGAGCTCGAAGAGGTCGGGGTGGGCGGTCAGCACGCGGTAGCTGTCGAAGAGTTCGGCGGCCCGCTCGCCGCGCGGGATGGCCCGCAGCACGGGCCCGAACCAGGCGGTGCCGTCGACGTGCAGGGTGGGGGTGCCGACGTAGGCGTCGGCCTCGGGGTCCTTGCCGGCGTCGTGACTGCGCCGGACGGCCTCGTCGTACGCGGGGTCGTGGGCGGCCTCGGCGAGGGCGGCGGGCAGGCCGAGTTCGGCGAGGGACTCGGCGATCACGGCGTCGAAGTCCTTGTTCTTCTGCTCGTGGATGCGGGTGCCGTACGCGGTGTAGAGCGGGCGCAGGATCTCCTCGCCGTGCTGTGCGGCAGCGGCGGCGGCGACCCGGACGGGGCCGATGGAGGCGTCGACGAGGGTGCGGTACCAGTCGGGCAGGTCGTTGCCCTCGTTGTGGAGGTAGAGGCTCATCACGCGGAAGCGCAGGTCGAGGTCGCGGTGCCGCTCGACTTCGAGGATCCAGCGGGAGGTGATCCAGGCGAAGGGGCAGGCGGGGTCGAAGTAGAAGTCCACGGTGGTCGTCATGGAAGAGACCCTAGCCAGCCGATGGCCCGGAACACCGGGCCATTCGCACCTCGTCGCACTGGGCCATTCACCCCTCGGCCGCGGTCATCTCCACCAGCTTGACGACGGTGTTCCAGTTGCGGGCGGTGACGGTGACGTCCTTGTTGAGGGAGGGCCGGGAGACGGCCTCGGCGAGTTTGGAGGTGCCGAGGCCGCCGGGGACGTAGAGGTAGAGGACCCGGTCGCCGAGGGCGAAGGCCTCGGGCAGGAACGCCTCCTGGTCGATCCTGGCGAAGCGGTCCGCCGTGACGGGCCCGGAGTAGTAGAGGGCGTGCAGCTGCTTGCCCTCCAGTTCGGCCGCGGGGAACGGGCAGGCTTCGGCGACGGCCGCGAGATAGGCGTGGTCGCGCACGAGGCAGGGGACGCGGAAGCCGAAGTGCTCCTCGATCGCCGCTTCGAGGGCGGCGGCGAGCTCGTCCTCGGAGTCCTCGCGGTCGGTGGTGAAGACGGCGTTGCCGCTCTGCAGATAGGTGCGCACCCCGCGGTGGCCGAGCCCTTCGAGGACGGAACGGAGCTCCGCCATGGGGACCTTGTTGCGTCCGCTCACGTTGATCCCGCGCAGCAGGGCCGCGTACGTCGTGTTCATGCCCACACCCTAGGACGGCCGCCGTGCCCCGTGGGGGAGGGCGCGACGGCCGCCGGCCGCGGGGGGCTCCTGGAACGGAGCTCTCCGGTAGCTGGCCGAAACCCTGTCCGATGGGAGGGGGTGAATCAAGGGCTCCACGCGGCTGTGACTTATTCAACAACGTTTCGTAATAAGGAATCGGGACGAGCCGTCCGATTGCGACGGAGCACGTCCGCGGTCCCGGCCGGCCCGGCGCCCCGCATCCACCCCGTCCGCGTTCGGTTAGGGTTACCTTGCCTGGCGTACGGGCGGGCAAGGAACCCGGAGGACGGAACCGTCGTGGATAAGATCGCGCTCACGGCCGGCGCCCTGTACGTCATCATCCTGCTCCGCGCCGGAGGGACGTTCGCCGTCGGCTGGCTCGCCGGCGCCGGCGCCCGGCGCAGCAGGTTCGCCGGGCGGATCTCCTCGGAGAAGTTCCTGCGCGCCGAGCGGTCGATCCAGCGGTGGGGCGCCCCGGTGGTGGCCGTCTCCTTCCTGACCGTCGGCTTCCAGACCGCCGCCAACTTCCTCGCGGGCAGCATGCGCATGCCGTTGCCGCGCTACCTCCCCGCCCTGTTCGTGGGCGGGGCGGCCTGGGCCCTGGTCTACGCGACCGCTGGCCTCGGCGTGCTCGAAGTGCTGGGCCGCCTCTTCGCCGAGCACACGGCCCTCGGGGTGTCCGCCGTGGCCGCCCTCCTCCTCGCTGTGTGCGCTGTGATGGCGTACCGCAGGAGGCGGACGGCGGTGCCCGCGGCCGACACGGCGGCCGAGGAGGCCTGAGCCCCGGACAGGGGTGCGGGCCGCCCGCGTGGAGGGACCTACGGGAGTTCCGCCTCGATCAGGTCGGCCGCGCGGCGCGTCCCGCCCTCATGGGCCATCGCCTCCTGGATCAGCCGGGCGCGGCGGGCCACCTCGGGGTCGGCGACGAGGGTGAGCACGGCCTCGCGCAGGCGCTCGGGCGTGACCTCGTCCTTCGGCAGGTGGCGGGCGACGCCGAGCGACTGGAGCATGTCGGCGTTGCCGAACTGGTCGACCGCCTGCGGCACGGCGACCATCGGGATCGCCGTGGCCAGGCCCTCCTGGCTGCCGCCCGCGCCCGCGTGGGTGACGAAGGCGTCGGCCTCCGCCAGGATCGCGGGCTGCGGGACCCAGGAGCGCACCTCGATGTTGTCCGGGACCTCGCCGAGCTCGGCCGGGTCGACGAACTTCCCGATCTGGAGGACGACATGCCAGTCGTCGAGGCCGCCGAAGGCCTCGACGCAGTCCCGGTAGAAGGCCGGCTGCTTGGTGTAGGAGGAGCCGAGCGAGACCAGGAGCAGCTTTCCGGCGCCCTCCGGCCGCCGCCACCGCGCGGGCTCGGCGCGCTCGCCGCGACAGGCGCCGACGAAGGTGAAGACGGACTCGTCGACCCGGTCGGCGTGCGGCTGGAGCGCCCGGGGGATGAGCACGAGCCCGCGGCGCGGGCGGCCCACGAACGCGTCGGGGTGGGTGGGGACGCCGTGCGCGGTGAGCCACGCGGTGAAGCGCGCGTAGTACGCCTGGCCGCGCGGCGTGGCCTTGAGCTCCGCGTACATCGGCTCGGCGACCTCCTCCTCGTACCCCTCCCAGGGGACGAGGTTCGGCCAGAGCGAGACGGCGGGGACGCCCCAGGTGTGGGCGAGGACGCGGGCGGGGTACGAGGTGATGTCGTGCAGCACCAGGTCCGGCCGGTCGCCGTCGAAGGCCGCGTCGAGCTGCGGGAGAGCCTGGATCGCGTCGGCGAGGAAGGGCTCGATGTTGTCGATGAGTTCGGTGCCCCACGCGTCGGGGTCGTCGTCGACTGGGAGGGTCGAGCCGTAGACGACGGGGGTGGCGCCGGTCGCGGCGACCTTCTCGGCGAAGGCGGCGGGGATCGCGTAGCTCACCCGGTGGCCCCGGTCGACGAGCTCGCGGATCACGTCGAGGCTGGGGTTCACATGCCCGTGGGCGGCGATGGAGAACATGGCGATGTGGGAGCGGGGGGTCGTGGTCATGCGCCCAGACTAAGTGAGACGATACGTCTCGTCTAAGGAATTACGCGGTTCCCCGGACGCCTCCGCTCCTCGCGTCTACTCGCGCTGATAGCGGGCCAGGACCCTGTTCCCGTCCACCACCAGGCGGGTGCGCAGCTCGGCGGTGTCGATGGCGCCGCTGTAGTACTCCTGGAACGCGGGGGTGGCGACCTTGTCCTTCCACTCCGGGTAGCCGCGCACCGACTGGGCGGGCGCCGGGCTGAGCTGCCGGGCGACGGCCGCGCCGGTGGCCCAGCCGTACGCGGGGGTGTGCAGGGCCGGGTCGGCGAGGGCGGTGGTGGAGGTGGGCAGCATCCAGTCGCCGCGCGCCAGCCGGACCGTGTTGCGGGGCTGGAGGAAGAAGTCGAGGAACCGCGCCGCCTCCTTCTTGTGGGGGCTGTCCTCGGCGATGGACAGGGTCTGCGGGCTGACGCCCTGGGCCAGCCCGCCCGCCCCGGCGGGGGCCGGCAACACCGTCCAGTCGAAGCCCTTCGGCGCCTGCCGGACGATCTGCTGCCGGTACGAGAAGCCCAGCGGGACCATCGCGTACTTCCCGCCGAAGAAGCCGGGCAGGGTGTCCGAGCCGCCGCTGCCGAGGGTGGCGCGGGAGGCGGTGCGGTCGGTGTCCACCATGGCCCGGATGGTGCCGGGCACGACGGCGTCGCCCTCCTCGAACCGCAGCACGGCCTTGCCGTCGGGATCGCGGTGGAAGAGCCGGCCGCCGGCGGAGAGGCCGAGGTTGAGGGAGACGGACACCGGCTCCTTCAGCGGCCAGGCGACCGCGTACCGCCCCTCCCCCATGGCCGCCGTCAGGTCCTTGGCGACCTGCCGGAACTCCGCCCAGCTCCACGGGTGTTCGGCGGTCGGGACGCGCACCCCGGCCTCCTTCAGGAGGGTCCGGTTGGCCATGATCATGCGGGGTTCCTGGAGGAACGGCACCCCGTAGATCCCGTCCCCGAAGGTGGTGGTCCGCCAGCTGCGCGCGGGGATGTCGGCGCGCAGCCGGGCGGGCAGCAGCCCGCGCAGGTCGGCGAGGTAGCCGCCGTACGCGAAGTCGGCGAGGTCGTCGGAGGCGTCATGGATGAGGTCGGGTGCCTCGCCGCCCTCGAAGGAGGTGAGCAGCTGGTCGTGGACCGAGTCCCAGCTGCCCTGCACGTAGTCGACCTGGATGCGGGGGTGGGCGGCGTTCCACTCCCGCACCAGTTCCCTGTTGGCGTCGACGGACTCCGGCTGCCAGGCGAGGGACTGGAAGCGGAGCCGGACCACGCCGTCGGCGGACGGGCCGTCCGTGGCCGAGCAGCCGGTGAGGAGCAGGGTGAGCGCGGCCGCCGCGGCGGTCACCAGGCGTCCGTACCTCATGACTTCACCGCCCCGGCCATCATGCCGCCGGTGATCCGCCGCTGGATGACGGCGAAGACGACGAGGGACGGGAGGGTCGCCAGGAACGCCGCCGCGGCGAGCGGGCCGAGGTCGGCGACGCCCTCGGCGCCGAGGAAGTGGGTGAGGACCACGGGCAGGGTCTGTTTCTCGGGAGTCTTGAGCAGGACCAGCGCGAAGAAGAACTCGTTCCACGCGGTGATGAACGCGAACAGGGCGGTGGCGACGATGCCGGGGCCGAGCAGCGGTGCGGTGACCGAGACGAGGACGCGCAGGCGGCCCGCGCCGTCGACGGCCGCCGCCTCCTCCAGTTCGACGGGGACGGCGCGGACGTACCCGGTGAGCATCCACAGCGCGAACGGCAGCGACCACACCACGTACACCGCCGTCAGGCCGGCCAGGCTGTTCACCAGGTGCAGGTTCTTCAGGACGAGGAAGAGCGGGATGATCAGCAGCACGAACGGGAAGGCCTGGCTGACCACGACCCAGCCGGTGGCGGCGGCCGTCAGCCGGGAGCGGTGCCGGGCCAGCACATAGGCCATGGGCGTGGCGACCAGGACCGCGACGAGGGCGGCGGCGAGCGCCGCGAGCAGGCTGTTCCCGGCCGCGCGGAGCAGCGGCTGCTCGTCGAAGGCCTGCCGGAAGTTGTCGAGCGTGGGGTCGCGCGGGATCCAGGTGGGGTGCGGGGAGCCCAGCTCGGCGGCGGGCTTGAAGGCGGTGGAGATCAGCCAGAGGAAGGGGAAGGCGAGGAAGACCAGGTACGCGAGGAGCGCGAGGTACTGGCCGAACCGCGCGGGCCCGCTGGTGCGGAAGGCGCTCACCGGTCCTCGTCCCCCCTCAGGCGTCCGACGAGATACAGGGCGAGGAGGACGGAGATCACCGCGACCATCACACAGCCCATGGCGGCGGCGTAGCCGAACTGGCCGTAGCGGAAGGCCTCCTCGTAGGCGAAGAGCATGGGCAGCCGGGTCCGGCCGCCCGGTCCGCCGCCGGTCAGCACGTAGACCAGGGCGAAGGAGTTGAAGTTCCAGATCAGGTTGAGGGCGCTGATCGCGAGGGCGACCGGGCGCAGCGCGGGCCAGGTGACGGTGCGGAAACGCTGCCAGGCCCCGGCGCCGTCGAGGGCGGCGGCCTCGTGCAGCTCGCGCGGGGTGTTCTGGAGACCGGCGAGCAGGGCGACGGTCGTCTGCGGCATGCCGGCCCAGACGCCGACCACGAGGACGGCGGGCAGGGCGGTGGCGAGACCGCCGAGCCAGACCCGGTCCTCACCGAGGCCGAGGCCGCGCAGGGTCTCGTTGAGGATGCCCGCGTCCGGGTTGTAGACCAGCCGCCACATGATGCCGACGACGACCTCGGGCATCGCCCAGGGGACGATCGCGAGCGCCCGGGCCAGCCAGCGCAGCCGCAGCTTCTGGTCGAGCAGCAGGGCGAGGCCGAGGGCGAGCAGGAACTGCGGGACGGTGACGCCGACCGCCCAGACGAGGCCGATGCGGAACGAGTCCCAGAACAGGGTGTCGTGCAGCAGGTCCCGGAAGTTGAGGGCGCCGATCCAGCCGGTGGCCTGGGTGCGCCCCGACTGGGCGTCGGTGAAGGCCAGCGCGATGCCGTACAGGATCGGGCCGACGCTGAGCAGCAGGATGGGCAGGAGGGCCGGCAGCACCAGGAACCAGGGACTCTGAAAGGGGCCGGGGCTCGGGCGGGGGCGGCGGGCGCCGGGGGTCCGGGCGGGTGTCCGGCGTCTCGCGGACCGCCGGTCCGCGGTCGTCGCACTCACAGACCTGCCCCCTTCGCGCGGTCGACCCGGGGCCCGGCCGAGCCGGTCCGCCCGGTGAGCCGCCTCGCACCGGTCACGCTGTCCAGGGCGGTCATCGTCCTGAGGGGCCGTCGGTTCGTCAAGGCGACCTGCGCGGATGCGAGACTTTGGCGGAAACGCGACGGCTGTGGGGAGAGAACGATGGACGAGGCGCGGGCACGGGAGATCCTGGCCGCCGCCGGACTGCGGGCGGCCGACGCGGCGCTGCTCGCGCTGGGCGAGAACGCGGTCTTCGCCCTCGGCGAGCTGGTGGTCAAGGTCGGCCGGGACGCCGAGCTGCTGCCGCGCGCCGAGCGGGAGCTGGCGCTGGCCGGCTGGCTCGCGGAGGCCGGTGTGCCGGCGGTACGGGCGGCGGAGCCCGCGCCGCGGGTCGCGGAGGGGCACCCGGTCACCCTGTGGCAGCGGCTGCCCGAGGCGGTCCGGCCCACCGAGCCCCGGGATCTGGCGCCGCTGCTCCGGCTGGTGCACGCGCTGCCCGAGCCCGCCGCGTTCACGCTGCCGCGCCGGGAGCTGCTCGGCGGGGTGGAGCGCTGGCTGCGGCTGGCGGGCGACGCGATCGACCCGGCCGACGCGGCGTTCCTGCGCGAGCGCCGCGACGCCTTCGCCCCGGCGGCCGCCGCCCTCACCCCGCGGCTGACGCCCGGCCCGATCCACGGCGACGCGCTCCCCCGCAACGTCCACGTCGGGCCCGAGGGGCCGGTCCTCGTGGACCTGGAGACCTTCTCCTCCGATCTGCGCGAGCACGACCTGGTGGTGCTGGCCCTCTCCCGCGACCGCTACGGCCTCGACCCGGCCGCGTACGACGCCTTCACCGAGGCGTACGGCTGGGACGTGCGCGCCTGGGAGGGCTGCGCGGTACTGCGCGGGGCGCGGGAGACCGCGAGCTGCGCCTGGGTCGCGCAGCACGCGCCGGCCAACCCGAAGGCGCTCGCCGAGTTCGAGCGGCGGGTCGCCTCGCTGCGGGACGGCGACCCCGAGGTGCGCTGGTACCCGTTCTGAAAGGGGTACGACAGCCCTGCGCCGGTCCTGCGGCGGCCGACCTGACATCATGAATCCCTGTCGAACCGGCTGCCGGGAACGGGGTGTTGTCATGCGGGTGGAGCTTTCGGACGTCACGCTGGACGTCGAGGTGAGCGGCGAGGGTCCGGCCGTGCTGCTGGTGCACGGCTTCCCGGACTCCCACCATCTGTGGCGGCACCAGGTGTCCGCGCTGAACGCCGCCGGATACCGGACGATCGCGCCGACCCTGCGGGGCTTCGGCGCCTCGGACCGGCCGGAGGGCGGCCCGGAGGCCTACTCCCCGGCGGCGTCGGCGGCGAACCTGGTGGAGCTGCTGGGGCGCCTGGAGATCGACCGGGCGCACGTGGTCGGCCACGACTGGGGCTCGGGCATCGTGCAGGGCCTCGCCCAGGTCCGGCCGGAGCTGGTGCGGAGTCTGGCCATCCTGTCCGTCGGCCACTTCGGGGCCATCCGGGGCGCGGGCTGGGAGCAGCGGCAGCGCTCCTGGTACATGCTGCTGTTCCAGCTGCCGGAGCTCGCAGAGAACTGGCTGTCCCACGACGACTTCGCCCACCTGCGCGACATGCTGGGCGAGCACCCCGACGCGGAGGCCGTGCTGGAGCCGCTGCGGGCGCCGGGCGCGCTGACGGCGGCGCTGAACATCTACCGCTCGGGCGTGCCGGCCGAGGTCCAGTTCGCCCCGGCGCTGCCGCTGCCGCCGCTGCCGGCGCAGGTCCCCGTGATGGGCGTCTGGTCCACCGGCGACCGTTTTCTCACCGAGGCGCAGATGACGGGCACGGCCGCGTACGTCGCCGGGTCCTGGCGCTACGAGCGGGTGGAGGACGCGGGCCACTGGCTCCAGCTGGACCAGCCGGAGACTGTCAACGAGCTGCTGCTCTCCTTCCTCAAGGAGAACGGCTAGGGGCACGCCCCGCCGCCCCGCCGAGCCCCCGCGTACGAACGGATGAACAGACAGGTGCCCCAGCACGCCCAGGCCATGCGCCGTCACTTCCACGAGGCGGCGGCACGACGCGGCTTCTCCGTCGCCCCCGCGCAGGAGGCCGCCGTCGAGCGGCTGGCCCGGTTGGCGGGCGAACTCGCCCGGCCGGCCTGGACCTTCCCCAGGCCGCCGCGCGACCTGTACGTCTGGGGCCCGGTGGGCCGGGGGAAGTCCTGGCTGGTGGACACCTTCTACGAGGGGCTGCCGACCGGGCGCAAGCGCCGGCTGCACTTCCACGACTTCTTCCGCCGGCTGCACGACGGGGTGGCCGGTCCGGGCGCCCGGCACGACGGGCAGAGCGCCGTCGACAGCGCCCTCGACGAGCTGATCGGCGACAGCCGGGTCCTGGTCTTCGACGAGTTCCACGCCCACGACGCGGGCGACGCGATGCTGATCGCCCGCCTCTTCCGTACCCTGCTCGACCGGCGGATCACGCTGGTCACCACCTCGAACTACCCGCCCGCCGGGCTGATGCCGGACCCGCTCTACCACCACCTGTTCGAGCCGACCATCCGGCTCATCGAGGAGCGGATGGACGTCCTGGACGTCACGGGGCCGGTGGACTTCCGCCGGGTCGCGGCGCCCGAGACGGGCGACGGTGGCCGCCGGTTCGCGACGGGCCTGTGCCTGCCCCCGGGCGACACCGGCCTGGAAGCGCTCGGCCTCCCCGCCCCGGAGCCCGCGGAGGCCACCGCCGTCCACGCCCACCTGCGGGAGCTGCCGGCCCGCGCGGTGCGCGGCGAGCTCGTCTGGTTCGCCTTCGACGCCCTGTGCGAGGCGGCGACGGGCGTGCCCGACTACCTGGCCCTCGCCGAACGCTTCCCCACCCTGGTCCTCGACGGGGTGCCCGCGCTGACCGAGGCCTCGGCGGACGGACGGCAGCGGTTCGCGAACCTCGTCGACGTGGCCTGCGACCGGGACATCCGACTGGTCCTCATCGGCGCCGACCCTTTGGCCGCGCTCCCCGCCGGCCAGGCCCTCACCCGCGACCTGGACCGCACGGCCAGCCGTCTCGCGATGCTCCGGCGGACGGACCCGGCCCGCTCCGTCTGACCGCTCTGCCCGGCGCGCCCCGGCTAGGCCCTAGCCCACGACCGGCGCCGGGGTGCGCAGCGGCCAGACCGGGTCGACGACCGCGTCGGCGCTGCCCTTGCGGCGCAGGAAGGACTGGAAGTCCTCGGCCCACTCCCGGTACCAGTCGATCTGACGTTCGTGCAGCTCGGCCGGGGCGAGGGCGGCGACGGACGCGTGCCGTTCGGCTATCGCGACGGCCACCTCCACCGCGGCGAGCGCGTCGGCGGCGGCCTGGTGGGCGCTGGTGAGCACCACCCCGTACTCGGTGCAGACCGCTTCGAGGGTGCGCTTGCCGCGCCGGTAGCGGTCGACGGCCCGGTCGATGGTGTACGGGTCGATGACGGGGCCTATGGAGGGGGCGGGGGTGCCCAGGCGCTCGCTGAGCGAGGGCAGTCCGTGCCGGCGCAGCTCGGCGGAGAGCAGGGTCAGGTCGAACGAGGCGTTGTAGGCGACGACCGGGACGCCCTCCCGCCAGTACCCCGTGAGCGTGTCGGCGACCTCGTCGGCGACCTCGCGCACCGGCCGGCCCTCGGCCGCGGCCCGCTCGCTGCTGATGCCGTGGATCGCGGAGGCCTGCTCCGGGATGCGGATGCCGGGGTCGGCGAGCCAGTCGTGCCGGCGGACCACCCGGCCGCCGTGGACGCCGACGACCGAGGCCGTGACGATCCGGGCCTCGAGCGGTTCGGTGCCGGTGGTCTCCAGGTCGAAGCCGACCAGCGGTTCCGCGTGCCAAGCCATCGGGTCCTCCTTACGTGATCTCCCCCGTGGTGCTGCACACCCTCGCACGCGCCACTGACAATCCGGCCGGGGGGCGGCCGGAAAGCGGCCGCGGGGGTCAGGAGACGGGTCGGGAATCGAGCCACACGGACTCGAATTCCTCCCGGTATGTCGCGAAAAGTCCGTGGTCCGCGTCACGGTCGGGGCCGTGTCCGGCGCGCACCACGTTCCGCCCGCCGCCGCGCAGCACCAGCACGGGGGCCTCCATGCCGCGCGCCTTGCGCAGGTACGACTGGATGACGGCGAGCCCGTCCGGGCCGTCCCCGTCGACCAGGTAGGCGGTGAACCGCGGGGTCTCGTCGAAGACGTGGATCTGGAAGGCGCCGGGATCGCGCAGCTTGGAGCGGACCCGGCGCATGTGGAGGATGTTCATCTCCACCGCGCGGCTCAGCTCGCCCTTCTTGAGGCCGAGTTCCCGCTCGCGCCGCTTGACCGCACTGCTGGCCGGGTTGAGGAAGAGCAGCCGGATCCGGCAGCCGGACTCGGCGAGCCGGATCATCCGGCGCCCGGAGAAGTTCTGCACGAGCAGGTTCAGGCCTATGCCGGTGGCGTCGAGCCGCCGGGCCCCGCCGAACAGGTCCTCGGCGGGCAGCTGCCGCTGGAGCCTGACCCGGTCCGGGTGGACGGAGACGACGTCGGCGTACCGGTCGCCGACCAGGTCCTCGACGGCGTCGACCGGCAGCCGGTCGGCGGAGGGTACCCCCGCCCCGCTCCCGAGGATCTCCAGGAGCCGGGCGGAGGCCCGCTCGGACTGGGCGAGCACGGTCAGCGACAGGGCCCGGTTGCGGGAGACGACGTTACGGGTCACCTCCAGCTCGTCCAGGGCCAGTTCGACCTCGCGCCGGTCGTCGAAGTAGGGCTCGAAGCACGGCCAGTGCTGCACCATCAGCTCCCGCAGCTGCGGGAGGGTGAGGAAGCTGAGCACGTTGTCGTCGGCCGGGTCGAGCAGATAGCCCTTGCGCCGCGAGACCTCACGGACGGCCACCGCCCGCTGGACCCACTCCTGGCCGGCCGGCCCGGCCGCGGCCACCACCCACTCCTCGCCGTGCACCGGCTCGTACACCGGCCGCAGCACCGCCGCGACGACGGCCCGCAGCCGCTGCTCGACGAGGTTGAGCCAGATGTAGGCGCGGCCGGCCCGCTGGGCCCGGGTGCGCACCTCGCTCCACGCCTCCGCGCCCCAGTCGAGCTCGGCCCCGATCTCCACCGGGCGGGCGACGGAGACCGCGCCGGGCGGCGCGTCCGCCGGGTCCGCGGGATCCGACTCGTGACCCGCGTCCCCTGGGGGCAGCTCCAGACCTCCCGAGCTCACCCGCGCACCGCCTTCTGCTCCCGACACCCGCACTGACAACGATCAAGGAAGGGTACTCCGGGAGCGGGAGGCGATGTGCGGGATCGCCCGGGTCGTTGCTCAACTGCGCGGAACCGGGGCCCCGTTCTGGCCGGCGAGATCAGCCGGAGTGAGCGGATTCATAGCGGTTACGTCCCGGGGGGCGAGCTGGAATCCCTGCCAGTGGACCGGCATCGGCTGCTGGTCCTCGTCCCGGGCGATGTGGTGGAAACCGATGTTGACCCACACCGCCGGGTTGGTCAGGGTCTCCCCGTTGACCCACTTGTCCACGCTGTCCGGGGCGTTCGGGCCGCAGTTGAGGATGTTGTTGCTGGCGAACTGCTCGCAGGCCCGCGCCTGGGTGAAGTAGACGTCGTGCTGGGTGAACGGGCGGCCGGCGTAGCTGTTGGTGTGGCCGGGCACGATCTCGTACGAGCGGGCGTGGCCGTCCTTGTTCTTGCCGGTGGCGCTCACCACCCGCCACCAGCGCATGTTCTTCGCGTCGCCGGCGAGCTCCTTGGTGACCGGGGTGCGGGTGGTCTTCACGGTCGGGCTGCCGTCCCGGGCTGGCGGGGTGACCTTGGAGTCGTACTGCTCGATCCGGCCCTTGGAGCTGCCGTCCAGGCCGAAGTCCAGCTTCCAGAAGACGTTGTGGGCGTGGCTGGTGGCGTAGTCGCGGGCGCCCTTGCCGATGGGCCAGCCGCGTCCGTCGGTGGCGTTGTAGTCGACGGGCGAGAGGCTGCCGGTGGCGCCGACGTTGGCGCCTATCATCCCGTCGGAGGAGAACCGCCACTCGGTGATGTACTCGTACCAGCCGACCTTGTTGACGGTGTAGACGAGCAGGTCCTTGCCCTGTGCCTGCCAGACTTTGCCGCCCTCGTCGGCGGCCATCCGGTAGGCGTGGCCGCGGGCCCGGGTGGTGGTGCACAGTCCGTTGACCTTGCCGACCTCGGGGACCTTCACCGAGGTGATGGTGCCGCCGGGACACTCGCCGGGCTTCAGGTTCTGCAGGCCCCAGCCGAAGCCGGCGCCGGTGAGGTCGTCGTACTCGGCGTTGCCGTCGTCGTACGGGACGTGGATCTGGGCCAGCTTGGCGCTGTTGAGGACCCGGATCGGGGCGGGCTCGCCGGGCGGCTGGTAGGTGACCTTGTCCAGGACGAGCCCGGAGTCGGTGTCGTAGCGCCAGCACATGCGCCAGACGGTGCCGCCGTCCAGCTTCTGCTCGATGCGGTAGGCGGCGGAGCAGTCGGGGCGCGGCGGCGCGGGTGCGGCGGCCACGGGGGTGGCCGCGGTCGTGGTGGCGACGGTGCTGCCGAGCAGGGCGCCGGCGGCGAGGACGGCGCCCCGCCTGCGGGCACGCCGAAGTCGCGGTACGGACATGGGTGCGTACTCCCTCGGTACGGGTGTGCGGGTGGTCTCCCCGGCCGGTGGTCGGCCGACGCGGGGTGGTGCGGGCCGGTGGTCAGCCGACGCGCGTGACGGTCCTGGCGCTGAGGTCGACGATCAGGTTGCGGGTGTCGATCCAGGCGCCGTTGAGGACCTTGGTGACGAGCCGGACGCACCGGTGCTCGCCGCACTTGGCGAGCGGTGCGGGGACCTTCGCCTCGCGGTAGGTGCGGTAGAGGTCGCCGTTGAACCAGAGCTGGTCGGTGGAGGTGAGCTCCTTGCCCGTGGCGTCCTTGTAGTCCTCCTTGACGCCCTTGCCCAGCGGGCTCGCCAGGATCAGGCCGAGGGCCGCGCGCAGCTCCTCGGGGTGGGCGGAGGGCTGTACCCCGCGCTGGGCGCCGGAGTGCTCGACCTTGCCGGTGTCGAGGTTGACGGTGCGGGTGAGGAGCTCGTCGCGCCCGTAGTCGTAGAAGCGGACCTCGGCGCGGCGCGGGCCGCCGGACTGTTCGCCGGGCAGGGGGTCGGCCAGCTCGGTGGCGAGGTGCTGCGGTCCGCGGCCGCCCTCGACGTTCCTCTGGGCGGCGGCGCCCGGCGGGGTCAGCGCCAGGGCCTCGGCCCGTTTCAGCTCGTCGTCGGTGAGCGGGTCGGTCCCGATGCCCTTGGCCCCCTCGGGCGGCGCCGAGGCGAGGGCCGCCGGTCCCGGCGCGGGCCCGGGATCACCCGTGCTCCCGCCGGCCGCCCGCGAGCCCTGGGCCGCGGTGCGGCCCGGCGGGGCGTCGTCGGCCCCCGCGCTGCCCGGCACCGCGACCGCGACGGCTATGGCGGTCCCCGTCACCGCCATGGCCGTACCGGCCACCACCTTCCCCAGGTGACGGCGCACTATTTCGTACACACTTCCCCCCTTGAAGCAGGATTTCCCCTATTTCTCTGTGGTCACCCGGTAGGACGGGCCGAAGTCCTAGGAGGTTGCCCCTCTTTCGGGCAGGATCTGGCCGAAGTACACCCCTTGTACCCGGATCAGAGAGGGAAGAGTTCGCCTATGCAGGTCTGGCCGGGTCAGGCATACCCCCTGGGCGCCACCTACGACGGCGCCGGCACGAATTTCGCGGTCTTCTCCGAGGCCGCGCACCGGATCGAGCTGTGTCTGCTCCATGACGACGGCTCGGAGACGGCGGTGGAGCTGCGCGAGACCGACGCGTTCGTGCGGCACGCCTATCTGCCGGGCGTGATGCCCGGCCAGCGGTACGGTTTCCGGGTCCACGGCCCGTACGCGCCGGAGCGCGGGCTGCGCTGCAACGCGGCGAAGCTGCTGCTCGACCCGTACGCGCGTGCGGTCTCGGGCGCGGTGCGGTGGGGCGAGTCGGTGTACGGCTACCCCTTCGGGCGGCCGGACGCGCGCAACGACCTGGACTCGGCGCCGGACACGATGACCTCGGTCGTGGTCAACCCGTACTTCGACTGGGGCGACGACCGGCGGCCGCGCACCGAGTACCACCACACGGTGATCTACGAGGCCCATGTGAAGGGTCTGACCATGCTCCACCCGGACCTGCCGGAGGAGCTGCGCGGCACCTACGCGGGGCTCGCGCACCCCTCGATCATCGGACACCTGAAGGAACTGGGCGTCACGGCCCTGGAGTTGATGCCGGTCCACCAGTTCGTCAACGACCACCGACTGGTGGACGCGGGCCTGTCGAACTACTGGGGCTACAACACGATCGGCTTCTTCGCCCCGCACAACGCCTACGCCTCCTGGGGCGACCGGGGCCAGCAGGTCCTGGAGTTCAAGTCGGCGGTGCGGGCGCTGCACAAGGCGGGCATCGAGGTGATCCTCGACGTGGTCTACAACCACACCGCCGAGGGCAACCACCTGGGCCCGACGCTCTCGTTCCGGGGCCTGGACAACCCCTCGTACTACCGGCTGGGCAACGACCCGCGCACCTACACGGACACCACCGGCACCGGGAACTCGCTCCTGATGCGGTCCCCGCACGTCCTCCAGATGATCATGGACAGTCTGCGGTACTGGGTGACGGACATGCACGTGGACGGCTTCCGCTTCGACCTGGCGGCCACCCTGGCCCGCCAGTTCCACGAGGTGGACCGACTCTCGTCCTTCTTCGACCTGGTGCAGCAGGACCCGGTGGTCAGCCAGGTGAAGCTGATCGCCGAGCCGTGGGACCTGGGCGAGGGCGGCTACCAGGTGGGCAACTTCCCGCCGCAGTGGGCCGAGTGGAACGGCAAGTACCGGGACTGCGTACGGGACCTGTGGCGCGGCGAGCCGCGCACGCTGGCCGAGTTCGCCTCCCGGCTGACCGGCTCCTCGGACCTCTACCAGGACGACGGGCGGCGCCCGCTCGCCTCGGTCAACTTCGTCACCTGCCACGACGGCTTCACCCTGCGCGACCTGGTGTCGTACAACGACAAGCACAACGAGGCGAACGGCGAGGGCAACCGGGACGGCGAGAGCTACAACCGCTCCTGGAACTGCGGCGCCGAGGGCGACACCGACGACATCGGGATCGGCGAGCTGCGGGCCCGCCAGACACGCAACTTCCTGGCGACGCTGATGCTGTCGCAGGGCGTGCCGATGCTCAGCCACGGCGACGAGTTCGGGCGCACCCAGGGCGGCAACAACAACGCCTACTGCCAGGACAACGAGGTGTCCTGGGTGCGCTGGCCCAAGCCGGGCGGCGAACCGGAGGCCACGCTCCTGGAGTTCACCCGGGCGATGGTGCGGCTGCGCCGGGACCATCCGGTGTTCCGGCGCCGCCGCTTCTTCCACGGGCGGCCGGTGGAGGGCACCCACGACGAGCTCACCGACATCGCCTGGTTCACGCCCGAGGGCGAGGAGATGACCTCCCGGGACTGGCAGGCGGCGCACGCCCAGGCGCTGACCGTCTTCCTGAACGGCAACGCGATCTCGGAGCCGGGCCCGCAGGGCGAGCAGATCTCCGACGACTCCTTCCTGCTGATGTTCAACGCCTCGGCGCAGGAGCTGGAGTTCGCGGTGCCGGACAGTCACGGCGAGTCGTGGAAGATCGTGGTGGACACCTCCCATCCGGAGGGCATGCCGCCCGAGGTGGGCCCGACGGTGGCGGCGGGCGAGCGGGTGACGCTCGCCCCGCTCACGCTGACGGTGCTGCGACGGCCCGCCTGACCTGGCCGGTACGGAGGCGGACCGTCCAGGAGAGGACCGCGCAGGCCACGGCCGCCCCGGCCGCCACCCCGAAGGCGGCCGGGGCGCCGTGCGTGTCGGCGAGCCGGGCCGCCGCGGCCAGCGCGAGGGCCTGGCCGCCGACGATGCCGCTGGTGAGGAAGGCCATGGACTCGGCGAGCCGGGCGGGCGGCACGATCCGCTCGGTCAGGCCGAAGACGGTGATGAGGTGCGGGGCGTACGCCACGCCGAGGACGACGACGCCCGCGTAGAGCCCGCCGAGCGTGTCGACGAGGACCAGGGGCGCGGCGAGCACGACGAGGGCGGCGGTCGCGGCGCGCCAGCGGGTGCCCAGTCCGATCCGGGCGGGCACGGCGGCCATCGCGAACCCGGCGGCGGCGCTCGTCACGCCCATCGCGGCGTAGACGAGCCCGGCCTGGTCGGGTGCGCCGAGGCCTTCGGTGAGGGCGGTGATGCCGGCCTGCGAGGCGCCGAACATGGCGCCCTGGAGGACCATCGTGATCCGCAGGGCGTACGCGGCGGAGGGCAGCCGCGTCCGTTCGGCGGCACTCGAACGGGTGGCCTCGCGGACGGTCGCCGGCCGGGCGGTGGGGTGCAGGGCGAAGGCGGTGCCGCAGACCGCGAGGAGCGCGGCGGCGGTGAGCAGGGCGGCGGCCGGGTGGGCGACGGCGGCGGCCAGGCCCACCAGGGCGGGGCCGAGGACGAAGGAGACCTCGTCGAGAGTGCCCTCGAAGGAGAGGACGGTGCCCACCGCCCGGTCGTCGGCGCCGGCGGCGCGGGCCAGGTTCACCGAGCGGGTCCGGGCGAGCGGGCCGATCTGCGGGACGGTCGCGCCGGCGAGGGCGCCGAGCACCATGAGGAGGCCGGTGCCGGCCCGGTCGAGGGCGGCGAGCACCAGGGCGGTGACGGCGACCGCGTTGGCGAGCGCGGCGGCCAGGACCACGGGCCGCTGGCCGTGCCGGTCGGCGAGCCGTCCGATCAGCGGGCCGGCGAGGGTCTGCCCGGCGGCGAGCGCGCCGCCCGCGAGACCCGCCGTGGTCAGGGAGCCGCTGGTCTCCGCGACCAGGAGGAGGCTGCCGAGCTGGCACATGGCGGTCGGCAGCCGCCCCAGGAAGGAGACGACCGGCAGGGCCGGCCCGAGCAGGGACAGCGTGTCGCGATACATCCGGAGCATCACGCGAACGTAACGCGATGCACACGAACGGGCGCATGCGTCGATGACACAGAAGCCTCCGGGCCGGGTACGTACGTTCGCATGACGTCCTCATCGCCGGCCCGGCCCGGACCCCCCTCGTCCGAGCGGACGCTGCCCAGCGCCACCTACCGGCTCCAGCTCCAGCCGGACTTCCCGTTCGCCGCCGCCGAGCGCGCCGTGCCGTACCTCGCCGGTCTGGGGGTCTCGCACCTGCATCTCTCCCCGGTCCTGGAGGCCGTGCCCGGCTCGACGCACGGCTACGACGTGACCGACCACCGGGCCGTACGGGCCGAACTGGGCGGTGAGGCCGGGCTGCGGGCGCTCGCCGCGACGGCCCGCGCGCACGGCCTGGGGCTCGTGCTCGACCTGGTGCCCAACCACATGGCGGCCGCGCCGCGCCACAACCACGCCCTGCGGGCGGTGCTCCGGGACGGCCCGGACTCGCCGTACGCCCGCTGGTTCGACATCGACTGGGCGGCGGGCGGCGGGCGGATGCTGCTGCCGGTGCTGCCCGCCCGGCTCCCGGAGGTACGGGACCGGATGCGGGTCGCGGACGGCGTACTGTCCCTGGACGGCCAGGAGTTCCCGCTGCGGCCGGGCACCGAGGGGCTGCCGCTGGACGCGCTGCTCGACGCCCAGTGGTACCGCCTCGCCTGGTGGCGGCTGGCCCGCACCGATCTCAACTACCGTCGTTTCTTCACCATCTCCGATCTGATCGGGCTGCGCGTCGAGGACCCGGAGGTCTTCGAGGCCACCCACGCGAAGGTCCTGGAGCTGGTCGCGGACGGCGTGGTGGAAGGACTGCGCATCGACCACCCGGACGGGCTCGCCGACCCGGAGGGGTATCTGGAACGGCTCGACGCGGCGACGGGCGGGCGGTGCTGGACGGTCGTGGAGAAGATCCTCACCGGCCCCGAACCGCTGCCCGCGTCCTGGCCGGTCGCCGGGACCACCGGCTACGACGCGCTGCGGCACGTGGACGGGGTGTTCACCGACCCGCTCGGCTCGGACGAACTGGGCGACGTCTACCGGGAGTTCGTCGGGCGGGCCGGCGACCGGGGCGGCTACTGGGAGGCGACCGCCCGGCGCGCCGCGTACAAGGTGGTCACCCATGAACTGGCCGCGGAGACGGCCGCGCTGGCCCGGCTCGCCGGCCGGATCTGCGCCGCCGACCCGGAGCTGCGCGACCACGCGCCCTGGGCGCTGCACACGGCGGTGCGCGAACTCCTCGTACGGGTGCCGGTGTACCGGACCTACCGCACCGGCGGCGAGCAGGTGCTCACCCCTGAGGCGGCGCGCGGCGCGAAGGCGGCGTTCGCGGTGCCGGAGGAGGCGACGGCGGTGGACACCGTACGGGAGCTGGCGCTGGGGACGCGTGGCGACGGGCCCGACCACCGGGCGTTCCGGGCCCGGTTCGCGCAGACCTCCTCGGCGTTGCGGGCCAAGTCGGTGGAGGACACGGCCTTCTACCGCTACACGCCGCTGCTCTCGGCCAACGAGGTCGGCGGCGACCCGGGGCGCCCCGCGGTGCACCCGGACGAGTTCCACGCGTACTGCGCCCGCATCGCGCGCGACTGGCCGGGCACGGGCACGGTCCTCACCACCCACGACACCAAACGCAGCGCGGACGTACGGGCCGGGATCGCGGTCCTCGCCCAATGCCCGGAGCGCTGGGCCGAGTTCCTGGAGGAGACCTCCGGCGTGCCCGCGCCCGACCCCCATCTGGCGTGGACGGCCTGGCAGACCGCGTTCGGCTTCGGCGCCCCGGACGCGGCGCGGCTGGGCCCGGCGGTCCTGAAGTCGGTACGGGAGGCCGGGCTCCACACCAGCTGGACCGAGCCGGACGAGGCGTACGAGCGGGCCGTCACCGACTTCGTGGCGGCGGGGCCCGGCCGCATCCCGCTGCGCACGGCGGCGCCGGCGGCCCTGGCCCTCGAACCCCACATCCGCGCGCAGATCCTCGGGGCGACCCTGGTCCACCTCACGATGCCGGGGGTGCCGGAGCTCTACCAGGGCACCGAACGCGTGTACCGGGCCCTGGTCGACCCGGACAACCGGGCGCCGTTCGCACCGGGCCCGGACGACGACAAGACGGCTGTGGTCCGCGCCGCGCTCCGCCTGCGGCGCACCCGCCCCGCCCTCTTCGGGCCCCTCTCCACGTACCGGCCCCTGTCCGCCACGGGCCCGGCCGCCCCGCACTGCCTGGCCTTCTCCCGCTCCGACCACGTCCTGACCGCCGTCACCCGGCTCTCGCTGCGCCTCGCCGAGACGGGCGGCTGGCGCGACTCGTCCCTCGCCCTCCCGGAGGGCCGCTGGCTCGACCTCCTGGACGGGGGGCGGGAGTTCACGGGCGGGGCGGAGAAGCCGCTGAGGCTGGCCGAGCTGTTCGAGGGGAGGCCGGTGGGGCTGCTCGTACGGGCGGAGTAATACTGATGATCATGACAAGGGATCGAACCGGCCGGATCATCGGCGCCTCCTTCGGACTGTTCTTCGTCCAGGCGAACGCGGGAGCGCTGCCGACCCGGATCGGCACCCCGCTGCGCGTGCTGGCCGCGGCCGCCTTCGTCGCCCTGGTCGTGTTCGGGGGGCGGGGCAGCGGGACCGGGAGCACGGAGCGGACGACGGGCGGCGCCGGCTTCGGGCGGCGCTACTGGTACGTGGTGGCGGCCGAGGTGGCCGGGCTCGCGGCCGGCCTCGTCGTGATCAGCCGGGTGCTGCACGCCCCGCAGGCCGCCGTGGGATGGATCGCCTTCGTGGTCGGCGTGCACTTCTTCGGCCTCGCGGCGGCCTGGCGCCGCCCGGAGCTGCACGTCCTGGGCGCGGCCCTCACGGCCTGCGGCACGGGCGGCCTCGCCCTCGCGGCCCTCGGGGCGCCCGCCGCCGCCATCGCGACGGTCGCTGGAATCCTGCCGGGCGTGCTGCTGCTCGGCTCGGTGTGGTGGTCGGGGCGGGCGCGGCGGGTCGTCGCGCCCTAGGGCGGTCCGACGGGCTCAGCCTCCTGGCCGGACCACCAGGCTCCGCGGGGAGCGGGTGATCACGCCCGTCCACTCCGGCCGGAAGCCGTCCGCGAGGCGGAGGCGGGGCATGGCCTGGAAGAGGGCCCGGAGGGCGTATTCGGCCTCCAGGGCCGCCAGGTCGACGGCGGGGCACAGGCCGCTGCCGTAGGTGAGCTGGCCCGGGTCGTCGCGGAGCGGGTCGAAGCGGTCCGGGTCGCGGAAGCGCTCCGGGTCGCGGCCGGCGGCGCCGATCAGCAGGGCGACCTGGGCGCCCGCGGGCAGGACGCCCGCTCCGACGCGCACCTCGCCGCGGGTGCGGCGCATGACGATCTGGACCGGGGGGTCGCGGCGCAGCGACTCCGTCCAGGCGCGGGCGACCAGGCCAGAGGGGGCGTCCCGGAGCGCGGCGACCTGGTCGGGGTCGCTGAGGACGGCGGCGAGGAAGGCGGCCAGGGCCTTCTCCCGTACCGCGATCTGGCCCGTGCACTGTCCGACGAGCGAGGACGCGGCCCGGCCGCGGACCAGCCGCATCATGTCCCGGTACGGCACGCCGACGGCGGCGGCCACGGTGCCGCCCGGCAGCCAGTGGCAGAAGTCGGCGACCAGGTCGGCCTGCGGGCGGGCGGCGATCCGGTGGGCGAGGACGAACGCGGTGCGTTCGGCGACGGCCCGCAGCTCGCCGTCGTCGATGTCCGTGTGGGTCTCCGCGCACGGCGGGTCGCCGGGCCGGTGCCCGTGGGTGAAGCGGGCGTCGGTGAGGGCGCTCGCCACGTCCGCGTACCGGCTGAGCACCCAGGCCCGCAGCAGCGGGTCGTGGGTGAGCGGGAACTCCTCCCGCAGCACCCGGTAGGTGCGGTAGGGGTCGCGGGTGGCGCCCGGCTCCAGGGGGCTGGGCGCGATCCGGCGGACCGCGTGGTCCTTCGGCGTGGCGGCGGCCCCGCGTGTGGCGGGTGTCATCGTCGGCAGAGCGGCCCAGTGGTTTCGCCACGGGGTGTGCGGGTGGTTCGGCTCGTCGCTCATCTCGCCCCCTCGTCGGTCAGCGGCGCGCGTCTCCCCAGCCCATCACCGGGCAGACCCGGTCGCAGCAGGTATACCGCCGATCGGGTGACAGGTGGAGGCGTCGGGGCGCCAGTTCCGCGTCAGTTCGGCGAGAGCCGGAAGACCATCTGGCCGAAGCCCACCATGTCCCCGGCGCGCACCACGACGGCTCCCGTCACCCGGCGCCCGTTGACCGTGGTGCCGTTGGTGGAGCCGAGGTCGCGCAGCACCCACAGGCCGCCCTGCTGGGACAGTTCGGCGTGCAGGCGGGAGACCGTCTCGTGGCTGAGCCGCAGCCCGTTCACCGGGTCGCGGCCGATCCGCAGCGGGTGCGGGCCCGGGAGCGGCATGAGCAGCTTCGGGAGCCGCTCGGCCCGCCAGGCGCGGCGGATGCTCACGGTGAACGCGGACATCTTCTCCACCGCGCCCACCACCCGCCGGGTCCAGGGCGACGGGGCCGTCAGGTCCGCGGTGAGCAGGGCGAGTTCGTCGGAGCGGCGGGCGGCGAGCGCCCGCTCCATGCGGAACAGGAAGGTGTCGTGCGACAGACGCCCTTGCGCGGCGCCCTCACGGAGCACCGCGAGCGCGCGCTCCCGCTCGGCGTCGGTGAGCCGAGGGGCGTCCGGCGGGTTGGCCGGGAGCTCGAAGGGTGTCGTCACACCGTGATTGTCGGACGGACGCCCCCGGGGTGTCCAGAAGGGCCCCGATATCTCGCAGGCGCCCTGCCCACCTGCGCTGATACGGTCTGCCGACTCGTACTACCAGGGGGACTCCCGTACATGACTGTTGTCGTTCGACCGCTCGCCGGACCTGACGAGCTGGATCTCTTCCAGGGCCTCGACTACGTGCTCGACCACGAGCTCGCCGACGACCTGGCCACCGGCCGCCGCCGGCCCGACTGGATGTGGGTGGCGCTGCGCGGCGACCGGCTGCTGGGGCGGATCTCCTGGTGGACCGGACGGGAGGGCACCGACCCGCAGGCGCTCGACTTCTTCGACCTGGACCCGGCGCTGCCGGCGCGGGAGGCGGCCGAGATCGGTCTGCGCCTCCTGGAGACGGCGGCCGCCGCCGTCGTCCCGGCGGGCGCGGCCCGCCCCGAGTTCATCCGGTTCATGCCGGCGGACTGGCGCGAGGTCCCGGAGACCCGTGCGGCCCTGGAGACCCTGTTCGGCGTGCTGACCGCCTCGGGCGCCCGCCCGCTGGTGGAGCGGCTGCGCCTGGAGTGGCGGGCGGGTTCGCCGGTGCCGGAGCCGAGCGGGCGCCTGGTGTTCCGTCCGGTACGGGACCGCGAGGACCTGCTCGGCCTGATGACCCCGGTCATGGAGGGCACCCTCGACGCTCACGGCCAGGCCGACCTGGCCTCCGGCCTCTCGCCGCGCGAGGCGGCCGAGCAGCACTACGACGAGGAGTTCGCGCACTACTCGACGCCCCGGGAGTGGTGGCGGATCGCGGAGCTGCCGGGGACCGGGGAGCCGGTCGGCTTCGTCGTCCCCGCGCGCAACAGCTACCACCCGATCATCGCGTACATCGGTGTCCTGCCCGCCCACCGCGGCCACGGCTACATCGACGACATCCTCGCCGAGGGCACCCGGGTCCTCGTCGCCCAGGACGTCCCGAACATCCGGGCCGCCACCGACCTGGGCAACGTCCCCATGGCGAAGTCCTTCGCCCGGGCGGGCTACGTGAACTTCGAGCGGGCCGTCAACTACGTGTGGGACGCCCCGCCGCGTCCCTGACGTCAAGATCGCCGATGCACCGGGCGGGGCGTGCCTCCGGCTGCCAGGATGGTCCCGTAGCCGTTGACCAGTCGACGAGGGGACCGTCCCGTGCTGTTCGAGGTGTGGGCGCCGCACGCCCGTGACCGGGTGACGCTGGAACTGAACGGCGGCGGTCACCCGCTGGAGCGGGACGCCGAGCGCCCGGGCTGGTGGACCGGCGTCGCCCCCGCCGCCGACGGCGACCGCTACGGCTACTCCCTCGACGGCGGCCCCCTGCTGCCCGACCCCCGGGCCCGGCGCCTGCCCGACGGGCCGGACGGACTCGCCGCCGTCGTCGACCACGACGCGTACACCTGGCGGAACGCCGCCCCGCGGCTGCGGATGCGCAGCGGCGTCCTGTACGAGCTGCATGTCGGCACCTTCACCCCGGAGGGCACCCTCGACGCGGCGGCGGCGCGGCTCGGGGAGCTCGCGGGGCTCGGCATCACCCATGTGGAGCTGATGCCGCTGTGCCCGTTCCCCGGGGTGCGCGGCTGGGGGTACGACGGGGTGGCACCGTGGGCGGTCCACGAGCCGTACGGCGGGCCCGAGGCGCTCAAGCGCTTCGTGGACACGGCCCACGGTCTCGGCCTGGGCGTGGTCCTGGACGTGGTGCACAACCACCTGGGCCCGTCCGGCAACCACCTGCCGTCCTTCGGCCCGTACTTCACCGACACCCACCACACCCCGTGGGGCGCCGCGGTGAACCTGGACGCGCCCGGCTCCGACGAGGTCCGGGCGTACTTCCTGGGCAGCGCGCTCGCCTGGCTGCGGGACTACCGGATCGACGGGCTGCGGCTCGACGCGGTGCACGCGCTCGCCGACACCCGGGCGCTGCACTTCCTGGAGGAGCTGTCGGCGGCCGTCGACGAGCTGGCCAAGGAGCAGGGCCGGCAGCACTTCCTGATCGCCGAGTCCGACGCGGGCGACCCGCGCACCACCACCCCGCGCCAGGCCGGCGGCCTCGGCGTCCACGCCCAGTGGAACGACGACTTCCACCACGCCCTGCACACCGCCCTCACCGGCGAGTCGCAGGGCTACTACGCGGACTTCGCCCGCGCCCCGATGGGCGCGCTCGCCAAGACCCTCACCCGGGTCTTCTTCCACGACGGCACCTACTCCGGCTTCCGGGGCCGCCACCACGGGCGCCCCGTGGACCGCGAGCGGACCCCGGCGCACCGTTTCCTCGGCTACTCCCAGACCCACGACCAGGTCGGCAACCGGGCGACCGGCGACCGCCTTTCGGCCACCCTCTCCCCCGGCCTGCTCGCCTGCGCGGCGACCCTCGTCCTGACCGGCCCGTCGGTGCCGATGCTGTTCATGGGCGAGGAGTGGGGCGCGCTGACCCCCTGGATGTACTTCACCGACCACACCGACCCCGAACTCGCGGAGGCGGTCCGGCGCGGCCGGCGCCGGGAGTTCGCCGCGCACGGCTGGGCGGAGGAGGACGTGCCCGACCCGCAGGACCCCACCACCCGCGACCGCTCGGTCCTGGACCGCACCGAACGCGAACGCGACCCGCACAAGCGGCTGCTCGCCTGGTACCGCGAGCTGATCGCCCTGCGCCGCACCCTGCCGGACCTCACCGACCCCGACCTGGCCGGCGTGAAGGTCGCCTTCGACGAGGAGGCCCGCTGGCTGGTCTTCCGCCGCGGCGACATCCGCGTGGCGGCCAACCTCGGCAAGCACCCGGCGGATATCCCCCTCGGCTCCAACGGCCGCGACCGGGTCCTCGCCGCCTGGGAACGGACGGAGGCACCCGGCCGGGACGGCGTGCTCAGGCTGCCGGCGGAGTCGGCGGTGGTGCTGACGGACGGCTGAGCGCCGCTCTACGGTTGAGCGCTGCTCTTACGAAGCAGGTGTCACTCCACGATCGCCATCTCCCTCGGCGTGTTGTTGAAGCGGTGGCCGGTGCCGTTCTCCGTCAGGGTGACGATGTCCTCGATGCGGACGCCGAAGCGGCCCGGCAGGTAGACGCCCGGCTCGATGGAGAAGCACATGCCGGGGACGACCGGACGCTCCTCGCCCTCGATCATGTACGGCGGCTCGTGGGTGGTGACGCCGATGCCGTGGCCGGTGCGGTGGATGAAGTACTCGCCGTAGCCGGCGTCCGCGATCACCTGCCGGGCGGCGCGGTCCACGTCCTGGCAGGCGATCCCGGAGCGCACCGCCTCGAACCCGGCCTGCTGGGCTTCCCGTACGAGGTCGTGGACGCGCCGCTCCTCGTCGGTGGGTTCGCCGACGTGCACGGTACGGGTGGTGTCGGAGCCGTAGCCGTGCTTGAGGCCGCCGAAGTCGAGGACGACCATGTCGCCGCGTTCGATGGTCCGGTCGCCGGCCTCGTGGTGCGGGTTGGCGCCGTTGGGCCCGGAGCCGACGACGGTGAAGTCGACCTGGGAGTGCCCGAACTCCATGAGCAGCCGGGCGAGGTCGGCGGCCACCTCGGTCTCTTTGCGGCCGGCGAAGCGGACCTTGAGGATCTCGCCGTACGCCTGGTCGGCGGCGGCCCCGGCGGCGGCGATCCTCGCCAGCTCGTGCTCGTCCTTGACGGCCCGCAGCATCGGCAGGGCCTCGGTGAGGGAGACGTACGAGGTGGTGGGCAGGGCCTGCTGGAGGCCGAGCAGGTGCATGGCCCAGGCGTTGTCGCTGACGCCGAAGCGCCCCTCGGCATCGAGCAGGGGCGCGGTGACCGCGTACGGGTCCTTGCCGTCGGTCCAGTCGCGCAGGGTGAGCGCCGGGGCGCCGACGGCCTTCTCCGCGTCCGGGGCCTCCAGGGTGGGGACGACGAGCACGGGGTCCTGGCCGGGGGCGATGACGAGGACGGTGAGGCGTTCGGTGATCGCGGTCGGCTGGTAGCCGGTCAGGTAGACCAGGTCGGGGCCGGGGGCGACGAGCACGCCGGCGAGTCCCGCCTCGGCTGCGGAGTCGGCGGCGCGGGCCATCCTGGCGCGGTAGTCGTCGGCGGTGAAAGGGGTGGGTGCGGTGCTCTCGGGCATGGGGGATCTCCTCCTCGACGTACAGCATCCTGCCGCGCGCGGGCGGCGGGCGCGACCGGTCGGCCGGGGCGGAGGGGTGTGCCGGGGCGGTGTGCGGGGGCGCCCGTCACGGGCCCTGGACGATGAGCCGTTCCAGGAGGGCCTGGAAGTCGTCGCCGACGACGATGCGCAGTTGCCCGTCCTCCTCGGCGTACTCGCTGAGCTGGGTGAGCGTGCCGCCCCGCCACCAGAAGACGTACGGGCTGATCGCGCCCGGTGTGTCCTCGTAGCCGGAGGCTGCGAAGGAGGCCATCGCGCCGAGCGCGGGCACGATGCTGGTGTCGCGGATGGGGTGGAAGGCGAGCTGGTGCCGGAAGGGCAGTGCGACGAGCGCGCCGTCCGCGCCGAGCGGCCGGCCGGTGACGCGGCGGACGACGGCGTCGAGGTCGAGGACGCGGCTGGCGGTGTAGAAGGAGTCGCCGAGGATGACCTCGAAGCGCATGCCGTCGGCGTCCTTGACGGTCTCGTGGCCCTCGACGGGCAGGTCGCGCAGGTTGTGCAGGGCCCGTTCGCGCAGCCGCGCGGGGTCGCCGAGGCGTTCGAGGGCGTCGTCGGTGAGCGTCATCACGCTCTCCGGCAGGTCGAGGGCGAGCACCTCGTACAGGCCGGGGGCGACCGTGCGGGCGTAGCCGAAGGTGCCGGGGTCGATGCCCTCGTCGCTGACCACCCGGGGGTAGAGCTGGGCGCGGATCTGCTCGGGCGGCAGGGTGTCGAGGGCGGAGGGGCCGTCGAGGGCACGCACCCAGAGGCGGACGTGGCGGCGGACGAGGTCGGGCCAGACGGGGGTGCCGCGCGGGTCCTGGTGGCAGACGGCGGCGAGGGTGCCGAGGCCGAAGCGGCGTCCGGAGTCGTCGGTGACGGCGTCGGCGTACACGGTCACTTCGAGTCCGAGTTCGGCGAAGGCCTCGCGGACCCGGCCCCGGAAGAGGGCGGCCTCGCGCTCGGAGAAGTACGAGAACTGCGGGTCCCTGGGGGCGTCCTCGCCGTCCCGCCTGGGCCCTCGCCGGAACCACCCCACGTCCGCCCGCCTCTCGTCGTCGTTCGTTCCGTCCGTTCCGTTCGGGTCAGACTAGCGACCGGTCGCGGGCGGGGCGTCGAGTCGGGCGATCAACTCGGCGGCGAGGCCGGTCGGTTCGCCGTTCGGACGGAGCAGTTCGGTGCGGTGGACCAGGCGGGGCGCGGTGAGCGGGACGGCGGCGGCCCCCGGGATCCCGGTGGCGGCCGGGGCGGGCAGCAGGGCCAGGCCGTGGCCGGCGGCGGCCAGCGCGGCGACGGTCCGGGCGTCGGTGCCCTCGTAGCGCAGGGCCGGGCGGAAGCCGTGGCCCGCGGGCCCGGCGTGCGCGGCGCGCAGCCGGTCGAGCGGGAAGGCCGCCTCGGGGGCGTCGAGCCAGCGGGCGTCGACCAGGTCGGCGAGCCGCAGCCCCGGGCGCCCGGCGAGCGGGTGGCCGGCGGGCAGGACGACGGCGAGCGGCTCCTCGGCGACCCGCCGGGCGGTGAACGGGGCGACGTCGGGGAGCCGCAGCGGATCGCTGGGGGCGGCGATGCCGTCGACGAGCCCGAGGTCGGCGGCCCCGGTGGCGACGGCGGCCGGCACCTCGTCGCGGGGCAGCGTCCGCAGGGTGACCCCGGCGGCGGGGAGCGCGGCGAGGGTGCGCGGCGCCAGGGCCAGCGGGGCGGCGACGAGGGTGAGCGTCTCGCGGGGCGCGGCGGCGAACCGGGCGAGGTCGGCCCGCGCCGCGTCGAGCCGCAGCAGCAGCGAACCCGCGTGCTCCAGGAGCCGTTCACCGGCCGGGGTCGGGCCGACGGGCCTGCGCGTGAGCAGCGGAAGCCCGAGGTCCGCTTCGAGTGCGGCGATGTGCTGGGAGACGGCGGACTGGGTGTAGCCGAGTGTCCGCGCCGCCTCCGAGAAGGAGCCGAGCCGGGCGACGGTGAGGTAGGTGCGGAGGAGGTGCGGGTCCATGGGGGCGGGGGTGCCGGGCCGGTCAGGACGCGTCGGGCTCGGTGCCCAGCAGGGCCCGGGCGTAGTACGCGAGGGAGCGGTTGTAGCGGGGCAGCAGGGGGGCCAGGGCGCCGAGGGCGAGGGAGGCGGCCTCGCGGTCGCGGCCGGTGTCGGCGAGGGCGAGCGCGAGGAAGGCGTCGACGGCACCGGCCAGGGCGGTCTCGTCGGCGTCGAGCCGCTCGGCGGGGATCGCCCGCTCCTCGGTGAGGAGTTCGACGCTCCGGTCGGGGCGTCCGAGGTTGCGCAGGCTGCTGGCGAGCTGGATGACGGCACGGCGTCGCCGCAGTCCGGTGAGGCCCGCGTCGAGGGCCCGCTGGTAGAGGCGCACGGCCTCTTCGGGGAGGCCGGTGGAGTCGTGCGCGGCGCCGCGCTCGAAGAGGGCGGCGGGGTCGTCGGCGGGGCGCTCGTCGGCGAGTTCGGCGATCCGGGCGCGGAACTCGGCCGGGTCCTCGTACGTGTCGAGCGCGGCCCAGAGGGCGTCGACGCGGCGCTCCCAGTCCCCGGTGTCGCTGCTGGTGGCGGTCATGGCCTCACCCTACCCACCGCGAGATGAGCGAGATAAGTGATCGTGATGGACGGTGCACGAATCATCGTTGGACGTGAACGGGAACGCCCGCCGAGCATGGTCCCCATGAACACCGCAGACACCGCAGCCACCGCAGACACCACAGCCACAGCCACCGCCGTGACCGCCGTCGCTTCAGGCGCGCCGTCCCCCCGCACCCCCCGTATCGCCCTCGTCGGCGACCGCTCCCCCCACGTGAAGTCCCATGTCCGCATCCCGCTGCTCCTCGACGCGCTGGCCGAGCGGGACGGGCTCGTGCTCGACGCCTACTGGATCCCGTCGGGTGACGCGGAGGTGCCGGGCGCGGTGAGCGGGTTCGACGCGGTGTGGCTGCTGCCGGGCAGTCCGTACGTGAGCGAGGCCGGGGCGCTCGCGGCGATCCGTACCGCGCGCGAGGAGGGGATCCCGTTCCTGGGGACCTGCGCCGGATTCCAGCACGCGCTGGTCGAGTTCGCGCGTGAGGTGTGCGGGCTCGAACGCGCCGCGCACGCCGAGAACGACCCGGAGGCGGACCCGGAGGACCTGCTGCTCGCCCCGCTCGCCTGCTCCCTCGTCGGCCACGAGGGCGCGGTACGGGTGACTCCCGGCTCGCTCGCGGAGGCGGTGTTCGGGGCGGAGCGGACGACCGAGCGCTACCACTGCGCGTACGGTCCGGACGGGCGCCACCTGGACACCCTGGAGCGCCACGGGATGCGGTTCACCGGCGCGGACGACGAGGGCCAGATCCGGATCGCGGAGCTGCCGGGGCACCCCTTCTTCCTGGCGACCCTGTTCCAGCCCGAGCTGGCGGGCGACGGCAGCCGGCCGCATCCGGTGGTGCGGGCGCTCGCGCGGGCGGCCGTGGAGCGCGCGGCGGGCTAGTGCTGTGACCGCACACCGTGTACGCGACAGAAGGATGCCCCTCAGGAGGCGGACGGTTCGATCTCCCCCGCGAAGACGATGACCTGGTCGATGAGGCTCCGCCGCAGATGGACGACGTCCGTTCCCGCCAGGCGGGGGCCTCCGTCCGGCGTGGTGAAGACCCACTGGTACCGGGCCCATTCGCCGGGCATGTCCACCGCCGAGCAGCGCACCATCGTGCCGGTCCCCGCCGGGTGGTGCCGGATGTCCAGCACGAACCGCTCGACCGCCGCGATTCCTTCGCTGCGGCCCAACGGCCCCCAGAAGACCACGTCCGAGGTCAGAGCCTGGGAGAGCAGGGCCGTCACATAGCTGTCGTCCGAGGCGTTGAACGCGGAGACGAACGTGTCGATCGCGGAGCGTGCAATCTCTTCCTGCATGCCCCAGTAATACCAGCCGCTTCGCGTGCGCTCGTCCCCCGAGCCGCCTTCCGGTCACGGTGAACCATCCCGGTCACCGCATCTAGGACGCCCCGGCGGGCGCGCCGAAGTCGACCTCGGCGGCGGGCAGGACGCGGATGCTGCGGCCGGGGAAGTCGAGGTGGCGGAAGATCTCGTTGTGGTGGGCGACGGACCGGTCGGGCTCGGCGTAGGGGCCCTCGGCGCCGCGTACCGAGGTGGTGTGCCCGTCGGCGACGAGGACGAGGTCGTAGCGGCGGCTGAGGGCCTGGCGGGCCGTGGTGTCGACGCAGATCTCGGTGGCGAAGCCGGTGACGAGGAGCTCGGTGACGCCGAGCGCGGCGAGGGTGGCGTCGAGGCGGGTGTCGAGGAAGCTGTCGGCGCCGGTCTTGGCGACGACGGACTCGCCTTCCTCCGGGGCCAGTTCGGGGACGATCCGCCAGCCGTCGGTGCCGGGGGCGAGTTCGCCGCCGGGCGGGCCGTGGTGCTGGACGGTGACGACGGGGACCCCGGCGGCGCGGGCCCGGGCGCGCAGCCCGGCGATCACGGCGATCGTCTCGGGGGCGCGGTGGGCGATCTCCGCGAGGGCGTTCTGCATGTCGATGACGAGGAGCGCCGGCGCGTGGGTCATGGGCCCACCGTACCGGCGCGGCCGGGTCCCGCGTACGGGTCAGTCGCCGCGCACGACGAGGTGGGCGCGGCCTCTCCCGCGTTCCACGAGGCGGGCGTTGGCCTCGTCGGAGTCGGCGACCCACCGGCGGGCGTGCTCCTCGTCCTTGCCGAAGCGGACGTGGCGGGCGACGAGCCGGGGCACCCGGTGGCGGGCGTCGAGGTCGAGGTACCAGGCCTCGTCGAGCAGCGGCAGCACGGCGGCCCAGGGGCCCTCGTCGTGCAGCAGGTAGTTCCCCTCGGTGATCACCAGCGGGAGTTCGGGCGGCACGGCGATCGATCCGGCGACGGGCTCCTCCAGGGAGCGGTCGAAGGCGGGCGCGTAGACGGTGGTGCCGGGTTCGGCGGCGCGCAGGCGGCGGAGCAGGGCCGCGTATCCGGCGGCGTCGAAGGTGTCCGGGGCGCCCTTGCGGCCGGCCCGTCCGAGTCGCTCCAGTTCGGCCTGGGCCAGGTGGAAGCCGTCCATGGGGACGAGGACGGCGCGTCCGTCGAGGCGGGCGGCCAGCCGGGCGGCGAGGGTCGACTTGCCGGCGCCGGGCGGCCCGGCGATGCCGAGCACCCGGCGCCCGCCGGCGTCGGCGAGGGCCCGCGCCCGCTCGGCGAGCCGATCCAGTGCCGTCACGTCCATGCGGGGCATTGTCGCACCGCGCGTCCGTTGGCGGCCCTCGCGTCATACGTATTACGTTGCCCTCATGACCGACCTGACCGACCCGCCCTCCTCGTCCACGGGCCCCTCCGCGCCCCTCCTCCCCGCCCTCGCGCTGGTCACCCTCGTCGTCCGTGACTACGACGAGGCCGTCGACTTCTACACCCGCGCCCTCGGCTTCGACCTCGTCGAGGACACCGACCGTGGCGACGGCACCCGCTGGGTCGTCGTCCGCCCGCGCGGCGCGCACGGCACCGGCCTGCTGCTGGCCCGCGCGAAGGACGCCACCCAGGCGGCGGCCGTCGGCGCCCAGACCGGCGGCCGGGTCGGCTTCTTCCTGCACACCGACGACTTCTCCCGCGACCACGCCCGGATGACCGCCGCCGGGGTCCGCTTCCTCGAAGCCCCCCGGCACGAGCCGTACGGCTCCGTCGCCGTCTTCGAGGACCTGTACGGCAACCGCTGGGACCTCCTCCAGCCGGCCCCGGCCGGGGACTGACCCCGGCCCGCGCGGCGCGTCCGCCCGGATCTCACCCTTCGGACCCGCACCGCGCGGTTTCGGTCAACGGCCCCGCCCTGCGGCCGACTTCGCGCGGGGTGGGGATGAGGGTGCCGTACCGGGAGATGGTTGACGCGGGCGGCGCCGGCGCCTGCTCGAACAGCCGGACCGGCGGGGCGCAGACCCCGCAGGTCCCGCAGGGGGCGTCGGCGGGCTCGGCGGCGGGCCTGTCGGCGGACTCGGAGGTGGGCCCGGCGGCGGGCTCCGAGGTGGGCCCGGCGGCGGGCTCCGAGGCGGACTCGGCGGCGGACTCGGAGGCGGACTCGGAGGCAGTCCTGGACCGCCCCACTCCAGGCTGGGGGCCACTCTCGACGGCGGGCCCGGACAGCCCCTCGCGGACCCCTTCCCCCAGCTCCCCCGACTCTCCCCGCTCGCCCCGCTCGCCCCTCTCGCCCAGCTCCCCCAGCTCCCCCGCCTCCCCCACCGCCTCCGCCTCGAGCCCGTCCAGGGCCGCGCCGAGCTGTCGCAGGGCCTCGCGGGCGGCTGCGATCAGTCCGCCGAGTTCCTCGCTGGCGGCCGGGGTCCGGCGCACGAGGAGCCGGTTGCGGACCAGGACCCGGTGGATCGTGGTCCGTGAGGGGGCGTCGGGCACTCCGAGCCGGTCGAGGGCCGCGCGGAGCCGGCCCGCGCCCCAGCCCGGGTGCCGTTCGCGCAGCGAACAGATCAGCGCCTCCACGGCGGGCGGGATCCGCGCGGGGCTCTCGTGCGGGCGTCGTGAGCGGTCCGCGAGACCGCCCTCGCCGTGCGCCGCGTACCGCTTCCGCCAGGCGTACAGCGTCTGACGGGAGACGCCGTGGCGCCGTGCGACCTCGGCGACGGGCCGCCCGGCGAGCACCTCCCGCACGGCCCGGTGGCGCTGTGCCGCACTCGCGTGTCGGGTCACCGATCCTCCCCCCTCGCGTCGGAGCGTTCCGGTCCGACTCCCGCCTATCGGTGTAGACCACGGCACGTTTCAGCGATGTCTCCGCTCCTGGGGAACCGTGTCAAGAATGTCGTGGAACTCCTGACGGAACGGTGCCGCAGAAACCCCCTGGAAGGTAATTGGACAGGGCACGTTGAAGCGTTGACAGCCCTCCACGGTGCTGACGAGTATCGGTGCCGCTCCGCACAGTTGTACGGAGTTCCTGAAACACCAGGAAACGGGAGGGAACATGGAAGAGCGCAATTCGTTGCGGCCGGACGAGATCGAGGTCTCGCCGTCCCCGATCGCGACGCCCGATTTCGTGATCTCGGACAACGACCCGACCGACCCGGTCTTCGTGATCGCCGACAACGACCCGTCGGACCCGGTGATCTGACCGTATGGCCGTGACCCACGGCGGGTGGAAGGCTGCGCCCCAGGCGCAGCCTTCGCTCGGCCTCAGCAGCCTCCTGTCCCCCGTGACCCCCGACGAGTTCAAGCACGCGTACTGGGAGAAGAAACCCCTCGTCGTGCACCGGGAGAATCCCGACCATTTCGCGGCCTCGCTGAGTTTCCGCGATGTCGACCATATTCTTTCCACTTCCAGTGTCCGTTCCTCCGAACTCAAGGTCGTGGTGAACGGGCAGGAGATTCCGCTCGTCGAAATGGCGGCGTCGGGTCCGGGCGGGCCGAGCAACGGGCTCGAAGTCCTCTACGACCTGTACCGGCGCGGCTCGACCGTCGTCTTCAAGTTCCTGCACGAGCGCTGGGAGCCGCTCGGCCGACTGTGCCGCACACTGTCGGGCGAGTTCAGCGCCGGGTTCCAGGCGAACGCCTATCTGACCCCGGCCGGCGCGCAGGGCCTCACCAGCCACTACGACACGCATGACGTCTTCGTGCTCCAGGTGTGGGGGTCGAAGCGCTGGCGGCTGTACGAGTCGCCCGACGAGCTGCCGCTGGCCAACCAGCCGTACCGCAGGCCCAAGGACGGTCCCGGCGCCCCGGTCCGCGAGTTCGACCTGCGGCCCGGCGACCTGATGTACATGCCGCGCGGCACCGTGCACGACGCCACCTCCAACGACGAGGCCTCGCTGCACATCACGCTCGGCGTGCTGCCGGTGCTCTGGTCGACGGTGCTCAAGGACGCCCTGGACCGGGCGATCGAGGGCGATCCGCGCTACCGGGGCGCCCTGCCGCCCGGCTTCGCGCTCGACCCGGAACTGCGGGCCGGGGCCGCCGCGACCCTCGCGGAGCTGCTCGGCTCGGTCGCCGGGGCGGTCGATCCGGCGGAGCTGGTCGAGCGGGCCGCGAGCCGGGCCCTGGTGGGCCGCCGCCCGGTCCTGGACGGGCATCTGCTGGACCTGGAGGGGCTGCGCACGCTCGGCCCCGACACCCGGGTGCGGCGCAGGGCCGAGCTGCTGTGGTCGCTGCGCCCGGAGGACACGGGGCTCCAGCTGGAGTTCCACGGCAAGGTGGTGCGGCTGCCGGCCCGGATCGAGCCGGAGCTGCGGTACGTGCTCGACGCGCGGGCCCCGTTCACGGCCCGTGACGTGACCGGCCGGCTGGACGTCGAGGGCCGCCTGGTGCTGGTCCGCCGGCTGCTCCAGGAGGGTCTGCTGACCCTGGCGTAGAGAGAGCCGGTCCGGGCCGGGCCCCCGTCCGGCCCGGACCGCCCCTCACGCCTCGTACCGGCCGCCGAGGTGTTCCGCGAGGAAACGCTCGGCGGCCGCGTAGAACGCCAGTCGGTTGCGGGGCCGGACGAAGCCGTGCCCCTCGTCGGGAAAGAGCAGGTACTCATGGGGAACGCCGCCGCTCCGCAGCGCGGCGACGAGCTGCTCGGACTCCTCGCGCCGCACCCGCGGGTCCCGCGCGCCCTGCCCGATGAGCAGCGGGATCCGGATGCGGTCGGCGGCGAACAGCGGGGAGCGGGCGCGCAGGAACTCCGCGTCGTCCTCCGGCGAGCCGACCCGTCGGCGCAGCATCGCCGCCATCGGCCCCCAGGTCGCGGGCACGGACTCGATGAAGGTGAGCAGCGAGGAGGGTGCGGCGACGGCGACGGCGCAGCGGTAGTCGCCGGGGGTGAAGGCGGCTCCGGCGAGCGCCGCGTAGCCGCCGTAGGAGCCGCCGTAGATCGCGACCCGGCCGGGGTCGGTGTGGCCGAGGGCGACGGCGTGGCGGACGGCGTCCTGGAGGTCGTCCTGCATCCGGCCGCCCCACTCGCGGTCGCCGGCGCGGGTGAACTCCTTGCCGTAGCCGGTGGAGCCGCGGAAGTTGACCTGGAGGCAGAGGTAGCCGCGGTCGGCGAGCCACTGGCTCTCGGCGCGGAAGCCCCACTGGTCGCGGGTCCAGGGTCCGCCGTGGACGCTCAGGACGGTCGGCAGCCGGTGGCGGCCGGCGCCGGGCGGGAAGGTGAGGTAGCCGTGGACGCGCAGCCCGTCGCGGGCGGTGAAGGAGAAGGGTTCGACGGGGGCGAGCGGGCGTCCCTCCAGGGCCGGGAGGTGGCTGAACAGGTACTCGACGCGGGCCGGCCGGCCCGCCGCGGCCCGGTGCAGCACCCGGTAGCCGGCGGGCGCGTCGTCGGTGTTGTGCTGGACCAGCCAGTGCCGGTCGGCGCGGTCCCGGCCCAGCACGCTGACGTCGCCCGGGGCGGCGGCCCGCAGCGCGGCGAAGTCCTCGGCGAGGGCCGGGTCGAGGAGTTCGAGGTCGTTGCGGGCGCGCCGGACGAGGACGAACTGCGGTTCCCCGGTGCCCGGGTGGGCGCCGACGCCCTCGACGTCGTGCTCCGGGTCCGCGTACACCGCCTTCGCCGCGCCGGTCGCCGTGTCGAGACGCAGCAGCCGGGCGGTGTCGGAGCCCTCGGAGGAGAGCACCAGCAGGGTCCGGCCGCCGGTGGTGAAGCCGAACGGGCGCAGCGCCGGAGCGTCCTCGGGTCCGGCGCGGTGCAGTTCGCGCCACGGCGCCGTCTCCGTGTCCCGTACGAGCAGGCTCACGGAACCGTCCGGGTGCGGGCGCAGCGCGCCGCGCACCCGCAGCCGGTCGTCGGCGATCCAGCGGCTGAACCCCTCGTCGAGGGCGGCGAGTTCGAGCGCGCCGGTGGCCGGGTCGAGGCGGTAGGCGTCGTGGACGGCCGGGTCGCGCAGGTTGAGCCCGACGAGCAGCCGGTCGGGGCGGCGCGGGTCGAGGGAGACGATCCTGGCCTGGACGCCCTCGTAGGGGGTGAGGTCACGGGCCGAGCCGGGCCCGTCGGCGGGGTCGACGGCGTACAGGTGCGTGTTCTCGTCGCCGTCGCGGTCCTGGACGTACAGGATGTGCCGTCCGTCGGCGGACCAGGCGAAGGCGCGGACGCCGCGTCCCGCGTCGGCGGTGACGGGGCGGAAGTCCCGGGTGCGCCAGGGCCCGGCGTGGACGTTGAGGACTCCGGAGGCGGCGGGCGCGAGGTAGGCGAGCCGTTCGCCGTCCGGGGAGAGCGCCGGGCTCATGCGGTGCGGGTTGCCGAAGAGCACCGCGCGCGGGATCAGGGGCGGGGCGGTCGTCATGGAGCACGTCCTGTCGTGTGGGGCCATGTGGCGGGCGAGCGGGAGGAGTGCTGATGCGGCAGATGGTGTTCACGGCCCGGGAGGCGGCGAGCAGCGGCGGCAGCGGTCTGACCGGCCCCGTCGACTTCCCCGCCCCAGGACCGGAAGGGTCGGCGCGGCGTGGTCCGGTGGCCGCGCTGCGGGGCGCCGGGCGCGCCACGGCCCGCACGGTGGCGGGGCTCGGCCGGGTGCTGGCCCTGGTGTGGGCGGCGAGCCCGGGGCTCACGGTGGCGCTCGCGCTGTCGACGGTCCTGGTCGGCCTGGTGCCGGCGGCGGTCGCGATGACGGCCCGGCTGCTCGTCGACACGGTGGTGCGGGGCGCCGCGCTGCACGGTTCGGGGGACCCCGACCGGATCGCGCTCGCCGTGGACCTGCCGGGCTTCACCTGGCATCCGCCCGCGACGACGACCGTGACGGCCCTGGTGGCGCTGGCGGCCGTGCAGTGCGGGGTGTTCGCGCTGAGCGCGCTGGCGACGGCGGTGCGGAGCATCGCCCAGCAGCTGCTCCAGGAGCGGGCGACGCAGAGCGTGCAGGTGCGGGTGATGGAGCACGCGGGCCGGCTGCCGCTGTCGTTCTTCGAGGACTCCGCCTCGTACGACCTGCTGCGGCAGGCCCAGCAGGAGGCGTCGACGCGGCCGGTGATGATGATCGGCGGGGCGTTCACGCTGCTCCAGCACACGGTGACCTTCGCGAGCATGGTGGGCCTGCTGTTCGGGCTCGGGCCGCTGGTCGCGGTGGTGGCGCTGCTCGCGCCCGTCCCGGCGTTCGTCTCCGACGCGCGCTACGGGATGCGCGGCTTCCAGGTGACGCTGTGGTCCTCGCCGATCCGGCGCCGGATGGAGTACCTGTCGCGGCTGGTGTCGACCGACGCGTACGCGAAGGAGATCAAGGTCTTCGGTCTCGCGCCGTTCCTGACGGAGCGGTTCCGGCTGCTCGGCGCGGCGGCCTACCGGGCCCTGCGCGGCGTGGTGACGGCACGTCATCTCGTGGGCAACGCCTGGTCGTTGCTGACGACGCTGGCCGGTTCGCTGACGTATCTGTACGTGGCGCTGCAGGCCGTGCGCGGGCGTCTGAGCCTCGGCGACCTCATCCTGTACACGTCGGCGGCGACCGCCGTCGCGACCGCCGTCCAGGGCGTGTTCGGCGGCGCCTCCGGCATGTACGAGCACCATCTGTACCTGCGGAAGCTGTACGAACTGCTGGCCGTCCGCACCGGTTCCGAGGGCGGCCGGCCGCTGACCGGCCCGGTGCGCGGCCATCTCGTCCTGGAACACGTCACGTTCCGCTACCCGGGCGCGGAACGGCCCGCGCTCGACGACGTCTGCCTGGAGATCCCCGCCGGGGCCACGCTCGCCGTCGTGGGCCGCAACGGGGCCGGCAAGTCCACCCTGATCAAACTGCTCTGCCGACTGTACGAGCCCGACTCCGGCCGCATCCTGCTGGACGGCACCGACATCCGCGAGCTCGACCCGGAGGCGCTGCGGCGCCAGGTCGCCGCCATGTTCCAGGACTTCGTCACCTACCAGGCCACGGTCGCGGAGAACATCGGACTCGGCGACCTGCCCGGCCTGGAGGACGGCGAGCGGATCGCGGAGGCCGCCGGACGCGCCGGGGCCGCCGGGCTCGTCGAACGGCTGCCGCACGGGTACGGGACGGCGCTCGGCAAGTGGTTCGACACCGGGGTCGAGCTGTCCGGCGGGGAGTGGCAGAAGGTGGCGCTGGCCCGGGCGTTCATGCGGCGCGGGGCGCTGCTCGTCCTGGACGAACCGACGTCGGCGCTGGACGCGGAGGCGGAGCACGAACTGTTCTCCCGGCTCCGTGAGCTGGCGGCGGGCCGCACGACCGTCTACATCTCGCACCGCTTCTCGACGGTGCGGCGGGCGGACCTGATCGTCCTCATCGAGGACGGCCGGGCCGCCGAACAGGGCACCCACGAGGAGCTGATGCGCCTGGGCGGCTCGTACGCACGCCTGTTCGCCCTCCAGGCGGCGGCGTACACGGACGCGCCGGGGGCGGCGGGCGGGGGCGTCGCTCCGGCTGCGCCCGCGGTGGTCCCGGGCGCGGCTCCCGCTCCCTCCCCCGTTCCCGTGACCGGCCCGGGCCCCGGCCCCGGCCCCGGCGCGGCCAAGGCCGCCGCCATCGCGGCCGCGCTCGCCGCGAAGGGGAAGATCGTCCCGTAACCCGGCCCGTAACCCGGCCCGCAGTCCGCCCCGTACCCCGGCCTGCGGCCCATCCCACGACCGGACCCCGGCCCCTCCGGCCCCTCCGGCCCCTCCGGTCACATCGGCACCGTGACCCGGACGACGAGACCGCCGTCGGCGGGGGCGGTGAGGCCGACCGTGCCGCCGTGTGCCTGGGCGATGGAGCGGACGATCGACAGGCCCAGGCCCGCGCCGTCGCCGGTGCGGGAGAGCCTGCGGAAGGGTTCGAGGAGGCTGTCGGTCTCGCCCGGCGGGACGACCGGCCCGGTGTTGCGGACGGTGAGGGTCCCGTCGGGGCCGGTGGTGACCTCGACCGACCCGCCGGGCACGTTGTGGCGGACCGCGTTCTGCACGAGGTTGCCGACGAGCTGGTGCAGCAGGACCGGGTCCCCGGTGACCGGCAGGGGCCGCAGGTCGAGGGCGAGCCGCAGGCCGGCCGTGTGGATCGCGGGCCTGCTCTGCCCCACCGCCTCGGCGGCGATCAGGGCCAGGTCGGCGGGCTCCCGCCGGTCGAGGCCACGGTCGGTGGTGGCGAGGGTGAGCAGCCCCTCGATGAGCCGTTCGCTGCGCCGGTTGGTGTCGAGCAGCTCCTCCTGGATGCGGGGCAGGTCCTCCGGGCGGGCGCGGCCGAGCCGGATCTGGATCGCGGCCCGCTGCACGGCGAGCGGGGTGCGCAGCTCGTGGGAGGCGTTGGCGACGAAGCGGCGCTGGGCCTCGAAGGCCGCGTGCAGCCGGTCGAGGAGGGCGTCGAAGGTGTCGGCGAGGTTCTTCAGCTCGTCGTCGGGTCCGGTGAGGCCGATGCGTTCGTGGAGGGTGGCGGCGGAGAGGCGCTGGGCGGTCGCGGCGATGGTGTGCAGGGGGCGCAGGGCGCGGCCGGCGACGAGCCAGCCGAGCGCGACGGAGGCGACGAGCATGACCAGCAGGGCGAGCAGCGACATCAGCAGGAGCTGGTCGAGGGCGTCCTCGCGGAGCCGCTCGGCGAGGGCGGCGACCTGTGCTTTGGAGAGGGACGGCGCGGTGCCGGCGTACGGGGCGTCCTTGGGAAGCACGAGGACGGTGGTGCCGGTGAGACGTTCGCGGAAGAGGAGGTAGGTGAGGCCGAGGAGGAGCAGCCCGGTGACGGAGAAGAGTCCGCTGTAGAGCGCGGTGAGGCGCAGGCGCAGCGAGCGCTGCGCGGGGCGGAGGAAACGCGTCACGACGGCCTTCAGATCCGGTATCCGCTGCCGGGCAGCGTCTCGATGAGCTGGGGCTCGCCGAGTTTGGCGCGCAGCTTGCTCATGGTGATGCGGACGGCGCTGGTGAAGGGGTCGGCGTTCTCGTCCCAGGCGCGTTCCAGGAGTTCCTCGGTGGAGACGACGGCTCCCTCGGCGGCGAGCAGGACCTCCAGGACGGCGAACTCCTTGGGCGAGAGCCGCAGATACCGTCCGTCGCGGAAGGCCTGGCGGCGCGGGGTGTCCAGGGTGATGCCGGCCCGTTCGAGCACGGGCGGCAGGGCGCGGGTGGTCCGCCGTCCCAACGCCTGCACGCGGGCGACGAGTTCGGGGTACTCGAAGGGCTTGGAGAGGTAGTCGTCGGCACCGAGCGCGAACCCGGCGACGAGGTCGGTGGTCTGCCCGGCGGCGGTGAGCATGAGGATCCGGGTGCGCGCTTCGGAGGCGACGACCTCGCGGCAGACCTCGTCGCCGTGGGTGCCGGGCAGGTCGCGGTCGAGGACGAGGACGTCGTAGTCGTTGACGGTGAGGCGTTCCAGGGCCTCGTCGCCGTCGAGGGCCACGTCGACGGCCATGCCGTGGGCGCGCAGCCCCTCCGCGACCAGTTCGGCGAGCATCCGCTCGTCCTCCGCCACCAGTACCCGCATGGGTGCGCGTCCCTTCGTCGTCGCCGATGACAACAGCCCGTTGCCCGTACGGCACTCGTGATACCCGCCGCGATGTTTCGCCACCGTAAGCGGGTACGGAGACGGCCCGGCAACCCCGCCCTCGGTACATCTGTCACCACGAACGCCCGAGGATGGGAGCGCACATGACGATCACGGGACGGCTCCGGCGCGGAGCCCTGGCGGTGGCGGCCCTCGCGGCCCTGGCGACGGGGTGCGGCGGCGGTGGCGGCGACACCCCGGGGGTGGCGAGCGGCGGCGGGACCCGGTCGGCGTCGGCGTCCGCGTCGGCGTCCCCCAGCGGCAGCCGGCAGGACCAGCTCGTGGCCTTCGCGGGCTGCATGCGCGAGCACGGCATCGAGGTGGCCGACCCGGCCCCCGGCGACGAGAACGTGCAGCTGCCGCCGGGCACCAAGGGCGACACGCGGACCCAGAAGGCGCTCGCCGAGTGCCAGGGGCTGCTGGGCGCGGGCGGCAAGGAGGGCACGGACGCCACGGCGCAGGACAAGGCGGTCCGGCTGGCCCGCTGCCTGCGGGAGAAGGGCCTGGACGTGGCGGACCCGGAGCCGGGCAAGCCGCTCCAGCTGACCGGTGCGGCGAACGACCCGAAGGCGCGGACGGCGATCACCGAGTGCCGGGCGTCGGTCCGGTGACGGAGCCCCTCACCCTCACCGCCGACGAGGAGCACGAGGAGCCTCCGCCGCGCGGCCGGGGCCGCCGCGGGCTGCTGACCGGCGCCGCCGTGCTGGTGCTCGGCGCGGTCGCCGCCGGCGGGGTCGTGCTGTCGTCCCGTACGGACGGACCGGACGCCCCGGCCGCCGGGCCGCGCACGGGCACGGCGGCGGTGGTCCGCACCGACCTCGTGCAGAGCGAGCGGATCGACGGCACCCTCGGCTACGCGGGCGCGTACACGGTGACCGCGCCCCGGGCCGGCGGGATCGTCACCTGGCTGCCGGACGTCGGCGTCACCGTCACCCGCGGGCAGCGCGCGTACGCCGTGGACGGGGTCGCCGTACCCCTGTTCTACGGTGCGACCCCGCTCTACCGCACGCTGGAGGAGGACGTGGACGACGGCCCTGACGTACGGGTCGTCAAGCGCAACCTGAAGGCGCTCGGGTACGGGGACGAGCTCGCCGACGACTCCCGTTTCACGCCCGGCACGGCGGAGGCGGTACGGGACTGGCAGGAGGACCGGGGCCGCGAGCGCACCGGGAAGGTGGCCCCGGGCGAGGTACTGGTGGAGCCGGGCCCGGTGCGGGTGACGGAGATCCCCGGCATCGTCGGTGCCCCCGCCGAGGGCCCGCTGCTCCACCTCACCGGCACCCGGCGGGTCGTCACCGTGGACATGCCGGTCGGACGCCAGCAGCTCGCCAGGAACGGCGCCGCCGTCCGGGTACGGCTGCCCGGCGGGAAGGCGACGGACGGCAAGGTCTCCCGGGTGGGCACGGTGGCCCGCGCGGCGGCCACCGGCGGCCCGGACCGGCAGGCGCAGGGCGCGCCGGGCGACGCGACCGTACCGGTCGAGGTGACCCTGTCGAAGCCGGCGGACGTGGGGGCGCTGGACGGCGCCCCGGTCCAGGTCGACTTCACGAGCGAGCGCCGCGACGGCGTCCTCGCCGTCCCGGTGCCCGCGCTGCTCGCCCTCGCGGAGGGCGGGTACGCGGTGGAGACCCCGGAGGGCCGGCTGGTGCCGGTGACGCTCGGGGTGTTCGCGCAGGGCCGGGTGGAGGTCTCGGGCGCGGGGCTGCGCGAGGGGATGCGGGTGGAGGTGCCGCTGCCGTGACCGAGCCTGTGATCGAGCCTGTCGCCGACCCCGCGACGGAGCCCGTGATCGCTCTGGAGGGGGTCTCCAAGACGTACCCCGGCGGTGTCCGGGCGCTGCACGGCGTCGATCTGACCGTACGGGAGGGCGAACTCCTCGCGGTGGTCGGCCGATCCGGGTCGGGGAAGTCGACGATGCTGCACCTGATGGGGACCCTGGACGCCCCGAGCGCGGGGCGGGTGCGGCTGCGCGGCCACGACGTGGCGACGCTGACCGACCGCCAGATCTCGGCGGTGCGGGCGCGCTGGATCGGCTTCGTCTTCCAGCAGTTCTTCCTGTCGCCGGGGCGCAGCGCCGTCGACAACGTCGCCGAGGGCCTGCTCTACCACGGCATCCCGGCCCGCCGGCGTCGGGCGCTCGCCGTGGCCGCGCTGCGCCAGGTGGGCCTGGGGCACCGGCTCGGCCACCGGCCGCACGAGATGTCCGGCGGCGAGCGGCAGCGGACGGCGATCGCGCGGGCGGTCGCGATCCGCCCGTCGGTGATCCTCGCCGACGAGCCGACCGGCAACCTGGACTCGGCGGCGGGCGCGGGCGTGCTCGACCTGCTGCGGGAGCTGAACGCGCAGGGGACGACGATCGTGGTCATCACCCACGACCCGGGCCTCGCGGCGGTCCTGCCGCGCCGGGTGGAGGTACTGGACGGGCGGATCCGGGCGGACTCGGGCCGGGAGCCGATCCCGGCCCCGCACGCCTCCGCCCCGGCCCGTGGGGCGGCGTCATGACCCCCCGGGCCTCCCGTTCCGGCCTCCCCCGCCCCGCCCGTATGCCGGTCGCCGACGTGCTGCGCGTGGGCCTGGTGGGGATGCGGGCCCGGCCCACCCGGGCGGTGCTGTCCGCGCTCGGGATCGCGATCGGGATCGCCGCGATGGTGGCGGTCCTCGGGATCAGCAACGCGGGCCAGGCCGAGCTGATGAGCCGGATCAGCCGGCTCGGCACCAACCTGCTGACGGTCTCCCCCGGCCGGGACCTCTTCGGTGCGGAGGCGCGGCTGCCGAAGGACGCGGTCGAGATGGTCCGCCGCATCGGTCCGGTCCAGTCGGTCACGGCGACCGGCGCGCTGCCCGGCGTGACGGTCCGCCGCACCGACCGCATCGACCCGCTGGCGGGCGGCGGGATCGGCGTGAGCGCGGCCCGTACCGATCTGCTCGGCACGATCGGCGGCACGGTCCGCGAGGGCGGGTTCCTCAACGGGGCCACCGGCCGCTACCCGGCGGTCGTGCTCGGCTCGGTGGCCGCGCAGCGCCTCGGCATCGACCGGACGGGACGTCAGGTGTACCTGGGCGAACGCTGGTTCACGGTCACCGGCATCCTCGACCCGGTGGCGCTCGCGCCGGAGATCGACCGCTCGGCCCTCGTAGGCTGGGAGGCGGCCCGCACCCTGTTCGGCTTCGAGGGGCATCCGACGACGGTGTACGAGCGGTCCCCGGACGAGTCGGTGGAAGCGGTCCGCGCGGTCCTGGCGGCGACCGCGAACCCGGAGAGTCCGCAGGACGTCAAGGTCAGCCGCCCGTCCGACGCGCTGGAGGCGCAACTGGCCGCCAAGTCCGCGTTCACGTCGCTCTTCCTCGGCCTCGGCGCGGTCGCGCTGCTCGTCGGCGGCGTCGGCGTGGCCAACACGATGGTCATCTCCGTCCTGGAACGCCGCCCGGAGATCGGCCTGCGCCGCTCGCTGGGCGCGGGCCGCGGCCAGATCCGCCTCCAGTTCCTCACCGAGTCCGTCGCCCTCTCGGGCGCCGGCGGCACGGCGGGCGTCGCCCTGGGCGCGCTGGTCACGGCGGGCTGGTCCCTCTCCCAGGGCTGGCCGCTGGTGCTGCCGGTGGACATCCTGGTGGCGGGCGTGGCGGCCGCGGCCCTGATCGGGACGGCGGCCGGCCTGTACCCGGCGGGGCGCGCGGCCCGGCTGACACCGACGGAGGCGCTGGGGGCGGTGTGAGCCCCCGGCGCGTCGGCGGCGCGCTTCGAAGGGGCGCCCTTCAAACGGCACGACCACCACCTACGTCGACAACAGCACCCGCAGGTCCCGCCACCCCGTGGGGCTCGTTGTCCTCCGGTCGGACACGCGAAGGTCAGCGGTCCGGGTTGATGCCTCGGGCGACGGAGTTCACCCGGGCGACCTGGACCTCCGCCACATGCCGCACGTTTCCGGTGTCGGAGTCGTTCGTGTCGACGTAGGCGACGACGCTGCCGATGCGCATCACGACGAGGCTGCGGTCGCCGTCCCGGAACGCGTCGGTCTCGTCGGCGCCCGCGTCCAGGGTGAACGGCTTCGGCGGTGTGCCGTTCTCCGCGATCCGCTTCCGCCGCCGGTCCGCCAGGCCCTTCATCGCGGTGCCCGCCTGCTCCGGCGTGGCGAAGGTGAAGAGGGTGAACTCGACCTTCCGCTCGTCCGCCGAGCCGCGCGCCACCGACTCCTTCTTCCCGGCGGCCTGGAACCCGGCGCACTCCGTGCCCGTCTCGTCGGTACAGGCGACACGGCCCTCGCCGCCCTGCACCACGACGGGGTCCTGGCCGACGAAGACGTCCCCCACGTTGGCGTCGGTGGGGAGCGCGGAGAACAGTCCCGTCGCGTCGATCCAGACGGGCGGCGTCTGCGTCCCCGCCCCGGACTGCCCGCCGGAGGCAGCCGCCGCCCCCGCGCCGGCCGCCGCCGCACCGCCCGCCGTCGGAACACCCGTCCCCGCACCGCCCGCCGCCGGCGCTTTCCCGTCCTCGCACCCCGTCAGGGCGAGCGCCACCAGCGCGGCGACAGCGGCCCCCCGTACAACAGCCTTCACGTGAACTCCTCTGGCGCCCCGGCCACGGCCGGACCGCCCACGATGATCCATTGACATGCACACCCAACAACATCGGCCGCTGATCAGCCAATTCACGAGCCCTGCCCTCGCACGCTGCCCTCACACACCTGGCGCGGAGCAGCACCAGCACGGCGCGGGCTGCGGCCACGAGCAGCGCTCGGTGCAGCGCTCGGCCGTCCACGACGTGCTCACAGATCGACCTCCGCCCGAACCGTCTTCCCGACGGGCACCCGGGCCAGGACCTCCCAACGGCTCGCCAGCGCGTCGACGAGGCGCAGGCCCCGCCCCACCTCCGTGAGGCAGGGGCGGCGTTCCGTGCGGGTGTCGGAGACGTCGATACGGAGGTACGGAGCGGGCGTCGCCGGGGCGTACGAGAGCACCAGCTCGAAGTCCCGCCCCGGCACCCGCCCGTGGGTCACCGCGTTCGCGGCGAGCTCGGCGACGATCTGCGCCGTCGCGTCCGACGCCGCACTCCCGTACGGGATCCCCCAGCGGTCGAGCTGGTGGAGGGCGAGCCGTCGGGCCAGCCGGGCGCCGCGCGGAGTCGAGCTGAATCGCTGAGTGAACACACGTACGGTAACCGGCTCTTCGCGTGTCTTCTGTGAGGTCATGGGGCCAATGTGGCGACGCCCGGGGCGGGTTACCAGGTCAGAAACTCGTACGCTCGGTGAGCGTACGGGTTCGGAGGGTGGACAGTACTCGTCACCGCGCGTGACCATTCCGCTTGGAGGTGCGTGCGTGATGACGGACGGCAATGCGGAACCGGAGACCTCGGACAGCCTGAAGGCCTTCGGGGAGGTGGTCAAGGCGTTCCGCAAAAGGGCGGGACTCACCCAGGAGGAGTTCGCCCTGCGAGTGCGCTACTCGGTGGAGACGATCGCCTCCATCGAACAGGGACGGCGCCTGCCCTCGGAGAGGTTCATCGAACGGGCGGAACACGTCCTGGACGCCTTCGGGGTGATCCGGGCGGCGGCGAAACACCTGTCCCGGGAGCCGGGTCTCGCGAAGTGGTTCCTCCAGTGGGCGAAGCTGGAGGCGAAGGCGCTCTGCCTGTACACGTACGAGAACCGGCTGGTGCCGGGGCTGCTCCAGACGGAGGCGTATCAGCGGACGCTGTTCGAGGGGCAGGTACCGCTCCTGAGCGACGAGGAGATCGAGGAGAATCTCGTCGCTCGCGAGAAGAGGCAGAAGCTGCTCACCGAGCGGGTCGCCACCGCCTACAACTTCATCATCGAGGAGCACGTGCTGCGGAGGCAGACGGGCGGTCCTGAGACGCACCGCGCGCAGATCGACCACATCCTGCTCATGTCCGAGCGGCGCAACATCGAGATCCAGATCATGCCCCAGGGCAGGAGCCACCACGCGGGTCTCGGTGGGCCCTTGCAGTTACTGGAAACGCCCGACAACCATTGGTTCGCGTACTGCGAGGCCCAGCGAGGCGCGCTGCTGCTCAGGGACCCGAAAGAGGTCGGCATTCTGCAGATTCGATATGCCAGGATGCGGTCACAGGCTCTTACCCTGGAAGACTCCCAGAGCCTGTTGCGGGAGATTCGAGGAGCTACATGAGCACCACAGACCTGGCCTGGTTCAAGAGCAGCTACAGCAGCGGTGGCGACGGCGACTGCGTCGAAGTGGCTCTCTCCTGGCACAAGTCCACGTACAGCAGCAGCGGCGACGGAGACTGCGTAGAAGTCGCCACCTGCCCCACCACCATCCACGTCCGCGACTCCAAGCGCCCCCACGACGCCCAGCTGACCCTGGCTCCCGCCCCCTGGCGGGAGTTCGTCGCGGACTGCGGGCGCCTCTGATGGCGTACCTCGACGAGCTGTTCTCGCTCGCCGGCCGCACCGCCCTCGTCACCGGCGGGAGTTCCGGCATCGGGAAGGCGATCGCGCGGGCCCTCGCGGGGGCGGGGGCGTCCGTGGTGGTCGTGGCGCGGCGGGAGGCGGAGCTGAAGGCGGCTGTCGACGAGCTGGTCGCGGTGGGGGCGGAGGCCGCGTGGGTGAGCGCGGATCTGAGCAGCCGGGACGGGGTGAAGGCCGCCGCCGAGGAGGCGGCGGGGATGTTCGGCGAGCCGGACATCCTCGTCAACTCGGCCGGGATCAACCTGCGCCCGCCGCTCTCCGAGCTCTCGGAGGAGGTCTGGGACACGACCATGGCCGTGAACCTGGAGGCGCCGTTCCTCCTCGGCCAGCGGTTCGGGCCGGGGATGGCCGAGCGCGGGTTCGGGCGGATCATCCACGTCACGTCCCAGCAGGCGCACCGCGCGTTCGTGCAGTCGGGGGCGTACGGGGTGTCGAAGGGCGGTCTGGAGTCGCTGGCGCGGTCGCAGGCGGAGGCGTGGTCCCCGTACGGCGTCACGTGCAACACGCTCGTGCCGGGGTTCGTGATGACGCCGCTGAACGAGCGCCTGTCCGCCGACCCGGAGAAGGTCACCGAGCTGGCGGCGCGGACGATGGTCGGGCGGAACGGGATCGCCGAGGACTTCGAGGGGGCCGCCGTCTTCCTGGCGAGCCGGGCCTCCGCGTACGTCACGGGGCAGGCCTTGTTCGTCGACGGCGGGCTGAGCGTCCACTGAGTCCCCGGCAGTCCCCTGCGATGCCCGCGTGGCCCCCGCCTGTCGAACGTCTGTCGTAGCTCGTTGCTAGGGTTGCGGTAGCGACGAAAGGCGGGGGCCATGACCATCGACGCGCATCTGAAGACCTCGGAAGAGGATCTGACGAAACTCGCGGACGACCTCGACACGATGCAGCGTCATATCGACGGGCAGGTACGGCGGATGGACGGCATCGTCGACCGGATCGAGGCTGGCTGGAAGGGCGAGACCGGCAAGGCGTACCGGTCCCTGCACCGGGCCGCGTCCGAGGACGCCGTACGCATACGCGAAATCCTCGTCGTCCTCGAACAGGCCGTGCGGCTCAGCCGCGACGGCTTCACCGAGCAGGAGATGGAGAACCTGCGGCGGCTGCGGAAGATGGAGAGCTCCGTGGACGTGGCGGCGGAGGCCGCGAAGCTGCAGGCGCCCGAGGCCGGGGCCGACGGACCGCGCAGCACCATCCTGGACATCTGACGGGACATCCGAGAACGCATCGCATCACCCACGCATCGCATCACCAAGGAGCACGGGGGCTCTCTTGTCCGACGACCACATAGGCGTCAACTTCGGCACGCTGGGCGATCTCGCCACCGAGCTCGAAGACATCCTCAAGCAGCTGAACACCAAGCTGGAGACGCTCTACGCGCGCACGGAGAAGGTCGTGCTCGCCTGGGACGGCGAGGCGCGCGACGCGTTCGTCGACGAGCTCGACCAGTGGGACCGACAGATGCAGGACCTCCAGGCCGCCCAGAAGTGGCTGCACGAGGTCGTGACCAACGGGCAGGCCAACTACGGCTCCGCCCACCGCGCCGTGCTGCGCGGCTGGGGGGCGGCCTGATGGGGACTCCCGCCGCGCCGACCACCCCGGGCGCCGGATTCGACGTCACGCCCGCCCAGTTGAACGGGGTGGCGGGCACCGTCGTCATCCAGCAGGGCAACCTGGACAAGGCCGCCAAGGACTTCCTGCACGCCGTCAGCCAGTACATGGACTGCGGCGGCTACGGGCCAGCGGCGGAGGCCGTCTCCGCCTCGTACGTGAAGGTCGGCAACACCTTCCTCGACACCTGGGCCAAGGCCGTCGCCGGCATCGGCGGCGTCGCCACCGGCTTCGTCACCACCGCCAACAACTACGCGCGGGCCGAGGCCGCGAGCCACCCCTCCGGCACCGCGCAGCCGCAGCAGTTCCCGCTCCCCCACGTCATCGACTCCCCGCCCCACTACTCCCGGATCACGGATCTGAAGTGGGGTGACATGGACGACTATTCGAGCGGCCTCATCTCCTGGCTGCTCGAAGGCGTCCCCGACTGGGCGATGGACATCATCCGCAAGCTGCTGCACCACGTCTTCCGCTGGGGCAAGGCCGCCGACATCCTGCCGCTGCCCGACTACCAGGAGATCGACAAGCTGGCGCTCGCCTGGCTCCAGCCCGGTTTCTCCGTCGGGCAGGTCGAGGGGCTGCTCAACCAGGCCGTGGGCTCGATCTCCGACCCGAACAACGGCGAATGGCAGGCCGCCATGCGCACGTTCACCAGCTCCCTGTGGGGCACGACGGCCTGGGGCACGTCGACCGCCGGGTACGAGTGGAAGCACGACAGCGGCGGCGCGGGCACCTCGGTCGGCACCAGCGCCAGCCACCCCGTGATGACCGTCCTGTTCGACACCACGCAGGAAGTCAGCCAGGCGCTGCGGGCGTTCGCCGTGGCGGCCTCGAAAATGCGTCACGAGCTGTGGCGGATCTGGAAGAAGGCCGTCTGGGACGCGCTGCCGCACATCAAGGACGGCATCGACCTGGGCGACGTCAAGAAGATCGGCAAGAGCATCCTCTCCATGGGCCGCGACCTCGGCATCAACATCACCCTGGAGATCGACCAGGCCGCGATGAGCCGGGCCGTGACGACGTACGAGACCGAGTGCCGGGCGGTCGTGGCGCGGCTCGACAAGCTGATGCCGGCCCTGGAGGAGGCGAACAGGGCCGTCCCCACGTACCGGTCCGAGCAGGCCAGGGCGCAGGCCTTCGGGGCGCGTTCGCTCAACGAGTTCAAGCACGAGCACAAGTTCATGGTGCCCGGGCAGAACGAGGACGACTTCTACTATCCGATCGACCTGGCCAGCCAGGAAGGGCTCTACGACAGCCACCCGATCGACAAGCACGTCGGGCTCACCGACGACCAGCTGCGGATGCGGCTGCGCGACCAGCCGGGCGCGCCCGCCGCCTCCTCGTTCACGGACCTGGCGGCGGCGCAGAAGTACACGCAGTCCGTGATCAGCGACGACGCGAACGAGAACCGGATCTCGGACTGGATCGACAGCACCCGCAAGAAGATCCAGACGAATCCGAACTACGACCCCAACAAATCCGAGATCCAGCCCCCGCTCTATCTGGAATTCCCGGGACAGGACGTCGGCCGCAGCGTGTCGCGCGACGATTACACTAACGACGGCATGAACGCCAAGGCCGAAGGCAAGAACTGGGTCCAGGTGCGGCTCATCTACAAGCACGATCTCGATCCGCCGTTCATCGTGCTCACCGCCATGCCGCACAAGGGACCGTGAGAGAGGTGTGTGCCATGTTCTCGGACGGGCCGGTGGTCCGGCTCCTCGACCTCGCCGTGTCGGTACGGGACTCGGCGGGCCGCCTCTCCCTCGACACCGAGCTCAGGCGGTACGTACGGCTGGTGCGCGGCGACGCGGTGGCGCAGTGGAACTGCTCGGCGTACGCGGCGGCCGGCGCCCTCGACCTGGCCGCCGACGCGCTGGACGAGGCCCCTCCCGGCTTCCGCGAGAAGGCCGTACGGGCCGCCGGCGACACCGACCCGAAGGAATTCCTCCGGGCCCTCGCGCATTCGCTGCGTGAACAGGACCGGGCGGGATCGGCGGAATTCTCGGAACTCCCGATGGACGGCTGGGAATTCCTGCGGACATTCCCGCTCCTCTTCGGCCTCGACGCGATCCTGATGGACGAGGCGGGCCCGGTCGACACGACCGTGCGGACCCTCCTCGACAACGAGCACCCGTTCTGTACGGACCTCGCGGCCGGGTACGCGGGCGAGGCCCAGCGGGCCCGCGTCCTGTTCCCCGGCCCGGAGGGGCTGCGCCCCCGCCTGTCCTGGGCCACCCGGGACGCGCTTCTCTCGATCACGACCACCGTCGACGACCACATCCAGCGGGAGCACTGAATGACCGCGCGCCGAAACCGCGCCGCGAGCTATCCGGACCGGGAGACCGCCCAGTGGGCCACCCAGCAGGTGGTGACCCGCAACGAGCAGGTCATCCACCGCTGGCTCGCCCAGTCCACCCGGCAGCGGCTCGCCATCGAGGCGGCCTGGCCCTCGCGGACCGAGCCGGTCGGGCGGGTGCTCACCGACCCGATGGCACTCGCCGGCCGGGACGCCGTCGAGGTGCGTGCCGCCCGGGTGGTGCTGCGGCGCAGCGAGACGAGCCCGCACGGCTTCACCGTGCACTCCACCGTCCCGATCGACCTGTAGGGAAGCCGCAGCCGATGCCCCTCAAGCCCCTCGAACACGACCGGAAGTATGGCGAGCTGGACCAGGTCGTCCGCGCCCACCTCGGGCGCCGCGCCGACGACCCCGAGGCCCTGGAGGCGTACCTCCGGCACTGCTGGCGCACCCGCCCCTGGGTGATCGGCGTCGCCGAGCACCAGCTGCGCGAGTACGCCCAGAACCCGCCGGGCCGCCTGCGGCTGCGCCTCGGCGAGTACTACCCGGTGCCGGACGTGGGCGTGCCCGACGACGAGCTCCAGGACTGGCTCCGGGGCCTCGCCGACCGTCTCCGCGCCAGCGTGGAGACCGGCCAGGCCCCGCCGCCGGCGACCCCGCGCACCCACTGGGAGTGGCACGCCCGCTTCCCGGAGCTGGCCCAGCTCCTCGGCGGCTGGTTCGGCCAGGACATGCCGGAGGAGTTCGGCGACCACGACACGGCCCTCGCCGACTACCGGGAGACCACGGACGCGGGCCTGGTCGCCCAGCTCGTCGGCGAACTCCGCGATCTGCTGTCGCTCCCGCTGAGCGAGTCCGACCACGCCCTGGCCCTCACCGAACTCGGCCTGGAGGTCGACCCGCCCGAGCCCCTGGGCCCGGGCGCGTGGCTGGCGGAGCTGGCGGACCGGCTGCGCTGACCGGCAGGCGGCCCGCCTCGGTTCCGGTCGGTCCGGTCGCCCCGGTGTCAGGGCGACCGTGGCGTGACGGTCACCCGCACGGTGTCCTGCCCCGGGCTGGTGGCGAGTTGCAGGACGCGGGCGCCGGGGGGCGACACGACGTCGGCGCCCTGGCTTTCGACCTGGTAGCCGTCGGGGTAGGCGGTCAGCGGCAGGTACACCTCGGTGCGGGTTCCGGCGGGGAACGGCTGACCGGAGTCGACCCGGCGGGTGCTGTACCGGAGGGTGAACGTCCCGGTCGTACTGTCGTAGTTCCACTGCTGCGGGGTGCCGGCGAGGGCACGGGGGTACGGCCGGACGATCGCCGGGTTCATCAGGTTGGGACCGGTCGGCGGCTCCTGGGGGTGACCGGGCGTCTGGTTCTGCGGTTCGGACCAGAACATCCAGGACACCATGTTGGCGTCGAACCGGTCGGTGAGACGGGTCAGCCTCGCCGCGTCCGTGGTCGCGCCGAACTCGGTCACCACCGCTGCGACGCCTTCGGCGACGGCACGGTCCAGTCCGTTGGTCACGCAGGTGTCGTCGCCGACGCAGTAGTCGTGATAGCTCATGCCCGCCTTCGGGTCACCGGTCGGATTCGGCATCCAGTCCGGCGTTCCGAAGTCGTTGGTCAGGGAGGGCTCGTAGAACAGCAGGTGCTCCCGGTCGACCTGGCGGATCGCGTTCATCGCCTTCGCCTGGAACGGCGCGAGCACGTCGGTCTCGAACTTGGGGCAGCCCTTGGGGAAGCAGCTCGGGTAGTCCCAGCCGGGCCAGGGCTCGTTGATCAGGTCGTAGCCCAGGACGTACGGCTGGTCCGCGAAGCGTCGCGCGACGTGTGCCCACATGGCCGCGTAGTGTTCCTGCACCCCGACGCCGTCGGACGCGGCGTGGTCGCGCCAGAAGTTGGCCCATGTCTGGTTCTGTGCGGGGCTCGTGAAGTACACCAGCGGGAAGCCCGGATTCGGCTGCACGGGGAACCCGTCGGGAAACGCCGCCCACGCGGGGAACCCGCTCCAGCTCGCGCCCACCGATTCGTTGAAGGCGTCCTGGTGGGAGTCGACGAGGCTGTAGATGCCGTACCGGGCCAGCAGGTGCTGCGTCGTCCGGATCTGCTCGATGTAGGTGTCGTCGTACACGCCGGGCTGCGGCTCGACCGCGTTCCAGGCGAAGCCCAGCCGCACCGCGTTGACACCGTTGTCCGCCAGGAACTGGGCGTCCTTCTCGCCGAAGCCTCCGGCCGCGGGGAAGTACGGCGGTTTCTTGTAGACCATGTTCACGCCGTGCAGGGTGACGATCCGGCCCTGGTCGTCGGTGAGCCAGCGGCCCACGTGTCCCAGTTCGGGAACCGTCGGTGCCGCCGCGGCGGGAAGGGCCGGTCCCAGCATCAGCATCACCAGCCCGAGACACCGCGCCGCCGGGGACCTGAGGGGCATGGCATGAACCTTTCGACGGGTATGCGCCGACGACTCCTCCACACGGCTGACGCCGGAGGAGCCATGTCGCCACAGCTGTACACCGTCGGTCGCCGCACCCCCGGACGACGCGGCCGACCGGTCCCCCGAGTTCGGTGTCCGCCGCCTCCGGATGGGCCAGGCACGCACCGTCCGCGCGTGACGGCAACGAGCCCCGCCCCCGCCCGAACGGTCCGTTCGGGCGGGGGCGGGGCCGGTGTGACCTTGTCGGTCAGCGCAGGTCGAACCGGTCCAGGTCCATGACCTTGGCCCAGGCCGCGACGAAGTCCGTCACGAACTTCTGCTGGGCGTCGTCGGAGGCGTACACCTCGGCGACGGCGCGCAGCTCGGCGTTGGCACCGAAGACCAGGTCGGCACGGGTGCCGGTCCACTTGACCGCGCCGGAGGCGTCACGGGCCTCGAACGTGGTCTGGTCGTCGGAGGTGGACTGCCAGACGGTGTCCAGGTCGAGCAGGTTGACGAAGAAGTCGTTCGTCAGCTTGCCCGGGGTCTCGGTGAGGACACCGAGGGAGGACTGCGGCTGGGTGACGCCCAGCACGCGCAGACCGCCGACGAGGACCGTCATCTCCGGGGCGGACAGGGTGAGCAGGTTCGCCTTGTCGACGAGGAGGTACTCGGCGGGGAGGCGGTGGCCCTTGCCGAGGTAGTTGCGGAAGCCGTCCGCGCTCGGCTCCAGGGCGGCGAAGGACTCGACGTCCGTCTGCTCCTGGGAGGCGTCGACACGACCCGGGGAGAACGGCACCTCGACGGCGAAGCCGGCGTCCTTGGCGGCCTTCTCGACGGCCGCGCCGCCCGCGAGGACGATGAGGTCGGCGATCGAGACCTGCGCGCCGCCGGCCGCGTTGAAGGAGTCGCGGACACCCTCCAGGACGCGCAGCACCTGGGCCAGCTCGTCCGGGTTGTTGGCCTGCCAGGTGCGCTGCGGCTCCAGGCGGATGCGGCCGCCGTTGGCGCCACCGCGCTTGTCGCTGCCGCGGAAGGAGGCGGCGGCGGCCCAGGCGGCGGAGACCAGCTGGGTCACCGACAGGTCGGAGGCGAGGATCTTCTCCTTGAGGGAGGCGATGTCCGCGGCGCCGATCGGCTCGCCCTGGCGCGCCGGCAGCGGGTCCTGCCAGAGCAGCTCCTCGCTGGGGACCTCCGCGCCGAGGTAGCGCACGACGGGGCCCATGTCGCGGTGGGTGAGCTTGTACCAGGCGCGGGCGAAGGCGTCCGCGAACTGGTCGGGGTTCTCGTAGAAGCGGCGCGAGATCGGCTCGTAGATCGGGTCCAGCTTGAGCGAGAGGTCGGTGGTGAGCATCGTCGGCAGGTGCTTCTTCGACGCGTCGAAGGCGTCGGGGATGACCGCCTCGGCGTTCTTCGCGACCCACTGGTGCGCGCCGGCGGGGCTCTTGCTGAGCTCGTACTCGTACTCGAAGAGGTTCTTGAAGAAGCCGTTGCCCCACTGGGTGGGCGTCTCGGTCCAGGTGACCTCCAGGCCGGACGTGATCGCGTCCTTGCCGGAGCCCGTGCCGTAGGAGCTCTTCCAGCCGAGGCCGAGCTGCTCGATCGGCGAGGCCTCCGGGTCGGCGCCCACGTGGTCGGCGGGGCCGGCGCCGTGCGTCTTGCCGAAGGTGTGGCCGCCGGCGATGAGGGCGACGGTCTCCTCGTCGTTCATCGCCATGCGCGCGAAGGTCTCGCGGATGTCGCGGGCGGCCGCGATCGGGTCCGGGTTGCCGTTGGGGCCCTCGGGGTTGACGTAGATGAGGCCCATCTGGACGGCGGCGAGCGGGTTCTCCAGCTCGCGGTCGCCGGAGTAGCGCTCGTCGCCGAGCCACTCCGTCTCGGGGCCCCAGTACACGTCCTCGTCCGGCTCCCACTCGTCGACCCGGCCGCCGCCGAAGCCGAAGGTCTCGAAGCCCATGGTCTCCAGGGCGACGTTGCCGGTGAGGATCATCAGGTCGGCCCACGAGATGGCCTTGCCGTACTTCTTCTTGACCGGCCAGAGCAGGCGACGGGCCTTGTCCAGGCTCGCGTTGTCCGGCCAGCTGTTCAGCGGGGCGAAGCGCTGCTGACCGCCGCCGGCGCCGCCGCGGCCGTCGCTGACGCGGTACGTGCCGGCGCTGTGCCAGGCCATCCGGATCATGAGCGGGCCGTAGTTGCCGAAGTCGGCGGGCCACCACTCCTGCGAGGTGGTGAGCACCTCGGCGATGTCCTGCTTGACGGCGGCGAGGTCGAGGCCCTGGAAGGCCGCCGCGTAGTCGAACTCCTCGCCGAGGGGGTTGGCCACGGCGGGGTTCTTGGCGAGGATCTTCAGGTTGAGGCGCTCCGGCCACCACTGGCGGTTTCCGCCACCCTGCGTCGGGTGCGCGGCGCGGCCGTGCGCGACCGGGCAGCCGCCCTTGCCTTCCGCCGCCGCCTCGTCCTCGGTGACCAGGGGATCGTGCTTCTGCTCAGACATCGGTCTTTCCTTCCGAACCATTCGGATCGCGGAGCTCGGGAACTGCTGAGGCGTCGGTGTGACCGGCGCACACCCTCTTGGCTACTACTGGAGTCGATCCTATGGTGGACTCAGTCCAAGTCAATACGACAACCGGACCCGTACGGATTACCCGCGCCGCACCGGCGCTGACTCGCGCCGAGACGCGCTGCAAGGGCTGGTGACCATGAGCAACCTTCTGGAACGCCTCCGTCGACGCGGCTGGCGGATGACGGCCCAGCGCCGGGTGGTCGCCGAGGTCCTCTCCGGCGAGCACATCCACCTCACCGCCGACGAGGTGCTGGCCCGCGCCACCGCGAGACTGCCGGAGATCTCCCGCGCCACCGTGTACAACACGCTGGGCGAGCTCGTCACGCTCGGCGAGGTCCTGGAGGTCTCCAGCGTCGGCCGCGCCAAGCGCTACGACCCGAACGCCCACGAGGCCCACCAGCACCTGGTGTGCTCGGGCTGCGGCGCGGTCCGGGACGTACGTCCGGAAGGCGACCCGCTGACGGGCCTCGCGGACGCGGAGCGTTTCGGCTTCACGGTCACGGCGGTGGAGGTGACGTACCGGGGGCTGTGCCCGGAGTGCGCGGAGACCGAGCGGGCAGCCGAGCGGGCATGAAAAAGGCCCCCTCGCGGGGGCCTTCTCCCTGGTGCTCAGTAGTGCTCAGTGGTGCTCAGTGGTGCTGCGACGTGCTCAGCTCTCCGTCGGCTCCAGCGTCAGCGAGATCGAGTTGATGCAGTAGCGCTGGTCCGTCGGCGTCGGGTAGCCCTCGCCCTCGAAGACATGGCCCAGGTGCGAGCCGCAGCGGGCGCAGCGGACCTCGGTGCGGACCATGCCGTGGGAGGTGTCGTCGACCAGCTCGACCGCGGCGGTGTCCTTCGGGTCGTAGAAGGACGGCCAGCCGCAGTGCGACTCGAACTTCTCGGTGGACGTGAAGAGCTCGGCGCCGCAGGCCCGGCAGGAGTAGACGCCCTTGGTCTTCGTGTCCGTGTACTCACCGCGGAACGCGGGCTCGGTGCCGGCCTGCCGGAGCACCTGGTACTCCGACGGAGTCAGCTCGGCCCGCCATTCCGCGTCCGTCTTCTCGACCTCGTACGCCATGAGCTCGCTCCCTCTGCTACTTCGCCGACTCGTCCGGGCCGTCCAGGCGGTCCAGGATCCGCGGGCCCAGGTCCGTCACGTCGCCCGCGCCCATGGTGAGAACCAGGTCGCCGGGCTTCGCCATTCCCGCCACGACGTCCGGCACCGCGTTCTTGTCGTGCACGGGCGTGACGTCGGCGCCGGCGGCGCGGGCCGCGTCGATGATCAGCTCGCTGGTGATGCCGGGGATCGGGTCCTCGCGGGCCGGGTAGATGTCCAGGACCACGGAGGCGTCGGCGAGCGTCAGGGCCTCGCCCATCTCCCGGCCCAGCTCCTGGGTGCGGGAGAAGAGGTGCGGCTGGAAGACGACGAGGAGCCGGGAGGCCCCGGCGGCGCCGCGCATGGCCTCCAGGTCGGCGGTCATCTCGGTGGGGTGGTGGGCGTACGAGTCGATGACCTGGACGCCGGCGGCCTCGCCCTTGAGCTGGAGGCGGCGGCCGACCCCGGTGTACGCGGTGAGGGCCTGGGCCAGCCCGGCCGGGTCGATGCCGACGCGGGCGCCCGCGACCAGGGCGGCGGCCGCGTTGTGGGCGTAGTGGCGGCCGGGCACGGAGACCGTGAAGGTGTGCTCGGTGCCGTCGAGGGCGACGGTGACCTCGCTCTTCATCCCGTTGGGGACGATCGTGAGGATGCGGGCGTCGGAGTCCTCGGACTCGCCCACGGTGACGACCGTCAGGCCCTCGCGGCCGGCGACCCGGCGGGCCAGCTCGCGGGCGCCGGAGTGCTCGCCGACGACGAGGGTGCCACCGGGGCGGATCTTGGCGGCGAAGGCCTCGAAGGACTCGTAGATCTCGTCCATGGAGGCGTAGTTCGCGTGGTGGTCGAGCTCGACGTTGAGGACGATCGCGACCTGCGGGTCGTACTTCTGGAAGCTGCGGTCGCTCTCGTCGGCCTCGGCCACGAAGACCTCGCCCTCGCCGTGCCGGGCGTTGGTGCCGGGACCCGCGAGGTCGCCGCCGATGGCGTACGAGGGGTCGAGGCCGAGCTCGGTGAGCGCGACGGCCAGCATGGAGGTGGTCGTCGTCTTGCCGTGCGTACCGGCGACGGCGACGGCGCTGAGGCCGTCCATGAGGGAGGCGAGCGCGTCGGAGCGGTGCACGACCGGGATGCCGAGCTCGGCGGCGCGGGCCAGCTCGGGGTTGTCGGCGCGGATGGCGCTGGAGACGACGACGGCGGAGGCGTCGTCGGCGAGGTGCTCGGCGGCGTGGCCGATGTGCACGGTGGCGCCCAGGGCACGCAGGGACTCGGCGGTCGCGGACTCCTTGGCGTCGCTGCCGGCCACCTTGGCGCCGCGCTGGGCGAGGATCTTCGCGATGCCCGACATTCCGGCACCGCCGATGCCGATGAAGTGCGGCCGTTCCATGGCGGCAGGGATGGCGGGTGCCATGCGGATCTCTCCCCGGGGTGCGTCTGTCTGGAAGCCTCCAGCCTAGTGCGTCGGGGCGGGCGTCCTCGGACCCCCGCCCCGACGGCGCGCGGCTACTCGCTGTGCGCGAAGAGCTTCAGGACGGGTACGCCGACCTTGTGGCGGGCCCGGGAGGCCCAGTCGCGGTGGAAGAACTCCTCCACGTAGTGCGGGGCGGTCAGGACGATGACCTCGTCGGCGTTGACCTCCTCGACGACCGACTTCATCTTGTCCAGCGGGTGGTCCTCGACCACCTGTCCGACCGCCTGGCAGCCGGCGTCTCTCAGGGCCCGGAGGGAGTGCTCCAGGGCCAGCTCGGCCGGCTTGCGGGCGTCCTTGCCCTCCGGTTCGTCGCCCTCGCGGGTCGCTTCCTTCAGTTCGCCCATGGCGACGTCGTCGATGGCGCGCAGCAGTACATCGGCCTGGTCACCGCGCGGCTGCATCAGGACGACGAAGGAGACACCCTCCTCGCCGTGCAGCGTGGTGACGAAGTCCACGTCGACGGACGTCAGGGGCTTCTCGATCATCAGAACGCTTGTGAACACCTCTGGAGCCCTTCTGCGGAAACCATCCTTCCCCGTGCCCGCACGGGGACTGCGTGAGTAAGTGTGCCCAGTCGACGCAAAGCGGAACGACAAATTCCGCTGATTGTCAGATCCGACGGTAGCGGGTGAACAGGAACCCGTCCTCCTCCAGCAGCGACGCCACGGCGAAGCGGCGCGGAACGTCCACGGAGGGGCCCCCGGCGATCCGCTGGGCGCTCCCCGCCGTCATCGTCGGCGAGACGCTCAGGCACAGCTCGTCGAGCACCCCCGCGGCCACGAACTGCCCGAGCAGCCGGGGCCCGCCCTCGGTCAGCTGGCGCCGCAGCCCCCGCTCCGCGAGCAGCGCCACCACCCGCTCCGGCTCGACCCCGCGCGCCGCACCCGCGAACAGCACCTCCGCCCCGGACGCGCGGGCCTCCGCCACCCGGTCCGCTGGCGCCTGGGCGCCGGTCAGGACCAGGGTGGGCACCAGCGGCCCGGTGAAGAGCGGGAGCGAGAAGTCGAGGTCCAGGGAGGCGGTCACGACGGCGATCACCGGTGCCGGACCCTGCCCCGCCGCCGCCCGGCGGCCCGCGAAGGCCTCCCGCGCCCGGGCCGGGCGGTACCCCTCCAGGCGTACCGTCTCCGCGCCGACGACCACCACGTCCGCGAGCGCCCGCAGGGTCCCGAAGATCCGCATGTCGGTGTCGGAGGAGAGCGGCTGGGAGCGTCCGTCGTGCTGGCCGGCCCCGTCGAGCGAGGAGACCATGTTGGCCCGCAGCCAGGGACCGGAGGCCGCCTCCGCGGGGTACGCGTAGGCGTCGGCGAGCTCGTCGAGGGACCACTCCCTGTCCGAGGCCGTGGCTGTCATGTCCGTCACAGGGAACAGGCGTCGCATCCTCGCAGTCTGACATGGCGCTTACAGTGGGGAACTGTGTCGACCCGTGCCATAACCGAAGCGGCTTCCACCGAAGCGGCCCCGCTCTCGCTCTGCTCCCGAGAGCCGCATGTCCCCGCCGACCGGCTCGTGGCGGAGATGGTGCCGCCGCCCCGGTTCGACTCGGTGCGCTTCGACACCTACATACCGGACCCGAACCAGCCCAGCCAGGTCGACGCGGTCAAGGTCCTCTCCTCGTTCGCCGAGGGGCTCGGCGGCTCCCACGCCTCCGGCGCGGGCAAGCGCCGCTGGTTCTCCAAGAAGCCCGCCGCCCCGGCCGGCCCGCGCGGGGTCTACCTCGACGGCGGCTACGGCGTCGGCAAGACCCACCTGCTCGCCTCCCTCTGGCACGCCACCCCGGCCGAGCCCTCGCTCAAGGCCTTCGGCACCTTCGTGGAGCTGACGAACCTGGTGGGCGCCCTCGGCTTCCAGCAGACCGTGCAGACCCTCGGCGGACACCGGCTGCTGTGCATCGACGAGTTCGAGCTGGACGACCCGGGCGACACCGTCCTCGTCTCCTCGCTGCTGCGCAGGCTGGTCGAGTCGGGCGTGGCGCTCGCCGCCACCTCGAACACCCTGCCCGGCAAGCTGGGCGAGGGCCGGTTCGCCGCCGCCGACTTCCTGCGCGAGATCCAGGGCCTGTCGGCGCACTTCCAGCCGCTGCGGATCGACGGCGAGGACTACCGCCACCGCGGCCTGCCGGAGGCCCCCGCGCCGTACGCCGACGAGATCGTCGCGAAGACCGCGTACGCCACGCCGGGCGCCTCCCTCGACGACTTCCCGCACCTGCTCGACCACCTCGCCAAGGTGCACCCGAGCCGGTACGGCGCGCTGACCGACGACCTCACGGCCGTCTGCCTCACCGACGTCCAGCCGGTCCCCGACCAGTCGACCGCGCTGCGGCTCGTGGTCCTCGCCGACCGGCTCTACGACCGCGAGATACCGGTGCTCGCCTCCGGTCTGCCCTTCGACCGCCTGTTCAGTGAGGAGATGCTGAACGGCGGATACCGCAAGAAGTACTTCCGGGCGATCTCGCGGCTCACCGCGCTGGCCCGGGACGCCAAGGGGCTGGTCGCGCAGTAGCTTGGGGGCCGTACCCGACCGAAAGGGATCCACCATGGCCACCGTGCGTCACGCCCACACCGTCTGGGAGGGCGACCTCCTCAAGGGCAAGGGCACCGTCTCGCTCGACTCCTCCGGCCTCGGCTCGTACGACGTCACGTGGGCGTCCCGCGCGGAGACGCCGAACGGGAGGACCAGCCCCGAGGAGCTCATCGCCGCCGCGCACTCCTCCTGCTTCTCGATGGCCTTCTCCAACGGCCTGGCCAAGGCCGGCAACCCGCCGACCCGCCTGGAGACCAAGGCGGACGTCACCTTCCAGCCCGGCGAGGGCATCACCGGCATCCACCTGACCGTGCGCGGCGAGGTGCCGGGCCTGGACGAGGCCGAATTCCAGGAGCTGGCCGAGGACGCCAAGAAGAACTGCCCGGTGAGCCAGGCCCTGACAGGCACGACGATCACGCTCACCGCCGAGCTGGTCTGACCGCACACGGCGTCCGGCCACACCTTTCACATGAGGCGATGTGGGCCCGCACGGTTCACCGCGCACCACGTGCGTGGTACACACGTGCGGGTCCCCCATCACGTCGCACCACACTGACCGGTTCAGTCACTGTCCTGTCCTGTCCTGTCCTGTCCGCCAACAGGAAGTGGGTTGCCTCATGTCCGCAACACGACGTCAGATCCTCGCCCGCACCGGCGCGTCCGTCGCCGGGATCGCCTTCACCGGCGCCTTGTCCGAACTCTTCGCGGGCAGCGCCGCCGCGCTCGGCGGCCACGCCGGGTACGGCCCGCTGCTCCCCGACCCGGCCGGCCTGCTCGACCTCCCCGCCGGCTTCTCGTACCGGGTCCTGTCCCGGCAGGGCGACCCCCTCCGCTCCGGCGAGGGCCCCGTCCCCGGAAACCACGACGGCATGGGCGCCTTCGCCGGCCGCCGCGGCCGGGTGCACCTCGTCCGCAACCACGAGAACCGCGCCACCGCGAAGACCACCGTGCCCACCGTCCCCGGCCTCACCTACGACCCGGCCGCCAAGGGCGGCTGCACGGCGCTCGAACTCGACGCCCGCTCCCACGTCCTCGGCGAACGTGTCGCCGTCGCCGGCACCGCCGTCAACTGCGCGGGCGGGCCCACCCCTTGGAACACCTGGCTCACCTGCGAGGAGACCGAGGACCGGGCCGGGACCAACGGCTACACCAAGGACCACGGCTTCGTCTTCGAGGTCGACGGAGCCGACCCGCACCGCACCGGCGCCGTCCCGCTGACCGCGATGGGCCGCTTCCAGCACGAGGCCGTCGCCGTCGACCCGAAGAACGGGATCGTGTACGAGACGGAGGACGCCTTCGAGGCGCCGTTCGGCCTCTTCTACCGCTTCCTGCCCGAGAAGCCGCTCGGCGGCACCGGTTCGCTGCGCGCGGGCGGCGCCCTGGAGGCCATGCGGGTGCCGGGGGTGCCGGACCTGTCGGTGATCCAGGAGACCGGCGCCTCCTTCGAGGGCGTGCGATGGGTGCCCGTACCCGACCCGCTGGCCGCCGGGACCCCCATCCGGCACCAGGACTTCGGGCCCGGGGGCATCACGCACGCCCAGAAACTGGAGGGCTGCTACTGGGGTGCCGGGCGCGCCGGAGGGCCCGGGGCCGTGTACTTCGTGTCGTCGTTCGCCCGCGCCAAGGACGGCTCCGGGGCCACCCACTTCGGCCAGGTGTGGAAGTACGAGCCGCACCGGCGCCGCCTCACCCTGGTGGTGGTCTTCGGCCCGGACACGGACATCCGGCTGCCCGGCGAGTCGCCGGACAACATCTGTCTGGCGCCGTCCGGCGGCCTGATGGTCTGCGAGGACGGCGACGGCGCGCAGCACGTCTTCGGTGTGAGCCGGAAGGGCGAGGTGTACGCGGTGGCGCGGGGCGCGCAGGCTCTGACATCGGCCGCTACCGCGGCGGGCGGCACCCCGCAGGCGCCGGAGTGGGGCGAGTTCGCGGGCGTGACCTTCGCGCCGGACGGCCGCACGATGTTCGTCAACTGCTACACCCCGGGGACGACGTTCGCGGTGACCGGCCCGTGGCGATGACCCCGGCGTGACCCGGTGGGTGCCCCCGGCGTGACCCGGTGGGTGCCCCCGGCGTGACCCGGTGGGTGCCCCCGGCGGTGCTCAGCCGAGGGGGTACCTCACCTCGGTGAGGCGCTCGGACAGCTCCCACAGGCGGCGGCCGGTCTCCGGATCGGTCGCCGCCGGTGCGAGGGCGACCCGCTTCGGCGCGCCGCGCAGCTCGCCCGCCCCGTCCGGCCCGTAGAGCGCGCCGCCCTCCGCGTCGGGCGCGGTCGCCGCGTACAGCTGGGGGAGGGCTCCGGTCGCCGCGGGCTGGGCGAGCAGCGGTCCGAGGACCCGCCCGAAGACGAGGCGTACGAAGGCGACCGGGGTGTCCTTCTGGAGGTTGGTCGCGGTGTAGCCGGGGTGGGCGAGGAGGCTGCGGACGCGGCTCCCGGCGGCGGTGAGGCGCTGGTGGAGCACACGGCCGAAGACGGTGTTGGCCAGCTTGGCCTGCCGGTAGGCGCCCATGGGCGAGTAGCGGCGCACCCCGTCGATGTCGTCGAAGTCGATCCGCCCCTTGCGGTGTTCGAGCGAGCTGACGGTGACGACGCGGGGGTCGCTCCCGGCCGCGAGGCGGTCGAGCAGGAGCCCGGTGAGGGCGAAGTGGCCGAGGTGGTGGGCGGCGAACTGGAGCTCGTGGCCCTGGGCGCTGAGGGTGCGGGGCGGGGCCATCACGCCGGCGTTGTTGACGAGGACGTCGAGCCGCGGGTGCTCGGCGGACAGCTTCTCGGCGAAGTCCCGTACGGAGGCGAGGTCGGCGAGGTCGAGTCGGCGGACGTCGAGGAGGGCGCCCGGGTGCTCCTGGAGGATGCCGTCGGCGGCGGCCCGCCCCTTGTGCTCGTCGCGCACGGCGAGGACCACGTGTCCGCCGCACCGGGCGAGTTCCCGGGTGGTCGCGAGGCCGAGGCCGCTGTTGGCCCCGGTGACGACGAAGACGCGTCCGGTCAGGTCGGGGATGAGGTCGGCGTTCCAGCGCTGCTGCTCTGTCATGTGTCACACGCTGCCCTCGGTGTCACTCGGTGTCAAGCTCTTCCCTGAGTGACACGACGGGTTACGATCGGCCCATGACGCCCACCACGCCCGAGCCGACCGTCAGCCTGGCCGAACGCAAACGCCTGCTCGTCGCCACCGAGCTCACCGAATCGGCGCTCCAGCTCCTGGCCCTGAAGGGCTTCGACGCGGTCACCGTGGACGAGATCGCCGCCGCCGCCGGGGTCTCGAAGCGGACCTTCTTCCGCTACTTCGCGTCCAAGGAGGACGTGATCGTCCAGTTCCTGGCCGGCATGGGCGCCGACATCCACGCGGCGCTCGCGGAACGCCCCGCCGGCGAGCCCGCCTCGCGGTCGCTGCGCCACGCCGTCGCGGTCCCCCTCCTGGCCTGCACCGACCAGCACCCGGACCACGCGGCCCGGGCGCTGCGCGTGGTCCAGCTGATCCTCCGTACGCCCGCCCTGCTCGCCCGCTTCCTGGAGCGGCAGGCCGCCTGGCAGGAGGCGCTGGCGCAGGAGCTGGCCCACCGCGAGGGCCTCGACGTGACGGCGGACCTGCGCCCGCGACTGGCCTCGGGCACGGCGCTGGTCGCGTTCCGGACGGCGCTGCAGGGATGGAGCGAGAGCGAGGCGGCGGAGGACCCGATGGCGCTGCTCGACCGGGCGTTCGCGGTGGTGGCCCCGGCGCTGGACGCGCAAGATCGGTGAAGGCGCGCCGATCGACGTGAGGGAAGGCCCGAGATGCCGAAGCCGAAACCGAAGCCGAGGAAGAACCGGGAAACCCGGGAAACGAGGACGTCGGCGGACGGGGCCGCACCCCCGTCTCTGCGCGCGCTGCTGAAGGCCCCGGTGGGCGAGCGGATCGACCTCTCCGCGTACGACGCCCGCGCGACCCCGGCCGGCCCGAAGGACAAGGCGGCCGGCCTGGCGGCCATGGCGGAACTGGCGCCGGACCTGGCCGACCTCCAGGAACGCCTGTACGCGGCGAGCACGGCGGGCGACCGCAGACGTCTGCTCCTCGTCCTCCAGGGCATGGACACGAGCGGCAAGGGCGGCACGGTCAAGCACGTGATCGGCCACTTCAACCCCTCGGGCTGCCGCATCCGGGCCTTCAAGGCCCCGACGGAGGAGGAACGGAGCCACCCCTTCCTCTGGCGTGTCACCCAGGCCCTCCCCCGCCCCGGCGAGATCGGCATCTTCGACCGCTCGCACTACGAGGACGTGCTCATCGCCCGGGTCCGCTCCCTGGTCCCGGGACCGGAACTGGAGGACCGGTACGCCGAGATCGAGGCGTTCGAGAAGGCGCTGACCGAGGACGGCGTCACCGTCGTCAAGGTCTTCCTCCACCTGTCGTACGAGGAGCAGCGCGCCCGGCTCCTGGAGCGCCTGGACGACCCGCGGAAGCACTGGAAGTTCAACCCGGGCGACATCGAGGAGCGGGCACTGTGGCCGGCGTACCAGGAGGCGTACGAGATCGCCCTGGAACGCTGCTCGACGGAGGCGGCGCCCTGGTACCTGGTCCCGGCGGACCGCAAGTGGTACCGCAACTGGGCGATCAGCACCCTGCTCGGGGAGCATCTGGCGGAGCTGGACCCGCAGTACCCGAAGGGTGACTTCGACGTGGCGGAGTGCCGGAGGCGATTGCTCGCCCGATGATCGGTTAATTTCGCTGGGTGACCATTTCTGTACGAAAACTCTCGGCGCTTGCCCTTCTGGGCGCCGTTCTCGTCGGCTGCGACGGGGGCGCGGCCGAACCGCCCGCAGCCGCGCCACCCGCGAAGCCCACGACGACGAACACGAAGCCGCCCCGGCCCACGAAGCCGACCGCACCGGCCGCGGGCCACCAGGCCGCCCCCAAGGCCCCGCCGACCCTGGCCCCGGGCCCGAACGGCCTCACCCGGGTCTACACCCACCGCGCCGGCGCGCCGGAGAAGGTGGTGGCCCTCACCTTCGACGCCGACATGACGGCCGACCAGGGCCCGCGCGCCGCCCGGGGCGAACACTTCGACAACCCGCAGCTCATCGCGACCCTGCGCCGCCTCAAGGTCGACGCGACGGTCTTCATGACGGGCCGCTGGGCCGAGGAGTACCCGGACCAGGCCCGGTCCATCGGCAACGACCCGCGCTTCGAGATCGCCAACCACTCGTACAGCCACTACGCCTTCGCGACCCCCTGCTACGGCCTCCCGACCGTCGCCGCCCCCGACATGGCCTCCGACGTCCAGCGCGCCTTCGACGCCTTCCGCGACGCCGGGGCGACCCACGTGGTCCCGTACTTCCGCTTCCCCGGCGGCTGCTACGACGACGACGCCCTGCGCGCCCTCACCCCCCTCGGCGTCACCGCCGTCCAGTGGGACGTGGTCAGCGGCGACGCCTTCGCGAAGGACCCGGACGCGGTCGCCGACCAGGTCCTGGAGGGCGTGAAACCCGGCTCCCTCGTCGTCATGCACTGCACCCGCAGCGCCGCCCCGGCCACCGAAGAGGCGATCCGCCGCATCGTCCCGGAACTCCGCGCGAAGGGCTACCGCTTCGTGAAGGTGTCGGAGCTGATGAGCCGCTGAGCGGCCCGGCGCCCTACTCCCACCACGCCGTGGCCCGGCACGCCACCCCCACCGCCGCCGCGCTCGCGGCCAGCGCGCCCGCCAGGGCCGGCCACGGGTAGGTGACGGTGGCGGTGTGGGCGGCCGCGACCAGGGGCGAGATGGCCGCCTTGGCGGGGGAGCCCGTGGTGACGAGGGCGAGCAGGGAGCCGAGCAGAAGGCCCGCCAGGGACCAGCCCCGTGAGCGAACCAGGGGGCGGGTCGTCAGGGCGCCCACCGCGGTCCCGGTCAGGACGCAGACGGCCGCCGCGAGGAGGCCCTCCAGCGCGGCCGGGAGCGGGGCGACCGCGCGGTGCTCGCTCAGGGCGGTGACGGCCAGGACGGCCACGGCGCCGACGAGCAGGGTAGCGGCGCTGCCGGTCAGGATCGCCGCCAGGTGGGCGCGCGTGCGGCCCGCCGCCGCTGCGATAACGGCGCGGGCGGCCGGGGGTTCCTGGCCGAGGCAGATGCGGACCGCCCAGGCGCTCACCGGGACGAGGGCCGCGACCGTGTAGCCGAGGGAGCCGAGGACCGGTTCGCCCGCGTTGACGCCGACGCCGACGAACACCGCGTACAGGAGGAACGGCGCCAGCCAGCGCTGGGAGCGCAGGAGCAGCGCGGTCTGGTAGCGGAGCAGCGAGGTCATGTCCGGACGCCTTCGGTGGCCAGTTCGTCGATGTGCCAGCCCGCGTCCAGGAGCGCCCTCAGGAGGGTGTCGGAGTGGGCGGCGTCGACGGTGACGGTGACGGTGGGCCGTGCGTCGTCGGGTCCGGCGGGGGCGTACGCCGGGGCGCCGGGAAGGCCGGAGGGGAGCGGCGTACCGCCGGAGGCGCTGACACGGACGCGGGCGCCGGGGACGGCGCCGGGTTCCGTCCGGTCGGGGCCGCCGTACACGCCGCCGTACACCCCGCCCTCCACCACCCGGTACTCCGCGTCCGCCTCCCCCGCCAGTCGGCGCGGGTCGTGGTCGACGAAGACGACGCGGGCGCCGGCCGCGACGCGGGCGCGTACCGCGTGGTCGAGTTCCGTGCGGGCGGTGGTGTCGAGGCCCGTCCAGGCCTCGTCGAGGACGAGCAGGTCCGGGTCGGCGAGGAGGGCCTGGGCGACGGCCACCTTCTGGCTGGTGCCCTTGGAGAGTTCGGCGAGCGGGGTGTCGGCGTAGGGCGCGGCGTCGAAGCGGGCCAGCCACTCCCCCGCGCGGGCCGCGGCTTCGCGGCCGGTGAGGCCCTGGACGCGCCCGAGGTGGACGAGGTAGCCGGTCGCGGTGAGCGGAAGGGCGGCGGGGAAGCGTTCGGGGACGTAGGCGGTGCGCGGCGGGCGGCCGGTGATCCGGCCCGCGCTGGGCGCGTCGACGCCCGCGAGGAGCCGCAGGAGGGTCGACTTGCCGGTGCCGTTGCCGCCGGTGACGCGGGCGAGGGTGCCGGCGGGCAGGTCGAGGCCGACCTCGCGCAGCACCCAGGTTCCGCGCGGGCCGTAGCGGCGGCCGATGCCTTCGAGCCTCATGGTGGAGGTCAGTTGGCCGATTTCTTCTGCGGGGTGAGCTCGCTCGGGCGGACGATGACGAAGCCCTGGCCCTCCAGCTTCAGCTGGACCGCCTCGCCGGAACCGCCGCGCACCATGGAGCCGAGGGACTGCGAGCGGTGCAGCGAGGTGCGCAGCTGCTCGCTCCAGCCGACGACGGCGTCGGTGTCGACGTGGACGGGGGCGTCGGGGGTGACGGGGATGACGACCGGGTTGCCCTCGCAGATCAGGGCGATCTTGCCGTGGCCGGTGAAGACGCTGTTGAAGAGGCCGCCGCCGGTGATGCCGGCGCCCTTCACGGTCTTGATCTCGTACGCGAGCGTCGCGTCGAAGCACAGCACGTTGCGGCCGTTGACGGTCAGGGCGTCGCCCGGCTCGACCTCGACGATGAAGCAGTTCTGCGCCTCGTGGGCGAACCACGCCTCGCCCTGGCCGCGGACGGTCATCAGCGGCAGACCCTCCCCGGTGAGGGCGCGCTTGAGCAGGCCGCCGAGGCCCTGGCTCTTGTGCTCGAACTGGAGGTTGCCCCGGAAGGCGATCATGGAGCCCTGGAGGGCCCGCATCTCTCCCTGGACGGCGTACTTGACCGATTTGGCGTTCTGGAGGGTCATCCCCGGGAACGTCGCCGCCTCGGCGAGGTGCTCACTGGCGAAAAGATCACTCTTCATGGGGGGCATCCTGTCCCGGAAGCTCTCATTCCTACAAGAAAGGCGTGGGGGCGGTGACCTGGGCGGTGGCAGACTTGCCCGGTGAGCAGCAACGACACCGAGCCCGCCGCGTCCGCCGACCCCCGCGACGAGAAGCCGCAGTACGTCCTCCCCCTGGTCGTCCGCATCGAGCGCGACGCTCCCCCGGCGCGTACCGACGCCCTGGAGACCTCCGCCCGAGCGGTCCTGGAGATCCTGGCCGACGACCGGTCGCTCGGCGACGGTGAGTGGGCGCGGGCCATGACGGACTGGCAGGACGCCCGGATCCGGAAGGTCGTGCGCCGGGCGCGCGGTGCGGAGTGGCGGCGGGCCGCGGCGCTGCCGGGGATCACGGTGACGGGCGGGGACGGCGCGGAGGTACGGGTCTTCCCGCCGGTCCCGCTGGACGGCTGGCCCAAGGAGCTGGCCAAGCTCCAGGTCTCGGGCACCGACCTCGACGACCCCGCCGAGCCGGGTCCCGTGCCGGAGGGCTCGGCCGTGCTGTGGCTCAACCCCGAACTCGACATGTCCGCCGGCAAGACGATGGCGCAGACGGGCCACGGTGCGCAGCTCCTGTGGTGGGCCCTGTCGGACGCCGACCGCAAGGCCTGGCGCGAGGCCGGCTTCCCCCTCTCCGTACGCACGGCGGACCCGGCCCGCTGGGCACGGCTCACGTCGAGCGGGCTGCCGGTGGTCCGCGACGCCGGTTTCACCGAGATCGCGCCCGGCTCGTGCACGGTGGTGTCGGAGTACCCGGCGCTGGGATTCCGGGCGGGCTGAGGCAGCGCGCGGGCACCGACGCCGCCCCGCTGCCGGAACCTCAAATCAAGCTCTGAACGTCCCCCTGTCCGGATTCGAACGTCCTGTTCCGGGCCATCAGCTCAGGGACCGAAGGAGGGGGACATGAAGGAACTCGGTATCGGCATCGGCTGGCGGCCCGAGATCGCGGACGCGGTCGAGGCGCTGGACGGGGTCGAGTGGGTGGAGGTCGTCGCGGAGAACCTGTGCGGCGACCATCTGCCCGGCTCCCTGGAGCGGCTGCGGGCGCGTGGGGTGACCGTCGTGCCGCACGGGGTCTCGCTGGGGCTCGGCGGGGCCGAGCGGCCGGACGCGGGTCGGCTGGAGGGGCTGGCGCGGAAGGCCGAGCTGCTGGGCGCGCCGCTGGTGACGGAGCACATCGCGTTCGTACGGGCCGGGGGGCCGCTGACCGCGACGCCGCTCCTGGAGGCGGGACACCTGCTGCCCGTGCCCCGGACCCGGGACGCGCTCGACGTGCTGTGCGAGAACGTCCGGATCGCGCAGGACGCCCTGCCGGTGCCGCTGGCCCTGGAGAACATCGCCGCCCTGGTCTCCTGGCCGGGCGAGGAGATGACGGAGGGACAGTTCCTCGCGGAGCTCGTGGAGCGTACGGGGGTACGGCTCCTCATCGACGTCGCCAACCTGCACACCAATCACGTCAACCGCGGCGAGGACCCGGCGCGGGCGCTGTCCGAACTGCCGGTCGAGGCCATCGCGTACGTGCACGTCGCGGGCGGTCTGGAGCGCGACGGGGTCTGGCACGACACCCACGCGCACCCGGTGTCCCAGCCCGTGCTCGACGTCCTCGCCGACCTCGCCTCCCGGGTCTCCCCGCCCGGCGTGCTGCTCGAACGCGACGACCGCTTCCCGGCACCGGAGGAGCTGGCGGCCGAACTCGCCGCCATCCGTACGACGGTGGCCACGGCCCGCCCGCGCCCGCTGCTCATCGGGGCCGGGGCCCGGGTCTCGGGCGGGGCTATGCCGGTGCGGCCGCCGGTTCCCGCGCCGCGGAGCGCGGAGCCGCGGCCGGCCGCCGCGCCCGACGCCGCCGCCCGCCAGCGCGTCGGGCTCGCGCAGGCGGCGTTGCTGTCGGCGCTGGTGGCCGGGACGCCCGCGCCGGAGGGGTTCGACGTGCGGCGGCTCGGGGTGCAGAGCCGGGCGCTCGCCGCGAAGCGGGCGGACGTCGTGGCCAAGGTCGCGCCCGAGCTGCCGGAGATCCTGGGTGAGGAGTACCGGTCCGCGTTCCTCTCGTACGCCAGGAACCGGCCCATGACGGACGGCTACCGGCACGACGCCCTCGACTTCGTCGAGGGGCTGCTCGTCGCGGGCCGCCCGGAGGACCCGGCGGCCCGCCGTGCCCTCACCGGCTGGTGGCGGGAGCGGGCCGGCATCCGTCCGCCGGGTCCCGCCGCGCGCCTCGCGCACCGCGTCCGCACCGCTCTCGGAAAGGGGTGAAGCGGCCGTGAGCACGTCCGTCGTCCTCTTCTACGTCGTCGGCGTCACCGCCGTCGGCTGGCTCATCGTCCTGTCGCGGCGGGGCCGGCGCGGCCCTGGCGGCCCCGTCCACGACCGTTACGAGGTCGCGTTCCTGAACGGCGGTCCGGCCAGGGTCGTCGACAGCGCCCTCGCCTCCCTCCACGCCGACGGCCGGATCGCGATCGGCGGCCCCGGCATCGTCCAGGTCCTGCGGCCCACCGCGCACGACCCCGTCGAGCGGGCGGTGCTCCAGGAGCTCACCGCCGCCCCGCACGGCGCCCTCGCCACGCTGCGGTTCGCCGTCATGCGGCACCCGGCGGTCCAGGAGACCGGCGACGGGCTCGCGGCGCGCGGCCTGATCGCCGCGCCCTCGGCACGGCGGCGGGTGATCCGCTGGTGCGTCGGTCTGGGCATCGCGGCCGTGGCCATGGTGCCGGTCGCCCTGGTCCTCACCGTCGCGCAGTTCATGGACGGCGACACGCCCGTGCCGTTCATCCTGAAGGTGCTGCCGGTGATCGTCGGCGTGCTGATCACGGCGGTGGTGTGCGGGGCGTCGGCGTCGAGCCGCGTGTCGTCGGCCGGCCACGCCGCCGTCTCCGCGTACGGGCGTCAGCACGCGCATCTCGCCGACCCGGGCACGCTCGTCGCGCTGTACGGGCTGCGGGCGCTGCCCGACCCGGCGCTGCGGGAGCAGTTGGCGACGGCGGCCCGGTTCCGCCCCGCGCCGCCGTTCCCCCGGGGGCGGCGGCCCGCCACCTCGTCGTCCTCGTCGTCCTCCTCGTACGACGACTCCGCCTTCCTGCCGGTCATGTGGTGCGCGGCGGCGGCCGGCGGCGACAGTGGCGGAGGGGGTGGCTGCGGCAGCGGCAGTTCCTGTTCCGGCGGCTCCGGCGACTCGGGCGGGTCCTCCTGCTCGGGCGGCGGCAGCTCGTGCTCGTCAGGCGGGGGCAGCTCGTGCTCGTCAGGCGGCGGCAGCTCCTGCTCCTCGTCCTCCAGCTCCTGTTCCTCCAGCAGCAGTTCCTGCTCGTCCAGCAGTTCCTGAGCGCCCGCTCCGCCGTTCCGGTGGCGGGGCGCCCTCTCCTCCCGTACAACCGGGTCATGGTCTGGGTCCCGCTCCTCCTCGTCGCCCTCGTCGTCACCGGCGTCAGCTGTGCCCGGGTGTGCCGGGCCGCCGTCGCGGGCGACGCGCGGGTGGCCGGGGACGCCGACGGGCTCAGCGTCTGCGAGGCGGCGTATCTCGCGGGCGGCCCGCTGCGGGTCACCGATCTCACCCTGGTCTCCATGCACCGGGCCCGGCTGCTGCTGCTCGCGCACACCGGCTGGGCCACCGTCGTGGCCGACACGGGCGGCCGGGACGAGCTGGAGCGGGCGGTGCTCGGGGCGATCGGCCCGGACGGGCAGTCGCGGATCCCGGCGGTACGGCCGCTGGTCGCCGACGACGCGAGCGTACGGGCCCTGGCGGCCGGCCTGGTCGCGCGCGGGCTCGCGCTGCCGGAGGACGCGCGCCGCTCGGTGACGTCGGGCGCGCGGGCGGTGCGGGCGGCGTTCCTGCTGACCCTGGCGCTCGGGACAGCTGCCGCGCTGCTCGTCCCGGCGGGCGAGCGGGGGCAGGTGGCCGCCGGGTTCTCGCTGCCGCTGGTGGCGGCCGGGCTCTGTCTGCTGATCGCCCGCGCCGACACGCCCGGCTACGCGTGCTGGGCGTCCCCGGCGGGCAGGCGGCTGCTCGCGGGGCTGTCCCTGGCCGACCCGCTGACGGCGCTCGCGAAGCGGGGCACCGGGGTCCTGGAGCCCGAGCTCCGTGCCGCCTTTCGGGTACATGACAGGCAACACGTGGCGTAGGTCCTTTACTTCGCCCGCGCGCCGGGGTCCCTTGGTCGTCACGCTGCCGTGGCTAGAAGGGAAGCGCCGATGAGGTCCGTCGCGCTGCACACGCTCCTGCTGTCCGCCCTCGTCGCCCCCGCCCTCGTCGCACCGGGCGCCGTGGCCCCCGCCGTCGCCGCGCCGGGGCTCGACGCGCCGCCCGCGGAGACCCGGGGCACCCAGGTCGCCGCGCGGGCCGCCGCCGCCGAGGGCATCCGCTTCGGGGCGTGCCCGGCGGCCGAGCACCTGCCGGCCCCCGTCGAGTGCGGCACCGTGCGGGTGCCGCTCGACTACACGGACCCGCACGGCACCCGTATCCCGCTCACCGTCAGCCGCGCCAGGGCCACGGGCCCGGCCGACGGGCGGCAGGGCGCGCTGGTCTACAACCCGGGCGGGCCCGGCGCCTCCTCCCTGTACTTCCCGCTCGCCGCCGGGCTCCCCGCGTGGCAGCGGATCGCCGCCGCGTACGACCTGGTCGGCTACGCCCCGCGCGGGGTGGGCCGCTCGGCGCCGGTCTCCTGCCAGGACCCGGCCGACCGGACGAAGGGCCCGACGCTCGCGCCGACGCTGCCCTCGGAGGTCTTCAAGAAGGAGCGCACCGCCCGCGCCACGACGTACGCCCAGGGCTGCGCCCGCCGGACGGGCGCGGCCCTGCGCCACTACCACTCGCTCAACAACGCCCGCGACCTGGAGGTCCTGCGGGCCGCGCTCGGCGAGCCGCGGCTCACGTACATGGGCGCCTCCTACGGCACGTACTTCGGCGCCCTGTACGCGACGCTCTTCCCGCACCGGGTGCGCCGGATGGTCTTCGACGCGCCGGTGAACCCGGCGCCGCGGCAGATCTGGTACGTCAACAACCTCGACCAGTCGCTCGCCTTCGAGCGCCGCTGGGCCGACTTCCGCACCTGGGCGGCGAAGCACGACACCGTGTACGGCCTGGGCACGACGCCCGCCGAGGTCGGCGAGAACTACGAGAAGGTACGGGCCGAGCTGGCGGCCGCCCCGGCGGGCGGGAAGGTCGGCCCCGGGCAGCTGCACGGGGCGATGCTCCAGGCGCTGTACGACGACCGTTTCTGGCCGGCGCGGGCGGGTGCCCTCGGGGCATACCTGAAGGGCGACGCGCAGCCGCTGGTCGCCCAGGCCGGGCCCGCCGAGTCGCCCCGCAGCGGGGAGGCGGAGGCCGGGGATCCGGGGAACGCGGCCGCCGTGTACACGGCGGTGGAGTGCAACGACGCCCCCTGGCCGGAGGACTTCGCGCTGTGGGACCGGGACAACACCCGGCTCGCGAAGCTGGCCCCGTTCGAGACCTGGGACAACGTGTGGGCCAATCTGCCCTGCGCGTACTGGAAGGCGCCGCGGCAGCGGCCGCTGGACGTGCGGACCGGTCCCGGAGTGCTGCCGCCGGTGCTGATCCTGGCGGCCGAGCGGGACGCGGCGGCCCCCTACGAAGGGGCGCGGGAGCTGGAGCGCAGGCTGTGGGGGGCGGCGCTGGTGACCGAGCGGGACGCGGGGACCCACGGCATCGGCGGCGGGAGCAACGCGTGTGTGAACGGCTACCTGGAGCGCTATCTGCTCACGGGGGCCGTGCCCGGCGGGACGGCGGAGCCGGAGGGAGGGACGCCGGTGCGGCGCGCGTCATGCGCGCCGCACCCGGAGCCGGACCCGGTGTCGCTGGAGCGGCAGGCGGAGTTCCGCCGGCCCTCTGATCTTCCGGGTCGAGGGGTCGCCGCCCGGCTGGGCGCGGGGCGGTGACCGGGTTCGGTGGGCCGGGCCGTCAGGCCAGGCCGGCCACCAGGTCCGCCACGCTGCGGCGGCGGCCGGTGTAGAACGGGATCTCCTCGCGGACGTGCATCCGCGCCTCGGAGGCCCTCAGGTGGCGCATCAGGTCGACGATGCGGTGCAGCTCGTCGGCCTCGAAGGCCAGGATCCACTCGTAGTCGCCGAGCGAGAACGAGGCGACCGTGTTGGCGCGCACGTCCGGGTAGCCGCGGGCCATCTTGCCGTGGTCGGCGAGCATCCGGCGGCGGTCCTCGTCCGGCAGCAGGTACCAGTCGTAGGAGCGCACGAAGGGGTAGACCGAGACGTAGTCGCGGGGGGTCTCGTCGGCCAGGAAGGCCGGGATGTGCGACTTGTTGAACTCGGCGGGGCGGTGCAGCGCCATGTTCGACCAGACCGGCTCCAGGGCGCGGCCCAGGCGGGTACGGCGGAAGAGGTTGTACGCCTCCTGGAGCTCGTCGCTCGTCTCGGCGTGCCACCAGATCATCACGTCGGCATCGGCGCGCAGACCGGAGAGGTCGTACGTGCCGCGGATCGTGATGTCCTTGGCGGCGAGCTGGTCGAACAGCTCCTGGACCTCGTCGGCGTAGCCGGCGCGGTCCTCGGGAAGGTTGTCGCGCAGCTTGAAGACGGACCACAGGGTGTAGCGGATGACCTCGTTGAGGTCCTTCGCCTTCTTACCGGCGTTCGGGATCTTTTCGGGCGCACTCATACGCCTATTCTCGCCCGTCACGAAGAGTGCCCCGCACCAGGGTCGGTGGTTTGCGACGTGGCGATGATCTCGTCGGCCGCGCGGTGGCCCGAAGCGACGCACGCGGGGATGCCGACGCCCTCGTACGCGGCGCCCGCGAGGCGCAGTCCGGGCAGCCCCGCGACGGCGGCGCGGACCCGGGCGATCCGGGCGAGGTGGCCGACCGGGTACTGCGGCAGGCCGCCGATCCAGCGGGTCACGGTGGAGGCGACCGGGCGGGCGGCGAGGCCGGTGGCGGCAGCGAGGTCCTTGAGGGAGACGTCGACGAGGTCGGCGTCCTCGCGGTGCACCTGCTCCTCCTCGCCGTGCCGGCCGACGGAGGTGCGCAGCACGAAGAGGTCGGGGGCGGACGCGGCGACCCAGGCCCACTTCTGGCTGGAGAAGGTGGAGGCCTTGATGGTGTGCCCGTCGACGGGAGGGACGAGGAACCCGGAGCCGGGGAGGCCGGTGACGTCCGCGCGGCGGAAGGCGAGGGTGACCAGGGCCATCGAGGCGTACTCGACGGCGGCGAGCTCGGCGGAGGCGGCGGGCGCGGTGCCGGCGAGGAGCGCGGCGGCGGGTCCGGCGGGGGTGGCGAGGACGACGGCGTCGGCGGTGAGGACCCGCTCGGGGGTGACGACCTGCCAGCCGTGCGGGCCGGTGCGGCGCAGCGCGGTGACCGGGGTTCCGGTGCGGATGTCGCCGCCGGCGGCGCGGATCGCGTCGGCGACGGCCCCGGGCAGGGTGCCGACGCCGCCGCGGATGCCGGCGAAGGCCGCGCCGCCGAGTCCGGTGCCGGCGCCGGCCGCGTCGCTCGGGGTGGCGGCGCCGGCGCGCTGGACGGCGCGGACGGCCTCGGCGAGGGTGGGCGCGCTGCGGGCGGCCTCGAAGAGGGCGGGGACGGCGGCCTTCATGGAGATGCGGTAGGCGTCGCCCGCGTAGACCCCGCCGAGGAGGGGTTCGACGAGCCGGTCGACGACCTCGTGGCCCATGCGCTCGGCGACGTACGCGCCGATGGCGATGTCCTCGCCGATCTCGGTCGGCGGGAGTTCGGCGTCGCGGGCGACGCGGCGGACGGCCTCCGCGGAGAGGAGCCCCTCGACGGCGCGGCCGTCGGCGGGGACGCCCATGACGTGCCCCTTGGGCATGGGCGTCAGTTCGCCCCGGGACCAGACGGAGGCGGTGGTGGTGGCGGGGGCCTGGAGCCGGTCGGCGAGGCCGACCCGCTCGGCGAGCGCGATGGCCTCGGGGCGGCGGGCGAGCAGGGACTCGGCGCCGAGGTCGACGGGGGCGCCGGCGATCTCACCGGCGAGCAGCTTGCCGCCGAGCCGGTCGCCGGCTTCCAGGAGGGTGACCCGCGCGCCGGACGTGACGAGGCGGTGGGCTGCGGCCAGGCCGGCGATGCCGCCTCCGACGACGACGACGTCCGGTCCGCCCGTGGTCTGCGCGTTCGCGTTCATGGGACCACTCTCTCAAATCGCCCACGCGCCTCCGTTCCGAGGCCGGACCGTGACCGCTTCGCGATCGCCGCACGGCAACCCGCCGCCGGGCCGGCACGTCCAACGAGCAGCACACACCACGACCTTGGGGGGTTGTCCATGCGGGATACGGCACGCGGCACGGTACGGAGATCGGACCGGGGTACGAGGAGGGGCTCAGGCCTCGGCACGAGCGGGGGTACGGACCCGGGTGCGCGCCGGGGTACGGGCGGGGGTGCGCGTCGAGGTACGCCTCGGGGCACGGCGAGGGCCGCCGCCGGGGCGCTCCTGGCGGGCACCCTCCTCCTGACCGGCTGTGCCGGGAGCGGCGGCGGCGACACCATGTCGGCCGACGCCAAGGGGGTGAGCGAGCAGAAGCCCGGCTACACCGCCTCCGAGGCGGCGGGGGCCGCCGGGGCCGAGAAGGCGCCCGACGGCACGGCGGGGACCCGGGCGCCGGTCCAGGCGCCGCAGCACGTGATCCGGACCGCCGAGCTGTACGTGGAGGTCGAGGACGCCGGGAAGGCGCTGGCCTCGGCCCGGCGGGTGACGGCGGGCGCGGGCGGCCACGTCGAGAACGAGACGACCGAGCGGATCGACGACACCCATGTCACCTCGCGGATCGTGCTGCGGATCCCGCAGGAGCGGTACGACTCCGTCCTCGCCGAACTGGCGGGCGCGGGCAAGCTGCTGTCGCGCAAGGCGGACGCCAAGGACGTCACCGGCCAGGTGGTGGACGTCGACAGCCGGATCGCCACCCAGCGGGCGAGCGTGGCGCGGGTGCGGGCCCTGATGGACAAGGCCACGCGGCTGAGCGACGTGGTCACACTGGAGGGCGAGCTGAGCCGCCGCCAGGCGGACCTGGAGTCGCTGCTCGCCCAGCAGGCCGCGCTGAAGGACCGTACGACGCTGGCGACGATCACCCTGCAACTGTCCGAACCGGAGTCCGGCGCCCCGGCCGGGGACGAGGACCGGCCCGGCTTCCTGGACGCGCTGGGCGGCGGCTGGGACGCGCTGGTGGCGGCGCTCGCCTGGGCGCTGGTGGTGCTCGCGGCGGTCACGCCGTGGCTGGCGCTGCTCGCGCTGGCGTACGCGGTGTGGCGGTGGGTGCTGCGGCCGCGGCTGCCCCGGCGGGCGAAGACGGAGCCGGCCCCGGAGCCGGGGCCCGGGTCCGCGAGTTGGCCGGCCTATCCGCGGCGGCCCGTCGCCGACGCGGACGGGGACGCCGAGGCCCCGGCCGAGAAGGGGACCACCCCGTAACCCCCCGCCCGTCGTAGCGTGTTCGTATGACGGAACGACTGGTGGTCATCGGTGGTGACGCGGCGGGCATGTCCGCCGCGTCCCAGGCACGCAGGCTCAAGGGGCCCGGGGAGCTGGAGATCGTCGCGTTCGAGCGGGGGCATTTCAGCTCCTACTCGGCCTGCGGCATCCCGTACTGGGTCGGCGGCGACGTCGCCGGCCCGGACGAGCTGATCGCCCGGAGCCCCGAGGAGCACCGGGCCCGGGACATCGACCTGCGGATGCGCACCGAGGTGACCGCGCTCGACGTGGACCGGCAGCGGGTGCGCACCCGGGACCTGGAGTCGGGCGCGGAGGGGTGGACCGGCTTCGACAAGTTGGTGATCGCGACCGGCGCCCGGCCGCTGCGCCCGCCGCTGCCGGGCATCGACGCGCCGGGGGTGCACGGGGTGCAGACCCTGGACGACGGGCAGGCGCTGCTCGACTCGCTGGGGCTGGCCCGGGGCCGCCGGGCGGTGGTCGTGGGCGCCGGGTACATCGGGGTGGAGATGGCGGAGGCGCTGCTCGGCCGCGGTTTCGAGGTGACGGTCCTCAACCGGGGCGAGCAGCCGATGGCGACGCTCGACCCGGACATGGGGCGTCTGGTGCACGCGGCGATGGACGGCCTGGGCATCACGACGGTGGGCTCCTCACCGGTGACCAAGATCCTCACGGGTGAGGACGGTCGGGTCCGGGCGGTGGCGACCGACGCGGGCGAGTACCCGGCGGACGTGGTGGTCCTCGGCATGGGTGTGGTGCCGGAGACCTCGCTGGCGCGGGCGGCGGGGCTGCCGCTGGGCGCGCACGAGGGTCTGCTGACGGACCTGGCGATGCGGGTGCGCGGGCACGGGAACATCTGGGCGGGCGGTGACTGCGTGGAGGTCCTCGACCTGGTGTCGGGGCGGGAGCGGTACGTGCCGCTGGGCACCCACGCCAACAAGCACGGCCAGGTGATCGGCTCGAACGTGGGCGGCGGCTACGCGACCTTCCCCGGGGTGGTCGGCACGGCGGTGTCGAAGGTCTGCGACCTGGAGATCGCCAGGACGGGGCTGCGCGAGAAGGACGCCCGGGCGCTGGGGCTGCAGTACGTCTCGGTGACGATCGAGTCGACGAGCCGGGCGGGCTACTACCCGGGGGCCGCCCTGATGACGGTGAAGATGCTGGCGGAGCGGCGCACCGGGCGGCTGCTCGGGGTGCAGATCGTGGGCCGCGAGGGCGCGGGGAAGCGGGTGGACATCGCCGCGGTGGCGCTCACCGCGGGGATGACGGTGGAGGCGATGACGGCCCTGGACCTGGGGTACGCGCCGCCGTTCTCGCCGGTGTGGGACCCGGTCCTGGTGGCGGCCCGCAAGGCGGTGGCCGCGGTGCGGGCGGCGGGCTGATCCGTACACCCGGGACCGTCCCCCGCGGTGCGGGGGACGGTCGGGGGCGGATCGGGGGTGGACCGGGGGTGGACCGGGGGGGGTCAGACGGCGGTGCGCGTGTGCACGTGGTCGACCAGGCGGGTCAGGGCGTCCGGGTCCATGGCCGGCATGACGCCGTGGCCCAGGTTGAAGACGTGCCCCTCCAGGTCCTTCGCGGCGGCGAGGACCTCGTCCGCCTTGGCCTCGACGACCTCGCGGGAGGCGAAGAGGACGGCCGGGTCGAGGTTGCCCTGGAGGGCCTTGCCGGGGCCGACCCGGCGGGCGGCCTCGTCGAGCGGGACGCGCCAGTCGACGCCGACGACGTCCGCGCCCGCCTCGCCCATGAGGCCGAGGAGCTCGCCGGTGCCCACGCCGAAGTGGATGCGCGGGACGCCGTACGAGGCGACCGCGTCGAACACCTTCACCGAGGCCGGCATGACCGAGCGGCGGTAGTCGGCGGGGGCCAGGGCGCCCACCCAGGAGTCGAAGAGCTGCACGGCGGAGGCGCCGGCCTCGATCTGCACCTTGAGGAAGGCGGCGGTGATCTCGGCGAGGCGGTCCAGCAGGTCGGCCCACAGCTGCGGGTCGCCGTACATGAGCGCCTTGGTGTGCTCGTGGCTGCGGGACGGGCCGCCCTCGACGAGGTAGCTCGCCAGGGTGAACGGCGCGCCGGCGAAGCCGATGAGCGGGGTGGAGCCGAGTTCGCCGGTGAGCATCCCGATGGCCTCGGTGACGTAGTGGACGTCCTCGGGGGTCAGGTCGCGCAGTCGGGCGAGGTCGGCGCGGGTGCGGATCGGCTCGGCGACGACGGGGCCCACACCGGGCTTGATGTCGAGGTCGATGCCGATGGCCTTGAGCGGGACGACGATGTCGCTGAAGTAGATGGCCGCGTCGACCTTGTGGCGGCGCACGGGCTGCAGGGTGATCTCGGTGACCAGCTCGGGCCGCATGCACGACTCGAGCATGGGGATGCCCTCGCGGACCTTGAGGTACTCGGGCAGCGACCGCCCGGCCTGCCGCATGAACCAGACCGGCGTGTGCGGTACGGCCTCGCGGCGGCACGCCTTCAGGAACGCGGAGTCGTACGTCTGCGGCTGGTGCTTCGTCTGCTGGCCCCTCGGGCTGTCAATGGCGCTCACGCCCAGAATCTTCGCATGTGGCGAGAAGCCGCTCGCCCGGCGCGGGTGTCCCTCCCTGCGCACGGGCCCCGTTCCGCCTACTCTTCCCCGCATGGCTGCGGCTCAGGGACATTCTTCCGATCATTCCGACGGCATTCGAGGGACGGAGAAGACGGCGGGCGACAGGGTGGACCCCACGGAGACGGACCCGGTGCCCCCCGCCTTCGGGCGGGCGGTCGAGGGGCTGCGTTCGGCCCGGCTGCGGCCGGAGATCGAGGTCGATCCGACCCGGCCGCCGCAGCGGCTCGCGCCCTACGCGTACGCCTTGGAGGCGGCCGTGGTGGACGGCGAGGACGATCTGGCGGACGGGCGTCTGGTGCTGCTGCACGACCCGGCGGGGCACGAGGCCTGGAAGGGCACGTTCCGGCTGGTGACGCTGGTCAGGGCCGAGCTGGAGCCGGAGATGGCCGCGGATCCGCTGCTGCCGGAGGTCTGCTGGTCCTGGCTGACGGGGGCGTTCGAGGCGCGCGGTCTGGCGTACGGGGAGGCGAGCGGGACCGTCACGATGGCCGGCTCGCACTACTTCGGGGGGCTCGCGGAGCGGCGCCCGGCGACCCAGATCGAGATCCGGGCCTCGTGGACGCCCCGGGAGGGGGCGGCGGGGGTGCCGGACACGGGTGCGCACCTGGCGGCCTGGTGCGACCTGCTGTGCCAGATCGCGGGGCTGCCGCCGGCGTCGGCCGATCCGGGGGCGGGGACGACCTCGGGCGCGGGGGTCGTCTCGCTGCCCCAGCGGCGCGGGCCGCAGCAGCAGTAGCCGTGCCACCCGCTCGTAACGTCGATTTCCGGACAGATACGGCCGCGGAGCGCGTACGGCTCGTACGATGATCGATCACGCGTCCGAATTGCCCCAATTATTACTCACCAAATCGTGATCTTTCCCTAAAGGCGGGCGGCTCAGCTGCCGAAGGAGTCAGTGACCCCTTCACAGCACGGTTTCGCCCCGGCTTCTTCCCCGAGCCGGCTCCGTCCCGCACCCTCCCAGGAGGCTTGGTGTCCGTTCTCCTCGAGCAGCCCGCAAGCCTGGTCGCCTACCGCCCGAACAAGCCGACGGCCATGGTCGTCGTGGCCGACCCACGCGTCCGCTCCACCGTCACCCGCCACCTGTGGGCGCTCGGGGTGCGCGACGTCATCGAGGCGTCGTCCATCGCGGAGGCCCGTCCTCGCGTCGGCAACCCGCGCGACATCTGCGTGGCCGACGTCCATCTCCCGGACGGCAGCGGGCTCACCCTGCTGTCCGAGACCCGCGCGGCGGGCTGGCCCAACGGCCTCGCCCTGTCCGCCGCCGACGACATCGGCGCCGTGCGCAACGCCCTCGCCGGCGGCGTCAAGGGCTATGTCGTCACCGGTACGCGCACCAACATCGGCCACCCCACCCGCCCCGGCGCCGCCCCCATCGGCTCCGCGGCAGCCCGCCTCGGCCACCGCCGCCCCCCGGGTGCCCCGAGCCACCCGGGCGGCTACCGCGAGCTCTCCGGCCGTGAGGTCGAGGTGCTCCGGCTGGTGGCCGAGGGCCAGTCCAACAAGGCGATCGGCGTCTCCATGGGCCTGTCGGCCCTCACCGTGAAGAGCCACCTCGCCCGCATCGCCCGCAAGCTGGGCACGGGCGACCGGGCCGGCATGGTCGCCGTGGCCCTGCGCACCGGGATCATCCACTGAGCCGGCCGGCCCCCTGAGGGCCGACTGCCCGACACAAAGCCGTCATCTGTCGACGGAACGTTCCGTCCCGTGTGGCCGGTGCGGCCCCACCAGGCCGTTCCGGCCACACGGGCCGTTCCGGCCGTTCCGTCGGCGGGTGCTTGCCATTCGCAGATACCCTTGACAGGTGACCGACGCCCAAGACACCGCTAGCGACACAGCGCTGCGAACCACCGGGGGCGCCCCCTCGGACGACGACGTCCCTGCGATTGGGCTGCCGATCCCGTTGCTCGAACCCCGCGAGGGCATTCCACCCGTCGTGGCGACCGACGAGGCCCTCGCCGAGGTCGTCGCCGCCTTCGCCGCCGGCCGCGGCCCCGTGGCCGTGGACGCCGAGCGCGCCTCCGGCTACCGCTACGGGCAGCGCGCCTATCTCGTCCAGCTCCGCCGCGAGGGCGCGGGCAGCGCGCTGATCGACCCGGTCGGCTGCCCGGACCTCTCGACCCTCGGCGAGGCCCTGACCGGCACCGAATGGATCCTGCACGCCGCGACCCAGGACCTGCCGTGCCTGCGCGACATAGGCATGGTGCCCACCCGGCTCTTCGACACCGAGCTCGCCGGACGCCTCGCGGGCTTCCCCCGGGTCGGCCTCGGCGCGATGGTCGAGTCCGTCCTCGGTTACGCCCTGGAGAAGGGGCACTCCGCCGTCGACTGGTCCACCCGCCCGCTGCCCGAGCCCTGGCTGCGCTACGCCGCGCTCGACGTGGAGCTCCTCGTCGACCTGCGCGACGCGCTGGAGAAGGAGCTCGACCGGCAGGGGAAGCTGAGCTGGGCCCTCGAGGAGTTCGACGCCATCGCCTCGGCCCCGCCGGCCCCGCCGCGCAAGGACCCCTGGCGCCGCACCTCCGGCATGCACAAGGTCCGCAGACGCCGTCAGATGGCGGTGGTCCGGGAGCTGTGGACGGCCCGGGACATGGTGGCGCAGCGGCGTGACGTCTCCCCCGGCAAGGTGCTGAGCGACTCGGCGATCGTGGAGGCCGCGCTCGCGCTGCCGCCGAACGCGGGCGCGCTGTCGGCGCTGCCGGGCTACGGCCAGCGGATGGGCAAGCGCCAGCTGGAGCAGTGGCAGGCCGCCGTGGACCGGGCGAAGGCCCTGCCGGAGGCGGAGCTGCCGCAGCCCGGCCAGGCGGTGGCGGGTCCGCCGCCGCCGCGCGCCTGGGCCGACAAGGACCCGGCCGCCGCGGCCCGCCTCTCCGCCGCCCGCGCCGGGGTGTCGACCCTCGCGGAGGAGCTGAACCTCCCCCAGGAGAACCTGATCACCCCGGACACGGTCCGCCGGGTCTGCTGGGAGCCGCCGGCCCCGGTGACCCCGGAGACGGTCGCCGCGGCCCTCACCGGCCACGGCGCCCGCCCGTGGCAGGTGGGCCTGGTCACCCCGCTCCTGGTGACGGCCCTGACCGCCCACGCGTGAGCGGCCGCGTACGGACCTGACGAAGTACGGCCCTCCCGAAGCCCCTGGACTCCCGTCCGGGGGCTTCGGCGCACCCGGGTCCGGGCAGCACCGGAAGTGTGACCTTCACCGCTTGGCGCGGGGGGACTGGGCAGTCTGGTTACCCGCAAGTAGCATGGGGGGAGCAAGCGCGCGCTTAGCCGCGTGCCGGGCAGCGCGCCCGCGCAGCAGTGCCACCCCGCACCCTGGAGGAGAGCCATCGTGCCTCGTACCGTCAGGGATGTCGTCTTCGTCGACGGCGTCCGTACCCCGTTCGGCAAGGCGGGCCCGAAGGGCATCTACCACGAGACCCGCGCCGACGACCTCGTCGTCAAGGCCATCCGGGAGCTGCTGCGCCGCAACCCCGGCCTCGACCCCGCCAAGATCGACGAGGTCGCCATCGCCGCGACCACCCAGATCGGCGACCAGGGCCTGACCCTCGGCCGCACCGCGGGCATCCTGGCGGGCCTGCCGCAGTCCGTGCCCGGCTACTCGATCGACCGCATGTGCGCCGGCGCGCTGACCGCCGTGACGGCCACCGCCGGTTCGATCGCGTTCGGCGCCTACGACGCCGTCATCGCCGGTGGCGTCGAGCACATGGGCCGTCACCCCATGGGCGAGGGCGTGGACCCCAACCCGCGCTTCGTCAGCGAGAAGCTGGTCGACGAGTCCGCCCTCTTCATGGGCATGACCGCCGAGAACCTGCACGACCGCTACCCCACCATCACCAAGCAGCGCGCCGACGAGTACGCCGTGCGCTCGCAGGAGAAGGCCGCCAAGGCGTACGCCGACGGCAAGATCCAGCAGGACCTGGTGCCGATCTCGGTGCGCCGCACCTCGCCGGAGGCCGGCGAGACCGGCTGGGGCCTGGTCACCGCCGACGAGCCGATGCGCCCGGGCACCACCCTGGAGTCGCTGGCCAACCTGAAGACGCCGTTCCGCGTCCACGGCAACGTCACCGCGGGCAACGCGGCCGGCCTGAACGACGGCGCCACCGCCTCGATCATCGCCTCCGAGGAGTTCGCCCGGGAGAACGACCTCCCGGTGAAGATGCGCCTCGTCTCCTACGCCTTCGCCGGCGTGGAGCCCGAGGTCATGGGCTACGGCCCGATCCCCGCCACCGAGAAGGCGCTCGCCAAGGGCGGCCTGTCCATCTCGGACATCGGTCTCTTCGAGATCAACGAGGCCTTCGCGGTCCAGGTCCTCGCCTTCCTGGAGCACTACGGCATCGCCGACGACGACGCCCGCGTCAACCAGTACGGCGGCGCCATCGCGTACGGCCACCCGCTCGCCTCCTCCGGCGTCCGTCTGATGACGCAGCTGGCCCGCCAGTTCGAGGAGCAGCCGGAGGTCCGCTACGGCCTCACCACCATGTGCGTCGGCTTCGGCATGGGCGCCACGGTCATCTGGGAGAACCCGAACCACAAGGACGCCGGAGGCAGCAAGTGAGCACCACCGCAGAGCTTCTGAAGGGCGCCGCCGAGCTCTTCCCGGACGAGGTCGTCACCTCGGCCCACGTACGTCACTTCGAACTCCCCGCAGGTGCGGGCCGGTTCGCGCTGATCACGCTGGACAACGGCTTCGACCACACCAAGCCGACCACGTTCGGCCCGCAGTCGCTGGCGAACCTGAACACGGCGCTCGACCAGGTCGAGGCCGAGGCCGCGAACGGTGAGATCGTCGGCGTCGGCATCACCGGCAAGCCGTTCATCTTCGCCGTCGGCGCCGACCTCAAGGGTGTCGAGCTGCTCAAGCAGCACTCCGACGCGCTCGCCATCGGCAAGGGCGGCCACGACGTCTTCAAGCGTCTCGCGGGCCTCGCGGTGCCGACCTTCGCGTACTACAACGGCGCGGCCATGGGCGGCGGCGTCGAGGTCGGTCTGCACTGCACCTACCGCACCGTCTCGAAGGCCCTGCCGGCCTTCTCGCTGCCCGAGGTCTTCCTCGGCCTGGTGCCCGGCTGGGGCGGCTGCACGATCCTGCCGAACCTGATCGGCCCGGAGAAGGCCGTCTCGGTCATCATCGAGAACAGCCTCAACCAGAACCGCCAGCTCAAGGGCGTGCAGGTCTTCGAGCTCGGCATCGCCGACGCCCTCTTCGAGGGTGCCGACTTCCTGGAGCAGTCCCTCATCTGGACCGCCGGCGTCCTCAACGGCTCCATCGCCGTCGAGCGCCCGGAGATCGACCGCGGCGAGGGCTGGGACCAGGCCGTCGCCAAGGGCCGCGCCCTCGCCGACTCCAAGGTGCACGGCGCCGCCCCGGCCGCCTACCGCGCCCTCGACATCATCGAGGCCGCCAAGGACGGCGACCTCCAGAAGGGCTACGACGCCGAGGACCAGGCCCTCGCGGACCTGATCATGGGCGGCGAGCTCCGCTCCGGCATCTACGCCTTCAACCTGGTGCAGAAGCGCGGCAAGCGCCCGGCCGGCGCGCCGGACAAGTCGCTGGCCCGCCCGGTCACCAAGGTCGGTGTCGTCGGCGCCGGTCTGATGGCCTCCCAGCTGGCCCTGCTCTTCCTGCGCCGCCTCGAGGTGCCGGTCGTCCTGACCGACATCGACCAGGAGCGCGTCGACAAGGGCGTGGGCTACGTCCACGGCGAGATCGAGAAGCTGCTCGGCAAGGGCCGCATCAACCAGGACAAGGCCAACCGCCTCAAGGGCCTGGTCTCCGGTGTGCTGGACAAGGCCGAGGGCTTCGCGGACGCGGACTTCATCATCGAGGCCGTGTTCGAGGAGATGTCCGTCAAGCAGAAGGTGTTCGCGGAGGTCGAGGCGGTCGCCCCGGCGCACGCGATCCTCGCCACCAACACCTCCTCGCTGTCGGTCTCCGAGATGGCCTCCAAGCTCCAGCACCCGGAGCGCGTGGTCGGCTTCCACTTCTTCAACCCGGTCGCGATCCTCCCGCTCCTGGAGATCGTGCGCGGCGAGCAGACCGACGACGCCTCGCTGGCCACCGCCTTCGGCGTCGCCAAGAAGCTGAAGAAGACGGCCGTGCTCACGAAGGACGCCCCGGCGTTCGTCGTGAACCGCATCCTGACCCGCTTCATGGGCGAGATCCAGAACGTCATCGACGAGGGCACCCCGGTGGCCGTCGCCGAGAAGGGCGTCGAGCCGCTCGGCCTGCCGATGTCGCCGCTGGTGCTCCTGGAGCTCGTCGGCCCGGCGATCGGTCTGCACGTCTCCGAGACCCTGAACCGCGCCTTCCCGGAGCGCTTCACGGTCTCCCCCAACCTGAAGGCGGTCGTCGAGGCCGGCAAGCGCGGCTTCTACGTCTACAAGCCGGAGAACGGCTTCAAGCCGGAGCTCGACCCCGAGGTCGCCGCGCTCCTGAAGCAGGGCGATGTCGTCCTGACCGAGGAGCAGGTCCGCGACCGCGTCCTGGGCGCCGTCGCGCAGGAGATCGGCCTGATGCTGGAGGAGGGTGTCGTCGCCGAGGCGCAGGACATCGACCTCTGCCTGATCACGGGCGCGGGCTGGCCCTTCCACCTGGGCGGCATCACGCCGTACCTGGACCGTGAGGGCGTCTCCGAGCGCGTCAACGGCAAGCGGTTCCTCGCGCAGGGCGTCGCGAGCGTCCCCGCGTAACACCCCCCCTGGGGTTCCCCCGGAAGGGTGAGGACGGCCCCGGCACCACTTCGGTGGTGCCGGGGCCGTCATGCTGTGCGCATGGAGCTTCTGATCGTCGACGGCGCCAATGTGGTGGGGTCCGTGCCCGACGGGTGGTGGAAGGACCGGCGCGGGGCCGCGGAGCGGCTGCGGGACCGGCTCGCGGAGCACGGCGGGCCCGCGGAGGGCGGCCCGTACGAGATCGTGCTCGTGGTGGAGGGCCGGGCCCGGGGTGTGGCGTCGGTGCCGGGGGTACGGGTCGAGGAGGCGCCCGGCAGCGGCGACGACCTGATCGTGGAGCTGGCCCGGAACGCGGCCGGCCGGCCGTGTCTGGTGATCACGGCCGACCGGGAGCTGCGGCGCCGGGTGGCGGAGGCGGGCGGGCGGTGCGCCGGGCCCCGTAGCCTGCCCGGCCGGGACTGACGACAGGACCTAGTACGTCGCGTCCCTGCCCGCCTGGCCGAGGCGGCTGTGCCTGCGTCCGTACAGGAAGTAGACGACGAAGCCGATCAGCATCCAGACGGCGAAGCGGAACCAGGTCTCGGCGGGCAGGTTGAGCATCAGCCAGACCGAGGCGGCGATGGAGATGATCGGCAGCACCGGCACCCACGGGGTGCGGAAGGCGCGGTGCAGGTCGGGGCGGGTGCGGCGGAGCACGATCACGCCGACGGCGACCACGACGAAGGCGAAGAGGGTGCCGATGTTCACGAGGGTGGCCAGCTCGTTGATGCTGGTGAAGCCGGCGACGACGGCGATGATCCCGCCGAGCAGGATGGTCGGCCGGTACGGGGTCTTGAAGCGGGGGTGCGTGATGGAGAAGAAGCGGGGCAGCAGCCCGTCGCGGCTCATCGCGAAGAACACCCGGGTCTGGCCGAGCAGCAGGATCAGACAGACGGTGGTGAGGCCGATGGCGGCGCCGAAGCTGATGACGCCCGCGTAGAACGGGTGGCCCACGGCCTTGAAGGCGTCGGCGAGCGGGGCGCTGGTGGAGAGCTCCGTGTACTTCTGCATGCCGGTGACGACGAGCGCGACGGCCACGTACAGGATGGTGCAGATGATCAGCGAGCCGAGGATGCCGCGGGGCATGTCGCGCTGCGGCAGCTTGGTCTCCTCGGCGGCGGTGGCGACCACGTCGAAGCCGATGAAGGCGAAGAAGACCACGGAGGCGGCGGTGAAGATGCCCATGACCCCGAAGTTGGTCGGCGCGTAGCCGAACATCAGCTGGACCAGCGGCTCGGTCCAGTCGGAGCCGCCGCCGGGCGGGGTGACGGCCGGCGGGATGAACGGCTTGTAGTTGTCGCCGACGATGAAGAAGAGACCCGCGATGATCACGATCATCACGACGGTCACCTTGATGGCGACGACGACCGCGGTGATCCGGGCTGACAGCTTCATGCCGAGGACGAGGACCGCGGTCAGCACCAGGACCAGCAGGAAGGCGAGGATGTCGAAGGTGCCGCCGGCCACGTCGGGGCCTTCCAGCGCGGCCGGCAGATGCCAGCCGATGTTGTCCATCAGCGAGCGCACGTACCCGGACCAGCCGACGGCGACGACGGCGGTGCCGAGCGCGAACTCCAGGACGAGGTCCCAGCCGATGATCCAGGCCGGCAGCTCGCCGATGGAGGCGTACGCGAAGGTGTAGGCCGATCCCGCCACCGGCACGGTGGAGGCGAACTCCGCGTAGCACAGGGCCGCCAGGGCGCAGACGATGCCGGCGGCGACGAAGGCGAGGGCGGTGGCCGGCCCCGCGTTCTCCTTGGCGACCTTGCCGGTGAGGACGAAGATGCCGGTGCCGATGATGACGCCCACGCCGAAGACCGTGAGGTCCCAGGCGGAGAGGGACTTTCTGAGGGCGTGCTCGGGCTCCTCCGTGTCGCGGATCGACTGCTCGACCGACTTGGTCCGGAACATTCCTGAACTCGCGCGTGGCTGCTGGTCCGTACTCACCGTCGCACCTCCTGCCAGTGGGCTGCCCGCTGTCAGGCCAGAATGCACGCGAAAGGGCCGGTCGGCACTCCGAGGAGTGAGCCGACCGGCCCAAAGGTGACGCTGGGTGAGATCCCGGCGGGTCAGTCCCGGGCGGGCTCCACAGCCTTGGCGCTGGTCTCGAACTTGCCGTCGAGGCGCGAGACCAGGCCGGTGACCTGGCGCGCGATGTCCGGGGCGGTGAGCCCGATCTCGGCCATGACCTCGCCGCGGGAGGCGTGGTCGAGGAAGCGCGGCGGGATGCCGAAGTCGCGCAGCGGGACGTCCACGCCCCCGTCGCGCAGCGCCTGGGCGACGGCGGAGCCGACACCGCCGACGCGGCTGTTGTCCTCGACGGTGACGACCACGCGGTGCTGCTCGGCGAGCGGGGCGAGGGCCTCGTCCACCGGCTTGACCCAGCGCGGGTCGACCACGGTGGTGGAGATGCCCTGCTTGTCGAGGAGGTCGGCGATCTCCAGGCACATCGGCGCGAGGGCGCCGACCGAGACCAGGAGGACGTCCGGCTTGTCGCTGTTCGGCTCGCGGAGCACGTCCATGCCGCCGACCCGGCGCAGCGCGGGGACGGCCGGACCGACCGCGCCCTTGGAGAAGCGGACCACGGTGGGGGCGTCGGTGACCTCGACGGCCTCGCGCAGCTGGGCGCGGACCTGGTCGGCGTCGCGCGGGGCGGCGAGCCGCAGGCCGGGCACGACCTGGAGGATCGACATGTCCCACATGCCGTTGTGGGAGGCGCCGTCGGTGCCGGTGACACCGGCCCGGTCCAGGACGAAGGTGACGCCGCACTTGTGCAGGGCCACGTCCATCAGGACCTGGTCGAAGGCCCGGTTGAGGAAGGTCGCGTAGACCGCGAAGACCGGGTGGAGGCCGCCGGTGGCGAGGCCGGCCGCGGAGACCGCGGCGTGCTGCTCCGCGATGCCGACGTCGAACACCCGCTCGGGGAAGGCCTTGGCGAACTTGTCGAGGCCGACGGGCTGGAGCATGGCCGCGGTGATCGCGACGATGTCCGCGCGCTCCTTGCCGAGCTCGACCATCTCCTGGCCGAAGACGCTGGTCCAGTCGGCGCCGGAGGAGGCGATCGGCAGACCGGTGTCGGGGTGGATCTTGCCGACGGCGTGGAAGCGGTCGGCCTCGTCCTGGAGGGCCGGCTGGTAGCCGCGGCCCTTCTCGGTGAGGCAGTGCACGATGACCGGGCCGCCGAACCGCTTGGCGCGGGTCAGCGCGGACTCCAGGGCCTCGATGTCGTGGCCGTCGATGGGGCCGACGTACTTCAGTCCGAGGTCCTCGAACATGCCCTGGGGGGCGATGAAGTCCTTGAGGCCCTTCTTGGCGCCGTGCAGGGTCTCGTAGAGCGGCTTCCCGACGACCGGGGTGCGCTCCAGGATGTCCTTGCCGCGGGCGAGGAAGCGCTCGTAGCCGTCGGTGGTGCGCAGGGTCGCCAGGTGGTTGGCGAGGCCGCCGATGGTGGGGGCGTAGGAGCGCTCGTTGTCGTTGACGACGATGACGAGCGGCCGGTCCTTGGCCGCGGCGATGTTGTTGAGCGCCTCCCAGGCCATGCCGCCGGTGAGGGCGCCGTCGCCGATGACCGCGACGACGTGGTCGTCCTTGCGGAGGATCTCGTTGGCCTTGGCCAGTCCGTCGGCCCAGCCGAGGACGGTCGAGGCGTGCGAGTTCTCGATCACGTCGTGGTCGGACTCCGCCTGCGAGGGGTAGCCGGACAGGCCGCCCTTCATCTTGAGCTTGGAGAAGTCCTGGCGCCCGGTGAGCAGCTTGTGGACGTAGCTCTGGTGCCCGGTGTCGAAGAGGACTTTGTCCTTGGGCGAGTCGAAGACGCGGTGCAGGGCGATGGTCAGCTCGACCACACCCAGATTCGGGCCGAGGTGCCCGCCGGTCTTGGAGACGGCGTCCACGAGGAACGACCTGATCTCTCCGGCCAGCTGGTCCAGCTGTTCCGAGGAGAGCCGGTCCAGATCTCGCGGTCCCCTGATACGGGTCAGCAGAGCCACCCGTGCCTCCTTGCGTTTGAGCTGGTCGAGCTTGCCGATTTGTCGAGTCTAATGTTCCGTCTTGGATCGTGGGCATCGGGCCGGGCGAACGAGCGCCGCCCACATGGCCGACACACCGCTGATCCGCCCGGCACACCGCTGATCCGTACGGCCGGTGCACTGGTCCGGACGCGGCAGCGCCCGGCGCCGGTTCTCGGCGCCGGGCGGAGTGTGGCGAGCGTTACGCGCGCCCGGCGGTCTTCTGCGTGCGGCGGGAGACCGAGTCGATCACGACGGCGGCGAGGAGCACCGCGCCGGTGATCATGTTCTGGATCGCGTTGGACATGCCGATCATGTTCAGGCCCTGCTGGATCGACTGGATCACGACCATGCCCAGGAGCGCGGACCAGACCTTGCCGCGGCCGCCGAAGAGGCTGGTGCCGCCGATCACGGCCGCGGCGATGACCAGCATCAGCGTGTTGCCGCCGCCGAGGCTCTTGGTCGCGCCGCCGGAGAGGCTCGCGATGAACAGGCCGCCGAAGGCGGCGAGGGTGCCGGAGATCGCGAAGACGGCGATCCGGACCCGGTCCACGTTGATGCCGGCGCGGCGGGCCGCCTCGGCGTTGCCGCCGACCGCGAAGACCTTGCGGCCGAACAGGGTACGGCGGGCCACGAAGTCGGCGATCAGCAGAACGGCCAGGAACAGCACCAGGGCGAGCGGCAGGCCGCGGGCGCCGGCGGGCTCGTTCATGACGTACGCGACGACGAAGACCAGGACGGCGACGACGGCGGTGCGCAGCACGATCTCGGCGATCGGGCGGGCCGGGAGCTGGGCGGCCTTGCGGCGGCTGCTGTCGCGCAGGAGCGAGAACAGGTACGCGGCGACGGCGACCAGGGCGAGGCCGTAGGCGGCGATCTTGTCGGCGAAGAAGTAGTTGGTGAGGTTCTCCACCACGCTGCCGGACGGCGTGTTGATGGAGCCCTCACCGCCCATGAGCCACTCCTGGAAGCCCATCCAGCCGAGGAAGCCCGCCAGGGTGACGACGAACGCGGGGACGCCGATCTTGGCGAAGAAGAAGCCGTGCAGCGCGCCGATGGCGGTGCCGGCGAGCACCGCGAGCACGATGGACAGCCACTGGTTCATGCCGTTGCCGACCTGGAGGCCGGCCCAGACGGCGGCGCCGACGCCGGCGACGGAGCCCATCGACAGGTCGATCTCGCCGAGGACGAGGACGAACACGATGCCGACGGCCATGATGCCGAGGCCGGAGGCGTACACCGCGACGTTGGCGACGGAGCTCGCGGAGAGGAAGTTCGCGTTCTGGATCTGGAAGACGATCGCGATGACGATCAGGCCCAGGATCACGGGGAGGGAGCCGAGCTCGCCGCCGCGGATCTTGCGGGTGAACTCGGTCCAGTAGCCCTTGAAGCCCTCCTCGCGCACGAGGAGGCGGGGGTCGACCGCCGGAACGGGTGCCGCGGACCCCTCGACGGGTATGTCGGGGGTCTCGGGAGCCTCGGCGGCTTCGGGGGTCTTGGCGAGGTCGCTCACTTGGCGGCCCCCTTCTCGTCGTTCCCGGCCGCGGCCGTACGGGCCTGCCTGCGGGTCACGGCGTTGTCCGTGGCACCGGTGATGGCGGCGATGATCGTCTCGTGGGTGGTGTCCTGGACGTCGAAGACACCGTTGTTGCGGCCGAGGCGGAGCACCGCGACCTTGTCGGCGACGGCGCGCACGTCGGCCATGTTGTGGCTGATGAGGATGACGCCGTGGCCGCGCTCGCGCAGCCGCTCCACCAGGTCGAGCACCTGGGCGGTCTGCTCGACGCCGAGGGCGGCGGTGGGCTCGTCGAGGATGACGACCTTCGGGTCGCCGATCAGGGCGCGGGCGATGGCCACGACCTGCCGCTGGCCGCCGGAGAGGGCGGCGACGGGGATGCGGACCGAGGGGATGCGGATGGACAGGGTGTCCAGGAGCTCCCGGGCGCGCTTCTCCATGGCGATCTCGTCGAGCACCCGGGCGGAGCTGAGCTCGCTGCCGAGGAAGAGGTTGGCGACGACGTCGAGGTTGTCGCAGAGCGCCAGGTCCTGGTAGACGGTGGCGACCCCGAGGTTCTGGGAGTCGTGGGGCCGGGTGATCTGGACGGGGCGGCCGTCCCATTCGATGGTGCCCTCGTCGATCGGGTGAACACCCGAGATCGTCTTGACGAGGGTCGACTTGCCGGCGCCGTTGTCGCCCACCAGGGCGACGACCTCTCCGGCGTGGATCTCCAGATCGACATCGGTGAGCACCTGGACGGCGCCGAACCGCTTGGAGACCCCGCGCAACGCCAGCACGGGCGTAGCGGACACGTGAATCATCTCCTTCGCCGCCTGACCGGCGGGGATGTGGTGCGAGAAGTGCTGCGGAGTACCGCGGGTACCGCGAGGGAGTCCGGCGCCCCGCCCCCGCTTGCGGGGCGTGGAACGGGGCGGGGAGCGCCGGACGGTCTTCCGTGGGGGGCGGGGCGGGCTACTTGATGCCCGCCGCCTCGCAGGCCGCCTTGTACTCGGCGGTGCAGATGTCGGCCGCCTTGTAGACGTTGTCGGCGACGATCGTGGAGGCGATGTTCTCCTTGGTCACGATCTGCGCGTCGTACAGCTTGGCGGGGATGTCCTTGAACTCGCCGGTGAGGCTGGTGACCTTCACCGGGACGAGGTCGTCGATCTTCTCGCCCTTGAGGAGCTTGACCGCGATCTCCGCGGTGGTCTCGGCCTCGGGCTTGATCTGCTTGTAGATGGTGAAGGACTGGTCGCCCTTCAGGATCCGCTGCAGACCGGCGAGTTCGGCGTCCTGACCGCCGACCGGGACCTTGACGCCCTGCTTGCTGAGGGCGGTGATGATGCCGCCGGCCATGCCGTCGTTGGCGGAGTAGACGCCCTGGAAGCCCGCCTTGCCCAGCGAGTCGATGGCGGCACCCATCTTCTTGTTGGCCTCGTCCGGGGACCAGTCCGGGATGTCCTGCTCGTAGACGACCTTCTTCACGCCGCCGTCGAGGACGCTGTGGGCGCCCTTCTTGAACAGCGGGGCGTTGGGGTCGGTCGGCGAGCCGTTGATCATGACGACGTTGGCGTCCTTGGCCGTGGCGCCGAGCGCCTTCACCAGGGCCTCGCCCTGGAGGCGGCCGATCTTCTCGTTGTCGTACGAGACGTAGGCGGAGATCGGGCCCTCGGCCAGGCGGTCGTACGCGACCACCTTGACGCCCTTCTTCTCGGCCTGCTGGACCCAGGACTTGGTGGCCTTGTAGTCGACCGAGTCCAGGATGATGACCTTCACGCCCTGGGTGACGAGCGCGTCGAACTGCTTCTTCTGCGTCTCGGTGTCCTGCGCGGCGTTGTTGTACTTGACCTCGCAGTCGGAGCAGAGGGCCTTGATCTTCGCCTCGATGATCGGGCGGTCGAAGGTCTCGTAGCGCGTGGTCTTGTTCTCCGGAAGCAGCAGACCGATGGTCTTGCCGTCGCCGCCGTTCGCATCGCCCGACCCGTTGTCGCCGGCCTGGCCACAGGCGGCGAGGGAGAGGGCCATGGAAACCGCGGCCGTGCCTATGACGACGCGACGCGTCATTGCGTTCATGTGGGGTTGCCTCCCTGACGAGGCCGCGACGTTGCGGCCGAGGTGGCTGGAAGTCAACTCGGCCGCAGGGTCGACGTCAAGGAGTAAATCCTTAACGAGATGACAACGGTGCCATCCGTTATCTAAGTGAACGCAAGCGTGGACCTCTTCGGGGTGCTCCCGGAGCCCCCCTCCAAAAGCGTCGAATCGCCCATTTCACTGAGTACGAGGGCGAGCGCGCCCAGCACTTCGGCGCGGCCGCCCAGCGCCCCCTGGGCCAGCGACAGCTGCCGGGCGGCGCTGGGGATGGCGTACCGCGAGACGGAGTCCCTGATGGGCGCCAGGACCAGCTCTCCGGCCTCCGCCAGGTCGCCGCCGAGGATCACCCGGCTCGGGTTCAAGAGATTGCAGAGGTTGGCGATGCCGCTGCCGATGTGGCGGCCGACGTCGGCGATCACGCGCCGGCAGCCGGGGTCGCCCTCGCGGGCCAGCTGGACCACCCGTTCCATGGTCAGGCCGGGGCCGTGGCTCGACTGGAGCAGCGGCAGCACGTAGCGGGCCGCGGTGAAGGTCTCCAGGCAGCCCCGGTTGCCGCAGCGGCAGACCGGTCCCGACTCGTCCAGGGTGATGTGGCCGATCTCGCCGGCCGTGCCGCCCGGGCCCCGGTAGACCCGCCCGTCGATCACGAGCCCGGCGCCGACACCGCTGGCGACCTTGATGTACGCGAGGTCCTTCACGCCCCGGCCGCTGCCCCAGACCAGCTCGCCGAGCGCCCCGAGGTTGGCGTCGTTGTCGACGTGCACGGGGACGCCGAGGCGCGCGGAGAGCTCGTCGGCGGGGTTGATCCCGCTCCAGCCCGGCAGGATCGAGGTGGAGCCCAGGGTGCCCGAGGAGACGTCGATGGGGCCCGGCACGCCGAGGCCCACGCCGACGACCTTGTCCCGGCCGATGCCGGTGGCCGCGATCAGCCGCGTGACCAGCTGCTCGGCCCGGTCGAAGCCCTCCGCGGCGGAGGCGTCCACGTCCAGTGGCTCGGCCTCCTCGGCGAGCACCTGGTGGGCCAGGTTGCCGACCGCGACCCGCAGGTGCGTGTGCCCGAAGTCGACGCCGATGACGATGCCCGCGTCGCCGCTGAGCGAGACGCTGCGGGCCCGGCGGCCGCCGGCGGAGGTCGGGGTGACGTCGACGGTCCCGCCGTCCTTGAGCTCCCGCACGATGTTGGAGACCGTGGCGGCGGACAGGCCCGTCGCCCGGGCGATCTCCGCCTGGGTGAGCGATCCGGCCATCCGAACCGCCCGGACGACCCGCTCCAGATTGGCCCGGTGCAGCGACGACTGCGACCCCGGAGTCTCCATTGACTCTCTCCACCCTACGACGTGTACAAGTTATGAACTCCAAGCTCCTTCGTAGGGCTTGTCGCCGTCAAGTCCTCGACGGTAGCCGAAAGCGGACGCAAAAGGTCCGGTCCCGGGGTGGACTCCCCGGGACCGGACCTCCGCGCGCGGTTGTCGCTACTTGAGCGTGGCCGAAGTGAGACCCGCCTGGACCTGCCGCTGGAAGGACAGGTAGACCACCAGCATTGGGATCATGGCGATGGTGACGCCGGCGAAGAGCACCGGCAGATCGGTCTCGTACCCCTGCTGCTGCTGGAGCTGGATCAGGCCCTGGGTGAGCACGTACCGCTCCGGATCGTCACCGCTCTGCGGCTGCATCAGCACGGTCGGCAGGACGAACTGGTTCCACTGCCCCAGTGTGTTGAAGATGCCCACGCTGAGCAGGCCCGGCTTGGCCATCGGCAGCATCACCTGGAAGAAGGCCCGGGTGTGCGAGGCCCCGTCCAGGACCGCCGCCTCGAAGACCGCCGTCGGCAGGGTCCTGAAGAAGGAGTGCATGAAGAAGACGGTGAAGGGCATCGAGTAGGCGACGTACACCAGGATCAGGCCCTGGTAGGTGTTGAGCATCCCGAGCATCTTCACCATGAAGAAGAGCGGGACCAGCGCCAGGAAGACCGGGAACATCGCGCCGGCGACGAAGAAGTAGTAGATGGCCCGGTTGCCCCAGAACTGGTAGCGGGCCAGGACGTACGCGGCCATGGAGCCGAAGAGCATGGTCAGCGGCACCGAGAACACCAGGACGATCACGGTGTTCACGAAGTAGTCGCCGATGCCCTTGCTCCAGGCCCGCCCGAAGACGTCCAGCGACCAGTTGCCCGGCCAGCCGAAGGCCGATCCGGCGATCTGGGAGTCGGTCTTGAAGGAGCTGAGCACCAGCCACAGCAGCGGCAGCACGATCAGCAGGGCCCACACGGCGAGGAAGCCGTGCGAGAAGACGTTGAGGACGACGCCCTCGCGGGCGGGGCCCTGGGCCGGGGTGTGTCCCGTGCGCGTCGCGCGCTGCCGGGGCACGGAGTCCGTGCCGGTGGCCGGGCTCGCGTCGGACTTCTGGATGGGTGCAGTCATCGTCGGTTCTCCCGCTCAGAACTCGAGGCGCTCGCGGCGGGTGGCGCGCAGCGTGACCACGGACACGATCAGGGTGAGGAGCAGCATGACCACGCCCATGGCGCAGGCGTAGCCGCTCTTCCCGAAGTAGAGGAAGTTGCGCATCATGACCGTCGACATGGTCTCGCTGTGGTGGTCGGGGCCACCGCCGTAGTCGCCCGAGGTCATCGTGGAGACCAGCACGAACATGTCCATGGCGACGATGCCGAGGTAGACCCAGGCGGTCTGCACGGAGTCCCACAGCAGCGGCAGGGTGATGCGGAAGAAGGACTGGGCGCGGCCGGCGCCGTCGATCAGCGCGGCCTCGTAGATGTCCCGGGGGATGGACTGCATGGCGGCGGAGAACAGCACCAGGTAGAAGCCGACGCCGTGCCAGACGACGACCGCCATGAGCGCCCACAGGACGAAGTCGGGCTCGTTCAGCCACTCGATCGGCTCGGCGGCGTCGATGAGACCCAGCTTGAGCAGCAGGCCGTTGAGCATGCCGCCGGTGTCGCTGCGGTACACGGCGCCGAAGAGCACCGCGAGGATCGCCAACGAGAGCACCTGCGGGAAGAAGTAGACGACCTTGTAGAACTTGGACCCGGCGACGCCCGCGACGCCGCCGGCCTTGCTCCGTCCGCCCGCGTTCACCATGAAGGCGAGGAAGAGGGCGAGCAGGATGGTGATCACCGGGATGAACACCAGGAACAGGATGTTGTGCCAGACCGCTCCCAGGAAGACGTCGTCCTGGAAGAGGGCGACGTAGTTGTCGAGTCCGACGAAGGAGAAGGTCTGCGACTGGCCCTTCCAGTCGGTCAGCGAGTAGCCGATCGTCTGGATGTACGGCCAGATGACGAAGACCAGATAGAGGGCCACGGGTACGAAGAGGAATCCCGTGACGAACTGGTACTGCCCTTTGCGCATGGCGTTCCTGTCCCTGATGTCCCCGGTGTGCTGAGCGGTCAGTCGCGGTGGTTCTTCTTGGCCGCCGGGTCCTTGGCGGCCTTGTCGACGGCGGCCTGGGCCCGCTTGAGCCACTCGGCGGGCTGGATGCGCTTGGCCATCAGCTCGTTGGAGGCGTTCTGGATCTCGGTGTCCATCTCGCTGTACCACTCGGTGTACAGGTAGCGGAACGTGTTGGTGCCGGCCGCCTTGGAGGCCACGACCGTCGACTGGGTGCCGGGGCGCAGCTTGACGCTCGGGTCCACACCGTCCGCGAGGATGGTGAGGGAGTTCGCCTCCTTGGCGAAGAGCGTCGACCACTCCTTGGAGAGCATCATCCGCATGAACTCCTTCGCCTCGGCCAGGTTCTTGGCCTTGGACGGGATGATGAAGGGTTCACCGGAACCGGCGCGGATGGCCTCGTACGGCATCTTGCTGCCGGGCAGCAGCGGCATCGGCATGAACTTCATGTCGAAGTCGGCCGGGGTCTGCTTGAGCTGCTCGTTCTCCAGCCAGGAGCCGGAGGTGATGAACACGGCCTTGTACTGGTTCCAGCGGGTCTGCGACTCGGTGTGGGTGAGGCCGTTGGTGCCGGCCATCAGGTAGCCCTTCTCCACCAGTTCGTAGACCGCCTCGACGGCCTCCTTGGCCGCGGCGGAGCCGACGAACGCCTTGGGGTCGAGGTTGTCGATGGCCTTCATGGCCTCCAGACCGCCCTTCTTGGCGATCAGGTCCATGATGGCGACGTTGATGTAGTACGGGTACTTGCCCTGGTGGGCGAGTCCGCCGATGCCCTGCGCCGTGGCCTCCTTGCAGATGGCCATGAACTCGTCCCAGGTCTTGGGCTCGGTCCAGCCCTTCTCCTTGAAGAGCTTGCCGGAGTACCACAGGCCCCACACCGTGTAGATGTAGTTGAGGGCGACGACCTTGCCCTCCTGGAGGCCGGCGTCGACGGTGCCGGGGATCAGGGTGTCGCGGACCTTCTTGGACGGGTCGTCGACGGACGGCGCGTCGAGGACCTCGGCGAGGTCGAGCAGCTGCCCGTTCTTCGCGAGCACGTCGATCTTGATCTTCTGGGCGCCGGAGTCGTCGACGATGTCCGGCGGGTTGCCCGCGTTGAAGCGCGGCTGCAGCTTGCCGGTGATCTCCTGGGTGCCGGTGTGGGTGGCGGTGATGTCCCACTTCTTGTTGAAGCTGGCCTCCCACGCCTTGGCGTAGTCGTCGCCGTACCCGCCCTTGAAGACGACGACGTCGATCTTGCCGCCCTTGGCGACGCCGAACGGGTTGTCCTTCGTCTTCTCGCCCTTGGGCTTGTCTTTGCCCGCGTCGTCGCCCCCGCTGGAGGCACACGCGGACAGGAAACTCATGGTCGGCACCGAGATCAGACCGAGTGCGGCGGAACGCTTGATCAGATCGCGACGGCCGAGGCCCTCATGGTTCTGGGCGGAGGTGGATCCCATGCTCAAGTCCTCGCCTTCATTCAGGACTCAGGCGGTGTACCGGTCGCCCGTACAGATTCGCCTCAGCGAAGGGCCCCGCCACCGCGGTCAATTGCAGCTGGGTCGTACATGGGTCGGGCCGTCGTGCGCAGTGGTACGACGGGCGGGACGCCGACAGGTATAGTCCACTTCCCGCCGCCGGAGCAAGATCGAAACCCGCTTTCTCCGGGAGTCGTCTCCGAGTTGAGACCTGCGCGATGCCGGAGGCGTTTCTGCCCCGTTTCCTCCCCGATTTTGCCGTCAACACCCTTGACACCACCTGTCACTTGGCCTTCTCCTGGGGACTTGCTCGGCGAGAATGACAACGTTGTCTACATCCAGTGGCAGGAGCGACGACACCGCATGCGCCCCCCTCTCAGAGCGGTCTCCCTGGCAGCCTCGGCGGCATTGGTCCTGAGCCTCACCCCCACGGTGGCTCAGGCGCTTCCGGGCGGAACGGACCAATCGCCTCGATCGGATGTCTCCACACGGGAGTTCACCACCTCCTTCGAAGCGGACGAAACCCAGCCGACCTGGCGGAACACCGTCGAAGTCGGCCCCGACGGAAAGAAGCGGACAAGCGGGGTCGACGGCGGATTCGTCACCGGCATCCCCGGCAACGTCACCGACCGCGTGACGACGCTGCGCGCCAGCGGCGAGAACGCGTCCTCCGGCGAGGTCAAGGAGAACCTGACCGACCTCCAACCCGGCACCAAATGGCTGGTGTTCGAGCCCACCGCGTGGATCGAGTTCGACCTCGACGCGCCCGTGAAGCTGGCGACGTACGCGCTGACCTCGGCCAACGACGCCGCCGAGCGCGACCCGCGCGACTGGACCCTCAAGGGCTCGGCGGACGGCAAGGAGTGGACGGTCCTCGACACGCGCGCGGGCGAGTCCTTCGCCAAGCGCTTCGAGACCCGCTCGTACGACCTCGCGGGCGGCGGCGTCACCGCGTACGCCCACTACCGTCTGGAGATCACCAAGAACGCGGGCGCGGGCCTGACCCAGCTCTCCGACGTTCAGTTCTCGAACGGGGACGCCTCCCAGCCCGTCCCCGAGGAGATGCGCAGCCAGGCGGAGCGCGGCCCCAGCGGCTCCCCCACCGCCAAGGCGGGCGCCGGGTTCACCGGGAAGCGCGCGCTGCGCTACGCGGGCACCCACCGGGGCGAGGGCCGGGCCTGGTCGTACAACAAGGTCTTCGACGTCGACACCCGGATCACGCGGAACACCGAGCTGTCGTACCGGATCTTCCCGGCGATGAACGAGACGGACCTGAACTACCCCGCGACGAACGTCGCCGTCGACCTCGCCTTCACCGACGGCACCTATCTGAGCGGGCTCGGCGCCACCGACACGCACGGCGGGCTCCTCACCCCGCAGGGGCAGGGCGCCGCCAAGCGGCTCTACGTCAACCAGTGGAACCAGGTCACGGCGAGGATCGGCGAGGTCGCGAACGGGAAGACCGTCGACCGGATCCTCGTGGCGTACGACTCCCCCAAGGGCCCGGCGAAGTTCCAGGGCTGGATCGACGACCTGTCGCTCGCCCCGAAGGCGCCGCGGCAGCCGCTCGCCCGGCTCTCCGACTACGCCTCGACGACCCGGGGCACGAACTCCTCCGGCTCCTTCTCGCGCGGCAACACGTTTCCGGCCACGGCCGTGCCGCACGGCTTCAACTTCTGGACGCCGGTGACGAATTCGGCCTCACAGAGCTGGCTGTACGAGTACGCGCGGAGCAACAACGCCGACAACCTGCCGACCCTGCAGGCACTGTCCGCGAGCCATGAGCCGAGCCCGTGGATGGGCGACCGGCAGACCTTCCAGCTGATGCCCTCGGCCGCCGCCGGCGCCCCGCCGGCCGACCGGACGGCCCGGGCACTGCCCTTCCGGCACGAGAACGAGACGGCCCGGCCGCACTACTACGGCGTCACGTTCGAGAACGGCCTGAAGGCGGAGATCGCGCCGACGGACCACGCGGCGGCGATGCGCTTCACCTACCCCGGCGCCGACGCGAGCGTCGTCTTCGACAACGTCACCGACCAGGGCGGGCTCACCCTCGACCCGGCGACGAGCTCCTTCACCGGCTGGTCCGACGTGAGGAGCGGGCTGTCCACCGGGGCCGGGCGGATGTTCGTGTACGGCGTCTTCGACGCGCCGGTCACCGGCTCCGGCAAGCCGGCGGAGCCGGGTGTGAAGGGGCACTTCCGCTTCGACGCGGGCGCGGACCGCACGGTCGGCCTGCGGATCGCGACCTCGCTGATCTCCGTCGAGCAGGCGAAGGCGAACCTCGCCGACGAGATCCCCGAGGGCACCGGCTTCGACACCGTACGGGAGCGGGCCCAGGACGCCTGGGACGAGGTGCTCGGCCGGGTCACCGTCGAGGGCGCGACCCACGACCAGCTCGTCACCCTCTACTCCAGCCTCTACCGGCTGTACCTGTACCCCAACTCCAGCTTCGAGAAGGTCGGTTCGGGCTACCGGTACGCCAGCCCCTTCGCCGCCCCGGCCGGTCCCGACACCCCGACCCGTACCGGCGCGAAGATCGTCGACGGCAAGGCGTACGTCAACAACGGCTTCTGGGACACCTACCGGACGACCTGGCCGGCCTACTCCTTCCTCACCCCGAAGAAGGCGGGCGAGCTGGTCGACGGCTTCGTGCAGCAGTACAAGGACGGCGGCTGGATCTCCCGCTGGTCCTCCCCCGGCTACGCGGACCTGATGACCGGCACCTCCTCGGACGTCGCCTTCGCGGACGCGTACGTGAAGGGCGTGGACTTCGACGGGGAGGCCGCGTACGAGGCGGCCCTGAAGAACGCCACCGTCGTCGCGCCGAGCCGGGGCGTCGGCCGCAAGGGCATGGAGACCTCGCCCTTCACCGGCTACGCCTCGACCGAGACCCACGAGGGCCTGTCCTGGTCCCTGGAGGGCTATCTCAACGACTACGGCATCGCGAAGATGGGCCAGGCCCTCTACGAGAAGACCGGCAAGAAGCGCTACCGCGAGGAGTCGGCGTACTTCCTGAACCGGGCGCGGAACTACGTCTCGCTCTTCGACGCGAAGGCCGGTTTCTTCCAGGGGCGGGACGCCAAGGGGGCCTGGCGGCTGCCCTCGGAGACGTACGACCCGCGCGTCTGGGGCTACGACTACACGGAGACCAACGGCTGGGGCTACGCCTTCACCGCCCCGCAGGACTCCCGGGGCCTGGCCAACCTGTACGGCGGCCGGGCGGGCCTCGCGAAGAAGCTGGACGCCTACTTCTCGACGCCCGAGACGGCGAGCCCCGACGTCGCCGGCTCGTACGGCAGCGTGATCCACGAGATGACCGAGGCGCGGGACGTGCGGATGGGCATGTACGGGCACTCGAACCAGGTCGCCCACCACGTGCCCTACATGTACGACGCGGCCGGGCAGCCGTGGAAGACGGCCGAGAAGGTCCGCGAGGTCCTGTCCCGTCTCTACACCGGCAGTGAGATCGGCCAGGGCTACCACGGCGACGAGGACAACGGCGAGCAGTCGGCCTGGTTCCTCTTCTCCGCGCTCGGCTTCTACCCGCTGGTGATGGGCAGCGGGGAGTACGCTATCGGCTCGCCGCTCTTCAAGAAGGCGACGGTGCGGATGGACAACGGGCGCACGCTGGTCGTGGAGGCCCCGCGCAACAGCGCCCGCAACGTGTACGTCCAGGGCGTGCGGCTGAACGGGAAGCGGTGGACGTCGACGGCGCTGCCGCACGACCTGCTGGCGAAGGGCGGCACGCTGAAGTTCGACCTGGGCCCCGAGCCCTCGGCGTGGGGCACCGGCGGCTCGGCCGCCCCGGTCTCGGTCACCCGCGACGACAAGGTGCCGGCGCCCCGGGCGGACCTGGTGAAGGGCGCCGGCGTGCTCTTCGACGACACCTCGGCGACGGCGGCGCCGCTGGCCGGCGCGGTGGAGCTGCCGGTGGCGGCGCCCGGGAAGGCGGTCCAGTACACGCTGACCTCCTCCGCCGACCGGGCGAAGGCACCGGCGGGCTGGGTGCTCCAGGGCTCGACGGACGGCGTGACCTGGAAGGACCTGGACCGGCGGGCCGGCGAGTCCTTCGCGTGGGACCGGCAGACCCGGGTGTTCACGGTGGCGGCGCCGGGCTCGTACGCGCGCTACCGACTCGTGGCGACGGGCCCGGGCGCGGAGCTCGCGGAGATCGAGCTGCTGGGCTGACACGCGTACGGGCATGAGGAAGGGCCCTCTCCCCACCGGGGAGAGGGCCCTTGCCGTTCCTGATCCTTAGCCGCGGATCAGGTTGCGCAGCACGTACTGCATGATGCCGCCGTTGCGGTAGTAGTCGGCCTCACCGGGGGTGTCGATGCGGACGACCGCGTCGAACTCGACACCGGTGTCGGTGGTGACCTTGACGGTGCTCGGGGTCGTGCCCTCGTTCAGCTCGGTGATGCCCGCGATGGAGAAGGTCTCCTCGCCGGTCAGGCCGAGCGAGTCGGCCGACTGGCCGGCCGGGAACTGGAGCGGGAGGACGCCCATGCCGATGAGGTTCGAGCGGTGGATGCGCTCGTACGACTCGGTGATGACGGCCTTGACGCCGAGGAGCGCGGTGCCCTTGGCCGCCCAGTCGCGGGACGAGCCGGAGCCGTACTCCTTGCCGCCCAGGATGACCAGCGGGATGCCGGCGGCCTGGTAGTTCTGCGAGGCGTCGTAGATGAACGACACCGGCGCGTCGGCCTGGGTGAAGTCGCGGGTGAAGCCGCCCTCGGTGCCCGGCGCGATCTGGTTGCGCAGGCGGATGTTGGCGAAGGTGCCGCGGATCATGACCTCGTGGTTGCCTCGGCGCGAGCCGTAGGAGTTGAAGTCACGACGCTCCACACCGTGCTCGGTGAGGTACTTGCCGGCCGGGGTGTCGGCCTTGATGGCACCGGCCGGGGAGATGTGGTCGGTGGTGACCGAGTCGCCCAGCTTGGCCAGGACACGGGCGCCGCTGATGTCGGTGACCGGGGTGGTCTCCATCGTCATGCCCTCGAAGTACGGGGGCTTGCGCACGTAGGTGGACTCGGCGTCCCACTCGAAGGTGTTGCCGGTCGGGATCGACAGGGCCTGCCACTGGGCGTCGCCCGCGAAGACGTCCTGGTAGGACTTGTTGAACATGTCCTCGCCGATGGCGTTGGCGACGACGTCGTTGACCTCGGCCTCCGACGGCCAGATGTCGGCCAGGTAGACGGGCTTGCCGTCCTGGTCCACACCGAGGGCGTCCTTGGTGATGTCCACCTTCATGGAGCCCGCGATGGCGTACGCGACGACCAGCGGCGGGGAGGCCAGGTAGTTCATCTTGACGTCGGGGTTGATACGGCCCTCGAAGTTCCGGTTGCCGGAGAGGACCGAGGTGACCGCCAGGTCGTGCTCGTTGACGGCCTTGGAGACCTCCTCCGGCAGCGGGCCGGAGTTGCCGATGCAGGTGGTGCAGCCGTAGCCGACGAGGTTGAAGCCGACCTTGTCGAGGTACGGGGTCAGGCCCGCCTTGTCGAAGTAGTCGGTGACGACCTTCGAGCCCGGTGCGAGGGTGGTCTTGACCCACGGCTTGCGGGTCAGGCCCTTCTCGGTGGCCTTCTTCGCGACGAGCGCGGCGGCGACCATCACGTACGGGTTCGACGTGTTGGTGCAGGAGGTGATCGCGGCGACGGTGACGGCGCCGTGGTCGAGCTCGTACGTCGTGCCGTCGGGGGCGGTCACCTGGACCGGCTTCGACGGGGCGCCGTTCGGGTGGTTCGCCGGGGCGTCGGAGGCCGGGAAGGACTCCTTGCCCGCCTCGTCGACCTCGTCGACGTAGTTGCGCACGTCCTGGGCGAACTGCGCGGCGGCGTTCGCGAGGACGATGCGGTCCTGCGGGCGCTTCGGGCCGGCGATCGACGGGACGACCGTGGAGAGGTCGAGCTCCAGCTTCTCGGAGAAGTCGGGCTCGGCGGCCGGGTCGAGCCAGAGGCCCTGCTCCTTGGCGTACGCCTCGACGAGCGCGACCTGCTGCGCGGAGCGGCCGGTGAGCTTGAGGTAGTTCAGGGTCTCGCCGTCGATCGGGAAGACCGCGGCGGTGGAGCCGAACTCGGGCGACATGTTGCCGATGGTGGCGCGGTTCGCGAGGGAGGTGGCGGCGACGCCCTCACCGTAGAACTCGACGAACTTGCCGACGACACCGTGCTTGCGCAGCATCTCGGTGATGGTCAGCACCAGGTCGGTGGCGGTGGTGCCGGCGGGCAGCTCGCCGGTCAGCTTGAAGCCGACGACGCGCGGGATCAGCATGGAGACCGGCTGGCCGAGCATCGCGGCCTCGGCCTCGATGCCGCCGACGCCCCAGCCCAGCACACCGAGGCCGTTGACCATGGTGGTGTGCGAGTCGGTGCCGACGAGGGTGTCGGGGTACGCCTGGCCGTTGCGGACCATGACGGTGCGGGCCAGGTGCTCGATGTTCACCTGGTGCACGATGCCGGTGCCCGGCGGGACGACCTTGAAGTCGTCGAAGGCGGTCTGGCCCCAGCGCAGGAACTGGTAGCGCTCCTTGTTGCGGCCGTACTCCAGCTCGACGTTCTGCGCGAACGCGTCGTTGGTGCCGAACTTGTCGGCGATGACGGAGTGGTCGATGACCATCTCGGCCGGGGAGAGCGGGTTGATCTTCGCCGGGTCACCGCCGAGCGCGGCGACGGCCTCACGCATGGTGGCGAGGTCGACGACGCAGGGCACGCCGGTGAAGTCCTGCATGATCACGCGCGCCGGCGTGAACTGGATCTCCTGGCTCGGCTGGGCCTGGGAGTCCCAGTCGCCGAGCGCCCGGATGTGGTCGGCGGTGATGTTCGCGCCGTCCTCGGTACGGAGCAGGTTCTCCAGGAGAACCTTCAGGCTGTAAGGCAGCCGGGCGGAGCCCTCCACCTTGTCCAGCTTGAAGATCTCGTACGACTCGTCACCCACGCGCAGCGTGGCGCGGGCGTCGAAGCTGTTCGCCGACACGACAGTCTCCTTCATATATGTGCGCGTTCCACCGCATCCTGCCGCCACGTACACGTCGTCGATCCGCTAAGGTAAGGCTAAGTTAGGTAACCCTTACCGGGGTGGCGGCAGCGGTGCGCCTCGGCAGATATCTCGATGTCGAGATAACTCTAGTACATCACCGGCGGTCGGTCATGCCCGGCATGCCAGTGGTGGCGCCCGCCGCGCGCCGCGGCTCGGGGGCCGAGCGGCTGCGGGGCCGGCACCTGGGGGGCTGGGCGGGCGAGCTCGGTTGCGGGGGCCCGGAGGGCTGGGGGCCTGGGGGCCTGGGGGCCTGGGGGCAGCGAACGATGCCCGGCGTTCTGCCTTCCCTTTCCTTTCCGCACCCCGGACAGGGCGGTGTCGTGGGGATGGCCTCCCGCAACGTCGACAGGAAGGGCGGCACCCCGCATGGTCCGCAAGAACGGTCGAACCCCCGACTCCGAACGCTCCCCCCAGCCTCCGCCCGGCCGGACACCCCTGCCCCGATCGGGCGCGCTGAACCTCCCGGAGACCGCCGGGAACACGGCGATGATCCAGATGCTCCGCCAGGCAGGGCACCCCTGGGCCCAGGCCCCCTCACCCGAGCAGCACCAGCACGGACCCGGCTGCGACCATCGGGCCACTTCGCGCTCCGGGGCCACGGAGGCGGCGCCGGTGCAGCGATCCACCGTCCATGACGTACTCCGCGCCCCCGGCCGGCCCCTCGACGACAACACGCGCACCGACATGGAGTCCCGCCTCGGCGCGGACTTCACCGACGTCCGCATCCACGACGACAGCGCGGCCCGCGCATCCGCCGACGAGATCGGCGCCCGGGCGTACACCTCGGGCAGTCATGTCGTCATCGGCGCCGGCGGCGGTGACAAGCACACACTGGCCCACGAGCTCACCCACGTCATCCAGCAGCGCCAAGGGCCGGTGGCCGGGGCCGATCACGGAGACGGTCTGCGCGTCAGCGACCCCTCCGACCGCTTCGAGCGCGAAGCCGAGGCCAACGCCACCCGGGCCATGGGGGCGTCCACCGCGGAACCCGCGTCACACGATGCGCTCCCTCGTTCCCAGGACACCGGCCACACGGCCAGCGTGCAGCGCATGCCCTTCAACTCCAACGGAAAGCAGACCGCCGGGCCGCCTCCGAAGCAGGGCGACCACCTGTTCAACAAACTGGCCGAGGCCGCGATCGCTCTCGGAACAAACGGCAACGACAGAATGCAAGCCGTTTTCAACGGGCTCGACAGCGCCACCAAGAAGATCCTGAAGAACAACCAGGCCGCCCTCCAGACGAAGCGGAACGCCTATATGGCCAAGCGGGCGGAAATGCTGGAGAAGGCGGCCGAGGCAAAACGGGAGCGGCACCCGAAGGACCACCCGAAGACGTTGTTCTACGCCGCGGAGGGCGTCAGCAGCCAGGCCGGCGGCGATACCAACTCGACGACGTTCGGGTCCTTCAGGGACAGCCTTGTCGCTCTGCCGAGTCTCTGCGGAACAACCGCCAACGGGACCGTCCAGCCCCTTGCGCTACCCGCCGATGTGGCCGCCGCGCGGGGTGGGTGGGACAACCTCAAGGGCAAGGTCTATGACAGTGACGCGGAAAACAGGGTGAGGACCTTCCTGAAGGGGATCGAGAGGGGGAAGCACCAAAGGAGTTTCGGGACGTGGCTCACTGCTACACAGACCATCTACACAGAGCTGTACACACTGATGATGGAGACGGTCGAGGCCCTTCAGGACGTGTGCGCGACGATGCTCAGGGGCGGCGTGGCCGCCACGCCCGCCACGCCCGCGAACAGTACGGCGACCACGGATCCGGAGGAGAGCCACACCTGACGGGCGGCCGGCGCCCACCTCTAGGAGAGGAAGCCGGCCAGGGTCTCCGTGAATCGCGCGGGGTCGTCGAGCCACGGGTAGTGCCCCGCTCCCGGCTGGACGGTGAAGTCGGCGCGGGGGAAGAGGCCGGCGAACTCCGCCACCGCGCTCGGCGGGCTGTTCAGGTCGTGGGCCCCGGCCAGCAGGAGGACCGGGGCGGGGAAGCCGGCGAGCGCGGCGCGGGTGGCGTCCGGGGTGAAGGCGCCGTCGGCGACGAAACGGGCGACGGCCTCGGGATTGTCGGGCTGCCCCTCGGCGTGGTGGCGTCGGGCGGCCTCGTCCCAGCGCCCGTACAGGAAGGGGGCGATGGCCTCCCAGTCGCTCCCCTCCCCCGCGACGATCGCCTCCAGGGCGGCGAAGGCCTCCGGGAACCACGGCTCGCCCGCCCTCTCCAGCGCCAGTTCGCGCCGGACCTCGGGGGCCACCTCCACCCCGACGGCCCGCATTCCGGGCGCGACCAGGGCGAGCCGGGTGACGCGGTGCGGGTAGCGGGCGGCGTACTGGGTGGCGACGTTGGCGCCCGCGGAGTGGCCGAGCAGGTCGAACCGGTCGAGCCCGAGGTGCCGGCGGAGCGCCTCGATGTCCTCGACGAGGCGGTCGCAGCGGTACGAGGAGGGGTCGGCGGGCACGTCGGAGCGGCCCGTGCCGCGCAGGTCCGGGATCACCAGGGTGCGGTGGGCGGACAGGCCGCCGAGGTCGCCGAGGTAGGCGGAGTCGGCGGGACCACCGGGGACACAGAGGAGCGGGGCACCGGAGCCGGTGAGGCGGTGGGCCAGCCGGGTGCGGTCGGGGGCGGTGAGGAACAGCGCGGGTGACGTCTCGACAGGTCTCATAACTCGGTTATATAACGTGGTTATGAGAGCTGTCGAGGGCGGGTTCGGCCGGTATAACTGGGGGGTGACAGCCGACGACAACGCACCCCCGGACCCGACCGCCGACCTGACCGAACAACAGGTCGAGGACCTGTTCGCCGGGATGAACGAGGTCATCCGGGCGGGCGAGGAGATGCGCCGGACACGCGCCGAGATGATCCAGCTGTTCGCCGCCGCCGGCTGGACGCAGGACCGGCTCGCGCGGCTCGCCGGGATGAGCCAGCCGGCCGTCTCCAAACAGGTGTCCAAGCCCCGCACCGGGGAGCCGGCCGACCTGTCGCAGGACGGGGACGACACGCCGTGGCTAGAGGGGCGCCTGTGGGGCCTGGCCGAGCAGGTGTCGGACACCTTGGACGGCACGGCCCACTGCTCGCGGCCGGTCCACGCGCTGGCCCGCGGCCGGAAGCGGTTCACCCCGCAGAACGTGGACGCGCTGCGGCGCCTGGTCGAGGCGGACCTGCGGGAGCGCGCGGCGGAACTGCCGGGCGCGTACCGGGACACGTACGACCGGATCGCCCGGGGTCTCGACGTACGGGCCGGGGCGGGCGGGACGAACGGGCCGGACGGGCCGACCGAGGCCGGCTCCGCCTCGGCGCGGCGGGCGCTGGCCCGCCAGATCCAGCGCGTCAGACTGCGCGACACCGACGGAAACTGACGGCCGACCGCCGCCTGTCGCCCCCGCCCCCACCCCGTACGGACGCGGAACGATTGCGACAAACAGCCCACCAGTGGACGATCAACCCATGTTCAGCGGCACGCATGTGATCCTCTACACCCGGGACGCGGAGGCCGACCGCACGTTCCTCAAGGACGTGTTCGGCTTCGACCACGTGGACGCGGGGCGCGGCTGGCTCGTCTTCCGGTTGCCTCCCGCCGAGGTCGCCGTGCACCCCACGGACGGCGAGCCGAAGCACGAGGTCTACCTGATGTGCGACGACATCACGGCGACCCTGGCCCGCCTGGAGGAACGGGGGGCGGAGGTCTCACGCCCCGTCAGCGACCAGGGGTGGGGCCTGCTCTCCGGAGTGCGCCTGCCGAGCGGCACCGAACTGCCGCTCTATGAACCGCGTCACCCCATTGCGCACAGCCCGTCACCCTGATGGCCCACCCCACCGCGAGCGTCATCTCATATCTGAGATAACGTGACGGCATGGCAGACGACTACCTCGTACGCATCGGCAAGCTCATCCGTGACGCCCGCCAGCACCGTGGCTGGACCCAGACGCAGCTGGCCGAGGCGCTCGGCACGAGCCAGAGCGCGGTCAACCGGATCGAGCGCGGCAACCAGAACATCAGCCTTGAGATGATCGCCCGCATCGGCGAAGCGCTCGACAGCGAGATCGTCTCTCTCGGTTACGCCGGACCCATGCATCTGCGGGTCGTCGGCCGCCGCCGCCTCTCCGGCGCGATCGACGTCAAGACGAGCAAGAACGCGTGCGTGGCGCTGCTCTGCGCCTCGCTCCTCAACAAGGGCCGTACGGTGCTGCGCCGGGTCGCGCGCATCGAGGAGGTCTTCCGTCTCCTGGAGGTCCTCAACTCCATCGGTGTCCGCACCCGCTGGATCAACGAGGGCGTAGACCTGGAGATCGTGCCCCCGGCCGAGCTGGACATGGAGTCGATCGACGCCGAGGCGGCGATCCGCACCCGCTCCATCATCATGTTCCTCGGCCCGCTGCTGCACCGCCTGGACCGCTTCAAGCTGCCCTACGCCGGCGGCTGCGACCTCGGCACCCGCACGATCGAGCCGCACATGATCGCGCTGCGCCGCTTCGGCCTCGACATCACGGCGACCGACAACCTGTACCACGCCCAGGTGGAGCGGTCCGTCTCCCCGGACCGCCCGATCGTCCTGACCGAGCGCGGCGACACGGTGACCGAGAACGCCCTGCTGGCGGCGGCCCGCCACGACGGCGTGACCGTCATCCGCAACGCCTCCTCCAACTACATGGTCCAGGACCTGTGCTTCTTCCTGGAGGCGCTCGGCGTCCAGGTCGACGGCATCGGCACCACCACCCTCACCGTCCACGGCATCCCCCAGATCGACGTCGACGTCGACTACTCCCCCTCCGAGGACCCGGTCGAGGCGATGAGCCTGCTCGCCGCCGCGGTCGTCACCGAGTCCGAGCTGACCATCCGCCGGGTCCCGATCGAGTTCATGGAGATCGAGCTCGCCGTCCTGGAGGAGATGGGCCTCGACCACGACCGCACCCCCGAGTACGCGGCGGACAACGGCCGCACCCGCCTGGTCGACCTGACGGTCCGCCCCTCCAAACTGGAGGCGCCGATCGACAAGATCCACCCGATGCCCTTCCCGGGCCTCAACATCGACAACGTGCCCTTCTTCGCGGCCATCGCGGCCACGGCCCAGGGCAAGACCCTGATCCACGACTGGGTCTACGACAACCGCGCCATCTACCTCACCGACCTCAACCGCCTCGGCGGCCGCCTCCAGCTCCTGGACCCCCACCGCGTCCTGGTCGAAGGCCCCACCCGCTGGCGCGCCGCCGAAATGATGTGCCCCCCGGCCCTCCGCCCGGCCGTGGTAGTCCTCCTCGCGATGATGGCAGCGGAAGGCACTTCGGTGCTGCGCAACGTGTACGTCATCAACCGGGGGTACGAGGAGCTGGCGGAGCGACTCAACTCGGTGGGGGCTCAGATCGAGATCTTCCGGGACATCTAGGAAGCCGATCGGACCCCCCGCGGGTCCCGTAGGCCCGGGCCAGGTGGACGACCAGGCCCGGGCCTCTCTCCGTCAGAGCTCGTCGAGGGTGGGCGCCTCGACTCGTGCCCCCTCCGGTGCTGCGAGCGGAAGCGCGTACTCTCCGGCGAGACGTGCCAGGTGCAGCGGGAGCGGCCTGGCGAGCGGCGGGTAGTCGTCGTGCTGACGCAACTGGTGTACGAGTGTCGCCCATTCCGCCGGCTCGTCAGGGGTGTCTCCCGCACGCCCGGAGTCCGTCAGGGCCTTCTCCGACAGGCATCCGAGTACCGTGATCTCCAATTGTCCGGGGTTCCAGGCGGTCTTCCCGGGGGCAGTACGGTTCTTCGCCGTCGGTACCAGCTTCATCAGCCCCTTGGGGAGTTTCGCGGCCGTGTGAGGCCGGCTTGTCGTGCTCGCGAAGACCCGGCTCGCCTCCGGTGTCCCCCACACGCCTTCGGCGAACCCCACCTCTCCGTTCGCGTCACGGGCGTACCACTCGGCGACTTCCTCCCGTCCGTTCGCGTCCCGTACGCACAGCACACGCAGGTCCTGCCCGTACACCGTGTGGCGCTGGTCGGGTTCGTTGCCGAAGCCGAGGGTGTCGCGGCTCAGCGCGCCGTTGCGCAGGCGCGGCCAGCACTGGCGCAGATTCGCCAGATCGGTGAGCAGGAGCGTCGGACGGTCACGGAGCTGGAAGAGCACGGCGCGGATCTGCCGCTCGACCTCCGGGTCTTCGTCCGCGGGCTCTTGGGCCTCAGCGAGTTGCTGGAGCAGACTCGGGTAGGGCAGCCAGTCGCCCCGCTCGGCGTCCCAGCCTTCGATGGCTCCCGGGCTGCCGGCGCCATCCCCCGGACGGACCCGCACCGCGACGAGTCGTCGGACCGGACGGCGGGTGGGGCCCTTCCTGGTGTGCCGGACGAACCAGAGGGCCGCGTACTGGAGGTCGCCGGGGATCCCGGCGCCCACCCGGTGAGCGGGCGGGCTGATCGCACCGAACTGGCGGAACGCGTCGAGCAGGGTCCACCGTGCCCGGTGCTCCAGTGCGCTGTCGGTGTCGTCGGACAGGTTCACGAACTGGGTGAGCCAGCCCTGCCTCGCCCAGGCGACTCGCAGCGCGTGCTTGGGGTCCGAATCCGGGACCGATGTGAAACGTTCCTTGCCGGCGATCTCCGCGATCACGATGCCGAGGCCCCCGCCCGGAGGGGCGGTCCGGTCCGCGACCAGGGCGCAGCGGCCCTCTACGGCCTCCGCGAAGCGGATGGCCCTCGGGCGCTTGCGGTCCTTGGAGACCGGCAGGGCGTCGGCCAGCTCGCCGGCCGGCCGGGCGCGCACCGTGATCTCGATGCCGTCGCCTCCGCACCGCCAGGTGCCGTCGGCCTCCGGCCCCACCCTTTCGACGGGGTCGAAGCCGATGAGCCTCGGCAGTTCCGACAGGAGCGCGTCCCGTGTCTCCTTGGACTGCCAGCGCACTTCGATCTCCAGCGGGCGGTCGCCCAGGGCGCGGGCCAAGGCTGCGCGGCGCTGGAGCGTCAGCTGCGCCTCCCGCTTCCCAGGGTCGGCCTTGGCCCCTGAGCGGGGCAGGAGCGAGGGGGTGTTGCGCCTCGTGACCCTGACGAGGTCGGGGACCCTGCGCAGCACCGGACCCAGCCCCTCCTCGACCCAGGCGTCGAGATCCGCCCGCTCCCGCGGCAGCAGTCCGGTTCCGACCGGGTGCGGGCCGAGCGACGGGTGGTAGACGATGCCGGCCGCGACGTCCCCTTGCCCATTGATCCAGCGCTCCGGATGGGCGAAGAGCTCCACGGCTTCCGGATAGCGGCGCACGATGTCGAGGTCGGGCAGCAGCGACACGGAGCTGTGCCGCCGCCAGGCCGGTTCCTTCTGGCGCCGGTCGTAGGCGAGCGTGTTCGCCGTCAGCCGGTAGCCCCGGTCAGGTCCTTCCGGCCAGGGCAGCGGAGTGTCGAGGAGGACCGTCGCGCCACTGAGCTGGTGAGGGCGCACATCCAGCTGGGTGGCCCAGCGCCGCACCTGCGTCGACACATGGACGCGGAAGCGGGAGGCGAACGGCACCGTGTGGACGCAGATGTTCAGACATGCCGAGTAGTACCAGGTCTTCTTCCGGTGCTCGTAGCGCTGGGGCGGCCAGGAGATCAGGCGCGTCCCGCTCCCCGAGCTCTCGACCCGGAAGTGGAGTGAGGCGCCGCCCGTGCGGAACGGACGGGCGGCCAGCCGGAACGCGATCCACTCCGGGAGCAGGCTGTACAGGCGAGGGACGGGTTCGGCGGTGCCGCCCGGCGACATCACCGTCTCGGTGAGGTCGACGCGCTCGGTCTCCCAGCGCGGGAGCAACGCCGGCACGCGCGGGTCCTCGGCGAGGAGCCGCGCCTCCAGGTCAAGGCCGTCGTCGTCCCCTTCGGCATCGAGATAGTCCGGTGCCAGGGCCATGGACCAGGTACCGATCAGCGGGGCGAGAACGTCAGGTGGCACTACCTCGCGGGCGTAGAGCCAGGGAAGGCCGCCGTCCGTACCGGCGTTGCGGCCGGTCGCGATGACGCCCGGAGCCATGGCCCGGAGCAGGGAGTTGAGCCCCCGGACGGGAAGCCGGTCGGGGCGGCTCCCGCCCTCGTTGGCGGCGGCGTTCAGGCAGGTGAGCTCGGCGTGCAGATCCTCGCCGAGCCGCAGCACATGCAGGTCCTCCCGCCAGGGTCCATGGCCCGGGTCGGGTTCGTACGCGGCGGAGCGGATGGTGGGGTACACGGGGTTCCTCCTAGCGGGTGCTGTGCGGTTCCTCGGCGGGGGTGCGGGGGTCCGGATCGGTGAGCAGCCGGGTGAGCATCTGCCGGAGCGGCCCGTACAGGGCGCCGGCGATGAACTGCTCCTCGGCGGTCTTCGTGTCGCTTTCGAAGTAGGGATCCAGTACGGCGAGCATGCTGTGCAGCAGGCTCGACTCCGGGGTGTCGGGACGGTCGGACGGCCCGCCTCGGTGCGGAGCGAAGGCCACGTCGACGAAGACGACCTTGGCGGGCACACCACCACGCACCAGCCGTCCGATCACCTGCCACATCAGGACCAGCAAGTCCCAAGTGACGCGTTCCCGTTCGTCCCCGAGGCGGCTCCACGCCATCGAGTGCTCCAGCACCTGGTACCAGCGGGACCGGGCCAGCCGGCGGACCTCGTCGGCCCCGTCCTCGACGGTGCGTCCCGTCCGCACCCACGAGGCGAACGTGTCACTGGTGGTGGCACGCACGATCCAGTCGTTCACCGCGTAGACGGCCTGGTGCAGGTCGTCTGGGTGCGGATTGGGGCGGGCCAGGAAGTAGACCGTCCCGATGGCGGCCTCGTCCTCCTCGTTGAGGATGTTGTGGCCCCGCTCCACGGAGAGCAGGGGCGCGACGAGAATCTCCGCGCCGAGGTCCTTCAGGCTTTCGACGTCCCCTCGACGGAGCGAACGGGCACGGTGCGCGGACGGCTCCTCGTCCTCGGGGGCGATGTCCTCGTCGTCCGAGACGAGGCAGAGCACGCTGTTCTGCCAACGCGGGTTGAGGTTGTGCAGGGTATCGGCGACGACGCGCGCCTCGACGTAACTGCCGACCAACAGGAGGATCCGGTTCCGCTCGGCCGGCAAGCCGAGCAGCTCAACCTCCAGTGGCCCACCGCTGGGGGCGTCTTCCTCTCCTTGCCCGAGGTACCGTGCGATGCGGCGCAGCTTCTCCGGCCGTTCGTCGGCGTCCGTCCCGGACAGGCGCAGCTTCTCGTCGCCGTCCTCGATGAACTCGAAGCGCATCGTGCTCTCGGACGCGATGCGCTCGGTCACCTCGCGCGGCGGCTCGATGAGCACGCCGACCGGCACGCGGACGTGGTAACGGCTGGACGCACCGGCCCAGCTGCTACCGGACATGAGGAGCAGATGGGCCCCGGGCCGGCCGTCCACGGAGGCGAGGTGCGGGATGGCACGGAGCAGTTCACGGCCGACGCCGCTACAACGGAAGAAACTGAGTTCGCCGCTGCGGACACCCCCCTCGTCCTCGCCGGCGACCTGGAACTGGAATCCCAGGACGTTGCCCATGGGTGCCTCGGGAACCATGGGGCCGTAGTCGTCGGGACGGCGGTACATCTCGTTGAAGCGCAGGTTGAGCGCGGACTCGACCCGGGGCCACATGGCGTTGATCATGGCGAGCCGCGGTTCGAGGGCGCTCACGAGCAGGGTGAACTCGAACTGTCGGGCGAGTTCCTTCCGCCACTCCTCGGGGGCCTTCGGGGGCTTCTTCCCGCACCTTCTCCGCCCATCGGCCCCGGACTTCCTCTTCCGCGACTCGTCCTGATCGCGCTGCCACTCGGCGAGCTCCTTCTCGTACGTCTCCTGCCGGGCCGCCATGTACGTGCCGTCCAACCGGAGGACGTCGTCCATGACCTGGCCCAGCCGGCGTCGGGTGTTCTCCGGGTTGCCCGTGTGGAGCAGTTCGTTGAGCAGTCCGGTGAGCAGGCCGAAGTCCTCGTCCGTGCGGCGGGCCCGGTCGCCGAAGGGGTTGTCGCGGAACGCGTCGAAGAGTCGGCCGAGCTGCTCCCTCGGCGCATGGTTCTCGTGTTCGGGACCGCTACCCTCGGGAAGCGGGTATCGCTGGTCGAGCAGGCCGATCTGAAGGGTCCAGGAGCTGAAGTAGCCCGTGCGGACCCAGCAGCGCAAGTCGTAGTCGGACACAAGCATCGCGTAGAGCCGGTCCGTCGCCGAGGTGGCGGTGTTGAGGGCGGCCGTGAACGTCTCGACGTCTCGCTCGGAGAGTTGGGTACGGCCACTGGCGGCGAGTTCACGGATCTTGTGACGGGCGAGCCCGTCGATGAGGCCCTTGTCCTCGTCGCCGACGAGGACCGTGGCCGGCGCGAAGATCTGGTCCAGCTGCATCTGCACCCGGTCGGCCTCGTCGATGATCACGAGGTCGCTGCGGCGGCAGGCCAGTTCGAGGTAGCGGATACGCTCGCCGTTCTGCGGGCGCGGTGGTGAGGCGTCGATCAGGCCGCCCGGTGTCGTGACCCAGATGCGCGCGCCGACCAGAGCGCGGGAACTGTGGTGCCGGGGGCAGAGGGACCAGTACGGACAGCTGTTCAGCCCCTTCTGCCACGGGGACTTCGCCGCTCCAGTGACACCGCGGCCCGGCTTAGTCGGCGGCCTGAGCCGGACACAGGGCGCCTCGCCGAAGGCCAGCGGTTCCGCGGACGGGGAGACGCCTTCACGCCGGGTGTTCAGGACACAGGACGTTCCGAGGTAGGCGAAGGCCGGATCGTCGTGGGCGAGTAATCGCTGCTCGTCGCGTCCGGCGAGTCTGCGGTGCAGCCGCTGGGCGTGCCGTTCCCGGCCCGAGTATCCGAGCACGGGAGCCGCCGCGCCGTCGGTGTACCGGTTGTACATCTCGACCAGCTTGAGCACTTCCGCGACGTCGGTGACGACGATGGTGGTGCTCAGGCCCAGCCTCGCCAGGTGGACGGCGATGATGTCCCGCAGCGTGCTCTTGCCCGCGCCGACGATGCCCAGCAGATGCTGGATCCCGTCGATCGTGAACTCGAAGTCGCGGGCCTTCCGGAAGACCCCGTCCTCGTTGACCGACAGCTCGAAGGCCCCGAGCCGCTCCACCCACCTCGGCCCACCTCCCCGCCCGGAGGACGTGTGCAGGGCGTCCATGTCCGCGGCGGTGCGCTCAAGATCCTTCCTGGTGAAGACCATGGGCGCGCCCTCACCGGCCGGAACGCGGTCCAGGTCGTGGGCGACGAGCGGGGTCGGGGGAACGTCCGGCAGATCGACCACCGCCAGGGACCGGCTCACGGCGAACGCGTGCCGCCCCGGACCCGCGACCGGCAGCCGTTGACCCGCCAGCGGCGGGGCGACCCTCAGCAGCCGGTCGTAGACGTCGAACCGGTCCCCGGCGACGGAGATCTCCTGGCGGACCGCCGGTGCCTCGGTGTCCGGCACGTCGAAGGCGCGCACCCGCGCATCCGACTGCTGGTACCGGTCCAGGGCCTCGCGCCAGGCCCGGCCCCTGCGCAGCGTCCACAGCGAGTACCGGGCGGCCCGCAGCGTCTCCTCCGCGTCCGCGGGCAGTGGGGCACCGTACGCCTCCGCGAACGCGTATCCGCTGAAGAGCACCCAGGCGCTGCCCGCGGGGATGCCCGGCAGCATGCGCTGCTGGAGGTGCAGGCCCAGTTCGACCTGGCAGAGAGCTTCCAGGGCGGGCCTCCGGACGGACGACCCCAAGAATCCCTGCAGTGCGCGGAGTACGTCGTTCAAGGGCGGTGTGAGGCTACGCACTGGCGGCCCCTTCTCCTAGATGGTGCACGAGTTCGTCAGGGGTGGTCAGCACCAACCGTTCCCTGGCCGTTTCGGGCAGCGCCGCGGTGAAGGCGGCCCGGTATCCGGGGCGCTCGGCGAGCCGTGGGGGCACCGCGACGAGGGTGCGGTCGGCGATCGGCGGGCTGTCCGCGAGACGGGCGGCGAGGAGACCGGGTTGAAGGCGGTCGTAGACCCGTACGCCGGTGTTCTTGAGTACGGCGCCCCGGACGTGGAAGGCGTTCAGATGGTCCGGTACGCTCTGGTGGGCGATGCCTGCGGCGTCGAGTCGGCTCAGGACGTCTTCCTCCGTGCGATGCGGGAGGACGAGGAAGACCCGCAGGGATCGTCGGAGCACCAGGCTGAGCTGGGGTTTCCGGACGGCCTCAAGCTCCGTGTCTCGTGGGCAGTCCTCGCCCTCGCACCAGACGTCGACGCGGGATGCCCCCGGCCCCGCGAGCGGTGCCCTCCGGTCCCCGGGCAGCGCCGGCAAGCGGCAGGAGCGGCAACACGGGAACACCCCCTGGACCCTCAGGAACTCCGGCACGGGCTGATAGAGCTCCTTCACCAGGCTCCACACGACCCTGTCCCAGCCGGACGAGCGCCGATGGCGGTCGTCCTGGCGGACCACAGGGTTGCGTGCCAGGAACAGGCGGCAGCGCTGGAACCGTGCGGCCGTCCCGCTGCGCGCCGCCAGGTCGCGCAGCAGCACGCGGGCCTCCGTCGCCACCCCGTCGGGCCCGTGTGCCGCCAGTTCGAGGCAGGTGCGGGTGGGCATCCGGCCGTGGGCGTCCACCAGGGTGGCGCCCGGAGCGACGAGGGAGGCGGGGCCATCGAAGAGCCGGTCGTCCGCCGTCCTGTGCCGGCACCACTCCCACAGCTCGGGGAGGCTGGTCGGCGGGGTCTCCCCGATGTCGAGGCAGTGCGCCACCGTACGGTCCAGCGCGCGCTGGGCCATGCCCGGGTAGGGCAGGGTGAACGATCGGAGGTCCTCCGCTTCCGAGAGGACCACCACCATGCGGGCGAGGTCACGGAGGAGTCCGGTGCCCCGCGAGCCGTCCGCGTGTACGGTGCCACCGGAGTGGCCAGGTGTCCCCGCCCTCACGCGGCGGCCTCGGTCGTGACGGACTCCGAACACCAGCGAGCCGCTTCGCACCGCGTGCAGGCGCGGCCGGGGACGGCCGGGTAGGAGTCGTCCTGGTGCCAGTCGGCCACCATCGTCCGCAGGACCTGTTCCGCCATCGTGCGATTGGCCGCGGCGAAGGGGTCGATGACCTCCAGGTCGGCGCCACCGGGGCGCAGGACCTCCAGCTCGACACGGGCGCGCTCCTGGCCGCCCCCGAGATCCCCGCGCGCCACGAGCAGCACCGCGAGGGCGAGTTGGGGATACCGCTCCAGCAGTGGCTGCTTCGAGCGCCGCTCGGCGACGGTGGACTTGGTCTCACGCCACACCCACGAGCCCGCGTCGCGGTAGAGCAGGTCGGGTGCCGCCATCACCACGACGTCCGCGGCCGGGTCGTACCGGACCACACGGGGTTCGGTACGGATGTCCGTCCCGTCCTTCACGCATCGCATCGGGCATACCGCGGCGTGCCGGCGCAAGAGTGATGCGCCCAGGGCCCGTTCAGGGTCGGGGAGGTCGAACCCTTCTGGCACCCACTGCTCGGGGACGTCGGCGGTGCACGGCCGGGTGGAAGTGTGCCGATCCGCGAGATAGGCGTGCAGCGCTCGGCCCCGCTCCGCCGTCGCCTCCCGTTCGACCGCGTCGACGGTGGGCAGATGCAGGCGACGCATGTGGTCGCGTGCGGGACAGGCCGTGTAATTGCGCCCGTTGGTCACCGACCACGTCCGCCTCGGCCGACCGCTCGCCTCGACTCCCAGAATTCCGGGCGCGGTTCGAAGTGCCGGACAGACACCCATGAACGGACAGTCGGCGCACGAGCCGCCGGGCCGGAACTCCCGTCCGTTCAGGAGCTCGGTCAGCGCGCCCGGGCCGTGCTGACGATAGCGGGCGACCGCCTGCGCGTGGCTCCCGGAGAAGAGCTCACGCGTACGGCCGTCGAGGAGGGCGAACTCCACGATCCTCACGCGCTCCGGCCTGGGGCCGGGATTGCCCTCGGCGAGGACGAGGGCCGCAGCCGCGATGAACTCCTCGGATGGAAGGGCGGCGCCGAGCCTGTGGACCGGGAGCCGGAGTTCGCGCAGCGCCCCGTCCGGAGAGGCCAGGCACCGGCCCCACACCGTGAATCTGTACTCCTCCACACTCCGCGCCTCGGCGGTCGCCGGCCGGTAGCGGTAGGCCCATCGTTCGGCCACCTCGTCCAACGGGTGTCCGGCGTCGGTGGGGAAGGCCTGGTCGTACATGGAGAGCCCGTGTTCCGTCCAGGCCCGGAGACCGTCGTGCAGCGGCGTGGTGCGCGACCCGCCCGGGCGCGCGGACGTGGAGCGGCCACGGGCGTCGCAGGCGTCCATGAAGGGACCGAGCGTGAAGTGCTCCAGTCGCTCGCGGCGACGCGGAACCGGCACCAGCGGAAGGTATCCGCGGGCTTTGAGAGCGTCAGCGGCCGGACAGCGGAATTCCCCTCTCTTGAACATCCCGACGGATACCGTGATGACTTGGGAGGTTCGGCGCACCCCTTCCGGGGGAAGCCAGGGCTGTGACATTTGTTCTCCTTTCACCGGGTGTGATGAACCGGCTCTTCCGAGGCCGGCCGAAAGTGAGGTTCCATGGACGCGATCGAAGAGATCAGGAATGTCGAGAAGCGTTACCAGGTGCACGAATTCCTTGGTGAAGGAGGGTCCGGAGACGTCTTCATCGGTCACGATCCGAAGGACGGCACCAAGGTGGTCGTCAAGGTGCAGAAAGCCTGGAGGGTTTGGGAGCGTGAGGATCACGCGAGCGAGGGAAGGAAGCTGATCGAAGAAGGCGAGGCCATGCGAAGGCTCAGCGGACACCGGGGAATCCCCCGCCTTCTCGCGACCGGAACGTACAGGGACGACGTCTGCCTGGTCATGGAATTCATCGAAGGGCAGCCACTGCGCGACGTCCTGGCGGGCAAACGGCCGGTCAAGCACCTCGGAATCGTCGCCTCGGTCATCGGACAACTCTGCGAAATCCTGTGGCCGATCCATGGAGAGGACTTCGCGCACGGCGACCTGAAGCCCGAGAACATCATGGTGGAGCCCGACGGACGGCTGCGTCTGATCGACCTGGGGCTAGCCGCCAGAATCGGCCAGCCGACGCAGGAACCGCACGGCACTACGGGATACGCCTCGGACGAGCAACTCGAGCCTTGCGCGAAGGGCCTGACCGGCCAGTCAGACATCTTCTCTCTGGGCTGCATCCTGCTGGAGATGGCGGTCATGCGGCTGCCCTACGGCGGGGCGGAGAAGCGAGTCGAGCGCGGATATCCCGTGCTGCCGCCCGACCGGCTCGCCGCGATCCCTCCGGAGTTTCGGGACCTCGCCCTGCACATGGTGCAGTGGGACCCCGAGGACCGCCCGCGGGACGTGCGCGAGGTGATGGACCGGATCCGTCGCTTCCTGCCCTCGCTCGGGGACGGGCGGCCACCCGGGATGCTGGACCCGGACCCCACGGAGTACTACCGCACCTTCCCGCCCGGACTGTGAGACCTCGTCGCCCACCGGGCGGCATCACCTCAGCTGCTCCAGGCGCTCACGGATCTCCTGCACGTCCGCGCCGTCCATCCCCTCACGCAGCACCTGGACCCGCTCCAGCTCCGTGATCGCCTCAGAGGCCCGCCCCGCCGTCACCAGGACCTCCGCGAAGAGCACGCGCGTCTTGTCCTCGTCGGTCCACTGCTCCTGCTCCTGGTAGATGTCGCACGCCAGCCGGTAGAGGGAGAGGGCCTCCTCCCGCTCGTCGCGCGCGAGATGCACCTTCGCCAGGGTGAACAGGATGTCGGCCCTGCCTCGGCGCTCCTCCGTGCGCTCGACCACACGGAGAGCGTCCGCGCACCACCGCAGCGCCTCATCGCACTCGCCCCGGTCGGCATGGACCGCACCGATCCCGTTCAGCGCCTGCGCCTCCCCCACCGGCTGCGCCAACTCCCGGTACAGATGCAGGGCTTGACGGAAATGGTCCTCCGCCTGCTGTGTCTCGTCCTGCTTGCGGAGGTTGAGCGCCATCGCGTACAGCGACCGGGCGAGGCTGAGGCGGCCGGTCTCGCTGGCGTCCTGCCGACTCAGGAGGATCGCCCGTGCCAGATTGGGGGCGGCCATCTCGAACAGACCCTGGCGCCACAACGTCCCCGCCAGCATGCGGCGCACCATCGCTTCGTCGACCGGGGTCGCCAACCTGCGTGCGGCCTCGCCGGCCTCACGAAGATCGCGGACCGTGTCGTCCAGGTAGCGGCGATTCCACTGGTAGGTGACCATGACCATCGGTAGCAGCCAGACGTAACGATCCATACCTTGCGTGGCCGCCAGAGCCCGACAGTTCTTGATGGTTTCGCTCTCCACGTCCAGCCAGGCCATGGCATCCTCCGGGGAACTGACATCGGCTACTGTCACGCCGTCGGGATCACCGAGGGGCAGTTCGCGCTGAGTGTCCAGGACCTGGTCGCAGGCCCGGATGTTGTGCAGCTGGTGCTCCATGATCTGTTGCACGGTGGCCCGTTCGAGGGCCGTTGCCTCCTCCGAGGGCAGCGGGTGCAGGTCGTGGCGGGCGAACAGGCGCACCAGGTCGTGCAAGCGGTACCGCTTGGACTGCGCCACCACCAGGTTGGCCGCCACCAGCTCCCGCAACGCCCGCTCCGTGCGCATTCCCTGGACCACCGCGCCCATGTCCATCACGGCCTGCCACGACACGCTGGGCCCCGGATGCACGCCGAGCTGCCAGAGCAGCACCCTCGCTTCCTCACTGAGCACACGTACGGAACAGTGCAAGGCCGCCCGGACCGACAGCTCGTCCTGGGGATAGTCCAGTCCGTCCAGTCTCTTTCGCTCCTCTTGCAGTTCCCTCACCAGGTTCACGATGGCGTTCAGCGGACGATCGGCCAGGCGCCGCTCCACGATGGTGAGCGCCAGGGGCAGGTTTTCGCAGAGCTCGATCAGATCCCGGAAGGGGACCTCGTGTACGGCCCGATCCTTCTCGGACACCTTCTCCTGAAGCACCTTCAGGGCGTTCTCGTCCGACAGCGGCTCCACCGTGCGCAGGTACACGCCGGGGCCGGTCACGCCATCGAGCGCGTCCCGGCTGGTGATGATCACGGCGCAGGTGCCGACACCCGGCAGCAGAGGCAGGACCTGCTTGGCGTTGAACGCATTGTCGAAGAAGAGGAGAGCCGAACGGTGTGCCAGGGCGGTACGCAGCGCCTTAGCCTTGCCGTCCAGCCCTGTCACGGTGGCATACGGCGGCAGGGCGGCCAGGAGCTGGTCCAGAACATGTTCCGGGTCCGTGGGCGACGTACCTTCAGTGAACCCGTTCAATTCGGCGTAGAGAGCTCCGTCCGGAAATCGCTCCCTGAGCCGGTGCGCGAGCCGAAGGGCCAGAGCGCTCTTGCCCACGCCCGCCATACCTCTGAGGACGATCACCGCCGTCGTGCCCTGCTCCTGCGCCGCGCGGATGATCTCGGCTAGCTCGCCGATCAGGCTCTCCCGCCCGATAGGGGGCCGGTCCTCACGCGGCAGCTCGTTCGGGACTGGGCGTAGCGACGGCCCTCCCTTCGCGGGTGATTCACGGAGCCAGTCGATGACGATCTTGAGTTCTTCGTCCGGCTTCTCGTAGTCCCGTTGCCACTGGGCGATGACCCTGTCGCGCTCCCTTTGGGTCATGCCCCGGCCGTGCGCGGTCAGGTAGAAGCGGCGGATCTCGGGCACCTCGGGCGAGCGGGCGTACCACCCCAGCGACGCTTCACGAAGGAACTTCTCCTCCCGGGCCTCCTCCGCCGCCCGCATCAGGTCGCACGCGGCGGCCACGCGCTCACCACGCAACCGCTCCCTAGGCGCATGGAAGCAGCTCTCGGTGAGTCCGCGAAGCGGCTCGTCGTCCCACCATTCGTCCTCGGCCGCGCCGAGCAGCCTGAATCGCTCGGGCGCCGACTTGATGTCACGGGTCCGCCTCCACCCCTCCAGGAACCTCAGGTAGTCCACGCTGCCGGGCGGCAGCCTCAGGGTGCAGAACCCCGACTTGCCGGCATGCGGTACGCATGCCTCGCCTAACAGCTTTCTGAGCTCCTTGACGACCCAGTCCACTCGACCGACGGCCTTCTCCACGCCCGGCCAGAGGGCGTCGGCAACTTCCAGCCGGCTGCACCGGAACCCCTCGGAGGTGACCAGGAGGGCCAACAGTGCAGCCACTTTCCTTCTGCCCAACACGTGTTTCCTGCCCGCCACTTCCACGGTGATCGGGCCCAGCACACGCACTTCCATCAACGTTCCTCCGCGCACCACTCCTGGCGGGCCGACTCAAGCGGCCCGTTCGACGTCTCTGAACTGTGCGCAACGGGCGGCCACTTCACACACGGACGCTCCTTCACGCCCCCCCCGACGCTCAGTTATCGCTCAGTTTCACGTCAGCGGGGCTCCGGACCTCCAGGGCACGATGGATTCAGCCGCTCGCCAAAGGGTGAGAGAACGGCACGATTCGCCCTCAGGAAGGACCACCACCCCATGGCCAACCGCCCCAGGACCCGTCGACTGAGCCGGCTCAGGCTGTCGCCCGGGTTCCCTCCCACCCGGCGCCGCCAGACGCCCGACCCGATCGAGGGGACGACTCCGGCAACGCCGCGCGCCGAGACCCCGGACGCCTCGTCCACCGACAGCGCCTGAGGGGCGTCGACAGCGGGGCGCCCGTCCTGGGCGGGCGTCCTCCCGCTCCCCTCACGAGCCTGTAACGGCCTCTAGGTCCGCCGCGCAGTCTCTCGACCAACGCGTTCGGGGCTGTCCACACGCGTACAAAGGTGTGCTGCCCCGGACCACCCAGCCGGTCCGCCACACGGCGGCCTCGCCCCACTCCCCAGCACGTCGCTCTTCACCTTCTGCCGATATCCATCGGCGCAAAGAGAGGATATTTCATGACTCATTACCCTTCCACGAGCGTGTTCGCCTCGGTGAGGCTGCTGTTCGACACTCCGCGATTCAGGGAGGAAGCCCTGATCACGATCGCCACCGCTCCTGACGCGGTGACGCCGTCGAGGCTGACCGCCGTCGAGGCGCACCAGGCGCTCTACGGCCCCGAGGCGGACCCGCAGCTCGGCGCCGCGGTCTGGGAAGCGGTGCTCACCACCGCGCAGGCCGACCGCACGCCACACGGCGACGGGACGCTCCTGGCGATCTGGCTGGCCCTGCCACGGCTCACCGGGACCGCCACGCGGGTCTGCAAGCGGCTGCGGGCGGACCGGGTCGACGTCGAGGCCGAGATGGTTCTGGCCCTGATCGAGCAGCTGCGGACGCTGGACAGCACGGACCCTCTCGCCGTCGCGGCACTGCTGAAGGCGGCCCGCAACCGGGCCTGGGACTTCGCCCGCGCGGGCCTGCGCGAGATCCCGTCCACCCAGGTGGAGCGGATCACGCAGGACCGCTCGGTCACCGCGCCGGAGCGGATGGCGGACGCGCCCACGACCCGGCAGGGGCTGGACGTACGGGTGGACCGCCCGGACGGACCGGACGGCCTGCGCGCCTCGCTGCGCTTTCGGGTGCGCCCGGAGCACCTGCGGGACGCCGTTCTCGCCAGGCCCGCACAGGGCGCGGGGGCCGGCGAACCGGACCGCTGCCACCGGAGCCGCCGCTCCCGGCGGCGTGTCGGCACCCTGCCGATCCGCCCCACCGCGAGGCGGGCGTGAACGGCCGGGCCGACGGTCCGGTCGGCTTCACCGAGCTGTTCGACCTTCCGGTCGCGATCGACCTGCGCATGGCGGCCAGGGTGTTCGACATCTGCACGGCGACCGCCTACCGACTGAACCGCAGGGGCGAGTTCCCTTGCCCGGTCATTCGTCTGGGCGGCAAGTTCCGGGTGCCGACCGCGGCGTTGATGCGTACGCTCGGCATCGAGCAGCGGCCGCTGTACTCCTTGGATCCGGACGCGGACCCGGACCCGGACGCGCTGAGGGACGACCTGTGGGACATGCGCTAGCCCTCATGTGACCGTTCCCGGATCCGGACGTGTGCTGCCTCGGGGCCTGAGCCCCGAGGCAGCACACGTGACGTCAGCCCGCGCCCGGCATCATTCCGCCGCCCTTGAGGCGTTCGATGTCGGAGGGGCGGACCTTGATGGCGAAGACGGCGATCAGGAAGGAGACGATCGCGAAGGCGGCCGCGACGATGAAGCCGGCGGTGACGCCGCTGGTCAGGACCTGGTCGGCGAAGGATTTGGGGAGTTGGCCGGTCTTGGCGAACTGGGCTTTCTCCACTGGGCCGGCCTGGGAGAGGAAGGCGGGGACCTGGGTGTCGGCCTCGTTGCGGCTGGCCGTGCCGAAGACCGTCACCAGGATCGACAGGCCCAGCGAACCGCCCACCTGCTGCGTCGCGTTGAGGAGGCCGGAGGCCGCGCCCGCCTCATGGGGGGCCACGTTGGAGAGGGCCATCAGGGTGAGCGAGACGAACATCATGCCCATGCCCGCGCTGAGCACCAGCATCGGGCCGAGGATGCTGCCGACGTACGTGGAGTCGACGTTCGTGAAGGTCAGCCAGGAGAGGCCGGCCGCCAGGCACAGGGAGCCGACGACCATGAAGGGTTTCGGACCGTAGCGGGGCAGCAGTTGGGAGGTGATCCCGGCGAGGACCGCGATGACGGCGCTGACCGGCAGGAAGGCCAGGCCGGCTTCGAGTGGGCTGAAGCCCAGGACGTTCTGCACGAAGAGGGTGAGGAAGAAGAACATCCCGAAGATCGCCGCCGCGAGGCAGAGCATGATCCCGTAGGTGCCGGACCTGTTGCGGTCGGCGAACATGTGCAGCGGGGTGATCGGCTGCCGCGAGCGCCGCTCCACGAACACGAAGGCGACGAGCAGGATGACCGCCGTGCCGAACGAGGCCAGCGTGTACGGATCCCGCCAGCCTTCCTGCGCGGCGCGGATGAACCCGTAGACCAGCGCCACCATGCCCAGGGTCGAGGTCAGCGCGCCGGAGATGTCGAAGTGTCCGGGGTGTCGTTCGGACTCCTTGACGTGCCGGGGCGTGAGGAAGGCGATGAGCAGGGCGATGGGCACGTTCACGAAGAACACCCAGCGCCAGTTGAGCCATTCGACGAGCAGCCCGCCGGCCAGCAGTCCGATCGCGCCGCCCGCCGCCGAGACGCCCGCGAACACGCCGAAGGCGCGGTTGCGTTCGGGGCCCTCGTCGAAGGTGGTGGTGATCAGGGAGAGGGAGGTCGGCGAGGCGATGGCGCCGCCCACGCCCTGGAGGGCGCGTGCGGCGAGCAGTTGCCACTCCTCCTGGGCGAACCCGCCGAGCAGAGAAGCGAGTCCGAAGAGCAGGACGCCGAAGATGAAGGTACGGCGGCGGCCGAGGATGTCACCCGCGCGGCCGCCGAGGAGCAGCAGGCCGCCGAAGGTGAGGGTGTAGGCGTTGACCACCCACGACAGGCTGGTGGTGGAGAAGCCCAGCGCGCTCTGGATGTGCGGGAGCGCGATGTTCACGATGGTGATGTCGAGAACGACCATCAACTGGCAGGAGGCGATCACGAAGAGAGCGATGCCTTTGCCGTCGCCGCCCTTCTTGGGGGCGGCGGCCTGCTGCGGGGTGGTCGGCTTGGGTGTACTCATGGCGCATCGCGCCCTCACCTGAGGCAGCCGTGGGCCGGTCAGTCCACCTTTTGACCCTAAGCCCACCCCCCGCACGTGACCAGTTGATCTACGACAGGCCCTAGCGGAGCACGGCGAAGCCGTCGAGTTCCACCAGCGCCTGCTCGTCCCAGAGGCGTACGGCCCCGATCACGGCCATCGCCGGATAGTCCCGGCCCGCCAACCGGTGCCAGATGTGCCCGAGTTCGGCGGCGTGCCGCCGGTAGTCGGCGACGTCGGTGGCGTACACGGTGACCCTTGCGAGGTCGGCGGGCGAGCCGCCGGCGTGCCGGAGGGCCGTGAGCAGGTTGCCGAGCGCGGTCTCGAACTGCTCGGGCAGCGTCTCGCCCGTCACCTTGCCGTCGCGGTCGAGGCTGGTCTGCCCGGCGAGGAAGACGATGCGGGAGCCGGTGGCGGTGACGGCGTGGCTGAAGCCGGTGGGCGGGGAGAGGTCGGCCGGGTTGTGGCGGTGCAGGCTCATGACGTCACCTCTGCCCGCGGCTCGGCCCCGGAATGCCGTTCGTGCGATGCGGGCGACGCGTGCGGCCTTGCGGAGTGGCGTTCGTGCGGCATTCCGTCGCGGGTGGCCGCGTTCCGGTAGAGCTCCTTGGCGATGATCGTGCGCTGTACCTCGGTGGCCCCCTCGTAGATGCGGGGCGCCCGCACCTCCCGGTACAGGTGTTCGAGGAGGTGTCCGCGCTGGAGGGCGCGGGCACCGTGCAGCTGGACGGCGGCGTCGACCACGTACTGGGCGGTCTCCGTGGCGAGCAGCTTGGCCATGGCGGCCCGGCGGGGCACGTCCGGGTCGCCCCGGTCGTGGGCCTCGGCCGCCGCGTAGACGAGCAGCCGGGCGGCCTCGGTACGGGTGGCCATCTCGGCGACCTGGTGGGAGACGGCCTGGAGGTCGGCGAGGACACCGCCGAAGGCGGGGCGGCCGGCGGTGTGGGCGAGGGTCGCGTCGAGGGCGGCCTGGGCCATGCCGACGGCGAAGGCGCCGACGCTGGGCCGGAACAGGTTGAGGGTGTTCATGGCGACCCGGAAGCCCTGCCCGGGCTCCCCGAGGAGGTCCTCGGGCCCGACGGGGACGCCGTCGAAGGCGAGGCCGCCGATGGCGTGCGGGGCGAGCATGTCCAGCGGCTCCCCGGTGAGGCCGGGCCGGTCGGCGGGGACCAGGAAGGCGCTGACGCCCCGGGCGCCGCCTGCGCTGTCGGGGTCCCCCGTACGGGCGAACACGACCGTGAAGTCCGCTTCAGGCGCGTTGGAGATCCAGCGCTTCTCGCCGTGCAGACGCCAGCCGCCCGTGGAGGGGTCGGGGACGGCGCGCAGGGCCAGGGCGGCGGCGTCGGAGCCGGCGCCCGGTTCGGAGAGGGCGAAGGCTGCGACGGCGCGGCCCGCGACGACCTCGGGGAGCCAGCGCCCGCGCTGCTCGGGGGTGCCGAAGGCGGCGACGGGGTGGGCGCCCAGGCCCTGGAGGGCGAGCGCGGTCTCGGCCTCCGTGCAGACCTGGGCGAGGGACTCGCGCATCAGGCACAGGTCGAGGGCGCCGGAGTCGAAGAGCCGGGCGAGCAGGCCGAGCTCGCCCAGGGCGGCGACGAGGGGCCGGTTGACGTGCCCGGGCTCGCCCTTGTCGGCGAGCGGCCTGAGCTGCTCGGCCGCGAGGGTCCGCAGCCGCGCACACCAGGTGGTCTGTTCCGGATCGAGCGAGAATGCGGGCATGTGGGCGCCCTCTCTGGCGCGCTCGCGCGCCGACGGCGGGACGGGCCGGGACGGGGTCCGTCCGGTGGTCTCCCGGGCCCGGCCGGCCGGGTCGAGGAGGCCACTCGGAGCGCGCCGCCCAGACCGACGTATCGCGAACCGTTGACTGTCGTCACCATCACGATACGCTCGTTGGGCGACGGTCGACCCCACCACGACGATCCCACCCGACAGGGGGACGGACGCATGGAGCTGACGCCCTCGGCCCACCAGGACACCTTCGCCCGCGACCATCTGCCACCCGGCGAGCAGTGGCCGCGCCTGCTGCTCGACCTGCCCGAGCTGGCCTACCCCGACCGGCTCAACTGCGGAGCCGAACTGCTCGACCGCACGGTGGAACGATTCGGCACCGAGCGTCCGGTCTTCCGCGACGCCGAGGACGGCCTGTGGACGTACGGGCAGCTGCGCGACCGGGTCGACCGGATCGCCCACGTCCTCAGCGACGACCTGGGCGTACGCCCCGGCAACCGGGTCCTGCTGCGCGGCCCCACCACCCCCTGGCTGGCGGCGTGCTGGCTCGCGGTGATGAAGGCGGGCGCCGTCGCCGTCACCGTCCTCGCGCAGGCGCGGGCCGGGGAGCTCGCGGTGATGTCCGAGATGGCCCGGTGCAGCCACGCCCTGTGCGACGTGCGCGCCGTGGACGAGCTGGTCAAGGCGGAGGTGCCGGGGCTGCGGATCACCCCGTTCGGCGGCGAGGGCCCCGAGGACCTGCTGACCCTCGCCATCGGCAAACCGGACCGCTACGAGGCCGTGCCGACCGCGGCGGACGACGTGGCGCTGATCGCCTTCACCTCCGGCACCACCGGACGGCCCAAGGGGTGCATGCACTTCCACCGCGACGTGCTCGCCGTCGCCGACACCTTCTCCGCGCACGTCCTGCGCCCGGAGCCGGACGACGTCTTCGCCGGCTCCCCGCCGCTCGGCTTCACCTTCGGCCTGGGCGGGCTCGTCGTCTTCCCCCTGCGGGCCGGGGCGTGCGCGGTCCTGCTGGAACAGGCGGGCCCCAAGCAGCTGCTCGCGGCGATCGACCGGCACCGGGTGTCGGTCCTGTTCACGGCGCCCACCGCGTACCGGGTGATGCTCGACGAGATCGGCGACCACGACCTCGGCTCGCTGCGCCGCTGCGTCTCCGCGGGCGAGAACCTGCCGGCCGGGACCTGGCGGGACTGGCACGAGCGGACCGGTGTGAAGCTGATCAACGGCATCGGGGCGACGGAGCTGCTGCACATCTTCATCGCCGCCGCCGACGGCGACATACGCCCGGGCACGACCGGGCGCCCGGTGCCGGGCTGGCAGGCCCGGATCGTCGGGCACAACGGGCGGGAGATGCCCGACGGCGAGGAGGGCCTGCTCGCGGTGCGCGGCCCCGTCGGCTGCCGCTACCTCGCGGACCCGCGCCAGACGGAGTACGTGCGGGAGGGCTGGAACATCACGGGCGACACATACGTCCGCGAGCCGGACGGGTACTTCCGCTATGTGGCCCGCGCCGACGACATGATCATCTCGGCCGGGTACAACATCGCGGGCACCCAGGTGGAGGAGGTCCTCACCACCCACCCGGACGTACTGGAGGCCGCGGTGGTGGGCCGCCCCGACACCCTGCGCGGCCAGATCGTGGTGGCGTACACGGTGGTACGCGACGGCGTGCCGCGCGACGCGAGCACCGCGGCGGCCCTGCGCACCTTCGTACGGGCCCGGCTGGCCCCCTACAAGTCACCACGGGAGATCGTCTTCCTGGACGCGCTCCCCCGCACGGCGACGGGCAAACTGCAGCGCTACCGGCTCCGCGACGCCGGTGCGTGACGCCCGCGGCACCCCACCCGCCCACACCCCCTAGAGTGATCACGTGGCCGAGCAGCACACCCCGCGTTCCCTGATCGTCTCCCTGTACGGCGCGTACGGCCGGTCGCCGGACGGCGCGCCGATGCCGGTGGCGGAGCTGATCCGGCTCCTCGGCGTGCTCGGGGTGGACGCGCCGTCGGTGCGCTCCTCGGTGTCCCGGCTGAAGCGGCGCGGCCTGCTGCTGCCGGGCCGGACCGCGGACGGCGCCGCCGGGTACGCCCTGTCGGACGACGCCCGGATGCTCCTGGACGACGGCGACCGCCGCATCTACGCCCGGACCGAGCCACGCCTGTCGGACGGCTGGGTCCTCGCCGTCTTCTCCGTCCCCGAGGCCGAACGGCACAAGCGGCACCTGCTGCGCTCCCGGCTGGCCCGGCTCGGCTTCGGCACGGCGGCGCCCGGCGTGTGGATCGCCCCCGCCCGCCTGTACGAGGAGACCCGGCACACCCTGGAACGCCTCGGCCTCTCCGACTACGTCGACCTGTTCCGCGGCGACCACCTGGGCTACGCCCCGACCGCCGAGGCGGTGGCCCGCTGGTGGGACCTGCCGTCCATCGCGAAGCTGCACGAGGAGTTCCTGGACGCGCACGAGCCGGTGCTGCGCGCCTGGTCGACGACGCCCGGGACGCCGGAGGAGGCCTACCGCGCCTACCTCCTGGCCCTCGACTCATGGCGCAGACTCCCGTACGCGGACCCGGTGCTCCCCCTGGAGCTGCTCCCCGAGAACTGGCCGGGTACCCGCTCGGCGGAGGTGTTCGCGGCGCTGCACGAGCGGCTGCACGCGCTGGGCGGGGAGTTCGTGACGCGGGAGCCCGAGGCACCAGCGCGGGAGTCCTGAGGAGTCCAGAGGAGCCCTGACGCCCGGGCTTACGCCTACCGTCCACCGCGTACCGCCTACCCGTCCTTCCGTCCGGTCGGCGGGCGCCTGCTGCCCGCCCGGTACGGCGCGGGCCACGGCGCGCCGCCCCCCTGGTACCCCTGCTCGGCGGCGGCGTGGAGTGTCCAGTGGGGGTCGTAGAGGTGCGGCCGGGCCAAGGCGCAGAGGTCGGTGCGGCCGGCGAGGAGCAGGGAGTTGACGTCGTCCCAGGAGGAGATCGCGCCGACGGCGATCACCGGGACACCGAGGTCGGCACGGATGCGGTCGGCGTACGGGGTCTGGTAGGAGCGCCCGTATTCGGGCCGCTCGTCGGGGACGACCTGGCCGGTGGAGACGTCGAGGGCGTCGGCGCCGTGGGCGGCGAAGGCGCGGGCGATCTCGACGGCGTCGTCGGCGGTGGTGCCGCCGTCGGCCCAGTCGGTGGCGGAGATGCGGACGGTCATGGGCCGGTCGGCGGGCCACACCTCCCGTACGGCGTCGAAGACTTCGAGGGGGTAGCGGAGCCGGCCCGCGAGGTCGCCGCCGTAGGCGTCGGTGCGGTGGTTGGTGAGCGGGGAGAGGAAGCCGGAGAGCAAGTAGCCGTGGGCGCAGTGGAGTTCGAGGAGGTCGAATCCGGCTCGGGCGGCCCGGCGGGCAGCGGCGGTGAACTCCTCGCGTACGGAGGCGAGTCCGGCCCGGTCGAGGGCCTGGGGTATCTGGTTGACGCCGGGCCGGTAGGGCAGCGGGGAGGCGGCGACGAGCGGCCAGTTGCCGCTGGGGAGCGGCTGGTCGATGCCCTCCCACATGAGCCGGGTGGAGCCCTTGCGGCCGGAGTGGCCGAGCTGGACGCCGATCGCGGCGCCGGGGGCGGCGGCGTGGACGAAGGCGGTGACGCGGGCCCAGGCATCGGCCTGCTCGTCGGTCCACAGGCCCGCGCAGCCGGGGGTGATCCGGCCCCGTTCGCTCACGCAGACCATCTCGGTCATGACGAGTCCGGCGCCGCCGAGAGCACGGGCGCCGAGGTGGACGAGGTGGAAGTCGCCGGGGACGCCGTCCTCCGCGACGTACAGGTCCATGGGGGAGACGACGACCCGGTTGCGCAGGGTGAGGCCGCCGAGCCGGAAGGGGGTGAACATGGGCGGGGTGCCGGGCGGGCAGCCGAACTCGCGCTCCACGGAGGCGGTGAAGGCGGGGTCGCGCAGCCGCAGGTTGTCGTGGGTGACGCGGCGGCTGCGGGTGAGCAGGTTGAACGCGAACTGGCGTGGCGGCCGGTCGAGTTGGCCGGCTATCTCCTCGAACCAGCGGAGGCTCGCGGCGGCGGCGCGCTGGGTGGACTCGACGACGGGGCGGCGCTCGGCCTCGTACGCGGCGAGCGCCTCGGGGAGGGAGGGGTGGCTGTCGACGTGGGCGGCGAGGGCGACGGCGTCCTCGACGGCGAGTTTGGTGCCGGAGCCGATGGAGAAGTGCGCGGTGTGGGCGGCGTCGCCGAGCAGGACGGTGTTGCCGTGGGACCAGCGGGCGTTGACGAGGGTACGGAAAGCGGTCCAGGCGGAGTTGTTGCCGCGCAGGGCACGCCCGTGCAGGACCTCGGCGAAGATCTTGGCGCAGCGGGCGGCGGACTCGGCCTCGTCGAGCTCGTCGAAGCCGGCGGCCCGCCAGACCTCCTCGCGCATCTCGACGATGACGGTGGAGGAGCCGGCTGGGTTCCGCGGGCCGGGGGGCTCCGCCGGGGGGTGGGAGGCGGGCGGCGGGTGGCCCTCGGACGCCCGGTAGTCGTCGGACGCCGGGTGGCCGTCGAGCGGCGGGCGGGCGTCGGGCGACGGGCGGGCGTCGGGCGACGGGCGGGCGTCGGGCGACGGGCGGGCGTCGGGCGCCGCGTGGGCGTAAGGGTAGGCGTGCAGCTGCATGACGCCGTGTTCGGTCTCGGCGATGTCGAAGCGGAAGGCGTCGAGGGCGAAGTCGGCGGCGAGCCAGATGTAGCGGCAGCGGTGGGTCGTGAAGGCGGGCCGGAAGACCTCGGCGTGGGCCTCGCGGGTCCGGCTGTGCACGCCGTCGGCGCCGATCACGAGGTCGTGGCCGGCGGCGAGTTCGGCGGGCGGCGGGGCCTCGGTACGGAAGCGGAGGTCCACGCCGAGGCCGGCGCAGCGGTCCTGCAGGATCTTCAGGAGCCGGTGGCGGCCGAGGGCGGCGAAGCCGTGGCCGGTGGAGGTGAGGAGGTGGCCCCGGTGGGCGATGTCGATGTCGTCCCAGCGGACGAGGGCGGCCTGGAGCTCGGCGTACACGGCCGGGTCGGCGTGCTCGATGCCGCCGAGCGTCTCGTCGGAGAGGACGACGCCGAAGCCGAAGGTGTCGTCGGGGGCGTTGCGCTCCCAGAGGGTGACCTGGCGTCGGGGGTCGCCGCGCTTGAGCAGCGCGGCGGCGTACAGCCCGCCTGGCCCGCCACCGACGATGGCGACCCGGAGCGGTACGGCGGGCGCGGAGGGCCCGGGGAGCTCGGGGGGCACGGGGAGCCCGGCGGGCCCCGGGGACACAGCCCCCGCTCCCCCAGGCCGTACCGCAGCGGTGCCGCCCGGTGCGGTACGGCCGTCCCGGGGCGGCACGGTCATCGCCCCCGCCACTTCGCGGGGCGTTTCTCCGTGAAGGCGGCGTGGAACTCGGCGTAGTCCTCGCCGTGCATCAGCAGGGCCTGGGTGGCGGCGTCCATCTCGACGGAGGCGGCCAGCGGCATGTCGAGCTCGGCGGTGAGCAGCGCCTTGGTCTGGGCGTGGGCGAGCGCGGGGCCCTCGGCGAGCCGGCGGGCGAGGGCGGCGGCGCGCGTGTCGGCGGCGCCTTCCTCGGTGAGCTCGCTGATCAGGCCGATGCGTTCGGCTTCGGCGGCGCCGACCGGGTCGCCGAGCATGAGGAGGCGGGTCGCGTGGCCGAGGCCGACGACCCGCGGCAGCAGGTAGGCGGCGCCCATGTCGCCGCCGGACAGGCCGACGCGGGTGAAGAGGAAGGCGAAGCGGGCGGTGGGGTCGGCGACGCGGAAGTCGGCGGCGAGGGCGAGGACCGCCCCGGCGCCGGCGGCGACGCCGTGGACGGCGGCGATGACGGGGAAGGGGCATTCGCGCAGGGCGCGGACGGTCTGGCCGGTCATCCGGTTGAAGTCGAGGAGCTGGGCGGTGTCCATGGAGAGGGTGGCGCCGATGATCTCGTCGACGTCGCCGCCCGAGCAGAAGCCGCGTCCCTCGCCGCCGAGGACGAGGGCGCGCACGGCCCGCTCCCGGGAGAGCTCGGCGAGCAGGTCGCGGAGGTCGGCGTAGGCGCCGAAGGTGAGGGCGTTGAGCTTCTCGGGGCGGGCCAGGGTGATCGTGGCGACCCCGTCGTCGACGGTGAGACGCAGGTGCCGCCAGCGTTCGGTGCGGCTCGCGGAGCCGGTGAAGGGGCTCATTTCGGGACGGCCTCCCTTTTTGTGCGCACGTACGGGTACGGCATCACCCCAAGGAGGGTATCACTCGGTTGTGACTGTCGTCACGAGTACGCGATACGGCTGGTCGTGGTGTGGTGCGTCACCCGGTGCGACCGGGCGTACGGCACCCGCCGCCCGTCCCGCCCGAAGGTCCCGCCCCCGCGCGGACCCAGGTCCCCGGAGTTCCCGGGCGACCGGCTCTGTATCCAGATTTATGGGTCCGTAAGGTGACACCAGGACACCCCCGCCGCCCGCCGCCGCCCCCGCCGCCCGCCCCGAGCCCGAACGGAAGCCCCGCCGTGTCCGAAGTCCCAGGCCCCGCCTCCTGGCGCGTCCCGCTCCCCCACACGACGGCCGCGGTGCCGATCGCCCGCGCGCTCGTCCGGTCCGCCCTCGCCGACATCGAGGGCGACGAGATCGGCGCCGCCGACCGGGACACGGCCGAGCTGCTGACGGCCGAGCTGGTGGCCAACGCCGTCGAGCACACCGCGGGCGACGGCCCCATCGAGCTGGTCGTGGAGCTGCTTCCTGCCCCCGGCGGCTGTCAGATAGAGGTGCACGACGGGCGCCCGGCGGCTCCCGGAAGGCTGGGCGGCCCCGAGCCCGGGACGCCGGTCGACCCCTGGCAGGAGCACGGGCGCGGACTCCTCCTGATCCGCGCCCTCAGCAGCGACTGCGGGCACCGCCCCACCGCGCACGGCAAGGCGGTCTGGTTCACGCTCCCGGCCGTGCCGGCGCAGCGGCGCCGGAGTCCGGAGTCGTGACGAGCCGCGACCTGCGGCGCCCGTACAGCGCGTAGACCAGCGCGCCGACGCCGACGAAGACCGCGAACTGCACCCAGGTCGCCCAGCCGGTGCCCCAGATCAGATAGCAGCAGAATCCGACGCCGAGGATCGGGCTGAGCGGGTACAGGGGGACCCGGAAGGAGCGCGGCAGCTCCTGGTTGCGGCGGCGCAGCGCGATCACCGCGATGTTCACCACGACCATGATCGCGAGGGTGCCGATCGTGGTCAGGTTGACCACGACGTCGAGCGAGGCGAACGCCGCCGGGACCGCGAAGACGCAGGCCACGATCCAGGTGTTGGCCACCGGGGTCGCGCTCTTGGGCGAGACCCGCTCGAAGACCCGGGGCACCAGGCCGTCGCGGGACATCGACATCAGGATGCGGGTCTGCCCGTACATCACCGTGAGCACCACGGAGGCGATGGCGACGACCGCGCCGAAGGCGACGATCCCGCCGCCGACGGTCGACCCGGTCACCTGGTTCACGACGAGCGAGAGGGCGGCCGGCTTGTCGGCGACGGCGTCGGCGCCGAGCGCCCCGATCGCGGAGAGCGCGACGGCGCAGTAGAGCAGGGTGACGAGGCCGATGCAGATGAGGATGGCCAGCGGGATGTTGCGCCGCGGGTTCTTGACCTCCTCGCCGGCCGTGGTGATGGCGTCGAAGCCGATGTACGAGAAGAAGGCGACGGAGGCGCCCGCGGTGATCCCGGCGGTGCCGTGGGTGGCGAACGGGGAGAGGTTGCCGTCCTCGAAGGCGCTGAAGCCGATCGCGCAGAAGAGGATCAGGATCCCGATCTTGAGCACGGCCATGGCGGCGGTCGCCCGGGCGCTCTCGCGCACCCCGCGGACCAGGAGCGTCGCCGCGAGCAGGATGACGATCACGGCGGGCAGGTTGACCACCCCGCCGTCACCGGGCCCGGCGGAGAGCGCGGCGGGCAGCTGGTGGCCGGTCAGGCTGTCGAGCAGCTCGTTCAGGTACTGGCTCCAGCCGACCGCGACCGCGGAGACGGACACGCCGTACTCCAGGAGCAGACACCAGCCGACGAGAAAGGCGAGGCGCTCGCCGAGGCTCGCGTACGCGAAGGAGTACGAGGAGCCCGACACCGGGATCGCGCTGCCCAGCTCCGCGAAGGAGAAGGCGGTGAAGACGCAGGTGATCGCGGCGAGCACGAAGGAGACCACCACCGCCGGCCCGGCCTCGGCGACGCTGTCGGAGAGCCCGACGAAGATGCCGGTGCCGACGATGGCGCCGATGCCGAAGCACACGAGCTGGAAGAGGCCCATGGTGCGCTTGAGGCCGTGCCCTTCGAGGTCGGCGCCGGACTCGGCGATCAGCTGGTGGGGGGATTTGATCCGCCGGGCGGACGGGGACATGCGGTGGTTCTCATCTCTGGTGGGGCAGACGCGAGGGGGGTCCGGGCATGTATGCCCGGACCCCCCTGAAGGATGCGATAGTAGTCCGCATCACGCATGTTCACCCAATTGGGTGTATTTCTATTCGCCCGAGTCGGCGCGGTCCCTCCGCGGTCCCTCCGCGGTCCCCACCCGGCCCCTACGCGGTCGGCGCGGCGGTCGGCGCGGCCACCGGGTCGCCCAGGGTGGCGACCATGACCGCCTTGATGGTGTGCATCCGGTTCTCCGCCTCGTCGAAGACGACGGAGTGCGCCGACTCGAAGACCTCGTCGGAGACCTCCAGCTCGGTCAGCCCGTGCCGCGCGTGGATGTCCCGGCCGACGGCGGTCCCGAGGTCGTGGAAGGCGGGCAGGCAGTGCAGGAACTTGACGTCCGGGTTGCCGGTGGCGCGCAGCACGTCCATGGTCACGGCGTACGGGGAGAGCGCGGCGATCCGCTCGTCCCAGACCTCCTTGGGCTCTCCCATCGACACCCACACGTCGGTGGCGACGAAGTCGGCGCCGCGCACGCCCTCGGCGACGTCCTCGGTGAGGGTGATCCGGGCCCCGCTCCCCTCGGCGAGCCGCCGCGCCTCGGCGACGAAGCCCTCGGCCGGCCAGTACTCCTTCGGGGCCACGATGCGGACGTCCATGCCGAGCAGGGCGCCGGTGACGAGGTAGGAGTTGCCCATGTTGAAGCGGGCGTCGCCGAGGTAGGCGAAGGCCATGCCGGTCAGCGGCTTGTCGCAGTGCTCGGTCATGGTGAGCACGTCGGCGAGCATCTGGGTGGGGTGCCAGTCGTCGGTGAGACCGTTGAAGACGGGCACGCCGGCGAAGGCGGCCAGCTCCTCGACGGCCTCCTGGCTGTCACCCCGGTACTCGATCGCGTCGAACATCCGGCCGAGGACACGGGCGGTGTCCTTGACCGACTCCTTGTGCCCGATCTGGGAGCCGGAGGGGTCGAGGTAGGTGGTGGCGGCGCCCTGGTCGGCGGCGGCGACCTCGAAGGCGCAGCGGGTGCGGGTCGAGGTCTTCTCGAAGATCAGGGCGACGTTCCGGCCCTTCAGTCGCTGGACCTCGGCGCCCGCCTTCTTCGCCGCCTTGAGCTCGGCGGCGAGCGCGATCAGGTCGCGGAACTCCTCGGCGGTGAAGTCCAGCTCCTTGACGAAGTGGCGGCCGGTGAGGTCGGTGGCCATGGAACGCTCCTGGGATGGGTCGGGGGGATCGCAACGGACCGCGAGAGATCACAAAGGATCCCAAACGACCACAAGAGATCGACAAGGGGTCGCGGGGGATCGGCAAGGATCAACGTGGATCAGGACCCTGGAAGTGTATACGTAATTCAGAATTCTTATACAGCCCCCTTCCTCTATCTCTCTCCGACCTAAACGGCCTCCCTCTCCACCGGGCAGCTCATGCACCGCGGGCCGCCCCTCCCCCGGCCCAGCTCGCTGCCCGGGATCTCGATCACCTCGATGCCCTGCTTGCGCAGATGCGTGTTGGTGGTGACGTTCCGCTCGTACGCCACGACCACACCCGGCTCCACCGCGAGCACGTTGCACCCGTCGTCCCACTGCTCGCGCTCCGCCGCGTGCACGTCCTGGGTCGCCGTGAGCACCCGGATGTCCTGCAGGCCGAGCGCTGCCGCGATCGCGCTGTGCATCTGCTCCGGCGGATGGTCCGTCACCCGCAGGGACTGCCCCTCGTCGCCCGGCTCGATCGTGTACGAGCGCAGATTGCCGAGCCCCGCGTACTGGGTGAACGTGTCCTGGTCCACCATCGTCATCACCGTGTCCAGGTGCATGAACGCCCGGCGCTTCGGCATGTCCAGCGCGATGATCGTGCGCGCCGAGCCCGCCGCGAACAGACCGCGGGCCAGCATCTCGACGGCCTGCGGGGTCGTCCGCTCGCTCATCCCGATGAGGACCGCGCCGTTGCCGATGACCAGGACGTCACCGCCCTCGATCGTCGACGGATAGTCGGCCTGCCCCTCCGACCAGTGGTGGAAGTGGCCCGCCTCCGCGCCGTTGAACAACGGGTGGTGCTTGTAGATCGCCTCGAAGTGGACGGTCTCGCGCTGCCGGGCCGGCCAGCGCATCGCGTTGATCGAGACCCCGTCGTAGATCCAGGCCGAGGTGTCCCTGGTGAACAGGTGGTTCGGCAGCGGGCCCAGCACGAAGTCGTCCAGATCCAGGGCGTGGAAACGGACCGAGGTCGGTTCACGGTGCCCGGCCAGGAACTCCCGCTTCGTCATCCCGCCGACCAGCGCCTCCACCAGAGTGGCCGCCTCGAACGAGTCGAAAGCCGCCCGCAGGTGGTCCGTGGCGAGCGGACCGTACTCCTTCTCGTCGAAGACCCGGTCCAGGACCAGCGCGCGCGCCGCCGGAAGCTCCAGGGCCTCCCGCAGGAGGTCCCCGAAGAGGTGCACCTCCACACCCCGGTCCCGCAGCACGTCGGCGAAACCGTCGTGCTCCTGCCGGGCCCGGCGCACCCACAGCACGTCGTCGAAGAGGAGGGCGTCCTTGTTGGTCGGAGTGAGCCGCTTCAGCTCCAGATCGGGGCGGTGCAGGATGACGCGGCGAAGCCGCCCGGTCTCGGAATCGACATGGAATCCCATGGGCCCATCCTGACGGAGCGGGACGGCTCGCGCGTGGTTCTCAGCGCGTCAGGATCGACGCGAAGATGACGATGACCAAGAGGACGAGAACCGCACCGAGCACCCCGACGACGACTCGGCCGTCGTTGGCGGGGGCGGTGGGGTCGGGGGTTGGGTCGGTGGGGGGTGGCGGGGGTGGTGGGGTGGAGGTCGGCGGAATGCGGCTCGGTGGAGCGGGCCTTGCCGGGGCGGGGCCGGTTGGAGCGGGGCCTGCCGGGACGTGGCTCGGTGAGGCGGGGCCTTCCGAGGCGTGACCCGGTGAAGCAGGGCCTGCCGCGGCGTGACCCGCTGGAGCGGGGCCTGCCGGAGTGTGACTCGTTGAGGCAGGGCCTGCCTGGGCGTAGCTCGGTGAGGCGGGGCCCCTCGTTGGGGCGGCGCTCGGTGAGGCGGGGCCTGCCGTAGCGGGGCCCGTTGAGGTGGGGCCTGCCGTAGCGGGGTCCCCTGGGGCGGAGGCGTCGGGCCTGTGGGCGGGCGGCGCCGGTCGGGGCCGGCCCTCGGGGCGGGAGTCCGGTGGCGCCGAGGGTGGCCGGCCCGGGTCCGGCGGATGGTCGCGCTCGGCATGCCGCTGGGTGCCGAGGACCAGGCCGCGCAGGACGGACTCCGGCAGCCCCGACCGCTCGTCCCGCACGATCTCGTCGAACGCCGTCCGGGCCGCCGGGTGCGGACTGGTGCGGAAGCGGGCGAGGAGGTCCGCGAGCTCGGCCACCGCGGCGTCGGCGTTCCGGCCGCCGCTGCCGCTCTTCCTGCCGCCCAGCACCGGGGCCACGGCCCAGCGGTGCAGGGCGGCGGCGTCGGCGCCCCGCTCGGCGGGCTCGACGTGGTCGGCGGGGTGGACGCGGTAGACGAAATACGCCTCGCCGAGGACGAGATCGCGCAGCTCGTGACGGAGCCGCCGGTTCCAGGCGGGGAGGCGGTGCGCGGCCTCCTGGACGAGGACGGTGGTGAGGCGGTGCGGCAGTCCGCGGTCGCGGAGCACGGCGAGCAGGTCCGCGTCCGAGGCCTCGCGCGCGGCGGCCTGCGCCTGCCCGACGTTCTCCGCCCGGTCCAGCCGCCCGCCGAGCCCGCCCTCCTTCGGAGCCGGCCCCCTCCGCCACCGCGCCCTGCGCCCCGGCTTCGCGGGCCCGGCCCAGGGGGAGGCGGCGGGGTCGGCGCGGCGGGTGGGCGAGGGCGGGGAGGCCTCCGAGCCACGTGGGACGTACGAGGGGGGCGGGACTTCCGACCCGCGCTCCCGCTCGCCCTTCGGCCGAGACGCCTCGGGGGTACGGGAGGTCTCGGGGCCCCGAGAAGACCCGGCCCCCCAGGACGACTCGGCGCCGCGAGGCGCGTCGGTGCCATGAGGCGAGTCGGCGCCAGGAGGCGAGTCGGCGCCGTAGAGCGAGTCCGCCCCACGCGGCGGCTCGGCAGCCCGACGGCTCTCGTCCCCCCAGGGCGACTGGGCCCCGCGAGTGGACTCGGTCGCCCGCGATTCCACCGCCCGGGGGGACTCATCACCCCGACGGGGCTCGTCGCCCCGAGCCCGCTCGGCCTCCCAGGGCGAATCCGCGCCGCGCGGCGATGCCGCCCCCCGAGCCGAATCCGTCCCCCAAGGAGACTCGCCTCCCCGAGGAGACTCACTCGCCCAACCCGGCCCCTCCCCCCGGCCCGCGTTCTCCCCCCGCACGCCCCCCGGCGCCCGCCCCGGCGCCGCCCGCCCCGGCCGCGCCGGATACCGGCGGTCGAGGCGGGCGGCCGCCGTCTGGGCTGCCGTGAGGAGGGGTGTGCCGGGGTGGGGGTGGAAGTGTTCGAGGGCGCGGCTGACGGCGAACTCTCGGTTGTCGCCTTCCTCCAGGCCTCGTAGGTGGTGTTCGACGAGGCGGGTCGCCACCGACTCCGCCGGGTCGCCGAGGCGTTCGCGGGGGTCGGTGCGGCGGCGGTCGGTGTTGCGGGTGGCGGCGCCGGACCAGCGGCTGACGAACACGAAGCGGAGGCCGGGGAGTTCGGCTGTGTCGTGGCTGGCGAAGGTCCAGCTGCGGTGGACGAGGCCGAACATGCTGTGCAGGCCCCACAGGACGGGAAGGGCGGTGTCGCCCCGCTCGTCCAGGAAGGTGAAGCGGTCGTCGGGGTGGCGGAGCAGTTCGGCGGCGACGCCGACGAGTTCCTCGGCGACGTCGGGGATCCGTGCGTCGAGTGCGAACTGGCCTTCGCCCACGGCCGAGAGCAGCGTTTCCTCCCACACCGTGGGCAGCTCGCCGCGCACCTCGGCGAGTTCCAGGTCGGCGTGCCAGGCGTGCAGCCCCAGGCAGGTGGCGGCGCCCAGGGCCTCGGGTGAGCCGACGAGGGCATGGCAGAGGGCTGAGGCGCCGCCGCCGGGGTCGGTCCAGGGGAGGCGGCGGATCAGCACCGCGTCGCCGCCCCGGCGCTGGAGCCGGATCAGCGCGGCAGAGGGTCTGGTCTCGTCCCCGCTGGCCCGCAGCAGCGATCCGGCGCCGTGGAACACGCCCTCCGCGTCCGTGCGCGCGCCCGACCAGGCGACGGGTCCGAATCCGGTGGTGCCGGTGACGTTCTCGCTGTCCCAGCGGAAGACGATCTGGTCGAACTCGTCGGGGTTTCGCGCCATCAGCCTCTCCCTCGAAGCAGCCCGCACGCGGCGAAGACGGACAGCAGCGGCGCCAGGACGCGCCGTGGCCGGGCGCCGTGCGGAAAGCGGTCGCCGCGTGCCTGGCCTCCGGTGGCGGCGACGAAGTGCAGGGTGCAGTGGGCGTGGTCGTCGAAGGGGCGGAGCCAGGCGGGGCTGGCGTGGTGGTCCAGGAACGCGTACACGTCCCGGCTCTCGGCCCTGGTCTGCTCCGGGTCGTACCGCTCGGGCAGTGCGCGCCCGAGCCAGCGGTCGACGGCCGGTTCGAAGCGCATCAGGTCGCTCTTGTTGACCGCGATCGCGGCGGGCGCGGGGAGGAACCCGTGCGAGGGCCGGTCGAGCTTGTTGAGGACGGTGGTGAACGCCTCGTCGCCGAGGTCGCGGCGGGGCAGCCCGTACCGTTCGCGCAGCGGGTCGAGGGCGGGCATGCGCAGGGACCGCAGCGGGTCGACGACGAAGACGAAGGCGTCGACGCCCATCAGGAAGCGGGTCACCACCCCGTCCTGGGCGAGGTCCTCGCCGGCGAGGTCGAAGAAGACGACGGGGCGTGGGGTGCGGCCGGGGGCGGAGACGAGCAGTCCGTCGGCGAAGTGGGCGAAGGTCTGCTGTCCGGTGCGGCCCAGCTGCCGTCCCTGCTGGAGGCTCTGCACGCGTTCGCGCAGGTAGGCGCGGTGCGCCTCGGGGTTGAGGGGCAGCGCCTTGAGGCCGTACGGCTCCAGGCCGCCGAGTTCGACCTCGCCGAGCATGGCGGCCATGAGATGGGTCTTGCCGACGGCGGAGCTGCCGACGAAGGCGATGGACAGCGGCTCACCGTTGGTGAGGTAGGGGACGGGCAGTTCGTGGGCCTCGTCCCCGTCGGCGTGCGGGCACAGGTGGTAGGCGGTGCGCAGCGCGTCCTTGATGTGGGCGGGGCGGTGCTCGGCGCTGAGGTCGAGCGGGATGCGGGTGCCTTTGGCGTCGATGGTGACGAGGAGGTTCTCGTCGTAGTGGACGGGCAGCAGGCAGTACGGGCAGGTCCGTGGGGGCGGTTCGACGGGCGGGGGCGGCACGGCGGCGGCCCGTTCGTCCTCCCGGTTGACTCTCGGGAACCAGCTCTTGCGCGGCGGGGCGGGTTCGCGGGGCGCGTGGCGCCGGGCCCGTTCGTCCGCTTCCTCGCGCGCCGCCCGCAGGACCTCCCGCTTGCGGGCGAGTTCGGTGTCGTACCGTTCCCGACCGTGGTCGAGCGGGTCGGCGGTGTCGACGGAGTCGGCGAGCGGGTCGCGCAGGCGGAGCAGCCGCAGCAGTTCGGCGGGGGACGGCCGGGCGGCGGCCGTGGGGGCGAAGAGGCCGCTCTGGGCGAGCGCGGTGAGCCGGCGGTACTCGCCGAGGTCGGCGGGCGGCCCGTCGGCCCGGTCGGCGAGTCCGGGCGGTCCGGGGTGGCCGGAGAGCAGGTAGTACGCGATCCGGGCGAGCGACCACAGGTCGTCGCGGGTGTCGGCGCCGCCGCGGCCGGCGCGCTGTTCGGGCGAGGCCCACGGGGAGGTGCCGAAGGGTTCGCGGGGTTCGCCGCCGCGCTGCGCCGCGTGGGGCTCGCTCAGCCGGACGTGGCCGCCGGTCCACCGTACGGTCTCGGGTGTGAGGGCGCGGTGGACGAGCCCCGCCTCACCGAGCAGCCGGACGGCGACGGCGAGCTGGCCGACGATCTTCTGCTGTTCCTCGCCGCCGAGGCGGGGCAGGGCTTCGGCGAGCGGGGTGCCGGGCGAGGCCCGGTAGAGCACGAAGGGTTCGGCGCAGTCGAGGTCGAAGCCGACGATCCGGGTGAAGAGTTCGGCGAACTTCTCGCCTCCGTAGCGGCGTTCGACGGCGACCGCGGCGGCGACCTCCCGTTCGAGCAGGGCGTACGCGCGGGGGTCGCCCTGGGCGGAGCGCGGCAGCCGGTACTGGACGACGGGCCAGCCGTCGCCCATGGAGAGCTGCCGCGTCAGCAGATGGGGCCGGGCGGGCGCCCGCCGTTCCTCGCCGGCCCGTACGGCGACGCGGATCTGCTCGTGTCGGTGGGTGAGGAACTCCAGCTCCTCCAGGGGTTCCTGCCCCGGTGCGGATCCCGCCTCGGTCATGGCGCTCCGCCCTCCTCTTCTCTCACGGTGCGCACCACGTCCGCACGCAGGGGTACGAGACGCAGGACGCCCGCGTGCCGGCCGGAGTCCGTCCACACGACGTCCTCGACGGCGCCGCGCCAGATGTCGTCGCCGGTCGTCCCGCGCCGCATGGTCTCGGGCACGAACCGGACCCGGCGCACGGCGCCCGGCTCGTGGGAGAGCAGCCGCAGGTGTTCGGGGCCGCACAGCGGGACGGTCAGGCCGGGGTCGTCGTCGGCGGCGGCGATGAGCCGGGCGACGGCTTCGGGGGCGACGCCGGTGAGCCGGGCGGCGTCGGGCCGCTCGCCGCGGTCCCGGCCGGGCGGCGGGGAGGCGGCGGCGTCGCGTTCCAGGCGGGTCCTGGTCTCGTCGAGCAGCTCGTTCATCGGCCGGTCGAGCGGGGCCCGGCCCGCGTTGCCCGGGTCGCGTTCGATGCCGGCCCAGCAGGTGTCGAGCAGGGCCACGACCCCCTCGACGAGGTCGCCGTTGAGGGTGTCCACGAGGGCGGGGCCGCCGTCCCCGTACCGCCGCTCCAACCACTTCGGGGCGGGCGCGGGCGGCATGGGCGCCGTCGGCGGCGCGGGGGTGGTGGAGGAGCGCGAGCCGGCGCCGGGCCAGGCACCGCCGGGTGTGTTCCCGGCCGGCCAGGAGCCGTGGTCGGCGCCGTACGCGTCGCCGTACCCGCCGCCGTCCGCCGAGTCGTCCCAGTCCCAGCCGGTCGGCTCGCCCCGCCGGGCCCCGGCCGCCGTCGCCGCGCCGTGGGTCTCCGGGGGGTGCGTCTCCCATCCGTACGGGTCGCTGTCCTCCTCCCCGCCGTGCGCCTGCGCCGTCGCCGCGAGGCCCTTGAGGAGCCGGGCGACCGCGCCGGCCCCGTCGGAGCAGTGGTGGCGTACGTCGGCGAAGAGCCAGTCGTGCACGGCGGTGGTGACGACCAGGGCCTGGATCTCCTTGAGGACCCGGCCCGCTCCTTCCGGGTCCGCCCGGTCCCACCACTCGTCCACGGCCCGGGTCCAGTCGCGCAGCGCGAGCAGCACGACCGCGACCGTGGCCACGGCGAAGGCGGGGGCGCCCACCCAGAGCGGCAGGCCGAGCCAGGAGCCCGCCGCCGCCCCGGCGAGCCCGCCGGCCAGGCCGCCGATCAGGCGGGGCGCGGTGCCGGTGCTGCCGCCGCCGTCCAGGCGCCCGTCGGGCGAGCGGTTGGGGCGGCGGCGCAGCATCCGGTGGGCCAGGAAGGCGGCGAGCAGCCCGACGGCGGGGCCGAGGACCCAGCCGACGCCCGCCCACAGCCCGGCGATCGCGGCGAGGAGTCCGGTCACGACGGCGGCGGCTGGCCGTGGGCCGCCGGCGAGGAAGGGGTACCGCGCGGTGAGCCTGTCGCGTTGCGCGGGGCCGCAGATCGCGTCGAGGCGGGCGAGCCGGGCGGCGCTGCCCGCCGGGGCGGTCCGGGCCGCGAGGGCGGTGAGCCGGGCGGCGACCGAACGCAGCGGCAGCCGGCGGCCGATCAGCTCGTGGGTGTGGTCGCGCAGCGCGGGGACGATGCCGGTACGGGTGATCTCCCTTGGCATCTCGGGGAGTTGGACGCCCCGGTCGCGCAGCAGCCCGCGCTCCTCGATGGTGGGCCGGGTGCCGCCGGCGAGGGCGAAGGCGTCGGCGACGGTGTTCCGGAACCGGACGAGGGCCTCGGCGAGGCGTTCGAGGTCGCCGGGCAGGTCGGCGTCCCGGCCGGCGGCGCCGAACAGCCCGGCGGCGCCCCGCGCCCGGGCGTGGCCCTCGATCGCCTCGTCGAGGGCGTCCTCGCAGGCGCTGAGCTGGGCCCCGGCCCGCCCGTGGGCGGGCAGCCAGGCGTGCCCGGCGAGCGAACGCGGCACCGACTCGTCGAGCAGCAGCGCCAGTTCGCCGGGGACGGGTCCGATGGAGGCGGGGGTGGGGACGTCGGGCCCGGTCAGCGCCTCGATCGCCTGCCGCCAGGCCCGCGCCCGGGCCTCGTCGGTCAGGTCGTGCTCCAGGATGCGTACGGAGGGGACGGCGACGCCGTTCACGATGCGGCCGAGGCCCCGGAGCACGGCGTCGAACACCTCGGGGGTGGCGAGCACGTCGACGAGCGGCCGCAGGGCGCCCGCGTCGGGGCCGCGGAAGTCGTCGAGCAGCCACAGCACCCCGGCGGGCGGGGGCCCCAGGGTGGGGGTGCGGCGCAGGGTCCGCTCCCCCGGCGCGCCGACGGCCAGGCAGACGATCTGGGCGGGCCCGTAGGAGGACAGGCGCTCGTAGAGCCGCTGGTGGGCGATGAGCCGGTCGGCGTCGTCGACGACGAGGAAACGGCGCTCGCCGACGGGCTGCGGGGCGGCGAGCGCCCGGTGCACGGCCGCCTCCGCGCCGGCGTCGGCGTGGCTGGGGGCGTAGCCGCCGGCCCGCAGGTCGAGCAGGACGGCGTGGCCCGGGACGGACTGGTCCAAGGTGGTGCGGTCGCTCACTCCTCCTCACCGTCCAGTTCCCACGGGTAGCCGCCGTCCTCGGGTTCGGGGCGGCGCGGCGGGGCGGGGTGCGGTTCGTACGCGGGCGCCGCCGGGTCGGGTGCCCGCGGCTCCGGCGGCTCGGAGGGCCAGGGCGCTCGTGACTCCGACGGCTCGGCGGGCCGGGGCGCCCGCGACGCGCGCGGGTCGTGCCGCTCGCGCGGCTCGGCGGTCCGGGGCGCCGGGGGCCACGAGGAGTCGGCGGCCCAGCCCTCGGAGGCCCGACCCTCGGAGGCCCGGCCTTCGGCGCGCCCGCCGCCCTCGGGCCAGCTCTGCTCCCGGCCCGGCGCATGGCGTTCGAACAGGGCCCGCAGGCTGGGCCGGGTGGCGCGGCTCGCGCCGGCGAAGCGCATGTGGAGGGCGCCCGGGAAGGTGACCTCCCAGAAGTGCCGCAGCGGGGCGAGCCATTCGGCGTCCTCGTCCCCGTACTCGGCGGCCAGTTCGTCGAGGAGCACCCGCTGGCGCGGGGCGACCTTCTCCACGAAGTGGGTGAAGAGCGGTGCGGGCGGCGACGGTGTGTGGGCGAGTCCCCTGGGCAGGGCGCGCATCAGGCGTTCGCAGAACTCCTCGATGATCTGCCCCTCGTCGAGCAGGGCCCACCGCTCGTAGGCGCGCAGCAGTCCGGCCCAGCTGGACAGGGCGCCGTCGAAGCCCTCCAGACGCAGCGACATGGTCGCGGACTCGCCTTCCTGGAGGCGGATGCGGACCAGGTCGGGCGAGTCGGGGTGGCCCTCGACGTGGATGTTCCCGTTCCACATGGCGTTGAGCAGCCGGTGCAGGATCCGCTGCCGGTCCTCCTCGGTGGAGACCAGCCAGTCGTCCTGGTAGCCGAGGCGCTGGCGCCAGTGCAGGAAGTCGTCCTGGCCGGCCGAGTCGCGCGCCTCGGCCCAGAGCGTGAGCACGCCGCGGACCTCGGAGATGTCCGTGAGGTTCATGCCGCTGCGGAAGAGGACGACGGTGATGGATTCGGTGTCGACGGCCCGGTACTCCTGGGTGGCGCGCGGCGGCAGGTTGAGCTCCTGGCGCAGGTACTCGCTGGCCCGGCCGTCGGACTCGCTCGCCGGATGCACGATGAGGATCTTCAGGGGGCCGCCGCCGTCCGGGGTGAAGCCGACCGGGAGCAGTCCGGCGAGCGCCGAGCGGAACTGGCCGAGCCACCGGGCGTCGACCCGGGACTCGGCGGACTCGTCGCCGGCCGCGGCCCGCAGCAGCAGCTCCATGGAGGGCAGCAGGGGGCGGTCGAACCGGTCGTCGTCGGCCTCGCCGAACAGTTTCTTGACCCGCCTTTCGACGACCTGCTTGATCTCCTTGACGGCGGCGCCGGGCGAGCGGCGCACGGCGTCGAGGGCGCGCCGCCAGTCCTCGGGGCGGACCAGCTCTTCGAGCAGGCCCGCGGCGTCCGTGTTCTCGGGCAGGCCCTCGCTCTTCACGAGCCGGTCGAGGACGTCGTCGTAGAAGGCGCGCAGGCTGTTCTGCGGGGGCAGCAGGTAGGAGATGCCGGTGCGGTCGTCGCGGTAGAGCTCGCGGCGGCGGTCGGCGAACTGCTTGCCCTCGTCCTGCTCGTGGGCGCGCAGCACCTTGGCGAGTTCGCCGAGCTCGCCGAGGATCCGCAGCAGCGGGGGCCGCCACTGGGAGTCGCCGGCCTTCCAGGCCCGGTGCCACAGGGTGCGGGCCCGCCACTGGTACCAGAGTTCCTGGCGGGCGAGGGCCTCCTGCACGTCGGGGTCGCCCCAGCGGGCCGGGACGAGGCCGCCCGCGCCGCGTTTGATGTGCGGGATGGCGGGGGCCGAGGTCTGGATGTCCGGGGGCCGTTCGGGGTCGTTGCGCCGGTTGTCGAGCATCCCGGTGAAGCCGACGGAGGCGACCCGGTCGGCGTGGCCCGGCAGCCCGTTGAGGACGGACTCCAGGCGGAACGGGCTGATGACGCCGAGGAGTTCGCGGGCGGCGGTGCCGGGCTTGAAGTCCTCGGTGAGCCGGGGCACTTCGCGGGCGAGCTCGGCCTCCAGGCGGCGCAGCGAGTCCTCCATGTCGCCGAGCCGGTCGCGCAGGGCCTGGGTGATGGCCCGGCTGCCCTTGGGGAGTTGCTCGGGCGCGGGGACGTCGGGGGCCTCGCGGGTCCACAGGCGCCCGACGCCGGAGCGGTTGAACATGTCCTGGACGAGCTGCTTGTCCTCGCGGCCGCCGCGCCGGGCCCGCTCGCCGAGGCCACGGACCGCCTGGGCGAGCAGCCGGGCGGAGACGATCTCGGCGAGGTCGTCGACGGGCACGGTGAGGGAGGCGGCGAGGCTGGTGGACATGCCGCGGTAGCCGATGCCGGTACGGGCCGGGGTGGAGCGCTCGACGCTCTTGTTGATGAAGCTGGCGGCGAAGGACTGGTAGTCGTCCTCGGCGCGGCTCGCGGAGCCGCTCTCCTCGCTGAGTTCGGTGCCGATGAGGGACAGCACCATGGCGGTGATGGAACGGCGCAGGTCCTCGGTGCCGATGACGGCCGGCTTGGAGAAGAGGAAGGCGGTCTGCACGGTGGAGGGGCGCAGCGAGACCACCCCGTCGCCGGGGTAGTGGACGCTGATCCGGCCGCGCTGTTCGACGTCGCCGACCTCGTCGAGGGCGTCCGGCACGTTCTGGTCGTCGACCAGCCGGGACAGGTCCACGAGGGCGCGGGCGGAGTTGAGTTCGGCCTCGCGTCCGCCGCCCGCCTCGGGCGGGAACGCGGAGGGCATGACGACCAGCGGGTAGATCTTCACGCCGGGGACCTTGGAGCGCCGGAACTCGTGCCCGATGAGATGGATGAAGTCGTAGAAGATCCCGGCGCCGGTGCCGCCCGCGACGGAGAAGGCGACGAAGACGTCGCAGCCGCGGATCCGGCCGCCGCCGACCTGCTGGAGGTCGCCGGCCGAGTTGCCGATGGCGCCGATGGCCTCGCGCAGTTGCCGCAGGACCGGTTCGAGGCCCGCGCGCATGGTCGCGAAGAGGGCGGCCCGGCCGACGGTGGGGAGCTGGCCCGCGCCGTTGTGCAGGGGGGCCACGCGCGGCTGGCGGGCCTGCGGCGGCAGCCAGAGCCGGGTCTCCTCGTGCAGGGCGACCCGCAGCATGCGGGTGACCTCCGGGGAGGAGTCGTAGTCGGTGGGCAGCAGGTCGCGGACCATGCGGGAGGTGCGGGCGTAGGCGGCGCCCTCGGCTCCCTTGGCGCGGAACTGCGGCTGCCGCAGCAGCTCGGACTCGCTGAAGTCGGCGTACACGAACTGCAGGCAGTCGGGCAGCTGGAAGGGCAGCCTGCGCCCTCCGTCGACGAGTGCGGTGCCGTCGGGCCCGCACAGTTCGCGGCGCAGGCTGCGTTCCAGTTCGCTGCCGATGCGCCCGCCGGTGCCGCCTAGCCCGACGAACAGCATGGGCTGGTAGATCTTCATGTCGTCTCCCTGAAGGACCCTGAGGACCCCGTGGTTCGGTGGGTGGGGGTGTCGCTCGTCGGGGCGTGGGTCAGAAGTCCCCGTTCCAGGTGCCTCTCGTGCCGGTGCCGTCGGTGTCGAGCGCGGGACCGGGCTGCCAGGTCGTGTCGGCCCCGCCCGCGCCGCCGTCGCCGGTGCCCGATCCGGCGTTGGTACGTGTACGGGTGCCGGTACGGGTACGGGACCGGGCCCCCGGGAAGCCGGCGAGGCGGGAGCGCGGGGTGCGGGCGGTGCGGGCGGTGCGGTCTGGGGCGCGGGCGCCCTGTACGACGAGTTCGCAGTCGTCGACGGCGACCGCCTCCCCCACCCGTACGGCCTCCTCGCGGCCCCGGTCCAGGCGCAGCAGCAGCTCGCCCGCGCCGTTCCTGCGCAGCCGGTGGGCGCCGCCGCCGCGGGCCCGGCGCAGGGTGGGCGCGGCGCCCCGCACCTCGTCGACGGTGAAGTGGAACTCGCCGCCCACGCTCTGCCCGGCGCGGATGGTGAGGGTGTCCAGGGTCCTTCCGTCCCTGCGGAGTTCGAGCCGGGTCCCGGCGAGGACCCGGCGGCGGCGCCGGGCCGCGAGCCGGACACCGGCGAAGGCGCCGCACAGCGCGAGCACGGCCGCGCCGCCGGCCACGTACCGCCAGTACTTCTCCCACCAGGTGGGCCAGGGGGTGACCGACACGTCGAGGAAGGCGGTGTCGAGGGGCCGGTCCGGGTCGGCGGTGTCCACGACGGCGACCTGGCCGCCGAGTTCGCCGAGCGGCGTGCCCCGGCCGACGGTGACGGTGAAGGCCAGGCTCGTCTGCTTGCCCGGTGGGGCGACGACCGTGGCCGGGGAGATGCCGAGCTCGGCGTCGCCCGCCGTGCCGCCGGTCGCCGTGGAGCCGCCGGACGCCTGGCCGGTCGCCGTGGAGCCGTCGGATCCGGAGGCGTCGGGTCCGGAGCCGTCGGTGAGGCTGAGGCGCAGGGTGCGCGGGCCGGTGCCGTTGTTGGTGACGGAGAGCGTGCCGTGGACCGTGTCGCCCGGGTGCACGGTGACCCGGTCCACGGAGAGCCCGGCGGTGATCTCGGGCGTGCCGACGGTCGTCATGGTGTACAGCGGGCGTTCGTCGGAGGTGACGCCCGGCGCGGACATCCGGGCGACCAGCTTCAGCTTCCCGGCGGCGCCGGGAGGAACGGCGAGCGTGCCCGTGAACCGGACGTCCCCCGCCCGGCGGTCCGGGGCCCGCCCGTCGTCGGCGAGGCGCGCGGTGACCGGGGAGAAGCCGTCGCCGCTCAGTTCGACGGTGACGCCGATGCCGTCCAGCAGCCCGGGGTCGGTGATGACGACCCCGCGCCGGGTCTGCATCCGCACCTCCACCACGGCCTGCTGGCCCGCCCGCGGCGCGGCCGGGTCGAGGGTGAGGACCGAACGCAGCCGGCCCTGCCAGATGGCCCGGACGGCGACCTCCTGGCCGCCGTGGCCCTCGGGCGCCTCGACGCGGATGCGCCAGCGGCCCGGCAGCGGGTTCTTCACGCGCAGCGCCTCGACGGGCCCGTCCTCGCCGCTGACCTCGAAGGCCGACTCCTCGAACTGGCCGTGCGTGGGCACCTTGCGGCCGGCCGGGTCGTAGTAGGTGACGCGCACCTTCGGGTCGTGCTTGCTGACCGTGAGGGAGCCGTCGGTGGCGATGGGCGGGATGGTGACGTACAGGTCGGCGGGCGGCTTGCCGACGGTGCCGTTGGCGACCCGGGCGCAGCGGGCGGCGGCGAAGGTCTCCTGGAGCGCCTTGTCGATCTGGGCGGAGGAGTCGGCGACCCGCATCCGGGGCGTGGCGCCGGGGACGTCGGAGCAGGCGCCGCGGTAGCCGCCCTGGGCCATCGCGTCGAGCGCCGCCCTGTCGATGCCGCTGCCGAAGCCGAGCGGCCAGATCTGCACCCCGGCGGCGCGGGCGCGGGCCAGCTCCTCGTCGAGGCGCTTGGCGCCGTTGGCCTGGCGGCTGGCGGGGTCGGTGCCGTACTCGGGGCTGTCGCCGACGTCCAGCTTCCCGTCGGTGAGCAGGAAGACCACCTTGGGCGTGGTCTTCCCCGCGGCCCCGGTCCCGGCGGCCTCGGTGAGCCGGGAGACGGCCTGGCGGATCGCCGCGGGGAAGTCGGTGCCGGGGCCCATGAGGGCGCTGTCGCGCCGGGACAGGCCCTGGACGCAGTCGCTGAGCTTCCGGCGGCCGGCCTCGTCGACGGTGAGGAGCGGGCACACCTCGCGCACCGGCGACTGCCCGGCCTTCTCCGAGCTGCCGAAACCGATCACGGTGGCGCGGGACCGGTCGGATATCTCGCCCTGACTGAGCAGGGCCGCGGCCTCCGTCTCGCGCACGAGGTCCTTGTCGGCGAGGCTGGCCGACTGGTCGACGACGACGGCGAAGTCGATCGGGTCGGGCCCGTCGGACGCCTCGGACGCCGTCGTCAGGGGCACGCCCGCGCCCGGCACCGCGACGGCGGGGCCGCCGAACGGGCCGGACAGGGCGAGCAGCGCCCCGGCGAGGAACAGGGCGTTCCTCGGGTGTCTCCACTGCATCGTCAACTCACCACAGTTCGCTGAGGAGGGCCAGGAGCGCGCCGAGCACGAGGGACGCGACGCCGAACCTGAGCCATCGGTACTTGGCGGCGAGGACCACCCCGTGGACACTCGCCTGTTCGAGGAGCCAGCCGGTGGCGTCCGTGGCGGAGCCCTCCAGCCGGGTCCGCAGGGCGCCGGCGGTGGTGCCGGCCGTGAGTTCGCGCAGCAGGGTCCGCTCGGCGCCGAACCGCGTGCGCGGCAGGACGACGGAGACCAGCATCAGGACGCCCGCGGTCCACAGCAGCCCGGCCGTGACCAGGAGCGCGAGGGAGCCGCCGGCCGGCAGCGGGCCGCGGTCGCGCGAGAAGACGACCGCGAGGAAGGCGAGGGCCCCGGACAGCAGGATGGCCGCCTTGGTGTCGGCCCGGCCTATGTCGTCGCGGACGGTGGTCAGAAGCTGCTCGGCCATGCCGCGCAGCTCGGCGGGGACGGGGACGGGGGCGGGGGGCGGGGCCGGGGCGGTCCCGGGCTCGGCTCCTGTGGCCCCTGTGGCCCCCGTGGCCCCGGCGGTGGTCATTCGTCGTCCCAGTCGTCGAAGTCGGCGCTCGGGAGGGAGGAGCGGGGAGCGGGGCGGTCCGTGTCGTAGCCGGCGCGCCCGTCGCGCCCGTCGTACCTCTCGTCCGCGTCGTCCCGGCGCCCACGGTCTCCGTCACCACCCCGCCCCCGCCCCTGCTCCCGCTCCCGTCCCCGCTCGCGCTCGCGCTCGCGCTCGAACGAGGCCTGGACGCGGGTCGGTTCGTAGACGCGCGGGTCCGGCGGGCTGTCCGGGGTGTCCTCGTCGTCCCAGTGGGGCGCGGTCGGCTCCGGGTGCGCCGCCCGCTCCAGGGCCCGGCGGTCGGGGCCGGTGGCGGATTCGAGGACCCGGTCGGCGACGCCGCCGAGGATCGTGCCCGTGCTGCTCCGCAGGTGCTGGAGGATCTGGTACGCCTGCTCGTCGACCTCGTGGCGTTCGAGCACGCCGGAGTCGAGGAGCCGGTTGAAGACGGCGAGGAGGTCGGCCTGGCCCTCGCGCTTCTCCCGCTGGAGCTGGGTGCGGATCTCCCACTCGTGGTCGGGGTTCTTGGCCATGTGGTGGGCGATCTGGGCGAGGTCGCCGCGCCGGAACATGGCCTCCAGGTCCTCGGCCCGCGCCATGATCTTCTTCCGCTCCCACTCCTCCCGGCGCAGTTCGGCCTCGGCCTCGCGGGCGTCGGCCCGGACGGTCACCTCGACCTTGTCGGCGCGGGCGACCTCCTTGCGGACCTGCTCGTCCAGGTCGAAGAAGACGTACACCTGGGTGCGCAGGCCGATCTCCCGGCCGAGGGCGAGCCGGCCGGTGCTCAGCTCGTCGCGGACGGCCTCGTCGGCCCGCTGGGCCTCGGTGAGCCGGAAGCGGCGGGAGAGCGAGCGCAGTCCGTCGAGCAGGTCGTCGTGGAGGAGTTCCGCCACGTTCCACACCTGTTCCTTCACCACGCGGTACGGGTCCTCGACCGTCCACTTGACCCGCACCCGGACGTTGAACGAGGCCCCGTCGCCGGCGGCCGGCAGCTTGAGGGAGAACTCCGTGACGTTCTGCCCGAGCTGGACCTCGAAGACGGTGTACGGGGCGCGCAGCAGCGGCTTGTCGTTGTCCTCCTGCCGGTCGGGCCAGACGATCCGGTGCCCGCCGTTGCGGTAGAGCAGGACGGCGGCGATGAGACCGCTGGTGCGGCGGTACGGGGGCGCGACCTCGCGGATCAGCGGCCCGAGCGGGCCCTTGGGGCCCTTGCCGGACGGGCGCCCGGGCCCATTGCCGCCGCCCGCCCCGGCGCGCGCCCGGCCCTGGTTCGGGGCTCCCTGGTTCGGTACTCCCCGGTGCGGCGCGCCCTGGTGCGGCGCGCCCTGGTTCCAGCCGCCCTGCTGCTGCCCGCCGGGGCGCTGTGCGCCCCGGGCTCCGCCCTGCTCGGGACCGCTCATCGCTTGGCTCCTTCCGCGACGGCGTCCCACATGCGGCGCGCCGCGCTCTTGTTCAGGGGTCGGTCCCGGTCCCGTACCAGCTCGTTGAGCAGGCCGCGGAGCCGGTCGCGGTCGCGGCGTTCGACGGCGAGCAGCGGGAGCAGGCCGCAGACGAGGGCGAGGGCGGTCTCGTCCTTGGCCGCTCTCCGCACCAGGCCGCCGAGTCCGTCGAGCGCGGCCTCGCCGGCGCGTGCGGTGCCCAGGGTGCGGCGCAGCAGGGCGCCGAGCGCGGGCCCGAGGTCGGGCCGGGTGGCGAGCAGCGCGACGAGGAGGGGGCGGCTCGCGTGCTCGTCGAGTTCGGGCACGTCGCGCAGGCCCCACAGGTGGGTCGTCCGGGTGGTGAGGCTCGTGATCAGGGTGATGTGCACGAGGTTGGACAGGTTCAGGCGTCCGTCGGCGAGCCAGCGTTCGAGCCGGCGCAGCACCGGCTCGGGGTCGCCCGAGGCGAGCAGCCGCGTGACGCTGAAGCCGGCCGGGCCGAGGATCTCGACGGCGTCGGCGTCGTGCGACCTGACCACCCGGCCGATGGCGTCGAGCGAGCCCGGGACGCCGCCGGCGGCCAGCACGTAGCCGTGGGTGAGCAGCGCGGTCTCCACGAGCGCGGGTTCGTCGGCGCCGGCCCAGTCCTTGACGGTCGCCGCGACCGCGGGCCGGACGCGCGGGTCTCGGGCCGCCTCCGCGAGCGCGGTCGCGGCGGCCATCCGCGCGACGGCTTCGTCCCGTGCCGCGAGGGGCGCGACGAGCTCCCCGTAACCGTGGATCCAGTCCCAGGAGCAGAGCACCCCGGCGGCTATGGAGGCCCGGACCCACACCTCGGGCCGGGAGTCGTCGCACAGGCTCCGCAGCCAGCGGGCGACCGGGCCGCGGACGTTGTGGTAACCGTGCCAGACCTCGGCGAGGACCGCGGTGGCGAGCGCGTCGCCCTGGAAGCGCACCGCCCGCGCGGGCACCTTCGCCGGACCGAGGTCGAGCTCGACGTCCTCCAGGACGGAGCGGGCGAGGACCGGGCGGTGTTCGGCGTGCGTGCCGAACAGGCGCCGCCCGGCCGGGTGTTCGGGGTCGAGGGTGACGGCGAGTTCCCAGGCGAGGAGTTCGGCTGCCTCGGCGGCGATGCTGTACGCGGAGCCGTTGAAGACGGCGACGGCGATCCGGAACGCGGTGGCGTTCAGGGCGGGCAGCGCCTCGGGCACGGTGCCCGGCAGGTCGGCGCCCGCGAACCACTTGCGCGCCTGCGCCCGTACGAACGCGGCGCAGTCCTCCAGGAGTTGCTCGTCGGTCAGCTCCTCGCGCCGGCGGCGGGCCAGGTGGTCGGCGAGCCGGGCGGCCTCGCGCGGGCGGAGCTCCTCCAGGCCGAGCGCGGCGACCACGTCCTCGCGGTCCGCGAGGGCCCGGGCGGCGGCGGTGGCCTCCTCGGGCTCGCCGCGCAGCAGCAGCCGCAGGTGCCGGTGGAGCACCTCGTCGGCGGGTGGCGGGGCGCAGAACATGCCGTACCGTCCGCGCAGCAGCCGGTCGGCGAGGTCGCCGCTGCCGACGACGAGGACGCCGTAGCCGTCGACGCCGCCCAGCAGGTCGGCGAGCCGGTCGAGGTGCAGTTCGGAGAGGCGCACGCCCGGCTTCGGGTCGTGCGCGGCGCCGGAGCCGCCAATGTGGCGGGGCTCGCGCTCGGCGCGCTCGTCCTCGGCGAGGAGCTCGATGAGGTGGCCGGCGCCCGGCTGGAGGTTCTCGGAACGGATCTCGTCGACGCCGTGCCGGGGGTCGAGCCGGAAGACCTGCCGCTTGGCGACCTCGGCGAGCAGCGCGAGCGCGGTGGTCTTGCGTCCGCTGCCCGGCTCCCCGCACAGGACCAGGACGCGGTTGCCGCGCAGCCGGTCCTTCATGCGCTGGTAGCCGGCGGTCTCGCAGTACACCTCGTCGAGGTGGTCGAGGGTGTCGCGCGGGACGGCGCCCTGGACGAAGTGGCCGTGACCGCTGAGCCAGAAGTTGTAGAGGTCGCCTTCGTGGATCGTGGCGTCCCGGCCGACGGTGGTGTGGCGGTCCCCCGCCTCCCGCACGAGGGTGGCCCGCGCCGCGCGCGCGGTGCCCGCGCCGCCGGTGCCGGCCCCGCCGAGGTAGCCGCGGCCGACGTTCTCGAAGGGGTTGGCGGGGGACGGCGTGTCGGGGGCGTCGGGGGCCTTGTCCGCCTCCTTGTCGCTCCCCTTGCCGGACCCTCGGTCGCCACGGTCGCCGCGGTCGCCGCGGTCCCCCCGGTCGGCCTTGTCGTCCCTCTCGCCCCTGCCGCCCCTGTCGTCCCTGTCGTCCCTGCCGTCATGGCCGGAGGCCCCTCCCGGGGAGTCCCCACCGCCGCCCTGGTCGAGGTCGTCGTCGCTCACGCCGGGTCCCCCTCGCTCGTGCCGCTCTCGTTGCGGATGCCGGTGAACCCGCCGTGGATCGTGGCGCCCTCGACGACCTGGATGTCCCGGCCCGCGCGGTACGTGCGGTTGCCCCCGCCCGTACGCGTCGTACGAGGCGGTGAGCCGTCCCCCCGCGACGGCCCACCGCCGGTCTGTGCGTCACCCCTCGGTCCCGTCGGCGGCTCCGGGCGCCTCGGCACGTGGAACCACGCGTCCTCGTCGGTCTCCTTGGCGACCACGGCGGCCCGCCGGTAGTGCGCGGGCTCCACGTAACGGCCGCCCTCGACGACCACGTTGCGGTAGAGCCAGTCGGAGACCACGATCAGCAGGTCGACGTCCGGCGCGTCCGCCATGATCTGCTTGGCGCGGGCGCTGTCGCAGAGCCGGCAGGCGAGGTCCACGGCCCGGCCGACGAGACCGCGCCCGTCGTCGAGGACCAGACCCGCGTTCATGCCGACCCGCATCCGCAACGGCGAACGGCGGCCAGTGTTCCGCTCGCGCAGGCTCTCGTAGAGGGTGTCGATCCAGCGGCCGACCACGAGGGTCGGCGGGACGTCCGGGCGCAGCGCGGCGAGGATGCCGTCGCCGCGGTCCTCCTGGTGGACGGTGCCGGGCTCGATGCCGACGGAGGCGTACGCCTCGCCGAACGCCTCGTACATGGCGGCTCTCGTCAGCCGCTTCTCGTCCATGCCGAGGCGCCCGGAGCCGACGACGTCCCCGAAGACGACGAGCCGGTGGATGGCTCCCGCGCTCGCTCCCGTACTGCTCACTCGGACTCCTCATGAGGTGGTTCCGCGGTGGTGAGTGGTGGTGACGTGTCCAGCCTGGCGGCCGGCGCGCGTGGGCGATGTAGCCGTTTACACAGCCGGGGGTGGTTTGTCGGACGATTCCGCGCGGGGGCGTGCGCGCCCTTGCGCGAGGAGGACGAGCACGGGCATGTCGACGACGACGACCGTGCGGTTCGCGGTGCGGACGACGCCCTGTTCGCGCAGCAGCCGCAGCGCCTTGGCGACGGCTTCCCGGGTGGCGCCGATGGCCGCCGCCAGGTCGTGCTGGGGCAGCGGGAGTTCGAGGACGGTGCCCGTGTCGGCCCGGCGGCCGGCCCGCTCGGCCAGTTCGACGAGGCGGGCGGCGAGCCGCTGGAGGACGGTCTCGGAGGCGAGCGAGCGGCGCTCGACGTCGGCGCTGCGCAGCCGGGTCGCGAGCTGCCGCATGATCAGCGAGGTGGCGTGCGGCCGGGCGGCGAGGAAGCGCCGGAAGCGGTCGCCGGAGATCGCGACGGCCTCGATCCTGCTCAGCGCGGTGACGGTGGCGGAGCGCGGCCCGCGGTCGACGGCGGCGAGGTCGCCGACGACCTCGCCCGCGCCGCGCAGCGCGAGGATGAGCCGGGCGCCGCGCTCGGTGCCGACGGAGACGACCGCCCAGCCGGAGAGCAGGGCGAGGACGTACGCGGAGGTGTCCCGCTCCCGGATCATGATCTCGCCCGGCTCGTAGCCGCGCGGCGCACCCTCGGCGAGCAGGTCACGGCGGTCGGACGCGGGGAGCGCGTGGAGGAAGGAGCGTTCCTGGCCGAAAAGACTCAACGCTCGCTCACACCCCCGCACGGCTTGTGCTCTCGCGTGCTTGTTCCCCACAACAAGAAACAACCAGAGTCACATTGCTGACACTGCGTCACGTCGTGGGGTGAAGAACGCTAGAGGGTGGCCAAGAATCGCGTCAACGCGGGCGGGGGCGATCACGAGGGGCGCAAGGGAGCGCCGTTTTCGGCACCCTTGCGCCCCCTGCCGCCACCGGCCCGCGCGCGAGCCGCGACGGGCCCGTCGTACGGCGGGCGCCGAGGTCACGGGCGTGTGTACGGCGGGGTCACCCCCGCGTGAACGGCCCGACCGGGGCTGGGTGAACGACGCGCTCTCACTCGTACGTGTGAGCGATGAGCGGTCGCGTGTACGGGTGCACTGTCGGCCACGCGTGCGAGGCCGCTCCCGGAGCGCGCGACACCTTGGCCGTACGGCAGAGCGCGGACCGACCCGGCCGCACGGCAGAGCGCGTCACCCCCGCCCCGCCGCACCGCCCCGCCCCGCAGCTCCGCCCCTCCCCGCCCCGTCACAGCCGCGGGTCGACCGGCTCCGATTCCAGGGCGAGGACCGCGAAGACGGCCTCGTGGACCCGCCACAGCGGTTCCCCGTCGGCCAGCCGGTCGAGGGCTTCCAGGCCCAGCGCGTACTCGCGCAGGGCGAGGGAGCGCTTGTGGCCGAGGAAGCGGTCGCGCAGGCGCGCCAGGTTCTCCGGGCGGGTGTACTCGGGGCCGTAGACGATCCGCAGGTACTCCCGGCCGCGCACCTTCACGCCCGGCTGGGCGAGCCGCCCGTCGGCGCCCCGGACCAGGGCCGCGAGCGGTTTGACGACCATGCCCTCGCCGCCGGCGCCGGTCAGCTCCAGCCACCAGTCGACTCCGGCCCGTACGGACGCCTCGTCGTCCGGGTCGACCACGAGCCGCCGGGTGACCTGGAGCAGCCCGGTGGGGTCGTGCTCCACCAGGCGGTCCAGCCAGGCCAGCTGCTCGTCGTGCGGGACCCCGGCCAGCGAGCGCCCGCGGGCCGCGAGCAGCTGGAACGGCGCGAACCGCACGCCCTCCAGGCCCGCGGTCGGCCAGCAGTAGCGCCGGTACGCCTCGGTGAAGGCCGCCGCGTCCGCCGCCCGCTCGCGCTGCTTGCCGAGCAGCCCGTCGAGCCCGGGCACCCCGCGCGCGACCGCCTGTTCGAGCGCCCCCACCGCTTCCGGGAAGACCGCCCGGGAGGCGGCGCCGACCGCCGCGTACTGGGCGCGCAGCAGCCCCGTCGACTTCAGCGACCACGGCATCAGCTCGCCGTCGAGGAGCAGCCAGTCGGTGTCGAGCTCCTCCCAGAGCCCGGCCGCGCCGATCGCCGCCCGCAGCCGCGCCAGGACCGTCTCGGTCGTCTCCTGGGCGTCGAAGAAGGGGCGTCCGGTACGGGTGTGCAGGGCGCCGGTCGGCCCGTCGACGCCGAACCGCTCCCGGGCCGCTTCCGCGTCGCGGCAGACCAGGGCGACGGCCCGCGAGCCCATGTGCTTCTCCTCGCACACGACCTTCCCGACCTTGTCGGCCGCGTACTGCGCGAACGCCTCGGCCGGGTGCTCCAAGTAGTCCCCGTCAGCGGCTCCGCCGCGGGCCTCCACCTTGGAGGTGGCGGTCGGCGCCATCGTCGGCGGCAGGTAGGCGAGCAGCCGCGGGTCGACCGCGAACCGGCTCATCACCTCCAGCGCGGCGGCCGCGTTCTCCTCGCGGACGGCGACGTTCCCCATCTGCCGGGTCTCGACGATCCGGCGCCCGTGGACGTCGGCCAGGTCGAGCGGGCGCCCCTGGTGCCCGCCGGGCGCCCCGGTGGCGAGCGGCTTGGCCGGCTCGTACCAGACCCGCTCGGCCGGTACGTCGACGAGCTCGCGCTCGGGCCAGCGCAGCGCGGTCATCCGCCCGCCGAAGACGGCCCCGGTGTCGAGGCAGATGGTGTTGTTGATCCACGAGGTGTTCGGCACGGGCGTGTGCCCGTAGACGACGGTCGCCCGGCCCCGGTACTCCTCGGCCCACGGGTAGCGCACCGGCAGCCCGAACTCGTCGGTCTCGCCGGTGGTGTCCCCGTACAGGGCGTGCGAGCGGACCCGGCCCGAGGTACGGCCGTGGTACTTCTCCGGCAGACCCGCGTGGCAGACCACGAGCCGGCCCTCGTCGAGGACGTAGTGGCTGACGAGCCCGTCGATGAAGGCCGACACCTGGGCGCGGAACTCCTCCGGCTCGCGCTCCAGCTGCTCGATCGTCTCGGCGAGACCGTGCGTCCGCTGCACCTTCCGGCCGCGCAGCCAGCGCCCCAGCTTGTTCTCGTGGTTGCCCGGCACGCAGAGCGCGTCCCCGGCGGCCACCATGCCCATGACCCGGCGCAGCACGCCCGGGCTGTCCGGGCCGCGGTCGACGAGGTCGCCGACGAAGACGGCGGTGCGGCCCTCGGGGTGGTGCCCGTCCACGTAGCCCAGCTTGCCGAGCAGGGTCTCCAGCTCGGAGCGGCAGCCGTGGACGTCGCCGATGACGTCGAAGGGCCCGGTGAGGTGCCGCAGGTCGTTGAACCGCTTCTCCAGGACGACCTCGGCCTCCTCCACCTCCTCCACTCCGCGCAGCACGTGCACCTTGCGGAAGCCCTCGCGCTCCAGGCCGCGCAGCGAACGGTGCAGCTCGCGGCGGTGCCGCTGGATGACGTGGCGGGGCATCCCGGCCCGGTCGGGGCGCGCCGCGTTCCGCTCGGCGCACACCGCCTCGGGCAGGTCGAGGACGATGGCGATGGGCAGCACGTCGTGCGCGCGGGCCAGCTCGACGAGCCGGCGCCGCGACTCGCGCTGCACGCTGGTGGCGTCGACGACGGTCAGCCGGCCGGCCGCGAGCCGCTTGCCCGCGATGTAGTGGAGGACGTCGAAGGCGTCCTTGCTGGCGCTCTGGTCGTTCTCGTCGTCGGCGACGAGCCCCCGGCAGAAGTCGGAGGAGACGATCTCGGTCGGCTTGAAGTGGCGCCGGGCGAACGTCGACTTGCCGGAACCGGTGGCACCGATCAGGACGACGAGGGACAGGTCGGTGACGGGAAGCGTACGGGTCATGCGCTGACCTCCTTCGAGGTCTCGTCGGTACGGGGGGACTCATCGGTCCGGGTGAACACGGCCATCTGGGTGGGCGGGCCGACCTCGGGGTCGTCGGGGCCGACGGGGGCGAAGGCGACCTCGTAGCCGTACGAGGCGGCGACGTCCGCCGCCCACGTCCGGAACTCCTCGCGGGTCCACTCGAAGCGGTGGTCGCCGTGCCGGACGTGCCCGGCGGGCAGCGTCTCCCACCGCACGTTGTACTCGACGTTCGGCGTCGTCACGAGCACCGTCCGGGGCCGCGCGGAGCCGAACACCGCGTACTCCAGGGCGGGCAGCCTCGGCAGGTCCAGGTGCTCGATGACCTCGCTGAGGACGGCCGCGTCGTAGCCGGTCAGCCGCTTGTCGGTGTACGTGAGCGAGCCCTGGAGCAGGGTCACCCGGCCGGCCTGCCGCTCGCCCATCCGCTCCAGGCGCAGCCTGCGGGCGGCGACGGAGAGCGCGCGGGCCGACACGTCCACACCGACGATGTCGGTGAACCGCACGTCCTTGAGCAGCGCCTGCACCAACTGGCCCTGCCCGCAGCCGAGATCGAGCACCCGGGCCGCGTCGGCGGCACGCAGCGCGCCGAGGATGGCCTCGCGGCGCTGCTCGGCGAGCGGCACGGGCCGCTCTTCGGTGTCGGTGGTCTCGTCGACGGCGTTGTCGACGTCCTCGACCTCGAGTCCGTCCGCCTCGGCGAGCCGCACCAGCTCCAGGCGCTCGGTCGCCTCCCGGGTCAGCCCCCAGCGGCGGGACAGGTAGCGGCTGGTGATGAGCTGCCGCTCCGGGTGTCCGGCGAGCCAGCCGTCACCGGCGCGCAGCAGCTTGTCGACCTCGTCCGGGGCGACCCAGTAGTGCTTGGCGTCGTCGAGCACCGGCAGCAGGACGTAGAGCTGGTTGAGCGCGTCGGCGAGCCGCAGCTCGCCCTCCAGGACGAGCCGCACGTAGCGCGAGTCGCCCCACTCGGGGAACTCGGGGTCCAGCACGACCGGCTCCGCCGTCACCGACGCCCAGCCCAGCGGGCCGAACAGGCGCGTCACGAGACCGCCACCGCCGCGCGCCGGGAGCGCCGGGAGCTCGATCCGCAGCGGCAGCGGGGCGGCGGCCCGTTCGGGCAGGGCCGCGCAGGCGCCGTGCAGGGCGCTCTTGAAGACCTTGGCGAGCGCGACGGCGAGCAGCGAGGAGGCGGCGTAGGGGCGGTCGTTCACGTACTGGGCGAGCGCCGAGTCGGGCGCGCCGCCCCGCCCCTTGCCCTTGCCCCGGCGCACGAGCGCCACGGGGTCGACCTCCAGCAGGAGCGCCGCCGTGCAGCGCTCCGCCGTCGCCTCGGGGTAGAGGACGTGCGCGGTGCCGTGCGCGGTCGAGAACGCCTGCGCCTTCTCGGGATGCTTGTGCAGCAGGAAGCCGAGATCGGTCGCGGGGCGGTCAGGGGTGCCGGTCGTACTGATCGTCAGGAACACCTGTCCGAGTATGACCACGCCCTCCAGCACCGACCAGGCATTTTCCGACGCCCGGCCCCCGCGCTCGGGTCGTCCCTCCTACTCCCCGAGGGTGGTGGCCAGCCCGGCGATCAGGTCGGGGCCGACCCGGCAGCAGCCGCCGATCAGGCGGGCGCCGTCCGCCCGCCAGCGGGACATGGCGTCCGGGGCGAAGGTGGCGCCGCCCCGCCAGTCGCGGGCCCCGGCGTCCCACTCCTCGCCGCTGTTGGGGTAGACGACGACGGGCTTGCCGGTCACCTCGGCGGCGATCGCCACGGCGGGCCCGGCGTCGCGCGGGTCGCAGCAGTTGACGCCGACCGCGACGACCTGGTCGACCCCGGCGAGGAGCCCGAACGCGTCCGCCAGCGGCTGCCCGGCCCGGGTACGGTCCCCGTCGACCGTGTACGTGAGCCAGACCGGCACCCCGCACCCCTCGACCGCCCGCAGCAGCCCCTCCGCCTCGTCCGTGTCCGGCACCGTCTCCAGGGCCAGCACGTCCGGCCCGGCCTCGGCGAGGGCCTCGACCCGCGGCCGGTGGAAGCGGGCGAGTTCGCCGACCGTGAGCCCGTACCGGCCCCGGTACTCGCTGCCGTCCGCGAGCATCGCGCCGTACGGGCCGACGGACGCCGCGACCCACACCTCCCGGTCCACGCCCTCGCCCGCGGCCCGGGCCAGCTCCACGCTCCGCGCGAGGAGCCGCGCCGCCCCGTCCCGGCCGGTCCCGCGCCGGGCGAAGCCCTCGAAGGTGGCCTGGTAGCTGGAGGTGATCAGCACCTGGGCGCCCGCGCGGACGTACGCGGCGTGGGCCGCCTCGATCTGCTCGGGCCCGTCGGCGAGCAGCCGGGCGGACCAGAGCGCGTCGGACAGGTCGCAGCCTTGCGCCTGGAGCTGGTTGGACAGTCCGCCGTCGAGCACGAGCACCTGCTCGGCGAGGGCGGCGGCGAGCGGACGGACGGGTTTCATCGGGTCACCCCAGCTGCGTCTGGACCTGTGCGGAGATCAGCTCCAGGTGGTCCAGATCGTCCAGGTCGAGGACCTGGAGGTAGATCCGGGTGGAGCCCAGTGCACCGTACCTGCCGATCTTGTCGACGACCTCGTCGGGTGAACCCGCCAGACCGTTGGCCTTCAGCTCGGCGACGTCCCGGCCGATGGCGGCGGCCCGCCGGGCGACCTCGGCGTCGTCCCTGCCGACGCAGACCACGAGCGCGTTGGAGTACACGAGCGCGTCCGCCGGCCGCCCGGCCTCCGCCACGGCGTCCCGCACCCGCCCGAACTGCCGCTCCGTCTCCTCCAGCGAGGCGAAGGGGATGTTGAACTCGTCGGCGAACCGCGCCGCGAGACGCGGGGTGCGCCGCGCCCCGTGCCCGCCGACGAGGACCGGGATCCGCGCCTGGGCCGGCTTGGGCAGCGCGGGCGAGTCGGCGAGCCGGTAGTGCTCCCCCTCGTACGAGAAGGTCTTGCCGGGCTCGGTGCCCCAGAGTCCGGTGACGATCTCCAGCTGCTCCTCCAGACGTCCGAACTTCTCCTTCGGGAAGGGGATGCCGTACGCCCGGTGCTCCTCCTCGAACCAGCCGGCGCCCAGGCCGAGTTCGATGCGTCCGCCGGACATCCGGTCGACCTGGGCGACCTGGATGGCGAGGACGCCGGGGAGCCGGAAGGTCGCGGCGGTCATCAGGGTGCCGAGGCGGATCCGGCTCGTCTCCCGGGCGAGCCCGGCGAGGGTGATCCACGCGTCCGTCGGTCCGGGCAGCCCGTCGCCCGAGCCCATGCGGACATAGTGGTCGGAGCGGAAGAACGCGTCGAAGCCGAGCTCCTCGGTGGCCCTGGCGACCTTGAGCAGGGTGTCGTAGTCGGCCCCTTGCTGGGGCTCCGTGAAGATTCGAAGATCCATGCCTCCATCCTGCACCGTGGGGGTGCGTCAACCTCTTCGTCAGCGGACGATCATCACCGGCTCGGTCGGGTGAATATCCGCCCCCTGGGCGGGCGGCGGCCGGCCGGGCCAGTGACCGGGGCCCGTGACCCGTCGTTGGCTCGGGCGGAGCCGGACCGCCCGGCCCGCGCGCCGGCGGCCGCTGCCGGTGCGTCGCACCCCCTTTCGTGGCCCTTCCCGCAGCGGAGGGGCCTGGGCCAGGAGGCCGCCATGCCCCAGGAAGCCGCGCCGGAGCAGCCCGTACCGCAGGCGTCTCCCCCGCCACCGGGGCAGCAGACCGCACCGACCGTGCCCGAGCAGGGCGGCGGCGCCCCGAGGGGCCTGCTCCAGCAGATGGAGGAGCTGATGGCGGCACTGACCGCCGACCTCTCGCAGCTGGACGCCGACATCCAGTCCTCCGCGGACCGCCAGGCGCACAGCGCCGGCCTTCCCGACGACGCGTACCGGCCCCACCGACCGTCCCCGGGCCGCGGCAGCCTCCTCGGCGACGCGGTCTGACCTCGCCGACGCGGTCTGACCTCGCCGACGCGGACCGGCCCCACCGGTCGTCCCCGGGCAGCAGCGACCTCCTCGGCGACGCCTACCGACCCGCCGTCCGTCGGCGACGCCGGCACCCCGCGGCACCCGGACCTCCCGCCGCCCCGGTCGCGGCCCGGACGCCCCTCAGCGCGGGCCCGGTCTCGGGCCGGCCCGCCCTCGTGCCGGGTCGGGCGGGCGGTCGCGCTCGCGCAAGGTGAGACGGCGCAGCAGGCCGCGTACCCGGTCACCCGCCTCGTCGGCCGCGTCGATCGCCTCGATGCACTGCCAGTACAAACCCTCCTCGTCCGTGGCGCACGCCACCCCGACCAGGGCGATGCCCACCTCGCCGAGGAGCGCGCCGAGCGCGGTCAACGCGCCCCGCTCGTCGGCCACTTCGGTGAGCTGCGCCGCTCTCGGAACCCCGCCGCGCAGCGAGGGGTGGTCCGTCGGACCGCGCCCGCAGCCGATCTCGCTCAGTCCCCGCGCCTCGCTCCGCAGCTCCAGCGGTCCGCAGAGCACGAGATGACTTCCTATCGCCTGGGCGAGGACCTGGGCCTGCCAGGCCTCCACCACGATGTCCAGCGCCGTGCGGCTCTCGGCCAGAGCATGCCGACCGGTCGCGATGAGTCGCTCCGCTTCCATCAACGCCGCCCCCGTTCTTATGACTTACTGCCCACTCATTCCATTACCCAGCGTGAGGCCGCCTGAGCCCCAACACCAGGGGAATTCGGAAATCTGTGGACAGGTGGCTCGATGGGGAAAACTCGATCACTCCGAAGAGTGACGATGAGTGTCGTTCTCGCCGGGGACCGGGAAGCGGAGCTCGTTCCGGTCGATCTTCGCCGCGAGCGCGGCGAGCGGATCGATCCCGAGCACGGTGCAGAACTGGAACAGATAGGCGAGGACGTCCGCGACCTCGTCACCGACCCGGTGCGCGGTCTCCGGGTCGTCCATCACCCCCTCGGCCTGCTCGGGCGTCAGCCACTGGAAGATCTCCAGGAGTTCGGAGGCCTCGACGCTCAGCGCCGCCGCGAGGTTCTTCGGGGTGTGGTACGGCTGCCACTTCCGGGCGGCCGCGAAGTCGGCGAGGCGGCGCTGCAGGCCCGCTACATCAGGATCGGTCACGCCCCAGGTCTACCACCGTCACCCCGGGCGCCCACCCGGCGCCCGGCTCGCCGAGCCGGTCCTCCCCCACCGTCCCGACCAGCCGCAGATGCCCGTTGGCGCAGATCGTGGCGGCCAGCGCGAGCAGTTCGCGCAGCTGCCGCGCGTCGAGCCCGCGGTCGAGGCCGTCGGCGAGGACGGTGAGCGTCCGCATCGCCTCGGGGACCTCCGCGAGGGGGTCCACCGCGAGCACGCCGGGGCCGGTGAGCAGGACGAGCGCGAGGGCGAGGTAGCGCAGTTCGCCGTCGCCGAGCCGCCCCAGCGGGGTCGCGAGCCGCGCGCCCCGCTCCAGTACGGCCTGCACCATGCCCTCCGCGGGTTCCCGCAGGCCGAGGGCCGTGACCGGGCCCGTGCAGCCGGCGCCCGCCATCGCGGCGAGCCGGGCGTGGCGGCGCGGGCACTCGTTGGCGGTGCGGTGAAGGACCTCGGCGAGGTTGCGGCAGTCGCGGCGCAGCCGCCCCTCGCCCACCGGGACGGGTGCCCGCATGCCCGCCGGCCGCGGGTCGCACGCGAAGACCGAGCGCAGTCCGACCACCACCTGTTCCGCGGCGGCCAGGACCTCCAGCTGCCCCTTGGTCTTGCCCGCGACGCGCAGCGGCAGAAGAGCGGTGCCGAGCAGGTCGTCGGGGAGCGGCGCCCGGGTGACGGGGGTACTCCCGGCGGTGTGCCACTCGGCCTGCACCGTGCCGCGGCCCGGGTCGCGCAGGGCGGTGGTCAGCAGGGTCCGGCCACCCGAGGTGAGCCGTTCGCCGACGATCCGCAGCCGGGGTTCGGCCTGGACGGCGACGTCCAGGTGGACGGGCCCCGCCGGGCCGTCGACCGTGCACCCGATCCGGAACCCGCGCCGTCCCTGCGCGTCGGGCCGCGCCCGCTCGGGCACCAGGTCGGCCGCGTCGGGCAGCACCTCACCGAGCCCGGCCCCCGCGCCGAGCCGCGCCAGCGCCTCGTACGCGCGCAGCACCGTCGACTTCCCGCTGCCGCTCGGCCCCCGCAGCAGCGTCACGGGTCCGAGCGGAAGGACGGCCGCACGATGCACCCCGAAGGCGGAGAGCCGCAGCTCGGTGACGACGGGGCGGTGGTACGCCGGCTGCGGCGAGCGCCCGCCGCCTCCGCCGGTGGCGGGGGCCGATACCAGGGCGGTGCGGCCCGGTGCGGGGGTGTTCAGGGCGAGGGCGTCCGAGACGAGGCCGTCCAGGGCGAGATCGCCCGGAACGACACCGTCCGGGAGGAAGCCGTCCGGGACAACGCCGTCCGTCATCCCGCCGCCCGAGGCGGCGGCCCGGCGCGCCGCTCCCGCGGCAGGGCGCGTGCGGGCACGCTCCTGGGCAGGGACCTGCCGGTCGGCGGCCCCGCCCTGGGGCGGGACGACACGGGAGGCGGCCGCCCCCCGCGCGGGGACGGGTCCGCTCCCGCCACGATCGGGCCGGCCCGCGTCGTCGACAGGCTGGCCCCCGTCGTGGACGAGGTCGTGCGGGCGGGCTGGCGTGCGGTCGGGGGCGGTGCCGCCGGTGGTGGTCATGATCGGACGGTACGCAGCCGGATGTGTGACGAACCGTTACGGCTGAATGACCTTCCTACGAACGAGGGACCGCGACCCCGCCGCCGTCGACGTCCTCCGCCGTCCCGTCCTCCGCGCCCTCGACCTCGGTGCCGGCCGGCGCGAGCAGGAAGACGTTGCGGTCGACGCGGTGCATGCCGCTGCCGAGGCCGAAGACGACGCCGCTGCTGAAGTCGAGGATGCGCTTGGCGACCTCGGTGTCGGCGCTCGTCAGGTCGAGGAGGACCGGGATCTGGGCGATGAGGTACTCGGCGACCTCGCGGGCGTCGGCGAAGACCTGGACCCGCAGCACGACCATGCGGCGCTGCTCGGCCGCTCCGTACTGCTCGGGCATCGTGCGATGGTCGACCCTGGACGGCCATTCGTCACGGCCGCGCAGGGGCAGGACCTGCGCCAGGCCCTCCCACTGCTCGTCGGTGACGTCGTACCTCTCGTACCTACTCATGCGCACATCCTCCCGTTACTCACCCGTTCGGCCCAACAGCGACACGAGCGGACTCGGCTCGCCTCACCCGGGCAGCCCCCACAAGATCACCCCTGGGCGCGTCGTGTCATCTCGGACGGGCCGGGCACCGGCTTCACGCCACGGTCGCACGTCTTCGCGCCGTTCTCGCAGTCGGCCGCGGCAGTACGTGTCGTTCCGTCACCATCTCGACAGGATCGATTGGTTGCCACGGCCGCGCGTCCCGGGGTATGAGAGCCCCACGAGAAAAAATTCTCCAGAGACTGTTATTTTCCGTGACCGAGCGAATCCGGAGGGGAACCGTGCCGAAGCAGGAGAGAGCGGTGAGGACGCAGGAGCGGTTCCTGGACGCGTCGGCGGAGGAATTCGCCCGGCACGGCTTCGCGGGGGCCAACCTGCAGCGCATATCCGCCCAGGCGGGGATGACCAAGGGCGCGCTGTACGGGCACTTCCCGTCGAAGGACGCCCTCGCCGCCGTCTTCACCGACGCGTTCGACGCCGGATGGCGTGAGCTGTTCCGGACGATCGGCGACGCCGATCCGCCGCTCGCGATCCTGCATCGCGTCACGGTCGGCTTCGTCCACCGGATGCACGCGGACCTGCGCTTCCGCGCCGGGCTGCGGCTCGTGTACGAGGAGGCCTCCGCGCGCGACACGGCGCCGCAGGCCGTCACCGACCTGACGGCCGAACTGACCCGGCTCGTCGCCGCCGCGCAGGAGCGGGCGGAACTGGCCGCGACGCACAGCCCCGAGGTCATCGCCTCGATGTTCCTCTCGCTGATGTTCGGCATGTACTACACGACGCCGACGGACACCTCCTCCGCCAACAGCACCCGTCAGGTCTGTCAGGTCTGGCAGTTGCTGGAGTCCGGGCACACCGCGGCGTAGGTCCGGCGCCGGCGTCGCGTCCGGGGCCCGGCATCGCGTCCGGGGCCGATTCCCGGCCACGGGTCCGTACGCCGGCGGACCGGCCCCTGCGCGGACGAGGCTCCCACGAGGTGGGGCGGCGGGTAGCCGGGGACGGTGCGGAGCTCGATACCCCCGACCACCCCACCGCGGCCCCTTCCCCCGATGTGGGAGCGGCCTCGAAGAACCCAACCCGGCGTGCGCGGCGCGCCCTTCGATTTTCGGCCACCCTCCCGTACGATTCCTTCCCGGCGGTACGAAACGGGGATCAGCGGCCGCGGAAATGGGACGGGCATGGCAGCCAACTCGGGCGACATCTTCAGCGTTTCGGCTCCCGCCGTCACCAAGGAGCTGAAGCAGGAGCGGGCGGTACGGACGCGGGAGCGGGTGCTCGCCTCGGCAGCCGCCGCGTTCGCCGCCAAGGGGTACCCCGCGGTCACCATCCTGGACGTGGCGCAGTCGGCCGGCATGACCAAGGGCGCGGTCTACTTCCACTACGAGAACAAGGACGCCCTCGCCGTCGCGGTGACGGAGCTCTTCAACCGGCGCATCGGCGAGATCGCCCGCGCCGTCGAGGAGCTGGGGCTCCCCCCGGTCAGCGCCGTCGCCGAGCTGCTCATCCGCACGGCCGTGGCGTTCCGCGACGAGACCGCCCTCCAGGCCGGGGCCCGGCTGCAGTTGGAGCACCAGCTCATCGGCGCCCAGATCCCGCTGCCCTACGAGGGCTACACCGACCTCATCACCTCCTGGCTCGCCAAGGAGGTCACGGAGGTCACCGAGAACGCGGAGGTCACCGACAGCGCGGAGATCGCCGAGATCACCGGGCACGCGGCGCCCACCACGCTCGCCACGGTCCTCGTCTCCGCCTTCTTCGGCGCGCAGCACATCTCGTGGGTCCTCAACAACCGCGCCGACCTCCCGGAGCGCACGATCGCGGTGGTACGGGCGATCATCCCGTGCGCCGAGGAGGACATCGAACTCTGCCCGTCGGCACCGCGCGGCTGACTCCGCGCGCACGTCAGGCGGGCGCCGCCCCTGGACCGGGCGGCCAGTCGAGTGCGTCGTGGACCTGCCGTACGGCGTCGTACGGGGTGAGCCGTGCGCCCTGCTCGAAGCCGGTCGTGTACGCCGTCTCGCCCAGGGCCGCGACGGCCGCGCCCGCGATGCGGTCCACGTCGCCGCGTTCGGCGGGCGGCAACGGGGCGCCCACGCCTCGGCGGGCCGCGTCCGCCGCGCCGAGGAGGAGTGCGGCGGATGCCGGGCCGGTCGTGGGGTCTCCCGTGAGGAGGGCCGCGCCCGCGAGGCCTTCCAGGGAGAGGGCCAGGGCGCGGGGTTCGTCGAGGGAGCGGGCCACGGCCCAGCCGCGCAGGTGGTGGGCGGCGGATCCGGTTGCGTCGCCGCGGAGTTCGGCGAGGAAGCCGAACTCGGCGAGGAGCAGGTGGTCGCCCGCCTCGGAGGACAGCTCGGCGTAGCCGTCCCGGAGGCGCAGCAGGTGCGCCTCGGCGGCGTCGAGGTCACCGGAGCGGCGGGCGCCGAGCGCGAGGCCCATCTCGGAGTGGATCTCCCCGTACTTGTAGCCCTGTTCGGCGGCGATGCGGCGGGCCTGTTCGTGCAGGTCCCGGCCGCGTTCCCAGTCGTGGGCCAGCAGGGCGAGCCGGCCGAGCCCGGACAGTCGCGCCGACACCTCGGCTTCGAGACCCAACTCGCGGGCGATGGCGAGGCCTTCGTGCTGGCGGCGGGCGGCTTCCGCGTAGTCGCCCTTGATCTCGGAGAGTGCGGCGAGCGGCGAGACCGTCTGCAACTCTCCCCAGCGGTCGCCCAGTTCCCGGAAGAGCGCGGCGCTGCGCAGACCGTCGCGGCCGAGTCCGGCCAGGTCCCCGCCGACCATGGCGAGTGTCGCGCGCAGACCGAGCGCGGCGGCGGTGCCCCACTCTTCGCCCGTCTCGCCGAAGAGCGTCAGGGCCCGGGTGTTCAGCGCCGCGCTCGCGACCGGGTCGCCCACGCTGAACAGTCCGTACGCGCAGAGCCACAGGGCACGGGCCCTGCGTACGGGGTCGGGCACGCCGTCGGCGGTGGCGACGGTGTCGTCGAGCGCGCACGCCTCCGCGTGATCGCCCGTGAGCAGCGCGAAGGCGCCGTGGAGGAGCGCGAGTTCGGTGGCGCCGCCGCCGGAGCCGGCGGTCGTGGCGAGCGCCGCGGACAGGCTCCGCCGCCCCTCCGCGAGCCGCCCGCGCAGCAGCCACCACCAGGCCAGCGCGCTCGCGAGCCGTACGGCCTCGTCGGCCGCTTCGGAGTGGGGGCCGGCGTCCGGCGAGGGCTGCGCCGCACGCCGTACCGCCTCGTCCAGGGCCGCCCGCAGGTTGCCCGCCTCCGCGTCGAGGCGGATGAGCCAGGTGCGCTGGCCCGCGCCCCGCAAGTGGGGTTCGGCGCGTTCGGCCAGGGCGAGGTAGTGACGCAGATGGCGGTCGCGTACGGCGGCGAGGTCCGCCATCTCGTGCAGCCGTTCGGTCGCGTACGCGGCCACCGATTCCAGGAGCCGGTAGCGCCGCCCCGCGGGCCCGTCGACGACCACCACGAGGGAGCGGTCCACCAGCCGCGTCACGAGGTCGAGGACCTCGTCGCGGGTCACCCCGTCCCCCGCGCACGTCGCCTCCGCCGCGTCCAGGTCGCAGCCGTCGCGGTGCACGGCGAGGCGGCGCAGCACGATGCGCTCGGGCGCGCTCAGCAGCTCCCAGCTCCAGTCGATGACGGCCCGCAGGGTCTGCTGCCGGGCGGGCGCGCCGCGCTGGCGGGAGTTCAGCACCCGGAAACGGTCACCGAGACGGGCCGCCAACTCCTTTACGCCCAGGGCCCGTACGCGGGTCGCGGCCAGTTCGAGGGCGAGCGGGATGCCGTCGAGACGGCGGCAGATCTCGGCGACGGCCGCACGGTCGGCGGGGTCGACCGCGCCCGGGTCGCGCGGGAAGGCGGGGTCGCGGTCGGAGGCCCGCTCGCTGAACAGGCGCACCGCGTCGTCCGTACCCAGCGGCTCCACCGGGAACACCGCCTCGCCCGCGAGGCCCAGCGGCTCCTGGCTGGTGGCGAGGACCCGCAGGCCGGGCGCCGTCCGCAGCAGCAGCTCGGCAAGCTCCACCGCCGCGTCGACCACGTGCTCGCAGTTGTCCAGGACCAGCAGGGTCCGGCGGTCCCGCAGGGCGCTCGCGAGCCGGTGCGCGGGCGAGGGCGCACCCGCCGCACCGGCGCCCGTGCCGGGCAGCGCCGTCGGGGCGTCGTCCCGGATGCCGAGGGTGGCGGCGACGACCTGCGCGAGGTCGGCCGCCGTGCCGTCGCGCACTCCCGCGAACTCCACGAGCCAGACCCCGTCCGGGAGTTCGGTCCGGTCCGAACGCCCCGCCTCCTCCGCCGCCGCTGCCACCGCCAGCCGCGTCTTGCCGACGCCCCCGGCCCCGGTGAGCGTCACCAGGCGGGTGCCGTTCAGGAGTCGGGTGACCTGGGTGACGGCCTCCGCGCGGCCGATGAGGTGGGTGAGGGGTATGGGGAGGTTGGACGGGGAGCCGGACGCGCGCCCGGATCCGGTACCGGCTTCGGCCCCGGCACCGACCCCGGCTCCGGCTCCGGCTCCGGTCCCAGCTCCGCTACCGATCCCGCTTCCGAACCCGTTTCCGGCTCCGGTCCCCGCTCCGGTCCCAGCTCCGATTCCGGCTCCGATTCCGGCTCCGTTTCCGGCCCCGGTCCCGGCTCCAGCTCCGGCTCCGCCCGCGTCCCCCGGTCCGGAAGAGCCGGTGTGTGCCGCCTCGGAGCCGGGCCGTACGGGGTACGAGGCCCCGTGGATGCTCTGTGCGGCGGCCGAGGCTTCGGGTGCGGGCCGCGCGCCCTCACCGAGCCGCGGGTCCTGGCGGAGTACCGCCTGGTGGAGGGCGGTCAGGGCCGGGCCCGGGTCGACGCCGAGTTCCTCGGACAGGCGGGCGCGGAGGTCCGCGTACGTGGCCAGGGCGTCGCTCTGGCGGCCGGCCAGGTAGAGGGCCCGCATCTGGACCGCGCGGAGGCGTTCCCGGAGCGGGTACCGGTCGACGAGGGCGGCGAGTTCACCGGCGAGCAGCACGTGGTCACCCGCCAGGAGACGGGCCTCGGCCTGTTCCTCCAGGACGGAGAGCCGCTGCTCGGCGAGGCGCTGGGCGGCCCCCCGTACGAACTCCTCGTCGGCGAAGTCCGCGTACGCGGGGCCCCGCCACAGGTCGAGGGCGTCGGTCAGGAGCGCGGCCCGCCCGCGCGGGTCCCGTACGGTGCGGGCCTCGGCCACCAGGGCGCGGAAGCGGTCGGCGTCGACCTCGTGGGCCGCCCGGTCGAGCCGGAGCCGGTAGCCGGGGGCCTGGTGGACGACGCGGTCGCGGCCGATGACCCGGCGGAGCTGGGAGACCTTGGCCTGGAGGGCGCCCGTGGGCTTGCCGGGCGGTTCGTCGCCCCACAGGTCCTGGACGAGACGGTCGACGGAGACGGGGTCCCCGTCGTGGGCGAGCAGGTCCGCGAGCAGGGCACGGACCTTGACCTCGGGGACCGTGACCGCCGCGCCCTCGTCGTCCCACACCACGAGCGGTCCCAGTACCCCAAAGCGCATGTCGATCACCGTACCCCTCCCTCCCGCGCCCCCGCGCGCCCGAGTCCGTCAGCCGACCGTCAGCGCATCCGAAGCGTCTCCGAAGCGGCCGGGCGCACAGTCGGGGAAACGACTCGCCAGGCGGCGGAAGGGAGCGGCGGTCATGACCAGGTACGCGGGCAGGAGGGCCGTCGTCGTCGGCCAGGACACCGGCATCGGCCTGGCCATCGCCAAGCGGCTGGTGGAGGGCGGCGCCCGCGTGCTGCTGACCGCCCGCACGGCGGCCGAGAGCGCCCACGCCCGCAGCGAACTGGGCTCCGCCGCCCGTGTCGTCGAGAGCCCCGACGGCTCCTTCGACGCGGCCCCGGCCGACCTGGACGGCCCGGACCTCCTCTTCGCGGACGCCGTCGCCACCGCCCGCCCCCTGCTGCGGCTGCTCAGGGACGGCGGCGCGGTGGTGCTCACCGCGCCCGCGCCGTCCCCGGACGCCGTACGGGCCCTCGCCGGCGAGCTGGCGCCGCGCGGCATCCGGGTCAACGCCGTGGCCCCGGGCTGTATCGAGGCGGCGCCGGCCGTCGCCTCGCCGCTGCCCCCGCTCGGCCGCCTCGGCTCCGCCGAGGAGGTCGCCCGCGCCGCGCTCTTCCTCGCCACGGAGGCGACCTTCACGACGGGCGCCCAGCTCCCCGTGGACGGAGGCCTCGGCCCCTCGTAGGCCGCACGGAATCCGTCAAGTCCCCGACCCCGAAACGGAACGCCGCAACGACGCGACCACGGAGCGCCGCGGGCCGAGGCGGCACACCAGCGCCACCGCCCCCTCCCGCCTCCGGCGTCCGGCGTCCGGCGCCCCCGACACCCGTCCCCTCATCCCCGAACCCTGATCCCCGATCCCCGAACCCACCCCCGCCCCCTCCCTTCACCGGAGCACACCAGATGAGCACCTCACCCGACACCACCGCCGCTCCCGCCTCGCCACCGACGGCGGGGGGCGAGGGCGGCGAGCCGCAGAAGCTGCCGCTGTTCGCCCTGCTCGCCCTGGCGACCGCCGTCTTCATCACCAGCCTCACCGAGACCCTGCCCGCCGGTCTGCTGCCCGCGATGAGCCGGGACCTGAACGTCAGCGAGTCGGCGACCGGCCAGACGGTCACCATCTACGCGCTCGGCACCGCCCTGACCGCGATCCCGCTCACCGCGGCCACCGCCCGCTGGCGGCGCAAGCGGCTGCTGCTCACCGCCATGGCGGGCTTCGCCGTGGCCAACACGGTCACGGCCGTGTCGTCCGTCTACGGCGTGACGATGGTCGCGCGCTTCGTCGCGGGTGTGGCCGCCGGTCTCGCCTGGGCGCTGCTCGCCGGTTACGCGCGGCGCATGTCGCCCGTCCACCTCCAGGGCAAGGCCATCGCCATCGCCATGGCGGGCATCCCGGTCGCGCTCTCGCTCGGTGTCCCCGCCGGCACCTTCATCGGCTCCCAACTCGGCTGGCGTATCGCCTTCTTCGCGATGACCGGCCTCACGGTCCTGCTGCTCCTGTGGATCTCCGCCGCCGTGCCGGACTACCCGGGCCAGGAGGCGGGCGAGCGCCCGAAGATGCTGCGGGCCCTGAAGGTGCCGGGGGTCAGCCCGGTGCTGTTCGTGACGCTGGTCTTCGTCCTCGCGCACACCATCCTGTACGCGTACATCGCCACGTTCCTCGACGACCTGGGTCTGGGCGGCAGTACCGATCTGGTGCTGCTGGTCTTCGGTGGCGCGTCGCTCGCCAGCATCTGGATCGTCGGCGCGCAGATCCACCGCCGGCTGCGCGCGCTGACGGTCGCGAGCACCCTGCTCGTCGCCGTGGCGGCGGCGCTGCTCGCGGTGCTCTCCGACAACACGGCCCTGGTCTATGTCGCGGCGGCCCTGTGGGGTCTGGGCTGGGGCGGCGTGCCGACCCTGCTGCAGACGGCGGTCGCGGACGCGGGCGGCGAACAGGCCGACTCCGCGCAGGCGATGCTCGTCACGCTGTGGAACGTGGCGATGGCGGGCGGCGGCATCATCGGTGGTGTCCTGCTCGACGCCGTCGGCAGCGACTCCTTCCCGTGGACGGTGCTGCTGCTCCTGGCGCCGGTGCTCGTGGTCGTCCTGGCCGCCCGCGCCCACGGCTTCCCCGGCAAGCGCCCCACCGACTGATCACCGTCCGGTCGTCGGCGCCCGCCCCACCGACGGGTCACCGTCACGTCGTCGACGCCCGCCCCGACCGGCTGAGCACGGCCGGCCACGGGGTGCCCCCGAGCAGCCGCCGAAGGCAACCGTCCCCCGGGCCTTCGGCGGCTTCGCCGACGTCCGTCGGCGGATTGTTCACGAGCTGTTGACACCTGTGGCCGAACACCTGTCCCACCCCTTCGACGCCCCTTCGACGCCGCTTCGTCCCCCCTCGCGGCGCCCCGCGCGGCGCTGCCGATGACCAGCGGATGCGGGCCCGGGGGGTGCGGTTCACGCCGATCGCCGGCGCCCGGCCGCGCACCGTCGCGCGGTGCCGGGAGAGGGTCTCCCATACCCCAGATCCGGGGATGTTTCCGCAGGTCAGAGGGCGAATGAGCAAAGTCGCCGACGCTCTCGTGAAATTTTCCTTCGAGACGGTATTTTTGGGCTTCGTACGGAACGCAGGGCACCGACTCGGGTGCGAGCGAAGCAAGTACGAGGGGGCGTAGCGTCACATGTCGTCAAGCATCTCGGGCACGGCACGCGCGACCACGGGGGACGAGGAAACGCGCATGCGGGCCTTCCTCGACGAGATCTTCAGACCCCTCCACAGGGCCGAGCAACGCCGCTGGGCCCGGGCGTACCTACGGGGCCTGATCCACGTCTCGGGCCGGAAGACGCCGAAGAGCATGGCCCGCACGGAACGGCTGCCGCCGGCGGCGGCGCACAGCCTGCACCAGTTCATCAACGCGAGCACGTGGGACTGGGAGCCGGTGCGCCGGAGACTCGCCCTGCGCGTGGCGGCGGGCGCGGCCCCGTACGCCTGGACCGCCACGGAACTCCTCATCCCCAAGCGCGGCGAGCACTCGGTGGGGGTGCATCGGCGGCTGGACGCGGAGACCGGGCGGACCGTCAACTGCCAGCGGGCGGTGGGGCTGTTCCTCGTGACGGACACGCACTGCTACCCGGTCGACTGGAGTCTGGTGCTCGACGGCCCGTGGGGCTGGGACCAGGAGCGCCGGGTGCGGGCGCGGATCCCGGACGAGGAGACCGCGCGCTCGTTCGGCGCCTGCGTGCTCGACTACGCGGCGGGGACCGCCGCGCATCCCCGGCTGCCCCGGCTGCCCTGGGTGCTCGACCTGTCCCTCAGCGAGGACGCGAGCGGGGTCCTGGCCGGGCTCGCCCGGCACCGCGCGGACATCCTGTGCGAGGTGAACCCGGGCCAGGTCGTCATCGGCGGGAGACGCGCCCCGACCGTGACCACCGTCGGCGGGCTGATGGACGAACGCAACGCGCGCCAGCCCTATGTGATGACGCGCCAGGTTCCCGATCCGCGTTTCCGGGGCGCGGGGCGGGCCCCGCTCTACACCTATGCCGGTACGGTACGGCTCCCGCTGCGCACGGTCGGCGCCGACGGTGCCGCGCGCGGCTACCGGCTGCTCGAACTGCCCGACCCCGACGGACTGCGGCCCGCCCGGTACTGGATCACCAGCCTCGCCGACCGGCGCGTGGAGCGGATCCTGGCGCTGATGCGCAGCCGGGCCACGGTCCGCTCGACCGTGACCGCGTTGCAGGAACGGTTCGGCGTACTGGATTTCGAAGGCCGTTCCTACCCCGGCTGGCACCACCACATGACGATGACCTCCGCCGCCTACGCGTACCAGCACCTGCGCCGGCGCGGCGGCGTCCCCGTCCCGCAGCCCCGCAGCCCCACCCCGGTGCTCGCCCGGGCCGCGGGCTGACGAGAAGGGCCCGATCCGATGAGAAACGTACTCGTGGTGGAGCGGGAAGCCTCCTCCGCCGCGTCGCTCGTGCGCGATCTGCGCCGCCAGGGCTTCGCCGCCCGCAGCGTGGACAGCGGGGCACACGCCCTGCGCACCTACCGCGAGGCCGACCTGGTGCTGCTCTCGCTCGAACTCCCCGATGTCGACGGCATCGAGGTCTGCCGGAACCTGCGCGCCGAGAGCGATGTCCCGCTCATCGCGTTCACCCGCCGCGACGACGAATTGGAGCGGGTGCTCGCGCTGAAAGCGGGTGCGGACGACTGTGTCGCGCAGACCTGGGGTTTCCGGGAGATCGCGGCCCGCGTCGAAGCCGTGCTGCGCCGGGCCCGCCGACCCCTTTCCGCACCGCCCGAGGTGATTTCCCTCGGTCCTCTGCACATCGATCCGCGAGCCCGCGAAGTGCGGCTGCGCGACCGTCTCGTCGACGTCACGTCGAAGGAATTCGAGCTGCTTCATGTACTCGCCTCGCATTCCGGGACGGTGATCTCCCGAAAGGAATTGATGGCGAAGGTCTGGGGCAGCGAATGGGCCACCACCAGCCGGACCATCGACACGCACGTGAGCACCCTGCGCGCCAAACTCGGCTGCAGCCGCTGGATCCTCACGGTCCGCGGGGTCGGCTACCGGATGGGGCACCACGCGCCCTCCGCGCGCGGCCCGGAGACGGCGGCGGAGGCCGAGGCGGAGGCGAGCTGAGGCCAGGGGCCGGCCGGTCCGGGCCGGTCCGTCCGGGTCGACCCGAGGCCTGGCCCCCCGCCCCTCGGTCAGCGCGCCGCGGACAGCTCCACCTGCGCGTCCAGCCGGCGCACCAGCGGGTGCGCCTCCCCGGCCGGCGTGCCCGCGGCCCGCAGCGCCCACCACGCGGACGCCAGGTTCGAGGAGAGCAGCGGCCGGCCGGCGGTGTCCGGCCGGGCGGCGAGCTCCGTCAGGGCGGCCAGCGTGCCCATGCCCGTACCGGTGAACAGGAGCGCGGAGCCTTCGGGGAGCGGGTGTTCCCGCAGGTGAGGCCGGATGCGCTCGCCTATCCGGTCGGCGGTGACCTCGTACGGGTCGAAGTGCTCGGCACCGTCGGGGGTCCGCCCCGCCGGGACCAGGACGACCTCGTCGACGGTGAGCCCGGCCCGCTCCCAGAAGGTGCGCGAGACCTCGGTGAGCCACGGCTGGTACGGGGAGACGAGGGTCAGCCGCCGCACGCCGAGCGCCTCGCACGCGACCAGGATCGCCTGCGTGGAGGAGCGTACGGGGAAGCCGGCGCCGCGCGAGAGCTCCTCGCACAGGGCGAGGTCCCCGTCCGGGTCGAGGAGGTAGTGCGAGGCGCTGCACGCCACGACGGCGGCCTCCAGGCGCATGGCGCCGAAGCCCGCGAGCGTGTCGGGCAGCACGCGGTTGTAGGTCTCCAGCATCTCCTTGAGCCCCACGCCGGGGGTCGTGGGGAACCGGGAGGTGTACACGTGCATTCCGGCGCCCAGCAACCGGTTGAACTCCGGTTCCGCCGTCGGGTTCTCCGGCGGTACGACGACGCCGAGTCGGGGCAGCGAGAAAAGGTCCATGCCCGCACAGTAGGGCGCGCCCGGCCCGCCCGGCAGCGTTAGGCGAAGGAAAAGACATGCCGCTCACAACGGCCTTGCACGCCCTTACGCGTCCTCACGTCACCTTGCGTTCCCTTGCACGTCCTTTCGTTCCTGACACTGCTTGACATTCCCCCACAGAGCCCTGACCCGAATCCCCTTGTTTCTTACATGTATTCGCAGGAGTGTGGTGATCACCCCCGACAAGGAGTGAGGAAATGGCAGCAGGAGAAAGGCCGGAGGCGCTCCCCCACCTCCCCCGCGTATCCGACGCGACGCTGCGGGACTCGGCGCACATGGCGGGCGTCGAGTTCGGCCCCGAGGACGCCGCGGCCATCGCCGACCTGCTCGTGAGGACGGGCGTCGAGCTGGTCGAGGTCGGCATGGTGTCCGGCCCCGGCTCGAAGGACGCCGACCTGGTGCTCGCCACCCACGAGGCCGTCACCCCCGAGCGGAGCATGACGCTCGTCGTGGTGCGGGACCGCCAGCAGGTCGCGCGGGCCCTCGACGAGGCCGAGCGGCTCGGCGTGCGCCACATCATGTACTCGATCCCGACCTCCGAGCAGCACGCCAAGCTGAAGCTGGGCTCGCCGAGCGCCAAGTTCCTCCAGACGTTGGCCCGTTCGGCGATCACGCAGGCCAAGGAGCGCGGCTTCCACGTCACCTTCAGCGGCGAGGACGGCGCCCGCACCCCGCGCGAGCGGCTCGTCCCGTACGTCACGGCCGGCTTCGAGGCCGGTGCCGACCGGTTCCGGCTGGCCGAGACCGTCGCGTACCTCTCGCCCTGGCAGATGGAGGAGGTGATCGGCGACCTCACGGAGATCGACGGGTCCGAGATCGAGATCCACTCCCACAACATGCTGGGCATGGCCGTCGCCAACTCCCTCGCCGCCGTCCGGGCGGGCGCCCAGTGGATCTCGGCGACCGTCGGCGGCATCGGCGAGCGCGGCGGCAACGCCCCGCTGGCCGAGCTGCTCACCTCCCTGCGGGTGATCCACGGCGACACCCGCTTCGACCTGACCCACCTCACCGAGCTGTCCCGCATCGCCCTCAAGGGCGCCGGGCTCGGCGAGGCCTTCCAGTCCGGGCCGACCACCTCGCACGCCTTCGCGTACGAACTCCCCGGCCAGCTCACCCATCCCGAGGCATACGAGACGCTGCCCGCCGAACTCGTCGGCAACTCGCGCGAGTTGCTGGTCCGCACCCGGCTCACCCCGGCGCTCGTGAAGTGGGCGCTGGACGGCTCGGGCGTCTTCGTCGACGTGGACGCCTTCACCCCCTGGCTCACCGAACGCCAGGAGGGCGCGGGAGCGCCGCTGCTCGACCGGGACGCGATCCGCAAGGCCGCGATCGACTTCCAGGCCGCCTGAGCGCCGGGGCCCCACACCTCACCCACCGCCTTCCCCGAGCCCCCCCACCCGTTCCACCCCCGCTTCACCTCTGTGCACCCCCGCCTCACCCACCGTTTCAACCCATCTATCCCGAAAGGGAGTTCTCCCATGCCCACCGCCACCCTCACCGGCGTCTGCCCCGAGTGCGAGACCGATCTGACCGTGCCTCCGATCGGCGAGGGCGAGACCCTCTCGTGCCCCGAGTGCATGCTCACCCTGCGCGTGGAGGCCGTCCAGGACGGCACGCTCACGCTGGAGATGGTCGAGGTGCAGCTGCGCGACTGGGGTCAGTGAGATGGCCCGGCGCATCGCGATCGTCGCCGACCGGATCAGCTGGGAGGAACGCAAGCTGATCCAGGCCGGCCCGGACTTCGGCCTGACCGTCGAATGGGTCAACGACGAGTCCCTCACCCTCGGCCACGAGGACGCCCCCTCCCTCAAGGGCTACGACGCCCTGCTGGTCCGCAGCCGCAGCTACACCCGCGGCGGCCTCGTCGCCACGCTCGCCGAGGCCGCCGGGGCGCGGGTGCTCAACTCCGCGCGGGCGATCCACGTCTGCGAGAACAAGGCGGTCCTGCGGGCCGAGCTGCGCAAGGCCGGGGTGCCCGTGCCCGAGTTCCGGCTCGCGCTCTCCCGCAAGGACTTCGAGCGGGCCGTCGCCGAGCTGACGCCGCCGCTGGTCCTCAAGCCGGTCTTCGGCGGCATGGGCAAGCGGGTCACGCTGATCAGGGACTCCGACCTCGCCCAGTCGGTGTACGACTACGTCGAGGACCTCGGCCACGCCTTCGAGCAGGCCTGCCTCGTCGAGCCGTACATCGGCGGCGGCACCTCCGTGCGCTGCCTCGTCGTCGGCCACGAGGTGGTCGGCGCCGCCGAGTTCGAGAGCGCCGGCACCGACTGGCGCAACAACGCGGCGCTCGGCAACAGCAGCCGCGCCGTGGCCCACGACCCGGACGTGCTGAAGATCGTCGACGGTGTGGTGGGCGAACTCGGCCCCGGCATCTACGGGGTCGACCTGTTCCGAACCCCCGACGGCTACGTCGTCAACGAGGTCAACCACGCCCCCGGATTCCGGGCCGTGGCCTCCGCGACCGGCGCGGACATCCCGGCCGCCGTCGGCGCCTACCTCCAGGAGCTGCTCGCATGACGCGCACCACCCGCCCGATCCGCGCGGGCGTCGTCGGCGCCTCCGGACTCGCCGGCGGCGAACTCATCCGGCTGATCACCCAGCACCCCGACCTGGAGCTGGCCTTCCTCGGCGGCTCCTCGAACATCGGCCGCCGCCCGTCCGAGCTCCACCCCGGGCTGCGGCTCGACTTCGGCGGGCTGACCGTCCGCCCCGTCGCCGAGGACACGGTCGACGAGCTCGCCGACTCGGTGGACGTGATCTTCCTCGCCACCCCGGCGCCGGTCTCCGCCGAGCTCTCGGCGCTCCTCGCCGACCGCGTCCCGGCCGTCGTCGACCTCAGCGGCGCCTTCCGGATCCGTACCCCCGCCCTGCACGACCGGTGGTACCCGAAGGTCAGCCGGCGCGCCGACCTCGCCGACCGCTTCGTCTACGGCGTGCCCGAGCTGATCAAGGACCAGCTGCCGGACGCGCCGCTGATCTCGCTGCCCGGCTGCTACGCCACCGCCATCACCCTCGGCCTCGCGCCGCTCACCCTGGGCCTCGGGCTCGACCTGCGGACCGTCGTGGTGGACGGCAAGAGCGGCTCCAGCGGCGGCGGACTCCAGCTGCGCACGGCGGACCTGCACCCCTTCCGCAGCGGCGCCATCGCCCCGTACGCCCCGACCGGGCACCGGCACGCGGGCGAGGTGCGGGACTTCCTGGACCGGAGCAAGCCGGGTTCGATCGGCTCGCTGAGCATGTCCGCGTACGGCGTCTCCCATGTCCGCGGACTGCTCACCAGCAGTTACGTGTTCACGGACACGGCCGTCGACCAGCGCGAGCTCCAGCGGGCGTACCTGCGCTTCTACAAGGAGCACCGCTTCGTGCGCGTCCGCCGGCACAACGAGACGCTGATCCCGGTGCCGGACCCGCAGGCGGTGCTCGGCTCCAACTTCTGCGACGTGACCGTCCTGTACGACGAGGACGACGGCCGGATCGTCGTGCTCTCGGCGCTGGACAACCTGGTCAAGGGGGCCGCGGGCCAGGCCGTGCAGGCGGCGAACCTGCGCTTCGGGCTGCCCGAGGAGACGGGGCTGACCATGCAGCCGGTGATGCCGGCATGAGCGCCTCCAGGACACCCACGGATCCGACCGTCGTCCCCGGCGTCACCCCCACCGTCGTCAAGCTGGGCGGCAGCTGCCTGGACGACCTGTCCGGCGCCTGGTGGGACGACCTCGCCGCGTACGGAGCCCGGCATCCGCTGGTCCTCGTGCACGGCTGGTCCAAGCCGCTCAAGCGGCTCAGCCCGCGCTACAGCGAGCCGTCCGCGGTGCTCCGCGACCGCTACGGCAACCAGAGCCGCTGGACCACCCCCGAAGTCATCGAGGACATCAAGACGGTCAGCGCCACGATGGCCGAGGAGGTCTTCGCCCGGCTCTCCGCGCGCGGCATCACCGGCGAGCGGCTGCTCGGCAGCGACGGCCTGGTCAGCGCGGCCGAGGGCGAGCGCTGGTGGTGGCGGGAGAAGCAGCTCGTCGAGCTGGAGAACCTGGTCGGGCCGATCTCCGGCGTGAACCCGGCCCTCCTCAAGGAGCTCCGCCCGGGCCACGCCCACCTGGTCACCCCGCTGGCCAGGAACGCCGCGGGCCAGGAGGTGAACACCGACGCCGACCGGGCCGCCGCCGCCCTCGCCGCGGCGACCGGCGCGACCGACCTGGTCCTCGTCACGGACGTCGCCCACCTGCTGATCGACGGCGAGCCGGTGTCCCGGATCGACGCGCGGAAGGCGGCCGCCTTCCGCGACAAGGGCGCCACCGGCGGCATGCGGAAGAAGCTGCGGGCCGCCGGCGAGGCCCTGGACGGCGGCGTGGCGCGGGTCGTCATCGGCGCGGCCGACGTCAGCGACCTGCTCGCCGGCCGTACCGGCACCGTCATCACGCGAAGCTGAGGAGCGAAGGCACCATGGCGCAACCCCGGGTACTCGTCGTCAACAACGGGACCCTGTCCCTGAAACAGCTGCGCGCCCGCTTCGAGGAGCTGGGCTCGGACACCGACGTCGTCGACGCGGCGTCCGTGCCCGCCCGGCTCGACGGCCGCCACCAGGCCATCGTGCTCAGCGGCACGAAGGTACGGGCCTACGACACGGACTACTACCGGCCGCTCATCGACCTCGTCATGGGCAGCGACGTCCCCGTCTACGGCATCTGCGGCGGCATGCAGATCATCGCCGTCGCCAACGGCGGCCGGCTCGCCGAGGGGCCGCAGCGGGTCGGCGGCCACCAGGCGGACGTCGACAAGCGGGAGCCGCTGTTCGCCCACGTCGGGGAGAGCGTGACGGTCTTCCACCGGCACACCCTCTACCTCCAGGAGGCCCCCGCGGGCTTCCGCTCCATCGGGCGCTCCGAGCACGCGCCCGTGGAGTTCCTCCGCTCGGACGACGGGCGGATCCTCGGCTCCCAGGCGCACGTGGAGTTCCGTCCCGACGGCCTGGAGATCCTGCGCGGCTTCGCCGGGCTCTACCAGTGACCCCCGCACCGGCGGTCACCTCAACTCATCCCCCTACACAAGGACGTGTCACATGAGCGCTGTGGAGAACCCGCAGGAGCCCGCGTTCACCGTTCACCTCAACGGCAGCCGCGGCGCGATCAAGGGCTGGGTGGTCGTCGACACGCTCGTCGACGGCCTCGCGATGGGCGGCACCCGGATGACGACCGGGGTCACCGAGGAGGAGGTGGCCGGCCTCGCCCGCGACATGACCGACAAGTTCACCCTCGCGGGCCTGCGCATCGGCGGCGCGAAGGCGGGCATCGTCGCCGACGCCGGCAACTCCGAGGGCGCCGACCGCGAGCGGACCTTCCGCACCTTCGGGCGCACCGTGAAGCCGCTGCTGCACGGCGGGATCCACCTCGGCATCGACATGGGCGTCACCCCCGCCGACCGGGCGGTCTTCTTCGACGAGGCCGGCTACGACCCGCGCTTCCGGCTCGGCGCGCCCGACATGCCGATCGACTGGCGCACGTACTACGAGCCGCTGATCGACTGCACCGGGCACGGCGTCGGCGTCGCCGCGCTCACCGCCCTGGAGACCGGCGGCCGCACCGAGGCCGCCCGGGTCGTCGTGCAGGGCTTCGGCGCCGTCGGCCGGGCCGTGGCGCGCTTCCTGGAGGAGCACGGGCACATCGTCGTGGGCGTCGCCGACGTCCAGGGCACGATCAGCGCCGACCGGCTCCCGGTCGACGAACTCGTCTCCATCACCGACGAGTTCGGGCGTATCGACCGCTCGCGCCTTCCGCAGGGCGTCACGGTGTCCACCACCCCGGACGCCTGGCTCGACGTGCCGGCGGACCTGCTGATCCTCGCCGCGCAGAAGTACGCGCTCACCGCCGAGAACGCCCACCGGCTGAAGGCCGGCCTGGTCGTCGAGGGCGCGAACCTCGCCTCCACCGCCGCGGCGAAGGAGAAGGTCGCCGCCTCGGGCGGCACGCTGGTGCCGGGCGTGATCGCCAACATCGGCGGTGCGGCCTCGGCGGCCCTCGCCGTCACCCGGGTCGTCCCCTTCGACCTGGCGGCGGACGCCCGCAAGGCGTGGGTGTTCGACTGGGTCGGCGACCGGGTGCGGCAGAACACCCGGGACCTGCTGGAGATCGCGGGCGGCCGCGCGGGCGACCCGCTGCCGGAGCTCCTGGCCGCGCGCCGCAAGGAGCTGCTGGGATGACGGCCGCCCCGACCGGAGCCCCTTCCCTCGTCGAGCAGGCCCTCGCCGATCAGGCCCTCACAGAGCGGGCCCCCGCCGAGCGGGACCCCGCCGTCGGCGCCGAGTACCGGCGCCGGGGCTGGTGGCGGGACGAGACCTTCCTCGACGACCTGTACCGGCAGGCGCGCGAGCGGCCCCACAAGCCGGCCATCGCCGGCCGCCGGATCGCCGAGTCCCGTACGGACACGCTCGACTTCGCCGAACTGGCCGCGCTGACCGACCGTTTCGCCCTGGCCCTAATCGAACTCGGCGTGCAGCGGGGCGACTTCGTCGCCGTCCAGCTCCCCAACCGCTGGGAGATGGTGCCGCTGATGTTCGCGAGCATGCGGGTCGGCGCCGTCATCTGCCCGATCTCGCCGATCTGTCCCGAGGAGGAGCTGCGCCACCGCTTCGGTCTCACCGGGGCCCGGGTGTGCGTCACGCTCCCCGAGTGGTCGGGCACGCCCCTGGCCGAGATCGCGACCCGACTCAAGGACGAACTCCCCACCCTGGAACACGTGCTGGTCGTGGACGGCCCGGTGCCCTCGGGGGCGCTCTCCTTCCACGAACGGTTCGTCGCCGTCGCCCGGGAGGAGACCCCCGAGGCCGCCGGGACCCTGGCCGGCCGGCCCGCGCTCACGCCCGACGAGCCGTTCGTGGTGCTGTTCACCTCCGGCACCACCGGCGAGTCCAAGGGCGTGCTGCACAGCCAGAACACCGTCCACTCGGCGGTCCGCGGCTACGTCGAGGCCTTCGGACTCGGCGACGACTGGGTGGCCGCCGTGTCGACCCCGCTCGTCCACTACTCCGGCTTCGCGCAGGGCGTCCTCGCCGGCGTCATGCTCGGCGGGACGGTCGCCTTCCAGGACGTACGGAAGAACGAGGCGCTGCTCGACCTGGTCGAGCGCTACCGCGCCACCCTCCTGTACGGGCCCCCGGCGACCCTCGCGGACGTGGTCGCCTCGCAGCGCGCGGAGAAGCGCGACACCAGCACGCTCCGGCACGTGGTCATCGGCTCGGCGCCGGTGCTCGCGGAGCTGGCCGACGAGGTCCACGCGGCCCTCGGGGCCCGTACGTACTCGCTGTGGGGCATGTCGGAGAACGGCCCCGTGACGATGACCCGGCCCACGGACCCCGAGGACTGGGCGGCGCACAGCAACGGGCGCGCCATCGACGCCATGGAGACCCGGGTCGACGCCGAGGGCGCCGACGGCGGCGTGGGCCGGCTGCGGGTGCGCGGGGCCTCGCTCGCGCTCGGCTACTACCGGCGCGAGGAGGCGTTCGCGGCGGAGTTCGGCGCGGACGGCTGGTTCGACACCGGGGACCTCGCGCGGGACGACGGCCGGGGCGGCATCCGCATCATCGGCCGGGCGCGCGACGCGATCGTCCGGGACGGGACGGTGGCGCCGATGACCGAACTGGAAGCGGTGATCGGCTCGCACCCGAAGGCGGTCGAGGCCGCGCTGGTGGGGCTGCCGGGCGACGCGACCGGGGACGGCGCCTCGGCCGGGAGCGGGAGCGCCGGGGGCACGGTGATCTGCGCCGTGGTGGTTCCGGATGCCGCTTCCGCCGACGGTGGCCCGACCCTCGAAGAGGTCCGCGCCCACCTCCTCGCCGCGGGGCAGGATCCGCGATTCCTTCCGGACCGGGTGGAACTCCTTGCCGCGCTGCCGAAGACGCTGACCGGCAAGGTCCGGAAGGTCGAGCTGCGGCAGCGGTACGGGCCACAGCCGGCCGCGACCGGCTGACGCGGGCGCGGCGCGCCCGCGCTCGCGCCGTGACGTGCCGCGCTACCGACTCCCGCCTCCTCCGGCTGCCGTCGGGCCGCCCTCCGGCTCGCCCGCCGACTCCCCTGCCGGCTCCCCCGCCGGCTTCCCTCCTCCCCTTCCCTGGAGCGTGACATGGCACCGCCCCCACCCCCGCCCGCCCCCGTCGCGATGTCCGCGACCCTGGCCGCCGACGAGGCGCTCGCCCGACGGCGGCAGGCCGGGGAGCGGGTCCTGTCGATGGCCAGCGGGGAGATCGGCCTGCCGGTGCTGCCCGCCCTGCGGGAGCGCCTCGCCGCGGCGGCCGACGAGAACGCGTACGGTCCCGTGCCCGGCAGCCAGGCGCTGCGGGAGGCCGCCGCCGGGTACTGGTCGCGGCGCGGGATCGGCGTGGACCCGGGGCGGGTCGTGGCCGGTCCCGGCAGCAAGTCCCTGCTGTTCGCGCTGCTGCTCGCGATCGGCGGGGACGTGGTGGTGCCCGTGCCGAGCTGGGTCAGCTACGCGGCCCAGGCGCGGCTCGCCGGGGCGAGCCCCGTCCCCGTACCGACCCCTCCGGGCGAGGGCGGGGTGCCCGATCCGGAGCGGCTGCGCGAGGCGGTCCTGGCGGCGCGGGCCGCCGGGCGCGATCCCCGGGCCGTGGTGGTGACGGTGCCGGACAACCCGACCGGCACGATCGCCTCGCCCGGCACCGTACGGCGGCTGGCGGCGGTGGCGCGGGAGCTCGACCTGGTGGTGGTGTCGGACGAGATCTACGGCGACCTCGTGTACGACACGGGGGCGCCGGCCGAGTCCCCCGCCCTGCACGCGCCCGAACGGACCGTGGTGACCACCGGGCTCACCAAGAACCTGGCCCTGGGCGGCTGGCGTACGGGCGTCGCCCGGCTCCCGGACGGCGAGCTCGGCGGGGAGCTGCACTCCCGTCTCGTGTCGGTCGCCAGCCAGATCTGGTCCAGCCCGCCGGCCCCGGTGCAGACGGTGGCGGCGTACGCGTTCGGTGAACCGCCGGAGGTGACCGCGCACATCGCGGCGAGCCGTCGGCTGCACGAGACAGTGGTACGCGCGGTCGCCGGGCACTTCACGACGGCGGGCGCCCGGCTCGCCCCGGTCCGGGCGACCTGCTACCTCTACCCGGACTTCGTTCCGCTCCGAGAACAACTCGCCCGCGTCCACGCCGTCCACGACGGCGACGGCATCGCCCGCTTCCTCAGCGAGCGCCACGGGGTGGGGGTGCTCCCGGCGAGCGCGTTCGGGGAACCCGCCGAGGCCCTGCGGATCCGGGTGGCGACCAGCCGGCTGTACGGCGACACCGACGAGCAGCGCCTCGCCGCCCTCGCGGCACCGGACCCGCTGGCACTGCCGTGGATCCGGGACGCGGTGGCGTGGGTGGGCGAGGCGGTGGCGTCCCTGACGACCACGACCACGGCCACGGCCACGCCGTAGCCGCCGCGCCGCGCCCGCCGCGCCCGCCCCCGAGGCAACTCTTCTCTCCCCTCACCTTCCCCCTCATCCTCACCCTCCCCCTCCCTTCCCCCCTTCCCCATGTCTCTCATGAACGTTCAGGAGGCCCTTGCCATGACCCTTCCGACCCCCACCCTCTTCGAGGCCCTGTACCGGGGCGAGCGTCACGTCGGCTTCGGCGCGCCCGGGGAGCCGGACGCCGCCCACACGCTGTACCCGGTGGCCGACGGGCAGCTGGCGGCGGCCTTCATCGCCACCGACGGCTCGGCGGACGCCATCAAGGCCGCCGTCACCGAGGGCGCGACGGGCGTCACCGTGGCCGCCGACGACCCGGAGCTGCGGCTGCTGCCTCCGCTGCTGCCGACGGCCACCGGCAACGCGCTGCTGAGCGGCTTCATGGGCACGCACCGGAAGAAGTGGGGCGGCGAGACCCAGCCGGAGGGCGGGGAGTTCACGCCGCCGAAGTGGTTCTTCAAGGGCTTCGGCGACTGGGTGCGGCTGCCCGGCGAGACGCTGAACGTGCCGGCGAACCCGGTGGCGCTGATCGAGGAGCCCGAGGTCGCCCTGGTCTACGTCAACGACGCCGACGGCACCCCGCACTACGCCGGCTACACCTTCGGCAACGACCTGTGCGACATCGGCCTGCACCGCAAGGACCCGGGCTACAACCCGTACTGCAAGCTGTGCGACACGGCCCTCACGCCCTGGCTGTTCCTGGGCGAGCCCCCGAGCTCGGTGAACGGCCGGGTGACCATCTCGCGGGACGGCGCGACCGCCTGGGAGGGCAGCTTCGACTGCGGCGGCGACGCCCTGTACTTCCGGGTGAAGGACATGGTGGAGCACCTGTTCTCGTTCCCGGCGGTGCGGCGCCCGGGGCTCGTCAACTACGTGCTGCTCGGGGCGGACGAGGCCAGTTTCCACGACGGGTTCCGGATCGCGGACGGGGACCGGATCGCGATCGACGTGAAGAGCCACGGTGTCGCGTTCGAGAACGCGGTCAAGTACGTGTCCCCTGCCCGTCTTTCGTGAGGGCACGGCGGGGCCGACGCCTCGCTCCGTGAACAGCTCATGAAACAGCGCCGGTCGGCCTGGGCACTCGTACAGGTGTCCAGGCAGGCTCGTCACAGCAGACCGGCCCCCATCCCCAGAACCGAGAAGGAGGAGGCACGGTGAAACAGGTGCACCTCGCGGTACAGCTGCCGGCCATCCACAACGTGACCGTCTGGTCGGACCCGCGTTCCGAGAGCCAGATCTCCATCGACTCCTTCATCCGGCTGGCGCAGGCGGCCGAACGCGGCAAGTTCGACTTCTTCTTCCTCGCCGAGGGGCTGCGGCTGCGCGAGCACAAGGGGGAGGTCTACGACCTCGACGTGGTGGGCCGCCCGGAGAACCTGACGGTGCTCGCCGCCCTCGCGGGCGTCACCGACCGGCTCGGTCTGGCCGGCACCGTGAACGCCACCTTCAACGAGCCCTACGAGGTGGCGCGCAGGCTCGCGAGCCTGGACCTGCTGAGCGGCGGCCGGGCGGCCTGGAACGTGGTCACCAGCTACGACGCCTTCACCGGCGAGAACTTCCGCCGCGGCGGCTTCCTCGACGAGGCCGACCGCTACACCCGGGCCGCCGAGTTCCTGCGTACGGCACGGGAGTTGTGGGACAGCTGGGCGGAGGGCGACGTCGTCGCCGACGCCGCCGCCGGACAGTTCGTGCGGGCGGGCGCGGGCCGATTCGCCCACCACGGGCGGCACTTCGACATCGAGGGCCGGTTCACCACCCCGCGCGGCCCGCAGGGGCACCCGGTGGTCATCCAGGCCGGGGAGTCGGACGCGGGCCGGGAGTTCGCCGCGTCGGACGCGGACGTGATCTTCAGCAAGTACAGCCGGCTGGAGGAGGCGCGCGCCTTCTACGTGGACGTGAAGTCGCGGCTGGCGAAGTACGGCCGTACACATGACCAGTTGAAGATCCTGCCCACCGCGACGGCGATCGTCGCCGACACGGACGAGGAGGCGGTCGCGTACGCCGACGAGATCACCCGGGCCCAGGTGAGCCCGCAGACGGCGATCGCGCACCTGGAGGGGGTGTGGGGCCGGGACCTGTCCGGTTACGACCCGGACGGGCCGCTGCCCGATGTGGACCCGGAGCCCGAGTCCCTTGTCCTGAAGGGGCATTCGGTGTTCCGGAAGGGGCGGGAGGAGACGGCTCGGCGATGGCGGAAGCTGGCCGAGGAGCGCTCGCTGAGCATCCGCGAGCTGATGATCGAGGTGCACGGCGGCCAGACCTTCGTGGGCAGCCCGCGCACGGTCGCCGACGCGATCGACCACTTCGTGCAGAGCGACGGCGCCGACGGTTTCGTCCTCGTACCGCATCTGACGCCCGGCGGCCTGGACGACGTGGTGGACCGGGTGGTCCCGCTGCTCCAGGAGAAGGGCGTCTTCCGCGAGGAGTACACGGGCACGACGCTCCGCGACCACCTGGGCCTCGGCGCTCCCACGTCCCCCGTGTCCCTCACGGCCGCCACCTCCCCCACCTCCCCCGCGTCTCCCAAGGAGGCATCGTGACCCTGCATCTGGCTGTCGCCCTGGACGGCGCGGGCTGGCACCCGGCGGCCTGGCGGGCTCCGGACGCCCGCCCGGCGGAGCTGTTCTCGCCCGGCTACTGGGCGGATCTGGTGACCGAGGCCGAGCGCGGACTGCTCGACTTCGTCACGCTGGAGGACGCCCTGGGCCAGCAGTCGGCGGCGTTCCACCGCCCCGACGACCGGACCGACCAGGTCAGGGGCGGTCTGGACGCGGTCCTGGTGGCGGCCCGGGTGGCCCCGCTGACCCGCCACATCGGTCTCGTACCGACGACGAACGTCACCCACACCGAGCCGTTCCATGTCGCGATCGGCATCGCGACCCTCGACCACGCCGCCCGCGGCCGGGCCGGCTGGCGCCCGCAGATCGCCTCCCGGGCCGCCGACGCCCGGCACTTCGGCCGGCGCACCACCCCGCAGCTGACCGACGAGGACGTGCGGAGCGAGGAGGGCATCGCCGCCCGCCTGCGCCCGCTGTTCGCGGAGGCCGCCGACGTGGTGGAGGTGGCGCGGCGCCTGTGGGACAGCTGGGAGGACGACGCGGAGATACGGGACACGGCGACGGGCCGTTTCGTGGACCGCGCGAAGCTGCACGCCGTCGACTTCGAGGGCCCGCTCTTCAGCGTCCGGGGCCCGTCGATCACCCCGCGCTCGCCGCAGGGCCAGCCGCTCGTCGCGAGCCTGGCGCACGCGTCGACGCCGTACGAGTTCGCGGCCCGCGCCTCGGACCTGGTGTTCGTCACCCCCGACGACCCGTCGGACGCCCGCCGCATCCTGGCCGAGGTCGACGACGCGGTCCGCACCGCCGGCCGTGACCTGGCCGCCCGCCCGTTGCGGCGCTTCGCCGACCTGGTGGTCGTGCTGGACGACACCGACGCCGCCGCCAAGGCCCGCAAGGACGAGCTCGACACCCTGGCCGGCGCCGAACTCGCCTCCGACGCGCACATCTTCACCGGCACCCCGGCCGCCCTCGCCGACCTCCTGCTCGACTGGCAGCCCCTCGGCTTCGACGGCTTCCGCCTCCGCCCCGCGACCCTCCCCCACGACCTGGAGCAGATCACCCGCGCCCTCGTCCCCGAACTCCAGCAGCGCGGCGCCTTCCGCACCGCCTACACGGCGAGCACCTTGCGCGGCCACCTGGGCCTCGAGCGGCCGGCCAGCCGGTACGCGAGGGGGTGACGGGGCGCGGAAGCGGATCGCGACGACGCCTCACGGTCTCCCCCGCCGGGTGGTACAAAAGGCTGAGTAACGGAGCGTCGCGAGCGGCCGTCGACCGGCCTGAGCGGGGGGCGGGTACTCCATGGACAGCACTCTGCGTCTCACCCATGCCGTACATCAGGAGCTCGCGAGGGAGGCCCTCGGCCTCTGGCTGCCGTCGGCGACCCTCCTCTTCGAGCCGATGCCCGGCGGGCGTTCGGGCGCCGAGCTGGTCAGCGTGGACATCAGCGGCGACACGGGGGACATTCCGGCGGGCACGTACGTGCTGCGCGTCGGCCCGGAGGAGGAAGACCTCACCCAGGCCAACGAACTGGCGGCCCATCAGCTGATCCGGAGCGCCGACCCGGCGTTCGCCGAACGGCACGTGCCGCGGCTGCTGCACATCGCGCAGCGGCACCAGGACGACGTCCGCGTGGTGGTGTCGCTGCACCAGCTCGCCGGCGACAGCCTCAGCTGGTACGTGCCGCCCCGCAGCGGTTCGACGGGGCTGCTGCGCTGCGCGCACACGCTCGCCCGCGACCTCATGGACGCCTGGGCCGACCCGAGTTCCATCACCCGGATGCGGCCGCGCGACCTGCTGCTGGACATCGCGGGCGAGACCCGGCTCGCCGCGTGCGAGGCCACGGTCCCCGCCCTGTTCAGCGGCGAGATGCACCAGGAGGACGGGCACGCCTTCCTCAACCCGCTCACCGTCCTGGGCGAGGCCGAGGAAGGCGGGCTGCCCGTGATGGGCGGCATCTGCCACGGCGACCTCAACACCGGCAACGTCCTCGTGCCCCGGGACGAGGTCGAGGCGGACGACGACGCCTTCTGGATCGTCGACGTGGACCAGGCGCGCCGCTCGGTGGCCGGCTACGACCTCGCCTACCTGGAGGTCAGCGTCCTGGTGAACATCCTGCCGTCGATCCGGCGCCCCGTGCTCGCGCGGTGCCTGGAGGCGGCGGAGGACAGCTCGGTCAAGTCCGTGCCCGACGACTGCCAGTGGCTCGTGGAGTTCCTTCAGCGGTCCCGTGCCGGGATCCTGGACTGGGTGGTGCGGCAGCCGGGCCGGGTGGACCACCTGCGCCGCCAGTTCATGCTGGTGCGCATGGCCGCCGCCCTGATGTGGGCGCGCCGCTTCCCGACCGACGACGAACGCACCCGGCTCTGCCTCACCTACGCGGGCTGGTACGCCCTGCGGTACCGCCGCACCTTCACGCGGGCGGCCCGGCCGCCCGCCGCGCCCGCGCCCCAGGCGGCGCCGGAGGAGGAGCTGCGCGTCCGCGAGGAACTGTGGGAGTCCTTCTGGGGCACCGTCTCCGGTTTCTCCCCGCAGGCCGCCCGCTGGGTCCTGGTCGCGGAACAGCTCCCGCGCGCCGCGTCCGTCTCGGCGCTCGGGCGCATCCCCTGGTCGCTGGTGGTCGACCTCGACCCGGCCTCGGACGGCGACGGCCTGCACCACCGGGCCGGCCCGGTCCTCAGCACACAGCGCGCGGTGCACCTGTTCACCGAGGACCGCCCGGTGATCGACTACGCGCGGGGCACGGCCTGGCTGCTGAGCGCGGGGTCCGTACTCCGCAGGGAACCCTCCCTGGAGGGCCGCCAGTGGGTGATCCGCCGCCTGGACACGGTCCGCCGGCTCACCTCCTCGTTCCACCAGTTCGTCGGGGACACACCGGTGTACGTCCTGGTCCTCGAAGGCGGCACCGAGTCCGCGCCGGGAGCGGGCCGGGACCGGCTGCTGAAGGTCATCGAGACCATGGACGAGATGCTCGAAGGGCAGGCGACCTTCGTCCACGTGGGCCTGGCCGACCTGCGCCCCGACGTCCCCCTCGTCCGGGTCCCGCTGCCCGTGGACGACCTGCTGGAGCGCCTCACGGCGACGCTCGGCACGAGCGGCGAGTACCTCGACTACACGGTGCCCGCTCTCGACAACGGCACGGCGGCGATCTCGCCGGAGACCATGCAGAAGCTGCGCGAGCACCTGGTGGTCCTGCACGACGGGATCGAGGCGTCCGCGCCGCCCGGCGACCGGAGCGACAACGACGCGTTCTGGCGCGGCGGCCTCATCGGCTGGGACGACCTGGACGCCGGCCGGGACGTGGTCCGCGCCGTCAACGACGGCATGGTGGCGGCCCTGCGCGACAGCCTGAAGCAGCACCGCACCCGTACCGTGGTCGTCGAGCACCGGCCGGGCGCCGGCGGGACCACCGCGGCCCTGCGTGCCGCCTGGGACCTGCACCAGGAATACCCGGTGGCGGTGCTCCCGCAGGGTGTCCCGGTCGGCCCGGCGCGCGTCCCCCTCGTCGCCGACCGGCTTCATCTGCTGTACACCATCACGCAGTTGCCGGTGCTGCTCGTCGCCGAGGCGGGCGACCTGAGCGAGGCCTACCGGGAGGGGCTGTACCGCGAGTCGGCCCGCCGCAACACCCCGCTGACCGTGCTGTACGTCAGGCGGGGCATCACCCAGGCGAACCGGGGCGGCGCCCTCCAGGTCTCGGAGCCCCTCGACGACCAGGAGACCGCCGACTTCCTCGGCCGCTACGCGTCGCTGACGCAGGACCAGCACCGGATCGACGAGCTGCGCCTGCTCGGCACGCCGACCTACGAGCGCTACCGGACTCCGTTCTTCTACGGACTGATCACCTTCGAGCGGGAGTTCACCAAGCTCTCCGCCTACGTCCGCACCCACCTGGACCATGTACGGGGCCGGGCCCGCGAGGTGATGCAGTACCTCGCGCTGGCCACGATCTACTCCAACACGGGGCTCCAGCGCGAGCTGGTGCAGAAACTCATGCGGGTCTCCACACCGTCGGCGGAACTGCACCTGTCCGACGTACTGGGCCCCGAGGCGGCCCGGCTGGTGGCCGTCCGCAACGGGCGGGTGCGCCTCCAGCACCAGCTCCTGGCCGAGCAGGTGCTGGCCGAACTCCTCAACGACGACCGGTGGAAGCAGCACCTCAAGGACCTGTCGATCGACTTCATCCAGGCGCTGGCCGGCACCACCGACGTCTCCTCCGACCCGGTGCGGGTGCTGCTGCGCCAGATGTTCGTCGACCGGCAGGGCGGCACCGCCGACGGGGTCGAGGACCGGCGCAACTTCGCCCCGCTGATCGAGCAGCTGGACCTCAACTCGGCCCACCAGGTGCTGAAGACCCTCACCGAACACGTCCCGGACGAACCGCACTTCTGGAACCACCTGGGCCGGCACCAGATGTACCGCCTCGACCGGGAGCTCGACAAGGCGGAGGAGTACGTGACGCGCGCGGTGGAGCTGGCGGAGTGGGACTTCCTGCACCACCACACCCTCGGGCTCGCGCGCCGCAGCCGGATGCGCCAGGCCCTGCGGGACGCCAAGCGGCGCGGGGTGCAGTCCGTGATGGCGGTCGCCGACCGCTGGTTCGCCCAGACCGTCGACTGCTTCGCCACCGCGCGGAACCTGAACCCGGAGAACATCTACGGCTACGTCACGCACGTGCAGGCCGTCGTCGACGTCGCCAAGGCCATCAAGGACGCGGCGCGCGTCTCATCGATCGCCGAGCTCAGCTCCGACGCCAGCGAGTGGGTCGCCGAGAACCTTGCCGAGGCCAACTTCCTGCTGAACGAGGCCGCCCAGCTGTACGGCACGCTCGACCAGCGCGACGACTACCTGACCCGCTGCCAGGCCGACATCAAACGCCTGTACGGCGACCTCGACTCGGTCGTCGAGCTGTGGGAGCTGGCCGTCGCCGGCGCCCGCAGCACCCCCATGATGCAGCGGGCCCTCGCCCAGGCGTACTACGTGCGCGGCGGCCGCAGCTGGCGCGAGCTCGACCACGCCGAACTCGCCCGCATCGTGGAACTGGCCCGCCAGAACCTGTCCAGGACCGGCTGCAAGGAGGAGGACTACCGGCTCTGGTTCGAGGCGTACAAACTGCTTCCCGACTTCGACATCGACGAGGCCCTGTCCCAACTCCAGCTCTGGGCCGACCGCTTCCCCTCGTGGCGCGCGCACTACTACCGGTACTGCCTCTTCTTCCAGCTGTGGTTCACCGGGCGCAGCAACGACGTCGAGGCCTTCCGCGTGGAGCAGCAGCAGGCCGAGCGCTACGTGGTGGGCCGCTCCAACCGCTCGTACCTGTGGCTCTCCACCGGCCCCGACTGGTATCCGCTCATCGCCGACAGCGACCTCGGCGAGTGGAACCGCCGGGAGAACTTCTGGAGCAACACCACGCACCTCCAGCGGGTCAACGGGGTCATCGACTTCATCCGGGGCCCCCAGGCGGGCCGGATCCAGCTCGAAGGCGCGGTCTCGGCCTTCTTCGTGCCGTCCCGGGGAAAGTTCCTCCCGGACGCCGACGAGACCACCCCCGTCAACTTCTTCCTCGGCCTGAGCCCCGAGGGGCCGCGCGCCTGGGACGTACAGCGGGGCCACCTCGACCACGCGCTGCGAGCCCGGCAGACCGTGCCGGCCGGTCCCGCGCGGGCACTGGCGGCCCGGCAGCCCGTGCGGCTGGCGCCGGCCGAGGTCGCGGAACACGCCGTCACCCTCACCCGACAGCGCAAGCTGGACTTCTGCGTCTCGCTCCTGGAGGCGTGGCAGACCGTCGGTGACACACCCCGGCTGTCCCGGCTCGCCGAGCGGGTCGCCGCCCGGTTCCGGTACGACGGCGCGGACGTCGCCGAACTCCTCGCGGAATCGGACCTGTTGTACGTCGAGACGGACGGCGCCGATCCCCTCGTACGCCTGCGGAACGGCACGAACGGGTCCGCCGGGGCGGCCGGGGCGGGCCACCAGGAGCGGCGGGCGCCGTCCTCCGGTGAGGCGCCCGAGCTGGGCCGCATCACCTTCGTCAACAAGGCGGAGGGCCACGGCATCGTCGACATGGTCGACCACGGGTGGGCCCGCTTCTCGACCGACGACGTGCGCACTCCGCTGGCCGGCGGCCCGGTGCGCGGTCAGATCGTCCGGGCGCTCATGGTGGAGATGGACCGCAACGGCGGGCGCAACGCCCGCGGCCTGGAACTGTTCCCCGAGACGGCGACCCTGGTGGACGGCGAGGTCGTGGAGGTGGAGCAGCTCGCCGAGCGGGTCGCGAACGATCTGCGGTACGAGGTCGAGGAGCGCCTGTCCCAGGGCGTCCCCGCGATCCCGGCGCGTGAGCTGGAGGAGTGGCTGGAGGAGCGCTTCACGGGCGGCAAGCCGCTGGCGGACCGCCTCGGGCTCGCGTCGCTCGGGCGGCTGTGGCCGAAACTGGAGTGGCTCAAGCAGACCGGCACCCAGGGCAACAGGATGCTCGCCCTCACCACGGGAACGGTCTTCGGCCGCGTACCGGAGCCCCGCAAGGAGACACCGGCGGCACCACGGCAGCCCGACCGGACCGACGCGTTCGGCGAGGCCTTGGCAGAGGTGGTCGCCGAACTGAAACAGGCCAACGGCGGCGGCGCGCCCACCTTCTACAAGGTGAAGCGCGCCCTGGTGAAGCGCTTCAGAAAGGACTACGACCAACTGGTCGACGGCTCTTTGAAGCGCCGGATCGAACGCCACCCGGCCTGGACCCTGCACGAGGTCCTCCCCGGGATCCACGTGATCCAGCCCTCCGCCGAGCCCGCCCCGAAGCCGGCGGCGCACCCCGCCTCGCCCGCCGCCCCGTCCTCCTTCGGCGCGGCGTTCGCCGAGGCGGTGGACGAACTCACCCGGCAGGGCAGGACGCCCACGCTCCAGCTCATCGGGGCCATGGTCCGGGCCGCCCTAGGAGACACGTACACGTCCGAGGTCGGCGCGTCGCTGAAGAAGCGCGTCGAACGCGAACCGGGCTGGCGGCTGGAGGAGACGGGCCCGGGGGTACATGTCCCGCACCGGACGCCTGGGGCGCCTGGGACGGCCGCGACACCGGAGGCGGGCCCGGCAGCCCCGCCGCAGCCCTCGGCCCCGGTGGTGGACACGGCGGCGAACGCGGCGGTGGGCATGGACATGGACATCGCGACGGACCTGCGCACGCTGATCGCCAGGCTGGTCCCCGAGGGCGACGAGATCGCCCTCACCGATCTGGGCCACGAACTGCGGGAGCACTGGGGCTCCGAGACGTACACGAGGGCGACCCGCAAACGATCCCTCCGCCGGCTGGTCGAGACGTACGGGTGGGAGACCCGGGAGACGACTCCGGGGGTCTGGCTCCTCCGCAACCCGAGCAAGGAGATCTGACCGATGCCCGAACCCGACAGCGCCGCGATAGCCGCACTCCTCGACGCCACCGCGGACCACGACGGGCCCCCGGTCCCGCTCTCCGAGCTGTGCCGGCGCGCGGGCCTGGACGGTCCGGCCGCCGAGGCGGCGGCGTCGACGGCGCGGGCGCTGCTGGGCGCGTTCGGTGTGCTGCGCGCGACGGAGGCCGGCGTGGTGGCGGTCAGCCCCCAGGCCCGCTTCTTCCTCCGCTCCCTCGCCTCGTACGTACGGGAAGGCCGGTCGCTCCTGGACAACTGGGAGCGCCCGGGCACGGCCGAGCCGCCGTACACCGGCCGCCAGGTACTGTCCGGCCCGCAGTTCCTCTACCTGGCGGAGCAGCGGCGCCTGTCCCTGGACCCCGACGCCGCCCCGCTGCGCCGTACGGAGGTCGCCCAGGTCGTGGTGAAGACCCGCCTGAGGGGCCGCGGCGGCCGGGCCCACTACCTGCTGCTGTACGACGCCCGCGCCCGCCAGTACCAGCTGCCGGGCGGGCATGTGCGCTCCTCGGACACCGACATCCGCGCGGCGGCCGTCCGCGAGCTGGAGGAGGAACTCCCCGGTTACACGCACACCCCGGGCCGGGACCGGCTGAAGGAACTGGGCACGGTCCCCGTCACCCAACTGTCCCGGACGGTGGGCGCGGTGACGGAGTACCGGATCACCTTCTTCCAACTGGAGACCGAGGCGACGGCGATCCCCGTCGGCCCCGGCGGCCGCTGGGTCCCCGAGAACACCCTCCTCGACCCCGGGGCCCTCCTCGACGGCGCGACCCTCAACGTCGTCGCCCTGGCCCGCCTGGACGAGTCCCTCCCCGGCAGCCTCAGCGGCCTGCCGTGGAGCCTGCCGACGATCCAGCACAGGTCGTTCCGCGACGTCCTCCGGGACAGGCCCTGGGAGGTCGCGGGCCTGGTCATCGGCATCGTCGGGCTCGGCCTGTCCCTGATTCCGCTCCTGATGTAGCCACGACCGCGTCGCACTAGCCCCCCGCCTCCGCACCGAGGGCCCCGGCGACCGGTGCGTGAACGCCGGAAACGGCCCGGTACGCTGCGTTCCGACCACCCGCAGCACCCTGATCCCAGCCCGCGCCCACACTCCCCGGTCGGGCGCCGGGAGCCGGAATCCGGCAGAGAGACCCCCTCACCATGCGCATCAGGCACCCGCACGCCGCCCGTACGGCAGTGCGCTCCCTCGTCCTCCCCGCAGCCGTCACGGCCCTGCTGACGGTCGCCGCGCCGCCGGCCGCCGCCCACACGAACCTGGACGGCTCGAACCCGGCGAACGGCGCCGTCCTCGCCACGGCCCCTGCCACGATCACGCTCACGTTCAGCGACCCGCTGGCCCCGAAGGGCGCCCAGCTCACCGCCACCGCCCCGGACGGCACAGCCCTGGGCGACGGAGCTCCGACCGTGGTGGACCGCAAGATCACACTGAAGCTCAAGCCCAAGAACGCCGCCGGCCGCTACACCGTGGCCTACCGAGTCGTATCGGCCGACGGACACGCCGTGACAGGTGCGTCAACCTTCACGATCCACCCACCCACACCCCGGAAGCCCTCCGCGTCCCCCACCCTCTCCCGCTCGGCGGTGGCCTCCGGAGAACGCGCGGCAACCAGTCTCAAAGCCGTCGGGATCGGCTTCGGCATCGGCATGATCGGCCTGATCACAGCCATGATCGTCACGGTCCGGCGCCGAGGGACCAGCACGGACGACACCGGCCGATGACCTCGGGGCCCCTGGTGCCGTACAGCCGCTCGTCGCGTTCAGTCGGACCGGGCGATGGAGGGGCGGGTGGGGGCGGTGTTGGTGACGGTGACGCCGAAGTGGTGCGCGTCGTGCCACAGGCAGACGTCGGCGCAGGCGCCGGGGGCGTGTTTGCGCACCTTGGTGAGGGCTTCGCTGACCTGGTGGGTGACGACATCGTGCATCTCGCGGGCGAGTTGGGCGCGTTCGCGGGCGAGGACGGTCTGGGCGTAGAGGGCGCTTCGTGTTCCCGTGCCTCCTTGACCTCGACGAGCCGGCGGGCCACGTCGTGTCTGGCCTGCACGAGTTGCCCGAGCAGGACGGGTGTGAAGGCCGTGGCCAGCGTGTAGACGAATTGGACGAGCGTCCAGGCCCGGTTGCCGTCGAACGCGTCGGACAGCGGCCAGACGAGGGTGCCCGCGGCGGCGTTCAGCAGCGCGCAGCCGACGAGCAGCGGGCGGTTTCGGGTGGACGCGACCAGTGTGTACAGGGCGGCGATCGGCGCGACCGCCACGTCCATGAACAGGGTCATGGGCAGCGTCAGCAGGAAGACGGCCATCGGGAAGCGCCTGCGCAGGAACAGTCCGGCGGAGCCCACGGCGGCGCAGGCCCACATCACAGGGGTGCCCTCGCCCAGGAGGTTGATCCAGGCGTCGAGCGCGGACAGCACCACGAGCCCCGTGTCGACGGCCCAGGGCGGCACCCGCGCCGACGACCGCGACGACGCCGAGCAGGACGGCGTCCAGGAAGGCCATCACCGCGACCGCCGCGATCAGCGTGACCGTCCCGGTCGCGGCGTTGACCACCGCCTGGGTGCTGACGGCCCGCAGCAGCGTGGTGTCGGAGGTCACCCGTGACATCAGATCGCCCGGCTGTATCCGATGCGGGCGGACATACCCGTACAGCGCCTTGAGCGTCTCGCGGACGCGCACGGACTCGGCACCCGTCGTCTCCGGGGCGGATGCGGTGTTCACAGGATTCCTTTCCCACGTGCTCTGCCGCGCGCCTCGTCAGCGGCGTGCGGCATCGGCCCGCGCGGGCGCCGACGGCGTCGGGCTTCTTCTCGTGCGCGCGGGTCATGCCACCAGACCGGAATCTCGGGCGCTCCGTCGGCCATCCGGCGATCGTCGGGTGCACCCCCGCCGAGTGGCTGGAGCTGCCCGCACGCAGTGGGACCGGACCGACGAAGCCGGTGAAGGAGGTGGCGGGGACGACTGGACGGAGGCCGGGGACTTGCGCAGGGGAAGCCGGACGTAGGCACGGAGGAGAGAGAGCAGAAAGCCGCCCTCCGGCCGAGATGTGTCACCGGGGAGGAGGGCGGCTTCTCTTGCCGACGGCAAGCCGGCTCATGCACGGACGTACGTCCGCTCCGGCGTCGGGGTCAGGACGGGTCGCCGTACTGGAGGCCGCGTCCGTTGGTGCCGATGTACACGCGGCCGTAGGCGTCGGGGTCGCCGGTGATGACGCCGACTCCGCCGATGCTGCCCCACTGGTGGGCGTCGTCGTTGACGCGGAGCCAGGTGGCGCCCTTGTCGGTGGAGCGGAAGACCCCGGTGACGTCCTTGACGGTGCCGATCAGGTACAGGGCCTGGTAGTCGGCGCCGGGTGCGGCCTTGCCGAAGCCGAGGGCGGAGGCGGACCTCACCGTGGTGAGCGTGGTGAAGGTGCGGCCGCCGTCGATGGAGTGCAGCAGCCCCTGGCCGCCCCCGGCGATCCACAGGTCTCCGGCGACGCCGGGGACGGCCGTGAGCCGGCCGGAGGGCAGGTTGCCGGCGCGGGCGGTGAAGGTCGCGCCGCCGTCCGTGCTGGCATGGAGCGTGCCGCCGGCCAGTGAGTAGAAGGTCCTGGCCGAGGAGCGGTCGGCGACGACCACGGCGTCGGCGCCCAGGCCACCGGCCTTCGACCAGCTCGCCCCCTTGTCGGCCGAGCGGTACGGGACCTGGCCGGCCTGGGTCCAGACGATGGTGGAGCCGTCCGCCGAGAGCGCGACACGGCCGTCCTGGGCGCCGGCCACCGGTTCCGTCGTGAAGCCGTTCCAGCTGATGCCGCCGTCGACGGAGTAGGCGCCGTCCTGCGCGCCGCCATGGCCGACGCGGACCATCAGCGAGGGGTCGGACTGGGCGAAGTCGATGTCGGTGCTGTTGGTCATCATCGGGTTCGTCAGCCGCCCGGCAGGCACCTTGGTCAGGTCGCCGTGGCGGAAACCGCCCTGGTCGCCCATGGCGGTGATGACGGCGGCCCCGCCGGGCGGGGCGATCGCGTCCATCAGTGCGGTCTCCTCAAGGCCCCGCGCTCCGACGGTCCAGTGGCTGGTGCCGCCGCTGTCGGTGGCGTCGGCGTCCTTGCTGCGCCAGATCCCGTTGCCGGTGCCGTACAGCACGTGCCCGGAGGCGAAGGGGTCGATGGCCAGGGCCGTCATCCAGTGCCCGACGCCGTGACCGACATAGGGGGCGGCGGAGGCATCCCGTACCGAGGTCGCGGCCTGCGCCTTCCACGTCGTACCGCCGTCGGTGGTGCGGTAGATCTCGTCCTCGGGCCACCAGCGGTCGAGCGTGGTGACCATCACCGTGGACGGCTTGCGCGGGTCGACGGCCAGGCCGGAGAACCCGTAGCCGCCCTGGGACGGGGAGACGTTCTTCCACGCCCCGCCGGCCGGTGTGTACTTCCACACCGAGCCTGCCGTCACGCCGTTGGGTCCGAGGGCGTCGGTGTACGTCAGGTACAGCGAACCGTCACCGGAGAGCACGCCGTGCTGCGGCAGCTGGCCGGCGGGCTGCCCGGAGACGGTCTGCCAGGTGCTGCCGCCGTCGGTGGAGCGGTACAGGGAGGTGGACTTGTCGGCGACGCCGACGTAGATCGTCCTGCTGCCGGCCGGACCGTACGTCACGAAGGAGATGCCCGCGCCGCTGCTCGCCCCGTCCTTGACGGGGAACGAGGAGACCTGCCGCCACGTCGCGCCGTGGTCGGTGCTGCGCCACAGGCCGTTCTTGCGGGTGCCGAGCAGCAGGGTGCGGTTGTCCGAGGGGTCGGTCACGAGCCGTTCGCCGGCCCCGCGGCCGTCCTCGTTGCCGCCCAGTTTGAAGGGGAGGTCGGTGCGCTGGAAGGTGCGGCCCCGGTCGGTGGAGCGCAGGATCGCGCCGTTGCCGGCCCAGTCGTTGGTGTAGGTGCCGGTCGCGAGGTAGAGGCGGTCGGGGTCGACGGGGTCGGTGGCCAGCGCGTCGATGCCCAGCAGGTTCCAGTCCTTCTCGCCGAGCCCGTCGGTCAGCGGGATCCACTGTTCGGCCGCGGTGTCCCAGCGGTAGGCGCCGCCCATGTCGGTACGCGCGTACAGCAGGCCTTTCTCCCGCGGGTTGAACACCAGACCGGTGACGTAACCGCCGCCCACCACCTGAGCGTTGTTCCACACGTACGGTCCGGTCCCGGTGGCCGGGGTCTCGGCCGTCCTCACCAGCTTCCACTGCTGGTTGGTGCTGCCGTGGCCGCGATACTGGATGACTGTCGCGCCGTCGGCCGTGGAGCCTCCGGAGACATCCAGGACCTGACCGCTGCTGCGGGAGGTGAAGGTGACGGCATCGGAACCGCTCACCTCGTCGATCCGCCATTCCTGGGCGGCGGAGGAGCTGTCGGTCTGCTGCTCGGCGGCAGCCGCCTGCGCGGTCGAGTCACCGGATATGCCCAGCATTTTGCCGCTGTTGCGGTTCACCAGCTCGTAGTAGCCGTCACCGGTGGGTCGCAGCCGCCACTGCTGGTTGGCGGTGTTCTGGTCGGTCCACTGCTGGATGCGGGTGCCGTCGGCGGTGGAGAAGGCGTTGACGTCCAGCGCCTTGCCGCTGCGTACGGAGACCAGTCGGTAGTAGGCGTTGCCGTCGACCGCCGCGGCCTGGGAGTGATCCTGCACGAACAGGAGATACGGCACGAGGACGGCGGGCACACCGAGCAGCAGTCCGGTCGCGGTGTAGCGACGGCGGTGACGCCCGCGGCGCCCGCCGTTCGTGGGGTTCTTCATGGGGGGTGTTCTCCTTGCGTAACCGTGGATCGGGCGGGTCAGCGCTGCAGGGTGAGGACACCCGGCCGGTACGGCAGTCGGTCGTAGGGGCCGCCCGCGGTGGGGGACTTGCCCTGGTAGAGGAACTGCAGGTCGCAGGGGTCGATGGTCATGGTCTGGTCGGGGTTGTCGCGGACCAGATCACCGTGGCTGATGTCGTTGGTCCAGGTGGCACCGCTGTTGGCCTTGCCCGCGAAGGGGCTGCTCTCGCTGCCGGCCTGCGGGGTCCACGAACCGCTCAGGCTGGGGGCCGTGAACGAGCGGAAGTAGCGCTGCTCGTTCGCACCCCGAGCCTCGACGATCATGAGGTACTGGTTCTGGTCCTGGACCTTGTAGACCTGCGGCGCCTCGAAGAGGTTCTTCGCCGTGTCGCTCATGACCGTCGTGTACGACGAGCCGAAGTTGCCCGGGAAGTTCCCGATCGGCATGCTCGCCCGGTAGATCTTGCCGTTGTCACCGGCGAAGAACAGGTACATGTTCCTCTCGTCGGCGATCAGGGTCTGGTCGATCGGGCCGGTGCCGGAGTCGGGGAGGCTTCCGGTGAACAGCGGCTGCGGCGCGGACCAGCCGTTGGGGTTGGTGGGGTCGCTCGACGTGCGGTAGCCGAAGGGCGACGCACCCCACTGGTACGCAAGGACCCAGATCTTCTTGGGCGCGAAGTAGAACAGCGTGGGCGCCACCGCGTTCTGGCTCATCCTGGTCTGGGCGGCCGACGCCATGTCCGACCAGTTCGTGAAGGGGCTGAACGCCATCGAGCCGTACGAGGTTCCCGACGCGCTGGACGCGTAGACCAGGTGCTTGCCGCCCAGCACCACGTGGGTGAAGTCCTTCACCGCGTCCCACCCGTTCGACGGCTGTGCGAGGGCACCCGTCGAACTCCACTTGTACGTCGACGGCAGGGCACACGTACCGCCGCCCGCTCCGAACGGGGCGGTCCACTTCTGGTTGTCGACGGAGGCGCAGGTGTACAGCTGGATCTTGGTGCCGTTCGTGGTGGCGGCGCCGACGGCGTCGAGGCACAGCCCGGACGGGACGCCGGTGATCGTCCCGTCGGCGTTGACGGTCCACTGCTGGTTGGCGCCGCCGTTGCAGTCCCAGACGACCACCGAGGTGCCGTTGGTGGTGCCCTTGCTCTTGGCGTCCAGGCACTTGTTGTCGTGGACCTTCAGCTGCTTGGCGGCGGTGTGGGTCCAGCGCTGGTTGGCCTGTCCGCTGCAGTCCCACAGTTGCGCCCGGGTGCCGTTGGCGGTGGCGGAGTCGGGGATGTCGATACAGCGGCCGGAGGCCATGCCCTTGATCTCCCCGGTTCCGTCGGTCGGCGGCTTGGCCGGGGTGGTACCGGATCCGGACTTGAGAGCGTTCATGACGGAGGTGTACGCGGGCTTGGGCTTGCCGTTGTTGTCGAACAGCAAGGGGCTTTCGCCGCTGCGCCAGGAGTCGCTGTCACGGACGCCCCACACCGTGATGCCGGTGCATCGGGTCACGGCCAGGCAGGTGCTGACCGCGTTCGCGTAGTGGGTGGGTGATGCCTGGGCGATGTCGAGCTCGGTGATCTGGACGTCGACGCCCAGGGCGGCGAAGCCGGCCAAGGTGGTCCTGAAGCTTGCCGGCGGGCCACCCGTCCCGAAGTGACTCTGGAACCCGACACAATCGATGGGCACGCCGCGGGACTTGAAGTCCTTGATCATGCGGTAGACGCCCTGGGTCTTGGCGTCCGACCAGTTCTCGATGTTGTAGTCGTTGTAGCAGAGCTTGGCCGAGGAGTCGGCCGCACGGGCAGTGCGGAACGCTTCCTCGATGAAGCCGTTGCCCAGCACCTTCTGGAAGACCGAGCTGCGGAGCTGGCCGCTGCCGCCGTCGGCGAATGCCTCGTTGACCACGTCCCAGGCGTAGATCTTGCCCTTGTAGTGGGTCATCTCGGTGGTGATGTGGTGGTTCATCACGCTGCGCAGCGTTCTCGCGTCGCGGATGGAGCCGACCCAGGAGGGGAGCTGCGAGTGCCAGACCGTGGTGTGGCCGCGCAGGCGCTGGCCGCGCGCCAGGGCACGATCGACGATCCGGTCCGCGGGGCCGAAGCTGAAACGGCCGCGGGACGGTTCGATGGCGTCCCACTTCATCTCGTTCTCCGGGGTGATCATGTTGAACTCCCGGTCGGCGATCGCGGTGTACGCGGGGTCGCCGAGCCTGCCGGCGGCCACAGCCGTGCCGAAGTACCTGCCCGAGGGGGCCGCCTGGGTTCCCAGGGCAGCGGCTCCGGCGGAGCTGGGGAGGAGCGTCACGACACCGGCCACCAGCGCCGTTGCCGACAGTCCTATCGCCCATGTCCGGCGTCGCCGGCGGAGCCGGTGCAGGCCCTTCATGATTCTCCTCGGGGGTCCTGCGTACCGGTCGCCCTGGGTTCGTGGGTGTGTTGCGTCATGGGAGGGGCTCTCTTCAGGGGATACGTGAGTGGGGGACGTCGGGACCCTGCCGCGCCGACACGTCGTGACGGGCGGCGGGAAGGACACCCCTGAAGTGGAGGCTTCCGAGCGCGCAGGCTCGTAACAGAAAAGTCGCACCGCCCGCAGGATTGCCCGGTGATGCATCTCTCGGGCAGAAAGCGTTATGCCGGATGCCGTGGCCCGGTCGTCCCCGCGACGCGCCGCACTGATCCGCGGTGAACGCCGGTCACGGCGCGGGGCGGGAACCGTGCGGGATCGCGCTGGAGGAGCACCAGTTGTGACTGCGCGACTCGGCCGGGATCGCCCGAGGAGCGGTGCTCAGGCCCCGGGGCTGCGCACGATGAAGGAAGCCTGGCCGGCGAAGGCCCGCGTGCCGTCGGAGCCGTCGAGCCAGATGCCGCCGTCGCGGTGGCGGAGGACCGATCCCGGATAGTTGTGCGCGTGCAGGGTCACGGACCCGGCGACCGCCCCGGGACGGGGACAGAAGGTCGCGTCCTCACGGAACAGCGCGCTGCCGTCGCCGGTGCTCAGCCGCAGCCGCAGGTAGGAGTGGCGAAGATACCGGCCGTCTGTGGCACGGAAGGTGACGCACCGTGCGTCGGCCAGGCCCCCCATGACCGTGAAGGTCACTCGCTGCCGTGTCTGCGTGCTGCTGGACGCGGCGACGCCGCCGAGCGTCGCGAAGTCGCCCGCATACGTGACGAACAGGCCAGGTCGGTCCGCGGACTCCAGCGACTGTGCGCCCAGGGGAACGGTGCCTGCGACGGCGGCCGGGCTCACCGGGGACGGACTCGCCGAGGACGGACTCGCCGAGGACGGTCCGGCCGACGTAGTGGTGCGCGAGGGGAGCGGCGTGGGAGTGGGGACCGTGGGAGCGGCGATGACGCCGGGCTCCCGAGGCGCCGGTTCGGGCCAGGCCGCGTAGGTGGCGGTCCCCGCGACGAGTACCGCACCGGTGGCGAGGCTCACCAGCGGATGAGCGGTCACCGCGTGGAGTTTGCCGATCAGCGCACCGTGCAGGCCGCCTCCTCCCGTCGCCGTGCTGACGGCGACAGGGGCCGCGGCCAGCCCGGCGGCGCTCGCCGCTGTGCCGGACAGCAGACCCTTGGCGGCCAGCGCGGCGATCAGTGCGGCCGGGACGGCCAGCGTCGCGAGACCGAGTGGCAGGAGCTCGGCCGGAACCCGCTCTGCCGACATCCCCATGCAGACCGGGCAGTCACGGGTGTGCCGCGCGATCCGCTTGCGCCACACCGATGCCTGGAGACCGTCCCAGCCGACGACGATCTCGTCCAACTGCCGGCATCGCGGGTCGGCCTCCAGCGCGGCGACGATCGTCCGGCACAGTTCCAGCTGCTCGCGCATGCGTTGCAGGCGCACCCCGACGTGGGCGACCGTGAGCCCCGTCGCGGCGGCGATGTCGTCACGGCTGAGCAGGCCGGCGCATTCCTGCCACCACAGCGACAGCAGCATCCGATGGTCCGGGTCGAGCCACCGGCCGGCTTCGACGACCCGACGGCGCTCGTCCGACACGTGCAGCCGCAGGATCGTCGCGTCCACGGGCTCGGCGCCGGCGTCCGGTATCTGGTGTGCCTCGTCGATGACCGTGGTCCGGTCGGCGAAGACGTGTTGCCGGTGCCAGTGGGTACGGAGCTGGCGGAGTGTGATCGACACCAGCCAGGACCGGAAGCTCTCCGGGGCACGCAGGGCAGGCAGGTCGCGCACCACGCGAAGCAGGGTTTCCTGGACGACGTCGTCGGCGTCGGCATGTCCGCTCAGCGCTCGCCCGACGATGTTGTAGACCAGCGGCAGGTACGCGGCGATCAACTCCTCGCGCGCCCGATCGTCACCGGCCTGCGCCGCGACAACCAGCTCCGCGTGGTCCGCGTCCATGAGCCCCATTCCCACCTTCTTCAGGGGAGCGATCCGCCGCATACGGCGGTGGCGCACCTGTCGCCGCGATCGGCGGCCCCGGAAACCGGCCGAAGCTTCTTCACGTCAGAACGAGCGTCAAGTGAGCGTCATCTCAGCGTCAAGGTATCACCCGTAACGCCCGCACCACCCATCAAGCGCACGCGCAAAACCGCAGGTCAGGCGTCCTTCTTCGCCGGCCCCAGGATCGCCACGCACCCCACGTGGCGCGTCCCGGAAGCATGGGCGGCAGAAACGTGGGGAGGGAAACCGCGGGTCAACGGTCCGTCATGCGCGCATCGCCCTGATCGTCGGCGGCCTGCGCCGGGCATCAGGCACTTCTCGGGCCGGCAGAAACGCGGCGCCTCCGGTCGACCCCAGCCGGTTTTCGGCCGCCAAGGGCTTGGCAGCGCGGGTCCGACTGCCTACCGTACGAGCAGAACATGAGTCGGACTCACATTTGAGGAACTACGTGATCACTCATCACCCCGAAGCCCGCCTCTGGCTCCTGAGCACCCCCGGCACCTCGTACGCCTTCCGGTTGGACGCCGACGACGTCCCCCGGCACGTGCACTGGGGCCGGCCGCTGAGCCTGGAACAGGCCGCCTCGGTCGCGGCCGACCTGCCCGCCGAGGACCCCGGCGGCGACGATCCCGGCGGTGAGGAGTACGGGGTGGAGGGCGGTCTGCGGTTCGGCGCGCCGTCACTGACCGTCCGGTTCGACGACGGCGTCCGCGGCTTCGAGTGGCGGTTCGTCTCGCACACGGTCGAGGACGACCTGCTCACGCTCTCCTTCACCGACCGTGTCCGCTCCCTCGACCTCGACCTCAACTACCGGGTCCGGGACGGTCATGACCAGATCGAGCGCTGGGCCGTCCTCACCGCGGGGGAGCCCGTGGACGTCCTCCGGTTCGATTCCGCCGCCTGGACACTGCCCGCCCGCCACGACTACCGGGTGAGCCATGTGATGGGCGAATGGGCCCGGGAGTTCCAGCTCCAGCGCGACCGGGTGCCCGTCGGGGAGACCGTGTTCACCAGCCGCCTCGGTATCACGGGACCGCACGCAGGACCCTGGCTGATGCTCGACGCGCACGACGCCACCGAGGAGCACGGCGAGGTCTGGAGCGCGGCCCTGGCCTGGAGCGGCAGCCGCCGCATCACCCTGCGCCGCGACCCCTACGGCCACGCCTCCTGGACCGGCGGATTCGGGCACGAGGGGCTGGTCTGGAAGCTGGGCGCCGGAGAGCGTCTGGAGACCCCCGTCTTCACCGGTCTGTACGCCCCTGACGGCTTCGGCGGCACCAGCCGCCGCTGGCACGCCTACATCGAGCGTCAGGTGCTCCCCGCCCGCCCCGCCGAACGCCCTCTCATCTTCAACTCCTGGGAGGCGACCGAGTTCGACATCAGCGAGCAGCAGCAGCGGGAGCTCGCCGAACTGGCCGCCGGTCTCGGCGTCGAGGTCTTCGTCGTGGACGACGCCTGGTTCGGCGCCCGCACCAGCGACCGGGCCGGGCTCGGCGACTGGTGGCCGAGCCCCGACCGCTTCCCGCACGGTCTGGGCCCGCTCGCGGATCACGTCCGTTCACTCGGCATGGGGTTCGGCCTGTGGGTGGAGCCCGAGGCGGTCAACCCCGACAGCGACCTCTTCCGTACGCACCCCGACTGGATACTCCACCAGGAAGGCCGGGCCCGTACGCAGCGGCGCAACCAGCACGTGCTGAACTTCGCCCGTCGCGACGTCCGGGAGTGGGCGGTGGAATGGCTGGTCAGGACCGTCACCGAGCTGGACGTGGCCTTCCTCAAATGGGACATGAACCGGCCCTTCAGCGAGGCCGGGCAGCCCGGGGCCGCCGACCCCGACCGGGTCTGGATCGAGCACACCCTCGGGGTCTACGAGGTGATGGACCGGTTGCGCGCCGCCCGCCCCGGCCTGTACCTGGAGTCGTGCGCGGGCGGCGGAGGCCGGGCCGACCTCGGTGTGCTGGCCCGCGCAGACCAGGTCTGGACGTCGGACAACACCGACGCTGTCGACCGTATCGCCATCCAGCACGGCCATGGTCAGCTGCTGCCCGCCCGCACCATGGGCGCCTGGGTCACCGACAGCCCGCACGCCTTCACCGCCCGTGCGACGCCCATCCGGTACCGCTTCCATGTCTCGATGGCCGGGGCGATGGGCATCGGCGGCGACCTCAGGAAGTGGAGCGAGGAGGATCGCGGCTGGGCCCGGATGCTGGTCGAGCAGTACAAGCGCATCCGGCCCGTGGTGCACGGTGGCGTCCAGTACCGGCTTGAGGGCGACGCGGTGCAGTACGTCACCGAGGACGAAGTCGTCGTCTTCCAGTTCCAGCCGTCCGCGTCCGCGCGGTCGGCCGCCCGTACCCGGCTGAAGGGTCTCGACCCCGAGGCCCACTACCGGGACGAGGCCACCGGTGCCGTCCACGCGGGCGCCGTCCTGCTCGGCCACGGCCTGCCGCCGTTGCTTGCCTTCGACTGGACGAGCGAGCTCGTCCATCTCAGGAGAGTGCCCCGATGAGCCTCGCCCCCGAGCGGTCCGAGCAACCCGAGCAGCCGGAGCAGCCCGGTTCCCCCGCCGAGCCCGTCCGTCCGGTCGGCCGCGGCTGGATCACCCTGTACGTCCTGGGCAACGTCGGCTTGTTCATCCCGATGCTGGTGCCGACCACGCTCCTGATGCCCGAGCAGATCGCCGAGATCGATCCGGCGGGAAAGGTCGGCAGTTACGCCTGGGTCAGCGTGATGGGCGCGATCTCGGGAATCGTCCTCGCGCCGCTGGCCGGCGCCCTCAGCGACCGCACCACGAGCCGGTTCGGCCGGCGCCGGCCGTGGATGGCCGTCGGCGCCCTGATCTACATGGCGGTGCTGGTCTTCCTCGGCCTCCAGACGACGGTCGGCGGCGTCGCGATCGGCTCCTTCGCACTGTCCGCCGCCTGCATGATCATCGGTGCCGGACTCTCCCCGGTGGTGCCCGACCAGGTCCCGGCCGGTCAGCGCGGTATGGTCCTCGGCTGGGCCACGGCCCCGCAGGCCGGCGGCCTGATCGTGGGCGGACTGCTGGTCGGCCTGGTCGCGAGCTTCTCCGGGCAGTACCTGCTGCTTTCCGCGTTTCCGCTGCTGATCCTGCTGTTCGCGGCAACCCTGAAGGACCCGCCGCTTCCCGTACGGCAACGCGAGCCGTTCTCGCTGCGCACCTTCCTGGACGGCTATCGGATCAGCCCGCGCGAGCACCCCGACTTCATCTGGGCGATGAGCTCCCGGTTCGCCATGGGCCTCGGCTATGGCCTCGGCACGCTCTACCTGCCGTACTTCCTGGATGACGTAGTGCACTACGAGGAGTTGTTCCCAGGCCGGTCGACCGACGACGGCCTGCTCATCGTGATCGGCGTCAACTCGGTGGCCACGGTCTCGACGGTCGTGCTCGGAGGCTGGCTCTCCGACAGGCTGGGCAGGCGACGGATGCCGGTCTTCCTCGGCGGCCTCACGATGGCCGTCGCCGCGATCCCTCTCGCGCTGTCGCCCACGTGGACCATGACGCTGGTCGCGGCCGTCATCCTGGGCCTGGGCTACGGCGTGTACCTGTCCGTCGACACCGCCCTGATCACTGAGGTGCTGCCCGCCTCGGCGGACCGCAGCAAGGACATGGCGCTGGCCAACCTGATGACCTCCCTGCCGTACGTCCTGGTTCCCCCCATCGCCTCGGTCGTGCTCGGCAGTCTGGGCGGCTACCGCTCGCTGTTCTTCTGTTCCGCAGGCCTGTCCGTGGTGGGCGCGGCCCTGGTCTGGAAGGTCAGGAGTGTCCGCTGAGCCGGGAGCACCCGCTGGGCTCCGTCGGCGGGTGTCATCGGAGCCGGTCGTCGAGATAGCTGTTGAGCACGCGTTTGCACTCGGCGATCAGCCGGGCGTCACCGTTCGGATCGGCGGCGAACGCGAGCTTCAGCACGCTGTCCGCGCATTCGAGCGCCACCCGCACAGCGATGTCGAGGTCGGCGTCGTCCTGCCCCCCGGTCAGGGAGGCGGTGAGTGAGCGCAGCCTGCCGGCGACCGCGGTGTTGTTGTCCAGGGTCGGCTCCAGGACGTGGTCCTGTCCCACCGCGCCGAAGTCGACCACGCCGAACCCGGCGATCGTCCGGCGCATGACGACGAACTCGTCGACGGTCACCTCCACGATGCCCGGGATGCCTTCGGGCTCCTCCCGCTCAAGGCGGCCCGCGACCCGCGCCATGAAGGACTCCAGGTTGCGGACGGCGAGCTCACCGATCAGCCCCTCCTTGTCGGAGAAGAACTGGTAGAAGGTGCCGATGGGCACGTCGGCCCTGCGAGCCACCTCCTTGGTGGTCAGCGCGGCATAACCGACCTCGTCCAGAAGTTCGGCGCAGGCGTCAAGCAGCCGTTCGAAGCGTTCGGCGCTGCGCTTCTGGACCGGCAGCCTGCGCAGCGTCCCTGCATTGCGGTCTTGATTCACGCTTCCATCATCCCACCCCAACAGCTAACGTGAGCCCAGCTCATGTTTCAGGAGGTTAGTCGTGACGCTGAACCATCTCCCCGCCGACTTCATCTGGGGCGCCTCGACGGCGTCGTACCAGATCGAGGGCGCCACCAAGGAGGAAGGTCGCGGGCCGTCGATCTGGGACACCTTCACCGCCCGACCCGGTACGGTCCGCGACGGGCACACCGGTGACGTGGCCTGCGACCACTACCACCGGTACGAGGAGGACCTCGCGCTGATGGCCGAGGCCGGCCTCACCGGCTACCGCTTCTCCATCGCCTGGCCCAGGATCCGGCCGACCGGCACGGGCGGGGTCAACCGCCAGGGCCTGGACTTCTACGACCGGCTGGTCGACGGCCTGCTCGCACGCGGCATCGAACCCGTCCCGACCCTCTACCACTGGGACCTCCCCCAGGGCCTCGAGGACGAAGGCGGCTGGCTGAACCGCGACACCGCGTACCGCTTCGCCGATTACACCGCGGTCATGGCCGACCGGCTCGGCGACCGAGTCCAGAAATGGATCACGCTCAACGAGCCGTTCATCCACACGGTCTGGGGCTATGGCCTCGGGACCCACGCGCCGGGCCGCGCCCTCTTCCTGGACTGCCTCCCCGTCGCCCACCACCAACTACTGGCCCATGGGCTGGCGTTGGGAGAACTGCGGGCGCGCGGTCTCCAGGTGATGATCGCCAACAACTGCACCCCGGTCTGGCCCGCATCGGACGCTGCCGCCGACATCGCCGCTGCGGGCGCCTACGATGCCCTGCACAACCGCCTGTTCAACGATCCGATCTTCACGGGCACCTACCCCGACCTGTCCGCCTTCGGTGCGGACGCCACCCTCGGCGGATCCGTCCAGGACGGTGACCTCGAACTGATCTCGGCCCCGCTGGACGCGCTCGGCATCAACTACTACAACCCGACCCGCATCCAGGCGCCGACGTCCGAAGGGCTGCCCTTCGAGGACGCCCCCATCGAGGGCTTCCGTCGCACCGCCTTCGACTGGCCCGTCGTCCCCGACGGGCTACGGGAACTGCTCGTCGGCCTCAAGGATCGCTACCCGGCACTCCCGCCCGTCTACATCACCGAGAACGGCTGCTCGGTCGAGGACGTCGTCACCGAGGACGGCGCCGTCCTCGACCACGACCGCATCGACTACCTGGACACCCACCTCCAGGCCGTCGACGCCGCCGTGGCCCAAGGCGTGGACGTCCGCGGCTACTTCACCTGGACCTTGATCGACAACTTCGAATGGGCCGAGGGCTTCCACCAGCGCTTCGGCCTCGTCCACGTCGACCACGACACCCAGGTCCGTACCCCGAAGGCGTCCTTCGCGTGGTATCGCGACCTGATCCGCGCTCAGCGCGGTTGAGCCGCCGACGCGGACGAGGGGACTGCTCGCAAGGTCCGAGTCATGGCGCAACTGGGCAGGCGACGAAGAGGTCCGGCCCGCGCGCGTCCGCCGGCCGGGGAGCTCGGCCTCGCACCGGGGATCACGGGGGACATCGACCGGCAGACCGTCTCCGGGGCGATCTCCACCGGGACTCACGGCTCGGGCCCGCGGTTCGGCGGTATCGCCACGCAGGTCACGTAACGCCCACACGGCACCTACCGCGCACCCGCAAAACCGCAGGTCAGGCGTCCTTCTTCACCGGCTCCAGGATCGCCACGCACTCCACGTGGTGCGTCCCTGAGAACACATTGAGAAGCAAGCGACGGGGCAGATCCGCAGGCCAGAGTCTCCGTTTCGTCGACGCGAGGAGCTCTGTGCGTCAGAGGAGCGTCACCAGCTCCCCACACACGAGGCCGTTGACCAGCTCGGGCGCGTGATCCATAGCCTGTTCTAGGATGGCGAAGACCATCTCAGCGGCCCGACGGGCTTCCGCTCCACTTCCGTGGAACCGAAGGACATGCCCCCCACCCGCACGAGCTACTTCGTGCTGCCTGGGGGCACTTCCTTGCTGTTCCGTGAGTCCGCGGCGTCGTTGGCCAACCGCACCCACCTTGAAGGACAGCTGACCGAGCTCCTGACCGAGAACTTCCTGCACAAGCACCGCCATCGGCCCCAGCCGTCGGAGGTGCGCTCCTGGGAGCGGAGTATCCCGGCGCTCACCAACGCGCTCGTGGAAGCCGGCCTCGGTGAAGTCGAGATGATGTTGGAGTACTCGCTGCCCCTGACCAGCAAGCGCGCTGACGTGATACTTGCTGGTGTTCATCCGAGTACCGAAGAGCCTTCGTACGTGGTGGTCGAGCTGAAGCAGTGGAGCGAGGCGTACCCGGCGGAGGACGATCCTCTGCTGTGCCGCATCGACGCATACCCGGATCCGGTCCTCAACCCGATCGAGCAGGTGCGCGGCTACTGCGACTACCTCATCTCGTTCAACGGAGCGCTGGAGCGGATCCCCGACTCGGTCGCGGGGGTCGCCTACTTGCACAACGCGACCGACTTCGGGGTCGCGGGGCTCCGCGCCGTCACCGAGGACGATCGGGGCCGGATGTTCACCGGCGACCAGCGTGGTGCATTCCTCGGCTACCTCCGCTCCAGGCTGGCGGCGAAGCCGGGTGCCGAGGCCGCCGACGCCCTGCTGCAGGGCAAGGTGCGGCCATCGAGGCAGCTGATGGCCGTTGCCGCCGAAGAGGTGCGCAACCGGGAGCAGTTCGTGTTGCTGGACGAACAGCGGCTCGCCTACGAAACGGTCATGTCGGCAGTTCGGCAGGCCCGGCGGTCCAACCGCAAGCAGGTCGTCGTCGTGGCCGGCGGGCCAGGCTCCGGCAAGAGCGTGATCGCCCTCTCCCTGTTGGGCGACCTCTATCGGCGCGGGGTACCGGCCTTGCATGCCACCGGATCGCAGTCCTTCACCAAGACGATGCGTAAGGTCGCCGGTGCCCGTAAGCCGGAGGTCCAGCGGCTCTTCCGCTACTTCAACAGCTTCATGGAGGCTGAGCCGAACGACCTGGACGTGCTGGTCTGCGACGAGGCACACCGGCTACGCAAAACCTCCGCGAACCGCTACACGAAGGCGACCCTGCGGACTGGCCGACCGCAGGTGGCGGAGCTGATGGACGCCGCGCGAGTTCCGGTGTTCCTGCTGGACCAGCACCAGGTGGTGCGTCCGGGCGAGATGGGAACCGTGGAGCAGATCCAGGCCGCCGCGACCGAACAGGGTCTGGACTGCACGGTGGTGAATCTCGACAGCCAGTTCCGGTGCGGCGGAAGCGACGCCTACCTGCGCTGGGTGGTCGACCTGCTGGGGCTCGAAGGAAACGCGCCCACCGCGTGGGAGCCGGACGACAAGGTACAGCTCCTGACCGCGGACACCCCCCAGGAACTCGAGGACTTCCTGGCTGCCCGACGAGCCCAGGACTACGGTGCGCGCATGTCCGCGGGCTACTGCTGGAAGTGGACGACAAAGATCACTTCCAGCATGCACACCCTGCCCACCGACGTGGTCATCGGCGACTGGGCCAGGCCATGGAACCTCTATGGCGACCGCGCCCTGCTCGGCGCCCCACCGGCCCCCCCCTCTGGGCCACCGACCCAGCAGGGTTCGGACAGGTCGGATGCGTCTACACCGCGCAGGGCTTCGAGTACGACTGGTCCGGCGTGATCATGGGTCCGGACCTCGTCTGGCGTACGTACCGATGGGTGGTGGACCGAAGCGCCTCCAAGGACCCGTCCTTCACCAAGGCCACCGCAGACCAGGACGTCGACCGTCTCGTCCGCAACACGTACAAAGTGTTGCTGACCCGGGGCATGATCGGCACGATCATCTACTCGACGGACCCGGAAACCCGTGAAAAGCTCCGCTCGCTGATTCCCCTGACGCTCTGACCGTCGCAAGCACCCGGGCCTTGCCCAGTCTGCGAATGTGACTGCGACTGCGGAATCCACACCCCCCGCGTCGGCTCACGAGCTAGCATGATCGTGCTGCGCACCTTCCCGGAGGGTACGAGGCTGCGGTTCCTGAGCTCTCCCCAATGAGCTGCGGGTGAGGAATGGTTGTGCCCGTCGTGTGGTGACGTGCGACGTGAGCGTGGATGCCCGGTAGGGCGTCCCCCTGCCATTCCGATCTCACTGCTTTGGAGTGGCCATGACCTCAGTCGAGTGCAAGCCTGCGCCTCGTGAACGGATCCGCGAGATCCTGATCGAGATCGCCGCCGCGGTCGTCTCCAATCTCTTGGTGACGGCCCTGGTGGCGATGGCGGGTCTGCTCTTCTAGTGCAGGCCGGTGGCGGGCCCGGTGAGTCCGCCACCTCACTCATTCGACAGCTCTTGTCAGAACAGCCTCATCTCAGGGGCCTGCGACCCCCCACTCTTCTGACCTCTCCCCTTGCCCTTGCCCCGACCCCGCCCTCGGCCAGGCCTGGGCAGATGCGGTGTACGCGCCTCCACCGGCAGGTTCTCCCACGTGGGACGCAGCCCGTGAATCTCGACTTTTCCGACGAGGTCCTTGAGATAGTCCCGGGTCTCCTGGTCCGTGGAATAGAGCACCGTGGCGCGACTGGCACGGGTCATCAGCACGTGATAGGCGTGCCGCACAAGACGCGCGAACTCGTCATTGTCGACGCTGCCGGGCTTCACCTTGGGATCGAACGAACCGGGCTCGGCGACCCGCTTGATACCCGGCTTCTCTGTCTTGAGCTCCTTGCCCCGCCGAAACACCCACTGGTCACCGCGACGCACCATGTCATCACCCATGATCACCCCGCACCAGTCCCATTCGAGTCCCTGCGCGGTGTAGACGCAGCCGATTTGTCCCATGCCGTTCTCGTGCACGGACCAGATCCTCGACGGCGGTGCCCCGTCCTCGCAGAAGCTGTCGCTGTCTGCGTTCCACGGCCGGTGCCACTCACCGATGCGGACGTCGGCCTCCAGCCGTCGCTCCTTGCCGAGCGGCTTCGTCCACGGCCAGCAGTAGCCGGCGACCATGCGCCCAGATGCACCGGCCAGCACTTCTGTCCGAATGATCTGCTCGAGTTCTTCCGGCGTGTCCGCTACTTCGATATGCATCAGTCCGTCGGGGCGCCATTCGTCGAGCTTCTCGTCCGTCACGCCGAGCAACGCCTTCACCCAACGAACGTAGGCGTCGCTGCCTCCGCATCGGAACTGCTCCCTCAATTTGTATCGAATGACAAGAGCATTGTGCCGTTCGGCCGCATCCTTGATCAGATCGACGGTTCCAACATCGTTCGGCCTCACGGACTGTCCCTCGTCCAGAAAGAACACCGTCAACCGGGAAGCGGCAAGGAGCTCATCGACCTGCGGGCCCGTGCCCTGCTCCTCGAGTTTCAAGAACCGATTAGTCGACCGGTCCCGGAGCCGGTGTGCCTCATCGCAGATCAGCACGTCCAGGAGCGGGTCGGGTGGAGTGACGAAGCTGCTGAAGTAGGTGAACGTCTCCCTGAACTGCCGGTCCCCGTAGCCGACGTGTTCTTGAAGGGATCCGTTGAAAGCCCTGCTGCCGCTGGCGTACTTGACCGTACGGCCTTGGGCCTCCAGCTCTGCCTTTATCTGGAGGCCGATGGCGCTCTTCCCGGTTCCCGCCCCACCCGTCACGAGGAAGACCACACGCCGCTCGTCCGGTACCAGGGCGGGATGTCGAGGATCCGGTAGGACCCTCGAAGCAGTCTCCAGAACTTGATCCGCGACCTCCTTCTGCCGCCCTCGCAGAGTGAAGACGGTGTCGGCTCCGCGGGACCAGATCATGGCATCGACGAGCGGAGTATTGCGCAGGCCATGCTCTGCAGCATCCGCTCTGCCGTGGAGGCTGCACCGCCCTCCGCGAAGTTCATCCTGAGGTCGGACAACAACTGCTCGCGTCGGTCACTCGTGTAGACGCGGGCGTAGGCCCCTGTCGGCGCGTCCACGTCGATCAGGGTTCTTACGGATTCGTCGGTGGCGTTGTGCAGGTAGGCGAAACCGCCGCATTCGAAGTCGGCACCTTGGAACGGACCTCGAGGGCTCGTGAACGCCTCATAGTTCGCGCGCAGTTGCAGCGCCGGATGCTTCTTTTTCTCTTTGATTCCCGGCACATGCAAAAGGTCCGCGGTCGCCCGTTCCACCCGGCTCACCGTCGACCAACGTTTCAACTCGACCAACTGCACGGAGGGCACCTGGCGCTCTGGATGGCGCCCCACCAGAACGACGTCGACAAGGCGGGGATCGCCGGGGCAGACCGCCTCGTCGAGGGTGGCCGCACACTCGACGATCATCTCCACGTTCCCCCGTCCCGCTGCGACCAGGTCGCTCGCGAGGCTCACCAGGCTCTCCGCCCAGGCAGAACGCTCCGACTCCGAGGCGTCCGCTCCCCGGAAGTAGCGCCATCGGGCGGCAAGATGCGGCACCATCCGGTCGCGCGAGTCGAGAGTGAGCAGATCCTGAGCCGACAGTCTCAGAAGGAGCATGGACACGAGATGGTTCCCCCAGGGCACGAGTGACTCGTGCGGGTGGGGGCATGTCCTGTCCAGGAAGCCCGTCGGGCCGCAGTTCGGTTGTGGTGATCTTAGGTAGTGCCTGGCCTGCCGAGAACATCACGACGGCTGTCGGCCGGAACTGTGGCGATCGTGGCTAGATCAAGCGGTGCGGGTCACGGGGTACCCCTTGAAGCCCGGCACCACGGAAATTGACGTCCCATCCCAGGCGGTCTCATTGCCCAGCGATCGAGACGAATCGCACAGGTTCGGACAACACGGCAGCCGCAGACTCCGAGCCGGCCAGACGGGCGGAAAGCGTCGCTTCCGCCAGCCTCGGCGGCAGCGCCTCTGCGAACTTCAGACCCCGTACAGCCCGCTCATCGACTGCGGGAAGACAAAGCCGGTCGGCCGCACCGGCCGTGTGACTCTTCCAGGACGCCGGCGTCACGTCCTCACGCAGCCGGATCCAGTGATCATTGACGCGTTGGCCCGGCACCGCCACCTCATCAAGGGTGGCCGTCAGTGTGGCGTTGGCCCGGTGTCCTGCCCACGTCCACCAACGCATGCGACCATCGGCATCCCGGATGATGAGCGTGCCTCCCGGATGTACCCGCTCCAGGAAGTGCTCACGCGCTTCGCTCAGGGTCCGGACCGCCCGCTGCGTGAGTTTCACGGGTGGGGCTGTGCCCAGCAGCACTTCGCGTACCGCCCGCGACACTTCGAACGATGCTCCGGGGCCAAAACCGGCGCTGCTCCACTTCGCCTTTCCTCCCCCGTCCACGGGCTCCACGAAGCAGCGCTTTCGCCGCCAGTCGATGTACGTGACCAGCCAGCTCCGTCCGCCGAGCAACAGGCGGCGCGGCCCGTTCACCCGCTCGGTGAGCAGGCTGGGATCGGTTCGGCCGATCTCCAACCGGCCGTGCAGCACGGTGAATTGCGGAGGCGCAGTGAAAACTGCCGTGAGATGCATGAAATGGCGGTGACCAAAACGTCGTTCGGCTTCGGGGCCGATAAACAGGAGTCCTCCGTCCCGGTCCAGATATCCCTCGTCGACCAGATGTCGCGCGATCGGTTCTGCGGCGCCACCGAAGGGTCCGAGACCGTTCCACCACTCCTGCCACAGGTTCTCGCCCACTCGGTGCTCCTGCAGACAGAGAGCAAGCAATTGCTGCGCGACGATGTGGCGCGGCTCAGGAGGGGCGATCACGGGCTCTACCCATCCCCGGGACCACTGCAGCAGCAGCCCTGCCGCGTCCAGGAGCCCGGATTCGCCCAGCGCCAGGAAGAGGCAGTTCCTCAAGGTGTCTGCCCTGCGCCCGGTACGGCCGAGCCGCTGGAGGAAGGAGGCGACCGAGGATGGCGCGTCGATCTGGATCACCCGGTCCAGATCGCCCACATCGATGCCGAGTTCCAGCGTGCTGGTCGAGATGATGACGCAGTCGCGTTCTTCCGCGAAGGCTGTCTCCGCCCGTCTGCGTTCCTCGAGAGAGAGCGAGGCATGGGACAGGAAAGCCGTGATCCCCTTCGCGCGGAGTTTCTCTCCCAGTTCCTCCACGAGCCTTCGTGACTCGCAGAAGACAAGACGCTTCTCTCCTCTGTGGAGCGAGGCAATGACCGTGGCCGCGTTGTCGAGGGAACCGACGTAGTCGAGCTCGATGTCACCCGGCGGCATGACGGCGGTATCCCCTGCCGCCGACGGCCCTGGTCCGGCCAGGTGCGGGGCTACGACCTGGGCCGGCCGTTTCCCTGCGCCCGATCCCTGGAGCCACGTGAGCAGCTCCTCCGGGTTGCCGACCGTCGCCGAGAGCCCGATGCGCTGGAGGGGCCGGCCCACCACCCGTTGCATCCGTTCGAGGACTGCGAGGAGATGCCACCCTCGGTCGTCTCCGGCGAAGGCGTGCACCTCGTCGACCACCACTGCCCTGAGCCCCGAGAAGAAGGACGTATGGTCGACATTGGCGCTGACCAGCATCGCCTCCAGCGACTCAGGGGTGGTCAGCAGGATGTCCGGGCGCTCGGCCAGGATGCGCTTCCTGGCCCCGGCGGTGGTGTCACCGTGCCAGAGCGCGGCCGTACGTCCCAGCCATGACGTGTAGTTCTCCAGGCGCGGGAGCAAATTGTTGAGCAGAGCCTTGAGCGGGCAGACGTACAGCACCGAGGTGCCGGTCCACCTGTTCTTCGCCATGCGCGAGAGGAGAGGGAAGCACGCAGCTTCCGTCTTTCCCCCGGCTGTCGGAGCCAGGAGTACGGCGTCGTCGCCTGCGAGGACCGGTGCTACCGACTCCTCCTGAAGCGGACGCAGGCTGCGCCACCCCAGCGTGTTGACGATGTGGTGGACGAGCGCCGGGTCCAGCTCGCCGGAGGCGCTCACGGCAGCTCCAGTTCGATGTCATCCGCACGTCCTGCAGCCGCGTTGCGCTCTGTTTCCGTGAGTTCGGACGAGGTGACGGTGAAGGCGTAGTGGAGCCGTGGGTCGAAGTCCTCGAACTCGTCCACCCGGTCCAGGACGTCGGCGACCAGCTTCCGCAGGAATACCCGGGGTGCGACTCCGACCTTCCCACCGAGTCCGCCAGTAACAGCCACGGCAAGGTCGCCGATGTACGCGTCGTCGACCCGCTCGCTGATCCGGTCCGGATGACGCGCCTCTTCCCGGTACAGGTTCCGCACTGCTCGGCCGAGTTCGCCGAGATGAGGAAGATCGAAGCCTGCCAGACGAAGCTGGACCGCACGAGGGGAGTCGAAGCGGGGGTCCGTGGTGAAGTCGGTGGCGAGCCGTTGCGCGAGGGGGGCGAGTCGCTGAGCTCCCTGTTGGCCGTCGTAGAACGCCGGGGTTCCTGTGATGACGAGGAAGAGTCCGGGGAAGCGTCCGGCGTCGATCTCGTCGAGAAGTTGCCGCAGAGCGTTGAGCCCCTTCTCCCGAACGTCGCCTCGGACGCGTTGCAGCGTTTCGATCTCGTCGAGGACGAGGAGCAGTCCGGGGTGGCCACAGTCACGCAGCACGGTGAGGAGCCCCTGGAGGAAGCCGAGTGCCGCGAAGTGATCGAGGTCCCCACGGACGCCGGCCGTACGACGCGCAGAGGCTGCGACGGACTTCTGTCCGCCCAGCCAGGCGATGAGCGCTTCGGCGGTGGCTCCGTCCCCAGCCGCGACGGCCCTGCGGTAGCCGCGCAACGCCGCGGCAAAAGCAGGCGTGGTGCGGGCGACTTCCGCCAGCCGTCGTTCCATCAGCGCGTCAACCGCCTCGGCAAGCCCCGCCTCGTCCTCTTCGTCGGCCTCTCCGGCGTCGAGGACTTCCTCCTCCAAGGTGTAGAACCACGAATCGACCACCGCGCGCAGGGCACTGGGCTGATGTGTTGCGGTGGTCAGCCGCTCGGTCAGCCTGCGATAGACCGTCTCCAGCCGGTGCAGCGGAGTCTCCGTCTCGGAGATCTGCACTTCGGCCGTAGCCAATCCCGCTCTCTTCGCGCGTTCGGCAAGCCAGCGGGCGAAGAAGGTCTTGCCGGAACCGTAGTCTCCACGAATCGCGTGGAAGGCGGCCCCGCCCCGCGAGGCCGTCGCCAGGTCGTCGTCGAGTGCCGCTTCGAAGCGACCGAGGCCGACCGCGAGGAGGTCGAGACCCGCTTGGGGCACGGTTCCGCGCCGCAGCGCGTCGATGACCTCCCGCCGTCGGACCGCGCTGGCCTGGGCCACGGGGCCCGTCATCGTGACCCCTGAGTCGGCAGGAACTGCCCGCGCAGCAGTGTCTCGTCCAGTTTGACCGTGTGACCGCCGTCGATGAATCCGAGCACGGGGTAACCCTCGACGTTCAGAAGCCGCTGGACAGTGGCGACGAAGCCCTCGATGTTTCGTCGCACACGTCCGGTGGCCGAGATCGCTGCCGCCAGGGCGGCCGGGGACATGGTGCCGCCCGCTGCCACCAGCTCATCGATCACGGCCGCCACGATCTTTACTTCCGGCGCCTTGCGAACGTACGCCTTCTGCGCCTCGTAGACCTCGCTCGCCACCACCTGGTCGCCAAGGCTGAGCGGTGCGGCCAGGAGTTCCTCGCCACCGCGCCCGTCGGCCGTCACTACGTCCGCGTCCGTGAACAGTCCCTCGGACTGCTTCGGAGTCTTGCTCTGCTTGGGCTTCGAGGAGGTGACTTCACCTGCCGTAAGAGGCTCCGCCTCCGTCGCAGTGGCGGCAGAAGACCACCACCACGAAGGTGCTGCCTGCTCCCGGGGAAGCGGATCCCATCCCTGAGGCGCCAGCTCGGCCGAGGGTGCGAGGACCAGCACGGGCACGGTTACTTCGGCCAGGGCAGCACCGCCGTGGTATCCGGCCCGGCGACCCGAGTAGCGGATGTTCTCGCGCCAGGGCGCGACGATCGTCCCGTCGCCATCCAGCACGCGGGGGCCTCGCAGGGCTACTTCCCCCTCCCGGGCATCCGAGCCTGGCCGCCAGCGGGCAGACCCGACCGGCCCGTCAACCTCGACCGGGGCACTGCCCGGTTCACGCTCCAGAACGTGTCCGTGGTCGGATGTCAGAACGACGGGTCGCCCGTAACTACGGGCCGCGGCCAGCAGTTCGCGCAGATAGGTGACGTCGTGCAGCGACCAGGCGGTGCGCTGGCCCTGCTGCCCGGAGTCGAGAGCGTCGTCGATCGTGTTGAGGACGACTCCGACGACGGCGTCCGAGGCGAGGGCGAGCAGTAGTTCCGGGGCAAGGAAATGCCCGGCGTCTCCGCCGATCGAGGCCTTGTGGAAGAGCTCGGCGTCCTTGCGACGCTTCCTCCAGAAGGCAGTGAAGCCGGATGATTCCACTGACTGACCGCCCGCTACCGCAGCCCCTGTCAGCAGTGAGGTCCGGCTCACCTGGGTCACGGAGGGGAAGGTCGTAACCGCCGCGAGGCGCTGTGCGGGTTCGCCCTGTGCCGGACGCGGAATGATCTCCCGCCAGCCCTCGCGTTCCGTCTCCTCACCGAGCTGGGCCGCAACGGCACTGTTCATACCGTCCAGCACGATGAGAAGGGGGGCCACGCCGGCGGCCAGCGGTCGCACGACGGTCTCCAGGACGTTCTCGACCACGAGAGCGCCGCCCGGCTGCTGAGCGGTGGCATGGAGTGTCCACCCCGCCAGTTGCCGGGCGAAAGCCTCGTCCAGTGCTTCCCTACGGTCCCGCCCTTCGGCGTACAGCGCGCGCAGATGCCGCGCGGCTTCCCGGTCGCCCCCGGGATCGCCGCTCCACAGCACCGTGAGCGCCCGGTCGGCCCAGCCCCAGTCGGCTCCGTGCGCTGCGACTCCGGCCGCCACCCCTGTGACGGCGGGTACGGGCAGGCGCAGCCAGCGTGCGAGGCGTACGGCCATCTCCGCGACCCGTACGCGGTCGGGGAAGAGCCCGGCCAGGGCATGCCCCTTCAGGTCTGCGAGTTCGTTCTCGCCCGCGTCCGGAGACTGGCGGGCTGCCGCGATCACCGCCCCCAGCTGGGCTGCGAAGCTGGAGGGGAGAAATCGGCTGGCGGCCAGGCCCGTCGTGAGGCCCGCGTCGCGTGCCAGCTCATCGGCCCGGTCGAGTACCGCGAAGACGCGCTGTCTGGCACTGTCGCTGCTGCGTGCCTCGGAGATCCAGCGGATCAGTGTCCCTTCCACCGAGTCCGTGAAAGCGGTGAGTTCGGCGCGCCGAGGGCGTGCCTGACCGAAGAGTCCGCCGACGGCGAGGACCGTGTCCGGGCTCGCCGCCGGATCGCGCAGCGCCGCGCCGAGCAAGCCGAGTGCCATGGCGTCCGCCCCCCGCCCCGTTTCCGCGAGCGCGAGCAGCACCGGTACCGCAGGGCCGGCCACCTCGCCGAGCCACTTCTTCAGCTCGTCCCGTTCGACGTCCTTGAGTTCGGCGAATCGGCGGGGGCCTGCCGTCGTGCGGGACCATGCCAGCAGGGAGTCCGCGTCGATGGCGGTTTCTCTCGACGTGTCCGCGGAGCCTGGGGTCCGGGCCAGCCCGAGGCGTACGACGACCAGGGCGCGCAGGGCCGAGTCCCGGGTGAGCACCCCCGCGGCTCTCGGCCAGCCGCCTTCAGCAGGTTCGGCGTCGAGCAACGCTTCCAGCAGCCAGTCCTCGCGGTACATCCGCATGTCCAGGCCGGCGGCACCGAAGCGCTGCAGGACGATCTCGGCTCGGTCCACGGTGAGCGTGCGACGGCGCACCGCGTGTCCGCGCAGGTCCCAGCCGAGCTGTGCGTCGTCCACCCCGGTGGTGACCACGAGCAGGCTGCCCGGGGCTGCGTCCGCGCGGTGCTCCTGCCACGCGGCGAGCAGGCCGAGGACGGACGACTCGTCTCGCACGCTCACCCGCCGCGGCTCACCGCCCACCGTAGCGGTGAAAGCGCCGGTGGCCCCAGGTGCGTAGCGGCCGTGGATCAACATCAGAGAGCGGTCGCGCAGCGCGGAAGCGTTCTTTTCCAGTAGGGCTTCGATCGTGCGGCGGCCGACCTGCGGAAGAGGTTGGACCATCAGTTGCCTGCCTCTTCGGTGTCGGCCGTCCCGGCATCGGCCTCGACGACCTGCCACGAGACCTGGACGCGGGCGCCGGGATGAGCGGTGAGGAAGGTGCGGAGCTCGCTGCTGAGTTCCGCGACGGTGGCAGCCAGACTGGCTTCGAGCCGCGTCGGTTCGACGAGGTACGCACCGTGGGAGCCCGGCGGGCCGGGGGTGGGTGCGACCGGCCCGGTAGGAGCGGCAGGCCCTGGCCACACTGCTCCCTGTCGGGGGTCCACCGCCTGGGGCGAGACGACGGTGGGCACCGACGGGTTGCCGTGCTCGGTGAGCCGGATGTCCTCGGCGGTCGGTTGCGCCGGGGCCGGCGGCGGAGTCACCGGCTGCGCCGCCTGGGCGAGCCTGGTGGCCTCCCTCATCAGTGCCATGGCCGAGCCCTGGATGCCGGCGAGGACCGGGGCGAGGGATTCGTCCCGGGACTCATGGCTGTTCGCCACACGTTGGACGGTTGCCAGGAGTCCGCGGGCCCGGTCGCCGACGGAGTCGTCGCGCGTCGACAGTTCATGAACTGTGTCGAGTAGCGGAGGCCATTCCTCTGAGTGGAGCTCGGAGAGCACATCGGGCGCCTGCTTGAGGGCAGCACCGATCTCCTCGTCGCCGACCTCGTAGGCGATGCTTGCGATCTCCTGGACGACGAGGGTCGGATCGCCGGTGCGCTGTACGCGGGCCATGAGATCGGCGGCGGCTTTCAGGGACTGAAGTCGCGGCGCCTGCACACCTCCGGGCCCCTCCAGGCCCAGCCGGCCGGCGTGCTTCTGCAGCAGGTCGCGCACCCCTGCAACGGCTTTGCGGTGTTCGTCCGCGACACCCCGCACCTTGTTGACGAGCTGGGCGACGTTACGGGCGAAGAGCACCGGCGAAACGTGCACCCCGAAGATGACACCCGCCCTGCGCAGAGCATTGCTGAACGTGTCCTCGTCCGGCAGCGCCACTGCCCGCAGCCCATAACCGGGGCCGATCTTGTCGAGCTCGGGGGCCTGCGGAATCGTGGAGGTCTGGTAGATCCAGGTGCGGTCGTCGACCAGCGCGTAGGCGGCGATGAGCAGGTTGCCGACGTGGCGGTCGAGCCCTTCGTAGCCCATCTCGGAGATCCAGGTACGGATGGTCTCCACGGCGAGATCGCCGTCGGCGTCGGCACTCTCCGCGGCCCGCTTGTTGATGCGCAGCCGCCAGTCGTTGGTGACGACGAGCGGACCGTCGTGCACCTCTCCGAGACCGAGCGCGTGCACGATCTTCCGGACCTTCTCCAGGTGGTGGCCGTCGACGACCACCCGCCGCGACCCGTCCTCCATCGCCCGGGTGATCCATTCAAGCGTGGCCTTGAGGTCGCCCAGGGTGATGGGCTTGCGGGTCAGCCGAGGGTCGAAATCGGGGTGCTTGGGGTAGCGCGCCGCGTACATCTCGTCGGCGAGCAGCAGCAGGTTCTGTTCGAACCCGACGGCAGGTTCCGGCCGGGTCCGTTCGAAACCGCGCTGGAGGGAGATCAGATGCTGCCCTTCCGGCACCTGCGCACCGACCGTCCCGGGCTCGGCCCGGTTGATCCCGTACAGCTCCAGGAGCGATGTGGTGAGCCGTTCGGTGAGGCTGTCCCGCGAGGCCTTGAGCTGGTTGCGGATCTGAGCACGTTCCTCTGCGGGGCGGGTGGCGGTGTGATCCTCCAGCCGGTCCCGCTCCAGCAGGTAGTTGATCTTCAGGAGGCGGCCGAGCTGCCGCCCCGTCTGCTCGGAGAAGAAGTCGGGCAGCCAGACGAGGACGGGGTCGTTCCGACCGGCCCTCCGGAGCTTGTCGACACGCTGGACGTCGTCCATGGGTGAGTGGTCCGCGTCGTCGAAGGGGTAGTCGAAGACGATGCGGATGTTGCCCGGCAGCTGCGGCGTGAACTCCTCGTCCGGCAGGTGGGTGTCACGCACGTTGCCGAAGACCAGCTCGACCCGGCGCTTGGTGCCGCGCCAGACGACCTCCCGCTCACAGACGAAGGACTCGGTGTCCTTGACTCCCAGCGCCCGCCACAGCTGGTCCTTGATCCACTGACGGCGGTAGCCGAGCTGGTCGGCGGCTCCCTGAACCTCTTCGAGGAGCGGCTCCACGTCCAGATCCGAGAGGTGCAGGTGGAAGACGGGGTCGCTGGTGTCCCCCTCGCTGCGCAGCTCTCCGTCGTATTCCACCTGGAGATCCCGCAGCCGCTTGACGGCCACGGAGCCCGCGTCGCCGACCCGGGTGCGAATCGCGCCATGGTTCAGCGCGGCGAGCCGACTGCCGGTGAGGCGGGTCAGCGCGGGCACGTTGGGGGCGAGGGCGGCCAGCAGCAGCGTCTTGACCAGCCGGTCGTCGGTCTGGAACCGCTTGTCGTCCTTGGACTTGTACTTCTCGAGGAGGGTGTCCTTGACCCGACCGTGGAAGCGGTGCGCGATCTCCGACTCGCGGCGCAGCTTGGGCGTGAAGGCGGCGCCGGTACGGTCCGCGATGACGTCGTACAGGTCTCCGAGCGGGATCAGCTCCCCGAGCTTGAGGTCGTCGCGACGCCGGCGCAGCAGTTCCTGCACCAGCTTCAGGCCGGTCCGCTCGCGCTGCAGGGCGCCGGAGAGGTCGACGAGCACGTTCAGCAGGGCCGGGGAGAGCGGGTAGAGCTCGCGGAAGTCGTCCCAGCTGGCCTCGGTGCGGCCCTGCGCGTCGAGGAGCACCTGGCGCACCTCGTCGTTCGACGACTCCACGATCTTGAACGCGTCGTCGCGGACGGACTCCATGCCCGGCTTAGGGGAGAGCACGCGGTGCTTGATGATCTCGACGAGGTTGCTGTCCTCGAGGTCGACGACGTCGAAGCGCTCGGCGAGGTACTCGATCTGCTGCTCGAGGTTCTCCACGTCGGCACCGGCCACATCGCTGCCGATGAGCTGGGACAGGTCCCGCTGGCGGGAGATGAATGACACGATCGGCACCGGCCGGCCGCTGTCCGCGGACTCGATCAGCTTGACCAGCCGCTGCACCTGGTCCCGGACGAAGTCCTGCTTGCCCATGTTCGCCTGGAGCCACAGCACCAGCTCGTCCAGGAAGAGCACGACGCCGGTGTAGCCGAGAGACTGGGCATGCCTGGAGATGATCTTGAGACCGTTCTCCAGCGGCACGTAGGCCCCGGCCTCCCCTCGTACGCCCTGGGCGTACGAGGCCATGGGCCCTGCCAGCAGCGCGGAGACCAGCTTCTCCCGGTACGGGTCGTCCACGGCGGAAGCGCTGAACGCCCGGTCGAAGTCGGCGCCGCTCCAGGCGCCCGCAGCCGACACGCCAGCACCCGTGTCCAGCGGCGCCATGTCGTCGGGGTCGGCTTCCACGGGCGCGGCGCCGCTGGGGGCGAGCGCCGCCGCTCCCTTGCCCAGCCACTGCAGGAACTTCGCGTCGTCGGCCAGGAACCCCCGCTGGGCCCGGGCGTCGGCGAGCAGGGCGTCGGCCCGGTAGACGGGGGGCAGCGGCTCGTCGGGGTGGAGTTCGCGCACGGTGTGCACGTAGCCGCCCAGCAGCGCCGAGTCGAGGTCGGTGGAGCCGACGAGGTGGTAGGGAACCATCAGGAACCGGCTCTGCCGCAGCCAGTCCTGGTGCGGGGCGACCACCTCCATGAGGCGGGGCTTGGCGTGGACCGCGGAGTGGTTGTTGAGCACCGCGTGCAGCACGGACAGGAAGTGGCTCTTACCGGAACCGAAGGAGCCGTGCAGATAGGCCGCGTGCGAGTTCCCCGTACGTACCGCGTTCGACACGATGCTCAGCGCATGCCGGAAGGCACCCTGGAGCTGCTCGGTGACAACGTACTCGGCAACCCGTGCGTCGGTCTCGCTGAATCCCTGAGAGAGCTCGATCTTGAAGTCGCCCGCATGGACGTCTTCCTTGATGTCGATGACATCCTTCAGGAAGAGCTCGCTCGTAGGCATCAGGCGATCAGTCCCTCGGTCGGTGGCTTGGCGTGCGTCACACGGTGTGCGCTGGTCGGCACGCCCCCAATCTTGCCAGGCCCACGGCAGGCGGAACCCGGCCCTAGCAAGATCCACGCCACTCCAGAGCACCCTCGGTCACTTCTCTCCCTACGACGGGTCACGCTCCGTGCCGCTGGGTAGATTGGCCGCCGGGGTAAGGGGTTCCGACGGGGGCGGGGGCGGTACGTGGGGTGGCGCGAGGAGATCACTACGGCGCTCGGCGAGTGGATCGCGATCGAGGGCGGTGCGGGCAGGCAGCCCCGGTGGCAGCGCATCGCGCGCGCGGTCCGCACCGGGGAGCCCGGAGGATTCGCGGTGGACCTCCGGGGTTCCGACATCGGCCCGGACCAACTCGACGGCCTGCGGCTCGCCGGCCCCGAAGCCGACGACATCAAGGCGAACGGCTTCGCCGTCTCCGAGGCGGTGCAGAACGGCTCGCTGCTCACCCTGCGCGTGGCAGAGTTCGCCGATGTCGCGGACCCGCACCTGTGGATGTTGAAGCAGCCTCCTACCTTCCTCATCGAGGCACTGCGCGACGGTATCGCCGGGCTCGGCGAAGCCCCTCTGGCCGCCGCGTTGGCCGGCCGGACCATCGGCGGGACACCCGCGCAGGCCCCGGATCCGCCCGGTTTCCATCCCGCTCAGGGGGATGCGTACCGGGCCTGCCTCGGCTCGGGTGTCCTGCTGGTGTGGGGACCGCCCGGCACGGGCAAGACCACCGTCCTCAAGCGCGCCATCGGCGACCTGATCGCCCGGGGCGACCGGGTGCTGCTGGTCTCCGCGACCAACATCGCCGTGGACAACGCCCTGCTCGGAGTGGTCCGGGAGAAACGCCACAGCCCGGGCGACATCGTCCGCGTGGGCCCGCCCCACCTGCGGAAGGTCGCCGAGGACGCTTCGGTGTCCCTGCCGCTGATGGTCCGGGAGCGCCTGGCGGAGGCCGCCGAGCGTCGCCGGACGGTCGAGACCGAGCTCGTCGCCGTCCGGAACCGGGCCGACCAGCTGGCCGCCCTGGACACGGTTCTGGCCGGTTTCGATCCCTCCGCCTACTTCGCTGCGCTGAAACTGCTGCGCACCCCGGGTCAGGACCTGGCGGCTGCTCTGGGCCGGGTGGCCTCGGCCGAGGCCCGGTCGGCGGAAGCGGTACAGAGCTACGCGGATGCCGCGCGGGTGGCGCAGGAGGCGTCCGATCGCAGCGCGGCCACGGATGCGTCGCGTGAGCAGTGGAAGCACGTCGACGGGCTGCGCAAGGAGCAGGTGCGGGTCCGGCTGGCGGCGGAACGCCGCGAAGCCGCCGCGCTGCTGGCGGAGGACTCCTGCGGTGAGCTGCGGGAGGAGTTACGGGAGCTCGAAGCCCTGGGCACGGTGGCCCGGTGGCGTAAGCGGGAGAAGATCACGGAGCTCCAGCAGCAGCTGCACGACGCCGAGCAACAAGCGATCAGGGACCGCCGCGCGGCAATGGACGCGCGTACGACGGCGTCCACCCACATAGCGACGCTCGACACCCGGATCGCGGCACTCATATCCGCCATCCCGTACACCCTGCAGCAGATCGACAGTCTCGAAGCCGACGCGGAAGCAAAGCTGATCGCGGCGGAACGTGCCCAGGAACTGTGCCAGGCCTGGGACCGGGAGTCGGCCGAAGCCACCCAAGCGGCCTCGCAGGCCACGGCTGCACACGATCTGACCGCAGAAGCCGTCCGGTGGGGGTGGCCACAGCGGTACGACCGGGCTCAGCGGCTGCGACCGGCCGTGGCGGCCGACGCCGCCAGACGCCCCGCGTTGGAGAAGCAGTACGAGGAAGTCCAGGAGGAGTACGAACGCCTCGCCCGCAACGCCCAGGGCGAGATCATCAAGGGCGCGAAGCTGGTCGCCACGACCCTCGCCAGGTTCCGCACCAACCGGGCGGTCTTCGAGGGCCCGTACGACGTCGTCCTGGTGGACGAGGCGGGCGCCGCCACCCTGCCGGAGGTACTGCTCGCCACGGGAAAGGCAGGTCGTGCCGCCGTCCTGCTCGGGGACTTCATGCAGCTGGGTGCGGTCATCCCGCCTTCGCTCAAGGAGCCGGACCGGGACGACATCAAGCGATGGCTGCTCCCCGACGTCTTCCAGCACTGCGGGATCGTCGAGCCGGCGGACGCACAGGCGCACCCGGCCTGCGTCACCCTCACCGAGCAGCACCGCTTCGGCCCCGCCGTGATGAAACTGGCCAATGATCTGGCGTACGGAGGCGTGCTGCGCGGCGGCAGCCAGGCGCGGGCGGTGCGGCCGACGGACGACCCCGAGATCGTCCTCATCGACACGGACGGCCTGCACGAACTGGCCAGGGCCCATCTGACAGGAAGCCGGAAGGGGTGGTGGCCGGCAGGTTCCCTCATCTCCCGGGCGCTGGTGGAACTTCACCGGGAGAACGGCGAGGAGGCGGGCATCGTCACCCCGTACGGAGTCCAGGCCGAGGCCACGCTGGAGGCCCTGCGCGATGTCGAGGGCTCCGGGCGACCCCTGGCCGAGGTGGGCACGGCGCACCGATTCCAGGGGCGGGAGTTCGACGTCGTCATCTTCGACACCGTGGAGGGAGCGGACAGCAGGGAGCTGTGGATGGCCCTCGCCCACCGGCAGCCCGGAGCCGACGAGTGGAGGCGTAACGGCGTACGGCTCTTCAACGTAGCCGTCACCCGGGTCAAGACCCGGCTCTACATCATCGGCAGCTGGGAACGTATCCGCGGGGCCAAGGCAGGAACCGCCCTCGCGCAGCTGGCCGGGATGATCGGCACTCCGGGCGTCCGACGCCTCCAGGCCAAGCACCTGGTCACCCCACCGCACGCGCCCACCCCGTACCGGGGCGAGTTCGGGACCGCGCTCTCCGAGGTGCTGAGCCGGCACGTGGAAGTGACGGGGATCGACGACGAGCGGGCCTTCTACCAGGCCTTCACGGACCAGATCCGGCAGGCACGTGAGTCGCTGTGGTTGTGGGCCCCGTGGGTGGCAAACCGGCTCCGTACCCTGCTGCCCGAACTGCGGGACGCGGTCGCCCGCGGAGTCCGCGTCACCGTCTTCATCCGCGACGACACGGACAAGCTCCAGCGTCAGGACAACAACCAGTCGCTCATCGCGGACCTGCGTGCCGTGGTCCACACGGTCGTCCCGATGTACGTGATGCACCAGAAGATCGCGGTGATCGACGAACGCACGGTCATGCTCGGCAGCCTCAACGTGCTCTCGCAGCACGACACACGGGAGGTGATGCTGACGATGCGGGGCTCCCACTTCGCCCGGAAGCTGCTGGAGCACGAGCACGCGGAGGTGTTCGCCCGCCCGCCGAAGTGCGGCCGGTGCAAGGGTACGGAGATCGAGATCCGCCGCTACAAACAGCGCAATTGGATCTGGCGCTGCTACGCCACCGCCTGCAAGACCACCGCGAAGGGCAGCTCGAACGCCTGGACCCAGGACATCCGGCTGCCGGGCTCGCGCTGAGCGCGTGTTCAGTGGGGGTACGGCTGCTCCAGGCGCAGGGGGCAGTCGGCCCACACGGTCTTGCCCGGCCCGACCCGGTCCCGTACGCCCCACCGGAGCGCGAGGGCATCGACGATCACCAGACCCCGGCCGCCGTCCTCGCCGGGAATGGGTGGGTGCTCGGCGGGCGGCGCCTCCGGACGGCGGGGGTGGGTGTCGGACACCTCGACGCGTACGGCACTGCCGTCGGGGGCGAGCAGGAGCCGCAGCTCGAAGTCCCGCCCCGGAATCCGGCCGTGCAGCGCGGAGTTGGAGGCGAGCTCGGCGACGACGAGCGTGAGCGCGTCGAAGGCCGCCGAGCCACGCGGAATGCCCCAGGCGACGGCCTCGACCTCGGCCAGCATCCGGGCGAGTCGCGCGCCGCGGTGGGTGGCGGAGAAGCGCTGGGTGAACGTACGTACGGTGACGGGGGCTTGGGCGTGAGGAGCGGTCATGGGGTTCAGCGTTCCGGCCGGCGGCGCTGCTCGGCAGGGACGACACTGGTACAGATCTCTCTGTACTGGTTCACCCGCTGGACTGGGCGGGTAACCGTCCGTGACCATGGGTCAGTCGGGCGGGTGCGCGTGCGGAGGGGCGGCTGTGTGATGAACGAGGACCACGGCGGCGGTACCAACAATGAACCAGAACTCTCGGACAGCCTCAAGACCTTCGGGGCGGTGCTCAAGGTCCTGAGGGAGGAAGCAGGTCTGACCCAGGAGGAGTTCGCCCCTCGGGTGCGGTACTCGGCGCACTACATCGCCAAGATCGAGCAGGGCAAACGCTTCCCGCCGGGCGATCTGTCGGAGCGGGCGGAGGAACCGCTGGGGGTGGGTCGCGACGAAGGTGCTGGCAGCGGCTGCGCGGAGCCTGACGCGGAAAGCGGGGCTGGCGTCGCGGTTCCACCAGTGGGCGGGCATCGAGGAAGAGGCGGTGTCGCTGTACGCGTACGAGTGCAGGGTGATTCCGGGGTTGTTGCAGCCGGAGGCGTACATCCGGGCGGTCTTCGAGCGACGCCTCCCGCCGCTGACAGAGGAACAGCTCGAACTCCAGGTCGCAGCGCGACTGGCGCGGCAGTACCTCTTCACAGAGAGACCCAACACCGCATTCTGCTTCATGATCGAACAGGCACTTCTCGAACGCCGCTTGGGCGGGTCCGAAGTGGCGAGGGCACTGCTGGACTGCCTGCTGGAGCAGGGTGGTCGTCGCAACGTGGAGATCCTGATCATGCCCCTGCGACAGGAGGACCACTCGGGGTACGACGGGTCCATGTACCTGGCCGAGACAGCGGTCAACCAGTGGCTCGGATACGTGGAAGGCCACAGCACCAGCACCGTGATCAGCGATCCGAAAGCAGTCAGCTCCATGCTTCAGCGCTATGGCAAGATGCGCTCACAGGCTCTGAGCCGTCAGGACACCGCGAGCCTGTTGGAGCAGATGCGAGGAGCGCTATGAGCACCACCGAACTTGCCTGGTTCAAGAGCAGCTACAGCGGCGGGGACGGCGACAACTGCGTCGAGGTCGCCGTATCTCCCGAAGCCATCCTCGTCCGGGATTCCAAGGACACCCACCTGCGACCGCTGTCCGTATCCCCCGACGCATGGTCGGCCTTCGCGGCTCACTCTGCTGACACCCACCTCTGAGACGGACCAACTGGGTGGCGGGGGCCTCCACGCCGCCACCCAGTTGCCCGGCGCTACTCGTCGTCCAGAGCCCTCTGCTGGACGGGCTTACGCCCCCGCGTCTTCTTCACGGGTCGCCATGCGATCAGCTCTGCCGCACCGACCTGATGCTTGCGCAGCTGCTCCTCGTACTCAGCCACCAGTTCCTCCGCCGGTACGTCGCCCCACTCGTCGTCGTACTCGCTGTGCCACTGAACGACCCAGGGCATGACCTCACGCAGGCCGGCCAGCAGCGGAACGATCCGCTCGGTGTCCCAGCCGTCCCGGGTGGTACGCGCCTTGAGCAGATCGAAAAGCGCTTGCGCCTGATCTTTGTGGTCCCACCCCGCCCACCCCAGCATCAGCGTCGAGTCGGCGTCCGGACCGGCCTCGGGGTACGAGATGAACCGCTCCTTGGGCACATCAAGCTTGCCTCGATTCGCCCAGTACGAAAAGCGCAGGAAGTCGGACGTCTTATACTTGCTCGGCGGGTCGATGGCGAGTCGCCTCCCGGTCCGGTCCTCGTTACGCTGCAACTCCCAGACGTCTTCCCATTCATTGCGCGTACGCAGACCGGAGTCCTTGTAACGCATCGCGGCGAGGTAGGGAACGTGCTCGTCAGCAACGACCTCCGACAGCACCTGTGCGAGGGGGAGATCGGGCTTGCCGAGGTGGTCGGCTGCATAGAGTGCAGCGACGGAGGTGAAGTCCTCGTCCGTGCTGAGCTGGTCGGCGAGGTTGTTGACGGTCATGGGCCGAGGACGACGGAGCCCATCACGAACCTCGTACCAGAGGTCGGTGTTCTCCATCCGGTCCAGCAACCAGTTCCGCAGCGCGGCCCGCTCCTTCTTCTCCCACGGCTCGGCGGCCCAGCGCCGCTTGTGCTCAGGCCGCTCGATCAGGCCAATGTCTTTGGCTCGCGAAGCGATGATGTTAAGCCGTTCCTGCACCACAGCCTTGTACTCGTCTGGCCAATGCGCAGGGATCTCCACGATCGGGGTCGCACCATGTCGGTCGAACCAGACAGTGCTCGTCCCTCCTTCAGCCACTTGCCGGGCAAGCGCGATCTCAAAGGCACGCTCACCCAACGCGACCGTGGGAACCTCGCAGGAGGTCGGCAAAGTCGCCCGACCCACTTCAGTCGGAGTCAACAAGCCGTAGAGACCGTAGACAGTCCAATCGAGCTCTTCCTGAAGTGCGATCATCCGCCCCTTGGCGGCTTCGCCTACCTGTCGTGCCTGATCAAGGTTGACGCGAAGCGGAGTCACTCGCCCAGCTGCAGCATCCGGCTCGCTTTCCGCCGCTTCTCGCGCCAAAAGGTCCAGTGAACGCCCCAACTCAAGGGAGAGAGTTCCCGGAAGAGGAAACCCTTGAAGCTTAGTTCCAGTAAATTCATAGAATCGCTCCCATTCGTCATGCATGAATCCACCAGTTCCCGACTGGCTACCCTTGTCATGACTGACCTGCTTCAACCAGAAACAAGCCGTAGAAGAATTTAGCACTCCCAACAATTCCAGGTGCGCATCCTCATCCGCCCCCTCCGGCAGTTTGATTACTGGCGCGGACCTGTTGAACACTTTCCCACCTCGGTCCAGCACGAAGTGGTTATGCGTGGAGACAAAAGCAAACGCGATCGACAACGGCGTGGAGTACGCAGAGGCCGTGTACTGCATGTAGTCCCACCACTCAAGACCCGCGTCCGCCATATCGCCCTGGAATGTCCTTCGCGCCGCCAACGTCGCCCGCCAAGGCCACAATTCCTCTCCAAGGCGGCCGTCATTCACGGCCTTGACATCCGGCCTCCAGATAGCAACATCCGGCTCGGCCCGCCAGTCCCGCACCACATCCCCGAGAAGCAATGGGCGTAGCGCTCGCTTGTCCGCTCGCGGCCTGTACGTCTTCCGCAGCGGCCTCATGTACACCTCATCGGCACCCGCACGAATCGCGCGACCGATCGGCTTCGAGATCTTCTCCTCCAGCGGCATCGTGCCAACAGCCAGCCGGTCCAGCAGCGGACCGGCTCCTCCCCCACTCACCGACCACGGGTGCGTCACGAAGCTCCCCGCCACCGCGTTCTCCACCGACACCCAGTCCGACTCGCTCCCCGGCCGCCCCACCTGCTCAACGATCGCCCGCCACACCGCCCCCTCCGCTGCAACCGGCGGCTGCACCGGCTCTCCCCGCACCCCCAACACCGCCCGAACCGTCCTCTCCGGGTTCGGAATCCGGTTCCGCCCCACCAGAATCACCGTCGGTGTGCCATGTCCTGGGATGTACGCGCCCGACGTGTCAATCACATGCGACAGTTCAGCTCGGTTCCGGAAAAAGACCTCAATAAGTTTCTTGCCGAACTCCCGCTTCATGAAGGAGTTCGCCGTGATCTGCCCGACGAACCCGCCCCCACCGAGCCGCCCGCCCGGCCCCTTGACGGCAAGGTCGAACAGCCGCTGCGCGAACGGCACGGACAGCGCGTACGTCCCCGCGCACACATCCTTGTACGCCGCCCGGTAGTTCTCGTTCTCCTGCTTGTCCTTCACCGTGATATACGGCGGATTCCCCACCACCACGTGGTACGACCCCCGCCCCAGCAGGTCCACCCGCTTGGCGTAGTCCCACACGTCCTCCGTCGAGTACGCGAACGCGCCCTCCTCACGCCCCACAGACATCTCCGCGAACAGCGTGTCCAAGTCCGTCTGGATACCCGCCGCACCCCGCCCATGCAGCAGCGAATCCCCCACCGCCACGTTGATCGGGAACGGCGGCGCGTCCGCCAGCCGCCGCGAGCCCGCAGCCCGCATCGCCGCCACCAGCAGCCGGAACCGCGCGATGCTCACCGCGAACGGGTTCTTGTCGCACCCGTGCACGGACTCCAGCGAGCGGCGAACCAACGTCCAGACATCCGTGCCCGGTTCAGCCGCGCGCCACTTGTCCATCAGGCGGTGGAAGATGCCCAGCAGGAAGTGGCCCGACCCGCACGCCGGGTCGATGGTCCGCAGGCCCCGCCGCTCCTCACCATCCGGGCCGGTCCATACCGGGTCGAGGCCGAACTCGTACTCCGAGACCGCCGGCTCAAGGGTGAGGTCGAGGATGAACTCCTCGACGAACTCCGGGGTCTGGAGCAGCGCGTACGTCTTGCGGGCGTGCTCGCTCAGGTCCTGGTAGAGGTCGCCCAGGAAGCGGGTGTCCCACTCCGGGTCGGTGAAGTCGTAACGGATCTGGCCGCCCGCACCCCACCGGCGCCAGAAGGACAGCAACTCGGTCGCCGCCTCGTACCCGGGCATGATGTCCCATAGCGGGTTGTGGTCGCGGTCGAAGAGGCCGGCGGCGGTGGTGTTCGACTTGGCCAGGTGGTCGAAGGCCGCGAGCAGCCAGTCGCGGTTGTTGAGCCTCGGGTTCTCGCGGAAGAACGCCTCGTGGCGGGCCTCGGCCACGGCCAGCCGGTCGCCGGGGCCGGCGATGAATGGCTCGTCGATCAGGCCGTTGTCCTCGCAGAAGCGGACGAACACGCAGGCCAGCACCCAAGCTGCAGCGGACTGCGTGACACGCTCGTCGCGCCAGGACTCGTACCGGGCCGCCGTGCGACGGGACTCCTGCGCCTGCCGGTACTCCGTCTCCAGGCGGGTGCGGATCTCGTCCTCGGACTCGGTGCGCGCCCTCAGGTCGTCCTCCAGAAGCAGGACCTGCCGCTTCAGATCCTTGACCAGATCCTTCAGGCGTTCCGCCCGGTCCGCACCGGCCGTGGTGTCCGTCACTGTTCGCTTCCTTCTCGCCGCACTGCGTCATACGCCGCATGGCCTGCGGCTGAGGTACTCAATCCTGCCAGCCTACGGACCGCTGTCGGAGCCCCACGGCCCCCGCAAAACCCCCACCAGGTCCTTGATCATCCGGATAAAGTGATCGTCGTGACGGCTCCGACCACCCCGACGCGCCCCCGGCACACCTTCCTCAAGGCGGGCCACGACCTCTACAAGGCTGCGCTCCAGCTCTCAAACGGCGGCGCGCTCCCCGGCCCCACCGATCACCTGGCCGGACTGGCCGCGGAATGTGTGGCCAAGGCGATGCTCATCGACTTCTTCGGTTCGGTGCAGGAAAGGCCCACCGCCAAGCCGTACAGCCCGACGATCGAGAACATGCCGGGGATGGACAAGTTGAAGGCAGCACACGGCCACATGCCCGGCGCGTGGGAGCACCTGATGATGGTGCTGGACGGTCGGAGAGGGGCCGAGATCCGTAAGCACATCCCGCGGCAGAACCCGTTCAAGACGCCACACGACAAATGGCACGAGGGGCACCGCTATGTTGATGGCGACACCCTGTCCCCCGAGCGCGTCGCCAGGCATCTCGCAGCCACTCTCAGCCTGATCACCGCGTACGACCATGCGAAGTAGAGAAACGACCTGACCTGATGACCTCACTTCCTCGTTTCGACGAAGCCTGGGAAGCCGCGTGCGATCTCGCCCGCCTTGCCGCCCGGGACGGACGGAACGTCGTACTCGTCCGTGATCTGTCCGGTCAGTCCACTCTCCTGATCGACGACCGCGCCGATGCCGAGCCGCTGGACCCCGAATCCGAAACGGTCGTGTCGCTCCGCGAGGGGTTCGCCGCCAAGGTCCGCCCCTTCGCCGGGGACGATCCTGTCCAGACGGCCAGCTCGCTCTTCGTCCCGGAGATGTTCTTCGGCGCGGCCGAGCTCATCGTGCTGGAGGAACGGGAGCAGGACGGCCCCGGCCAGGTCGCCGTACTCGAACGCACCGTCGTCGGCGGGGACTGGGCTGCCGTGGGCGCCGAGGTCGAGCAGCAGCCGGCTCGCCAGACCCGCCGCCTCGCCTTCTACGGATTCAAGGGCGGTGTCGGACGCTCCACCGCCACCACCGTCCTCGCCCGCAGCCTCGCCGAGCGCGGCCACTGCGTACTCGTCGTGGACCTGGACCTGGAATCCCCCGGGGTGTCCAACCTGCTCGCCGAGCCGGGGGCCACTCCCCCGCACGGCATCGTGGACCACCTGGTGGAGTCGGCCGTCGGGAACGCCGACGGTCTGGAGCTGGTCAGCCGTTCCTCCATCCTCCCGCCCGAGCAGGGCAACGGCGAGGTGTGGCTGGCTCCAGCGGCCGGGACCCCGCTCGCCGGACGGCCGTACGACTACCTCGCCAAGCTGAACCGCATCTACAGCGACCTTCCCCCCGACGAGCCGGGAGGCACGCCCCGCCCCTTTGCCCAGCGGCTGGAGGACGCGATCGCCGCATGTGAGGCGCAGGTGGAGGAGAAGGGCCGCCGCCCCGACGTGGTGTTGCTCGACAGTCGCGCCGGCATCCACGACATCGCGGCCGTCACCCTGACCAAACTCTGCGACCAGGCCCTGCTCTTCGCGGTGGACAACCCCTCCACCTGGGACGGCTACCGCATGCTCCTGTCCCAGTGGAAGCTGCGGCCCGACCGTGCCCGCGCTCTGCGCGACCGCATCCGGATCGTGGCCGCCATGTTCCACTCAGCCGGAGACATAGACCGTCTCAACACCCTGCGGCGGCATGCCTACGACGTCTTCATGGACACGCTGTACAACCTGCCCGACGACGAGTACGAAGAGCCCTTCCTCCCCGTCAAGGGAGAGGTGGACGACAAGCCCTACGCCCCCATCCCCATCCTCTTCGGCAACGACCTAGTGGGGCTGGACCCCCTGCGCAGCCGCAACTGGCCCGAGCTGCCGTTCGTCAGGGCCGCCTACCGCGAGTTCGTCGACACGGTGGAGAAACTGGTGCTGGACCCGTACGAGGACAAGTCATGAACGACCCCGCAATCCAGGCGACCCGCACCCTGCTGATCGACGCGCTCGGCTCCGCGCCTGACGCGAACACCAGTACCCCCGACCTCCGCACGATGTTCACTCCCTCGTCCCACCGGCTCGCACTGGACCCCGACGTGACGGTGGTACGCGGAGCCCGCGGCACCGGCAAGACCTACTGGGCCAAGGCCCTGACCGACCCTGAACTGCGTGAGGTCGCCTCCGCCTCGTACATGATGCCGAGGCTGGGCCGTATCGAGGTGGTCACCGCCTTCGCGCTCGAAGGCGGAGACGAGCCGGCGTTTCCGGGGAAGCGGACGCTCGCCGACCTGGTCGCCCAAGGTGTCGACCCGAGGGACCTGTGGTCCGCAGTCGTCCTCACCGCGCTCAAGGTGCCGGAAGTCCTCGCGATCAAGCCCTGGTCCGAGCGCATCCGCTGGACACGGGAGAACGGCGAGGCGTACGAGAACGCGCTGCGTCGGGCCGACCGGCAGACCCGGGAGCAGGGCAAGACGCTGGTCCTGCTCTTCGACGCGCTCGACCACCTGCACAACGATCGCGAGCACCTCGACCAACTGCTGTCGGGACTCTTCGAGGTGGCTCTGGAACTCCGGCTCACTACGGGAACGCTGCGCGCCAAGATCTTCGTACGGCCGGACATGTACGAGAGTGCCCCCAAGGCCTTCGCCGACGCCTCCAAGCTCGGTGCCAACGCCACCGACCTCAGCTGGAGCCGGGAGAACCTGTACGGGCTGCTGTTCCACCAGCTGGGCAACCACACCAGCGATCAGGCGAAGGCGTTCCGCAAGGCGACCGGTGAATGGCGGCCGGAGGGCGAGGGCCGCTACATAGCTCCGGTCGACGTGATCGCCGACCAGAAGCGGCAGGAGGAAGTCCTCGTCGGTCTGGCCGGTCCCTTCATGGGCACGGACCGTCGTAAGGGGCACACCTACACCTGGGTGCCGAACCACCTTCAGGACGGTCTGGGCCGGGTCAGCCCCCGGACGTGGCTGCACACGCTCTTCCGGTCGGCACAGCTGACCGCTGAGCGTTATGCCGGCCACACGCTCCCCTTGCACTACGACGCGATCCGCGAGAGTCTGAGCAGTGCGTCCAAGAACCGCGTGGACGAGCTGACGGACGACATCGGATGGGCGGCACTCGCTGTCAAGCTGCTCGAGGGCAGCCAGGTGCCCATGGAGCCGTCGGCCGTGCGCTTCGCATGGGAGAGCAACCGACTGCCGGGCAGGATCGTAGAGCTGTTGGAGGACGTGAAGCAGGGCAGCGGCCCTCGCAAGATCGACAGCCTGACCGCGATCCTCGAAGAGCTTCTGGAGCTGGGCGTCATGACCAGGCGCACCAATGGTGCCATCGACCTGCCGGACGTCTATCGGCTCGCCTTCAACATCGGCCGCAAGGGCGGGGTCGCACGTAAGCCCGTGGCCTGACCGAAGGACGGTGCAAGGGGGTGCTGTTCCCTGCTTGAGCCGGCAACACCACCCCGCCCTCACCCCTTCGCCAGCGTCTCCAAAAACGCCCCGTCCAGGTGCGCCTGCTCCCCGTCCCCGCCGATCACCTCGACCGTCCGGCCGTCCAGGTGCGGCAGCTGCGACCGGGTCTCCACCGGGCACAGCAGCCACAGCCCGTACGGGTTCTCCACCGGTCGGCGGGCCGCGCCCTGGAGGCCGACGAGGAAGGCGCGGCCGCCCTCGTCCCAGTAGCGGGCGATCAGGCCGGCGTCGTGCAGGAACAGGACCGTGCGGGGCAGGGCACAGCGGGTCTGGAGGTCCTCCCCGACGCGCTGCCAGACGGCGCGTACGAAGGTGGCCAGGCCCGGCTTGATCCGGCCGGGTGCGGAGGCGCTGTCCGCGCGCAGCACCGTCTGCCAGTCCTGGCCCTTCTCCTCCACCAGTTTCCGGAACTCCGCCAGGAAGACGGCGCCCACGTCGACGGGCAGGACCGGGAAGGCAGCCGCCACGGCGTCCGCGACGCCCGGCAGCCGGACGCCCTTCACGGTCAGGGCGAGGAAGCCGCCGCGCCGGGCACTCGCCATGAGGCGTTCACGGACCGCTCCGTGCGGGTCCTCCCGCTCCAGGCGAGTGACACGGCGCGGAGGCAGGAGACTGGTGAGGCCGCCGGAAGCCGTCACAGGGTGGGCCGTCCTGGCGGCGGGCAGCTGGAAGGTGTCGGAGTCCAGGTCGTAGCGGAGGTCGAACCGGGCCGCCTGCAGGGCGTCCTCCAGCTCGACGTGGGTGGGTTCCCGGCCTCCCGCGAGCACCTGGAGTTCGGGGAAACGTGCCTTGACCCGTGCCACCAGTTCCGCCGGGTTGATGCCCCGGTCGGCCCGTACGCCCGCGCCGGCCTGGGAAATGCGCAGCGCGCGCTCCAGTCCGAGGTCCCGCGGGTACAGCTCCAGACGCGGCGTGACCTCGACGACCGGGGCGATGGCCGCGGCGAGCGCGACGAGCCGGGTGTCGGCGAGCGGTGCGAACCCCTCCGGCGTCGGTACGGCCCTCAGTTCGCGGACCACCTCCGCTCGGCCCGGGAGCGGCTCCTGCCGGGCCAGCCGTTCGGCGGTGGCGCCGAGCGCCGCCGCGTAGTCGGCCAGTTCCCGTGGGCTGGGGTCGTCGGTGCCCGGCAAGGACTCCGAGGCGAGAAGGACCGTGTCGCCGCGCCGGTGGACGGCGAGCCTGGGCTCGTGTCCGTCCGTCTCGTCTCCGGTCTCCGCCTCCGCTGCGGCTCGTACGACGGCCAGCGAGCGCGCGAGGGTCCGCTGGGGGGTGTCGTCGTCGGCCCCGTGGCGGGCACGCAGTTCGACCGCAGCCTCGGGGGCGGTCATCACACGGCCCGAGCTCTCCAGGATGTCCGCGAGCTCGGAGCGGACGGGTGCCAGCCATTCCGCTTCCGCCCACTGCTTGATCTCGATGCGGTGGTGGCGGGAGACCGGCGGCTGCTTGATCTTCAGGTGATCGGCGATGCGGGCCTGCACGGGCCAAGGACCCAGCGGGGAGAGACCGCCGTCCTCCGGCGGGAGCCCCAGCGTGAGCCGTACGACCTGTTCCCGGTGGGAACCCTTGCGGCCGGCCGCAGGAGTAAGCAGCGCCGCCATGTCGTCTATCGAGAGGATGCGGGCCGACTCCGCGTCCGGAGCGTCGGCGTGCCCCTCGGTCTGCCCGGCGGTCCGGGTCGGGGATGGTGCTGCGTTGCCCGGCTTGCCCCGGAGGGCGGCCGCCCACTGCTTGCGGCGCCGGTTGAGTTCCTTGCGGACGAGGGCGCCCGCCCCGCGGGCCTTGGAGATGGCGTACGGCTGGATCTCAAGGAGCTGGCCGACGGTCGTCGCACCGAGGCCGTTGGCGACGGAGACCGCGCGGGGGGACAGGCCCGCTGCCTCCAGCACAGTGGTGGCCTCGGCCGCCGCGGCCGCGCTGTCGCGTGCCTCTTCGGCGTCCTCGGCCACGGTCCCGACAGTGGAGGGAGTGGTGGTGGGACGCGTCGCGTCCGCGGCGCGGAATACCTCCTGCCAGGCATCCCTCATCTGTCGCAGGGTGTCGAAGCGCTGCTCGATCTCACGGTGCAGCGCCCGCTCGAAGAAGGCCCGGAAGCCCTCCGCCAGTGCGGGTTCGAACAGCTCGCTCGCGATGTGGAGTTCGGCTGATTCGTTGGTGAGCGGATCATAGAGACCGTCGCCCCACAACGGGCGTTCGCCGCTGGCCATCTCGTGCAGGGTGACGGCTGCCGCGTAGTACTCGGCGTGATCGTCGTAGTGGCTGCGGCGCACCGAACCCAGGAAGGGATCGAGGTAGCCGCGGGTGCCCGCCTTCACATCCCGGTCCGAGGCGTCGGTCAGGGAGAAGTCGAAGAGCTTCAGCTGCCAGGTACGGTCCTTGCGGCGCTGGATACCGAAGTTGTCGGGCTTGATGTCGCGGTGGCGCACCCCGTGGCCGGCGAGCTGGTCGAGCGCTTGGAAGAGGTCCTCGCCGAATCGCTCCAGCTCGTGGTAGGTGAGCTGTCCCTTGCCGCGGAGCCGGGCACCGAGCGACTGCTCGCCGGCGTACTCCAGCTCGAGGATGGTCCGTCCGCCGATCTCGCGCAGCTCCTCGCCGCGCAACTGCACCACGGCTCCGCCGCCGACGAGTTTCAGAGCGCGGGCCTCGGCACGCAGCCGCTCCGCCTTCTCCTCGTCCAGCGCCACCTTGAAGACATGCTCGTCGATGCGGACGTTGCCGTCCTCGTCCTCGACCGCTCGCTCCACGAGGAGGGCGCGCGCCGTGGCGCCGGTGCCGAGGACCCGGCGTACCGACCATTCGGCATCGATCGCCTGCCCTGGCATCGCCTCCAGCGGGTCGGCTGCGGCTGCTTCCGGGGAGTCGGGCAGGACACCGGCCCGTTCTGCCTCGTCGAGCAGGTCCAGGAATGCTTCGGCGGAGCTCAGCCGGTCGTTCACATCGGAACGGGTCGCCTGGTAGACCAGTGCGTCCAGTGCCTCCGAGACACCGTCGGCGACGGCGAACAGGTGCAGGCCGGAGTCGGCGCGCAGGCGCTCGGTCAGCACGCTGCGCTGCGGTGCGGGCGGCTGACCGGTCAGGATGAGATGGGCGACCGCGCCCAGACCGAAGATGTCGAGATCCGCAGGATCGGCGTACGGCTGGTCCGTCTCCGGTGCCAGGTAGACACGGGCCTCGTCCTCGATCAGGGCGGCATCGAGCGCCGAACCGCCGATCGAGCGGAAGAAGGTGGCATTGCTGTCGAAGTCGCGTGCGGCGGTCTGCCAGTCCGTGATCCGGAGCTCGGGGGCGGCGCCTTCGCTGCGGAAGGAGACGTAGACCGACCGCGCGGCCAGCGCTCGGTGGTAGAGGGACCGGTTGTGGGCGTAGCGGACGGCTTCGGCGAGCTGGCGGACCAGGTCGAGACGCATCTCGGGGGTGAGCTTGCCACCGTAGGTGTCCAGGTACTGGTCCAGGCGCAGATCGCTCTGCCGGTGGCGGAAGAGGATGGCCGGGCCGCCCTCGTGCTCCCGGAACTCGACGGCGTCGACGATGCCGCGGTGGTTGATGCCCTGCAGTACCTGGTACTCGCGGCGGGCGGCACGCTCCGTGGACCTGCGGGCCGCTTCGGTCGCCCCCTGACTGACCAGATAGATCCGGACCCGGCCCTCTTCCTGTACGAGGCCGTCGTCGCGAAGGGCGAGACGGTCCTCCCAGGTGGCACCGGCATCGAGCGGATGCGGGCGGAGCTTCCAGGCATCACCGAACCGCAGGTGCCCGGTGGACTGCCGGATCCCGATGTTCCGCAGCAGCTGCGGCAGGGTCTGCCGGGCGAACTCGGGCGTGATCCGCCGCTCCGGCCGGTCGGGGGGCAGACCCAGGAAGTCCTGCCAGATGCGGTCAAGGCCGCTGCCGCCGTCGTCCCGCCCGTACACGCGGATGCGCTGGACCTCGTCCAGGTGGCTGACGAGGTCGGGCGCCGACAGGAACACGGCGGGCTCGATCCGCGGGACGATCCGCTCATCCATCCCGAGCTTGCGGGCGGCCCAACGCAGTTGGCTCCGGAGCTCCTTCGACTTGAGGTCGTTGAAGTGCAGCGGGTTGTTGATGGTCCGCGTGCGGTCACTGCCACGGAAGTTCCAGGTGGAGCCGGTGTTGTGCAGCTCGCCGGGGTGGCTCTTGATCTCGATCAGGAACAGGCCGGCCGGGACCGCGACGAGAAGATCGCACTCATTGATCCGCCCCGAGTGCGCCGTGAAGGAGAAGGTGGCCCAGGCCCGGTAGGGCTCGGCAGCGGGCAGCAGTCTCCGTACATGGTCCAGCGCCTCCTGCTCCCAGGCATAGGGGGAGGGCCGATCCTGGAACCACTGCTGGACGGGCTTCGGCGGGCCGGGCTTGGGCACCGGCTTTCCTCCCGCTGCTGTCACTTTCCGGCCTCCATCACACCCCGCGCCCAACCAGACGGGCAAACCACCTGGTAGAGCCTATCGCGCGCCTTCTCGAAACCATGCGGTCTGCATGGTCATGTACAGATCCCTGCGATCAGGTGCTGTCATCGCTCATCAGCTGCTCGATGGCCGCCAGCACCTGGCCCAGCGCCTCCGGCTGAGTGGACAGTGCTGCAAGCGAAACCGACGGCCAGCCCTTGAAGCCCTTCGCCCGTTGCGCCGCGAGCCTCTGCCCAAGTCCGTCCACGGCCGGCAGGGCGTCCGCGAAGGCCGACGTCGCGTCGCTTCCCAGGTGGTGGGTGATGGACCCGAAGCTGAAGGCGAGATCGTCCTTGTCCGGATCCTCGCGCAGTGACAGCGTCCAGACGGGAACCTCCTTGCCCGAGGCCGGAAAGTAGCCGGAGGAACTGGGGTACCCCGCTCTATTGCCGACGAGGCGCCCCGCCGACTCCGCATGCTCAAGCAGCGCAAGGGCGACCTGCCGTTTCTCCGTGCTACGGCTCTCCAGTGCCACGTCCATGTCGGCCAGCGTCCACTTCCGGCCCGCCTGGCCCGACCTCGACTGTGTCTTGTTGGCTGTGGCCACCTCGCCGTGAACTCTCGGGACGAGTACACGGTGATCACCGCTGCCCCTGTACTGGGTCAGCTCGACGGCGTAGACATCGGTCTGCCTCATCTGCCGGTTCAGGAACTCGACGATGGCCCTCAGTTCCAGAGGTATCCGGTCAGCTACGAAGAGCAGCCGCATCCGTCCGGCGGCAAGCCGCTCCTCGACCGTCGCCCAGAACTCCTCGGGCGACGGGTCGCCCAGCAGCTCCTGGTAGGCGTCCTCGAGAGGCCGCCCGTCCACCGCGCAGGTCTCCTCGAAGGTCCGCCGGAGCAGCGCGGCAGGCCAGTAACGCGCCCCGTTGGCGGCGTAGTCGAGCATCTGGCCCACGACTTCCCGTCGTATGCGGGTGTCGGCCGCCCGCTTGACCTCCACCAGGGTCGGCACACCGTCCGCGTCCACGAACAGATGGTCCAGCCAGAACGCGGAGCCGCTCTCGTTGCTGGTGGGGACTCTCATCTCCCGCGCCACGAGAACGAGCCGAAGGGGCCGGCCGTCAGCGAGCGAACCGAAGTCCAGGATCCGGGGATGGCGTGCGAGCAGCGTCTGGAACTCGGCCTCGGTATCGAAAGGGGCAGGCTCCAAAGCGTTCAGTCCCTCGCCCAGCAGAAACACCGGTTGTTCGGCCGCTTCCATCCCCATCCCCCTGAACGTCGATCATCACTGCCGACAGGCTTATCAAACTGCACTGACAACCGAGCAGGGATCGGTCGTGGCCACACGTGGGCACCGTCGTCACACAAGGTCGGACAGCAGCACGTCGAGGACCGTCTCTTCCTCGACGCGGACAGCGAGTTGCAAGAGAGCCTGCTGTAGATCCGGGTCCCAGAGAGCCTCGGCCGGCTGCCCTGCGAGTGGCGGGCCGTCAGGCCTTGCGAGCACCGCAGCGCGGTAGTCGGCTGCCGTGTAGCGCCAGGGCCGCCAGGGGACGCGACGCAGCAGTGCGGATGCGATGCGGAGCCCGCCCCAGTCGAAGTCTCCGTGGTAGAGCAGTGCTGCCCCACGCTCGTGCAGGTGGCGCAGGAGAGTGATCGCTGCCGCGGACGGCTGGCCCTGGACGCACACCAGCGGGGCGGAATCAGCCCCGTGGACGTCGGCTGCCGCCGCGAGCACCGCCGGGTTCTCGCAGATCCGGACTACCGGGGCAGAAGCCGCAACGGGGTGGCGGACGAGCTGGCGAAGGGTGAGGACGGACGGCTCGCCCGCCTCTGCCATGAAGTCGAGGGTGGGCGTGCCCCTCAGGTTCAGGGTGAGGACCGTCGAGGACAGCTCGTCGCGGAGCAGGCCCACCGATGCCCATGCCTCCCGGCGCCATTCCGCGCCCGACCCGTCGGGGAAGCCCGTCAGCGCTCGGATGCCCGAGAGAGTGAGGGTGGCCAAAGGGGTGCCGTCGTCCAGGGCATGGGCAGCGCCGAGCAGCCGGGCCGCGAAGGCGGGAAGTGAGACGGGCGGGTCTGCGGGAAGGGCGCTCAGGGCAGTGGCGACTTGGCCGAGGAGGTCTTGGGCTGCGGCGGGTGTTCCGGCGAGGCGGCGTACCAGGCCGTCGCCGCGGAGCCGGTCCGCCCATGCGGCAAAGCCCGGGACCTGATCCGCGAGGGCGTCGATCACCGCGTACGCCTCCTGCCAGGCCCGTTCCTCGGCCTGCCGGGCCGGGCCGAGCAGAACGACCGGCCCGGTAAGTGCGACCACGGCGGCCGCCAGGCCGTCCGGGCTGATCCCGGAACGGCGCAGGACGGTGTCCACCTCGTCGAGCCGGACGGTCAGGGAGCGCCCGCTCCCAGGGAATCGGCCCAGCAGCCGCTCGGCCGATGCCCGCTGCGCCGGCAGGGGCGCGCTGAGAGAAACCGGACCGGTGAGAGGCTGTTCACGCTCCAGGCGCCGGCGCGCCCGGTCGACCAGCCAGTCGAGGGCGGGGTCGCCCAGCAGACGGCGCAGCCGGGCCTCGTCGACCGGGGCGTTGGCGGATGTCAGGTCCACAGGTGCTCCGATCCGGCCGTCGCCTCCGCGAGCGGGTCCGGGTTCGGACTCTCCGACCGCACCGGGTCCTCTCGGCGGTGCCGCCGGTTGCCGTCCCATTCCCAGCGGGTGACGAGTACCGCCGCCACCTCGTCGATCCGCGAAAGCTGGGCGATGGCGACGCCGGGGACCTGCGGATAACAGGCCCACTCCCGTTCACTCGTCATCACCACGTCCAGGTCGAACGCGTGCAGCAGGCCCAGGCACTTGGCGCGTGAGTCGTCGTCCACGCCGGCGAACGCCTCGTCGAGGGTGACCAGGCGGGGCGCGTACGGGATGCCCGCGCTCGCGTAGTGCGAGGAGGCCGCGGCGAACAGCGGTACGGATACGGCGAGGACCCGCTCGCCACCCGAGGCCGGGCCCGTGGCCGGGACCCAACGGCCGTGCTGGTGCCGCTCGACCCCGAATTCGTGCCAGGCTCGGTAGTCGAGCGCGGCGGTGAGGTGTTCGAGCCAGCTGCCGGACGTGTCGTCCGTCTGCTGCCGGGCGATCTGCGTCTGGAGGAACTCACCCACCGCCGTCCGGTCCTCCGGGGTCCAGGCGTCAGCGGATTGACGCAGCCGTTCGCGGGCCGGGGCGAGGCCGGAGGGAGCCTTGCGGGAGGCCCGCCAGACCAGCCGCAGCTTCATTCCGGTGGAGGTGGGGCGGTCCTCCAGCTCGGTGTTCATGTCGCGCACCTGCCGTTCGGCGGCCCCGATGAGTTCCTGGAGGGTGCCCGCGACCTCGGTGATCAGGTGGGTTTCGAGGATCTCCCGTTCACGGGCCGACAGGATGCGGGTGAGTTCGCCGACCTCGGCGGTGAGTGCCTCGGCGAGTTCAGGTACGGCACGTTCACGGCCCTGGTAGACGATGTCGACGACCATGCCGTCCTCCACCATCCGGGCGGAGGCGGTGTGCCCGTGCCGGGACAGGGTGTCCTGCAGGGTCTTGAATTCCTCGCTCAGCCGACGCTGTACGCGCTCCCAGGCGCCGTCCGAGTCATCGGCCGACGCCAGCCCGGACTCGATGGCGCGGGCGAGCGCGATCGCCGGGGTGGCCGCCCAGGGGCTGTCGCAGGCGGCCGGCACCGCGAGGTCCGGGAGGGCAACCGTGATCAAGCCGGTAGCCGTGAACCGCTGGAGCCCCGCGATGGCCTCCGACCGAGCCTCGGCCGCTTCCACGAGGCCTTTCTCCAGCTGCTCGATACGGCCTTCGGCCTTGCTCGCCGCCCGGTCCGCCTCGGCATGGCGCTGGCGGGTGAGCTTCTGGTCCGCGTCACAGGCCCGCAGGGCTTCGGCGGTCTCGGTGAGCCGTCGTTCGAGTTCGTCCACGGCCGCGCCGACGGTGGAGCGCAGCGTGGTGTGGTGCTCGTCCGCTGCCACCGCCTCGCGCGCTGCCTCATCGGCACGCAGCGTGAGTTCGGCGGTCCGCTCCTCCGCCTGCCCGGCCTCGGCGCGTTCCTCCTCCGCCTGGCGGGCCGCCTCGCCGCGTTCGCGCAGGGCCGGCCACAGGGCGGCCAAGGTCACGGCGAGGGTGCCATGGGCCTGCCGTACCTCGGCAAGGCCCGAACGGTCGGCAGGCAGGCCCAGTTCGCCGGCGGTCTCGGTGAATTCCGTGGCGGCCTGTTCGGCCCGTCCGGTCGCTTCCAGGAGGTCGGCGGCGCGCTCTTCGCGCCGCAGGCGAGACCGGCCCACCGACTCCGCTGCGGCGGTCACCTGGGCGTAGGCCCGGGTGAGGGGGCTCTCGTCGGGTACGCCAGCAAGCTCGGCGTCGACGGTGGCGCGTCGCGCGGCCACCGCCTCGGACTGCGTCACGGCCTTGTCCGACTCCTGCTGGAGCAGGTCGAGTTCCGTACGCAGGGCGGCGATACGGGACCGCCGCGCAGCCTCCCGCGCCCCTTCGCCGACGTACTCGGCCGCGGGCTTGGCCCAGCGGCCGACGAGGGTGCCGACGCGGAAACGCCCGTCCACCCCCGCCCAGGTCCCGGCTCCGCCGTCCCCTCCCGCGCCGATGGCGGCGAGCAGCCGCGCCACCGTGCCCTCGCCCACCGCCGCGGCCTGCGCGTCGCCGCTGTCCACGGCTGGGCGGAGCAACACGCCGAGCGAGGGCCCTGGCACCGGCCCGGTCGCCGGGGAGAGGAGTACGTCATACCCATTCACCGCAAGGGCGGAGCCGTCGGGGAGCACCCAGGCGTCCAGCAGTCCGGAGGCTTCCAGTGCCGCCTCCAGTCCGGCGCGTTCGTGTTCCGGGAGTCCGTCGTGAAAGTCCACCAGTCGCCACAGCGGTGCTCCGGAAAGCCGCTCGCGCAGGCCAGGCGTGCGGGTGAACGGGGACTGGGGGCCCCGTCGGCCGCCTGCCTCCAGCGCGGCGATCTCCTCGCGGACCCGGCCTATGCGTACCACCAGCTCCGTCGTCCGGCGCGCCGCTTCGGCCGCCTCGTCGGCCAGCTGCGCCGAGGCCGCGCTGTGGACTCGTGCGGCGAGCACCCGGGCCGGGTAGGGCCCGTCGAGGTGCAGCGTCCACTCCTGGAGTTCATCGAGCAGGCCGACCAGGTCGGGGCAGGTCAGCTCGGTCCAGTTGCGCATGTGCTCTCGTACGCCGTCCAGCAGGGCCTGCCCCGCCCGTGCGGCTACTTCCTCCGCCCGGCCCTGCGCCGCGGTGGTCTGGTCGAGCTCGGTATCCGCCTCGTCGAGGCGGACGGATGCCCGCCGCCGGTCCTGGGCCGCCCTCTCAGCCGTCTCCGCGAGGTTCTCCGCGTGGGCGAGCGCACGCTGTCCGCGGTCCGTCGACTGCTCCGTCGCACGCCGCAGTTCGGACTCCGGCAGGCCGTCGTCCCCGGGCAGGTCGATCCGTGCCGCGGCGGCCGCCTCGCGTGCCGTGCGGAGGGTGTCCTGGGCCAGCCGGCCGGCGGCGCGCAGCCGGTTCTCGGCCGCGCCGAGCCGTCCGAGCGCCTTGTTGTGCAGGCCTGCCGCCTGGTCCCGGTCGTCCCGGGCGCGGTTGCGGGCGCGGTCGGTCCGCTCGACTTCCTTGGCCGCCTGTTCCAGCTCCCGGGCGCTGCGCATCTCGGGGCCCGCGCGCAGGGCCGCGTCCTGGGCGTGCAGGCGCGCCCGGGTCTCTTCCAGGGCGGCGATCCGTTCCTCCGCCGTCGCCCGCGCCTCCTGGGCGCGGGTCTGCTCGGCCTGCGCCTCGGCGAGGTCCCGCTGAAGGTGTTCGTAGCGGGAGTGCTCGCCGCGCGGGAGGCGTGCGCGCCGGCGGGTGGCAATCCGGGCGTAGCGCCGGTAGTGGTCCAGGAAGGCGGCGGAGGCCCGCTCGGCGGCGGAGGCGGCCGCCAGTTCCTCCTTCTCCTCATCCAGGGAGCGGAAGGCCTCGGCCACGTCCGCGATGACCGCCTGGTCCATGGGCGGCAACGCCTCGGTGAGGGCCCGGGACAGTGCTGCCTCGTTGGGGCGCTTGGAAAGCTGGGGCTGGCGCAGCTGGATGAGCAGGTCGACCAGGGCGCCGTACCGCTGCTCGCCGAGTCCGAAGAGTGCCTCGTCGACGGCCCTGCGGTAGGTCTTGGCCTGGTCATACACCATGCCGTGCCCGGCGACGGCCTCGGCGAGCCGGTCGCGGGACAGGGCCGTGCCAGTGGCGTCGAGCAGGCTGAGGAACGTCTCGGCGGCGGCCCCCGGGCCGTGGTCGACACGCTGGCTGGTGAGCGCGTACCAGTGGCGGGCGATGCCGCGCCCGCTGACGGCCTTGAGCCCGCAGGCCAGCGTACGGAAGTGCCGCTCGCCGGTGGTCTCGTCGAGCCTGCCGAACTCGATCCAGGTATAGCCGAGCCGCTCGGAGTGCGGATGCTCGCCGCCGAGGAGGAGGTTCCACTCCATCCGCTTGCCCGGGTCGCCGTCGGGTTCGACGCGGCGTGAGCTGAGGTCTCCGTCGAGCAGGAAGGGCAGGGTCAGGGCGAGCACCTTGGACTTGCCGGTGCCATTGTTCCCGCGCAGGAGCAGGCGCCCGTCCCGGAAGTGGAACTCCTCGACGTCGTAGTGGAAGAGATCGACGAGGCCGATGCGCAGAGGCTGCCAGCGGGAGCGCAGGGGATCGGGGAGGCGGGTCACGGCTTGCTGGCCTTTCGCTGCGCGGGCATACGTGCGGTGCCTGGTTCGAGTACGACGGTCTCGCCGACCGCGTATCGGGCGAGGGCGGGACGCGGCGCCACGCCACGGGCTGTGCGGGAGACCAGCCCGAGGGCGGCGAGCCGGGCGACGGCCTGTTCCACGAGTTCGGCTTCCATGCCGGGCTCCCGCGCGGACTTGGCCCAGAATCCGCCGTGCTCATCGGCGAGTTCCCGGACTCGGAGCGCCAGCTGGTCGGTGGTGACGGGACCGCTCGCCGCGGCCAGGTGCTCGGCGAGCAGCAGCGTGACGTGGCCGTGGGTTCCCTGCTCGGGCATCCGGACGTCGGTGAGGTCGTCGTCGGGGTCGACCATCGCGATGCCTTCAGCCCGCACCTCGGGGACCAGTCCGGTCAGCTCGGTGATGCGGGCGGTGAGGAAGCCCCGCTGCCGGGTGAGGTAGCCGAGCTCGGCGTCGGTCAGCTCGTCGTAGTAGAGGACCGGGTCGTCCAGGAGCCTGCGGGTCAGCGAGCGTCGCATCGCGCGGAAGCGCAATTCGTCGCTGTCCAGGGCGGTCTCGGCGACGAGTTCCTCGAGGCGGTCCGCGAGGGTCTCGGCGTGCACGGTGGAGGGGCCGCGGCGCGCAGCGAGCAGCCCGGCCAGCACCCGCCGTTCCACGTCGTACAGGACATCGCCGGCTCCGCTGATGTACGCCTCCTCGTCGCCAGCCACGCGCCGCAGCACGCCGAGCCTGAGGAGGAGCCGTACGACGGCGGCGAGGTCGAGGCGCTCGTCCCGGCGGTCCAAGGTGAACTGGATGCCCGCCCGGACGAGCTGTGGGTCGGCGGCGTCGAGGACGACCTGGCCGGCGAGGCGGCCGAGCGCGATCTGGGCCTCGCCGCGTTCGAGGGCGGCGAGGGCGAGGCAGAGCAGGACGTAGCGGCGCCGCGTAAAGGGGGCGGCCGCGCGGGTCGCCTCACGCGCGGGGTGCGTGGGGTCGCTGAGCACGCCGGGTATCTTCCGCAGGCGGGCGGCCTCGGCATCCGTCTGGAGGGCCCAGCCGGTATTGCGGTCGAACCATTCGCGCAGTTCGGAGGCGTGCCGGCGGACGAGGCGGAACTCGTCGGCGTACCGGCCCCGGGCGAGCAGGAGAGGCTGCTTGAGCAGGGCGCGAGCGGCCTTGCGGAGGTCGGCCGCGTGCTGGCCGTCGAGCACCTCGGCGAGCGGAGTGCTGCTCATCGGACACCGGCCCCGTCCGTCAGGTCGATGATCTCGATCAGGTGGTCGGGGCCACGGAAGACTCCGCCGGCCGTCCGGATCTCCGCGGTGCCGCCGTCGGCGAGCGCGCTGAGCCGGATTTCCATGGAACCGTCGTTGCTGGTGGCCACGGTGTGCCGCATACCGGGCCGCCAGGTGGCGAGCGCGTCGCCGAGCAATTGGAGGAAGAGCCCGAAAGAGACCGGGTCGAGTTCGCCGAGGCCGGAGAGCCGGGTGATTCCGTCGGTGACGAGCCGGGCCCGCGCCGCCGCAGTCTCGGCGGCCTGCTTGGCGGCCACCTCGGCGAGTCTGCGGCGCGGCTCCTCCCGGTCTTCAACCTTGCGGGGCTTGCCACGCCGCTCGTAGCTGCCGGTACGACGCAGCTGGGGGCTAATCCGCAGCGGCTCGGCCTCGGCCCACGGAGTGGCTGCGGGAACCGGCAGCGCTGCGCGGGCGGCCAGTGTCTCGGCGTCGACGGTGAGATGTCGCGCGGGGTACAGCCCGAAAGCCGTGCGCCACAGTCGGTGCCGGGCGTCGCCGTCCGGGGCCTCGGCGAACCAGCGGGCGAGGGTACGGAAGTCGGCGGACCGGTCGGAGCGCCCGGCCCTGCGCTCGTTCAGCGACCGTACGACGGCCAGGAGCTGGGGAATCGCGCCGAGGGCCCTGCCGCGCAGCAGCCTGGCCTGCGACTCGCGCCCCTCCCTGCTGATGAACCAGGCGGCGAGGCCGGTCCAACGCCCGGCCCAGCGCTGGTACGCCTCCCGCTCGGCGTGCTCGGCCGCCTCCGGCGAGGCGTCGGCCGCCTCACGGGCCGCGGCAGCCCGTAGGAGAGGTTCGATGCTCCCTGCGTCCTCCAGCTCCAGGATCAAGCGGGCGATGCGCCCGCCAAGGGTGATCAGGTCCTGGATGAACCGCTCCAGGTACTGGATGAGCCGGTCCTTGTAGGCGAGGAAGACTTCCTCTTCGACGTCATGGAGGTCGATGGTCCGCTGCAAGGACCCCATGAAGGCACGCGCGTTGTCGGCAAGGGCGGCGAACCGACTCGCCAGCGCGTCAAGTGCCAGGTGCGTTTTGGCCTGATCGGGCCGTTCCTCGGCTGCCAGCACGAGGAGGGCGCGCAACTGGGTGACGATGTCGTGCAGGGCGACGGCCTGCAGCGAGCCGCGCCGCCCGAGCGCCTCGTCATAGACGCCCAGCGCTTCCTCGGCAGCTTCTCCGGCCTGGGTGAGTTGGTAGACGAACCGCTTCCGGTAGAAGTCCTCGACAGCCGTGACGCGGGCGGTGTCGGGGTCAGCGCGGAGATTGCCCCAGCCGACGAGGCTGTCCAGCGCCTTGACCACGACGTCCAACTCAGCGGGTCGCGCCTCGACCGGCAGGGCCGCATGCACGTCCTCGGGACGCAGATGCACCGCGAACCGCTCTTTGGCGATGACGAATCCCCGCATCACCTGCCGGTAGAGAGCCGTGTTCTGGACAGTGAGGTGGGCGAAGGGGCTGAAGCCGTTCGGTTGTGGTTCCGGGGCGGTGGTGGTGACGGTCATCGCCGACCATTGTCCCGCAGCGGACAGAGTCGCAGACAGGGACGAAAGTACTTGGCTGATTTACACCTCACGGCGATCTTGCACACCTCTGATTCACCGAACTCGGGGAGATCGAGGGTCGTGGATGGCAACATGCGGCATTGCAGCCGCCGGCTCATCGGCCGCCCTCAGCACCGAGGCCACATCTCCGTCTGCGTACGCCAAGCGCCGTCTTCGCTCCCATAAGCCGCACGCTAGCCGGAGCCACCGACAGCCGAGTCGTCCCGAAAACGCCCGAAGTACTCGAAAGCGGCCGGCAACTGAACGCGTCCGCGCAGGTCAGAACCACCCCTCTCCCCCCACCCACCAAGCGCCTTCCACATCCATGGTCGCGGGACCGAGGCCTCACTTGGGTGCGTTCTCCAGCCGGCCTAGCCCTCTCGTTCCAGCGATGCATGGCGGAAGCGCCCGCCGTCGACGGCCGGAGGTGGCAGCATCCAGGCGTCGGACGTCCACTGAGTGGAAGGCGGGCCATTGGAGCGCCAGGTCAATGAGCGTCAGCTTGCGGTACTGGAGTGGGTGGGAGCGGGGTGTCCTGCTGGCTTGTGGGAGTCTAGTTCTTACAAGACCACCTGCCAGGCACTGCAGAACCGGGGCCTGGTCACGGTCTCCCGAAAGGGCGGGCAGTGGAGCGTCGCCCTGACCAGCGCCGGCCGACACTATCTGACGCACGGCACGTACCCTCCCCGCGGATCGCGCCCGCGGAAGACCCGGGTTGCCGCTCCGCAACCCCCGTCCACTCAAGTGCAGGAAGCTCCGGCCGCCAGGCGAAGGCCAAGCCCTCCCCCACAGCATCGGGTGACGTTCACGGAACAGCTGCTGCAGGAGCTCGCGGAGGCTGGCGGCCGGATCGTGAAGAGCGGCAGCGGTCCGGAGTTGGAGAAGTGGCCCTCTCGCGTCGCCGCAGCGCGCAGATCCGGAAGGATCCCGGAGACGAAGGAGCTGTACGGGGGTTGGTGCCGTGACGGGTACGAGATCAAGCTCGTCGACATCCCCGCCTGGCGCCTGGTCGCCCTTGAACCCGTCCCTGCTCCCTCACGACTCACGCGGCCGCACAGCGTGGTACGGGCCATGCAGAACGAACCCCAGCCTCTGGGCCTGACAAAGCCCGTCCAAGGGCGCGCCCTCAGGCTTATCCAGGCGCTGATCAGCGCCGCCGAGAACGCAGGACACTCAAGTGCGGCAGGGCAGACCGCCTCCGCGCCCCCGCCTCATCGTCGCCGCAGGGCGTCTCCCCACTTCACCATCACCGCGCAGGGCCAGACCGTGGAGTTCCTCGTCCTCCAGGAGCAGGACCGGACTGAGCACGTCGCCACCGAGAAGGAACTCGCCGAGGCCAAGAAGCACTCCTGGATCAGGATCCCCCGCTTCGACTACACCCCGTCCGAGCGCCTCCGCTTCGTTCTCAGTGGTGGCCAGCCGCACCGGGCGAGCGAATGGGCCGACACCCCCGGCCGCTCCCTCGAAAACCAGCTCGCTGAGATCGCGCAGGAGGTCACGCTTCGGGGGGAAGCCGCCGAACGCAGACGTCTCGACGAGATCGAAGCAGCGCGCCAGAAGCGCATCCGCTGGGAAGCCGCCGTGAAAGAAGCGCGCGTCCAGTACACCGAGGCGTACCGCATCAGGCACTTCGAGGCGCAGGAAGCGGCATGGCGCCACGCCACCCGACTCGCGGAGTACGTGAGCTCCGTACGCACCCGGGTCGAGGCCATGCCCCCAGGGCAAACCAGGACCGAAGCCGAAGCGTGGATCGACTGGGCAGCAGCCCGCGTTGAGCGCCTCGACCCTCTAAACACACCGCCCCGGCTGCCCGACATCCCCGAACCACGAGCCGACGATCTCAGGCCCTTTCTCGGGCACTGGAGCCCGTACGGCCCCTGACACAACACGGACCGGACACCTCATCTAGCGTCACGGAACGTCACTACCGAGAAGGGATGGGCGGGGGCGGTCAACAGCTCAGCAGCCAGCGCCCCGGCCACCTCAGCGTGCCTGAGAGCAGACAGCTGAGGGCTCCACTCGGTGGTCGGCAAGCCTGCATGACGACCCCTCAGAAACTGTGCCGTCCGTGCGTCAAACGTGCGTCACGTGCGTCGAATATGCGTCAAGATATCGCATCTAACGCACGTAACGCCCATAGTGCACAGTCGGAGAAACGCCAGGTCAGCGGCCCTTTTCAGCGGGCTCAAGGATCGCGACGCACTCGACATGGTGCGTCATCGGGAACAGATCGAACGCCCGCAGCGTCCGCACCCTGTACCCGCCCTCCCGGAAGTACCCCAGGTCCCGGGCCAGGGCTGCCGGGTCGCAGGCGACGTAGGCGATGCGGCGGGCGCCGAGGCCGGAGAGGTGGCGGACGGTCTGCTTGCCGGCGCCGGCTCGGGGCGGGTCGAGGACGATGATGTCGACGTCGGTGATGCCCGTGCGCGGGAGGACCGATTCGACCTTGCCCTGTTCGATGCGGACGCGCGGGTAGTCGGCCAGGTTGTGGCGGGCGTCCTCCACGGAGCGCTTGCCCGACTCGATGCCGAGGACGGCGCCCTGGTCGCCGACGCGGTCGGCGATGGCGCCGGCGAAGAGGCCGACGCCGCAGTAGAGGTCGAGGGCGGTGTCGCCCTTGCGGGGCGTCAGGCCCTGCATGACGGCGAGCATGAGCGTCTGGGCGGCCTTCGGGTGGACCTGCCAGAAGCCGCCGTTGCCGACGCGGTAGGTGCGGTCGTCGGCGCGCTCGCGGACGAAGGGGCGGCCGTGGACGCGGTGGACGCCGCCGTCCTTCTCCTCGACGCGCAGGACGGAGACCGGCTTGTCGAGCTCGACCAGGGGGAGGCGGGCGCCGGGGCGCGGGGTCAGGATGACCTGGCGGTCCTGCGAGCCGGTCGCGGCGATGGCCTCGACCGATGCCATCCCCTCCCAGGTGCGCTTCTCGATGCCGAGCTCCGAGACGCCCTCGGCGGCGATCATGCAGTGGTCGATGACCTCGACCTCGTGCGAGCGGTGCTTGCGCAGGCCCGCGTGGCCCTCGGCGTCGATCGCGTACTGGACGCGGGTGCGCCACTTCGGGACCTCGCCGGCGGGCAGCTTGTCGCCCTCGGCGGGGAGGACCGTGCCGTCCCAGCCGGCCTCCTCGGGGGTGAGGCCGGCGAGCCGCTGGAGCTGCTCGGCGATGACCTCGCCCTTGAGGCGGCGCTGGGCGCCCGGCTTGGCGTGCTGCCAGTCGCAGCCGCCGCACTTGCCGGGGCCGGCGAAGGGGCAGGGGGCCTCGATGCGGTCCTTGGACGGGTCGAGGATCTCGATCGCGTCGGCGCGCAGGAAGCGGGAGGTCTCCTCGCCCTCGGTGACCCGGGCGCGGACCCGCTCGCCCGGCAGGGCGTGGCGGACGAAGAGGACGCGGCCGGCGTCCGTACGGGCGATGCAGTGGCCGCCGTGGGCGACCGGGCCGACCTCGACCTCGTACTCTTCCCCGACCAGCGAAGCAACAGGCACGTTCTGCATGACGGGGGTACTCCAGGGGGAAGAGAGTGGTGGGCTGCCGTTCGGGACGGCAGCCCACCAGTCTAGTTGCTCTTTTCGGCCGGGACCTTCGCGCCGCCCTTCTCGACCGGTCCGCGTCGGACCGATCCGGGGGCGTTCCAATCCTGCCGCTTCCGCGCCCGCTTCTTGGCGGCCTCGGAGGACTGGAGCTGGTACGGGACCGAGGTCACCATCACGCCCGGGGTGAAGAGCAGCCGGCCCTTGAGGCGCAGGGCGCTCTGGTTGTGCAGCAGGTGCTCGTACCAGTGGCCGACCACGTACTCGGGGATGTAGACCGAGACGGCGTCGCGCGGGCTCTCCTTGCGGAGGTTCTTCACGTACTCGATGACCGGCCGGGTGATCTCGCGGTAGGGCGAGTCGAGGATCTTCAGCGGCACGTTGATGCCGCGCCGCTCCCACTCCTCCTTGAGTGCCTTCGTCTCGGCCGCGTCGACGCTGACGGTGAGCGCCTCCAGCTCGCTGGCGTGCAGCAGCTTGGCGTACGCGAGGGCGCGCAGCGTGGGCTTGTGCAGTTTGGAGACGAGGACGACGGAACGGACCCGGGAGGGGCGGACGTACTCGTCGGGGCGCTCCTCGGCGGCGGCGATCTCGGCGGCCACGGAGTCGTAGTGCCTGCGGATCGCGGTCATCGTCACGTAGAAGATCACCATGCCGAGCAGCGCGACCCAGGCGCCGTGGGTGAACTTGGTGGCGAGGACGACGACCAGGACGAGGCCGGTGAAGAAGGCGCCGAAGGCGTTGATCGCGCGGGAGCGGATCATGTGGCGGCGCTTGCCGGGGTCCCGCTCGCTCCGCAGGTGCCGGTTCCAGTGCCGGACCATGCCGATCTGGCTGAGGGTGAAGGAGACGAAGACGCCGACGATGTAGAGCTGGATCAGCCGGGTCGAGTCGGCCCCGTAGATGCCCACGAGCAGGGCGGCCGCGCCGGCCAGCAGCACGATGCCGTTGGAGAAGGCGAGGCGGTCGCCGCGGGTGTGCAGCTGGCGGGGCAGGTAGCGGTCCTGGGCGAGGATCGAGCCGAGGAGCGGGAAGCCGTTGTACGCCGTGTTGGCGGCCAGGAAGAGGACGAGCGCGGTCGCGGCGGCGAGCAGGATGAAGAAGAACGTGCCGTCGCCGAAGACGGCGGCGGCGACCTGCGAGATGACCGGGTCCTGGACGTAGCCCTCGCCGACCGGCTGCCCGTTCTTGAGCAGGTCGTGGGCGGGGTTCTCGGCCATCCGGACGTCGGTGGCCATGGCCAGGAAGATGATGCCGCAGAACATGGTGACGGCCAGGCCGCCCATGAGCGCGAGGGTGGAGGCCGCGTTCTTCGACTTGGGCTTGCGGAAGGCGGGCACGCCGTTGGAGATGGCCTCGACGCCGGTGAGCGCCGCACATCCTGAGGAGAAGGCGCGGAGCAGCAGGAAGACCAGGGCGAAGCCGGCCAGGCCCTGGTGCTCGGCCTTGATCTCGAAGCCGGCGGTGGGGGCGGTCATGGTCTCGTCGAGGACGAGGCCGCGCCAGGCGCCCCAGATGATCATGGCGAAGACGCCGAAGACGAAGACGTACGTCGGGATGGCGAAGAGGCCGCCGGACTCCTTCACGCCGCGCAGGTTCATCAGCGTGAGCAGCACGATCACCGCGATCGCGGAGATGACCTTGTGCTCGACGACGAACGGCACGGCGGAGCCGAGGTTCTCGATGCCGGAGGAGATGGAGACGGCGACGGTCAGGACGTAGTCGACGAGCAGCGCGCTCGCGACGGTGAGTCCGGCCTTCGGCCCGAGGTTGGTGGTCGCGACCTCGTAGTCGCCGCCGCCGCTCGGGTACGCGTGCACGTTCTGCCGGTACGAGGCGACGACCGTGAACATCAGGACCACGACGGCCAGCGCGATCCACGGGCTGAAGTGGTACGCCGACAGGCCCGCGACGGAGAGGACCAGGAGGACCTCGCCCGGGGCGTACGCCACCGAGGACAGCGGGTCGGAGGCGAAGACGGGGAGGGCGATGCGCTTCGGGAGCAGGGTCTCGCCCAGCTTGTCGCTGCGCAGGGCCCGCCCGATCAGGATCCGTTTGGGCACGTCGGTCAGTTTGGACACGCAGAGGATCGTAAGCGTTCGAAATGAGCCCCGCCGACCAGCACCCCCGATCGGCACGGAATCTCCCTGGATACCACCTCGACGGAGACCTGGGCGAGTCCCGGCTCTCCGCCCTGACGCGGCCCTGACGGCGTCTTGACGCGTTCCTGGCGTCTTGACGCGTTCCTAACGAGGGCTGCGTGAGGTACCGGCCATCGTTGCCGCATAAGCTCGGACCGGACGGTACGCGTGTGCCTGTCCGCCACGGCCCGGGTCGACCGGGCCGGGTAAGGGGCCGCCCGACGGGTGCCCCGCGAGGTCGACATACGTGGCCGATGTGGCCAGGAAAGTTGTGAGAAGCGTGTTTTCGCAGGTCAGCAGGGCGATCAGGAGTGCGGGGTAAGGGGACGTGCACATCGTCATCATGGGCTGCGGGCGCGTCGGAGCCGCTCTCGCGCAGACCCTGGAGCAGCAGGGCCACACCGTCGCGGTCGTGGACCAGGACCCGACGGCTTTCCGCCGTCTGGGCTCGGGCTTCGGCGGCCGTCGCGTCACGGGCGTGGGCTTCGACCAGGACACGCTCCGCGAGGCGGGGATCGAGGAGGCCGGTGCCTTCGCCGCGGTGAGCAGCGGCGACAACTCGAACATCATCGCGGCGCGGGTCGCGCGCGAGATGTTCGGCATCGAGAACGTCGCCGCCCGCATCTACGACCCGCGGCGCGCCGAGGTCTACCAGCGCCTGGGCATCCCGACCGTCGCCACGGTCCGCTGGACCGCCGACCAGATGCTGCGGCGGCTGCTGCCGTCCGGCGCGGAGCCGCTGTGGCGTGACCCGAGCGGCGGTGTGCAGCTCGCGGAGGTCCACACCTCCCCCGCGTGGATCGGGCACAAGGTCAGCCGCCTCCAGGAAGAGACCGGCGTGCGCGTGGCGTTTCTCACCCGGCTGGGCGAAGCGATTCTTCCGACCTCGCAGACGGTGCTGCAGGAGGGCGACCTCGTGCACGTGATGATGCGGACGGACGAGATCGACAAGGTCGAGGCGGCGTTCGCCGAGGGTCCCGAGGAGGGCGGTCACTGATGCGTGTCGCTATTGCCGGCGCCGGCGCCGTGGGCCGTTCCATCGCGGGCGAGCTCCTGGAGAACGGGCACGAGGTCCTTCTCATCGACAAGGCCCCGACCGCCATCTCGGTGGAGCGGGTGCCGCAGGCCGAGTGGCTGCTGGCCGACGCCTGCGAGATCACCTCGCTCGACGAGGCGGCCCTGCAGCGCTGCAACGTCGTCATCGCGGCGACCGGCGACGACAAGGTGAACCTGGTCGTCTCGCTGCTCGCCAAGACCGAGTACGGCGTGCCGCGCGTGGTCGCCCGGGTCAACAACCCGAAGAACGAGTGGCTGTTCAACGAGGCGTGGGGCGTGGACGTCGCCGTCTCGACGCCGCGCCTGATGTCGGCCCTGGTCGAGGAGGCGGTGAGCGTCGGCGACCTGGTCCGGCTGCTGCGCTTCAGCCACGGCGACGCCAACCTGGTCGAGCTGACGCTGCCGCCGGAGTCGGCCATCGCGGGCACCGCGGTGGGCGATGTCGCCTGGCCGCCGGACACCTCGCTGGTCACCATCATCCGCGGCTCGCGGGTCCTCACGCCGAGCGCGGAGGAGACCCTGGAGGCGGGCGACGAGCTGCTGTTCGTGGCCACCCAGGCGCGCGAGGAGCAGCTGGAGGACCTGCTGTCGGTGCGGCGGGATCCGTCGGAGTCCTGACGGGGAGTCCTGACCGGCGGACGTCGTCGGTACGGTACGAGGAAGGGGCCCGGGACCTGTGACAGGTCCCGGGCCCCTTCCTCGTACATCTGCTGGGGGCTACGCCTCGGGGTGCCCCTGAGCGGCGGCCTTACGGGCCTTCTCCGCCTTCTCCTCGGCCTCCATCTCGGCGAAGACGTCGATCGGCGGCGGCGCCTTCGCGAGGAACACCCAGGTCAGGTAGACCGCGAGCAGGAACGGCGGGATCTTCAGGGCGACCAGGACCCAGCCGAACTGCGTGGTGTCGGCCCACCAGTACAGCGGGAAGAGGATCGCGCACTTGGCGAGCAGGATCAGTCCCCAGGCCCAGCTGGCCTTGGTGTATGCCTTCTTGCGGCCCGGGTTGCGGGTGCGCCAGGAGAGGTTCTCCTTGAAGACCGGGCCCAGGATGAGGCCGATCAGCGGCACGCCGGCTGCTGCCGTGACGATGTACGCGAGGGCGAGGCCGAGCGTGTAGAGCATGCCCGGCAGGTAGAAGTCCTTGGCGTTGCCCGTCATCATCGCGAAGACCACGCCGAAGGCCACGCCGAAGACGCCGCTGAAGGCGTGCTTGACGGTGTCGCGGCGGATCAGCCGGACGGCGACGAGGACGAGGGATACCGCGACGGCGGCGATCGCCGAGGAGCGCAGGTCCTTGTTGATCGTGTAGATCGTGACGAAGAGCAGGCCCGGCACGACCGTCTCCACCATGCCGCGCACGCCGCCGAACGCCTCGAAGAGGGCGGCCTCGGTCACCGCCTTGTCGGTCCGGGCGTCCTGGTCGGGCGTGGGCTTCTCGGTGGTCGGCTTGTCGACTGACGTCACCGGCTACTCCTGTCCGAGCGGTCGGAGCTCGTATTTGGGGTTGAAGAGGACCCGCCGGCCGTGGCTCATGGAGATCCGGCCGGAGGCGATCAACTTGCGGCCCGGCTCGATGCCCACGATGGAACGGCGGCCCAGCCACACCACGTCCAGTGGCGCCGTGCCGTCGAACAGCTCGGCCTCCAATGCGGGCACACCGGCCCTGGGACGCAGAGTGACCGTCCGCAACGTACCAGTCACCTTGACTATCTGGCGGTCGGAGCAGTCGCAGATGCGCGTGCACCCCGAGGCGGCGGAGTCCTCCTGGAGCTCCACCGACTCCAGCTCCTCCTGCGAGGTGGACAGGCGGTCGAGCATCCGGCGGAACCGTCCGGCCGGCTTCTCTGTACGCGGTGCAGCACTCATACAGAAAGCGTACCGGCCCCCGCCGACACCGAACTCAGTGTTCGAAGCGGTAACCCATGCCCGGTTCGGTGACGAAGTGCCGCGGGTGCGAAGGGTCCTGCTCCAGTTTGCGGCGCAGCTGTGCCATGTAGACCCGCAGATAGTTCGTCTCGGTGCCGTACGAGGGTCCCCAGACCTCCTGGAGCAGCTGCTTCTGGCTGACCAGGCGGCCGCTGTTGCGGACCAGGACCTCCAGGAGGTGCCACTCGGTCGGGGTGAGCCGGACGTCCTTGCCGTCGCGGTGGACCTTCTTGGCTGCCAGGTCGACCGTGAAGCCCTGGGTCTCGACGACCACGACGCCGTCCTCGCCGGCGCCGCCGACCGGTTCGGCCCTGCGGACGGCCGCGCGCAGCCGGGCGAGCAGCTCGTCCATGCCGAAGGGCTTGGTGACGTAGTCGTCGGCGCCCGCGTCGAGCGCCTCGACCTTCTCGTCGGAGGTCTGGCGGGCGGAGAGCACCAGGATCGGCACCCGGGTCCAGCCGCGCAGGCCCTTGATGACGTCGACGCCGTCCATGTCGGGCAGTCCGAGGTCGAGGACGACGACGTCGGGGTGGCGCTCGGCGGCGAGCCGGAGGGCGGTGGCGCCGTCGGCGGCCGCGTCGACCTCGTACTTGCGCGCCTTGAGGTTGATCACCAGGGCGCGAACGATCTGAGGCTCGTCGTCGACCACCAGGACCCGGGTCATGAAGGGGTGCCTTCCTTGTCGTTGGTACGGAGGGAGTGCGGGGAGGGAGTGCGGGAGGTGCTGCGGGGAGGGAGTGCGGGGAAGTACTGCGGAGAGGTACCGCGGGACGTTCTACGGCGGTGGCACGGAGGGCGTACGGGGCGAGGGTTCGCGCCGTCCCGGCCCCTGGTCACGTCATGATGTGCGCCGGCAGCGCGGGGGCGGCGGTGTCCGGGGGCGGGGGTCCCGCGGTGCTCAGGGTGAGGACCATGGTCAGTCCGCCGCCCGGGGTGTCCTCGGCGGTGATGGTGCCGCCCATGGCCTCGACGAAGCCGCGGGCGACCGCGAGGCCGAGGCCAACGCCCGCTCCACGCGGGGCGTCGCCGAAGCGCTGGAAGGGCTCGAATATGCCGTCCTTGGCCTCGTCCGGGACCCCGGGGCCGCGGTCGGTCACGCGCAGTTCGAGGCGCTCGCCGAGGACGCTGGCGCCGACGGCGACCGGGATGCCGTCGGGGCTGTACTTGACCGCGTTCTCGACGATGTTGGCGACGGCCCGCTCCAGGAGGCCCCGGTCGACGGCGACCATCGGGAGGGTCTCGGGGATGTCGAGCTCGACGCTGCCGTCGGGGACGCCGCCGAGGGCCATCGGCACGACCTCGTCCAGGTCGGTGGAGCGGATGAGCGGGGTGACCGTACCGGTCTGGAGCCGGGACATGTCCAGGAGGTTGCCGACCAGGTGGTCGAGGCGGTCGGCACCCTCCTCGATGCCCTCCAGGAGCAGGGCCTGGTCCTCCTCGGACCACTCGACGTCGTCGGAGCGCAGCGAGGACACCGAGGCCTTGATGCCGGCGAGCGGGGTGCGCAGGTCGTGGCTGACGGCGGCGAGCAGCGAGGTGCGGATCTTGTTGCCCTCGGCCAGCTTGCGGGACTCCTCCGCCTGGTCGACGAGGCGCTGGCGGTCGAGGACGACGGCGGCCTGGGCGGCGAAGGCGCCGAGCACCCGCCGGTCCTCTGCGGGCAGGACCCGTCCGGTCAGGGCGAGCGCCAGGTGGTCGCCGACCGGCATGTCGACGTCCGCGTCCTCGGGCCGGGCCACCGGTCGCGCGCCGACCTTGGCCGCGCAGGTCCACGGTTCGAGGTCGCCGGTGCGCTCCAGGAGGGCGACGGACTCCATGGAGAAGGTCTCGCGGACCCGTTCGAGCAGCGCCTCCAGGCTGGTCTCGCCCCGCAGGACGCTGCCGGCGAGGTACGAGAGGACCTCGGACTCGGCACGCAGCCGGGCGGCCTGGTGGGTGCGGCGGGCGGCCAGGTCCACCACGGAGGCGACGGACACGCCGACGCCGAAGAAGACGGCGATGGCCACGATGTTCTTGGGGTCGGCGATGGTCAACCGGTGCAGCGGCGGGGTGAAGAACCAGTTGAGGAGCAGGGACCCCAGGGCTGCCGAGGCGAGGGCGGGGAACAGTCCGCCGAGCAGAGCGGCGGCGACGGTCAGGGCGAGGAAGAGCAGCATGTCGTTGGCGAGGCCGAGGTCCGCGTCGACATGGGTGAGCAGGAGGGAGAGGAGCAGCGGTCCGCCGACTCCGACGATCCAGCCCCAGACGATCCGGGCGCGGCCGAGCCGGGCGCCCCGGGCGACGGGCAGACCGCGGCCCTGGGCGGCGCTCTCGTGGGTGACGATGTGGACGTCGAGGTCGGGTCCGGAGTCCCGGGCGACGGTCTGGCCGACGCCGGGGCCGAGGACGTACTGCCAGGAGCGGCGGCGGCTGGAGCCGAGCACGATCTGGGTGGCGTTGACGCCCCGCGCGAACGACAGCAGCGCCGAGGGGATGTCGTCGCCTATGACGTGGTGGAAGGTGCCGCCCAGGTCCTCGACGAGGGTGCGCTGGACCGCGAGCTCCTTCGGTGAGGCGGAGGTCAGGCCGTCACTGCGCGAGATGTACACGGCGAGGACCTCGCCGCCGGCGCCCTTCTCCGCGAGCCGCGCGGCCCGCCGGATCAGGGTGCGTCCCTCGGCGCCGCCGGTGAGGCCGACGACGATCCGCTCGCGGGCCTGCCAGGTGGACTGGATGTTGTGCTCGCCGCGGTACTGGCGCAGGTACTCGTCGACGCGGTCGGCGGTCCACAGCAGCGCCAGCTCGCGCAGCGCGGTCAGGTTGCCCGGCCGGAAGTAGTTCGACAGGGCCGCGTCGACCTTGTCCGGCTTGTAGACGTTGCCGTGCGCCATCCGCCGCCGCAGCGCCTGCGGCGACATGTCCACCAGCTCTATCTGGTCGGCCCTCCGCACCACCTCGTCCGGCACGGTCTCCCGCTGCCGCACCCCCGTGATCGACTCGACCACGTCGCCGAGCGACTCCAGGTGCTGGATGTTGACGGTGGACACCACGTCGATGCCCGCCGCCAGCAACTCCTCCACGTCCTGCCACCGCTTGGGGTTGCGGGAGCCGGGCACGTTGGTGTGGGCGAGCTCGTCCACCAGGGCGACGGCCGGCCTGCGGGTGAGGACGGCGTCTATGTCCATCTCCGGGAACGTGGCGCCCCGGTACTCGATCTCCTGGCGCGGCACCTGCTCCAGACCGTGGAGCATCACCTCGGTGCGCGGCCGGTCATGGTGCTCGACGAACGCGACGACGCAGTCCGTGCCGCGCTCCACGCGCCGATGCCCCTCGGAGAGCATCGCGTACGTCTTCCCGACGCCCGGCGCCGCCCCCAGGTAGATCCGTAGCTTGCCGCGTCCCATGGCTCGACCTTACGTCCAGCCAAACGGACATTCCGCACGGCTGTGGGAGGTCAGCGCCGTATTGACGTGATCCTGACGCCCCTCAGTGCTCGATGATCTCGCCGTCGCGGAGCTCCAGCACCCGGTCGGCCAGGCCGAGCAGCTGGGAGTCGTGGGTGGCGACCAGGGCCGTGCAGCCCTCGCTGCGCACGACGGCCCGCAGCAGCTCCATGACCGCGAGGCCCGTCTCGGCGTCGAGCTGCCCGGTCGGCTCGTCGGCTATCAGCAGGGCCGGCCGGTTGGCCAGGGCACGGGCGATGGCGACGCGCTGCTGCTGCCCGCCGGAGAGCTCCCCGGGGCGCTGGGCCGCGTGGTCGGCGAGCCCCACCAGGGCGAGCAGCAGGGCGACCCGCTCCTCGCGCTCCTTCGGGTCGGCCTTGCGCAGCCGCATGGGCACGCCCACGTTCTCGGCGGCGGTCAGGATCGGTATGAGTCCGAAGGACTGGAAGATGAATCCGATGCGGTCGCGGCGAAGCGCCAGGAGCCCTTCCTCGCCGAGCCCGGCGAGGTCGGTGCCGTCGATGACGATGCGCCCCTCGTCCGCGCTGTCGAGGCCGCCGACGAGGTTGAGCAGGGTGGTCTTGCCGGAGCCGGAGCGGCCCTTGAGGGCGACCAGCTCGCCGCGCGGGATGTCGAAGGAGACCCCGCGCAGGGCGTGCACGGCCGCGGCGCCCGTGCCGTACGACCGCTTCAGGTTCTCGATCCGGACCATCGGCGTGCCGGCCGGGTCCTCGATCACGGCCGTGCCGGTCCGCGCGTTGCTCTCACTCACCGTGGTGCCCCCCTCGATCGAACGTGTGCGCCGTCAGTATGGGCCGAGCACGGGGGCGGGGGCCAGGCCTGTGGACAACGGCCTGTGGACAACCTCGGGCGGGCCGGGCGGGCCGTCCGCGAGCCCGGGGGTGCCGGGGGGGCAAGACGAGTGGGCCGTGCCTTCCCTTCCCCGACATGAGCGGGGAAGGGAAGGCACGGCCCACCCTTGGCTTTCCTGACACGTGAGGCAGGTGAAGCAGGTCCGGCAGGTCCGGCAGGTCAGCGGATCTCGGAGATCTCCGGCCCGCGCTGCAGCTGGCCCATGCCGCCGGAGAACCGGGAGCCGGCCTGGTCGTCCTGCTGCACGCCGTCCGGCACCATCTGCGCGTCGTTCGGCAGCTTGAGGACGATCGGGTCGCGCGGGGCCATCGGGCCCTCGCCGCGGACGACCACGGTGTCCCGGACGATCTGCTCCAGCAGACCGGCGGCCTCGGGCTGCACCGCGCCCTGGCCGGAGATCACGCCGCGCAGGAACCAGCGCGGTCCGTCGACACCCACGAAGCGCACGAGCTGCACGCCGCGGTTGCCGTCCGGAAGCTGTACGGGGACCTGGGCACGCAGCTCCCAGCCCAGCGGGCCCTCGACCTCGTCGATGACACCGCCCTGCTGGGTGATGCCGCCCGCGATCTCGTCGCGGACCTCGCCCCAGATGCCTTCCTTCTTCGGAGCGGCGAACGCCTGGAGCTGCACGGCGCTGTCCCGCAGGACCACGGTGGCCGCGACGATCGCGTCGCCCGCCACCTCCACGCGCAGCTCCATGCCCTCGACTCCGGGCACGAAGATGCCGCCCAGGTCGACCCTGCCCTCTTCGGGCGTGGTGACCTCGGAGATGTCCCAGGGACCGTCGGGCCGGGGCGCCGGCGGAAGGTTCACCCGGCGCGGCGCGGCCGCGTCCTCGCCGTCCACCGCGTCGACGACCTGCTCGGCCTCGCCCGCTGCGTCCTCAGCGGCACCGCTCTTCTTGCGACGTCCGAACACGTCACTGTCCTTCCCGGTCGGATACGACCGAAGCGTATCGATTCCCACCCGTAGTGCCGTCCACGGCGGCGTGACCGCCGGTGGACCCGAAGCCCCCCTCGGCCCGCGCCGAGCCGGGAAGCTCCGCCACCTCGTGGAAGCGCACCTTCTCGACCTGCTGGACGACCAGTTGGGCAATCCGGTCGAATCGCTCGAACCGCACGCTCTCGCGAGGGTCCAGATTGACCACGATCACTTTGATCTCTCCACGGTACCCGGCATCGACCGTCCCCGGGGCATTCACGAGCGCGACGCCGCAGCGTGCGGCGAGGCCGGAGCGGGGGTGGACGAAGGCGGCGTAGCCGTCGGGCAGCGCGATGGAGACTCCGGTGGGCAGCACGGCCCGCTCTCCCGGGGCCAGCACGGCGGCCTCGGTGGTCACCAGATCGGCTCCGGCGTCGCCGGGGTGCCCGTAGGCCGGGATCGGCACCTCGGGGTCCACGCGGCGGATGAGTACGTCGACGGGATTACGCATCAGGGGTTCACCTCGAAGGCGCGGGCGCGCCGGACCTGGTCGGGGTCGGACATGGCGGCCTGGATCTCCTCCGGGCGGCCGTTGTCGATGAAGTGGTCGACCTTCACCTCGATGAAGAGGGCGTCGGCGCGGACGGCGACGGGCCCCTCGGGCCCGCCGATCCGGCCGACGGCGGTCGAGTAGATCTTGCGGCCGCGCACCGCGGTGACCTCGGCCTCCAGGTGGAGCACGGTGCCGACCGGAACGGGCCGCGCGAAGTCGGTCTCCAGGCGGCCGGTGACCGCGATGACCCGCAGCAGCCAGTTCAGGGAGCCGAGGGTCTCGTCGAGCGCGGTGGCGAGCACGCCGCCGTGCGCGAGACCGGGGGCGCCCTGGTGGTCGGGGGTCACCCTGAACTCGGCCGTGACGGTCACGCCCTCGCCCGCACGCGCCTCCAGGTGCAGGCCGTGGGGCTGTCCGCCGCCGCAGCCGAAGCACTGCGCGTAGTGCGCGCCGAGCAGCTCGCCGGGGGCGGGCGCGTCCGGGTGGCGTACCGGCGGTATGGCGTCGGCCGGCGGGGTGAGAGCGGCAGATGTTCCAGTCACAGGCGCAGACCTTACCCGCGCGGCCGGGCGCCGGTCGCGCCGTGCCAAGCTGGAAGGCATGCAGCCTTCCGCACACTCCCCCGCGCCCCGCTTCGACGAACGCCTCACGGCGCCCCGTTCCTGGTGGGTCATCGTCGCCCTGCTGGGCGTCTCCGGTGGTCTGATCATGTTTCCCCTGGGTACGGTCCCGACGCTCGGCGGTCTGATCGCGGCGGGCGCGCTGGCCGCGGTGGCGGTGTCCTCGTACGGGTCGGCCCGGATCCGGGTGGTGGCCGGCTCGCTGGTCGCGGGGGACGCGCGCATCCCGGTGTCGGCGCTGGGGACGCCCGAGGTCCTGGACGCCGAGGAGGCGCGCGCCTGGCGCACGCACAAGGCGGATCCGCGCGCCTTCATGCTGATGCGCAGCTACGTGGAGACGGCGGTGCGGATCGAGGTCACGGACCCGGCGGACCCGACGCCGTACGTCTACCTGTCCAGCCGTGACCCCGAGGGCCTGGTGGCGGCCCTGGAGGCGGCCCGCGGTGAGACGCGGGACGCCGAGGAGGCCCCGGCGGCGCAGGAGGCCTGAGGGGCCCAGGAGGCCTAGAAGTCGATCTCCTTGGGATTCTCCGGCTGTGCCAGCGGGGGCAGTGCCGGAAGGGCGTCCCAGGGGATCTGGCGGTCGCGCAGGTCCTTGCGGATGTGCGCGGCGAGTTTCCTGGTGTCGCGCCGGTTCATGACCGCGCCGACGGCCGCGCCCACCATGAACGGGGTGAGGTTCGGCAGGTTGCGCACCAGGCGCTTGGTGATCTGCTGGCGCAGTTCGCGCTTGAGCTGCCCGCCGAGGGCCGCGTTGACGGTGGTGGGCTTGGTGGGGTCGATGCCGCGCTCCTCGGCCCAGGAGGTCAGGTAGGCGGTCGAGCGCTGGGTGAGCGTGCCGGGCGGGCGCAGGCCGTAGACCTCGTGCAGCTCGGCGATGAGCTTCAGCTCGATGGCGGCCACGCCGGTGATCTCGGCGGCGAGCTCGGCGGGCATCGCCGGCGGTACCGGCAGCATGGCCGCGGCGCCGATACCGGCGCCGACGGTGGCACTGGCATGGGAGGCGCCGCCGACCAGCTTGTCGGCGATCTCCTCGGGGCCGAGTCCCGGGAAGTGTCTGCGGAGCGTCGCCAGGTCCCGGACGGGGACCCGCGGCGCGATTTCGATGACCCGGTCGGCGAGATAGCCGACGCCGGCCTTGGCGCCCTGGCCGCCGCGCTTCACACCGCGCCGTACGGCTTCGATGCGGGCACTGTCCGGCCTGACGCGCTCCAGCCACAGGCCCGCGGGGCCGGTGACGCGCCGCAGGGCGCCCCGCCTGACCCCGTCGCCCTGTTCGGACGGCGCGGGGGGCTGGTCGCCCTGATGCGGCGCCTCCGCTGCTTCGAGCGAGGCCCTGGGGCCTCGCCCGTCGTCACGTGCGCCAGAAGTGGGCAGGGGGGCGGAGTGCTCGGCCGAGGAGTCCTGCTGGACGTCCTCCACCGGGCCTGAGCCGCCCCGGTACGCCCCCGGCCTGCCAGGGAGCCGGAGCCGCCGTTTCCAAGACGGTGTGTCGCCTGCCACGGTCGACCGATCTCAGTCGCAGTCGCGGCAGATCGGCTGACCGTTCTTCTCCCGAGCCAGCTGGCTGCGGTGGTGCACGAGGAAGCAGCTCATGCAGGTGAACTCGTCGGCCTGCTTGGGCAGGACCCGGACGGCCAGTTCCTCGTTCGAGAGGTCGGCGCCCGGAAGCTCCAGGCCTTCGGCGGCCTCGAACTCGTCGACGTCGACGGTCGAGGTCGACTTGTCGTTCCGGCGGGCCTTCAGTTCTTCAAGGCTGTCCGAGTCGACGTCGTCGTCGGTCTTGCGTGGGGTGTCGTAATCCGTTGCCATGTCGCTCTCCCCCTCTGGGTGGTTTGCGGTGTCTCCAGCGCACGTAACGCGTGAGAGGCCGGACTTGTGCCCGACCCGAGGCGGAGATTTTGCCTCACATCAAGGTCTGTTACTCAATCGACACCCAATCCGCCCTCTCATGAGTGAGCGGCTTTGGGTGGCGAAGCGGACCGTACACGGTCCTGCGGCCGTCCCTCTCGGGTGCCACCCCGTGTACTTCCCGTCAATCGACCCCCTGAAAACCCGGACTTTTCCGGGTTTTTTGAGGGAATTCTCGATCACGGAGAGTGGAGGTTCGGACACCCACCCCTGTGATCGATCACACAGGATCATCTCAGGAGCGAGGACCGGAAATTCCGCGCAAAGCGAACAGATCCGGTCGGCTCGTCAAGTGTGTCAGATCGGCAGAGTGACACGCATCACGAGACCACCGCCCTCGCGGGGCTCCGCGATGATACGGCCGCCGTGGGCGCGCGCGACGGAGCGCGCGATCGACAGGCCGAGGCCGACGCCCTTGTCGCTGCCGGTGCGCTCCTGCCGGAGGCGCCGGAATGGCTCGAAAATGTTGTCGATCTCGTACGCGGGGACCATCGGGCCCGTGTTCGCGACCACCAGGACCGCCTGCCCGTTCTGGGTCTCGGTGGTGACATCCACCCAGCCACCCTCCGGGAGGTTGTATCGGACGCCGTTCTGCACCAGGTTCAGGGCGATCCGCTCCAGCAGGACACCGTTGCCCTGGACGACCGCCAGGGCACGCTCGCCCCGGATCTCCACGCCCTTGGCCTCGGCCTCCGCGTGCACCTGGTCGATGGCGCGTGACGCCACCTCCGCCAGGTCGACCGGCTTGCGCTCGATCATCTGGTTGTCGCTGCGGGCCAGCAGCAGCAGGCCCTCGACCAGCTGCTCGCTGCGCTCGTTGGTGGCCAGCAGCGTCTTGCCGAGCTGCTGGAGCTCCATCGGGGCGTCCGGATCGGAGAGCTGGACCTCCAGCAGGGTGCGGTTGATCGCGAGCGGCGTGCGCAGTTCGTGCGAGGCGTTCGCGACGAAGCGCCGCTGGGCGCTGAAGGCCCCCTCCAGGCGCTCCAGCATCTCGTCGAAGGTGTCGGCGAGCTCCTTCAGCTCGTCGTCCGGGCCGTCCAGCTCGATCCGGCGGGACAGATCGGATCCGGCCACCTGGCGGGCGGTCCGGGTGATCCGGCCCAGCGGGGAGAGCACCCGGCCCGCCATGGCGAAACCGAACGCGAAGGCGATGATGCTCAGGCCCAGCAGGGCGAACAGGGAGCGGCGCAGCAGGTCGTCCAGGGCGAGGTCGCTCTGGTGGCGCAGACACATCGTTACGGCGTTGTTGAGCTGCTCGCCGGTGGACTTCTCCGGCAGGTCGCACCAGTCGGTGGTCGGCTGGACGGTGCCGCTGACGACCTTGAAGGGCAGCTGGGAGGTGCTGTCCCGCAGGGCCTGCGCGGTGAACAGGTAGATGATCGCCAGCAGAAGGATGCCCGCGATCAGGAACATCCCGCCGTACAGCAGCGTGAGTCTTATCCGGATGGTCGGACGCAACAACGGGCGGACCGGGTCACGGGGGTCCCATGTCGGCTTCGGAGGCGCGTTCAGGGGCGCCGGGGTCTGGGTCATCGGCTCAGATCCGGTAGCCGGAGCCGGGGACCGTGACGATGACGGGCGGCTCGCCCAGCTTCCGGCGCAGGGTCATCACGGTGACCCGGACCACGTTGGTGAACGGGTCGGTGTTCTCGTCCCAGGCCTTCTCCAGGAGCTGCTCGGCCGAGACGACGGCTCCCTCGCTCCGCATCAGGACCTCCAGGACGGCGAACTCCTTGGGCGCCAGCTGGACCTCCTTGCCGTCGCGGAAGACCTCGCGGCGGTTGGGGTCCAGCTTGATGCCGGCCCGCTCCAGGACGGGCGGCAGGGGCACGGTGGTGCGGCGGCCCAGGGCCCGCACGCGAGCGGTGAGCTCGGTGAAGGCGAAGGGCTTCGGAAGGTAGTCGTCGGCGCCCAGCTCCAGGCCCTCGACGCGGTCGCTGACGTCGCCGGCGGCGGTGAGCATCAGGACGCGGGTGGGCATGCCGAGCTCGACGATCTTCCGGCAGACGTCGTCACCGTGGACGAGCGGGAGGTCCCGGTCGAGCACGACGACGTCGTAGTCGTTGACGCCGACGCGCTCCAGGGCCGCGGCGCCGTCGTACACGACGTCGACGGCCATGGCCTCCCGGCGCAGTCCGGTGGCCACCGCATCGGCGAGCAGCTGCTCGTCCTCGACGACGAGTACACGCACGTCTGTAAGTCCTTTCCTGGCGCCCCGGTCCGGACCGCGGACGGGGCGGGTCTGCGCACTGACTGTGCGTGTCCATCCTGCCCCGAACGCGCGTAAACCGGCCGTAAGACGGCGGTCCGGCGGCTCCCCGGCGGGGTCGGGTCGTGCCCTGTCGGGAAGAATTCACCTGATTCGCGCGCCAGTTGAGGTTTCTCTGAGGAACCGGCTGGGGAGGACGACTGCACACCCCGAGATCACGCCCTGTAGGTGGCACGCCACCTACCGCTCTCTGTCCCCCAGAGGTAGCAGTGCGTGGTCCGCCCACCCCCGGCACTCCCCGTGCCACCGACCCACGACGAGGGGGCGCACGATGGACGCTTTCACCGCAGGCCTGCTGCACCGCATCAGGGCCGCTCAGTCCGACCTCACGCGCGCTCGTGAGACGGGCGACGACTTCCTCGCGGACGTCGAGCAGGCCGAGCTGGACGACCTGCACCGCCTGGCCGCCGAACACGGTGTGGAGGTCGGCGCGGCCTGCGCCTGACCCCCCGGACATGGGTGGGCCCCCGAAGCCGTCGGCTTCGGGGGCCCACCCATGTCCGCTGTCGGCGCGGGGCCGCTCAGTCGTGCCAGGCCCCGGCTTCCTCCAGGAACCGCTGCAACGGCCCGAAGACGCCCTCGGAGGCCGCCAGCACCAGCTCCCCCGAGGCGCGCTCGCCCGGACGGCCACCCGTCAGCGCGCCCGCCTCGCGGGCGATGAGGTCGCCCGCGGCCAGGTCCCAGGGGTTGAGGCCGCGCTCGTAGTACGCGTCGAGACGGCCCGCGGCGACGTCGCAGAGGTCGATCGCCGCGGAGCCGCCGCGGCGGATGTCGCGGACGCGCGGGATGAGGCCCTGGGCGACGTCCGCCTGGTGGGCGCGGCGGGTCTGGACGTACGCGAAACCGGTGCCCACGAGGGCCTGGTCGAGCTCCGGGGAGGGGCGGACGGCGAGGCGCCGGTCGCCCAGCCAGGCGCCGCCGCCGAGGACGGCGTGGAAGGTCTCGCCGCGCAGCGGGACCTCGACGACGCCGACGACGCTCTCCCCGTCGCGCTCGGCGGCGATGGAGACGGCCCAGGTCGGCAGGCCGTAGAGATAGTTCACGGTGCCGTCCAGCGGGTCGATCACCCAGCGGATCCCGCTGGTGCCGGGGCTGGCGGCGCCCTCCTCGCCGAGGAAGCCGTCGTGGGGGCGGTGCTCGGAGAGGAAGCCGGTGATCAGCTTCTCGGCGGCGATGTCCATCTCGGTGACGACGTCGATGGGGCTGGTCTTGGTCTTCGCCACGGTCAGGTCGTCGGGCCGCCCGTCGCGCAGCAGCGCGCCGGCTCGGCGCCCGGCCTCCAGGGCCAGGTCGAGCAGCTCCCGCAGCAGCGGGTCGGGCACGGGGGAATCGGTCACGGGAGGGCTCCTCAGGCGTACGGGCTGTCGGCGCCGGCCGCCGCGGGGCGCTCCGCGCGCGCGGGGCAGCAGCCGATCGGACAGAGGTCGTGCGAGGCTCCGAGCGCGCCCAGGGCGCAACGCTCGGCACGCTGCCCGCGCTCGGCCGTCGCACGCTCCAGGACGAGCTCGCGCACGGCCGCGGCGAACCGCGGGTCGGCGCCGACGGTCGCCGAGCGCCGGACCGGGAGGCCCAGCTCGGCGGCCTTGGCGGTGGCCTCGGTGTCGAGGTCGTAGAGGACCTCCATGTGGTCGGAGACGAAGCCGATGGGCACCATGACGACCGCGGGCGCCCCGGCCCCGTGCAGCGCCTCCAGGTGCTCGCAGATGTCCGGTTCCAGCCAGGGGATGTGCGGGGCGCCACTGCGCGACTGGTACACGAGTTGCCAGGGGTGCTCGACGCCGGTCTCCTCGCGGACGGCGTCGACGACCAGCCGGGCCACGTCCAGGTGCTGCTTCACGTAGGCGCCGCCGTCGCCGTGGTCGGCGACGGGGCCCGAGGTGTCGGCGGCGGAGTCGGGGATGGAGTGCGTGGTGAAGGCGAGGTGCGCCCCGGCCCGTAGGGACGGGTCGAGCTCGTCGAGGGAGGCGAGCACGCCCTCGACCATGGGGCGGACGAATCCCGGGTGGTTGAAGTAGTGCCGCAGCTTGTCGACCCGGGGCAGCGGGAGGCCTTCCGCTTCCAGCTCGGCGAGGGAGTCGGCCAGGTTCTCCCGGTACTGGCGGCAGCCGGAGTACGAGGCGTACGCGCTGGTGGCGAGGACGGCGATGTGGCGACGGCCGTCAGTGATCATCTCGCGCAGGGTGTCGGTGAGGTACGGCGCCCAGTTCCGGTTGCCCCAGTAGACCGGCAGGTCGAGGCCCGCCTCGCCGAAGTCCGCGCGCAGGGCGTCGAGCAGGGCGCGGTTCTGCTCGTTGATGGGGCTGACGCCACCGAAGAGGAAGTAGTGCTGCCCCACTTCCTTCAGCCGTTCCTTGGGGATGCCTCGGCCGCGGGTCACGTTCTCCAGGAACGGGACCACGTCGTCCGGGCCCTCCGGGCCACCGAAGGAGAGCAGCAGCAGGGCGTCGTACGGGGCGGGATCGAGCTCGTCGGACATGGCACCGATCCTCCCACCCGCCTCGGACAGCCGATGGCTCGCCCCGACCGAAAAAATGGGTGACCAGACCAGTTCAACACCGTAGGCTTTAGCTATTAATTACACGTGTTGCGCCGACACGTGTGGAGTCGCCGCCCCGCACGGAAGCCCGGAGATCCTCTTGCCCAGTCCCTATCGCGCGATCTTCGCGGCCCCCGGCAGCACCTTGTTCTCCGTCGCCGGCTTCCTCGGCCGGATGCCGCTGTCCATGATGGGCATCGGCATCGTCACCATGATTTCGCAGGTCACCGGCCGGTACGGGCTCGCCGGCGCGCTGTCCGCGACGCTCGCGGCCTCCGCCGCCGTGCTCGGCCCGCAGATCTCCCGGCTGGTCGACCGCTACGGCCAGCGCCGGGTGCTGCGCCCGGCCACCCTGATCTCGCTCGTCGCCGGCGCCGGACTGCTGCTCTGCGTCCAGCAGAAGGCCCCGGACTGGACCCTGTTCGTGTTCACCGCCTTCATCGGCTGCGTGCCCAGCCTCGGCGCGATGACCCGGGCCCGGTGGGCGAACATCTACCGCGGCGAGGCCCGGCAACTGCACACCGCGTACTCCTGGGAGTCGATCGTCGACGAGGTGTGCTTCATCTTCGGGCCGATCATCTCGATCGGTCTGTCGACGATCTGGTTCCCGGAGGCCGGTCCGCTGCTCGCCGCCGTCTTCCTCGCCATCGGCGTCTTCTGGCTCACCGCGCAGCGCGCGACCGAGCCCGCCCCGCACCCCCGCACCGCCCAGAGCGGCGGCTCCGCGCTGCGCTCCCCCGGGCTGCAGGTCCTCACGCTCGCCTTCATCGCCACCGGAGCGGTCTTCGGCTCGGTCGACGTCGTCACGGTCGCCTTCGCCGACGAGCAGGGCCACAAGGCCGCCGCGAGCCTGGTCCTGGCCGTCTACGCGCTGGGCTCCTGCGTCGCCGGCGCCGTCTTCGGGCTGCTCCATCTCAAGGGCGAGCCGTCCGTGCGCTGGCTCGTGGGCGTCTGCGCGATGGCCGTGAGTATGATCCCCCTCCTACTGGCCGGGAACCTGCCGTTGCTGGCCGTGGCGCTCTTTGTCGCGGGCCTTTCCATCGCGCCGACGATGGTGACCACCATGGCTCTCGTCGAAGCGCACGTACCGCGCACCCAGCTGACCGAGGGCATGACCTGGACCGGGACCGGCCTCGCGATCGGTGTGGCGCTCGGCTCCTCGGCCGCCGGCTGGGTGGTCGACGCCTCCGGGGCGGAGGCGGGGTACGTGGTGCCCGTCGCCTCGGGTGCGCTCGCGGTCGCGGTGGCGCTCCTGGGCCACCGCCGGCTGCGCAGGCCGGTGCCGACGCGGGAGGGGCAGAGTGGGCGAGAGCACGAACCAGCGGTGGGGGAACAGCGGGACGACGAGCGGCACATGGCGTAACTGGGCGGGGAACGTCACTTCCCGCCCCGTGCGGGAGGTGAGCCCGGCCTCCGCCGAGGAGCTCGCCGACGCCGTGCGCAAGGCGGCCGAGGACGGGCTGCGGGTGAAGACGGTCGGCACCGGCCACTCCTTCACCTCGATCGCGGCGACGGACGGCGTGCTCGTCCGGCCCCATCTGCTCACCGGGATCCGCCGGATCGACCGCGAGGCGATGACCGTCACCGTGGAGTCCGGCACCCCGCTGAAGCGGCTCAATGTGGCGCTGGCCCGGGAGGGCCTGTCGCTCACCAACATGGGCGACATCATGGAGCAGACGGTCGCCGGGGCCACCTCCACGGGCACCCACGGCACCGGGCGCGACTCGGCCTCGATCGCCGCGCAGATCCGCGCGCTCGAACTGGTCACCGCCGACGGGCGCCTGATGACCTGCTCCCCCACGGAGAACCCCGAGGTCTTCGCCGCCGCCAGGATCGGCCTCGGCGCCCTCGGCGTCGTCACCGCCCTGACCTTCGCCGTGGAGCCGGTCTTCCTGCTCACCGCGCGGGAGGAGCCGATGTCCTTCGACCGGGTGACCTCGGAGTTCGACGCGCTCCACGCGGAGAACGAGCACTTCGAGTTCTACTGGTTCCCCCACACGGACAACTGCAACACCAAGCGCAACAACCGCAGCGCGGGCCCAGCGGCCCCGCCCGGGAAGCTGAGCGGCTGGGTCGAGGACGAGCTGCTCTCCAACGGGCTCTTCCAGGTCGCCTGCGCGGTCGGCCGCGCCGTACCGCCGCTCGTCCCGTCGATCGCGAAGGTCTCCAGCCGGGCCCTGTCGGCCCGTACGTACACCGACATCCCCTACAGGGTGTTCACCTCGCCGCGCCGGGTGCGCTTCCTGGAGATGGAGTACGCCCTGCCGCGCGAGGCGGCGGTCGCGGCGCTGCGCGAGCTGAAGGCGATGGTGGAGCGCTCGCCGCTGAAGGTGAGCTTCCCGGTGGAGGTGCGGACGGCGCCCGCCGACGACATCGCGCTCTCGACCGCCTCGGGCCGGGAGTCGGCGTACATCGCCGTGCACCTCTACAAGGGGACGCCGCACCGCGCGTACTTCACCGCGGTGGAGCGCATCATGACCGCGCACGGCGGGCGCCCGCACTGGGGCAAGGTGCACACCCGGGACGCCGCCTACTTCGAGAAGGCCTATCCGCGGTTCGCCGAGTTCACGGCGCTGCGCGACCGGCTCGACCCGGAGCGCCGGTTCGCCAACGACTACCTGCGCCGGGTCCTGGGCGACTGACCGTCACTCGGTCGCGCCGGTCGCCGGGGCCTCGGCGGTCGGCGGGGCCGTCGGCGCGGTGGTCGGCGGGGCCGTCGGGGGCGGGGTCGTGCCTCCGTCGGTGGGCCCGGTCGGATGCGGGGGCGTCGGCGTGGGGGTGGGCGTGGCGTCGGGGGTGACCGGAGCCGACGGGGTGTCACCCGGCGTGGGGCTCCCGCCGCTCTTCTGTTCCTGCCGCCCGTCGCCGCTCGGCGTCGAGGACGGGGTGACGCCCCGGTCGGACTGCTTCTCGTCCCGGGCGCCGCTGTCGCCGCGGACCGCGGAGCCGAAGGTCGTGGTGCCCTTGGTGCCGCTGAGGTCCTGACCGGAGGTCAGCTCGTACGCGGTGATGCCCCCCATCGCGATCAGGAAGACCGCGGCGGCCCCGACGGCGGAGCGCTTCCAGCCACGGACCCGGGTGCCGTGCGTGGTGGGCGCGCCGAACTCCTCGTCGTACGGCTCCGCTCCGTACGGCTCATCGCCGAACCGCGCGGGCACCTGGTGCCCCTTCGGCCGGGTCGTGTTCGTGGCGGCGTGCATCTGCTCGCCGGTGCGCTTGAAGAGGTGCTGGAGGAGCGGGCCGCCGCAGGTCGCGATGACACTGATCACACCGGCCCCGAGGATGGTGCCGTAGACGCCCAGCGTGGACGCCAGCTTGGCGGCGACCACCGCCGCGACGGCACTGCCGGCGACCTGAGGCACGCTCAAGTCGAACCGTTTCTTCTCTTCCGCGACCTCCGCGCCGGAATCCGGCCTGTGAAGCATGTCCAACCCCTGCTTGTTCATTCGTTCCACCGTGCACCCAGAAGGGACAAATGAGCGAAGCGATTAGTTCCGTTTCTGGTGCTTCTGTGAAGAGGGACACGCGCACGGGAAGATCGCGGAGACTCAACTCCCGTACCCCCCGAGAAGTTGGGCGGCGCGCCGGTCCACCCAGGTGGCCCGAATGGAGTACTGTGGCGAACCCTGGGTCCGGATTCCCCCATGGGCGTCCGGAATCGACGGAAGGGGGCCGAAGGTGGCACTCGAACCGACGGCGCCATGGCACCGCACGGACACCCGCGACACAGCGTGACGTTTGATCACTCTACGTCGCAAAAGGGTAACCGTGCCATAACGGCGTTCCAGGGTCCAGGCCCGACACGCCGGGCAACTCGGCAGGGTTGTGGCAGGCTGCACCCGGGCAGGCCACACTCGACTAGCGGAAGCAGCGACGCACGTGACGTCGGCAGGCACCACCCGGGAGGTTCCCATGCCCGAACTGCGTGTCGTGGCCGTCTCGAACGACGGCACACGACTGGTGCTGAAGGCTGCTGACAGCACGGAGTACACGCTTCCGATCGACGAGCGGCTGCGGGCCGCCGTGCGCAACGACCGCGCGCGCCTCGGCCAGATCGAGATCGAGGTGGAGAGCCACCTCCGCCCCCGCGACATCCAGGCACGGATACGTGCGGGTGCGTCCGCGGAGGAGGTCGCACAGCTCGCCGGCATCCCCGTCGACCGGGTCCGGCGCTTCGAGGGCCCGGTGCTCGCCGAGCGCGCGTTCATGGCCGAGCGGGCCCGCAAGACCCCCGTACGCCGTCCCGGCGAGAACACCGGCCCCCAGCTCGGCGAGGCGGTGCAGGAGCGGCTGCTGCTGCGCGGCGCAGACAAGGACACCGTGCAGTGGGACTCCTGGCGCCGCGACGACGGCACCTGGGAGGTGCTGCTCGTCTACCGGGTCGCCGGCGAGGTGCACACCGCCAGCTGGACGTACGACCCGCCCAGGCGGCTGGTCCAGGCCGTCGACGACGAGGCGCGGGCGCTGATCGGCGAGACCGACGACACCCTCGCCGCCGTGCCGGAGCCCAGCTTCCCCTTCGTCCCGCGGATCGCCCGGCTGCCCCGGGACAGGCCGCTGGACCGCGCGCTCGACCGCCAGCTGGAGCGGGCGCCGATCCCGGCGCCCGAGCCGGAGGAGGAGCGCGATTCCCTGACGAGCCTCCTGGAGGCGGTTCCCAGCTTCCGCGGCGACATGATCGTCCCCGAGCCGGCGGACAGCACGGAGCCGTCCGACGAGGTCGAGGCCGAGGAGCCCCCGGCTCCGGCCGCCTCCGCGGGCGCGGGCGCCGCCTACGCCGACGTCCTGATGCCCCGCGCGGTGTCGGGTCACCGCGACCGCCTCACCGGCACCACCGACCGGCAGGCCGAGGCGGACGGCGTCCGCCCGGGCCGCCGCGCGGCGGTCCCGAGCTGGGACGAGATCGTCTTCGGCACGCGCAGGAAGAAGCAGGACTGACGTTTCCGGTACGTCGAAGGGGCCCGCGCCGCCGCAAGGCCGCGGGCCCCTTCGACGTGTCGTGAGGCTGTCGGCTACTGCGGGTCCGGGCCCGTGGCCACCGGCCGGGCCGGGTCGGAGGACCACTCGGACCAGGAGCCGGCGTAGAGCGCGGCGGGGATTCCCGCGATCTCCAGGGCGAGCACCTGGTGGGCTCCGGAAACGCCCGAGCCGCAGTACACGGCGACCTCGGAGGCGTCGGCGGCACCCAGGGCGGCGAACCGGTCCGCCAGGGCATCCGCGGGCAGGAAGAGCCCGTCGGCGGCCACGTTCTCCGTCGTGGGGGCCGAGACCGCGCCCGGGATGTGCCCGCCGACCCGGTCGATGGGCTCCACGTCGCCCCGGTAGCGCTCCGCCGCGCGGGCGTCCAGGAGCAGTCCGGAGCGGGCCAGGGAGGCGGCGGCGTCCGCGTCGAGCAGGCCGAGGGCGCCCGGCGCGGGCGTGAAATCACCCTCCCCGGGAGCCGGGACGTCCTTCGACAGCTCCCCCGTCCAGGCGGCCAGCCCGCCGTCCAGGACCCGGACGTCCGGGTGGCCCGCCCAGCGCAGCAGCCACCAGGCGCGGGCCGCGCCCCAGCCGAGGCCGCCGTCGTAGACGACGACCGGCCGGTCCGCCGAGACCCCCGCGCGGCGCATCACGGCGCCGAAGGCGGCGATGTCCGGCAGCGGGTGCCGGCCGCCGCTTCCGGGCGGGCCCGCGAGGTCGGCGTCCAGGTCCACATACACGGCGCCGGGGAGGTGGCCGGCCTCGTACTCGGGGCGTCCGGGCGGGCCGCCGAGGGTCCAGCGGACGTCCAGGAGGACCGGGGGCGTCGCCCCGGCCGACTCGCTCACGAGTTCGCTTGCGGAGATGATGGGCTTCATGGGTGCCATCCTCGCGCAGCCCACCCCCTGAGAACGTCCCCTCGCACCGGATCCGCCGAGGCGCGCGGCCCTTCCCGTGGTGCGACGATCGGCACGGGACGCCCGGCCGGTGCGCGTGTACGACGGGCGGACGGCGGGCAGGACCCGCCGGGGAGCCACTGTGCGGCCTGCCGGCCCCACCTCGTACGGCCACTGGCGAGGAGACGAAGACGATGACCGAGGCGACTCGGCGCACACCCGGTACACCCTGTTGGGTGAGCTTGATGGTGCACGGACTTGACGGGACGCAGGAGTTCTACGGAGCACTGTTCGGCTGGGAGTTCGTGCCCGGCCCCCAGCAGCTCGGCCCCTATGTGCGCGCACTGCTCGACGGCCGGGAGGTGGCCGGGATCGGCCAGCTGCCCCCGGACCGGCATCTCCCGATCGCCTGGACCACGTACCTGGCCACCGACGACGCCGACGAGACCGCGGAGAGCATCCGCTGCTGCGGCGGCACCGTCGCGGTGGGTCCGCTGGACGCGGGCGAGGCCGGGCGGCTGGTGCTCTGCTCCGACCCGGCCGGCGCCGTCTTCGGCGTCTGGCAGGCCGAGGCCCACCACGGGACCGCGACGGCCGGACCGCCCGGGACGCCCGTCTGGAACGAGCTCCTGACGTACGAGACGGGCTCGGTCGGCAAGTTCTACCAGACGATCTTCGGGTACGAGGTCGAGCCGGTCGTCTCGGCCGACTTCGACTACCTCACCCTCCACCTCGACGGCCGCCCCGTCGCCTCCCTGCACGGCGTGGGCTCCGCCCTGCCCCGGGACCGGGGCGCGCACTGGATGACGTACTTCGAGGTCGAGGACGTGGACGCCTCCGCCCGGCTCGTCACCGAACTCGGCGGCCAGGTCCTGCGCCAGCCCCGCGAGGGCACGGCGGGACGGCTGGCGCTGGTGGCGGACCCGGAGGGGGCGGTGTTCACGCTGGTGCGGTCGACGGGCGGGCGGTGAGGCGTTAGGGCGGCTGGATATCGGATCCAATATCCAGTACCCGATATCCGGTGTTCGACTCTGGGCCCTACCGCCCGACCGGAACCCTCAGCTCCAGCTCCACCAGTCGCTCCGCCGGGAAGTGGAGCTCCTCCGCCTGCCCCTCCACGTACCGTTCCGCCTCGGCGCGCAGCCCCGGGTGCGCGGTCGGGCGCATGCAGTAGCCGACGGCGCGGACCAGGGGGGCGAGGGTGTCGGGGGCGGCGCCGGGGACGCGGGGTTCGGCGGCGCTCTCCAGGTCGGGCACGAGGTGGTCGACGATGGTCAGGGGGATGCGGTTGCTGTTCTCGTACGGGGTGAGCCGGGCGAGGACGGTCTCCGTGCCGACGCGGGCGACGGGGACGCCGTAGTAGACGGCGGCGGTCAGCATCGCGGTGGAGAAGCAGCCGACGACGAGCTCGGGCCGGCAGCGCTCGTAGAAGGTCTCGGCGAGCAGGGGGCCGTCCAGGACGGTGAGGGTGACGCCGGAGCGGGCGGCCTCCTCGTGCAGGGCCTGGGAGTAGCGCGCCGGGGCGGTCGGGTGGGGCTTGAAGACCACGCTGCGGTGCCCGGCGGACGCGGCGCCGCGCAGCATGCGCCCGTGCAGTTCCTCCTCCTCGTCGGCGGTGAGGATGCCGAGGACGGCGAGGTACTGGCCGAGGAGCAGGGCGGTGGGCTCGGCGGTGGCCGCGGCGGCGAGCCGGGCGTCGTCCGCGGCGGCCTCGGCGATCTCCCGGAGCACCGCGCGGAACGCCTCGTCGGGGACCAGCTCGGCCCCGACCCCGTACTCCGTGAGGAGCAGGGGGCGCAGTCCGGGCACCAGGTCGAGGTGGAGGACGCGGCGGATGCGGCAGGCGATGGACTGGGGCAGTTCGTCGCGGGTCGGGCCGTAGCTCATGAGCCCGTCGGCGTAGACCTGCACGGTGCTCTCGGCGAAGACGGCGGCGAGCGCCTTGGCGGGGTTGACCTGGATCGACTCGACGACGAGCTCGACGGTGGCGGTGCCGAGCCCCCAGGCGGTGCGGAACACGCGCTGCCAGAGGGGGGACTCCTCGGGGCGGGGTGACCAGGAGCTGGGGTGGTGCGGCTGGATCGCCTCGTTCCAGTCGACGACCTCGTCGAAGCGGGTGGCGATCCGCTCGTAGCCGGTCATGGCGTCGAGCCGGAGGGCGGTCTCGGGGATCTCGGCGTTGTTCGAGACGAGCAGGAGGCGGCGGGCGTCGCCCGGGGCGCCGAACTGCCCGGCGTCGATCGCGGCGGCCACCGTGGCGGCCCCGTACAGCGTCGACACCTGGAAGATCTGGATCCGATCGGTGATCGCCATGGTCAGGCGGCCTTTCCGGTGTCGCGCAGGCTCCTCAGGAGGGTGCTGCGGGTCGTGTCCATGGTCGCGAGGGTCCCGTCGAGGACCTGCTGCGGCATCCGGCGCAGGGCGTCGGTCACGTCGCGCCGGAGCCGCTTGGCCACGGCCGACTCGTACTGGTCGGACTTCGCCATGTGGAAGGCGATCATCGCGCAGTACGTGCGGACGGCCTTCGGGAGGAAGCGGTCGGCGTCGCGGTCGCGGGAGACCTCTTCGAGGAGGAGGTCGTAGGAGGGAATGAAGTCCAGTTGCCGGTTGTCGGTGATCTGGGTGAGCGAGGTGGTGACCCCGCGCCGGTAGAAGACGCCGTGCAGGGAAAGCGCCGCATAGGTGCGGGCGGCGAGGTGCAGTCGCCAGATCCAGAGGCGGTCCTCGGCCGTCCGCAGTTTCGTCTCGAACCGCGAGGCGCCGTTTTCGAACAGACGGGCGCTGTAAATGCCGAACGGGACGAACGGATAGTCGACCATCGTCACCATGCTGGCGGGCGCGATGCCGTCCCGGGGGTCCATGACGGCGTCGCGCACCTTGGCCGGGGCGTAGCGGATCTGGCGGTTGCGCGCGGTCGACAGGACGTGGTCGGTGCGGGCGAAGTCGCAGCCCAGGCGGTGGATTCCGGCCGTCATGGCGGCCAGGTGGCCGGGGGCGTACCAGTCGTCGCCGTCGAGGAACGTGAGGTAGTCGCCGGTGGCCGCGTCGATCCCGGTGTTACGGGCCTGCGCGACGCCGAGGTTCGTCTCGTGGCGAATGACCCTGGCCTGCGGAATGCGGTCCTTCCAGCGGTCGAGGAGGTCGGGCGTCTCGTCCGTGGAATGGTCGTCGACCAGCAGGAATTCGGTGTCCGCGTCCGCGTTGTCCGCGAGACTGCGCAGGGTGTCGGGGGCATAGGGCCCGACATTGTGGAAGGGCACGACGACGGACAGTTTCGGCACTCGGAGATCCCCAACTCGCGTACTCGCGTACAGGTACTGGCGGGCAGACTAGACAGCGCTTTTCTCGGCGGGACGAGCCTCGCGTGCACGGGCGGTGAACTCTTGCCGTCCTGCGGGTTCGCGGGTGCGGCGCCGGTGGAGCCACGCGGTGGCCAGGAGGGCGGCGAGGGCCGTCGCGCCGACCGCACCGCCCAGCTTGAGCCCGGGCGGCCGGAAGGAGCAGGTCACGGAGGTGGCGCGGCCGTCCAAGGGGACGGCGATGAGGCCGAGGCGGCTACGGGCGGGCGTCAGGGGCGCGTCACCGGCGGCGCAGCGCCAGCCGGAGACGCGGGGGACGGCGAGGACGGCGGTGCCGCTGCTGCCGGACGGCAGGTCGGCGGTGAGGGTGTGGCCGGTGGTGCGGACCTCGGTCGCGCCGGTGGCGGTGAGCTGCCGTACGGCGGTGGTGAGGCGTTCCTGGACTAGGCAGCCGACGGGGTGCGCGGGCAGCTTGAGCCGGGGCCGGGCCTTCGCCTCGGGCGTCAGGGTGACGCGGACCTCGCCGGTGTCCGGGACGGTGCCGAGCGGCCGCATGGGGGCGAGGACGGACGGCAGCTTGCCGGCGAAGTCGACGGACGGGCGGCCGTTCAGGGCGGCGTCGCCCTGGAACTCCGGGGCCCAGAACCACACCTGGGAGCCCGCGGGGCAGCGCGCGGTGAGCGTGGTGCCGGCGCGCCGCGCGTCCGGCACGTCGTACACGGTGTGGCCGAGGAGGCGTTCCTGGCGCACGAACGCGGAGTCGGCGCCCGCCTCCTTCGGGGGTGTCTCCGGGTGGACGGTGACGAGCGGCGGTACGGGGGTGTCGGTGACGGTGATCGTGGCCCTGGGGAGCCGGTCGACGGCGAGGGGGGCGTCGGGGGTCGAGCGCATCCGGGTGCCGATGGAGAAGATCGCGTCGGTGACGGGGTTGTCGAGGCTGACGGGGTGCCGGCCCTTGGCGTAGTAGCCGAAGCCGAGGCCGGCGAGGGTGCGGGAGTACGTGTCGGCGGTGAGGCTGCTGTAGTAGTCGGCGCCCTCGCCGCCGACGAGGAGGACGTCGTTGCCGCCGGGGACCTCGCCGGGGTCCGTGCGGTGGCGCGGCCAGGCGTCCTTCTCGGCGACGGCGCGGGTCATGTCGGTGTGCCAGGGGCCGACGCGCGGCGCCCAGGACACCTTGGCGAGCTGCTGTTCCTCGATGCGCTTGCCGGTGACCAGGGTCTCGCCCGCCTGCGCGGCGAGCAGCAGCACGACGGCGAGGACCGGGAGGACCCTTCCGGTCCGGCGGCCGGCGAACAGGGCGGCCGTGGCGGCGAGCGCCGCCAGGACGGCGGCTCCGGCGGCGGCGGGGTAGGTCCAGCGGTCGATGTCGACACTGCCTCGGGCGGCCCAGGCGGCGCCCGCGAGCAGCACGCCGCCGCCGAGGAGCGCCGCGGGCCGGGGCAGTCCCTGGGCCGTCGACAGCCAGGCGCCGATCAGCAGCAGGCCGCAGAGGACGAAGGTCTGGCGGTACGGGATGCCGTTGGGCGAGGCTCCGGCGTGCCAGAGCAGATGGGTCGGCTCCCACTGGAGGGACAGCGTGACCAGGACGATCGCGGCCGTCCAGCCGGTCCGTACCCGGGCGGCGACCGCGCCGTTGAAGGGCAGGGTGAGGGCGAGCGCCAGGGCGGGCGTGCCGATGAACAGCGCCGGGGTGGCCACGCTGGCCGTGGCCGGCAGCAGCCGGGCCAGGACGTCCGTCCAGGCCGCGGGGGCGAAGGCGGTGGGCGGGGTGGGGTCGGCGACCCGGGTGGCGAGGAAGATGACGACGACGAGCGGGGCGGCGAGCCCGATGCCGATGAGGACGCTGCGTGCGGCCCTCAGGAGGGCGGCTAGGTGCGGGTGGTGGGCGGCGGCGCCACGCGCGCCGGATCCGGAGCCGGAATCGGCGCGGGTCCCGGAGTCGGTACCGGCACCGGTACCGATGTCGTCGGCCGTCAGGAGGCGTACGGCGAGGACGACGGCGGCGCCGATGGTCGCCATGTACGCGGTGTAGAAGTTGGCGAACCAGGCGACGGCCACGACCAGCGGCCCGAGCACCGGCCGGCGTCCGCGTCGGGCCCACTCCCCCACCAGGCACAGCAGCGGGAAGGCCACGAGCCCGTCGAGCCACATCGGCACCGTGGCGCCGTAGTTGAAGGTCCAGCCGGAGAGCGCGTAGGCGGTGCCGAGCACCGCCGCGACCGGCCAGGGGCCGCGGCGCAGGGTGAGCAGCAGGGCCGCCATGCCCGCCGCCGCGGTGGCGATCTTGGCGGCGGTGATGACGTACAGGGCGAGTTCGGGCCGGTCGGCGGGGAAGAGGAGGACGAGCAGGTCGAAGGGGCTGCTCAGATAGGTGCCGAAGTCGCCGAGGAAATTGGATCCAAAACCCGATGACCAGTTGAGGAACAGGTCGCCCTGGGACTGCCCCAGGATCAGCTTCCGCCAGTACGCGTGGAACGGCAGATACTGCTGCCCCAGGTCGACGATGTTGCGGGTTCTGGATCCAAAGGGATAGCTGCCCGCGAGCGCTCCGGCGAGACAGAAGAGCAGACCGGTGAGGAGACCGGCACCGGCCGCCGCCCGGAGCCTCGGCCGGGACGGGGAGGACTCGGTCTCGGCAGCGGGTGGCACACGTCCTCCAGAGGCGGTTCGGCCGGGCGGGCCGACCGGCGTCGAGCTGATCGGCGTTGAGCGGATCGGCATAGAACTGTTCGGCGTAGAGACGCATTACCGCCGAGCCGCACGACCCCCGACCGAGCGGGAGGAGGTCCCTGGGCGCACCTCAGGTGAACAGCGGGTGCCCCCACCCGCCCTCCCCATGTCGATGACGCGCCCTAACATGCAGATCCGGACATCACCTCGACCCGCGCAGGACGGAGTCCCCCATGAGCGCCGTCGGACGGCTCATCGTCATCGTTCTCTTCGAGGGCGTCGATCTGCTCGACGTCACGGGACCGCCCGAGGTGTTCGCCCTGCTGCGGCGCGAGACGGACGACGCGACGGGCTATCAGGTGCTCCTCGCCGCCGAGACGACGGACCCCGTCACCACCTCCGCCGGGGTGCGGGTCCTCCCGGACATCACGTTCGAGGAGGTGGCCGAGCGCCCCATCGACACCCTCCTGGTGCCCGGTGCGGTCGAGGTCGACGACCTGCGCCGGGTCCGCGCCCTGGTCGACCCGGCCGTGGTGGACCGGGTGCGGCAGCTGGCGGAGCGGACCCGGCGGGTGACCTCCGTCTGCGTCGGGGCGCACATCCTCGCCGCCGCCGGCCTCCTGGACGGCAAGCGCGCCACCACCCACTGGTCGACCGCGCGGCAGCTGGCCGCCGAGCACCCGGCGGTCGAGGTCGACGCCGACCCGATCTTCATCCGCGACGGCGACGTGTGGACGGGCGCGGGGATCAGCTCCTGCCTCGACCTGGCGCTCGCCCTCGTCGCCGACGACTTCGGCGAGACCCTGGCGCTGCGCGTCGCCCGCCAGCTCGTGATGTACCTGAAGCGGCCCAGCGGGCAGAGCCAGTTCAGCGTCCCCCTCGAACCCGTCTCCACCACCCGCCGGATCGAGGACCTGCGCCACCACATCACGCGCAACCTGGGCGAGCCGCTCACCCTCGCGGATCTCGCCGAGACCGCCCACATCAGCGAGCGGCAGCTCACCCGGATCTTCAAGGCCGAGCTGGGCATGACGCCCAGCGCGTACGTCGAGTCGGCGCGGGTGGAGCGGGCGCGCCATCAGCTGGAGTCCACCGACGCCACCCTGGAACGGATCACGACCCTCTGCGGGTTCGGTACGACGGACACGCTGATCCGGGCGTTCCGGCGGCGCCTCGACACGACGCCCATGGAGTACCGGCGCCGTTTCCGGGCCGTCCCCGGCTGAGCCGTCGGGCGCCTCAGCTCTGCGGGACCGGCAGGACGTCCGGCGAGAGGGCGGCGGCGCGGGCCGAGGAGGCCGTCATACGGCGCCGGTGGTGCCGGCGGCACAGGACCTCGTAGCCGACCTGGTCCCCGGCGTTGACGTCGCCGACCACGACCTGCGCGCCCTCGACGACCATCTCGCCGCCGACGGTGCGCGCGTTGTGGGTGGCGCGGGCGCCGCACCAGCACAGGGCCTCGACCTGGAGGACCTCCACCCGGTCGGCGAGCTCGACGAGCCGCTGCGAGCCCGGGAAGAGCTTGGACCGGAAATCGGTGGTGATGCCGAAGGCGAAGACGTCGAGGTCGAGGTCGTCGACGACCCGGGCGAGCTGGTCGATCTGCTCGGGCGCGAGGAACTGGGCCTCGTCGGCGATGACGTAGTCGCACCGCCCGCCCTTCGACAGGTGGGCGACGAGGTACGCGTAGAAGTCGAAGCCCTCCGCCGCCTCGACGGCGTCGGTGACCAGGCCGAGCCGGGAGGACAGCTTGCCCTCGCCGGCCCGGTCGTCCCGGGTGAAGATCATGCCCTGGAGTCCGCGGGCGGACCTGTTGTGTTCGATCTGAAGAGCGAGGGTGCTCTTTCCGCAGTCCATCGTTCCGGAGAAGAACACCAGCTCGGGCATGGGAGGTCGGGGACCTTTCGGGTCAGGGTCGCGGTCGGGGAGTGACGGGTGCGGGTGGGGACGGGTAACGGAAGGCGCGGGGCCGAGGCCTCAGGAGCGTACTTCCAGCAGCGGCACGAGTTGTTCCGCCGCGGTCATCGAACCGTGCATGCCCACCATGGCGGACTCGTTCGGCTCGTTGACGGAGGCCGTGATGGCGAGGGCGTCCTGGGCCGCGGCGACCACGTCGCCGATGCGCCCGTGGACCCGCGCGTCGACCTGGTCGCCGAACCAGCCGAGCGCGACGGCCTCGTCCCGGCTCGCCACCCAGAACCGGTCGCCGAGGACCTCGCTCCAGCAGGTGAGGACGTCCGCCTCGGCACCCGGGACGGCGTAGACGTGCCGGGCGCGGCCCTCGCCGCCGAGGAGGGCGACGCCGGCGCGCAGCTCCCAGTCCTCGTCGAAGTCGATCCGGTGGTCGTCGTCGAAGGGGATGTCGACCATGCCGTGGTCGGCGGTGACATAGAGCGCGGAGCGCGGCGGGAGCTGCTCGGCGAGGCGCTGGACGAGCCGGTCGACGCACATCAGCTGGCCGCGCCAGGCGTCGGAGTCGATGCCGAAGCGGTGTCCGGCGCCGTCGAGCTCGCTGTAGTACGTGTAGACGAGGGAGCGGTCGCCGGCGGCCAGCTGCTCGGCGGCGAAGTCCATCCGCTCCTCGCCGGAGAGCCTGCCGTGAAACGTTCCGCCACTCAGCGCGATCTTGGTGAGCGGGGTGTCCTGGAATATCGGCGACGAGACCTGGGCGGTGTGGATCCCGGCCTCGTGGGCGAGCTGGAAGACCGTCGGGTACGGCTGCCAGACGCGCGGCGGGGTCCAGGGCTTCCAGCGGAGCTGGTTCATCAGCTCGCCGGTCTGCGGGTTGCGCACGGTGTAGCCGGGCAGCCCGTGCTCGCCGGGGAAGCGGCCGGTGCCGACCGAGGCGAGCGAGGTCGCCGTGGTGGCCGGGAACCCCGCGGTGAGCGGGCGGCCGGTGCCGCCGCGCGAGCTGCCGAGCAGCGAGGTGAGGTACGGGGCCTCGTCCGGGTGGGCCTTGATCTGCTCCCAGCCGAGCCCGTCGATGAGGAAGACGCAGTTGCGGTCGGCCGGGGCGAGCTCGGCGATCCGGGGCTCGCAGCCGGGCACGCCCTGTCCGGAGACGAGCGTCGGGAGCAGGTCCGCGAGGGAGCCGCTGCCGTACTCGGGGAGCGGCGCGGTGGCGGGGTCGAGCGGGACGGGTTCGTCCGGCCACCCCTGGGCGACGGCGGTGGGCTGGACCATCAGCGGCTGACCGCGGTGTCCGCGGTGGCTTCGGAGAGCGCCTGCGCGAAGGCGAGCGTCTGGCGGACGGTGTCCGGGCCGTCGCCGGCGTCGCTGACGCGCAGGCTGAGGTCGTCGGCGGTGGAGTTGCCGGTGTAGCCGTGGTCGGCGTCGCAGTTGGGGTCGCCGCAGGCGGCGGGCTCCAGGTCGATGCGGGAGACGGCGCCCCAGCCGATGGTCAGGACGACCTCGCGGGGCAGGGTCCCCGGCGTGTACGACTCCGGGTTGGCGACGACGCGGCTGACGACGATCGAGGAGATCCGGTCCAGCTTGACCGACTCGGTGGAGGTCGTGGCGTACGGCGTCGGGGAGCTGGTGTCGGCGGCCTGCTCGTCGGTGTGGCTGACGATGAAGCGGTTGGCCGTCAGGACGAGGACGGTGACATGGCGGCGGACCTCGTTCGCGTCGAAGGTGGTCTCCTGGTGGACCACGTACGACGAGACCGCCTCGCCGCCGACGGCGGACTCCACCGCCTCGGCCACGAGGGCCGGGTAGTAGCCGCTGCGCTCGATCGCCGCGCGCAGCCCCTGGGTCGTCGTACCGGTCTTTGCCATGGACTCCATCCTACGGGGCTGTGGGCCCCCCTCCCGCCCTCCCGCGGGGCTCGTCGGCTCGCCCATGTCACTGGTAGCTCGGGAGGCGCCGCGGGCCGAGGTCGGTGCGGGGCGGGGGCGGGGCGAGCCGGACGGTGGCGCCGAGGACGGAGACGCCACGGGGGGCGACGACGACGGGTTCCAGGGAGATGGCGACGACCTCGGGGTGGTCGTCGACCAGCCGGGAGACCCGCAGCAGCAGCTCTTCGAGGGCGGGGGTGTCGACGGGGGCGGAGCCGCGCCAGCCGAACAGGAGCGGGGCGGTGCGGATCGAGCGGACGAGGTCGGCGGCGTCCCGGTCGGTGGCGGGGACGAGCCGGTGGGACATGTCGCCGAGCAGTTCGGAGGCGGCTCCGGCGAGGCCGAAGGAGAGGACGGCGCCGACGGCGGGGTCGATGGCGGCGCGCACGACGGTGTCGACCCCGCGCGGGACCATGGCCTGGACGACCGGCTGGAGCTCCTCGGGCTTGCCGAGGGTCTCGGTGATCTCGGCGTACGCGGTGCGGAGCTGCTCCTCGGTCGCCAGGTCGAGCCGTACGCCGCCGAGGTCGGGGCGGTGGCGCAGGTGCGGTGCCGTGGTCTTGAGGGCGACGGGGAAGCCGAGCCGGGTGGCGGCGCGGACGGCTTCGTCGGGGGTGGGTGCGGGCAGGGTGGGCAGGACGCCGATCCCGTACCGCCCGAGCAGCTCCCCGGTCTCCTCGACGCCGAGGGTCACCCCGCGCGGATCGGTGCCCTCCTCGCCGAGCACCCGCCCGATGAGGCCGGCGGCCCCGGTCTCGTCGATGGTGTCGAACTCGGGCACTCGTCCGGGGTCGGCCGCGGCCTGCCGGCGCCACTGCGCGTACCGCACGGACTCCGCGAGAGCCCGCACGGCCCGTTCGGCGGCGGGGTAGGAGGGGATGGCGCGGGCGGCGGGCGGCTCGCCCTGCTCGGTCGGCACTCCTGGGGCGGCCGGGTCCGGTGGTGCGGAGGTTGGGGCCTGGGGCCCGGAGACCGGGGCCTGGGGTGCGGAGGCAGGGGCTTGGGGCCCGGGGGCCGAGGCCTGGGGCCCGGAGACCGGAGCCTGGGGTGCGGAGACCGGAGCCTGGGGCGCGGAGACCGGAGCCTGGGGCGCGGAGACCGGAGCCTGGGGCGCGGGCGGCTGCTTCGCCTCGGGTGCCCCGGCTGGCGGCGCGGTCCGGCCGGCCGGGCGGGTGCGGGTCGCCTCCGCGAGGGCCTCGGCCAGGGCGCCCATCTCGACATGGACGACGACGACCGGCTTGGCCGCGCCCGGGGCGTCGGCGACGGCGGAGCGGAGGGCGGCGGCCAGGACCTCGCCGTCGCCGGACTCGGTGGCCCCGTTCTCCCCGACCCAGGGGATCGCGGTGACGACCACGGCGTCGCAGGCGTCGTCGGCGAGGGCGGCGGCGAGCGCGGTGCGGAAGTCGGCGGGGGTGGCGCCGGTCGTCAGGTCGAGGGGGCGCAGCGGGCGCAGCCCCTCGGTGAGGCAGGCGTCGTAGGTGAGCAGCCCGAGGGACTCGGAGTTGCCGAGGATGGCGACGCGGGGGCCGGCGGGCAGGGGCTGGTCCGCGAGGAGGAGGCCCGCGTCGACGAGTTCGGTGACGGTGTCGACCCGGATGACACCGGCCTGCCGCAGCAGCGCGGAGACGGTGGCGTGCGGGATGCGGGTGACGGGGACGCGGTGGCCGGGCGGGGCGCTGCCGCTGTGCCGGGCGCCCTTGACGACCACGACCGGCTTGACCGCGGCGGTGCGGCGGGCGAGCCGGGTGAACTTCCGCGGGTTGCCGATCGACTCCAGGTAGAGGAGGACGACGTCGGTCGCCGGGTCGTCGTACCAGTGCTGGAGGAGGTCGTTGCCGGAGACGTCCGCCCGGTTGCCCGCGGAGAGGAAGGAGGAGAGTCCGGCACCCCGCCGGTGCAGTCCGGCGAGGAGGGCGATGCCGATGGCGCCGGACTGGGTGAAGAGCCCGATGCGGCCGGCGGCCGGCATCTGCGGGGCCAGCGAGGCGTTCAGCCGTACGGACTCGGCCGTATTGATGATCCCGAAGGCGTTGGGGCCGATGATCCGCATGCCGTACGAACGGGCCTGGCGCAGCAGCGCGCGCTGGCGCTCGCGGCCCTCGGTCCCGCTCTCCGCGTATCCGGCCGAGAGCACGACCAGGCCCCGCACCCCGTGCTCGCCGCAGTCGGCGACGGCCTCGGGGACCCGCTCGGCGGGGACGGCGACGACGGCGAGGTCGACGTCCTCGCCGATGTCGGCGACCCTCCGGAAGGCGGGAACGCCCTCCAGCTCGTGCCGCCCCTCCCCCAGGGCGCTGTTCACGGCGTGGACCCGCCCGGTGTAGCCGGCGTCGAGGAGGTTGTGGAGCACGGCCCTGCCGACCCCGCCGGGGGCGCGGCTCACGCCGATCACGGCGACGGAGCCGGGCGCGAGGAGCCGCTGCACGGACCGGGCCTCGGCGCGCTGTTCGCGGGCGCGCTGGACGGCGAGGGAGCGGTCGGTGGGCTCCAGGTCGAGGTGGAGGCGGACGGAACCGTCCTCGAAGCTGCGCTTCTGGGTGTAGCCGGCGTCCGTGAACACCTTGATCATCTTGGTGTTCGCGGGCAGCACCTCGGCGACGAACCGCCGGATGCCGCGCTCCCGCGCGACCGCCGCGATGTGTTCGAGGAGCGCGGACGCGACCCCGCGGCCCTGGTGGGCGTCCTGGACGAGGAAGGCGACCTCGGCCTCGTCGGCCGGGGCGGAGGCGGGGCGCCCCAGGGCGTTGATGCGGTCGTAGCGCACGGTCGCGATGAAGTCCCCGCCCACCGTGGCGGCGAGCCCCACCCGGTCGACGAAGTCGTGGTGGGTGAAGCGGTGCACGTCCTTGGCGGACAGCCGGGGGTACGGGGCGAAGAAGCGGTAGTACTTCGACTCGTCCGAGACCTGCTCATAGAAACTGACCAGCCGCTCGGCGTCGTCGGCGGTGATGGGCCGGATGCGCGCGGTGCCGCCGTCACGGAGGACCACGTCCGCTTCCCAGTGGTCGGGATACGCGTGTTCCGGCTGTTCGGACTGTTCCGACGCGCTCTGCATGGGGCAAGAGTAAGGCCGGGGTCCGACAGCGGCACCGGTCGCGCGGCGGGTGCCCGCCATGCAAGGTAGGGAGGGCCTAACGGCCGCCCCGAATGGGGCCGAAGGTCGGTACGAGCACGTCGCCGCCCGTGAGAGACTGGTCTAGACAACCGCTGAAAGTTGAAGGGCAACCACCATGGCTGAGCGCCGCGTCAACGTCGGCTGGGCCGAGGGCCTGCACGCCCGCCCCGCCTCCATCTTCGTCCGTGCCGCCACGGCCGCCGGCGTCCCCGTGACGATCGCCAAGGCCGACGGCAACCCGGTCAACGCCGCGTCCATGCTCGCGGTGCTCGGCCTGGGTGCCCAGGGCGGCGAGGAGATCGTCCTCGCTTCGGACGCCGATGGCGCCGAGGCCGCGCTCGACCGCCTCGCGAAGCTGGTCGCGGAGGGTCTCGACGAGCTCCCCGAGACCGTCTGACCCGTCTCCTCCCCGACGACGGATCGCGAAGGGCCGCACCTGCCGGAATTCCGGCGGGCGCGGCCTTTTCTGCGATGCGACCCTTTTTCCTTCACTGGAATCAGGCAGCGCAAATCGGGAAGGTGAAGCTGGAATAGGGCGACCCCAATCGATCAGCCACCCCCATCGCCTTTCCCTTGTATACGGCGCCGGTGTTAATTCCGCGGCCCCGCGGTGTTTACGACATGTTGCGAAACCCTCACACGCGCCCGCTCCGGACGCCGGGGCCGGTGCAGCGGCAGGGAGCGCTCCACGTGCAGGGCGGTCAGGGCGCGGGCCCGTTCGGCGTCCCCGCGCGCGACGGCGTCGACGATGGCCCCGTGCTCGGCCCAGGCCTCCACGGGCCGCTCGGCGGGCTCGACCGCGTACATCCAGGCGATCTTGTGCCGCAGCTGGGTGAGGAGCGCGGTGAGCGGCGGGCTGCCGGACGCCTGGGCCAGCGTCTCGTGGAACCACGCGCCGAGCGAGCGCAGATCGTCGCCCTGGCCGCGCCTGGCCCGCTCCTGCCCCAGCCTGACCAGCCCGCGCAGCACCTTGAGGTGCGCCTCGGTGCGGCGCTGGGCGGCGCGGGCGGCCCCCAGCGGCTCCAGCAGGGTCCGGACGTCGAGCAGGTCGGCCGCCTCCTGCTCGGTGGGCTCGGCGACATGGGCGCCGGCGTGCCGGCGGGTGACCACGAAGCCCTCGGACTCCAGGGTGCGCAGCGCCTCGCGGACCGGGACGCGGGAGACCCCGTAGCGGCGCGCGAGCTGCTCCTCCGTCAGCCGGGCGCCCCACGCGAAGACGCCGGAGACGATGTCGTCCCGGATCGCCGTGCATACCGAGTGCGCGGGAACACGCATGTCCGACCTCCGTAGGTGATCCGCGCGAAACCCCGTCGAGTGGCGCCCGCCCTGCGAACTCTCGCGAACTCTATTGCAGGACGCCGGAATTTCCGATGCCACCCGGTAATTGGGGCACGAAAAAGAAGCCCCGGCTCGTTCGAGCCGGGGCTTCTTCACAGAATTCACACCTCAGACCTGGACCCCGCGGGCGCGGAGGTAGGTGATCGGGTTGATGTCCGATCCGTACTCGGCGCTGGTGCGGGCCTCGAAGTGGAGGTGCGGGCCGGTCGAGTTGCCGGAGGAGCCGGAGATGCCGATCTGCTCGCCGGGGGTGACCGTCTGGCCGACGGAGACGCCGATCGAGGAGAGGTGGCCGTACTGGGTGTACGTGCCGTCGTTCATCCGGATGACGATGTTGTTGCCGTACGCGCCGCCCCAGCCGGCCTCGACGACGGTGCCCGAGCCCACGGAGACGACCTGGGAGCCGTAGGCGGCGTGGAAGTCGATGCCGGAGTGGTGGCCGGAGGACCAGAGCGAGCCGCCGGTCTTGTAGCCGGTGCTCACGTACGAGCCGGCGACGGGGAGCTGGAAGGAGCTCAGGCGCTTGCGCTCGGCCTCGCGGGCGGCGCGCTCCTTGGCGGCGCGCAGCTCCTTGGCGCGGGCCTCGGCCTTGCGCTTCGCCTCGGCGGCGGCCTTGACGCGGGCGGCGGTCTCGACCGCCTCCTTCTCCTGCGCGGCGGCCTGGGCGTCGACCCGGTCGGCGAGGGAGTCGGCGGTGATCACCTGGGTGAGGCCGGTGTCTTCCGGGGAGACGGGCTCCGTGTCGGCGGCGAACGCCGGGGAGGCCAGGGTTCCGATGACGCCGGTCGTCGCAAGGGTCGCCACACCGGCGATGCCCACTCCGCGGCGCGCCAGACGGCTCGGACCACGATGCTTCCCGGTGGCACGGGTGAACGCCATGTAGTGGCTGATCCTTTCCTTCCCTCTCGCCTACCGGGTTAGCTGACGGGTTCGGAGCAGGAAGGTCTCCTACGGGCCCCTCCGCTCGCTGAGCGAAGGCGTCCGATTCACCCCAGGGACTGCGATGGGTCCCCGGCTCCCCAGGCTCGCGCCTTACGGGGACTCGGCGATGACTGCCCGTTGCCGCGGATGCGGCGTCGTACTGCGGACGAACAGTCGGGTCGAAGCTAGGCCGATCTTCTGTCAATCGCCAAACAGACACGCTCTTTTGTAAGACATGCCACAGGGCAGAAGATCACACTTCTCAGCAATACGGACAAAAGGGAGGACCCCGACGAACCAGGTCGTCGGGGTCCCCGAACCGGTGTGACAGCGGCTCAGTCAGCCGGTCACGACCGTCACTTCACCGATGCCGAGGGCACGCACCGGCTCCTCGATCTGCGCCGCGTCACCGACGAGCACGGTGACGAGCCGGTCCACCGGGAAGGCGTTGACCACGGCCGCGGTCGCCTCCACCGTGCCGGTCTCGGCGAGGCGCGCGTACAACTGCGCCTGGTAGTCGTCCGGGAGGTGCTGCTCGACCTGGTCGGCGAGCGTGCCCGCGACGGAGGCGGCCGTCTCGTACTTGAGCGGCGCGACGCCCACCAGGTTCTGCACGGCCACATCGCGCTCGGCGTCCGTCAGACCGTCGGCGGCGAGGGTGCGCAGCACCTTCCACAGGTCGTCAAGTGCCGGGCCCGTGTTGGGGGTGTCGATCGAGCCGCTGATGGCGAGCAGCGACGCCCCGTTGCCCTCGCCGTCGGAGCGCAGCACCTGGCCGAAGGCGCGCACGCCGTACGTGTAGCCCTTCTCCTCGCGCAGGACGCGGTCCAGACGGGACGTGAGGGTGCCGCCGAGGCAGTACGTGCCGAGCACCTGGGCCGGCCACACACGGTCGTGGCGGTCGGCGCCGACGCGGCCGATGAGCAGCTGCGTCTGGACGGCGCCGGGGCGGTCCACGATGACGACCCGGCCGGTGTCGTCGGCCGAGACGGACGGCATGCGCCGCCGGTCGGCCGCGGTGCCCGTCCAGGCGCCCAGCGTCTCGGCTAGCACCTTGTCGAGGTCGACGTCAGTGAGGTCGCCGACGACCACGGCGGTGGCCGTGGAGGGGCGCACGTACGCGTCGTAGAAGGCGCGGACGGCGGCGGCGTCGATCGCGGCGACGGTCTCCTCGGTGCCCTGACGCGGCCGGGAGGCGCGCGCGGAGGCCGGGAACAGCTCCTTGGAGAGCTGCTTGGCCGCTCGGCGGGCCGGGTTGGCCGACTCGTGCGGGATCTCGTCCAGCCGGTTGCGCACCAGCCGCTCGACCTCGGACGCGTCGAACGCGGGGGCGATCAGCGCCTCGGAGAGCAGGCCGAGCGCCTTGGGCAGCCGGGAGACCGGGACCTCCAGGGAGACCCGTACGCCCGGGTGGTCGGCGGCCGCGTCGAGGGTGGCGCCGCAGCGCTCCAGCTCGGCGGCGAACTCCTCGGCGGTGTGCTGGTCGGTGCCTTCGGACAGGGCGCGGGCCATGATCGTGGCCACGCCGTCCAGGCCCTCGGGCTCAGCGTCCAGCGGGGCGTCGAGGGAGATCTCGACGGCCACGACCTGCTGGCCGGGGCGGTGGCAGCGCAGCACGGTCAGCCCGTTGTCCAGGGCGCCGCGCTCCGGGGCGGGGAAGGCCCAGGGCGTGGCCTCGCCCGGCTGGGGCTGCGGGTGGAAGGTCATGCTCGTCAAAGACGCGGCAGCGTCGGTCACTGGTCCGCTCCCTCTTCCTCGTCGCTGTCGGCGTCGTCGCCGTCGGCGCCCACCGGTTCGTAGACCAGCACGGCGCGGTTGTCCGGGCGCAGGGTGGCCTTGGCGACCTCCTGCACCTCCTCGGCACTGATGTCGAGGACCCGGTGCACGGCGGTCAGCGCGAGCTGCGGGTCGCCGAACAGCACCGCGAAGCGGCACAGTTCGTCGGCGCGGCCCGCGACCGTGCCGAGGCGGTCCAGCCACTCGCGCTCCAGCTGCGCCTGCGCGCGCTCCATCTCCTCGGGCGTCGGGCCCTCGGCGGCGAAGCGGGCCAGCTCGTCGTCGACGGCCGACTCGATCTGCGGCACCTCGACGCCGCCGGAGGTCTTGACGTCCAGCCAGCCCAGCGAGGGCGCGCCGGCCAGCCGCAGCAGCCCGAAGCCGGCCGCGACGGCGGTGCGGTCGCGGCGGACCAGCCGGTTGTGGAGACGGGAGGACTCGCCGCCGCCGAGGATCGTCAGAGCCAGGTCGGCGGCGTCACACGCGCGCGTGCCGTCGTGCGGCAGCCGGTAGGCGGCCATCAGCGCACGCGCCGGGACCTCCTCCTCGATGACCTCGCGCAGCTGCTCGCCGATCACCTCGGGCAGCTCGCCGGAGCGCGGCTCGGGCTTGCCGTCGTGGCCCGGGATCGAGCCGAAGTACTTCTCGACCCAGGCGAGCGTCTTCTCGGGGTCGATGTCGCCGACGACCGAGAGCACCGCGTTGTTCGGCGCGTAGTACGTGCGGAAGAAGTTCCGCGCGTCTTCCAGGGTGGCGGCGTCCAGGTCGGCCATGGAGCCGATCGGGGTGTGGTGGTACGGGTGGCCCTCGGGGTACGCGAGGGCGGTGAGGCGCTCGAAGGCGGTGCCGTACGGCACGTTGTCGTACCGCTGGCGGCGCTCGTTCTTGACGACGTCGCGCTGGTTCTCCATGGACTCGTCGTCCAGGGCGGCGAGCAGCGAGCCCATGCGGTCGGCCTCCAGCCAGAGCGCGAGCTCCAGCTGGTGGGCCGGCATGGTCTCGAAGTAGTTGGTGCGCTCGAAACTCGTGGTGCCGTTGAGGGAGCCGCCGGCGCCCTGCACCAGCTCGAAGTGACCGTTGCCGTGGACCTGCTTCGAGCCCTGGAACATCAGGTGCTCGAAGAGGTGGGCGAGACCGGTGCGGCCCGCGACCTCGTGCCGCGAGCCGACGTCGTACCAGAGGCAGACCGCGGCGACCGGGGTCAGGTGGTCCTCCGAGAGCACCACGCGCAGGCCGTTGGCCAGCCGGTGCTCGGTCGCTGTCAGGCCGCCGGAGCCGGCCTCGGCCGTGGCCGTGTGACCCATGGGCATGTACGTCCCTTCGATCGCGATGTGGAAAAGTCCTGCCACTGTATGCAAGCGCGCCGACACCTCGCGAAGTTCCCGTCCCGTCCCGACGTCCCTCTTCCGGGTCGTGACGGGGGCGCGCCGGTGACCCCGCCGGGCCTCAGACCCGGGTCGCGGTCCCGCTTGTCAGTGGCACGGTCCACAATGGTCCGCGTCAGATCAACTTGTTGGTGAAGGAGCCGCAGCCGCGATGGCCCGCCGCAGCACGAAGACACCGCCGCCGGACGACGCGTTCGAAGAGCGAATCCTTGACATCGACGTAGTCGACGAGATGCAGGGCTCGTTCCTCGAGTACGCGTACTCGGTGATCTACTCGCGCGCGCTGCCCGACGCCCGCGACGGCATGAAGCCCGTACAGCGCCGGATCGTCTACCAGATGAGCGAGATGGGGCTGCGGCCCGATCGCGGGTTCGTCAAGTGCGCCCGTGTCGTCGGCGAGGTCATGGGCAAGCTGCACCCGCACGGCGACGCGTCGATCTACGACGCGATGGTGCGCATGGCGCAGCCCTTCTCCATGCGCCTCCCGCTGGTCGACGGCCACGGCAACTTCGGCTCCCTCGGCAACGACGACCCGCCGGCCGCCATGCGGTACACGGAGTCGCGGATGGCGCCGGCCGCGCTGATGATGACGGAGTCCATCGACGAGGACACCGTCGACTTCGCGCCGAACTACGACGGCCAGGAGCAGGAGCCCGTCGCGCTCCCCGCCGCGTATCCGAACCTGCTGGTCAACGGCGCCTCCGGCATCGCGGTCGGCATGGCGACCAACATGCCGCCGCACAACCTGGGCGAGGTCATCGCGGCCGCCCGCCACCTGATCCGCTACCCGAACGCGGACCTGGAGGCGCTGATGCGCTTCGTACCGGGTCCCGACCTGCCGACCGGTGGCCGGATCGTCGGCCTGTCCGGCGTCAAGGACGCGTACGAGACGGGCCGCGGCACCTTCAAGATCCGTGCGACGACGAGCGTGGAGACCGTGACGGCCCGCCGCAAGGGCATCGTCGTCACCGAACTGCCCTTCAGCGTCGGCCCGGAGAAGGTGATCTCCAAGATCAAGGACCTGGTCGGCTCCAAGAAGCTGCAGGGCATCGCCGACGTCAAGGACCTCACGGACCGTAGCCACGGCCTGCGCCTGGTGATCGAGATCAAGAACGGCTTCGTGCCGGAGGCGGTCCTGGAGCAGCTGTACAAGCTGACGCCGATGGAGGAGTCCTTCGGCATCAACAACGTCGCCCTGGTCGACGGCCAGCCGCTCACCCTCGGCCTCAAGGAGCTCCTCGAGGTCTACCTCGACCACCGCTTCGAGGTCGTCCGGCGCCGCTCCGAGTTCCGCCGCGGCAAGAAGCGCGACCGGCTGCACCTGGTCGAGGGCCTGCTCGTCGCGCTCCTCGACATCGACGAGGTCATCCGGCTGATCCGGGAGAGCGAGAACTCGGCGCAGGCCAAGGAGCGCCTGATCGAGCGCTTCTCCCTGAGCGAGATCCAGACGCAGTACATCCTGGACACCCCGCTGCGCCGGCTCACCAAGTTCGACCGGCTGGAGCTGGAGACCGAGCGCGACCGGCTCACCGGCGAGATCGACGAGCTGACCGGGATCCTGGACTCCGACACCGAGCTGCGCAAGCTGGTCTCGACGGAACTGGCGGCGGTCGCGAAGAAGTTCGCCACCGACAGGCGCACGGTCCTGCTGGAGTCGGCGGGCGCCCCCGTCGCCACCGTCGCCCTGCAGGTCGCGGACGACCCGTGCCGGGTGCTGCTGTCCTCCACGGGCCTGCTCGCCCGTACGGCCACGGTGGAGGTGCCGCCGGCCGACCCGGAGGCCAAGCGCGTCAAGCACGACGCGATCGTCTCCTCCGTGACGGCCACCCAGCGCGGCGACGTCGGCGCGGTGACCTCGACCGGACGGCTGCTGCGGATCGCGGTGATCGACCTCCCGCAGCTCCCCGACACGGCGGCCGCGCCGAACCTGTCGGGCGGAGCGCCGCTCACCGAGTTCCTCTCTCTGGAGGCGGACGAGACGGTGATCTGTCTGACCACGCTCGCCGAAAGCTCCCCCGGCCTCGCGATCGGCACGCTCCAGGGCGTGGTCAAGCGCGTGGTGCCGGACTATCCGGCCAACAAGGACGAGCTGGAGGTCATCGGCCTCAAGGACGGTGACCGGATCGTCGGGGCGACGGAGCTGCGGACCGGCGAGGAAGACCTGGTCTTCATCACCTCCGACGCCCAGCTGCTGCGCTACCCGGCTTCGCAGGTACGCCCGCAGGGCCGCCCCGCGGGCGGCATGGCCGGCATCAAGCTGACGGCGGGCGCCGAGGTCATCTCCTTCACCGCCGTGGACCCGGCGGCGGACGCGGTGGTGTTCACGGTCGCCGGTTCCACCGGCACGCTGGACGCCTCGGCCGGCACGTCGGCGAAGCTGACGCCGTTCGACCAGTACCCGCGCAAGGGCCGCGCCACGGGCGGTGTGCGCTGCCAGCGCTTCCTGAAGGGCGAGGACGTCCTCATCCTGGCCTGGGCGGGTGCCGTCCCGGCCCACGCCGCCCAGAAGAACGGCGTGCCGTCCGAGCTCCCCGACCCGGACCCGCGCCGCGACGGCTCGGGCACCCCGCTGACGCAGCCGGTGGAGGTCGTGGCGGGCCCGATCGGCTAGGCCGGCCCCGGTTCCGTGGAGAAGCCCCCTGCCCCGCGCCGTCGCGCGGGGCAGGGGGCTTCTCTGCCTTCCGTGCTGTCTCCGCCGTCTCCCGCTTACGCCGGGCGGGGCGCGGTGGGGGCGTAGACGGCCTCGATCCCGGCGACGATCAGGCGCAGCCCTTCCTCGAAGCCGTTGTCGTAGTCGGCGAAGAGCTCCGCGCCGGCCGCCGCCGCGAGCGGGTAGTCCGCGAGCCGCTCGGCGCGCCGCTCCACGTCGAAGCCCTCACGGGGCTCCCCCGGCACCGGCTCGGTGCCCTGCTCCTCGGTGACGAAGCCGAGCGTGTACATGTACGCCGTGGTGCTGGCCCGCACCGCCTGGTGCAACGAGAATCCCGCGTCGACGAGCGAGCCCAGCTGGAGCTCCATGTCCGCGGCGAAGTCGGTACCGGTGAAGCGGGCCCCGCTGTAGACCTTGGCGCCGTCGCGGTAGCGCAGCAGCCCGGCGCGCAGGCCCCGGTTGACCGTGAGGATCCGTTCCTGCCAGGTGAGGTCGCCGGGCGGCCGCGTCTCGGGGTCCTCGACCATGCGCCGGTACATCACGGTCGCCATCTCGTCGAGCAGCGCCTGCTTGTTCTTGAAGTGCCAGTAGAGCGCGGGCGCCTGGACGTGCAGCTCCTGGGCGATCGCGCGCAGCGTCAGCCCGTCGAGGCCCCGCTCGTTGAGCAGGCTCAGAGCGGTCTCCGCCACCGATGCGGGGTCCAGCCGGGTCGTCTTCTTGGTCGCCACTCCGCCACGGTATCCCCTTGACAGCTTAACGACGTTAAGGGGATGCTGGCGATGTCGGAATTTAACGCCGTTAAGGACGTGGACACCGGAGGAAGCGGCATGGAAACCATCAATACCGTGGGGAGCATGGGGAGCGTGGGGACCGTGCGAAGCCTGGAGACGGACGTCGTCATCGTCGGAGCGGGACCCACCGGACTGGTGCTCGCGATCGACCTGGCCCGCCGGGGCGTGCGCGCCCTGCTCGTCGAGAAGGCGGACCGGCTCTTCCCCGGCTCCCGCGGCAAGGGAATCCAGCCGCGCAGCCAGGAGGTGCTCGACGATCTCGAGGCCCTGCCCGGGATCCTGGCGGCGGGCTCGCCCTACCCGCGGATGCGCGCCTGGGAGGGCGCGGAGCGGCAGGGCGAGTGGGACATGATGGCGCGCTCCGAGCCGACCGAGCAGGTGCCGTACGCCGCCATCCTGCTCATCCCGCAGTCACGCACCCAGGAGGTGCTGTACGCGCGCCTTCGGGAGCTCGGCGGCGACGTCCGGTTCGGGGCGGCCCTCACCGGGTTCCGCCAGTCCGAGGAGGCCGTCGAGGCGGAGCTCTCCACCGGCGAGACGGTGCGGGCCTCCTACCTCGTGGCGGCCGACGGCGGACGCTCCACCGTCCGCAAACAGATCGGCATCGGGATGACGGGCGAGACCGTCGACCCCCGCCCGATGCTCGTCGCGGACGTCCGGCTCTCCTCCGACGCGATCGTGGACCGGGACAACTGGCATGTCTGGCCGAACGCGCCGGGCGGAGCCGTGGCCCTGTGCCCGCTGCCCGGGGGCGACCAGTTCCAGCTCATCGCCACCTTCGAGGACGAGACCGCCGCCGTGGACACCGCTCCCCGCACGGTGCGCGAGCTCCTCGCCGCCCGCACGCCGCTCGCCGCGGCGGACGTCGTCGAGGTGCTGTGGGCCTCCGACTTCCGCGCCCGCGCAGCGATGGCGGACCGGTTCCGGGACGGCCGGGTCCTCCTCGCGGGCGACGCGGCGCACGTGCACTCCCCCGCGGGCGGCCAGGGCCTCAACACCAGCATCCAGGACGCGTACAACCTCGGCTGGAAGCTGGGCCGGGTGCTGCGGCACGGCGCCCCGGCCGCGCTGCTCGACTCGTACGAGGCGGAGCGGCTGCCCGTCGCCGCCGACGTCCTCGGCATCAGCACCCGTCTGCACCGGGCGAGCTCGGAGGGCGCGGACACCCAACGTGGCGAGGAGGTCCAGCAGCTCGGGCTCGGCTACCGGGACTCGCCGCTCACCGTGGAGACCAGGACCGGGCTCGCCGACGGTGCCTTGCGCGCGGGCGACCGCGCGCCGGACGGCCCGTACGGCGCCGGCCGGCTCTTCGACGTCTTCCGGGGCCCGCACTTCACGCTGCTCGCGGTCGGCGTCCCGCTGCCGCCCCTGGCGGACGGCACGGTGCGCACGGCCCGCCTCGCCGCGTACGAGCCGTACGGCACGGGCCTGTTCCTGATCCGCCCGGACGGGTACGTCGGCTGGGCCGGTGCGGGTGCCGGCGGCCTCGCCACCTACCTCGCCACCTTCGGTGCCGCCCACCTGCCGGTTGGGGGCTAGGCGGTGTCCCCGGGCTCGTCCTCGCTGCCGGGTACGTACCGCAGGACGCCCCACAGGGCATGGTCGTCGGGGGAGTCCCCCGGGCCGTTCTGCTCGCAGTCGGCGAGCTCCTTGCGGAGGGCGGCCGCGTCGACGCCGGTGCCGATGAGGACCAGCTGGGTCAGCCGTTCCTCGCCGGCCGGCCACGGCTCCGGCCGGAAGCGCAGGAAGCGGCCGACCGCGTGGACGGCGTAGCGGTTGGCCGGGTCGGCGGTGCCGAAGTCGACGAAGCCCTTGAGGCGGTAGAGGCCCTCGGGGCGCCCGTCGAGGAAGGCCATCAGCCGGCGCGGGTGCAGCGGCGTCGTCGTGCTCAGGGAGACCGTGTCGTACGCGGCGTGCGGGTGGGCGTGCCCGGCCCCCTCGCCGTCCGGCCCGTACAGGATGTCCTCGATGGACATCTGGCCCTCGATCTCGTCCTCCGGCACCACCCGGTCGAAGAGCAGCTCGGGGTCGATCCGCCCGTGCGCGGCCTCGATCACCGCGGCCCGCGGGGCGAGTGCGGCGACCGTCTCGCGGACGCCGGCCAGTTCCTCGGCCGGGACCCGGTCGGCCTTGTTGACGACGACCAGGTCGGCCGTGGCGAGATGCCGGTCGGTCTCCGGGTGCCGGGCGCGCGTGGCGGCGAACTCGGCGGCGTCGACCACCTCGATCAGACCGCCGTACACGATCCGCTCGTTCTCGCTGGCCAACAGCATGCGGACCAGCTCCTGCGGCTCGGCGAGCCCGCTGGCCTCGATCACGATCACGTCCAGGCGGACCTCGGGGCGGGTGAGCACCTCCAGGTACTCGTCGAGCTCGCTCGCGTCCACCGCGCAGCACAGACAGCCGTTGCCCAGGGAGACGGTGGAGCCGACCTGACCGGCGACGGTCATGGCGTCGATCCCGATGTCGCCGAAGTCGTTGACCATGACCCCGATCCGCGTACCGCGCGCGCTGCGCAGCAGATGGTTGAGCAGGGTGGTCTTCCCCGCCCCGAGAAACCCTGCCAGGACGACGACGGGGATCTGCTGGGTGGTCAAGGCTGCTGTCCTCCGTGCCTGCGGTGCCCGCGCGGGTCGTCGGAGCCCGCGCGCGAAGCCCCCAGGATAGGCAGGCCGTGCACCGGATCCGGGCAGCGGCATTTCCGGCGGGCGCCCTCGTCCCCGTACCGTTTCCGGCATGAGCCCCGCAGTCACCTCCCCCGGACTCCGTCCGGGGGGACCCCCCGCGCGGCCGCCCGCCCGCCGGCGCAGGTTCGGGTGGCCGCGGCGGATGTTCTCGCAGGTCCTGCTGATGCAGCTGGCCATCGCCACCGGCGTGACCGTGCTGGCCACCGGCCTCTTTCTGGCCCCGCTGAGCGCCCAGCTCGACGACCAGGCGATGCGCCGCGCCCTCGCCATCGCCCAGACCACGGCCTCCCCGCGGGTGGCCGCCGACCTGGCGACCACCCGGCCCTCCGCACACGGGCCGGTGCAGGCGGAGGCGGAGCGGATCCGGCGGTCCACCGGCGCCGAGTACGTGGTGGTGATGGACACCCACGGGGTCCGCTGGTCCCACACCGACCCCGTCCAGATCGGCCGGATCGTCTCCACCGACCCCAGCGAGGTGCTCGCGGGCCACCCGGTGATGGAGATCGACAGCGGCACCCTGGGTCGCTCCGCGCGCGGCAAGGCACCGCTGCGGGACGCCAGGGGCGAGATCGTCGGCGCGGTGTCCGTCGGCATCGAGTACGACAGCGTCCGCGACCGGCTCCTGGCCGCGATTCCCGGCCTCCTCGCGTACGCCGGTGGCGCCCTCGCGGCGGGCGCGCTCGCCGCGTATCTGATCTCCCGCAGGCTCCAGCGGCAGACCCACGACCTGGCCTTCTCCGACATCTCGGCCCTGCTCGCCGAGCGCGAGGCCATGCTGCACGGCCTCCGCGAGGGCGTGGTGGCCCTCGACCGCGCGGGCAGGATCCGGCTGATGAACGACGAGGCCCAGCGGCTCCTCGGACTCGGGCCCGAGGCGACCGGACACCCGCTGGACGAGGTGCTCGGCTCCGGCCGCACCGCGGACGTCCTCGCGGGCCGCGCCACCGGCGAGGACCTGGTGACGGTGCGCGGCAGCCGGGTGCTGATCGCCAACCGGATGCCCACCCACGACGGCGGCGCGGTCGCCACCCTGCGCGACCGCACCGAACTGGAGCGGCTGGGCCGCGAGCTGGACTCGACGCGCGGCCTGATCGACGCCCTGCGGGCCCAGGACCACGAGCACGCCAACCGGCTGCACACCCTGCTCGGCCTGCTGGAACTGGAGATGTACGAGGAGGCGGCCGACTTCGTCAACGAGGTGGTCGGGGTGCACCGCACCACCGCCGAGCAGGTCACCGAGAAGGTGCGTGACCCGTTGGTCGCCGCGCTGCTCGTCGGCAAGGCGACCGTCGCCGCCGAGCGGGGCGTGTCGCTGCGCATCGCCCCCGACTCGCTGCTCCCGGACCGCCTGGTCGACCCGCGCGAGCTGGTCACGGTCGTCGGCAACCTCGTCGACAACGCCCTGGACGCCGCCTCCGGCACCGCCGACGCGCTCGTGGAGGTGGATCTGCGGGGCGAGGGCGGCACGGTCGTCCTGCGGGTCACGGACAGCGGCCCCGGCGTCCCCGCCGACCGGCGCGAGCTGATCTTCACCGAGGGCTGGACCACCAAGGAGCCTCCGGCGCACGGCAAGCGGGGCCTGGGGCTCGCCCTGGTGCGCCGGCTCGCCGAGCGCCGCGGCGGCGACGCCCGGGTCGACACCGGCGCGGACGGGGGCGCGGAGTTCACCGTCGTCCTGCCGGAGGCCCTGCGCGAGGCCGAGCCACTGCTGCCCGCGCCCTCCGGAGAGCCCGCCGGGGAGTCCTCGCCCCACTCCTTCGGGGAGGCACGGTGATCGGCGTCCTGGTCGTCGACGACGACACGCGGGTGGCGCGGATCAACGCCGCGTACGTCGCCAAGGTGCCCGGCTTCCAGGTGGTCGCCGTCGCCCACTCGGCGACGGAGGCCCTGGCCCGGCTCGCCGAGGCGGAGACCCCGGTGGACCTGATCCTCCTGGACCACTACCTCCCCGACGGCAACGGCCTCGCCGTCGTGCGGGAGCTGCGCGCCCTCGGGCACCAGAGCGACGTGATCATGGTGACCGCGGCGCGCGACGTGGCGACGGTCCAGGCCGCGATGCGGCACGGGGCGCTGCAGTACCTGGTCAAGCCGTTCAGCTTCGCGGGGCTGCGGGCCAAGCTGGAGGCGTACGCGGCGCTGCGGCGGGCCCTGGAGGGCGGCGGGGAGGCCGAGCAGGCCGAGGTGGACCGGATCTTCGCGGCGCTCTCGGCGGGCACGGTCGCCCCCGAACTCCCGAAGGGCCACTCCCCCACGACGGCCGAGCTGGTCCGGCAGGTGCTCCTCGCGGCGGAGGGAGCCCTGTCGACGCAGGAGATCGCCGAGCGGGCCGGGGTGAGCCGCCAGACCGCCCAGCGCTACCTGAAGCTGCTGGAGCGGACCGGCCGGGTCCGGCTCTCCCTGAAGTACGGCGAGACGGGCCGCCCCGAGCATCGCTACGAGTGGGCCGCCTCCGCGACGCGCTGAGGCGTACGGATCCGGGGCGGAGCCTCGCGTGCGGAGCCGGGCGCGGTCTCGCGTACGGCTCCGCCTGCCTCCTGGGCCGGGGCCTGGCGCCCTCGGCGCCGCCCCGGTGGCCTCAGACGGCTCCCGCCCCCGTGAGCGCCCGTACCTCCGTCTCGGCGTGCCGGGCCTCGTCCGGCGGCTCCGGTGAGGTGGCGGTGCCCAGCCAGCCCGCGAGGAAGCCGAGCGGGATGGAGACGACGCCTGGGTTCTGCAGCGGGAAGAGCTGGAAGTCGACGCCCGGGAAGAGGGATTCCGGGCTCCCGGAGACGACCGGGGAGACCAGCACCAGCAGGACGGCGGGGATGAGCCCGCCGTACACCGACCAGACCGCGCCCCGGGTGGTGAACCGGCGCCAGAACAGCGAGTAGAGCAGCACCGGAAGGTTCGCGGAGGCCGCGACGGCGAAGGCGAGGCCGACGAGGAAGGCCACGTTGAGGTCGCGGGCGAGCAGGCCGAGGCCGATCGCCGCCACCCCGATCCCGGCGGCGGCGCACCGTGCGACGGTCACCTCGCTGTACTGCTTGGCGTGGCGGCGGCGCAGCGAGGCGTAGAGGTCGTGGGCGACGGAGGCGGAGGAGGCCAGGGTGATGCCGGCCACGACGGCGAGGATGGTGGCGAAGGCGACGGCGGCGACGATCGCGAAGAGGACGGTCCCGCCGGTGGATCCGGCGCCGCCGCCGAGGTCGAGGGCGAGCAGGGGTACCGCGGTGTTGCCGGCGCTGTTGGAGGCGCGGACCGTGTCGGGTCCGACGAGGGCGGCCGCGCCGAAGCCGAGGACGATCGTCATCAGGTAGAAGCAGCCGATGAGGCCGATGGACCAGACGACCGAGCGGCGGGCGGCCCGCGCGGTGGGCACGGTGTAGAAGCGGGACAGGATGTGCGGCAGGCCCGCGGTGCCGAGCACGAGGGCGAGGCCGAGGCTGACGAAGTCGACCCGGGCAATCCAGTCGCCGCCGTAGCGCAGCCCGGGCGCGAGGAAGGCCCTGCCGTGGCCGCTGCGGTCGGCGGCGGCGGTGAGCAGCTGGTCGAAGTCGCCGTGGAAGCGGAGCAGGACGAGCACGGTGAGGGTGATCGTGCCGGCCATCAGGAGCACGGCCTTGACGATCTGGATCCAGGTGGTGGCCCGCATGCCGCCGAGCGACACGTACACGACCATCAGCGCGCCGACGCCGATCACGGTCCAGGCGCGGGCGGCTTCGCTGGTGCCGCCGAGGAGCAGGGCGACGAGGCTTCCGGCGCCGACCATCTGGGCCACGAGGTAGAGCACGGAGACGATCACGGAGGAGCTTCCGGCGGCGATGCGGACGGGGCGCTCGGCCATCCGGGAGGCGACGACGTCGGCGAGGGTGAAGCGGCCGCAGTTGCGGACCAGTTCGGCGACGAGGAGGAGCACGACCAGCCAGGCGACGAGGAAGCCGACGGAGTACAGCATGCCGTCGTAGCCGAAGAGGGCGATCAGTCCGGAGATGCCGAGGAAGGAGGCGGCCGACATGTAGTCGCCGGCGATGGCGAACCCGTTCTCCAGGGGCGAGAAGAGCCGCCCTCCGGCGTAGAACTCCTCGGCCGAGCCCTGCCGTTTACGCCCGACCCAGGTGGTGATCCCGAGGGTGACCGCGACGAAGGCGCTGAACAGCAGCAGGGACAGGGTCTGGTGGTTTCCGGTCACCGCCGCACCCCCCGGGTCATCTCCTGGGTGTCCCAGCGCAGTTCGAGGGCGGCGCGGTCCCTGCGCAGCCTGGCGTGCCGGGCGTACGCCCAGGTCAGCAGGAAGGTGGTGGCGAACTGGCCGAGTCCGGCGAGCATCGCCACGTTCACCGCTCCGGCGACCGGCCGGGCCATGAGGCCGGGGGCGGCGGTCGCGGCCACCACGTACGCCAGGTACCAGAGGATGAAGGCCGCGGCGGCCGGGAAGACGAACCGGCGGTAGCGGCTGCGCACCTCCTGGAAGGCGGGGCTGCGCTGGACCTCCAGATAGATCTCGGCCGCGCTGTGGGCCTGTTGCCGGGGGAGGCCGCCGTGCGGTCCCGCGACGGGCGCTTTGGCCACGTCGTGCTCGCCCCGGCCGGCGGCCGGCTCGTCGTACCAGGGGTCGTCGATCCGCACCGTGGCGAGATCGCGCCCCTCCTGCTTCTCCACCGGTGAACTCTCCTTGTCAGCGAACCGTTTCGGCCGCGTGCCCAAGGATGGACAGAGCGGGAAGATCTCGGACTCTTCTCCCGCACTCTTCACCCCATTAGGTGACGGATCTCCCTATACGCCTGACCGGCCCGTCCGATAGGCATATCGGGCGGGCCGGTCAGGGGGTGCTTCCGGGCGCGGCGACGCCCGTCGGGCATCGCGTCGCCAGGTCGAACGTCAGGCGTCAAACGTCAGGCGTCAGACATCAGGCGTCGATGCGCGAGCGGTCGAGGGTCGCCGCGGAGCTGGTGATGAACTCCTTGCGGGGGGCCACGTCGTTGCCCATGAGGAGGTCGAAGACCTGCTCCGCCGAGTCGAGGTCGCCGATGTTGATCCGGCGCAGGGTGCGGTGGCGCGGGTCCATCGTGGTCTCCGCCAGCTGGTCCGCGTCCATCTCGCCGAGGCCCTTGTAGCGCTGGATGGAGTCCTTGTAGCGGACGCCCTTGCGCTGGAACTCGAGCAGCGTCTGGCGCAGCTCGCCGTCCGAGTACGTGTAGACGTACTTGTCCTGGCCCTTCTTCGGCTGGATCAGCTCGATGCGGTGCAGCGGCGGCACGGCGGCGAAGACCCGGCCGGCCTCGACCATGGGGCGCATGTAGCGCTGGAAGAGGGTCAGCAGCAGGCAGCGGATGTGGGCGCCGTCGACGTCGGCGTCGACCAGGAGCACGATCTTGCCGTACCGGGCGGCGTCGAGATCGAAGGTGCGCCCCGAGCCCGCCCCTATGACCTGGATGATCGCGCCGCACTCGGCGTTCTTGAGCATGTCCGAGACGGAGGACTTCTGGACGTTGAGGATCTTGCCGCGGATGGGGAGCAGCGCCTGGAACTCGCTGTTGCGGGCCAGCTTGGCGGTGCCGAGCGCGGAGTCTCCCTCGACGATGAAGAGCTCGCTGCGCTCGACGTCGTCGCTGCGGCAGTCGGCCAGCTTGGCGGGCAGCGAGGAGGACTCGAGCGCGGTCTTCCTGCGCTGCGCGTCCTTGTGCTGGCGGGCCGCGATCCGGGTGCGGGCGGCGGCGACGGCCTTCTCCAGGACGGCGCGGGCCTGGGCCTTGGCGTCGCGCTTGGTGGAGGTCAGGAAGGCCTTGAGCTCCCTGGCGACCACGGCGGCGACGATGCGGCGGGCCGCGGAGGTGCCGAGCACCTCCTTGGTCTGGCCCTCGAACTGCGGCTCGGCGAGGCGGACGGTGACGACCGCGGTGAGGCCCTCCAGGGCGTCGTCCTTGACGATGTCGTCCTCGGCGACGCGCAGCATCTTGGCGGAGCGCAGCACCTCGTTCACCGTCTTGGTGATCGCCTGCTCGAAGCCGGAGATGTGGGTGCCGCCCTTGGGGGTGGCGATGATGTTGACGAAGGACTTGACCGTGGTGTCGTAGCCGGTGCCCCAGCGCAGGGCGACGTCGACGCCGAGTTCGCGGGTGACCTCGGTGGGGGTCATGTGGCCGCGGTCGTCGAGGACCGGGACGGTCTCCTTGAAGGTGCCCTGGCCGGTGAGTCGCAGCACGTCGCAGACGGCCTTGTCCTGGGCGAGGAACTCGCAGAACTCGCTGATGCCGCCGTCGAAGCGGAAGGTCTCCTCGCTCTTGCCCACGCCCGCCAGGTCACGCTCGTCGCGGACGACGAGGGTGAGGCCGGGCACGAGGAAGGCGGTCTGGCGGGCGCGCTGGTGCAGCGTCTCCAGGTTGAGCTTGGCGTCCTTGAGGAAGATCTGGCGGTCGGCCCAGTAGCGCACACGGGTGCCGGTGCGGGTCTTGGGGACGCGCTTGCCCTTGAGGAGGCCGCCGGACGGGTCGAAGGGGCTGTCGGGGCCCTGCTCGGTGAACATCCCGGGGACGCCGCGGCGGAAGCTGATCGCGTGCGTGGCGCCGTTGCGGTCGACCTCGACGTCCAGGCGGGCGGAGAGGGCGTTCACCACGGAGGCGCCGACGCCGTGCAGACCGCCGGAGGCGGCGTACGAGCCGCCGCCGAACTTTCCGCCGGCGTGCAGCTTGGTCATGACGACCTCGACGCCGGAGAGCCCGGTCTTGGGCTCGACGTCGACCGGGATGCCACGGCCGTTGTCACGGACCTCGACGGAGCCGTCCTCGTGGAGGATGACGTCGATGTGGTCGCAGTAGCCCCCGAGAGCCTCGTCGACGGAGTTGTCGATGATCTCCCAGAGGCAGTGCATCAGGCCGCGGCTGTCGGTGGACCCGATGTACATACCGGGTCGCTTGCGAACCGCTTCGAGCCCTTCCAGGACGAGCAGGTGCCGCGCGGTGTAGTTGGAACCGTCACGGTCTGCGGTCAGCAGCGCACTGGACGGCACGGACGTCTCGGCGGTCACGCGGTTCGCTCCTCGCTGAATTTGAAATCTGGCCCGGTGGGGTAAGGCCCGGCGTCGGTCACCGGTCAGAGGGTACCGATGCCTGGTAGAGCCGTTGTCACGCCACCCACCTGAATCCTCATGCTAGTCCAGGGTCGTATGGATGTTCGATCCCTCGATGGGGTGACGCGAACATCACGTTCCCTTCCAGGCATGAACCATTTAGGGTTCGGGCACGTCCTCATGAACAACCGGCAACCCGCCGGGAGGATGCGACCACACACAGCAATGCGAAACCCGTAGAGCGATGCAATACGGCTCATTCGCCGCCAACCGGCAGCAGACAGCCACCTTCGGTAGAAGTTTCGAGGAAAAGCCACGAGCGGGAACGTTTTCGGCCTGGTTGGATGTTGACCCTGGTACGACAGCTCGTCGAGCTAGAGAAGAGGCGACGTGACTACTGTTCTGACACCCGCGAGCCCCCTGACGGCCGCTGACCGCTGCGACCGCTGCGGCGCCCAGGCATACCTGCGCGTCGTCCTGACGAGCGGCGGTGACTTGCTCTTCTGCGCCCACCACGGACGCAAGTTCGAGCCGGAACTCAAGAAGATCGCCGCAGAGATACAGGACGAGACGGATCGGCTCACCGATGTGCCGGCCCGCACGATGGGCGACGAGCACTGACGCTTCTCATCCACGACGAGCCAGGAGCCGGTACCTGAAGACCGGCCGACGGGCGGTCACCCCCGCAGCACCAGGGGGTGACCGCCCGTTCTCACACCGTCAGAACCGCTGGGGCAGCACCGCGGAGACCCGCGTGTACACCCCGGGGTTCTCCGCCTGGCCACAGCCGCTCCCCCAGGACACCAGGCCGATCAGCCGGCCCTTGGCCACCAGCGGGCCTCCACTGTCCCCCTGGCACGCGTCCCTGCCCCCTTGGGGATCACCCCCGCACAGCATGGTGTCGCCGCGGTACGCCACGCCGCCACGGCCCGGGTACGCGCGTTCACAGGCCGCGTCCGGCAGCACCTGCACCGGCGCCGAGCGCAGCGACATGGCATACGTGCCGTTCCCCGACGTGTCGCCCCAGCCGTAGACGTCGGCCGCCGCCCCCGGTTCCTGGGCGGCGTCGCCCGGGGCCGCCACCGCGATCACGGACGAGGCCGGCAGCGCCTTCTCCAGGGTGAGGACCCCGAGGTCCCCCGAGTTGGTCGACGGGTCGTAGTCCGGGTTGACCCAGGTCCCGGAGACCCGGATCTCCTCCCCGCCGCTTCCACGCAGCGACGTGCGGCCCGCGATGACCTTGAAGTCGGGCAGCTGCCAGGGCTCGCCCCCGAGGGCCTCACGGCCCAGACAGTGGGCCGCCGTGAGCACCTTGGTGGGCGCGACGACCACCCCGCCGCAGAACTGTCCCGCCCTCGTACCCCCGAACCGGTCACGGCTGGAGAGCGCGACGACCCACGGCGCGTCGGCGATCCGGGCCGGCTGACCGCCGACCACGACACTGTCCGCGGCCGCGGGTGCGGCGGCGGCGAACGGCGGTGCCGCCGCCGCGATCAGGCCCAGGGCACCGGTCAATGCTCGGGCGATGGGACGACGCATGAAGCCTCCTGACTCTCCGGTGATGTCGGTTCACCCAGAGTCGTCCACGCCCGCCTCCGCCGCACGCGCGCACGACGAAGGCCCGGCCCCCGTTTCGGGGAACCGGGCCTTGCGTACGTCGCTGCCGAGGATCAGTCGAGGTAGTCGCGCAGCACCTGCGAACGCGACGGGTGACGCAGCTTCGACATGGTCTTCGACTCGATCTGACGGATGCGCTCACGCGTCACGCCGTAGACCTTGCCGATCTCGTCGAGCGTCTTCGGCTGCCCGTCGGTGAGACCGAAGCGCATGGAGACGACGCCCGCCTCACGCTCGGAGAGCGTGTCGAGCACGGAGTGCAGCTGCTCCTGCAGCAGCGTGAAGCTGACCGCGTCGGCCGGGACGACCGCCTCGGAGTCCTCGATGAGGTCACCGAACTCGCTGTCGCCGTCCTCGCCCAGCGGGGTGTGCAGCGAGATCGGCTCACGGCCGTACTTCTGGACCTCGATGACCTTCTCGGGGGTCATGTCGAGTTCCTTGGCCAGCTCCTCCGGGGTGGGCTCGCGGCCCAGGTCCTGGAGCATCTGGCGCTGCACACGGGCCAGCTTGTTGATGACCTCGACCATGTGCACCGGGATGCGGATGGTGCGGGCCTGGTCGGCCATGGCGCGGGTGATCGCCTGACGGATCCACCAGGTGGCGTACGTGGAGAACTTGTAGCCCTTGGTGTAGTCGAACTTCTCGACCGCGCGGATCAGACCCAGGTTGCCCTCCTGGATCAGGTCCAGGAAGAGCATGCCGCGGCCGGTGTAGCGCTTGGCCAGCGAGACCACCAGACGGAGGTTGGCCTCCAGGAGGTGGTTCTTGGCGCGGCGGCCGTCCTCGGCGATGATCTCCAGCTCGCGCTTGAGCTTGGGGGCCAGCTTGTCGGAGTTCGCCAGCTTGTCCTCGGCGAACAGACCGGCCTCGATGCGCTTGGCGAGCTCGACCTCCTGCTCGGCGTTGAGCAGCGGGACCTTGCCGATCTGCTTGAGGTAGTCCTTGACCGGGTCCGCGGTGGCACCGGCGACGGCGACCTGCTGCGCCGGCGCGTCGTCCTCGTCCTCGTCGGACAGGACGAAGCCCTTGTTCTCGCCCTCGGTCTCTTCCTCGTCCTTGCCGGGGGCGGCGTCCTCGAGCAGCTCCTCGCCCTCGATCAGCTCTTCGTCGTCCTTCTTGGACGTCTTCTTCGCGGCCGTCTTCTTGGCCACGGTCTTCTTGGCGACCGTCTTCTTGGCGACGGTCTTCTTGGCTGCGGCCTTCTTGGCGGGCGAGCCGGCCTCGTCGGACGAGTCCGCGCTGTCAGCCGCCGAGGCCGCGCCGGCGGCCGAGACGGTCTTCGTCACGGTCGTCCTGGCGGTGACGGTCTTGGTGGCGGTGCGCTTGGCCGGGCTCTTCGCAGCGACGCTCTTGCGGGCGCGCTTCGGCGACTCCGCTGCACTGACCATCAGCGTCACACCCTCTTCCTCGAGGATCTGATTGAGGCTGCGCAGAACATTCTTCCACTGGGTTGGCGGAATCTGGTCAGCCTCGAAGGCCCGACGCACGTCATCGCCGGCGATCTGCCCATCAGCCTTTCCCCGCTCGATGAGCGCCATCACAGACTCGGACTCGGCGATCTCCGGCGGGAGCGTACGGGATGTGCTGGCCGACACGAACAACCTCTCGGAACGATGGAAAACGGCTTCCGGCCCCGCCCTGGATCAGGCTGGAGCCGACGACCGCCGGCCTGGAATGTGCCGACGGCGCGGGTTGGACCGGGGAACTGCACAGCGCCCTCAGCGGCGGCTGTATTCCTTCCTCGACTGTCACCTCTTAGGTCATCGCGCGGCTTCGAGGAGTGTTACGCCCAATCCGCGTGGCCCGAGTCACACCCCATTCACGTCCATTATTGAACGAAACGGTCGGAAGGTGACTCGATCGGCCCGATCAGCCGGATCTACATGATCATCCCGACTCGCCGCGATCGGCCCGTTCGGCATGATCCGCCCGCCCGACGGGACAGGCCGGCTCGACGGGAGGTCCGCTCGATGGGACAGATCCGCTCGGCGGGACGGCACGCGGCACACGGCCCGCCGGTGCGACACGCCCCGCCCGCCCGGCACGGCCCGCCGGTGCGACACGTCCGGCCGCTCCGGCACGGCTCGAGGGTCCCAGCACGGCCGACCCACCCGTGACGCCTTCGCGCCGCCAGGCCCTGACGCGGCCGGGGGCGATTCCTCGCCCCCGGACTCCGCTCAGGTCGGGCGGCACGCGACGGGCGTGTCCCGCCGCTACCGGCCACGCCGCCACGGCGCGCGTCAGTGCTCGCGGGGAGCCGGGACGACCCGCTCCACCTCGGGGTGGACGGTCAGCAGCTGGCGCATGGCCGTCTCGGCACCATGGGCGTCCCCGGCGGCGAGGGCGTCGACGATCCGGGCGTGGTGCGCGAGGCAGGCCTCACCGGGGCGGTCGCAGCCGGTGACAGGGGCGCCGGACACCTGGAGCGCGGCACCGACGATGCCGGAGAGGTGCTCCAGCATGCGGTTGCCCGCGAGCTGGATGAGCAGGGCGTGGAACTCGGCGTCCGCGCGGGAGAAGGTGATGCCGTCGCCCTGGGCGTAGGCGTGCCCCATGATCTCGACCATGTCGGCGAGGCGCTGCTGGACGTCCTCACGCCCGTGACCGGCGGCGAGCCGGGCGGCGAGGGGCTCGATGGTCCAGCGCAGCTCGTTCAGCTCGCGGCGCTGGTCGTCGCGCTGCGGGCCGAAGGCGCGCCACTCGATGATGTCGGGGTCGAGGAGGTTCCAGTCGCTGACCGGCCGGACCCGGGTGCCGACGTTGGGGCGGGCGCTGACGAGGCCCTTGGCCTCCAGCACGCGCAGCGACTCGCGGACGACGGTGCGCGAGACCTCGAAGCGCTGCCCGATCTCCTCCGGCACGAGGGGGCGGTCGGCGCCGAGGTCGCCCGAGACGATCATCTGGCCGAGCTGCTGGACGAGCTGTCCGTGCAGTCCGCGGCCGCGGTTGCCGGTGCTCCTGCGGCCGACGCGGCCGAGGTCGGCCTCCGCCCCCTCCCAGGCGGGCGGGCCGACGCGGTCGGCTCCGGGCGCCTCCGCGTAGGGGTAGCGGTCGAGATCGCCCGGGGCGCCGAGGCCGGACTCGACGGAACGGGCGGCGGTCATCATCGTGTGCGCAAGGGTACTCACGCATCCTTTGTCGGCGTGCCTCTCGTGACCCTTGAGGTCTTTGGTGAAAAGCACACGAAAGGGTGATCGCCACCCCCTACACAATTGACGATTAATCAGACATAAGGGGCACTCCCCAAGGGAGTTGACGGCAGACCGGAACCATTCGGTCCGATTGCGATCACCAACGGGCCCTGCCGCGAAGGCCCGTGAACACATAGGCGCAGAGCAGGACCGTCAATGTCAGCGCGAGCGCCACCCCTACGGGCTGTCCGACCACCTTCAGCGCCCCCATGACCCAGCGGTCCGCGGCCGAGGACCACTCGACGCTCGCGAACTCGCGGAGCCGGGCCGGGAGTCCCGCCACGGAGCGTCCGGACGCCCCCGCGAGCGCCGTCCGCAGCGGCGGGGCGAAGAGCACCGGTACGGCGAGGACCGCGGCGACCCCGGCCGCGGCGGCCCGGAAGACTCCGGCACCGAGCACCCCGGCCCAGGCGCAGCCGATGACGAGCCCGAACCAATTCGCGGACAGCGTCGCCCAGTTCTTCGGTACGGGGATCAACTCGCCCCCGTAGACGAGCCGCAGCGCCTCCAGGTCGACGACCACGGCCAGGACCGCGAGAACCGCGCCGACGGCCGCCGCGACGGCCAGTTTGGCGAGCAGCAGGCCGAGGCGGCGAGGGACGGCGCCGCGCCCGGTGGTGAGCGCCGGGTAGCGGTACTCCTCGGCGAAGGAGAAGGCGCCGAGCAGCCCGGCACCGAGGGCCGCGGGCGGCAGCGGGGAGATCCCGGGCCAGCCGGCCAGGACAGCGGGCAGCGGGGTACGCCCGCTGCGGGCCAGCAGTACGGAGAGAGTCACGGAGACGAGCAGGACGCCCACGCCGACGAGGAGGGTGGAGGGCACACCGAGCAGCCGGCGGATCTCGTAACGCAGGGGCCGCAGCGGCGAACGGTTCGGGGCGCGGCGCGAACGGGGAGTGGGACGCCCGTCCGGGCCGGCCTCGGGGGGCCGGTCAGGGGTCTGCTCAGAGGTCTGCTCGGGGTTGGCGGGCGCGGGCGAGGGGTCGGGAGCGACGCTGCCGGGCGCGCCGCGGTCGGCCGTGAGGGCGTCCGCGGGTGGGCGGCTGTCGCCGGTCTCGTCGGCCAGGCGATGGAGGAGCACGCCGTTGCGGAAGGCGGTCTCGCCGACGGTGGCGCAGTCGCTGCCGTAGACGGAGAGGTGGTTGCCGCCTTCCGTGACGATCTCGACGGGGCGGCGGGCGGCGCGGGATTCCTGGGTGAGGAGAGCGGCGAGCCGGGTCGCGTGCGGGGTGCGGACGGCGACCCGGGGGCGGAGCCGGGTGCGGGCGAACTCGGCGGCGTCCTGGTCGGCGGCGAGCCGCCCGCCGTCGAGGGCGACGACCCGGTCGGCGTTGCGGGCCGCGTCCTTGGCGTCCGTGGTGGTGTAGAGCACGGTGCCGCCCTCGTCGGCGTGGGCGCGCAGCAGTTCGTACAGCCAGACGCTCTCGCGTACGGAGAGTCCGGCCGCGGGTTCGTCGAGCAGCAGCGCGTGCGGGTCGCCCAACAGGGCGGACGCGAGGCCGAGTCGGCGGTCCATCGCGAGCGGCAGGGTGCCGATCCGCTGGTCGTGGACGCCGGTGAGGCCGACCGCCTGGAGCATGTCGTCGGCCCGGCCGCCGGGCACTCCGGCGGCGGCGCAGAGCATGCGCAGCTGACTGCGCAGGGTGCGCGAGGGGTGTCCGGGGACGTCGCCGAAGAGAACGCCGACCTCGCGGGCCGGGTGGGCGACGCGGTGCAGTGGCCTGCCCCGGAAGTAGGTGACGCCACGCCCCGGTTCGAGCTGGAGCATGAGGCGCAGGGCGGTGGTCTTGCCGGAGCCGGCCGGCCCGAGCAGGGCGGTGACGGTGCCCGGCCGGGCCTCGAAGGTGAGATCGTCCACGGCGGGCGGGCGGTCCCGGCGGGGGGTGCTGGTAAGTCCGATGGCCTGGAGCATCGCTTCTCTCGCGGGTAGGTGAGACCGCTCCGCGGCAGGGCGGCTATCCCAGCAAGATAACGCCACATTTCGGACTTTTGGCGCAGGGTTGGCGGCTCGGGGCGGCCGGGAAACCGCCCGTCAGACCTCCGGGCGGAGCATCGGCGGGTTCAGCAGGGTGGCCCCACCAGCACGGAACAACTGGGCGGGGCGGCCGCCCTGACGGGTCGTGGTGCCACCGGCCGGAACGAGGAAGCCGGGCGTGCCGGTCACCTTCCGGTGGAAGTTGCGCGGGTCGAGCGCCACTCCCCACACGGCCTCGTAGACCCGGCGGAGCTCGCCGACCGTGAACTCGGGCGGGCAGAACGCCGTGGCCAGCGAGGAGTACTCGATCTTGGAGCGGGCACGCTCCACTCCGTCGGCCAGGATCCGGGCATGATCGAAGGCGAGCGGCTCCGACTTCCCGTCCTCGTGCGCTCCGGCCCCTTCCAGCCCCAGTAGGTCCTCCACGGGCGCCCAGCGCGCGCTGTTGGCGTCACCGCCCGCGCGCGGCGCCGGAAGGTCCGGGGCCAACGCCAGATGCGCCACGCTCACCACACGCATGCGCGGGTCCCGGTCGGGCGCCCCGTAGGTCGCGAGCTGCTCCAGATGCGCCCCGGTCCCGGGTACGGGCCCGGGGGTGCCCGGGTCGTGCACGCAGAGCCCGGTCTCCTCCACCAGTTCGCGCGCGGCGGCCCCGTCCAGGTCCTCGTCCTCCCGGACGAACCCGCCCGGCAGCGCCCAGCGCCCCTGGAACGGCTGCTCCCCCCGTTTCACGACCAGGGCGCACAGGGCATGGCGCCGCACGGTGAGCACGACCAGGTCGACGGTGACAGCGAAGGGCGGAAAGGCCGACGGGTCGTAGGGAGGCATGCCGCGATCATAGTCGTCTCCCTGACGATAAACACGCCTCAGGGAAGGATCACCTTCCATTCCTCACACCCCCAGCTGGAGGCCGGGGGCTGCTTCCTCGACCATGCCGAGGCCCAGCCTGCCGACGCGGGCCGCGAACGGCTCGCCCGCGACGCGCAGGCCGGACAGCCGGACCTCACCGAGCGGGGCCGAGCGCAGCGGATGCAGGGAGACGGTCCGGCCGGGGGCGTCCGGGCGGACTCCGATCAGCACAGTCAGCAGGTGGAGGGGCGCGGCGGCCGCCACCGCCGCGGGCCGGCAGGCGGCCGGGTGCGGCACGGGCCGCGAACCGGACGTCCGCCGCTCCCCCGCGTACATCTCGGGGAGGCGGTGGTCGAAGGCCGCCGCCGCGTCGACGATCCCCCGCAGCAGCGCGGCGGCCTCCGCTTCGTACCCCGCCGCGGCGAGCCCCGCGACGCCCACCGCCGTCTCGTGCACCCGCACGGCTCCGGAGCGGTGCCCGAACGGGTTGTACCCCGGCTCCTTCGTGCCGAGGCCGCGCAGCCCCCAGCCGGAGTCCATCGCGGGAGAGGTGAGCAGCCCGGCCATCCGCTCGGTCTGGCTCTTGTCGAGCAGCCCGGGCGCGGGGCGGCCCCCGGCCGTGAGTCCGGTGTCGAGGAGGTGCGCCGCCCAGCCTCCGAGGTACGGCAGGAGGCGCCCGTCGGGGGTCCGGGCGAGCGCGGGGCGTCCGCCGTGCGGGTCGTCGAGCCAGAACCGGTCCCGGAACCGGTCGCGCAGCGCCCGCGCCCACTCCCGCCAGGCTTCCCCGCCCGGCCGCCCGCAGCCGTCGAGGAGGTCGGCGCCGAGCACGGCGGCCCGGTGCGCGTGGGCCTGGGTCTCGGCCCGTGCCGGTCCGGCGGGCCCCGACTCCTGGACGAACCCGCCGGCGTCGAGGGCCCCGCGCAGCCACTCCAGGCACCGCTCGGCCGTGGGGAGCAGTTCGGTGAGGTCCTGCTCGGGCAGGCCCCAGCGGCGGGCTTCGGCGAGCACGACGGGGAAGGCGAGGGTGGCCTCGACTCCGGTGCATCGGGGCGGAAGGTGCGGGCCGGCGTCCCTGAGCGGCCCGGGGATGCGGCCCGATTCGAGGCCGGCTCCCCGGAGTTGGGTGCGGGCCAGAGCGCGGAGCGTGGTGACGGCCAGCCGGGTACCGAGCGGAAGGGCCATGCGGGCTGCCCAGAGGGCTTCGGCGGTGACGGGTCCGCAGCGCCAGGGCACTCCGGCCGCGAGGTGGACGTCGGCGGGGTGGGCGGGGTCGCGCTGGAGCAGGGCGCGCAGGTCGTCGGTCGAGGCGGCCAGCAGCTCGCCGAGGCGGGGGTCGTCTCCTTCGGCGGCGGTGTCGGCGAAGATGTGGCCACCGGGGCGGCCGGCGCCGGCACTCGGGTGCCGGGCGGCCCGTTCGCCGCGGACCCGGAGGGTGAGGGTGAAGGTGCCTCCGGGGGCGAGCTCGGCCTCCCAGCGGAGCAGTCCGGCCGCCGCGAGGGAGTCGGTGGGTGGAGGGTCCGCCATGACCGCTGCCGCGCTGCCGTCGGGGGCCGTCCAGCGCAGCCCGGTGCCGTGGACGCTCGCGGAGAGTTCGGGTCCGGGCCGTCCGGCCGCCACCGCGCCCAGATCCGCGAGATCCGTGCCCAGAACGATCTCCACGGGGAGCCGCAGGGCGCGGGGGGCGGAGCTGCGCAGGGTGATCCGCTCCGTCCCGTCGGCCTCGCGTGATCGCTCCACGGTGAGCCCGGGGTCGGGGCCGGTGTCGCCGGACGTGCGCACGACGCCGAGGAAGTCGGCGCGGTCCGCGGTGGTCGACCGGCCCTGGAGGGGGACGGGTTCGCGACCGGCGACGCGCAGGACGCAGCGGGAGAGCAGCCTGCGTCCGGAAAGGTAGACCCCTTCGAGGCCCGCGCCGGTGAGCTGCGCGTGCCGCGCGCTGACGGCGAGGGCGGGCAGGGCGACGCCGACGAGGGCGTCGTGCACTGCGGGCAGTTCACCGGGGCGGCTCGCTCCGGTGGCTCCGGCGAGGGACGGGCGTCCGGCGGGCGGCCCGGGGGCCTGGGCGGAGCTGGGGGCCATGACGGGTGCGTGAAGCTCTCTGTGCGGTCCTGGCGGCTGGGCCGGCCCGGACGGCGGGCGCGCCGGGAGCGGTCGGGGCGCCGGCCGCTTTCGGCAGTGGTGCGGCGGTCCGGCTCGTGCGGAACCGCCACACAGGTGAACGCCGCCACGCCCCGCGGGGTCACGGGCCTCATCCGCCGCTCCTCGTCCCCCGCCGCCCGGCCCGCCGGACCACCGCGCTCTTCGGCGCGATCGCCCCGCGCCGGACGGCTCCTGCGTCGCGCACGGGCGCGCGGCCCGCTCCGCTCCGGCGGGTGGTCCGCATGGCGGCCACGCGGGGGCGCGGTCCGGCGGGCCGGTCGGCGACCCGCTCGCGATTCCGCGCCGCCGTCCGGCCGCCGGGCCGCTCCGTCGCCCGGCCGGGGTCGTGGTCGGAGGCCTGGTCGTCGTTGTCGTCCGGATCCGGTTCCCCGGCCGCCGCCGCGTGTCGGGTGTCGCGCTCGGCACGGAGGCAGCTGCGGAGGGATTCGGGGTCGAGGCCCTCGTTGCACGCCTGGTGCAGCAGGCGGGCGAAGAGGTATTCGGGGTCGGCGTCCAGGGCGAGGCTGAGGGCGACGCGGGCGGAGGGCTCGTCGCCGCAGGACCAGGCGACCCAGCCGGCCAGTGCCAGCGGGGCCGCCGCGTACTCCTGGTAGGGGGCGACGCAGCGACGGGACAGTGCCCGCCAGAGCCGCAGGGCCCCGGGAGCCTCGGGGCCTTCCATCCATTCGGCGGCCTGGTCGCGGGTGTCCCGGTCCTGGAGTCCGATGATCAGCGCGGCGGCCTCCTCAGGAGTGAGGCGGGCGTCGTCGGCGGCGTCGGCCGGCACGTGTCCCCGGCCCGATGTGAGGTCCGCCCGGCCGAAGAGCACGTCGTGGGGACTGTCGGCGGCACCGGCCGTCGGGCTCCCGGGCGGCTCCGAGAGCCGCTCGATCAAGGTCCGGGCGAGCTCGATGGTGGTCGCGCGGAGCTCCCGCCTTCCCTGTCCGGCGGGCGCGTCGAGGATCTTGGGCACGAGGGCGCGGGCTGCCTCGCCCAGGGCCGCGCGCTGGGCGGAGGTCCGCGACGGATCGGTTTCGGGCTCCCTCGGCTTCAGCCGGGCCTCCATGTCCTTGAGGGATCCGCGCACCTGGATCCCCGCGTAGGCCGCGGACGCGGCCATCACCGTCGTACCGGAGAGGGCGAGGGGTGTGCCGTCGGGTGGGCAGCAGCGGTTGTTGTCGGGGCAGCAGTAGGAGAAGTAGAGGCCGTCGGAGATGCAGAGGGCTTCGAGGACGGGGACGTCCAGGGCGCCGCAGGCGGTGCGCAGGCGCTGGGCGAAGGGGCGCAGCCGCTCCATGACCCGGCGTCCGGTCTCGCCGGGGCCGGGGTCCTGGCAGAGGAAGACGACGATGGCGTCGGGGCGTTCGTCGCGCCTGGTGCTTCCTTCGACGAGGCATTCGGCCAGGTGCTCGGCGGTCTCGGGCCACTCGTGGGACGAGCGGGGGATGCCTAGCCTGGCCCGGCCTCCGAACCGGCCGCGCTCGCCGTGGAGCGCGACGAGCACGACGGAGTCGCTGGGGTGGAAGCCGAGCATGAACGGCAGAGCGTCGGCCAGCTCGGCGGGGCCACGCAGAGTGATCTGCGGTGCGGCGGAGCCATGGGATTCATGGCGGTTCGTGTTCATAGTCAGGACGGTCCCGCGAACAGCCCCGATCGCGAAACCCCTGTGGATAACTCTCGGTGACCGTCACGGCAAGTTATCCACAGGCAAGGCGGCCCGTTCGCGGATTGTCCGACCGATCGGGTTGCATGGGGGCATGACCCACGCAGACCGCCCCGAAGACCGCGCCGCCCTCCGCGCCGCCGCCGACACCGTGCTCGCCCGTCTCGTCTCCGACCCGACGGGTGCGGCGAGACTGCGCGAGGACCAGTGGCGGGCCATCGAGGCGCTGGTCGCGGACAGACGCCGGGCCCTGGTCGTGCAGCGCACGGGCTGGGGCAAGTCGGCGGTGTACTTCGTGGCGACCTCGCTGCTGCGCGAGCGCGGGGCCGGCCCGACGGTGATCGTCTCGCCGCTGCTGGCGCTGATGCGCAACCAGGTCGAGGCCGCGGCGCGGGCGGGTATCCGCGCCCGCACGATCAACTCGTCGAACCAGGAGGAGTGGGAGACCGTCCAGCAGGAGGTCGCCGCCGGCGAGGTGGACGTGCTGCTGGTCAGCCCGGAGCGGCTGAACAACCCGGACTTCCGCGACCAGGTGCTGCCTCGGCTCGCCGCGGCCACGGGTCTCCTCGTGGTCGACGAGGCGCACTGCATCTCGGACTGGGGCCATGACTTCCGGCCGGACTACCGGCGGCTGCGCACGATGCTGGCGGATCTGCCGGCGGGTGTGCCGGTGCTGGCGACCACGGCGACCGCGAACGCCCGGGTCACGGCGGACGTCGCCGAGCAGCTGGGGACCGGCGGGGACACGGACGCACTGGTGCTGCGGGGGCCGCTGGACCGCGAGAGCCTCAGCCTCGGCGTGGTCCGGCTGCCGGACGCCGCGCACCGGCTGGCATGGCTCGCCGACCATCTCCACGAGCTGCCGGGCTCCGGGATCATCTACACGCTGACCGTCGCCGCGGCCGAGGAGGTGACGGCCCATCTGCGCCAGTGCGGGCACACCGTCTCCTCGTACACGGGCCGCACGGAGAACGCCGACCGCCAGCAGGCGGAGGACGACCTCCAGGCGAACAGGGTGAAGGCGCTGGTGGCGACCTCGGCACTCGGCATGGGCTTCGACAAGCCGGACCTCGGCTTCGTGGTGCACCTCGGCTCGCCGTCCTCCCCCATCGCCTACTACCAGCAGGTGGGGCGTGCGGGGCGCGGTGTGGAGCACGCGGAGGTGCTGTTGCTGCCGGGCAAGGAGGACGAGGCGATCTGGCAGTACTTCGCGTCGGTGGCGTTCCCGCCCGAGGAGCAGGTGCGACGCACTCTGGACGTGCTCGCGCACGCGGGCCGGCCGCTGTCGCTGCCCGCCATGGAGCCGCTGGTCGAGCTGCGCAGGACCCGGCTGGAGACGATGCTGAAGGTCCTCGACGTGGATGGGGCCGTCAAGCGGGTGAAGGGCGGCTGGGAGAGCACCGGGCAGCCCTGGGCGTACGACACCGAGCGGTACGCCTGGGTGGCGCGGCAGCGGTCGGCGGAGCAGCAGGCCATGCGGGAGTACGCGGCGACGGACGGCTGCCGGATGGAGTTCCTGAGGCGCCAGTTGGACGACGAGGAGGCGGCCCCGTGCGGCCGCTGCGACAACTGCGCGGGCGTCAGGTTCGACGCGAAGGTCTCCGACTCGGCGCTCGACACGGCGAAGGGGGAACTGCGCCGGGCGGGCGTGGAGGTGGAGCCGCGGAAGATGTGGCCGACCGGTCTCGCCGCCGTCGGCGTGGACCTGAAGGGCCGGATCCCGGCCGGGGAGCAGGCCTTCGCGGGCCGGGCGCTGGGCCGGCTCTCGGACATCGGCTGGGGCAACCGGCTGCGCCCGATGCTCTCCGACGGCGCCGCGGACGGCGAGGTGCCGGACGATGTGGTGCAGGCGGTGGTGCGGGTGCTCGCCGACTGGGCCAAGGGTCCGGGCGGTTGGGCCTCGGGCGGGCCGGACGCGCCGGCCCGGCCGGCCGGGGTGGTCATGGTCGCCTCGCATCGCAGGCCCCGGCTCGTGGGTTCGCTGGGACGGCGGATCTCCGAGATCGGCCGGATGCCGCTGCTCGGCACGGTGGAGTACGCGCCGGAGGCGGCCGACCTGCGGATCTCCCGGACGAACAGCGCGCAGCGGGTGGTCGGACTGCAGCGGGCGCTGGTCGTGCCGGACGATCTCGCGGAGCGCCTGGCCTCGGCGGGAGGGCCCGTCCTGCTCGTCGACGATCTCTCGGACAGCGGCTGGACGTTGGCGGTGGCGGCGAGGCTGCTGCGGCGCGCGGGAGCGGAGGGGGTGTTCCCGCTGGTGCTCGCCGTCCAGGGGTGAAACGGGGAGTGAACAATGGGCAACTGGGCAGGGATATGAGAGGCATACCGGATCATTCCAGTCAGCGGCCTCAATTGCTCGTTGCCGCTCGCGCACGGGCCAGGAAGAATCGGAATCCACCCCGCACGGCCCGTACGCGGTCCGGTTGGACCGTGCCGTGGTGCGCCCTCACCACCCGACCCCGCCCGCGGAGCGGGCGCGTATCCGAAGGGAGGATCGTGACCCTCGGATTCGCTCCGGCCTCAGCTTCTTCCATCAGTTCGTCGTCCGGGTCGTCCAGCCGCCTCGCTCGGATGCTCGAACCGGCGGAGTGGGCCTCGGCCGGGATCCCGCTGCTGCGCAACCCCCGTGAGGTCGTCAGCGGCCTGCACTCCCGGCACCTGCCCACCCCCGCGACCGCGGTGGTCGCCGTCCTCGACCACGAGGAACGGCTCGCCGCCAGCGCCTCGTTCACCCGCCGGTCCAGCCCGGCGGACGGGTGGGAGTTCCGCAACGCGCTCCTCGCCCACCTGCGCCGCGTCCTCCCGCACGATCTGCGCCGCCGTACCCCCGTGCGCACCGCCGTCCTGCTCTACTGCCGCGAGGGCGACGAGCGCTGGACGGAGGAGGACGGGGCCTGGATGTGGGGACTGCGGGACGCCTGCACGCTCCACGGGCTGCGCTGCGGCGCGTACATCACGCTCACGCGAGGGGGCTGGCAGGTGCTCGGCGAGGGCCGGGGAGGCCGACGGCCCAGCTCCGACTCTCCCCCGGTGCCGCTGGGTGAGGAATCCGGTTTCGAGCGGCTCGTGCCCCGCATAGCGAGCGGGGCACCGGAGCCGCTGCGCCGGGCCGCCGCACGCTGAGGCGACGCCCACCGGAGAGCCGGCGGACTAACACCCTGGACGGCTCTCCGTACGAGCCGACCGGCCTCGGTACGAGCCGACCGCTCTCGGCCGGGGAACGCACCCACGCCCGGCCGCCCGCTCAGGGGCAGCCGGGTCGCGGGCAGAGGCGTCGGTCAGACGCCGGCGCCGAGCGCGGCGTTGACGCGCTCGGCGTCACCGCACACGATCAGCAGCGCGGTCGCCCGCGTCAGCGCCTCGGGCAGGGAGCGCGAGACGGCGTCGTCGGCACCGCCGTTGACCGCGACGACCACCACGGGACGGGCCGCGGCCCGCTCCACGGCGGCGGCGTCCGCGAAGAACACGTCCTCGCGGGCTTCCTGCTGCGCCCAGTAGGCGGTCTCACCGAAGGACAGCTCGTGCGCCGCCCAGGGGTGCTGCTCGCCGGTGGTGAGCACCAGCACGTCGCCGGGGGCGCGGCCGGACTCCAGCAGCAGATCCACGGCTTCCTCGGCGGCGTCGAGCGCGCCGTCGGCGGTGGCGGGGATCAGCTGGATCTGGGCACCGGACCGCAGGTCGGAACGATTCTCCGCAGCGGCGGGAGGGGTCGGTCCCGCAGCGGGCTGCGGGCGCGGCACCGGCGGCGTGGGCCGGGCCGGACCGGGGCCCGGGTGGCCGGGCCGCGGGGCGGCCGCGGTGCGCGGGCCGGGTACGGGTCGGGGGGTCGGCACGGGGCGGCCGGCGGCCGCGGTCGCGCGGGGACCCTGGGCACTCTCGTGAATCTGAGACTCCTCGGGGATGAGAGGCATGGGTGGATGTCTATCAAACGCCGTCGCGGGAAGCTCCGGCGGGTGGGCGCGCTGGGGCGCCCCGGCCACGGGAAGGGCTCCGCCGAGGGGATCCCGGCACGGGATCCCGCCGGAGGATTCCAGCGGCCGGAAGTCAGAAGTCGAAGCCGAGTTGGCCCCCGCTTTCCAAAGCGGCCGCCTCGGCGGAGACGCGGACCTTCTTCAGGTGCCGCCAGCGGGGCATCGCGTCGAGGTACGACCAGGAGAGCCGGTGGAACGGGGTGGGCCCCAGTTCCACCAGCGCGGCCTTGTGGACCGGCGAGGGGTACCCCGCGTTGGCCCCGAAGGCGTACGCGGCGTACTGCTCCGCCTCCGCCTCCAGCTCGCCCATCAGCGCGTCACGCCGCACCTTGGCGATCACGGAGGCAGCGGCGACGGCGATGCAGGACTGGTCGCCCTTGATCACCGTACGGACCTGCCAGGGGCTGCCGAGGTAGTCGTGCTTGCCGTCGAGGATCACCGCGTCGGGGCGTACCGGGAGGGCTTCCAGGGCGCGGACGGCGGCCAGCCGGAGCGCTGCGGTCATCCCGAGGGCGTCGATCTCCTCGGGCGAGGCGTCACCGAGCGCGTACGCCGTGACCCAGTCCTGGAGCTCGGCGGCGAGCGCGGTGCGTCGCTTGGGGGTGATCAACTTGGAGTCGGTGAGTCCGGCGGGGGCCCGGCGCAGGCCGGTGACGGCAGCGCACACGGTCACGGGACCGGCCCACGCCCCGCGTCCGACTTCGTCGACCCCGGCAACGATCTTGGCGCCGGTGGTGGCCCGGATCGATCGCTCGACACTGTGGGTGGGTGGTTCGTACGGCATGGCGCCAGACAGGTTACGCCGATCAATACCTCCACCGGTACCCGGATTCCATCTGGTGACCCGCACTCGACCGAATCCCGACCCGTTTCGGGTCCCGCTCAGGCCTCGTCCCAGCCCCGGCCGGCCCGCGCCCGGCCCCCTCCGGACCCGTTTCCTGTCCTCCGTCACGGCCCGGCCCCCGCCCCAGCTCCCCAGCAGCGGCACCATGACCCGGTCGATCATCTCGGCGATCCCGGCGACGCTCCATTCGCTGCCGCACACCTTGGCGCGGTACGTCATCATCGCCGGGATGACGGTCGTGGGCCAGGCCCCCGGGGGCGCCCGCGCGGGCCTCGGGTGGGCGGTTCGCTGGGCCTGTCGATCCTGGTCACGGTCTTCGGTACAGCGTGTGTCCGGGGTACCGGTCAGGGGGCGCCGTACGGGTCGGCGTCCGGGTCGTAGCCCTCCTCGCGGCTGGGTGGGTCGCATTCGTCGGCGGTACGGGTCAGGGGGCGCGCGTCCAGGATCTCCCGGGCCCTGGTCTCGGCCAGGCTGGTGGCGTACCAGCCTCCCTCGTCCTCGCGGAGCCGGGTGTCGATGTCGACGAGCGCGCAGGAGCGCAGGGGTTCGGGGAGCCGGTCGAGGGCGGGGACGGCGTCGGCCGAGAGCCCTTCGAGGTAGTCCACGTCGATCTTGCCGAGCCGCTCGTGGCGGTCGACGTTCTGCCGGGCGATGACGGCGTCCGGCTGGATCAGGCCGAAGACCAGGACGAACCCGGCCGCGCTGGCGGCCAGCGCGCGCGGCAGCAGGCGCGCTCCCCAGATCCCGGCGGCCATGATCAGCAGGAGGGCGACGCCCAGCCAGATCTCCATGGTGGCGACGGAGATCCGCAGCCGGGTCAGGCCGTACGCGTCCACGTACAGGTCCATCCTGCGCAGCGCGGAGGCGACGACGACGAGGGTGAGGACGCACAGGGTGCCGAGCACGCTGCGCACGAGCCGTCGGTCCCCCGCGTCGGTACGGGGTGCCCAGCGCATTGCCAGGCCGATCACCGCCAGGGTGAGGAGCGTCGCCGTGAGCAGTTGCCAGAAGCCCTGGCGCGCGTACTCCGCGTACGTCAGGCCGGTCTCGCTGAGCACCTTGTCGTAGCCGCCGAAGAGGACGGCGAGCTGTATCGCGTTGAAGGCGGCGAACAGCAGGTTCAGGACGACGAGCGGAAGGGCCCACTCCAGCCGGTTGCGGGGCTTGCCGGGGGTGAAGGCCAGGCGGTCCCAGCGGAGCGGGGCGGCGGCGGTGCGGGCGACGGCGATGGCGCCGAGCAGGCCGAGCAGGAAGCACAGGGTGCGCCAGGGGGCCTGTTCGATCGAGATGTCGGGCATGAGTGAGCCGAGCAGGTCGGCGAAGGCGGCGTCCGCGCCGGCGAACAGGGCGCCGAAGACGACCAGCAGGCCGAGGGCGATCAGGCCGGTGCGCAGGATGGGGCCCCATCGGCCGCGCGAGCCGTCCGCGCGGTCGCGGACCCCGTGCCAGACCCACATCAGGCCGCCGCCGACGGAGTCGAAGAGTCCGACGGGTCCGAGCAGCATGCTGGGCCAGCCGCGGCCGCCGTGCAGGGCGAAGCCGGTGAGGCCGATGGCGGCGACGACCGCGAGGAAGGTGGGCCAGCCGGCGTCGCTCAGTGCGGGGACGGCGAGCAGGGCCGCGCCGCCGAGGGCCCAGACGAGGGTCCAGGGGCGGAGTCGCCGGCCGGCGGCGCGGGCGGCGAAGGCCCCGGCGACGGTGGCGGGGACGGCCACGAGCAGCAGGTTCACCCCGGCCCCGTCGCCGAGGAGCAGGGCGGCGAGCAGGGCGGTGGCGACGATCGCCCAGAGCGTCGCCGCGGTCGCGGGCCCCGGTGCCGGGGGCCGCAGCTTGCTCACGGGGCGCGGCCTCCTCGGGGGCGCCCAGGGGTGCTGCGGCGGGTATCCGGGCGCGCCGCGCCACGGGGGCGGCGGTCCGCCGGGCCATCCCGGCGGCGGTCCGCCCGCGGGTGGCCCGCCGGGCTGCGTGGCCGCGACGGCCCGCGCGGGCGAGCCCGACGGACCGCCGGGGGTGGATCCGGCGGCCGGCGTGGCCGCGGGCGTCGGCCGCGCGGGCGGCGGAGCGTCCTGCGGTGTGCCGTCGCCCTTCCTCGGCGGGCCGTCCTGCGGCGGGCTGTCGTTCGGCCCGCTATCCTGCGGCGGCTGTGCGGACGGTGTGTCGGTCACGGGACCCCCTCCCGGCCCGGCGCCCGCCGGCGCGGCCGTGCGGCGGCGCCCGGTGGTTGCCGGGTGTCTCGTCGACGCGCTCTTGTCATGATCAGCGCTTCGGAGTGGCCGACTCTAACCGCGCCCCGCCCCCGCGAACCCGCTCGGTGGCCCCTGTGGCAGGACCGTGACACTCCGCCCCGGCGTGGGCCGTGGCGGTCGGGCGTCGGGGTCCGTTACGAGGAGACCTCGGTCGGCACCCAGGCGGGCAGCTGTTCGGTCTGGTCCAGCCATGCGGCCGGGGGCGCCCCAGCCGGGGTGGAGGCGACGACTCCGCCCGCGATGGCGCAGGTGGTGTCGACGTCGCCGCCCACGGCCGCCGTCGTCCAGAACATCCGCTCGAAGTCGCCGAGCGAGCGGGCCGCCGACCAGAGGGCGAACGGCACGGTGTCGTGCGCGCTGGTGCGCCGGCCGCTGCCCAGCACCGCCGCGACCGTCGCCGCGTCCCCGTAGTCGAGCATGTCGCGGGCCCGGCGCAGGCCGGCCCCCACGGCGCTGCGCGGGACCAGGGCGACGACGCCGTCGAGCAGCGCCTCGGGGGTGGGCGGCCCCGCGGGGTTCGCGGCGAGCGCGGCCGCCGCGGCGACGGCCATCGCTCCGACCACGGCCTCACGGTGCTGGTGTGTGGTGTAGGCGGAGATCTCGGCCTGGTGGGTCGCCTGTTCGGGGTCGTCGGCGTACCAGGCCCCGAGGGGGGCGATCCGCATGGCGGCGCCGTTACCCCAGGAGCCCTGGCCCTTGAAGAGGGCGGCTGCGAGTTCCCGCCAGTCGCCGCCTTCCCGGATCAGCCGGAGCATCCGGTTGACGGCGGGGCCGTAGCCGCGGTCGAAGTCGTGGTGGTGGGCGAAGGACGCGGCGAGGGCGTCCTGGTCGATCCGGTCGTGGGCGACGAGCACGGCGAGAACGGAGCAGGCCATCTCGGTGTCGTCGGTCCACTGCCAGGGACCGGCGGGCGGCTCGTGCCGCTTCAGCAGGGGATAGTGGGCGGGGACGAAGTACTGGGAGCCCAGTGCGTCCCCCACGGACAGCCCGCGCAGGCTGGCCAGGGCGCGGTCGAAGCGCCGGTCGGAAGAGGAATCAGCGGTCATCGCTCAGCCACTCTATCCGGTGGGGCCGTACGGTTCCGGGGTACGCCAGCGTGCGAAGGGCCGGTCCAGCCGGTACTTCCCGTCCTCGCCGAGCAGCAGCGTCCTGGTCTCCGCGTTTCCGGGGTTGGACAGCGACTCGAAGTCGGCGACCGTCCAGTGGAACCAGCGCATGCAGAACAGCCGCATGGTCAGCCCGTGGGTGACGAGCAGGACGTTGGGCGGATGATCGGGGGCCTCGAAGCTGCGGTAGAGGCTCTCCAGGAACGCCCCGACCCGGTCGTACACGTCGGCGCCCGACTCGCCCTGGGCGAAGCGGTAGAAGAAGTGTCCGTACGCGTCCCGGTAGGCCTTCTGGAGCCGTACGTCGTCCCGGTCCTGCCAGTTGCCCCAGTCCTGCTCGCGCAGGCGCGGCTCCTCCCTGACCCGCACGCTCCCCGGATCGAGCCGGAAGGCACGCAGGGTCTCGTGCGTCCGCCGGTACGGCGACACATAGACGCTGACCTGCTCCTCTCCGAAGAGTTCCCTCAGCCGTCCCCCTGTCTCCTCCGCCTGCCGCCATCCGGTCTCGGTGAGCCGGAGTGCGTGGTCGGGCTCCCGCTCGTACACCGTGTCATCGGCATTGCCCTCGGACTCTCCGTGCCGTACGAGGACGATGCGCCGCGGTCGTGCCATGGGTCGACCCTAGATCGCCCCGCCGTGGCGGGCTCAGTCGAGCAGGTGTCCGGAGTCCATCCGGCGTATCCGCCCGGTGAACCGGCGGCGCAGTTCGCGGTCGTGGGAGACGACGACCACGGCGCCGGGCCACTGCTCCAGCGCCTCCTCCAGTTCCTCGACGAGTCCGAGGGCCAGGTGGTTGGCCGGTTCGTCGAGCAGCAGGAGGTCGGCGGGACGGGCGAGCAGCCGGGCGAGTGCCAGGCGGCGGCGCTGCCCGGCGGAGAGGCTGCCGACCGGGACCCGCAGGTCGGCGGGGCGGAACAGCCCGTAGGAGAGGAGCAGTTCGGCCTGCTCGTCCTCGGTGAGCGGGAGTCCGCGGCCGAAGGCGGCGAGGACGCGCTCGGCCGGGCGGTGTGCCGGTATCTCCTGGGCCAGGAATCCGGTGCGTCCACGGCGGGTGACCCGGCCGGTGTCGGGCTCGACCAGGCCCGCCATGACGCGGAGCAGGGTGGACTTGCCCGCCCCGTTGTCCCCGTGGATGAGCAGCCGGTCGCCCGCGTCGACGGTCAGGGTGTCGATGCCGAGGCGGTCGGCGACCCGCACGCCGTCGAGGGCGAGCAGCTCGCCCTCGGCCCGGCCGGCGACCGGCCGTGCGGTGAACGCGAGAGGCTTCGGCGGCTCGGGGACGGGGTCCTGGTGGAGCCGGCGCAGGCGTTCCTGGGCGTTGCGCACGCGGCCGGAGACGGAGGCCTGGACGCGGCCGCCCGCGCGGTCGTAGGCCATCTTGTTGTTGTCCTTGATGGTCCGTCCGGGTGCCACGCCGAGCGCGGTCGTCGTCGTGTACGCGGCGAGTCGGGCGGTCTCGGCGCACCACTCGCTGTGGGCCTGCTCCCAGCGGCGTCTGGCGGCGGCCCGTTCGGCGCGGAAGCCCGCGTAGCCGTCGCCGTACCGCACGACGGTCCGGCGGTCGGCGTCGACCTCCAGGATCGCGGTGGTGACGCGCTCCAGGAAGACCCGGTCGTGGGAGACGGCCAGGACGGTGCCGCGGTGGGCGAGGAGGGAGTCCTCCAGCCAGTCGAGCGCCCCGGCGTCGAGGTGGTTGGTCGGCTCGTCGAGGAAGAGCACCTCGGGGGCGGCGGCGATCGCGCAGGCGATGCCGAGTCTGGCCTGCTCGCCGCCGGACAGGCTGCCGAGGCGGCGGTCCCGTCGGAGGCGGGCCAGGCCGAGGGCGTGCAGGGCCTTGTCGACGCGGGCGTCCGCCTCGTATCCGCCGCGCAGTTCGAAGGCGGTGAGCAGGTCGCCGTACTCGCCGAGGGTCCGTGTGTCGGCGGTGCCGAGTCCGGCCTCCAGGGTGCGCAGGCGGCGTTCCATGGCCCGCAGCTCGGCGAGGGCGGCGTCGATGGCCTCGCCGACGGTGGCTCCGGGCGGCAGCTCGGGGGTCTGGGCGAGCAGGCGGGTGCCGCCGTCGGCCGCGGTGACGGCTTCGCCGGAGTCGGGTGTGTCGAGCCCTCCGAGGATCCGCAGCAGGGTGGACTTGCCCGCGCCGTTCTCCCCCACGATCCCGATCCGCTCGCCGGGGCGCACGGTGAGCGAGACCTGGTCGAGCAGCAGCCGTTCGCCACGGGTCACGGTCACGTCGTGAAGGGAGATCTGAGTGGGCAAGGAGCACCTCCGTACGGGGCCACAGTGGATCGACAAACGCAACGGATGTCGCGTTATGGCGAGTGTGGCACACTCATAGCCACTAACGCAACGGGAGTAGCAATTGAACGAGCCGTCCGAGGACGAGAAGTCCCCCGCCCCCGGCAGCAGGCGGCCCGGCGGGCGTACCGCGCGGACCCGTGCAGCGGTCCGCGACGCCGTCCTGACCGGCCTGGCCGAGCATGGTTATCCGGCCCTCACCGTCGAGTACGTGGCCGAGCGTTCCGGGGTGCACAAGACGACGCTCTACCGGCGCTGGGGCGGCGTCGAGGGCATGGTCGCGGACGCGCTCGCGCTCGCCGGCGAGGACGCGTGGACGGCCCCGGACACCGGGAGCCTCGCCGGTGATCTGCGCGCGCTGGCCCGTGAGGTGGCCGACGCCTTCGCCGATCCCGCGGAGGCGGCCGCGCCGACGGCCTTCGTGGGCGCCGCGTTCCAGTCGGAGCGGGCCGCGGAGTCGCTGCGCGACTTCTACACGGAGCGCTTCCAGCGCTGCGAGCCCGTGGTGGACCGGGCCGTGGCGCGCGGCGAGGCTCCGGCCGGGACGGACGCGGGGGCGGTTGTCCGGGCGGTGTCGGCGCCCCTCTTCCTCCGCCTCTTCGTCACCCGCGAACCGGTGGACGCGCGCGTCGCCGACGGGGCCGCGCGGACGGTCCTCGCCGCGGTCGAGGCGGGCGCGTTCGTGCCTGAGGCGGGCGTCTTCGAGCGCGAGGCGGACGCGTTCGCCCACGAGGCCGACGCGCCGACACGGCAGACGCCCGACACCCCGGCCACCTGACTCCCGCGCGAACCCCCCGGGCGTCACACCGCCCGGCTCACACCGACGTCACACGGCCTGGCTCACACCGACGTCACACGGCCTGGCTCACACCGACGTCACACGGCCTGGCTCACACCGACGTCACACCGCCGGGCTCACACCGACGTCACACGGCCTGGCTCACACCGACGTCACACCGCCCGGAACACCCGCCCGTCACACCGCCCAAGTCGATTCGAGCTGCACCACATCGCCCGTCAGGGCCGCCACGTCGGCCGCGGTCTGCGCCCGCAGGCCGAGGCGCTCCACCCGCTCCACCCGGTACTTCCCGTGCTCGGCGGCCGAGTTCCACATCGAGAGCACCAGGAACTCGTGCCCCGGCGCCTCCCCGAACAGCCCCCGGAGCATGCCGGGGGACCCGGCCATCGCCGGGTTCCACACCTTCTCCTGCATGAGGGCGAAGTGCTCGGCCCGCTCCTCGTGGACGCGGCTGTGGGCCACCCGCGCCACGTCGGCGTCGGCGAAGCGCGGCTCGAAGCCGGTCTTCACGTCGAAGCGGTGGTCGAACAGCTTGACCTGCGCATTCTTGAAGGTGCCGGCCTGGGTGGCGGCGAGCCGATCGTGGGAGCGCGCCATGAACGAGTCGTAGAACGCCCGGCTCTCCCAGAACGCGAAGACATGGGCGACGTCGGGCCGTCGCCGGCTCCATCCGCCACCCTGCCCCCGGAAGCCCGGCTCACCGAGCAGCCCCGCCCATTTCCGCTGCCCCCGCTCGAACCCTCGACGGTCCACCACGGTGCAGCGAATCCACTTGACCAGCACCGCGCCATGGTACGGGGCGGAGCGACGCGCCGTCAGATCTCCGCGGACCGCAGTCGCACCAGACCCGCGGCCTCCTCGGCGTCCAGTTCGATTCCGAAGATCTCGGCCAGCGTCCCGGTCAACTCCTCCGGGGCGATCGTCCGTTCCTCAGTCGTGCCATCGACGCGCACGGACGTCATTCCGGACCGGACGAGGGACCTGCGCACCTCGGAGCCGGGCCGCAGGACCACCACCTGGCCGACGAAGCGCGACCGCGGATGACTGGAGCTGTAGTGGTTCATCAGCTCGAAGTCCACGGGGTACACGGAGTGCGGGGCGAACGCGTACAGGTCGGCCCACCCCTCCGGGCGAAGCGAGCGCAGCAGGTGGACGCCCTCGTCCTCCGCCACGATGCCGAAGACCCAGCCGTCCTGCTCGACCCGCGCGCCGTCGACCAGCGGGATCGGTTCCAGCGGGCCCTGCCAGCCGAACCCGGTGTCGGTGAGCCACTGTTCACCGTCGACCGTCACGACGAGCAGTGCGTGGGTGATCGGCGTCAGGGCGTCCCCGCGCGACCGGTTGCGGGCGCCGCGCCCCGCCACCTCGAAGCCGATCCTCTCCAGGGCGGCCGCGAAGAGCGAGTTCTGCTCGTAGCAGTAGCCGCCGCGCCGCCGGCCCACCAGCTTGGCCTGGACGCTCTTGAGATCGAGCGGGATCCGCCGCCCCAGCGCCACGTCGAGGTTCTCGAAGGGGATGGCCCGTACGTGCGCGCGGTGCAGGGCGCGCAGTGTCGGCAGGTCCGGCGCGGGCTCGCCCGCGTACCCGATCCGCGCCAGATATGCGTCCAGATCCAGCTCTTCCCCGCTCCACATGACGCATCCCCCGTCGACCGATGACATGTTGATCACATGACACCATGAACGAGTCGTCAGGATCCGTACAGGGAGAGGGGATTCATGGTGAGCGGACTCAACAAGGGGGTCGGCAAGGCCGAGGTGACGCTCAAGTGGGACCCGAGTCCGATGGGCACGCCTCCGCACGACCTGGACCTCGTCGCGGGGGTCTACACGGCGGACGCTCCCTACGGGCCGCCGGCCTATCTCGTGCACTTCGACAGCAGGTCCCCCGACGGCACGATCACCCTTCACCGCGACAGCCGTACGGGGCAGGGCTTCGGCTACGACGAGGCGATGACCCTGGAGCTGACCAGGCTCGCGCCGCGCTACGCGCGCGTGGTGGTGGGCGTGGCCCTGCAGCAGGGCGGCGGCCGGCTCACCTTCGGCCAGGTCGCGCACACGGGCGTCCTGGTGCGCGAGGGCTACACGGACCTGTTGGAGGACGATTTCGCGGCCGTGGCCGACGCGACCGCCGCGACGGTCGTCGAGTTCATCCGCGACGGCGCCGAGGTCTGGACCCTGCGGCCCCTGTCCGTCGGCTTCGACACCGATCCGCGCGACTTCGGCGCCCAGATGGGGGCGCGGCGCGCCTGACCCGGTGAGGGGGACCCGCCCGTAGGGCCGGTCCCCCGTTCCGTCACCGCGTGGTCCAGCCGGGAAGCGTGGGCAGCACCCGTTCGGCGACCCGCAGCAGCGCCGCGTCGTCGGGAACCGCCTCGTCCTGGCGCCAGATGACGATCTCGAAGGAGCCGCCGCCGTCCTTCGCGTCCTTGGCGACGAGCAGATGCCGGGCGATGCCTCCGGTGCCGGACTCGGCCTTGCTGCCGCCGCCGAGCGGGATCTTGAGCTCGATGGTCCGGTCCGAGTAGAAGACCGCCGTACGCCCCAGGACCCGCGTCGGCTCCGCCGTGCGCCCCAGCAGCTGTCCCAGTTGGGCGACCGGAAGGCGGTCGTAGGAGACCGAGAGGTTCACGGAGTACGTCGGGAAGCGGACGTCCCCCTCGGGCGACGCGATCTTGGGGCCCCGGGAGAGGCCGGTCCAGCCGTCGCTGCCCCAGGCGTTCTGCGCCTTCTCGCCGGGGGTGCCGAGGAGCGTCGGCAGGTCCGGCCGGTTCAGTGCCTCGCACAGCTTGTTCCCCGAGATGTACGCGGCCGGCCGCCGGCGCGGCGGAGGCGTCGGGTCGGCCGGGTCCGTCGCGGGCGTCACCGGCGCGCAGACGGCCGGCCCCTTCGCCGCTGCCTCCTCCATGCCGGTCTTGGCCATGTACCAGAAGCCGCCCGCCAGCACCGCCCCCAGGGCCAGCGCGGCGGCCACCTGTCCTCCCACGCTCGGCCCGTTCGCCGATCCGGCCGTGTTCCCGGTGTCCCCGCTCATGTTCCCCCCCGTGTCGTACGCGCGCGACGGCGCGGCGGCGAGCCTAACCGGTGATCGTTCCGAGGCGGACATGGATATCGGCGGTATCCACGGCCACGTGGGGGTGGATACGCGAAAGAGGGTGCCGACCGGTGGTCGGCACCCTCTCTCGGGCACTTCTCAAGCACTGCTCAAGCGGCTCAAGCACTGCTCAAGACTGCTCAAGCTGCTCAGCGACTGCTCACGCACGGCCCAGGCCTCGCCCGGGCACTCCGTGGACGGTCAGCTGCAGCCGCTGGTCGAGCCGCAGCCCTCGCAGATGTAGCACGAGCCGGCGCGCTGCATCTTCGTACCGCAGGAGAAGCAGAGCGGGGCGTCCGCGCTGATGCCCAGCTGCATCTCGACGAGCTCGGCGGAGGTGTGGACCTGCTTCGGCGCGGGCACCTCGGTGCGCACCGGGGCGACGACGGCCTGCGGCTCCAGGGCGCGGGGGGCGGACTGGGCCAGACCCTCGACGTCGACGTCGTCCTCGGACTGCTCGTACGAGCCGGTCTCCAGGTGACGCTGACGCTCCTCGGCGGAGTGGATGCCGAGCGCGGAGCGGGTCTCGAAGGGCAGGAAGTCCAGCGCCAGGCGGCGGAAGATGTAGTCGACGATCGACTGCGCCATCCGCACGTCCGGGTCGTCCGTCATGCCGGCCGGCTCGAAGCGCATGTTGGTGAACTTCGAGACGTACGTCTCCAGGGGGACGCCGTACTGCAGACCGACGGAGACGGCGATGGAGAAGGCGTCCATCATGCCGGCGAGCGTCGAGCCCTGCTTGGACATCTTCAGGAAGACCTCGCCGAGACCGTCGTCCGGGTAGGAGTTGGCGGTCATGTAGCCCTCGGCGCCACCCACGGTGAAGGAGGTGGTGATCCCCGGACGGCCCTTGGGGAGGCGCTTGCGCACCGGGCGGTACTCGACGACCTTCTCGACGGCCTCGCGGATCGTCGCCTCGGACTTCGCGGTGACCTCGGCCTTCTCCTCCTCCTTCTTCTTGGCGGAGAGGGGCTGGCCGACCTTGCAGTTGTCGCGGTAGATGGCGAGCGCCTTGACGCCCATCTTCCAGGCCTCGAAGTAGACCTCCTCGACGTCCTCGACCGTGGCCGTCTCCGGCAGGTTGACGGTCTTGGAGAGGGCGCCGGAGATCCACGGCTGGATGGCGGCCATCATGCGGACGTGGCCCATCGCGGAGATGGAACGCTCGCCCATGGCGCAGTCGAAGACCTCGTAGTGCTCGGTCTTCAGGCCGGGGGCGTCGATCACGTTGCCGTGCTCGGCGATGTGGGCGACGATCGCCTCGATCTGCTCCTCCTGGTAACCCAGGCGGCGCAGGGCCTGCGGGACGGTGCCGTTGACGATCTGCATCGAGCCGCCGCCGACCAGCTTCTTGAACTTGACCAGGGCGAGGTCGGGCTCGAGGCCGGTGGTGTCGCAGGACATCGCGAGACCGATGGTGCCGGTGGGGGCGATGACCGAGGCCTGCGCGTTGCGGAAGCCGTTCTTGGCGCCGAGGCGGATCACGTCCTGCCAGGCCTCCGTGGCGGCGGCCCAGATCGGCGAGTCGAGGTCGTCGAAGCGGACGGCCTTCGTGTTCTCGTCGGCGTGCTGCTGCATGACGCGCTGGTGCGGCTCGGCGTTGCGGGCGTAGCCGTCGTACGCGCCGACGACCGCGGCGAGCTCGGCGGAGCGCTTGTACGAGGTGCCGGTCATCAGCGAGCTGATGGCGCCGGCGAGGGCGCGGCCGCCGTCGGAGTCGTACGCGTGGCCGGTCGCCATCAGCAGGGCGCCGAGGTTGGCGTAGCCGATGCCGAGCTGGCGGAAGGCGCGGGTGTTCTCGCCGATCTTCTGGGTGGGGAAGTCGGCGAAGCAGATGGAGATGTCCATCGCGGTGATGACGAGCTCGACGACCTTGGCGAAGCGCTCGACGTCGAAGGACTGGCTGCCCTTGCCGTCGTCCTTGAGGAACTTCATGAGGTTCAGCGAGGCGAGGTTGCAGGACGTGTTGTCCAGGTGCATGTACTCGCTGCACGGGTTCGAGCCGTTGATGCGGCCGGACTCGGGGCAGGTGTGCCAGTGGTTGATCGTGTCGTCGTACTGGATGCCCGGGTCGGCACAGGCCCACGCGGCCTCGGCCATCTTGCGGAAGAGCGCCTTGGCGTCGACCTCCTCGATGACCTCGCCGGTCATCCGGGAGGTGAGGCCGAACTTCCCGCCGGACTCGACGGCCTTCATGAACGTGTCGTTCACGCGGACGGAGTTGTTGGCGTTCTGGTACTGGACGGACGTGATGTCGTCGCCGCCCAGGTCCATGTCGAAGCCCGCGTCACGGAGGGCGCGGATCTTCTCCTCCTCCTTGACCTTGGTCTCGATGAAGTTCTCGATGTCGGGGTGGTCGACATCGAGGATGACCATCTTGGCCGCGCGACGGGTCGCGCCGCCCGACTTGATCGTTCCCGCGGAGGCGTCGGCGCCGCGCATGAAGGAGACCGGGCCGGAGGCGTTGCCGCCGGAGGAGAGCAGCTCCTTGGAGGAGCGGATCCGGGAGAGGTTCAGGCCGGCGCCGGAGCCGCCCTTGAAGATCATGCCCTCTTCCTTGTACCAGTCGAGGATCGACTCCATGGAGTCGTCGACGGACAGGATGAAGCAGGCGGAGACCTGCTGGGGCTGCGGCGTGCCGACGTTGAACCACACCGGGGAGTTGAAGCTGAAGATCTGGTGCAGGAGGGCGTACGCCAGCTCGTGCTCGAAGATCTCGGCGTCGGCGGGCGAGGCGAAGTAGTCGTTCTCCTCGCCGGCCTTCGTGTAGGTCTTCACGATCCGGTCGATGAGCTGCTTGAGACCGGTCTCGCGCTGCGGGGTGCCGACGGCCCCGCGGAAGTACTTGCTGGTGACGATGTTGACCGCGTTCACCGACCAGAAGTCGGGGAACTCGACGCCACGCTGCTCGAAGTTGATCGAGCCGTCGCGCCAGTTGGTCATGACGACGTCACGGCGCTCCCAGCTCACCTCGTCGTACGGATGCACGCCGGGGGTGGTGTGGACGCGCTCGATACGCAGGCCCTTGCTCGCCGCCTTGGCTCCCTTGGTGCGGGAACCACGTGCCGGACCGCTCGCCGTCTCTGTCATGCCGCCTCCCATATACGGGCAAAACACGCTGGAGCGCCCGGAAAATTCCAGGGCTCCGCCTTCTGTACTCGTCTTGTGGTGCAGTTGCCACGAGCACCTGACGGTTCACTCGGGGCAGGTCTTTCCGGGCCGCGCGGCGGCCTCTCGCCGGACCGTCGCGGTCCGGCCCGCCGATCTAGTCGGCGGCGGTGGCGGGAACGGGGACCTCGGGGGTCGCTCCGGTCCCGCGCAGCTCAGCGGGAGGCCGCTCACGGAGTTCCGTGATGGCGGCCTCGAAGTCTTCGAGGCTGTTGAAGGCCTTGTAAACGGACGCGAAGCGCAGGTACGCGACGAGGTCGAGCTCCTGCAGCGGGCCGAGGATGGCCAGACCCACGTCGTGGGTGGTCAGCTCGGCGCTTCCGGTGGCGCGCACCGCCTCCTCGACCCGCTGGCCCAGCTTGGCGAGCGCGTCCTCGGTGACGGGCCGTCCCTGGCATGCCTTGCGGACGCCGGAGATGACCTTGGTGCGGCTGAAGGGTTCGGTGACTCCCGAACGCTTGACCACCATGAGCGAGCACGTCTCCACCGTCGTGAAACGGCGGGAGCAGTCGGGGCACTGGCGGCGGCGTCGGATCGACGTCCCGTCGTCGGTGGTGCGACTGTCGACGACTCGGCTGTCGGGGTGCCTGCAGAAGGGGCAGTGCATGTGTTTCCGACCCTCCCTCACGGCACGACTGAAAAGCCTCACCGGGCCGGTCAGGGCCCTCGAAGCGACCACCAGCATAGGTGATGTGGAGCCCCTCGGCAGACCGAGGACCACTAGCTATGGGTGGCTGATGGGATCCAACCACTAGATCTTGGGTTGGGCCGCGATTTCGACCCGATGCGCGTGTCGGCGTCCCCAACCGGCCACGAGGCTACGGGAAGGGCGCGGCTGCGCGGATTCCGGGGTCGCCGGTGCGACACTGGGAGGGCACCCCGCCGCTCGCGGCCCGGCGCTGAAGGTTACCGTAATGACCGAATTGAGACGTCGGTGACACCGGTGACACCGGTGACGGAGGGCCCCGGTCACGCCTGTGTGGACGCACATACACCCCCGTACGCGCACGCGTAAGGCGATCCGCGATTTTTCACTCGAACGTGTGTTTGGCGCAACCTTTCGAAAGCCACTACCGTTGTGCCAGCCAGGGAGACCATTCGAGAGGGGCCGCCGACGTGACCACCACCGCAGACAGTGCCACCATCACTGCCCAGGACCGCTCCCAGGGCCGACTCGAGCCGGTGCATGCGATGAATGACGCAGTCATGAACGGGGAGGAGCCCGGCCGACCCGCGCGCTCGCTCCCCGGACGACCTCCAGGCATCCGGGCCGACAGCTCCGGCCTCACCGACCGGCAGCGCCGGGTCATCGAGGTCATCCGCGACTCGGTCCAGCGTCGCGGCTACCCGCCGTCGATGCGCGAGATCGGACAGGCCGTGGGCCTGTCCAGCACCTCCTCCGTGGCACACCAGCTGATGGCCCTGGAGCGCAAGGGCTTCCTGCGCCGTGACCCGCACCGCCCCCGGGCGTACGAGGTGCGCGGCTCGGACCAGCCCAGCACGCAGCCGACGGACACCACCGGCAAGCCCGCCGCCTCCTACGTCCCCCTGGTCGGGCGTATCGCGGCGGGTGGCCCCATCCTGGCCGAGGAGTCCGTCGAGGACGTCTTCCCGCTCCCCCGGCAGCTCGTCGGCGACGGCGAGCTCTTCGTCCTCAAGGTCGTCGGTGACTCCATGATCGAGGCCGCCATCTGCGACGGGGACTGGGTCACGGTCCGCCGCCAGCCCGTCGCCGAGAACGGCGACATCGTGGCCGCCATGCTCGACGGCGAGGCCACGGTCAAGCGCTTCAAGCGCGAGGACGGGCACGTCTGGCTGCTCCCGCACAACGCGGCGTACCAGCCGATCCCCGGCGACGAGGCCACCATCCTCGGCAAGGTCGTCGCCGTGCTGCGACGGGTGTGACACCACCTCGTCGGCCCTGAACCGGGCCCCGGGACCTACTGCGCCGGTCCCGGGGCCCTGTCGTGTCTCCAGGGCCCGCCCCCTCCATGGGCGTGCCTACGCCTCCGCCGCGCCCGCCGCACTGGCCGCCGCGTCGATCGCCGCCAGCGACTTCCGCACCTGGTTGCGGTCGGTGGTGTACCAGAAGTCCGGCAGCGAGGCCTTCAGATAGCTGCCGTACCGGGCCGTCGCGAGGCGCGGGTCGAGGACCGCGACGACGCCCCGGTCCCCCGTGGCCCTGACCAGACGGCCGGCGCCCTGCGCCATGAGCAGCGCCGCGTGCGTCGCCGCGACCGCCATGAAGCCGTTGCCCCCGGCGTCCTCCACCGCCTTCTGCCGCGCGCTCATCAGCGGGTCGTCGGGGCGCGGGAAGGGGATCTTGTCCATCACGACGAGCTGGCAGCTCGCCCCCGGCACGTCGACGCCCTGCCACAGCGAGAGCGTGCCGAAGAGACAGGTCTTCGGGTCGGCCGCGAAGTTCTTGATCAGCTCGCCGAGGGTGTCCTCGCCCTGGAGCAGGATCGGCAGCTCGGGAATCCGGCTCCGCAGCTCCTCCGCCGCCTGCTGCGCGGCCCGCATCGAGGAGAAGAGGCCCAGCGTGCGCCCGCCTGCCGCCTGCATCAGCTCGGTCAGCTCGTCCAGCATGTCGCCGCGCTCGCCGTCCCGGGCGGGCCGGTTCAGGTGCTTGGCGACGTAGAGGATGCCCTGCTTCGGGTAGTCGAAGGGCGAGCCGACGTCGATGCCCTTCCAGACCGGCAGGTCGTCGCCTGTGGTGCCCTCGGGGGCGAGCCCGAGGGAGGCGCCGACCCCGTTGAAGTCGCCGCCCAGCTTGAGGGTGGCGGAGGTGAGGACCACCGACCGGTCGGCGAACAGCTTCTCCCGCAGCAGCCCCGAGACGGTGAGCGGGGCGACCCGCAGCGAGGCGCCGAAGCGGTCGTGCCGCTCGTACCAGACGACGTCGTACTCCGAGCCCTGCGTGATCCGCTCGGCGACCCCGTGGACGCTCTCCACGGACGCCATGGCCTGCTTGCGGACGGCGTCCTCGTCCTGCACCGCATGGTCGCGGGTGGTGCCGAGGGCCGTGATCACCGCGCGGGAGGCGTCGCGGAGCGCCATCAGCGCGTACGCCAGGTCCTCCGGGATCTCCTCGAGACGGCCCGGCAGGGCCAGCTCCATCACCCGCTCGAAGCCCTCGGCCGCGGTCTGCAGCTGGTCGGCGGTCTTCTCGTCGACCAGCTTCGCCGCCCGGCGCACCGCCCGGTTGACCTGACCGGGCGTGAGCTCGCCCGTGGCGACGCCGGTCACCCGGGAGACCAGCTCATGGGCCTCGTCCACGATCAGCACCTCGTGCTGCGGCAGCACCGGCGCGCCCTCGATGGCGTCGATGGCGAGCAGGGCGTGGTTGGTGACGACGACCTCGGCCAGCTTGGCCCGCTCACGGGCCGCCTCGGCGAAGCACTCCGGCCCGTACGCGCACTTGCTCGCGCCCAGGCACTCGCGCGAGGAGACCGAGACCTGTGCCCAGGCCCGGTCGGAGACGCCCGGCGTCAGGTCGTCCCGGTCACCGGACTCCGTCTCGTCGGACCAGTCCCGCAGCCGCAGCAGGTCCTGGCCCAGCTTGCTGGTGGGGGCGGCCGCCTCGAAGGGGTCGAAGAGGCCGTCCTCCTCGTCCTGCGGGACGCCCTCGTGCAGGCGGTGCAGGCACAGGTAGTTCGACCGGCCCTTGAGCATGGCGAACTCCGGGCGGCGGCGCAGCTGCGGGTGCAGGGCGTCGACGGTCCGCGGGAGGTCGCGCTCGACGAGCTGGCGCTGGAGGGCCAGCGTCGCCGTGGCGACGACCACCCGCTCCCCCTGCGCCAGGGCCGGTACGAGATAGCCGAGGGATTTACCGGTGCCGGTGCCGGCCTGCACGAGGAGGTGGGAACCGGTGTCGATGGCCTCGGTAACGGCCTCGGCCATGGTGACCTGGCCGGGGCGCTCCACACCGCCGACGGCGGCGACGGCGGCATGGAGGAGGTCGGGGAGGGATGGCTTCGTCATAGCGGTTCCAGCCTACGGGGCGGCACCGACAGCCGGTCCCTCCCCGTGATCACGCGAGGGGGTTCGGGACGGTGCCGTGGACGGCCGCGTGGGGGCGTTCGGGCCGGTCGCGGTAGCCGTCCAGGTGGAGCCGGTTGCGGTTGAGACAGAGGCGCTCGATCCGGGGGGCGAGGAGATCGAACAGCTCGAAGCGTTCCTTCAGCTCCGGGAAGCGCGCCTGGTAGCGCAGGATCTCGGCGCGCAGCAGGGTCCAGAACTCCTCCTCCGGCACGCCCAGTTGTTCCTCGTACAGGGGCGCGAGGTAGCGGAAGACGCCGACGAAGAGGCCCGAATGGATGAACTGGGTGAGGAAGTCGGGCTCCTCGGTGAGCAGGACGGCCCGTACGTCGTCCGGCATGGTGGCGTGCTCGGGCAGCGGGTGGGCACTGATGTTCACGTCGTCGACGAAGTCCTTGATCGCCAGGCGTACGGGCACGTCCTGGGCGTCGTAGACGACGATGGCGTTCTCGCCGTGCGGGGAGAAGACGGTGCCGTACCGGTAGAGGAAGTGCAGCAGCGGCGGCATCAGGGCGGCGAAGAGGCGCTGGAGCCAGGCGCGGGGGGCGAGCCCGGAGCGGTCGACGAGCTCGGCGACGAAGGCCCGGCCCTCGGGGTCGGTGTGCAGCAGCGCGGCCAGGGTGCGGGCGCGCTCGCCCGGCGGCAGGCGCAGGGGTTCGCGCCAGATCGCGCCCAGGAGCTCCTTGTACTGGTACGGCACTTCCGGCAGCCGGTCGTACAGCGGGTGCTCGACGGTGACGGAGGCGACCTCGCCGAGGAGGATCACGCCGCAGTCCTCGCGCAGGAAGGGGTCGGCGTCGCGCAGGCCGTGGACCCAGGAGGTGACGGCGGGGGCGGCGAGGGTGCGCTCGGTGGGCAGGCCGCGCCAGACCAGGGTGTTGAGGACGGACAGCGGCAGCTTGAGGGTGTGGCGGTCGGGGCGGCTGGTGTTGAGGAAGGTACGGATCGACTGCTGCGGCAGGCGCAGGTCGGCGTCCTCGGTGAGCGGCACCAGGGCCCCGGAGGCGATGGCCGGGGCGTACAGCGGGAGCAGGACCTCGTCCCACTGCCAGGGGTGGACCGGCAGGAGGAGGTAGCCGTCGGGGTCGAGGCCGCGGGCCCGCAGCGTGGCGTGGAAGCCCTCGCGGACCTCGGGGTCGAGCTCGCGGCTGTAGAGGAGCTCGGGGGTGTCGAGGCCGGCGACCCCCCGGTAGGCGGCGATCCGGCTGCTGACGGCGATCCACGGCAGGCGGGCCGCGCGGCGGGCCTCGGGGGCCCAGCGGGCGGCGTCGGTGGCGGAGAAACCGATGCGGCCCTTGTTGAGCACGAGCCAGGGGTGGCCGGTCTGGTGGCCTTCGAGTTCCGCGTAGCCGAGGTCGGCGAGGGCGGCGGCGGTGAGCGCGGTGTGGTCGAGCCGGACGTCGGCGGCGAGGGTGGTGGTGAGCTCGCGGATGAGGTGCCCGAGGGTGGCGCCGTCGAGGCCGAGCAGGCGCCGGGCGCGGACGAGGAAGTCCAGCGGGTCGGTGGCGGGCCTGCCGTCGACGGTGATCGAGCCGGGTGCGACGCGCCAGCCGCCGTAGGCGCCGCGGTGGGCGGTGAAGGCGAGTGTGCCGCCGTCGTCGAGGGTGAGGGTGTACGGGCTCGGCCGGCCGTCGTCCCCGCCTGGCCCGGCGGGCAGGGGTTCGATGATCTCCTCGTACGAGAACTCGGCGATGGCCTTGGCGAGCAGGCGGGCGGACGCCCGGCGCCAGGCGGCGGGGTTCAGTTCGGGCGGCCCGGAGAGGGCCGGCGGTGCGGGCTGTGCGGAGTCGTGAGGTGCAGGGGACGTCGACACGAGGACTCCTCGGGGTGGGCACCGCCGTGGGTGGGCGGTGGGTACGAGTCAGTGGCTGTTCACAGGAGATGGCGCAGAGCGCGGTCGCGGACCATGAGCGCGGCCTTCTTGTCGGAGAGTTCGACCTCGGCGGACAGGCGGAAGCCGGCGCCGAGGAAGGCCGCCACGGAGGGCGTGTTGCGCAGGTCTGGTTCGGCGAGGACCCGGGTGCACCGGGGCCGGTGGTCGAGGACGAGGTCGGCGACGGCGCGCAGCAGGGTGGTGCCGACCCCGCGGCCCCGGTCGGCGACGCCTCCGACGAGCAGGTGGATCCCGGTGTCGTGCGGGCGGGCCGGGTAGTACCGGGCGAGCGGGTCGAGGTCGGCCCGGTAGATCTCGAAGTAGCTCATCGGCGTGGCGTCGAGGACGCCGAGGCAGGGGACGCTGCGTCCGTCGCCGTCGAGTTGGGCGCGGATGTGGTCGGCGGTCACGTCCGGGGGGCCGGCGAGCTCCCAGAACGCGGCGACGGCGGGGTCGTTCATCCAGCGGGCGACGAGCGGCAGGTCGCGGTCGAGCCGTACGGGGACGAGCTGGAAGCGCCCCACGGGGGTGTCGGCCGGCCGCCAGTCGGCGAGCCCGTCGAGCAGGTCGCCGTCGGCGCTCCCGCGCGGCGGGTCGGCGGCGAGGAGCGCCACGAACTCCTCGGGCAGGTGCAGGTCCAGGGTGTCGTCGGCGCCCGGCTGGGTGCCGGTGCCGGGTGCGGGGCCTGCGGCCTCGGTGCCGGGGTGCGCTTCGGTGGGAGGCACGGGGCGCTCTCCTCTCGGCGGGACGGTGGAGGACGGGGTGGGACCGGTGGGACGGACGGGGCCCGGGGGTCCGGCGGGGCGGGCCGGGGGGGTCAGGCGCGCAGCGGGTTGGTGATGGCGACGTACACGGACTGGGTGTCGACCGGGCCGACCAGTTCGTCGAGGCCGTGCAGGCGGGTGAGGAGGTTGGCCTTGCAGCGCAAGGTCGCGGCCTCCAGGAGCCGGTGCGGGAGCGGGGAGCCGAGACTGGTCGCGCCGGTGAGGAACTGGCGCAGGGCGGCGAGCAGGACGCGCTCGTCGGCGAGCCGCTGCGCGCCGAAGGCGCCGATCAGGCCGAAGAGGTTGTTGATGCCGAGGTAGTACGCGAAGCGCTCGTCGGTGACCTGGTCGGAGACGAAGGTGTCGCTGGCCTTGCCGATGCCGGGGAGCCGGCTTTCGAGCTCGTCGCGGCGGGACTCGCGGAAGTAGTAGCCCTGGTTGTCGCGGTAGCGGCCGCCGACGGGCCAGCCCTCGGGGTCGAGGAGGACCAGGGTGTTCTGCTGGTGGGCCTCCAGGGCGACGCCGGCCTGGCCGTCGAGCCAGAGCAGGGGACGGACCACGAGGTCGAGGTAGCGCAGGAACCACTCGGCGGCGACAGCGGTGGTGGGGCGCCCGGTGCGGACGGCGAGCCGGCTCACGACCTCGGCGAGGCGCGAGCTCATACGGGCGGAGCCGGGCCGCGGTCGCGGTGAGGTGAGGGCGGCGAGGCAGACGGCGTCGTCGCCCGCGGCGAAGGGGTTGTGCCGGATCATGACGTCGAGTCCGGGGACGGCCTCGCCCTCGGGGCTGTCGACCCCGAGCCAGGCCGGGTCGCGGACGATGTCGAAGCCCGGGTGGGCGGACTGCCACTCGTCGACCAGGCCGGTGCGCAGCAGCCGGTGCACCTCGACACCACGGTGGAGTTCCTTGCGCAGGTTCTCGCGGCGGGAGTTGGTGATCCGCACGCCGAGGGAGAGCTTCAGCATGGCGCGGGCGCCGGGGCGGTGCACCGTACGGACGGAGGACGTCGGGTGCCAGGGGGCGCCGTGGGCGCCGAGGTCGTGGAGGAGGCCCGCGTCGAGGAGGGCGGCGACGGCGGGGCGGTGCCGGAGTTCGCGGGCCTGCCACGGGTGGAGCGGCAGGGCGGCGGTGCCGGGGGGCAGGTCGAGGCCCTCGGCGAGGGTGGCGGTGAGCTGGGCGGCGGCGACGGGGCGACCTTGTTCGGTCCAGGCCGAGTCGGTGGCGAGGAGGCGCTGGTCGACGCCCATCCAGTGGAGGGGGAAGGAGCCGTGCGACTCGGGTGAGTAGAGCCGGGCCTCGGCCTCGGAGAGCCCTTCCCGGCTCTTGGGGGTGGGGTGGAGCGGGTGGCCGAGCAGGAGGGACTGCTCGGCGGTGAGGAACAGGTCGGCCGCGGGGTGCGGCAGCGGGTCGCTGCGCCGTTCGGCGATGAAGTCGGCGGTGCGGCGGGCGGAGTCGGCGACACGGCCGACGAGTTCGGTGCCCTCGGGGCGGCCGGTCTCGCGGCTGAGCAGCGCGGCGACGGTGACGGCGTCGACGGGCGGCGCGGTGGCCGGGAGACCTTCGAGGGCGGGGGCACCGAAGCGGTGCCAGCCGGTGGGCGACCAGTAGCGGACGGGGACGAGGAGGGCGGTGCCGGAGGCGTCGAGGGGGATGCGGAGGGTGCCGGTGGCGGTGCCCGTGCCCGTGCCCGTGGCGGGGGCCGGGAGGTTCCTCTCACGGACCCAGCAGCGCAGCAGGTTCTCGACGGCGGCCTGGTCGGCGGCCCGCCGGGGGTCGGGGTCGTCCAGGGGGTCCGAAGTGTCGACGGACTCGACGGACTCGTCGGGCACGGCTGTTCCGGTGGCCCCGGCGGGCACGGCCGAACCGGCGAACCCGATGGATCCGGCAGACCCACCGGACCCACCGGACCCACCCGACCCACCGGACCCGGCGAACCCGGCGGACCCACCGGCCCCAGCGGGCACCGTGGACCCGGCGGACCACTCATCCACAGCGGCCCCGGAAGCCACGCACGGCGAGGAGGCAGCGGAAGCCACACAAGGAGAGGAGGCCGCGGAAGCCACGGACGGCGAGAAGCCCCAGCCCTGCGCCCCCACCGGTGCCCCGGCATGGGCGCCCCCGGTCGGGCCCGGGTACTGGCGCGGGACGGTGGGCTCGGCGGTGAGCGGGGCGCTCGGGACGCCGGCGGGCTCGGAGGCGAAGGTGGGATTCACGGAGGCTTCCTTGAGAGCGGGGCCGGGGGAGGCGGCAGGGCGGGTCGGTCCGGGGCCGGGGAAGGCCGCCGGGCCGGTCGGTCCGGGGCCTGTGGGGGTGCCCGGGTTCAGCGGGGCGGCCCGGACGGGCGGGCCCGGTGGGCCCGTTCGGCGGCGGCCAGGGCGTCGGCGAAGCGGTCGAGGACGGCGGCGGCCTGCTCGTCGGTGAGGGTGAGCGGGGGCAGCAGCCGGACGACCGCGTTGTGACGGCCGCCGAGTTCGACGATGAGGCCACGGTCGAGGCACTGGCGCTGGACCTCGGTGGCGAGCACCGGGTCCGGCGGCGGGGCGAGGTCGTCGGGGTGCTCGGTCTCGGGATCGACGAGCTCGACGCCGATCATCAGGCCGCGGCCCCGGACGTCGCCGATGCAGGGGTGGGCGGCGGCGAGGCCCTGGAGCTGTCCGAGCATGCGGGCGCCGAGGGTGCCGGCGCGGGTGGCGAGCCCGTTCTCGCGGACGTACGCGAGGGTGGCGGCGCCGGCGGCCATGGCGAGCTGGTTGCCGCGGAAGGTGCCGGCGTGGGCGCCGGGCTCCCAGGCGTCGAGCCCGGAGCGGTAGACGACGACGGCGAGCGGGAGGGAGCCGCCGATGGCCTTGGAGAGGACCATCACGTCGGGGACGACGCCGCTGTGCTCGACGGCCCAGAAGGTGCCGGTGCGGCCGACGCCCGTCTGGACCTCGTCGGCGATGAGCGGGATGGAGCGGGCGGCGGTGAGCTCTCGCATGCGGCGCAGCCAGCTGTCGGGGGCGGGGATGACGCCGCCCTCGCCCTGGACGGGTTCGAGGATCATCCCGGCGGGTGCGGGGATGCCGCTCTTGGGGTCGTCGAGCGCGGTCTCCGTCCAGCGGGCGGCGAGGTGGGCGCCGCGCTCGCCGCCGACGCCGAAGGGGCAGCGGTAGTCCTGCGGGTAGGGCAGCCGGGCGACGCGGACGTCGGTGGCGCCGCCGGAGACGGCGAGGGCGCCGGCGGTCATGCCGTGGTAGGCGCCGCTGAAGGCGAGCACGCCGTCGCGGCCGGTGGCGGTGCGGACGAGTTTGAGGGCGGCCTCGACGGCGTCGGTGCCGGCCGGCCCGCAGAACTGGATCCGGGCGTCGTCGGCGAGACCGGCCGGGAGCGTGGCGAAGAGCTCGGTGGTGAAGGCGTCCTTGACGGGCGTGGCCAGGTCCAGGACGTGCAGCGGGGCGCCCGAGTCGAGGACCTTGCGGATGGCTTCGAGGACGACGGGGTGGTTGTGGCCGAGCGCCAGGGTGCCGGCACCGGAGAGGCAGTCCAGGTAGCGGCGCCCGTCGGCGCCCTCGATGGTGAGTCCCCGGGCGCGCACGGGGACGATCGGCAGGGAGCGCGCGTAGGTGCGCGCCGCGGACTCGCGCTGTGCCTGGCGGCGCAGGATGCCCTCGTGGGCGCTCGCTTCACCGGGCGCGCGCGGCTCGCCCCGGGATGCGTCCGGGTGGTCGCAGCGGGCCCCGCCGCCGGTCGCGTCCCGGAGGGCGTCGCAGGTCCGCTCGGCCGGCGTCACGGCCGGAGCTGGTTCGGTCACGGCCACGGCTCGGAGTCCTCCCGCTGTAACAGTTACATTGCACATCGGTACGTTGCAGGGCTGCGCGAAGGGGCGTCCCGGACAGCGCCGTTGTGTCCCCCGTACGTACCAACGACGGGGCCTGCCGGGGATCACGGGCGGAGGCCAAGATCCTTGGCGTGTCCCGGATCACGGACCGGCAAAGGCTGTTGGGGTACGGAACCGCGGACCTGCGTCGTGCCGTCCCCTCCGGCACCGGCATAGTGGGGGCTTCACCTTTGGCGCGGCCCGTCCGTGCCGCCACTGTTCACTGATGCACAAGTAGACGTAGTCCCAGGGGGATCACGAGATGCGATCGATACGTCCGATGCTGGCCGCAGCCTCCGCCGTCGCGGCACTGACGCTGACGGCGACGGCCTGCGGTCCGACCGAGGACAACGCGGGGGGTGACAAGCCCAGCGTTTCCGCGAACCCGACCGCGGGCGGCAAGATCACGATTCCGGACGACCTGAAGCAGCGCCTGAAGGACCACGGGATCGACCTGGACAAGTGGCGGAACGGCGAGTGGAAGAACTGGGACAGGGACAAGTGGCTGCGTGAGGCCAAGGACTACGTCAACCCCATCATCGAGGACCTCTGGGACCCGGACCGGATGCGGGACGCCGAGCGCCCCGACAAGCCGGTCAGGGACGAGGACATCTCCGGTGACAAGGGCGTGACCGACCCGACGCCGGACCCGGTGAAGGCCAGGTCCGTGCAGGCGCCGTACCACTCGTCCGCGCCCGCCTCCGGCAAGGTCTTCTTCGACGGCCCCGAGGGCTCGATGGTCTGCTCGGCCACGGTCGTGCAGGACCCGGCGCACCCGGGCAAGTCCAACATGGTCTGGACGGCCGGTCACTGCGTGCACGCGGGCAAGAAGGGCGGCTGGTACCGCAACATCGCCTTCGTCCCCTCGTACAACAACGCCGGGAAGCCGACGGCCGAGCTGGAGAAGGCGACCCGCGAGGAGATCGCGCCGTACGGGGTGTGGTGGAGCGACTGGGCGCAGACCTCCGACCAGTGGATCGACCAGGGCGGGCAGACCGGCGGCCAGGGCGCGCCGTACGACTTCGCGGTGCTGCACGTGACGCCGGAGAAGGGTTCGACCGGCAAGTCCCTGGAGGAGACGGTCGGTTCGGCGCTGCCGGTGGAGTTCAACGCCCCGGCCGTGCCGAAGATCGCGGAGATGACCGCGACCGGCTTCCCGGCGGGTCCGCCCTACGACGGGCAGAAGATGTTCCAGTGCCAGGACAAGCCGGGCCGTCTGTCGGTGAAGACCGAGCAGCCGACGATGTACCGGATCGGCTGCACCATGACCGGCGGTTCCTCCGGCGGCGGTTGGGTGGCCAAGGGCCAGGACGGCAAGCCGGCGCTGGTGTCGAACACCTCGATCGGGCCGGTGACGGCGGGCTGGCTGGCCGGGCCGCGGCTCGGCGCCGAGGCCAAGACGGTCTACCAGGGCGTCAGCAAGAAGTACGCGAACCGCTGACCCGCTGACGGAGGAGGGCGGGACCCGTGGCGGGTCCCGCCCTTCCGTACGGGCATACTGTGCACCGCTAGTGACGCGTCCATGGCAATCCGGATCGGATTCTTCCGCTCCGGCGGCCGCCCGCGGGGCCCCGAGGGCCACGGCCGACGGCCGGACGAGACCGGACGCGCAGAACATCCCAGGGGGACATCACTTCATGCGTTCCATACGAATCCTGCCCGGCCTCACGGCCCTGGCCGCGGCGCTCGCGCTGACCGCCACGGCCTGCGGTCCGACCGAGACCCCGGCGGCCGACAAGCCCGCCGACAAGCCCGCCGCGTCCACTCCCGCCGAGGACGGCGCCGGTTCCGGCTCCGACCTCACCAAGGACATCGCCGGCAAGCTGAAGAAGCACGGCGTCGACCTCGACCAGTGGAAGAACGGCGACTGGAAGAACTGGGACCAGGACAAGTGGCTCCGTGAGGCGGAGGACTTCGTCAACCCGGTGATCGACGGTCTCTGGGACCCGGCCCGGATGCAGTCGGCCAAGAGCCCCGACCCGACGATCACCGCGCAGGCCGGCAGCTCCGGCAGCGACCCGGTGCCGCGGCCGGTCCAGGCGCAGCGCGAGAAGACGCCGTACCACCGCTTCGCGGCCCCGGTCGGCAAGATCTTCTTCGACTCGCCCGAGGGCTCGATGGTCTGCTCCGGCACGATCGTCAAGGACCCGCGCCACCCCGGCAAGTCCAACCTCGTCTGGACCGCGGGCCACTGCGTCCACGCCGGCAAGCGGGGCGGCTGGTACCGGAACATCACCTTCGTCCCGGCCTTCAACGACCTGGGCAAGTCGCCCGCCGCGCTGCGCAACGCCAAGCCCTACGAGGTGTACCCCTACGGCCAGTACTGGGCCGACTGGGCCGTGACCTCCGGCGAGTGGCTCCAGAACGGCGGCACCAACCAGGCCTGGCCGTACGACTACGCCGTGCTGCACGTCCAGCCGGAGCGGGGCCGCAAGTCCCTTGAGGAGACCGTGGGCGTGGCCCTGCCGGTCGACTTCTCCGCGCCGGCGCCCTCGCGGGCCGGCACGGTCGGCGCCTGGGGCTACCCGGCGGCGCCGCCGTACAACGGCATGATCATGCACAAGTGCCTGGACCGCGCCACCCGCCTGACCACCGCGCCGGCGACGCCGACGATGTACCGGATCGGCTGCACCATGACCGGTGGCTCCTCCGGCGGCGGCTGGTTCCGCGTCCTGCCCAACGGCACGACGGCGCTGGTGTCGAACACCTCGATCGGCCCCGCCGGCCGCAACGGCTGGCTGGCCGGACCGCAGCTGGGCCGCGGCGCGAAGGCGGCCCACGAGATGGTCAGCAAGAAGTTCGCCCGCTGACCGGGGGACGCTGACCCGGGAACGCTGACCCGAGGACGCTGACCCGCACGAAGGCCTGCAGAACGAGGCCGGCACCGGCCGATCCAGGCCGACACGGAAGAAGGCGCCGGCCGTCTCCCTCTCGGGAGGCGGCCGGCGCCTTCTGCGTCTGTCGACGCCGTCGCGTCAGTGCGCGGCGGGGACGTACGGCGCGAGGAGCGCCGCCAGTTCCTCGTGCACCCGCGCCTTGAGCAGGGTGCCCTCCGGGGTGTGCTCCTCGGAGAGGACCTCGCCCTCGGCGTGCACCCGGGAGACGAGACCGCCCTCGGTGTACGGCACCAGGACCTCGGTCTCGATCTGCGGGCGCGGCAGCTCGGACTCGAGGAGCGCGAGCAGCTGCTCCATGCCCTCGCCCGAGCGGGCGGAGACCGCGATGGAGTGCTTCTCCACCCGGAGCAGACGCTGGAGCACCATCGGGTCCGCCGCGTCCGCCTTGTTGATGACGACGATCTCCGGCACGTCGACCGCGCCGACGTCGCGGAACACCTCGCGCACGGCCGCCAGCTGCTCCTCCGGGGCCGGGTGCGAACCGTCCACCACGTGCAGGATGAGGTCGGAGTCGCCGACCTCCTCCATGGTGGAGCGGAAGGCCTCGACCAGGTGGTGGGGCAGGTGCCGGACGAAGCCGACCGTGTCGGCCAGGGTGTAGACCCGGCCGGTGGGCGTCTCGGCCCGGCGCACGGTCGGGTCGAGAGTGGCGAACAGCGCGTTCTCCACCAGCACGCCCGCGCCCGTGAGGCGGTTGAGCAGCGAGGACTTGCCGGCGTTGGTGTACCCGGCGATGGCGACCGACGGGATCTTGTTCCGGCGGCGCTCCTGCCGCTTGATGTCGCGGCCGGTCTTCATCTCCGCGATCTCCCGGCGCATCTTCGCCATCTTCTCGCGGATCCGACGCCGGTCGGTCTCGATCTTGGTCTCACCGGGACCACGGGTGGCCATGCCGCCACCGCCGCCGCCACCCATCTGACGGGAGAGCGACTGACCCCAGCCGCGCAGTCGCGGCAGCATGTACTGCATCTGCGCGAGCGCGACCTGCGCCTTGCCCTCTCGGGACTTGGCGTGCTGGGCGAAGATGTCGAGGATGAGGGCGGTCCGGTCGACCACCTTCACCTTGACGACGTCTTCGAGGGCGATGAGCTGGCCGGGGCTGAGCTCGCCGTCGCAGACGACGGTGTCGGCGCCGGTCTCGAGCACGATGTCCCGCAGCTCCCGGGCCTTGCCCGAGCCGATGAAGGTCGCGGGGTCGGGCTTGTCGCGGCGCTGGATGACGCCGTCGAGCACGTGGGCGCCCGCCGTCTCGGCGAGGGCCGCGAGCTCCGCGAGGGAGTTCTCCGCGTCCTGCACCGTCCCCGAGGTCCACACACCGACCAGCACGACGCGCTCCAGGCGCAGCTGGCGGTACTCGACCTCGGTGACGTCCTCGAGTTCGGTGGAGAGGCCGACGACACGGCGCAGGGCCGCGCGCTCGGAGCGGTCGAGCTGGTCGCCGTCCCGCTCCCCGTCGATCTCGTGGCTCCAGGCGACGTCCTCTTCCATCAGGGCATCGGCCCGAAGGCTCTCGGTGCGGTTCGTCTCCGCGAAGCTCTGCTTGTCCTGGGAAGGGGATGAAGAGGAGGTCATTTGATCCTTACGTCGAAGAAGAGTCCGTTACGTCAGTCACAACGCGTGACGTCCCGGAGGAATTCCCGGGGTCCGGCCGCGCCGCCGACCTGAAGATGGTGACACGGCCGGGCCGGGCCCGTCATCCCGGTTTCACCGCCGTGGCGCCCGGCTGTCCCCGTCGGGGCGCCCGGCTGTGCCAGTCGGGGTGCCCGGCTGTGCCAGTCGGGGTGCCCCGGCATGGGCGGGGTCTTCGCCGCGTACAGCCAGTCCGCGAAGAATCGCTTCAGGTCGCGGCCGGAGATCCGCTCGGCGAGTGCGATGAAGTCCTTCGTGCCGGGTGTCCCGTCCCGGTTCTCGCTCACCCAGTCGCGCTCCAGCTGCTCGAACGCCTCGGTGCCGATCTCGTGCCGCAGCGCGTACAGGGCGAGGGCGCTCCCGTCGTAGACGACGGGACGGAAGAGGCTGATCTTCTCCCCCGGCTTCGGCGGCTTGGGCGCGGCGGGCGGGCCGCCGTCGGCGCGCCACTGGTCGGAGGCGCCGTACGCGGCCTTCATGCGCCGCTCCAGGGTGGGCCCGCCCTTCTCCTGCGCGTAGATCGCCTCGTACCAGGTGGCGTGGCCCTCGTTGAGCCACAGGTCGGACCAGGTGCGGGGCGAGACGCTGTCGCCGAACCACTGGTGGGAGAGCTCGTGGACCATGATCGAGTCGACGTACCACTCGGGGTAGCCGGGCTCGGTGAACAGGCCGCGCTCGAAGAGGGAGAGGGTCTGGGTCTCCAGCTCGAAGCCGGTGTCGGCGTCGGCGATGAGCACCCCGTACGTCTCGAAGGGGTACCGGCCGATCCGGCTCTCCAGCCACTCCAGGTGGCCGGGGGTGCGGCGCAGCCAGGGCTCCAGGAGCTCGCGGTCGGCGGTGCGGACGACGTCCCGCAGCCGCAGGTCGTGGGGGCCCTGCCGGTGCACGACGGTCGAGTCGCCGATGGAGACCTGGGCGAGCTCGGTGGCCATGGGGTGGGCGGTGCGGTACGTCCAGGTGGTGGTCGCCCCGTTGTGGACGCGGCTCTCGGGGAGGCCGTTGGCGACGGCGGTGAGGGCGCTGGGGGCGGTGATCCGGAAGGTGAAGAACGCCTTGTCGGAGGGGTGGTCGTTGGAGGGGAAGACGCGGTGGGCGGCGTCGGCCTGGTTGGCCATGGCGAGGCCGTCCCCGGTGCGCACCCAGCCGCCGCTGTCGGCGGGGCCGGTGGGGTCGCTGGTGTGGGTGACGGCGATCTCGACGGCGTCGCCCCGGTCGACCGGGCGGGCGGGGGTGATGACCAGGTCCTCGCCGCTGCTCTCGTACGCGGCGGGTTCGCCCTCGACGGTGACGGCGGAGACGGTGCCGTGGGTGAAGTCGAGGTTGATGCGTTCCAGGTCGGCGGTGGCGAGCGCCTGGATCCGGGTGACGCCCGCCAGCGGTTCGGTGTTGCGGCCGGGGTAGGTGAGGTCGATGTCGTACGAGAGGACGTCGTAGCCGGGGTTGCCCAGCTGGGGGAAGAGCGGGTCCCCGATGCCGAGGGGCGCGGCCGGGGGCAGGGCCGCGGCGACGAGTCCCGCGGAGAGGGCGACGAGGACGGCGGAGCGCAGCACGCGCGCGCGGGCACGCGCGCGTGGCGACGGATTGCGGGGCGTACGGGTGGGGAGCGGCATGGGCTACCGCTACCAGGGACGGGACCGCTCCCCCGGGCGGCGCGCGCGCCGGCCACTCGAAGGGGTCAGGGCCGGGGCGAGGCGGGGTGCCGGGCGCGGCTCACGTCGTACACGCCGGGCACGTCCCGCATGGCCCGCATGAGGGCGGGGAGTCCGGCGGCGTCGGGGAGTTGGAGGGTGTACGTGTGGCGGACCCGCTGTTCGCTGGGGGGTTCGACGGTGGCGGCGACGACGGCGGCGCCCTCGGCGGCGATGGCCTCGGTGAGGTCGGCGAGCAGCCGGGGGCGGCCGAAGGACTCGGCGACCAGGGTGACCCGGCAGGCGTCGGTGTCGCCCCAGTGGACGGTGACGGGCGGGCGCCCGAGCCGCCGCATGGTGTCGGCGGAGGCGCAGGCGGTGCGGTGCACGGTGACGGAGCCGCCGCGCACGACGAAGCCGGTGATCTCGTCCGGCGGTACGGGGGTGCAGCAGCCCGCGGGGCGGACGGCGGGGGTGTCGGTGCCGGGCAGTTCGGCGCGCAGGCGCGTGCCGGAGCGCCGGTCGGTGGTGACGCCCGCGGCGGGACGGGGGGCCGCGGCGGGGATCTTGGCGGCCTCCGGGTGGGCCTGGAGCCAGCCGGTGATGGCGATCCGGGCGGCGGGCGTGCGGGCGTGGTCCAGCCACTGCGGCGAGGGCCCGGAGGTGCTGTCCTGGGCGAGCAGCGTCTGAACGGTGTCGCCGTCCTGGAGGACGGTGCTCAGGGGCGCGAGCCGGCCGTTGACCCGCGCCCCGAGACAGCTGTGGGCGGCCTCGCCGTGCTGGGCGTAGGCGGCGTCGACGCAGGTGGCGCCGGCGGGCAGGCTGAGGGCGCCGGGGGTGCCGCCGTCGGTGCGGAAGACGGTGATCTCCTGGTCCTGGGCGAGGTCGGCGCGCAGCGAGGTCCAGAAGGTGTCGGGGTCGGGCGCGGACTGCTGCCAGTCGAGGAGCCGGGAGAGCCAGCCGGGCCGCGTGGGGTCGACGCGCTCGCCGTCGTCGCCGGGGCCGCCCGGGCCGCCGGGTGTCTGGTCGGTGGCCTCCTGGCCGCTGTACGGGTTGCCGAGGGCGACGACGCCGGCCTCGGCGACCTTGTGCATCTGGTGGGTGCGGATGAGGACCTCGGCGACGGCCCCGTCGGGGGCGGCGACGGCGGTGTGGAGCGACTGGTAGAGGTTGAACTTGGGGGCGGCGATGAAGTCCTTGAACTCCGAGACGACCGGCGTGAAGCAGGTGTGCAGCTCGCCGAGGACCGCGTAGCAGTCGGCGTCCTCGGCGACCAGGACGAGCAGCCGGCCGAAGTCGCTGCCGCGCAGGTCGCCGCGCTTGAGGCGGACCCGGTGGACGGAGACGAAGTGGCGGGGCCGGACGAGGACTTCGGCGCCGACACCGGCCTCCCGCAGCAGGCCGGAGACCTGTTCGGCGATGGCGGAGAGGGCGTCGCCCGCGCCGGCGTTCCCGGCGATGAGGGCGCGGGTGGCCTCGTACTCCTCGGGGTGGAGGATGGCGAAGACCAGGTCCTCCAGCTCGGTCTTGAGCGCCTGGACGCCGAGGCGCTCGGCGAGCGGGATGAGGACGTCCCGGGTGACCTTGGCGATGCGGACCTGTTTCTCGGGGCGCATCACGCCCAGCGTGCGCATGTTGTGGAGGCGGTCGGCCAGCTTGATCGACATGACCCGGACGTCGTTGCCGGTGGCGACGAGCATCTTGCGGAAGGTCTCGGGCTCGGCCGCCGCGCCGTAGTCGACCTTCTCCAGCTTGGTGACGCCGTCCACGAGGTACGCGACCTCCTCGCCGAACTCGGTGTGCACCTGGTCGAGCGTCACCTCGGTGTCCTCGACGGTGTCGTGGAGCAGCGCGGCGGTCAACGTCGTCGTCTCGGCGCCGAGTTCGGCGAGGATCAGGGTGACCGCGAGCGGGTGCGTGATGTACGGCTCGCCGCTCTTGCGGAACTGGCCGCGGTGCGAGGACTCGGCGAGGACGTACGCCCGGCGCAGCACGGCCAGGTCGGCCTCGGGATGGTGGGCGCGGTGCGCCTCGGCGACGTGCCCGATGGCGTCGGGCAGCCGGTCGCGGATCGCGGGGCCCGCGGTCGCGCCGAGCAGGGCGGCGCGGCCGAGCCTGCGCAGGTCGATCCTGGGGCGGCCGCGTCTGCGGCCGGGAGCGTCGGGGCCGGTGGCCCCGGCCTCGCTCACGGGGTTGGTGGCCTCTGCGCTCATGGGGCACCTCCGGCGGCGTGGACCGGCGGAGGGCCGGGGCAGGCGTGCCCGGCGGGCCGGTGCTTGATGCTACCGACCCCACCACGTGGCGCAGTCCCGCTCTCGCCCAGCGTGAACCGGATCACCCATTCGAGGGACGAATCAGTCGTTGACAGTTTCGATTCGGGGCGATCGCGGGGTCCCGGGCGAGTCAGCCGCGCGCGTCGGCCCCGTCGCGGCCGGACGGCTCCGCGAGCCACGCCGGGTCGACGGTTCCCGCGGCGACGATCACGGCGGGACCGGTCATCTCGATCTCCCCGTCGGGGTGCTCGGTGATGACGAGCGTGCCGCCGAGGACGTCCACCGTGTACGTGACGGGGGCGCCGGACTCGGCCGGGTCGGCGCCGTCCCGGCGGGCGGTGGCGACGGCGACGGCGCAGGCGCCGGTGCCGCAGGAGCGGGTCTCGGACGCGCCGCGCTCGTGGACGCGCATGGCGACGTGGCGGGGGCCGCGGTCGGCGACGAACTCGATGTTGACGCCGTCCGGGTAGACCCCGGCCGGCTCGTACGGCGGCTCGGTGGAGAGGTCGCCGGCGTGGTCGAGGGAGTCGACGAAGGCGACCGCGTGCGGGTTGCCCATGTTGACGTTGCGGGCGGGCCAGCTGCGCTCGCCGACCGTGACGGTGACCCCGTCCTCGGGGAGCACGGCGCGGCCCATGCGGACGGTGACGGAGCCGTCCTTGGCGAGGTGGACGCGCTTGACGCCGCCGCGGGTGGCGACGGCGACCTCGCCGGCGGTGACGTGCCCGGCGTGCTCCAGGTAGCGGGCGAAGACCCGGACCCCGTTGCCGCACATCTCGGCGACCGAGCCGTCCGCGTTGCGGTAGTCCATGAACCACTCGGCCTCGCCGGCCAGGTGCCGCGCCTCGGGGTGCGCGGCGCTGCGCACCACGTGCAGCACGCCGTCGCCGCCGATCCCGGCCCGCCGGTCGCACAGCCGGGCGACGACCGCGGCGGGCAGGTCCACGGCGTTCTCCGCGTCGGGGACGATCACGAAGTCGTTCTCGGTGCCGTGGCCCTTGAGGAACGTGAGGGGCGAGGTCTGCGTGCTGGTCACGGGACCAACTGTACGGGGCGGGTCGGACACCGGGCGGGACGGTCCAGGGGACGGGACGCCCCGCGGCGCCCCGAGCGCGCCGCGGCCTCAGCGCAGGCGGGCCACGCGCCAGACCGCGAGGGCGACCAGGAGGGCGCTCAGGGAGAGGTACAGGGCGAGGGCGCGCCAGTTCGGGCGTTCGCCGGAGCCTCGGGCGGGCAGGCCCGGCCAGGTGTAGCCGACGCGGCGGGCGGCCATCATGCCCCAGCCGGCCGCGCAGGAGCTGATGAGCAGTCCGAGCATGGCGACGACGGCGCCGCCCTCGCCCGAGCCGAAGGCGAGCGGGAAGGCGAACATGAGGGAGCCGACGGCGGCGAGTCCGACGATCGGGGCGAGCTGCCAGATCCTCAGGCGGCGCTGCGGCCGCAGTTCCACCTCGACCTCCGCCGCGTCCACCTCGACGGCGCTGCCTTCGGCCTGGTCGGGTCCGTCCGGCGTCAGGCCGGGCGTCCCACCGGGACTTTCGTCCCGGACGGCGGCCTGCTGTTCCGTGTCACGAGGGCCGGCCTCCATCGCCACGCGCCCTCCCCACTCGGACTCCACTTGGTCGATCGATGCTCGATGATGGCACGCCACCACCCCCCGGAATGACGGGCATGACGTCCCGATGCCATCACGTGATCAGGCTGTAACCGCTCGTTCGACCAACGCCAGCGCCCGCCCCGGGAGTTCCCTCCGGTCCTCGACGGCGCCACTCAGCCAATGGACGCGCGGGTCGCGCCGGAACCAGGAGTCCTGGCGGCGGGCGAAGCGCTTGGTGGTGCGCACCGTGTCCGCGCGGGCCTCGTCCTCGGTGCACTCCCCCGCGAGCGCGGCGAGCACCTGCTGGTAGCCGAGCGCGCGGGCGGCCGTGCGGCCCTCGCGCAGGCCCCGCTCCTCCAGGGCGCGCACCTCGTCGACCAGCCCGGCCTCCCACATGCGGTCCACGCGGGTGGTGATCCGCTCGTCGAGTTCGGGGCGGCCGACGTCGACGCCGATCTGCACGGTGTCGTAGACGGAGTCGTGGCCGGGCAGGTTGGCCGTGAACGGCTTGCCGGTGATCTCGATGACCTCCAGGGCGCGCACGATGCGGCGTCCGTTTCCGGCCAGGATGGCGCGGGCGGCCTCGGGGTCGGCGGCGGCGAGCCGGGCGTGCAGGACGCCGGAGCCGCGTTCTTCCAGTTCGGATTCCAGGCGGGCCCGGACCTCCGGGTCGGTGCCGGGGAACTCCATCACGTCGAGGGCTCCGCGTACGTACAGGCCGGAGCCGCCGACGAGGACCGGGGTGCGGCCCTCGGCGAGCAGCCGGTCGATCTCGGCGCGGGCCAGCCGCTGGTACTCGGCGACGCTGGCGGCCTCGGTGACGTCCCAGATGTCGAGCAGGTGGTGCGGAACGCCGCCGCGTTCCTCCAGCGTCAGTTTGGCGGTGCCGATGTCCATCCCTCGGTAGAGCTGCATCGAGTCGGCGTTGACGACCTCGCCGCCCAGCTGCTGGGCGAGGAAGACGCCCAGATCGGACTTTCCGGCCGCTGTGGGACCGACGACGGCGATGACCCGCGGGGCGGGAGCTGCACTTCTCACCGGACCAGTCTCGCAAACCCGCGGGCGCGTCCCCGAATGAGCTACGTGACGGCCCTCATCCGGCTTCGTTGCTTTTGCGGGATTCCGACCCTGAGTACGCTAGGGAGCAGATATGGGCGTTTTCGCAATGTTTCGGCGCAAGAGCAGCACCACCACCGCCACGGACGTCACCGTCGACACCGCCGCCGAGGCGGCGGACGTGACGGAGGGACCGCAGGGCGCCACGGCGGACCCGGTGGACCCGGTGGAGGGGGCCGCGGAGGCCGGCGGCGAGGTCGCGGAGCCGGTGGCGGCCGAGGCGAAGGCCGAGGTCGTCGAGATCCCGAAGCAGCAGTCGGCCGAGGCGGCCGCGGACAACGGAGCCGGCGAAGGCGCCCGTAAGTAGGCACGGACGGCACGGACCGGTACGACCGGCACGGACACGGACCCCACGGGGGTCCGTCGGAGGGAGGGTGACCCCATGGGTCTCCTGGATTCACTGAAGGCGAAGCTGGCCCCGGCCAAGGACAAGGTCTCCGACCTCGCGCAGCAGCACGGCGACAAGGTGGAGCACGGCCTGGAGAAGGCCGCGAAGGTGGTCGACGAGAAGACCAAGGGCAAGTACAGCGACAAGATCGAATCCGGCACCGGGAAGGCCAAGGAGGCCATCGACCGGCTCGCCCACAAGAAGGACGGGACGGACGGCGGCACCGACGGCCCCACCCCGCCGCCGGCCGTCTGAGGCACCCCGCCCGCGCACCCGGGGCCGGCGCCCGCCCGGCGTCACCCACGGTCCCTCCGTACGGCGGACGGCCGCGGAGCACCACGCTCCGCGGCCGTCCGCCGTCGTGTGCGGGCCCGCGCTCAGCTCCAGGCGGCGACGAAGTACCCGACGCCGTAGGGGGCGTCCTCGTAGAGCAGCCGGCCCTCCAGGCCCGCGCCCTCGGCGGCGCCCGCGAGGACCTGCCAGGGGGCCCGGCCCGCCGCCTGCAGCGCGTGCGCGAGCTCCGCGTCCAGGGCGAGCAGCGCGGCCGCGTCGGCCGAGCCCAGCGCGTGCCCGACGGCGGCGTCGAAGCCCTCGGCGCGCTCGTCGAGGTAGCCGGGGGCCTTCACGGTGCGGCAGGCGCTGCCGTCGCCCATCACGAGGAGGGCGACCCGGTCCGCCGAGGCGCCGATCTCCCGGCCCGCCTCCGCGCACCGGGCGGGCTCCAGTTCCGTCCCGACCCCGAGTCCCTCGACGGGCGCGTCGGCCCAGTCGGTGTGCTCCAGGAGCCAGGCCGCGACCGCGAGCGACGCGGGCAGCGCCCGTTCCCCGCCGCGCCCGCTGCCGAGCCGTACGGTCAGGTCGACACCGAACCCGGCGAACGATCCGGCGGAACCGGCGGGGTGGACGCCCCGGGCGCCCTCCCCGGCGGGGCCGATGACGACGAGCCTGTCGGGACGGGAGGCGGCGAGCACGGAGAGCGCGTCGGAGCAGGCCGTCCGCGCGTCGGCGAGTTCGGACGCCGCACCGGCCGCGACGGCGGGCACGAGCAGCGGGGGGCAGGGGCACACGGCGGCGGCGACAAGCATGATCCGCAGCCTACTGCGCCCCGCCCCGGCGCTCGGGAAGCCGGACCGCCCCGGCCGCCTTTCGGGCGGCCGGGGCGGCGGAGTCGTACAGGAGCCCGGTGGGGGGGGCCGTGGCGGGGGAGCCCGCTGGGGTCAGTGGCTTCCGCAGGCCGGTGCGTCCGCCACCGGCAGGGGTTCCGGGACGCCGATCTTCGGCAGGCCGAGGAGCACGCCGGCCGGCTTCGCGGCGGCCGCGGCGGTGCGCTTCTCCCAGGCGTCGCCCGCGCGGGTGCGGCGGACGGCGGTGGTCGGGCCCTCGGCGAGGAGGTGGTGCGGGGCGGCGTAGGTGATCTCGACGGTCACCACGTCGCCCGGGCGCACGTCCTCGTCCGGCTTGGTGAAGTGGACGAGCCGGTTGTCGGGGGCGCGGCCGGAGAGGCGGTGGGTCTCGCCGTCCTTGCGGCCCTCGCCCTCCGCGACCATGACCTCCAGGGTGCGGCCGACCTGCTTCTTGTTCTCCTCCCAGGAGATCTCCTCCTGGAGGGCGACGAGGCGCTCGTAGCGCGCCTGCACGACCTCCTTGGGGATCTGGCCCTCCATGGTGGCGGCGGGGGTGCCGGGGCGCTTGGAGTACTGGAAGGTGAAGGCGTTCGCGAAGCGGGCCTCGCGGACGGCGTGCATGGTCTGCTCGAAGTCCTCCTCGGTCTCGCCGGGGAAGCCCACGATGATGTCGGTGGAGATGGCGGCGTGCGGGATGGCGGCGCGCACCTTCTCGATGATGCCGAGGAAGCGCTCCTGCCGGTACGAGCGGCGCATCGCCTTCAGGACGGTGTCCGAACCGGACTGCATCGGCATGTGCAGCTGCGGCATCACGTTCGGCGTCTCGGCCATGGCGGCGATGACGTCGTCGGTGAAGTCACGCGGGTGCGGCGAGGTGAAGCGGACGCGCTCCAGGCCCTCGATCTCCCCGCAGGCGCGCAGCAGCTTGCTGAAGGCCTCGCGGTCGCCCAGGTCGGAACCGTACGCGTTGACGTTCTGGCCGAGCAGGGTGATCTCGGAGACGCCCTCGGCGACCAGCGCCTCGATCTCGGCGAGGATGTCGCCGGGACGGCGGTCCTCCTCCTTGCCGCGCAGCGCCGGGACGATACAGAAGGTGCAGGTGTTGTTGCAGCCGACGGAGATGGAGACCCACGCGGCGTACGCGGACTCGCGGCGGGTCGGCAGCGTGGAGGGGAAGGCCTCCAGCGACTCGGCGATCTCGACCTGCGCCTCCTCCTGGACGCGGGCGCGCTCCAGGAGGACCGGCAGCTTGCCGATGTTGTGCGTGCCGAAGACCACGTCGACCCAGGGGGCCTTCTTGACGATGGTGTCGCGGTCCTTCTGCGCCAGGCAGCCGCCGACGGCGATCTGCATGCCGGGACGGCTCACCTTGCGCGGGGCGAGCCGGCCGAGGTTGCCGTACAGCTTGTTGTCGGCGTTCTCACGGACGGCGCAGGTGTTGAAGACCACGACGTCGGCGTCGCCGTCGGCGTCCGCCGGCGCCTTGACGTAACCCGCCTCCTCCAGGAGGCCGGAGAGCCGCTCGGAGTCGTGGACGTTCATCTGGCACCCGTAGGTGCGTACTTCGTAGGTGCGCGTCACGCCCGCCTCGGCCACTGCCCCGGTCCCGTCTTTGCTGCTGGTCACCTCACAAGGGTAAGGGGGCCCCGGGACTGTCCCGCTACCTCGGGCCGCCGCTCGCCTCGACCAGGGCCGTGAGCTGCGCGGCAAGGGTTCCGGCGTCGGGGCGGACGGCGCCCGCGAAGGCCGCCGAGCCGACGGTGAAGGCGTCGGCGCCCGCCTCGGCGAGCTCGTGGATCTGGGCCGGCCGGGACAGGGAGCCGGCGACGACGAGCCGGCCCGCCGTGGCGGCGCGGGCGGCCCGGACCAGGTCGAGCGGGTCGGCCTCGGTGGCCCGGTGGGCGAGCAGGTCGACGCCGGCGCACCCGGCGGCCTCGGCCCGGCGGCAGTCCTCGGCGATACGGGCGGGGGAACCGGCCAGGCGGGTCGGATGCCCCTGGGGCTCGCCCGCGAAGGGCAGGTAGCGGACGGGGCCGCCGTCGAGCAGGGCCAGGGTCTCCTCGATCCACACGCCGCCCATCAGCCAGTCGACGCCGAGGTCGACCGCCGTCCGCACGGAGTCGAGCGCCTGCTCGCGCCCGGTGGAGACGACCTCCAGGTGGCTGGTGGCGCCGAGCTCCTTGATCTGCTCGTGGAGGCGGCGCAGGGTCGCGGGGTCGACGCCGACGTCCTTGAAGCCGATGTGGGTGATGCCGAGGTCGCGGACGGAGTCCAGGACGTGGAGGCAGTCGGTGACGGTCCGGTCGTCGCGGGTGAGCATGAAGATGAAGTCCATGGGTGTCCCTCAGACGTGAGCGGCGAGCTCGGCGGCGTGGTGCAGGGCGGTGAGCAGGCTCGTGTGGTCGGCGGTGCCGGTGCCCGCGAGGTCGAAGGCGGTGCCGTGGTCGACGCTGGTGCGGACGAACGGCAGGCCGAGGGTGATGTTGACGCCGTGCTCCAGGCCCAGGTACTTGACCGGGATCAGCCCCTGGTCGTGGTACTGCGCCACGACGGCGTCGAACTCCCCCGCGCGGGCCCGCATGAACACGGTGTCCGCGGGGTGCGGGCCGCTGGCGTCGATGCCCTCGGCGCGGGCGGCGCGTACGGCGGGCGCGATGACGTCGAGGTCCTCCCGGCCGAAGAGGCCGTTCTCCCCCGCGTGCGGGTTGAGTCCCGCGACGGCGATACGGGCCCCGGGCCCGAGGGCCTGGTGGGTGAGCCGGATGATGTCCAGCTCGCGCTCGGGGGTGAGGGCGTCGATCGCGGTGCGCAGCGACTGGTGGACGGTGACGAGGACGGTCCGCAGCTCGTCGTTGGCCATCATCATGGCGTAGCGCTCGGTCCCGGAGAGCTCCGCCAGGATCTCGGTGTGGCCCGGGTAGGGCAGTCCGGCGAGCCGCAGGGCCTCCTTGTTGATCGGCGCGGTCGTGATCGCCCGCACCTCTCCGGCGAGCGCCAGCTCGATCCCCCTGCGCACGTACGCGAAGGAGGCCGCGCCCGCACGGGCGTCCACGGTGCCGAGCGCGGGCTCCTCGGGGAGCGCGGGGCCCTCGGGGAGCACGTGGAGGACGCCGGGATCGCCGGGCCGCCCGTCGGCTGCCGCTGCTTCGGCGGCGGTGGCGACCGTCCGGACGGTCAGCGGGATGCCGGTGGCGCGGCAGGCGCGGGCGAGGGCGCCGGGGTCGCCGATGACGAGGACCGGGACGCGGCGGCGGGGGTCGGCGCAGACCTTGACGGTGATCTCGGGGCCGATGCCGTGCGGGTCGCCCATGGTGAGGGCGAAGGGACGGGGGTCGGGGTGGGGGCCGGGGTGGGGCGCCGGGCGGCTCATCGCTGCTCCCCTGCCGTCAGCAGCGCGCAGAGGCGGACCAGGGTGCCGTCGTCGCCGAAGCCGCCCGCCTTGACGAGGACGGGGAGGCGGGGGGCGGTCGGGCCGTGGAGGGTGCCGCGGGCGATGCCCGGTTCCGGTTCGTCGTGGAGGTCGAGGCCCGTGGCGCCCAGGACGTTCAGGACGGCCGCCGCGGTCTCGCCGCCGGTGAGGACGAGCCCGTCGGCGAGGCCCTTGCCGACCGTCTCCGCCGCCGTCTCGGCGAGGCGGCGGGTCAGCGCGGCCGGGTCGGCGCCCCGGGCGTCGGGGGTGTGCAGCGCGAGCAGCGGCGCCCCCGACGCGCTCAGGGCCGCGAGGGCCGCCGCCGGGTCGTCGGCGACCGCGCCCTCCGCTCCCGACCGCTCGTACAGCGCGGCGAGTTGACGCCTGCTGGCGGGGTTGGCGCTGCCGACGACGGCCAACGGGCGCCGTACGGGCGGCAGTCCGGGGTGGCCGGCGGCCTGGGCGCGCCCGTACCGGCGGGCCAGCGCGGCGGCCAGGCCCGGGGAGCCGACCCAGAGGACCTCCCCGGCGCGCGGCACGGCGGCGACGACCGCGTCCAGCTCCTCGTCCGTCGCCGCCGAGCAGACGAACACGCCGCCCCGCGCGAGGAGTTCGGGGAGATCGGCGAGCCGGTCGGGTTCGACGCCCGTGGACTCCGGCAGCAGCCGGGTGAGGTCGGCGGTGCGGACCGGGTGGGCCGGGTCGCGGGCGAACTCGCTCTCGTCGACCCGGACACCCCGGACGTACTGCACGCCCCGGACCGTCGTGCGTCCCTCCGCCGGGAAGGCGGGGGCGACGACGGCCGCGCGGCGGCCCGAACCGGCGAGCGCGGCCCGCACCTCGGCCGCCACATGCCCCCGGAGGGTCGAGTCGACCGTCTTGAGCAGCAGGCCCGCGCCCGCGTACGCCCCGGCCGCCGCCCCCATCCGGGCGGCCGCCTCGGTCGCGTCGAGGAGCCGGGTGCCGAGGTCCACGGACGTGACACCGGGGGGCGTGACGTCGGCGGGAGTGGATCCGGGGGACGTGACACCGGCGGCCGTAACGCCGACACCCCGAGTCTCCGGCGGTTCGAACAGCACCAGGGCGCGGTGCCCCGACCTGCGGAAGGGGACGGCGCCGTCGGCGGCGCTGGTGAGGTCGTCGGCGAGGACGACGACGCTGGACGGCTGCATCGTGTGGGTGCCCCTCGGGTCGGGTTTCCGTGACGAGATCAACAGTGACCCGCATGAACCCGCAGGACAAGCGATTCCTTCTCACCCCACCTGTGAGTAGATTTCACACATGAGCCGCCCGGACCTCCCCCCGCTGAACACCCTGCTCCCCTTCGAGGCGACCGTGCGGCACGCGAGCATGACCCGGGCCGCGCGGGAGCTCCACGTCACCCACGGAGCGGTCAGCCGCCAGGTGCAGAACCTGGAGAAGGCCCTCGGTACGCCCCTCTTCGAGCGCGGCGCGCGCTCCCTGCGCCCCACCCCGCAGGCCCGCCGCCTCGCGGCCGCGGTCCGGGACGCGCTGGACCTGATCGAGTCGGCCGCCCGGGAGGTGTCCGGGCGGGACCGGGACGCCGGCCCGCTCGCCCTGTCCTGCGAACCGACCCTGCTGATGCGGTGGCTCATCCCGCGCCTGCCCGACCTCGCCGCCCGGCACCCCGAGTTGACCGTGCACCTGTCGGCGGGCGGCGGCCCCGTGGCCTTCGCGCGGGACACGGTGGACGCGGCTGTGCGCCGGGACGACTTCCCGGTGCCGGACGGGGTGACCCGGGTGCCGCTCTTCGACGAGTGGATCGGCCCGGTCTGCCGGCCGGAACTGGCCGAGCGCCTGAGGCTCGGCGAGCCCGTCGCCCTGCTGCACACCAGCACCCGGCCGGCCGCCTGGGACGACTGGCGCCGCCTCTCGGGCCGGGGACCCGCGCGCGCCGCCGAGCAGACCTTCGAGCACTTCTACCTGGCGCTCCAGGCCGCCGCCGCGGGCGTGGGCGTCGCCATCGGGCCGTACGCACTCGTCCACGACGACCTCGTACGGGGGCAGTTGGCGGCCCCGTACGGGTTCGTCGCGGACGGCACCGGCTACGGCCTGCTCACCCCTGGCCCGCCGGAGCGGGACGCGCGGACCGCCGCGCTGCTCGGCTGGCTGCGCGAGCAGGCGACGGCCCTGGTCCCGCCGCCCACGGAGCGGTCGGTGTGAGCGGTTGGCGTGAGCGGTCGAAAGGGAGGAGCCGTCAGCCGAGCGGGACGGTGCGGGTCGCCCGTACCGACCGGTTCGCGGCGGGCGCGGACACCTTCAGGAGGCCCTTGTCGGAGGAGTAGGCGGCCGCCCCGGCGTCGACCGGGGTGGTGGTCATGGGCCGGGCCGCGGTGCAGCGCTGCTTCTCCGCCTCGGCCATCGGCCCGGTGCGCTGGAGCAGGCGGTCGGGCACTCCGCGCGAGGGCCCGTCGATGACGGCGTGCAGCCGGTAGTCGTCCTTCTTGCTGAGGAACCAGCCCTCGACGCGCTCCCGGCTGGGCTGGAGCTCGATCCAGCTGACCTCGCCCGGCTGGATGCGCTCGACGACGGTACGCTCCTCGCCGCCGAACCACTGCCAGGCGCGCTGCCAGCCCTTCTCGTACGCGAGCGAGAACTGGCCGGCCATCGGCCGCTCCTTGATCCGCTTCTCGTCCTCCGTGCGGTCGCCCGAAGTGGGGAGCTTGGCCACGTCGTTGAGCGGCAGACCAGCGGCGGCGTAGGTCTGGGAGATGCTGTCGTAGGCGCGCTCAGAGAAGGAGACGACCCGGGTGTGTTCGAGGGTGTTGCGGGTGCAGTTGACGAAGGCCTCGCCCACCACCCGGGCGCGGTCGTAGTAGCGGAAGGACATCCGCATGTCGGGCCGGAAGACGCAGGCGCTCTCGCCGTTGCAGGCGGCGGCAGCGTTGTGCAGCGTCGTCTGGCGCTCGTTGCCCTTGTACGCCTCCGCCGTGCCGAGAGCGGTCTTGTCGACGGTCCGGTCGAGCGGGACCGGTACCTCGACGGCGCGGATGCGGGCGATCATCGGGGTGCAGGTGACATGGGTCTTGGAGTCGGTGACCTTGGAGGCGAAGGTGAGCAGGGGCTCGTTCTCGCCGGCCACGAAGGTGTAGGTGCGCTTGGACCAACGCCCGGGCCCCGGTGTGCCCTTGACCCTGTCCGGGTCGCCGGCGGTGGTCACCGCCTGGACGGAGCCGCCGGAGCCCTCGACGGTGTAGGGCTGGCCGTCGACGACGTCCGAGCCGTTGCACTCCTTCGAGACGGCCGGGCTGTCCTCGTAACTGACCGTCACCTCCGCTCCGGTACGGACCCCGCGCAGGCGCTGCGAGAGGGAGTTGCCCTGTTTCTCCAGGCCGACGCCGTGGGCGGTGTCGGTGCGGCCGGACGCGGACGGGGAGTAGCGCTGGTTCCGGCCGTCCCAGGAGTCGAGGGCGACGGTGGTGGGGCCGTCGCCCTTCATGACGGGGTCGGCGAAGTCGCCGTTGAGGACGGTGACGGTCTGGGGGGCCGGGGCTTCGGCCGCCGCGTACGGGGCGGCGAGGGCGGCCGGGAACAGGAGACCGGCGGCCGCGAGCGTGCGGACCGCGACGGCCGAAGCGGAAGAGGAAGACATGGGGGACGGACTCCTCGTGCGGGGGTGGTGCGTGCCAGGGGCGGGACGGGGACCGAAAGGGGACCGGGAAGGGGACCCGGGAGGGAACCGGGAAGCGACCCGAGAAGGGACCCGGAAGCGGATCGGAGGCGGGGCCGGACGCGTACCGAAGGGGCGTCTGTGGCCCCGCCGCTCAGGAGCCGCTGCGGGCGGGGTGCAGGACGTCGACCCGCTTCGGTACGGCCCCGGGGACGAGGGCGTCGTGGGCTTCGCGTACCGGCATCACGCGCGGCGACGGCGGCGGGCCGGGCTGCGGGTTGTTACCGCCCGCGGTGGTGCCGGTGGGGCGGGTGCGGCCGCAGAGGTTGGCCGGGGCGGCGTAGGTCTGGGCGACGAAGCTGCTGGAGTTGACCATGGAGGGGCTGTCGACGGCGATCCCGGAGATCTGGGCGCCCGAACCGGCGATGAGGCTGCCGACGACCCGGCGCATGGCCGCGCTCGCCCCGAAGACCAGCATGTCGTAGGGCAGGACGGTGGTCTTGTAGGTCGTCGCCTCGGTGTTGTCGACCGTCCACGACTTGGAGTAGGTGGCCTTGAAGGCGGCCTCGAAGGCGAGTTTGGCGCTCAGGGAACCGGCGACCTTGCCGCCGGCGGCGACGCTGGTCTTGGTGCCGTTGGTGGAGGTCGGCCCGTCCTTGAGGTTGGGCGTCTTGTGCTCGCTGGTGATGTCGTTGGTGAGGTTGGTCGTGACCTCGCCGGACGCCGTGACGGTGCCCTCCGCGGTGATCTTGCCGGAGATCTCGCCGCCGATGTTGTCGGTGCTGGACGTGCGCAGGGTGACCGTGCGGTCGACGCTCATGTCGCTCTCGGTGCAGTTGACGACCGAGTTGCCGAGGGACCGGACGGCGGTCGCGAACTCACGCCCCTGCTTGGGGTCGATGACGAAGCGGCAGGCGTCGGCCTTGGTGTCGCAGGACTTGAGGACATCGGCGATCTTCGCCGGGCGCCCGTCGGCGGTGAAGGCACGCGGGGCGGGCGGCTCGCCGGGCCCCTCGTCCGCGCGCGCGGGCGGCGCGAGGGGCAGGGCGAGACCGAGAGCCAGGGCGGGAAGGAGGAGCAGCGCGGGACGGCGCGGGGACATGGGAGATCCCTTCGGGACGGGGCGAGACGGGAGGGGACGGGACGGGCGGACGGGCGGACGGCCGGTCGGTCGGTCGGTCGGTCGGTCGGTCGGTCGGTCGGTCGGTCGGTCAGACGGTCGGCCGCGGGCAGGCAGTCAGGCAGTCGGGCAGTCGGGCAGTCGGTCGGGAGCCGGCTTACGCGGAGCGGGACGGCAGCACGTCAGGAGCCGAGCAGCGAGCACAGCTGGGAGGCCGGGAACGGCGATACGCCCGGGTCGGTGGATCCGGCGGGCAGCGAGGCCGGGAAGTCCGCGCAGGTACTGGTGACGGCGGTCTGGGCGTTGTCCTTCGGGTCGGGCTTGAAGCCGTCGACGACGGTCTTCATGTCCTTGAGGCCCTCCTTCTCGCCGTTGCCCTTGGCCAGTTCGCCCATGCAGGCCTCGGAGCCCGGCTTGCACTTCTCCAGGTCCTTGCCGACCTTCTCGATGTCCTTGTCGGCCTTGGCCGCCGACTCCTTGGTCTTCTTCTTCTGCTCGTCGATCTCCTTCGCCTCGTTGGCGTTCGCCTGCGCGTCGAGGCATGCCTGGTCGTCGGGCTTGCACTCCTCCGCGAGGGCGGCGGGCGGGGCCGCGAGGGCGGCCGGTGCGGCGGCCAGCGCGAGGGCCGAGGCGAGGACGGCCGCGCCGAGGGCACGCCGTACGAGGAGAGCGGAAGGCATGGCACAACTCCCTGGGGACGGGGGTGAATTGCGGATCACGGGAACAGCGCGCGGGTCGCGGCAGGGACTGCCGTCAAGATCGCCAAGCGCCTCTCGACGCTAACCGGACGCGCCTCGGGGCAGCCGCAGGACACACGGCGCGGCGGCGGGCCCGTGCACCGCTCACCGCTTCGGCGGAGTGCGGGAGAGGACCGCCGGACGGACGGTCCCGAGGCAGCTCCGAGGCCCGCCGCCGGGGCGGTCCGCGCACTCGTCCGGATGGAATTCCGAGCCGGCCCGAGAGGGGGGCCGACCGCCTCGGACGGGGTGTCTCACTCTCCCGGGTGCCGCCGGTCGGCCGTCCGCCGCGCCCGGCCTCCCCGAAGAGGCGTACGGCGCCCCTAACCGGTGAAATCGCCGCCCGGAAGGCGACCCCGAACGGGCGTCCGACAGACGGGTGTTTCAGCGCTCCCGGCTCGCGCCCATGATCACCGTCGGCAAGGCTGCTGCTGTGTCCGACGGCCCGTCCCGGCCGTCCGACCGGCCCTGGGCACGCCATGCCCGCGGGCCGTCAGCTCCCCCGTACGTCCCCCGAAGGAGAGCAGACCCATGTCCCGATCATCCCGATCACGACGTCGGCCCTGGCACGCCCTGGGCGGCCTGACCGTCGTGGCCGCGCTCGCCGCCGTCCCGGTCCTCGCCCCCACTGCGACCGCCAACGAGGGCAATCCGACCGTGCTGAGCTGGGGCGCCGGCCGCACCGGGCAGCTCGGCAACGGCACCCTGTCGGACAGCCTGTCGCCCACCTCGGTCACCAGCCTCTTCCGCGGCGACGTCGACCAGATGTCGGCGGGTGGCACCTCGTCGGCCGACTCGTTCGCGCTCGCCCGCACCGACAAGACGGTGAAGTCCTGGGGGCACAACTCCTCGGGTCAGCTCGGCAACGGCGGCAACGACAACCAGACCGTGCCCGCGACCGTCCCGCGCCTGACCAACATCAAGGACATCGCGGCGGGCGGCAAGCACGCCCTCGCCCTGGACACCAGCGGCCAGGTCTACTCCTGGGGCGACAACTCCTACGGCCAGCTCGGCAACAACCGCACCGGCGACAGCCGTACCGTCCCCGACCGGGTCCAGGGCATGCCGAAGGTCAAGCAGATCTCGGCCGGCTGCGACTTCAGCCTCGCGCTCCTGGAGAACGGGAAGGTGTACGCGTGGGGCCGCGGCATCCACGGCCAGCTCGGCACCGGCAGCCGCGCGACCAGCTCCGTCCCCCGGCAGGTGACGGGCCTGGAGAACATCGTGTCCATCGACGCGGGCTGCTACCACGCCCTCGCACTGACCGCCGACGACACCGTGAAGTCCTGGGGCTACAACCTCTACGGCCAGCTGGGCAACTCCAGCACCAAGTCCTCCACCGTCCCGGTCGACGTCGACTGGCTGGAGGGCGTCTCCGAGATCGGGGCGGGCGCCCACCACAACTACGTCAAGACCAGCGACAGCCACGTCTACGGCTGGGGCAACAACCAGTACGGCCAGCTCCTGGAGGGCGACGAGTCCTTCGGCGACAACGTCTCGCGCACCAACCGCACGGCCCCCGTGGAGATCCCGCGCCTGGAGGGCGTCCAGCACCTCGCGGCCGGGCTGCGCCACGGCGTCGCGGTGACCGCGGACGATGTCTTCACCTGGGGCAACAACAGCGAGGGCCAGCTCGGCAACGGCACGACCGTGTCCCGCTTCGAGTCGGTGAAGATCCTCAACGAGGGCTCGAAGGTGAAGGACGTCGCGGTGTCCTTGGGCGGCAACACGACGTACGCGTACTGAGCGGGGTGCGTACGTGATGACGTACCGCACCCTCGTACGCGCTGCCGTCGCCCTCGCCGCCGTCCTCACCCTGGGCACCCCGGCACACGCCGAGCCCACCGACCCGTGGGTGCGGGCCTGGGGCCTGAACGCCGCCGGTCAGCTCGGCAACGGCACCACCCTCGACCAGCAGACGCCGTCCTCCGTGCGGGGCGTCCGGCGCGACGACGTGCGTGAGCTGGAGGCCAACGGCGGCAGTGCCGCGAGCCGGGCCTTCGCCGTCGCCCTCCTCAAGGACGGCACCGTCGAGGCCTGGGGCGGCAACGGGAGCGGCCAGCTCGGCGACGGCACCACGACCGACCGGACCGTGCCCGTGACCGTGGCCGGGCTCTCCGGCGTCTCGAAGATCGCGGCCGGAAACGGCTTCGCCGCCGCCGTACGCGGCGGGCGGGTGTGGGCCTGGGGCGTGAACAACGTCGGCCAGCTCGGCAACGGCGTGACGTCGGACGCCGCCACCCCGCGTCCGGTGCTCGCCCAGAGCCTGCGCAAGGTGACGGACATCGCGCTGGGCTGCGCCTTCACCCTCGCCCTGCGCGAAGACGGCACGGTCTGGTCCTGGGGTGAGAACACCTACGGCCAGCTGGGCATCGGAACCGTGACCCATCAGAACACCCCGAAGCGGGTGCCGGGTCTCACGGACGTCGTCGCCGTCTCCACCGGCTGCCACCATTCCGTGGCCCTCATGGCTGACGGCACGGTCAAGACCTGGGGGTACAACCTCAACGGGCAGTTGGGCAACGACACCGTCGAGCCCAGCTCGTCCCCCGTGGACGTGAAGCTCCTGGACGAGGTCAAGGCGGTCTACGCCGGCTGGTACCACAGCTTCGCCGTGCTGGCCGACGGCAGCGTCCGGGCCTGGGGCTGGAACGGGGGCGGTCAGCTCGGCGACGGCAGCACCGTCCAGCGCACCACCCCCGTGCCCGTCCCCGGCCTCACGGGGGTCCAGGCCCTGTCCGCGGGCTACCAGTACAGCGTGGCCCTCCTCGACGACGAGTCCGTCGTCGCCTGGGGCGACAACTCCTCCGGCCAGCTCGGCGACGGCACCACCACCGCCTCGTCGACCCCCGTCACCGCCCTGCCCCCGGGCAGCGGCACCACCCGAGTACCCGCCTCCGTCCCCTGGCGGACCAGTTACGCCTACTGACCCGACGGTCCGTCCCCCACGAAACCGAAAGGCACGCAGATGACCCCACCCCTACGTCTCCCCCTCGTCGCCGCCCTGTCCCTGGCGGCGCTCACCCTCCCCACCCTCCCCGCACACGCCGCCGGCACCGACCCCTGGGTCCGCGGCTGGGGCGAGAACGCCCAGGGCCAGCTCGGCAACGGCTCGGTGCTCACCCAGCAGACGCCCGCCGCCGTCACCGGCATCACCCGTGACGACGTGCGCAAGGTCTCGGGCGGCGGTGGCGGCGCCGCCGCTGCCGCCAACCCCTTCGCCGTGGCCCTCCTCAAGGACGGCACCGTGAAGTCCTGGGGCGCCAACACCACCGGACAGCTCGGCAACGGCACCACCACCGCCCAGAGCTTCCCGGGCACCGTCACCGGGCTCTCCGGGGTCAGCGCGGTCTCGGCCGGCCTCAACCACGCCCTCGCCGTCAAGGGCGGCCGGGTACTCGCCTGGGGCAGCAACGCCGCCAAGCAGCTGGGCACCGGCCAGGACACCACCAACCCGTACAAGGCCCCGATCCCGGTACAGAGCCTGGACAAGGTGAAGGACGTCGGCGCGGGCTGCGACTTCAGTGTGGCGCTGCGCCAGGACGGCACCGTCTGGACCTGGGGCAAGGGCGACAACGGGCGGCTCGGCACGGGGAACAACACCACGCGCGAGACCCCGCAGAAGGTCCCGGACGTCGAGAACGTCGAGGCCATCGCCGTGGGCTGCGAGTACGTCCTCGCGCTCACCGCCGACAACACGGTGAAGGCCTGGGGCAAGGGCGCCGAGGGCCAGCTCGGCAACGACTCGACCGCCGACAGCAACAAGGCGGTGGACGTGGCGTACCTCGACTCGGTGGCCTCGGTCTTCGCCACCAACGCGACCGCCTTCGCGGTCCTCGACGACGGCAGCGTGGCCGCCTGGGGCAAGAACACCGACCGGCAGCTCGGCGACGGCACCAACGCAAACCGCACCACCCCCGTCGTGCTCGACCAGCTCAAGGGCGTGCAGGACATCGCGGGCGGCCTCAACTACACCCTCGCCGCGCTCGACGACGGCTCGGTGGTCGGCTGGGGCACGAACGACGTCGGCCAGCTCGGCGACGGCACCACCACGGCCACCACCGGGACGGCGACGACGACCGCGCTCCCGCCGGGCAGCCAGATCACGCACGTGACGACGACGATGACCGGGAAGTCCGGCTTCGCCTACTGAGCGAACAGCGACGCGGACGTTGAGCGACACCGCGCGCCCGCTCCCCGTCCCCGGCCGGGACCGCCCTGGCCAGGACGGGGAGCGAGCTGGCAGGATCGCGCCATGCTCCCCGCGCTCACCCGTACCGCCCGCCGCCGTGTCCTGAAGGTCTCGGCGGCGCTCCTGGTGCTGGTGGGCGCCCTGGTGTGGTGGCTGGTCCCGTTCGGCGCGAAGACGCCGAGCGGGCACGTCACCTTCAGTACGGGCGTGCCGACGGGCGTGTACCAGCGGTACGGGGCGCTGCTCCAGCAGGCCCTCGGCCGCGATCTGCCGGACGTCTCGATAACGCTGAGGAACAGCGAGGGCTCCCAGCAGAACCTGGCCCGGCTCGCGTCCGGCGAGGCGGACTTCACCATCGCGACGGCGGACGCCGTGGCCCAGTACCAGCGGGACCGCAAGCCCGGCTTCGAGCGGTTGCGCGGCTGCGCCCGGCTCTACGACGACTACGTCCAGCTGGTCGTGCCGAAGGGCTCGGCCGTGCAGTCGGTGGCCGATCTGCGCGGGCTGCGGGTCGGCGTCGGGCAGCCGGGCTCGGGCGTGCGGCTGATCGCCGACCGGGTGCTGGCGGCGGCCGGGCTCACCCCGGACGTCGACATCCGTCCGGTCTCGGCCGGCATCGACACCATGCCCGGCCTCCTGGAGCACAAGCGGCTGGACGCGTTCTTCTGGTCGGGCGGGCTGCCCACCCAGGCCGTGCAGGCCCTGTCGGAGCGCTCCCCGGTCCGGCTGGTGCCGCTGGACGCGACGCTGGTGGAGAGCCTGCACGACGTGGGCGAGTCCACCCGCTACTACCGCTCGGCGGTGATCCCGGCCGACGCGTACGGGCTGGCCCAGGACGGCAACCCGGTGGACACGCTGGCGGTGGCGAACATCCTGGTCACCACGGACGCCGCCGACCCGGACCTGGTGGAGGGCATCACCCGGACCGTGATCGGGAGCCGGGACCGGATCGGCGGCCAGGTGCACCCGGCGCAGCTGGTGGACCTGCGGACCGCGATCTACACCGATCCGCTCACCCTGCACGAGGGCGCCCGGCGGTACTACCGCTCCGTGAAGCCCTGACCGCCGGGACCGCTCCGGGTGGTCAGGTTCCGCGTCGCCTGCCGGCGCGGCTCGTCGCGGGGGACGGTGACGGTCACCTTGAGGCCGTGGGGCTCGTTGCAGGTGAAGGCGACGGCGCCGTCGCCGGCCGCGAGGAGGACCCGGGCGATGGAGAGGCCGAGGCCGGAGCCCTTGACGTTCTGGTGCAGGGTGGAGCGCCAGAAGCGGTCGCCGACCCGCTCCAGCTCCTCGTCGGTGAGGCCGGGCCCGTGGTCGGCGATCTCCACGGCGACGGTCCGCCCGCCGGGGCTCAGCGCGACGCCCACGGTGACGTCCTCGCCGGCCGGGGTGAACTTCAGCGCGTTGTCGATCACCGCGTCGAGGGCGCTCGACAGCGCCACCGGGTCCGCCCAGGCGGTGACCGGGGCGGTGTCGGCGACGATCGTCACGCCCTTCTCGTCGGCGACCGGCCGCCAGGAGGCGACCCGCTCGGCGGTGAGCGCCCCGATGTCGGTGAGCCGCAGATCGGCGTCGACGTGCTCGGCGAGCGCGAGGTCGAGCAGGTCGTCGAGGACCTGGGCGAGCCGCTTGCCCTCGGTGCGTACGGAGGCGATCTCCTCGTTGCCCTCGGGCAGTTCGAGGGCGAGCAGCTCGATGCGGAGCAGCAGTGCGGCGAGCGGGTTGCGCAGTTGGTGGGAGGCGTCGGCGACGAAGGCCCGCTGCTGTTCGAGGACGTCCTCGACGTTGTCGGCCATCTCGTTGAACGCGCGGGCCAGGCGGCGTAGTTCGGGCGGCCCGCCGGCGGCGGCGACCCGGGACTTCATGCGTCCGGTGGCGATGTCGTGGGTGACGGCGTCGAGGACCCGGACGGGTCGCAGCACCCAGCCGGTGAGCCGGAAGGCCGCGCCGACGGCGAGCAGCATGGCCGCCGCCTCGCCGGCGAAGATCAGCAGCCAGCCGTGCAGGATGCGGGTGCGCAGCTGCCCGGTGGGCGAGTCGGTGACGACGACGGCGACGACGTCCCCGTCCCGTACGACCGGGGAGGCGATGGTGAGCCGGGCGTCGCCCTGCCAGGGCCAGACCTGTGGCGGGTCGTGGCTGCGGCGGCCGAGGAGGGCCTCGTTGAACGCGCGCCTGCCCTCCCCCTCGTACGGTACGACCCAGTCCTCGGGGGCGGCGGCCATCGCACGGTTGTTGCGGTAGAAGATGCCGGCACGGATGCCGTAGACGTCGTGGTAGCTGGCGAGTTCGCCGCTGAGGGTGGTGCGACGCTCGTCGGGGCCGATGACCGTCTCGCCGACGAACTGCGCGAGCGCGGCGAACCGGGCCGCGTCGTCCAGCCGGTCGACGACGACCCGCTGTTGTTCGGAGGCGGCGAGGCTGGCGGCGAGCGGGAAGCCGAGGGCCAGCAGGACGCCGGCCATCAGGACGATGAGGAGCGGGAGGAGTCGGGTGCGCACGTGCCGGCGGGTCCGGGGTTACGCGGCGGGCGCGACCAGGCGGTAGCCGACGCCCCGCACGGTCTCGATGAGGGCGGGCATGCGCAGCTTGGAGCGCAGCGAGGCGACGTGCACCTCCAGGGTGCGGCCGGTGCCCTCCCAGTTGGTGCGCCAGACCTCGCTGATGATCTGCTCGCGGCGGAAGACCACGCCGGGCCGCTGGGCGAGGAGGGCGAGCAGGTCGAACTCCTTGCGGGTGAGGGCGACGGCGTCGCCGTCGACGCTGACCCGGCGGGTGGGGAGCTCGACGGTGACCTGCCCGAGGCGCAGGGTGCTGTCCTCGGCCGCTCCGGCGCCGTCCTCGCCGGCGGAGGTGCGCCGGCTGACCGCGTGGATGCGGGCGAGCAGCTCGCCGGTGTCGTAGGGCTTCACCACGTAGTCGTCGGCGCCGAGGTTGAGGCCGTGTATCCGGGACCGTACGTCGGCGCGCGCGGTCACCATGATCACGGGGGTGGTGGTGAGCTTCCGGATCCGTCCGCAGACCTGGTAGCCGTCCTGGTCGGGCAGGCCGAGGTCGAGCAGGATCACCCCGAACGAGGGGCGCTCGCCGTGGGCGGCGGGCAGGACGGCCTGCAGCGCCTCCTCGCCGTTGCGGGCGTGGGTGATCTGGAAGCCGTGCCGGGCGAGGATCGCGGAGAGCGCGGCGGCGACGTGGTCGTCGTCCTCGACGAGCAGCAGTCTCATGGCCCTCCTCCGTGATCTCTTCGATCGGTTCCGGTCGCTTCGCGGGGCTCCTCGTGAGCTCGTTCCGGGTCCCCCGGCGCCGCGTGATGACTATCTGTGTACCAGGGCATGAACGCCGATGGCCACGGCCACAGTCAAGTTCCTCCCCGTTAAGAGCGCGTTTCCGTTATGCACCCGGTACGACCCCGGGCGTCCCCTTCACGCAGGGTGTCCGCTTGCGACCGGATCGTTATCCTCAAACTTCGCTCAGATGTGATGACGGTCCTCACACCCGGTCTCTAGTGTCCTCCCCAACCGAGCAGGACGGAGCCAGAGCCGATGAGCGGAGTGTCAGTGACCAAGGGTTCCCAGGACGCCGTACCGGCCGTGGACGACCTGGTCGTGCTGTCCGACGTGAACAAGCACTTCGGCGCGCTGCACGTGCTGCAGGACATCGACCTGACCATCGCCCGCGGCGAGGTCGTGGTGGTGATCGGGCCTTCCGGGTCCGGCAAGTCCACGCTGTGCCGCACCATCAACCGCCTGGAGACGATCGACTCCGGCAGCATCACCATCGACGGGAAGCCGCTGCCCCAGGAGGGCAGGGAGCTGGCGCGGCTGCGGGCCGATGTCGGCATGGTCTTCCAGTCGTTCAACCTCTTCGCGCACAAGACGGTGCTCGAGAACGTGATGCTGGGTCAGATCAAGGTCCGCAAGACGGAGAAGAAGGCCGCGGAGACCAAGGCCCGCGACCTCCTCGACCGGGTCGGTGTCGGCGCCCAGGCCGACAAGTACCCGGCGCAGCTCTCCGGCGGCCAGCAGCAGCGCGTGGCGATCGCCCGCGCCCTCGCGATGGACCCGAAGGTCATCCTGTTCGACGAGCCGACCTCGGCGCTCGACCCGGAGATGATCAACGAGGTCCTGGAGGTCATGCAGCAGCTGGCCCGCGACGGCATGACGATGGTGGTCGTCACCCACGAGATGGGCTTCGCGCGCTCCGCCGCCAACCGCGTGGTCTTCATGGCCGACGGGAAGATCGTCGAACAGGCCACCCCCGAAGCGTTCTTCAGCAACCCGCGCAGCGACCGGGCCAAGGACTTCCTCTCGAAGATCCTTCACCACTGACGGCGCACGGCCGCGACTCCTTGGTCGCCCCCGGGCGATGTGCTGCACACTGACGATCAACTACCCACGACCTGAGGGATGTTCACGATGAAGCTCCGCAAGACCGCGGCCGTGGCCGTTGCCGTACTCGCGCTGACCGCGACCGCCTGTGGCGGCAAGGAGGGCTCGGCCGGCGACAAGCCCGCCACGAAGCCCGGCGACGCCGCCGCCCCCAAGCTGCCCACGTACGCCGTCGCGAGCGGTGTGGACCTGAACTCCCCGACCTTCAAGAAGGCCAAGGAGCGCGGCAAGCTGATCATCGGCTCCAAGGCCGACCAGCCGTACCTCGGCTTCGAGGACCAGGCCACCAAGGAGCGCTCCGGCTTCGACATCGAGATCGCGAAGATGATCGCGGCCGAGCTCGGCTTCTCCCCCGACAAGATCGAGTGGAAGACCGTCAACTCCAAGCTGCGCGAGACCGCGATCTCGACGGGCCAGGTCGACTACTACGTCGGCACCTACACGATCAACGACAAGCGCAAGGCGCAGGTCGGCTTCGCGGGCCCGTACTACAAGGCCGGCGCCGACCTCCTGGTCCGCAAGGACGAGACCACGATCACCGGTCCGGAGAGCGTGAAGGGCAAGAAGGTCTGCTCGATCACGGGCTCGACCCCGCTCCAGGAGATCAAGAAGCCGCAGTACGGCGCGGAGACCGTCGAGCTCGGCAAGTACTCCGACTGCGTCCAGCAGCTGCTCACCAAGCAGGTCGACGCCGTCACCACCGACGACTCGATCCTCAAGGGCTACGCCGCCGCCAACAAGGGCAAGCTCAAGGTCATCGGCAAGCCGTTCACCGAGGAGCCCTACGGCATCGGCATCAGCAAGGAGGACAAGGTCCTCCGCGACAAGGTGAACGACGTCCTGGAGAAGTTCGAGAAGGACGGCACCTACAAGAAGATCTACGAGGCCACCCTCGGCCTCTCCGGCTCCGCCTACACCGAGCCGCCGGCGGTCGTGCGCTACTGACCCGCCCGCGCGTGAGCGCCCCGTACGCGCCGCACCCGGTGCGCTGCGGGGCGCCCCCGCCCCTGCCCGTACGCCCGCTGCCCTCCTGCCGCTGACTGCCGACGCGGAGTCCTCATGAACGTACTGCTCGACCATTTCCCGGAGTTCCGCGACGGATTCATAGGAACCGTGTCGATCACCGCCGTCAGCTCGGTCATCGCCCTGGTCCTCGGCATCGTCATCGCGGGCTTCCGGGTGTCCCCCGTCCCCCCGCTGCGCTTCTTCGGCACCGCCTGGGTGACGCTGCTGCGCAACACCCCGCTGACCCTGCTCTTCCTGGTCTTCTTCTTCGTCGTCCCGGAGATCCTCTTCCCGGGCATGAGCCCCTTCGTGCTCGCCTCGCTCGCCCTGGGCCTCTACACCTCCTCGTTCGTCTGCGAGGCCGTCCGCTCCGGCATCTCCACGGTGCCGCTGGGCCAGGCCGAGGCCGCCCGCTCGCTGGGCATGGGCTTCTCGCAGACGCTGCGGCTGATCGTGCTCCCGCAGGCCACCCGGACCGTGCTGCCCCCGATGAGCTCGATCTTCATCGCCCTGACCAAGAACTCCGCCATCGCCGGCGCCTTCAGCGTCACGGAACTCTTCGGCTGGCAGACCCTGATGAGCGAGCAGGGCTACGCGATCGCCCCGGTCTTCCTCTGGGTCGCCATCGCCTACCTCGTCATCACCTTCGCCATCAGCGGTCTCTTCCGACTCCTTGAGCGCACCATGGAGGTCGCCCGATGAGCGCCAGCGTTCTCTTCGACGCCCCCGGCCCCAAGGCCCGCGTCCGCAACCGGATCTACGCCGTCCTCGGCACGCTCGTGATCCTCGCGCTGCTCGCCGTCAGCGTGGTCCGGCTGAACGCCAAGGGGCACCTCGCCCCCGAGATGTGGGACATCTTCAACTACTCGGGCATCCGGCAGAACATCGCCGACGCGCTGCTCGCCACGCTGAAGGCCTTCGCTCTCGCGGCCGTCGGCTCGGTCGTCCTCGGCGTCCTGCTCGCCGTCGCCCGGCTCTCCGACCACAAGCCGGTCCGCTGGGTGGCCACCGGCTTCATCGAGGTCTTCCGCTCGCTCCCGCTGCTGATCACCATCTACGCGGTGTGGGTCGCCTTCCTCACCGACTACTCGATGTGGGCGCTGGCCCTCGGCCTGTCCATCTACAACGGCTGCGTCCAGGCCGAGGTGCTGCGGGCCGGCGTGAACGCGGTGCCGCGCGGACAGCGCGAGGCCGCGTACGCGCTCGGCATGAGCAAGACCCAGGTGATGACCAGCGTCCTGCTGCCGCAGGCGGTCCGGGCCATGCTGCCGACGATCATCAGCCAACTCGTGGTGACCCTCAAGGACACCTCGCTCGGCTACATGATCCTCTACCCCGAGCTGCTCTACTCGGCCCAGCTGATCGCCTCCAACACGCTGGTCAACGGCCAGTACCCGTACGTCTCCGTGATCGTGGTCTTCGGCGTCATCTACATCGCGCTGTGCCTGGCGCTCTCCGCGCTCGCCACCTGGATCGAGAAGCGCGGCCGCAAGGCCAGGACCGGCATCACCGTCGCGCCCGCCGAGGCCCCGCGCGGCGAGGCCGCGCCGGAGGCGGAGATGACTGCCGGTGACACCACCCGGCCCACCGACGGCCCTGCCGACACGAAGAACTGACGGTATGTGACATCATCCGGGGGCAGTGGCGACCGCCGCTGCCCCTGTCACTTGACGCGCGCACCCGCAGTGGGTTGCATACGTTCTGTGATCAAGCTCCGGGCCCGCGCCACACTCCGCTGTGCTTCCCGCACGCCCGTACGGCCCTCAGGAGCGACGCCGTGGACCCGGTGATCATCGTGGGTGCGGGGCCCGTCGGCCTCGCGCTCTCCCTCGCCCTGGCCGCCCAGGACGTCCCCAGCGTCGTCCTCGACGAGAGCGCGGGCAAGGAGGAGCCACGCCCCGCCCGCACCGTCGTACTGCGCGCCGACATGGCCGCCCTGGTGGAACGCCTCGGCTGCACCACCCTCCGCGACGAAGGGGTCCGCTGGGTCGGCTGGCGCTCCCTGCGCCGCAAGCAGCAGACCCGGCACGTCGCCCTCGACCTGGGGCTCTCCGGGGACGCCGGCGCGGCGGACGGGACCGAGGGCCCGCCCGCGCCGCTGCACATCCCCCAGCACGCCCTCGCCCGCGGCCTGCGCGACGCGATCGCCCGCCAGAAGCTCATCACCCTCGTCACCGACGCCCGCGTCGACACCGTCGAGCAGGACGCGCACGGGGTCCGCGCGCACACCCGGGGCCCGGACGGCACCTGGTGGCGGGGCAGCCACCTGGTCGGCTGCGACGGCGCCCGCTCGACCGTGCGCAAGCTCCTCGCCGTGCGCTTCCCCGGGCGGACGGCGGTGGAACGGCACGCGGTCGCCGCGCTGCGCACCGAACTCCCCTGGGCCGGCGAGGCCCTGCTGCACCGTCAGCCGCCCTGGCGCGGCGCCGGCGAGGAGATCACCGCCCGGCCGCTGCCCGACGGGGTCTGGCGGATCGACTGGCTGCTGCCGCCGCGCGGCGACCTGGTCACCCCGGACGCGCTCGTGACCCGCATCCGCGACACCCTGGCCGGCTGGTGCGAGGGCACCACCCCGCCGTACGACCTGATCGACACCGGCGTCCACACCGTGCACCACCGGCTCGCCCGGCGCTGGCGCGTCGACCGGGTGTTCCTCGCCGGGGACGCGGCACACCTGCTCGGCGCGGTCGGCACCCAGGGCTTCGACGAGGGACTGCGGGACGTCGACAACCTGGCCTGGAAGCTGGCCCACAGCTGGCACCACCGGGACGCCTCGCCCACGCTGCTCGACAGCTACCAGAGCGAGCGCCGCGCGGCCGTCGCGGCACGGCTGCGGGCGGCCGACCAGTCGCTGCCGGCGCTGCGCGGCGGCGGGGGGCTGCGCACCATCCTGCCGGGCGGCGGACGCGGTCACGACGCCCTGCTGACCGAGGGGCACCTGGGGCGCGGCCCGCTGGGCGCGCCGCCCGCCTATCCGCACTCCCCGCTGGCCGCGCCGGCGTCCGAGGGCCGCATCCCGGTGGGCACGCCCGACGGGGCGCCGGCGGAGGACGTCCGGGTGACGGCGCCCGACGGCACGACCGTGCGACTGCGGGACCGGCTGGGGCAGGGGCGGCTACTCGTCGTCCTCGTCGCCCCGGGGACCGGGGTGTGGGACCGGCGGCACTGGATGAGCGCCGGCGTGATGCCGCGGCTCGCCGAGGCGGTGGACGCGCTGCCGGCCCCCGCCGAACTGCTGGTGACGGAGGGCTACCCGGGCGCCCCGGCCCACGCCGTCCTGCTCGTCCGCCCGGACGGGCACCTGGCCGCAGCCTTCGCCGGGGTGCGCCCCGAGGAACTGCACGCCGCGGCGGACGCGGTACGGGGCGGAAGCCCGGCTGTCGAGGGCGTGTCCACGGACAGCGCCCGTACAGCGGACGTCAATTGACCCTCGCAGGCGCACATGGTGTACTCCGGAACGTGACCGACACCGATGTGCGCCTGTGGCGGAGGGTCCATATGGACCTGGTCCGCTACGCGGGCTGCATGTGTCGCCCGTCCTGCTGAATTCGCCTCCCTCTTCCGCTTCTTCGCGCGCCCGCTCGGTCGTGCGCGCTTTCGCGAACCCTCAGGACGGTCCCCCGTGTCCCAGACACAGCACGCCCCCACGCCCGTTTCCGGCTCCCCCACCGCGGCCGATCTGCTGGACTTCGTCCAGCGCACGGCCGCCGACACCGAACTGATCGCCTCGCTGCCCCTCGACCCGGAGGGCCGCACCTGGATCCGGCTCGACGGGCCCGGCGGGAGCGAGGCCTGGCTCATCGGCTGGCCGCCCGGGACGGGCACCGGCTGGCACGACCACGCCGAGTCCCTCGGCGCCTTCGCCACCGCGCGGGGCGCCCTGACGGAGCACTCCCTCGCGGTGCGGCTGCCGGCCGGTGGCTGGAAGAACCTGGAGCTGGCCGACGGGCTGGACCGCCACCGCGAACTCCCGGCGGGCAAGGGCCGCGCCTTCACCCGCCACCACGTGCACGAGGTCCTCAACGAGTCCACCACCACCCACGCGATCTCGGTGCACGCCTACTATCCGCCGCTCCCCTTGATCCGGCGCTTCAGCCGCTCGGGCGCGGTGCTCCGTCTTGAGCAGGTCGAGCGGCCGGAGGACTGGCAGTGAGCGAGGGGACGAGGGGCCGGGTGGCCGATGTGACGCACGGCCGGGCGACGGGCGAGGCGCTTGGCGGGCCGACCGGCGAACGTGTCGGGATCGACGAGCTGCTTGAGCGGGTACGGGCGGGCCTCGACCGGATCGACGCGCGCACCGCGTACGAGGCGTACGAGGCGGGGGACGCGCTCCTGGTCGACACCCGCTACGCGGCGCTGCGCGAGCGGGACGGCCTGGTGCCGGGCGCGCTGATCGTGGAGCGCAACGAGCTGGAGTGGCGGCTCGACCCCCTGGGCAGCCACCGCGCCCCCCAGGCGTACAGCCACGACCTGCGTGTCGTCGTCTTCTGCAACGAGGGGTACGCCTCCTCGCTGGCCGCCGCGTCCCTGCGGCAACTGGGTCTGCACCGCGCGACGGACGTCATCGGCGGCTTCCAGGCCTGGAAGGCGGCGGGCCTCCCGGTCCTGCTGCCGGCGACGGGGGCGACCCGGAGCCACTGAGGGCGGCCACGCGCGCGTCCTGGTCCGGCGGACGCGCGGGCTGAGCGTGGGCGGGGCAGGGCGGGCGGGGCCCGTGGGCCTAGAAGGGTTCTTCCAGGCCGTCGGTGTCCTCGCCCTCCTCCTCCAGGGCCTGCCGGACCACCCGCAGGGCCATGCCCTCCGGGTAGCCCTTGCGGGCGAGCATCCCGGCGAGGCGGCGCAGCCGCCGGTCGCGCTCCAGGCCACGGGTGGCGCGCAGCTTGCGGTCGACGAGCTCGCGGGCCCGGGTCTCCTCCTGGTCGGAGTCGAGCCGGTCGACGGCCTCCTGGATGAGCGAGGCGTCGACGCCCTTGGTCCGCAGCTCGCGGGCGAGGGCCCGGCGGGCGAGGCCCCGGCCGTGGTGCCGGGAGTCGACCCAGGCGCCGGCGAAGGCGGCGTCGTCGATGAGCCCCACGTCCTCGAAGCGGGAGAGGACCTCGTCGGCGACCTCGTCGGGGATCTCCCGCTTGCGCAGGGCGTCGGCGAGCTGCTTGCGGGTGCGGGGGGTCCCGGTGAGCAGGCGCAGGCAGATCGCCCGCGCCCGCTCAGCCGGGTCCTGGGACGACAGCTCCTTCTCGGCCCTCGACGAGGCGGGGCTGTCGTCCGGCCATTCGGTGCGGCCGGTCATCGGTTCAGCTCTTGGCCGTGGTGGCCTTGGTCACCTTGGTGGCCTTGGCCGGCGCCGGGACGGCCTTGGCCGCGTCGGCGTCCGCCGCGCCCGCTTCGGCGGAACCGCTCGCGGCGTCCGCACCCGGCTCGGCCGAGGGCTCCTCGGGCCGGACGCCGACGCCCAGCTTCTCCTTGATCTTCTTCTCGATCTCGTTGGCGAGGTCGGGGTTGTCCTTCAGGAAGTTACGGGCGTTCTCCTTGCCCTGGCCCAGCTGGTCGCCCTCGTACGTGTACCAGGCGCCGGCCTTGCGGACGAAGCCGTGCTCCACGCCCATGTCGATCAGGCCGCCCTCGCGGCTGATGCCCTGGCCGTAGAGGATGTCGAACTCGGCCTGCTTGAAGGGGGGCGCGACCTTGTTCTTGACGACCTTGACGCGGGTGCGGTTGCCCACCGCGTCCGTGCCGTCCTTGAGGGTCTCGATGCGGCGGATGTCGAGGCGCACGGAGGCGTAGAACTTCAGGGCGCGGCCACCGGTCGTGGTCTCCGGCGAGCCGAACATCACGCCGATCTTCTCGCGGAGCTGGTTGATGAAGATCGCGGTGGTCTTGGACTGGTTGAGCGCGCTGGTGATCTTCCGCAGGGCCTGGCTCATCAGCCGGGCCTGGAGACCGACGTGCGAGTCGCCCATCTCGCCCTCGATCTCCGCGCGCGGGACGAGCGCGGCGACGGAGTCGATGACGATCAGGTCGAGGGCGCCGGAGCGGACCAGCATGTCGACGATCTCGAGGGCCTGCTCGCCGTTGTCCGGCTGGGACAGGATGAGGTTGTCGATGTCGACGCCCAGCTTGCGGGCGTACTCGGGGTCGAGGGCGTGCTCGGCGTCCACGAAGGCGACCTGGCCGCCGGCCTTCTGCGCGTTGGCGACGGCGTGCAGGGTCAGGGTCGTCTTGCCGGAGGACTCCGGTCCGTAGACCTCGACGACACGGCCACGCGGCAGGCCGCCGACGCCGAGCGCGACGTCCAGGGCGGTGGATCCGGTCGGGATGACCTCGATCGGCTCCATCGAGCGCTCGCCCATGCGCATCACGGCACCCTTGCCGAATTGCCGTTCAATCTGTGCGAGTGCGGCGTCGAGCGCCTTCTCGCGGTCGGTTCCTGCCATGGGTTCCACCCGGTTTGCTTGAGTCGATCGCTTCATGTGAAAGACGCTAACCCCTGCCACTGACAATGGGCCCCGGCGTCCCTTCCGGCCTGTGGATAACTCGGCGAAAACCCCGGGATTCCAAGGCCCTGCTTCTCATGAGAATGGATGTTCGATTTTCGTGTCAAGCGCACCACGCCGGGTCGGCTTCGCCCCGTGATCAGGGGTTCTGTCACGCCGTGGCGACGAGCTGCGAGGGGTCGTGAAGCCTCCGGCGGCGCCGCTACCGCCGCCCCTGCTCCGCCTGCTCCTTCTTGTGGTGGAGGGCCTTCTGCAGGCGGGCGACGACGGCCTCGCCGTAGCGGCGGTGGCCGTGGACGCGGGGGTCGTCGGTCACGTCGTACCGCTTCACGTACGCGCCGAGGAAGGCCTGCAGGGTGGCGACGGCGGGGATGGCGATCAGGGCGCCGACCGCGCCGAGGAGCGCGGTGCCCGCGATGACCGAGCCGAAGGCCACCGCCGGGTGGATGTCCACCGTCTTGGAGGTCAGCTTCGGCTGGAGCATGTAGTTCTCGAACTGCTGGTAGACCACGACGAAGATCAGCACCCACAGCGCGTACCAGGGGTCGACGGTGAACGCGATCAGCATCGGCAGCGCGCCCGCGAGGTACGTGCCGATGGTCGGGATGAACTGCGAGACCAGGCCGACCCAGACGGCGAGCGCCGGCGCGTAGGGCACGCCCAGGATCTCGAAGAGCACGAAGTGCGCCACCCCGGAGATCAGCGCCATCAGGCCGCGCGAGTAGAGGTAGCCGCCGGTCTTGTCGACGGCGATCTCCCAGGCCCGCAGCACCTCCGTCTGGCGGGCCGGGGGCAGGACCGAGCAGAGCGCGCGGCGCAGCCGGGGACCGTCGGCCGCGAAGTAGAACGAGAACAGGAAGATCGTCAGCAGCTTGAACAGGCCGCCGAGCAGGGTGGTGGAGACGTCCAGGACTCCGGAGGCGCTGTTCTGGACGTACTTCTGCAGCCAGTCGGAGCGCAGCACGCTGTCCTGGACCTCGACCCGGGACAGCTCGGTGTGGAAGTGCTGGTTGGTCCAGTTGATCAGGGAATCGAGGTACTTGGGGAAGTTCTCGACCATGTCGACGATCTGGCCGGCGAGCATCGAGCCGAGCAGCACCACGAAGCCGACCCCGACGACGAGGACGGCGAAGAAGACGATGAAGGTGGCGAGTCCCCTGCGCATGCCGCGCGCCGCCATGCGCCCCACCGCCGGCTCGATGGCGAGCGCCAGGAAGAAGGCGAGCAGGATGTTCACGAGCAGCCCGATGAGCTGGTGGAAGGCCCAGCTGCCGAGCTGGAAGCAGGCGAAGAGGGCGAGGGCGAGCACCAGGGCGCGGGGAAGCCAGCGCGGCATTCTCGCGCCGAGGGCCGGGGCGGCCGCCGGGGCCTCCCCGGCGCCGGCGGCGGACAGCACGGCGGTGCCCGCAGGGGCGGGGCTCGGCCCGTCGTGCCGGCCGGCCGCTACGGCGGCGCCGGCCGGGACCGGGGTCGCCTGCCCGGCGGGCGTCGTCCCACGGGGGGTGCCGGCCTCGGCAGGGGTGTCGTGAGTGCCGGAGGTGCCGGCGGGGTCGTCACGGGTCTCGTCGTTCGCGTCGTCGGTGGCCACCCCGCCAGTCTCGCGCACCGTCCGGACATTCCGGCCAGGGGGCGTCACATCACCGTTTCTCGGCCGGTACGCCGACGGCCGAGCAGACCGCCCGCCACACGTCCTTGGCCTCCCAGCCCGCGTCCAGCGCCTCGTGCACCGTACGGCCGCCGAGCTCGGCCATCACATGGTCCTTGGCGAAGCTCTCGGCGTAGCCCGCGCCGAAGTGGTCGGCCATCCGTTCCCAGAAAATCGTCAACCGCATGAGCCCAGTATCGCGCTCTCAAGGGTGCAGCCCGGGCCGAAGGCCTTGTCAGACGCGGTTTGACCCCTACCGTCGGAACATGGCCGGAAAACCCCCAGAGAACGCCTCTCCCCTCGCTCGGGCCGAGCACTTCGTCTGGCTGACCGCCCGCGTGCTCGAACAGCGCCGGTTCGCCTACCACTTCCTGCGCGGCGGCGCCGACCCGGTCGAGGCCGCGCTCGCCGCCTACCTCAACGAGGACGGCGGCTACGGCCACGCCCTCGAACCCGATCTGCGCGGTCCGGTCAGCCAGCCGCTGCACACCGCGCACGCCCTGCGGGTGCTCGACTCGATCGGCCGCTGCGGCGGGCTGCGCGTCGAGCGGATCTGCCGCTATCTCACCGAGGTGTCGACGCACGAGGGCGCGCTGCCCGCGATCCACCCCTCGCAACGCGGCTACCCGGCGGCCCCGTTCGTCCCGATCGTCGACGGGCCGCCCGGCGCCCTGCTCTCCACCGGGCCCGTGGTCGGGCTGCTCCACCGCAACCAGGTCTGGCACGCCTGGCTGTTCCGGGCCACCGAGTTCTGCTGGGCCGCCGTCGAGTCCCTGGAGAAGTCGCACCCGTACGAGGTCCAGGCGGCCGTCGCCTTCCTCGACGGGGTACCGGACCGCTCCCGGGCCCAGGCGGCGAGCGACCGGCTGGGGCGCCTGGTGCGCGAGCAGCGGCTCGCGGTGCTCGACCCGGACCGGCCGGAGGACTTCCCGGTGGCGGACGGGTACGCGCCTGGAGAGTGGCACTATCCACACGACTACGCGCGGGTGCCGGACTCGCTGGCCCGCCGCTGGTTCACGGACGAGGAGATGTCCCGCTCCCTGGACCGGCTCGCGGCGAGCCAGCAGGAGGACGGCGGCTGGCCGATCGACTGGCGGCAGTGGGCGCCGGGCTCCGCCCTGGAGTGGCGCCCGATCGTGACCGTGGAGGCGCTGCGGACGCTGCGGGCGCACGGCCGCGCGATCTGACCGGCGGGGCCGGGGGGGCCGGGGGCCCCCCCCGGGGGGCGGGCGCGGCGGGGGGGGGGGGGGCCGGAAGTGGGAACCGGCCCACCCCCCCAGCCGAGGGGCCCGCCCCGGCCCAGGGAACCCCCCCCCCGCA